>NZ_JBHUJV010000019.1:0-401877 GCF_042683485.1 Cohnella sp. GCM10020058
GGTCTGGTGGTAATGGCGGAGGGGTCCCACGCGTACCCATCTCGAACACGACCGTTAAGCCCTCCAGCGCCAATGGTACTTGGACCGCAGGGTCCTGGGAGAGTAGGACGTCGCCAGGCTAAGAGCAGCAAGAGAGAACCACCTTCTTCGGAAGGTGGTTTTTTTGTGCATGTCGCGCGCCTAGCCAAGCTAGGCACAACTAGCCGGTGAAAGTCCGGTCGAGGTAAGAGCCAAGTCGCCTCGTAGCTGACGGGCAACTGGTGGAGAGATCCTAAGGTTGAAGCCCCGTGACAAAGTAACTCTGCGGAGTGCGAGCAAATCGACAGGCCGTAACATGAAGTGAATCCTGCCGCATCGTCAAAAAAGACCCGAAAGGGACAAGAGAGAGCCGAGCCCCGGACATGTGGGCGAAGGTCATGGAACGCGTGAAGCCCTTGGAAGCGCAGCGCGGAAGAACTCTCCGGTGTATGGGGAACGGCATGCCGAGAAAGTTGTGTCTGGAACTAGGGAGACCCTCCCCCGCACGATATTTTTTTTTCGTAAGGAGCAAACCTATAAGCCCGAAAGGTGAAGTGGCGAGCTGCGGGAAGGGAGTCGGAGGGGGCAGTAATACCGATGAAGTGAGGACAACAAAACCTCACGGAGGGAAGAGCCCCTGCTTTGTTCATGTACTTGGAGGAGGTAAGAGTCAGTGAATGCAGCTAAACCTGCTAACGACACCAAAGTAAACGCTCAACAACTCCAACAAGCACTAAGCCTTGCAGCCAAGGAAAATCCGCGGCGGCGATTTCATGCGTTATACGACAAGGTGCACCGCAGCGACATCCTATGGGAAGCGTGGAAGAGGGTCAAAGGAAACGGCGGAAGCGGTGGGGTGGATGGAATGACCATTGACCACATCGTGGAAGTCATCGGCGAAGAACGATTCGTGGACGAAATCCAGACGACGCTCAGGGACGGAGAATATCGCCCACTACCGGCAAGACGCAAGGAAATACCGAAAGCGGACGGCAAGATGCGACCGCTGGGCATTCCGGCGATCCGGGACAGAGTCGTGCAAATGGCGACGAAAATCGTGGTGGAGCCGATCTTCGAAGCTGACTTCAAAGACTGCTCGTACGGATTCAGACCCAAGCGCAGCCAGCACGGTGCGATCCGGCATATCCGTCGAGCGATGAAGAAAGGCGTCTACTGGGTGGTCGACATCGATATTCGCGGCTACTTTGACAACATTGCCCATGACAAACTGATGCAACTGGTGGAGCAGCGGATCAGTGACCGAAGGGTGCTGAAGCTGATCCGACAGTGGCTGAAAGCAGGATTCGTGAAAGATGATCAGCTTCACGAAACCGACTTGGGAAGTCCACAGGGCGGCGTCATCTCACCCTTGCTTTCGAATCTGTATCTGAACTACCTGGATACCATCTGGGAGAAGAAGTTCGCAGAGACGGGAACGATGGTGAGATTCGCCGATGATCTTGTGATCTTGAGCAGAACCAAGGAACAAGCGCTAAGAGCGATTGACGTGCTCAAGGCGGTATTCGGAAAGCTGGAAGTCGAGATGAACAGGGAAAAGTCGAAGCTCATCAACCTGTGGGACGATAAGCAGGGGTTCGATTTTCTGGGGATGCATCACCGGAAAATACCGAAGAAGCTGAAAGGGAACAAAACGGTGTCTATCCTCCGCATTTACCCGTCAAAGAAAGCGATGCAGAGCATGAGGCAGAAGGTGAAGGAAGCGACCGAGCCGAGAAATCGCCTGTACTGGACGATGAACCAGATGGTGGCGGAACTAAACCACAAGATACAGGGGTGGAAGAACTACTACGCGCTTGATTCCTTTGCCGACCCATTCCTGAACAAAATCGACTGATACATCCGAAAACGCCTCATGCTGTTCTGGAACAAGAAGGGCAACCGTCGTAAGAAACACAGCAAGTCCAGGGAAGCCGCCATGGCGGCACAGTCAGCAGGACTAAAGAAACTCGCCAGCTAAAGAAAGTACCGTAACGCTGAAGGACGAAGAACATCGGAAAGCCGGATGAGGGAAAACCTCAAGTCCGGTTTGATGCAGGGGGTGCTGGAAAGTAAAAGGAGGGCTTGCGCCCTCCGATGAAATTTCAGTTCTCTACTCTACAGAACATACAGTTGGACGGCGATGGTAGGAGCAGGTATGCGCGTATTCGGCATGCTGGGACTCTTCGATGGTTTGGCGGATCGAAATAACTGCAATTGTACAGGTTTTTTCTTCTGACCAACGACACGGGATAAAAAAGATGCAAATGTGCAGGTAAATGCAAAGCTCAAGCCGGAAATGGGGCTGGAGAAGTAAAATAAATGTACATTTGTATCTTTTCAACCTAGAAGGGCCGACACGGCGAAAATAGATGTATATATGCAGGCGAGGCATTGCGGCGAAAGAGCGACGCGGACGACGATACGGGCACAGGGGAGCCGTGGATTACGAGTCAGTGCGAGGAAAGACGGACACAGATGTCGCTATTTGGTGAAATTCAGGCCACTTTCGAAGTTTGCGGACTGGTGGGACGCTATTTCGCCGGATGAGGGTCAGAACGACTGAAAATCCCGCCGATAACGGATTCTGTGTCCGACAGCGGAACGAGACTATCGATATGAGCAAAAATAACGCATCCAGGGTCCGCGTACTGCGCTGCATCTAAGTACGATGAACAAACGAAAAGGCCGCCGGCACATGCCGGCGGCTTCTTCTAAGTAGAGTGGTTATAATGCGCTTCTGCGGCCACGGGACAGCAGGACGAGACCGATAATCAGGACGATCAGGCCGATGCCGCCGAAAGACCAGACGAATTCGACAGCTGCTTTGGCCAACCAAAGTACGATGGCTACGATAACCGCTAGGATTCCGAGTACGAGTACCATTGTGATGACCTCCATATCGTAAGGGGATATCTTCTATTACCCAATTTGGAGAGATTGAACAAGGACGAGATAAAAATTTGCAATAATAAAGGTTGCCAATAGTCGCCATGCTGTTAAAATAACGTCGAACAGCAAAATAAGAAGGGGAGCGATCGAGTGGGAACGGGGGCAGCGAGCAAGCCGGAAATCGTCCGTATGCGCGGACCATTAACGAACACAAAGCGCAAGCTGGCGGAAGGCGGACTAACGGTCGGATATATTGGCGGATCAATCACGGACGAAAGGGCCGGTCACAATTGGCCGGAGCCGGTCACGCGCTGGCTGGTCGCGAATTATCCACAGGTCCGCGTCGCCGTGGAGAATGCGGGCATCGGCGCGACGGGAAGCGATCTGGCTTCTTTCCGTGCCAAGCGAGATCTTAACGATCGGGGCTGCGATCTCGTTTTCGTGGAATTCGCGGTGAACGACAATGGCGTAGCAACAGAGCGTCGGCAAAAAACGCGCGAAGGCTTGCTAAGGCAGCTGCTTGCGAGCGGAACGACCGATGTGGTGCTGGTCTATACATACTGCCAGGACATGTATGGACCGATGTCGGAGGGGCATATGCCGCCTAGCATCGAGGAATTTGAGGTGCTGGCGGAGCATTATGGCCTCAGCTCCGTGTGGATGGGCATGCACGCGTTCCAAGAAGTGAAGGCGGGTCTCATGCGTTGGGAGGAATGGCTCCCGGATGGCCTTCATCCGACGGAACGGGGCAGCTACAGCTACGGCCGAAGCGTCATCGGATATTTGCAAACGGCACTTGCAAGCGTGGACGAGCAGGCAGAACGAGCGGACGCGGGAGCGGCAGCAAGCTTGCCCAAGCCGCTGGACCCCGGGCATTGGCAAGAGGTTTCGTTCGTACCGTTCGAGGAGGTACGGACGGAAGGGCCTTGGACCGTCCGGCGTTGGGTGACGCTGGAATGGATCGATCGTGCGCTGTCGACATCGGCGGTCGGAGCCAAGCTCGCTTTTTCTTTTGAAGGAAGAGGACTTGCCCTGGCATTCGACTTCGGCAAAAATTCCGCCGAGTGCCGGTACCGGATCGACGGCGGGGAATGGAAGGAAACGTCCAGGGAGCGCCCTGTTTGGTGCGGGCCCACCGGATGGCTTAAGCTGGAGACGATAACCGACGACTTGCCGGCAGGAAGACACGAGGTCGAACTTGAAGTCATTCACGGCAACAAGCCGGACTGCGCCGGCACGCGCTTCGATCTCGCCTTTATCGGCATTATCTCTTAAAACGCATAAAAAGAGGGAGCCCAACGAGGGGCTCCCTTTGTCGTCTAACGCAGATTCGCGATAGCTACGTCAGGTTCGGCTTCCGCCTCGTAATCGACGGCTCCTGTCTCGAATCCGAACAGCTGGAAAAACTCCTTGCGGTAGCCTTCGAGGTCCGACAGCTCGTACACGTTTTCCGTGGAGAGCGACGCCCACAGCTGCTCGACTTCGGCTTGAATCTCCGGGCGCATCTCCCAATCGTCGATGCGGATGCGGCCCTTTTCGTCCAAAGCGTTCTCGCCCCCGCCGTACAGACGCTCGGAGAAGAGCCTGTACATTTGCTCGATGCAGCCTTCGTGAATTTCTTTTTCCTTCATGACCTTGTACAACACGGAAATATAGAGCGGAACGACCGGAATAGCGGAGCTCGATTGCGTGACCAGCGCCTTGTTCACCGATACGAAAGCGCGACCGCCGCTTACGGACAGCCGATCGTTAAGGCGAAGTCCCGTCGCCTCCAGGTGCTCCTTGGCGCGCCCGATCGTACCCTCGCGGTACACGGCATGCGTGATCTCCGGCCCGATGTACGTATAGGCGACGGTCGTCGCATCATCGGTCAGGACGCCTGCTTCGAGAAGCGCGTCGATCCACATCTCCCAGTCTTCGCCGCCCATGACGGCGACCGTCTGGCGAACCTCGTCCTCAGTGGCGGGTTCGATCGAGGCGAGCGATACTTCGCCCGTGTGGAAGTTGACCGTCTTGTTCGTGTAGGTGCCGCCCAGCGGCTTGATGACGGAGGAGAAGGTCTCGCCCGTCTTCGGATGCGTCCGCCGAGGAGAAGCGACGCTGTAGACGACGAGGTCGACTTGTCCGAGCTCTTCGCGGATCGTGGCGATCGTCTTGTCCTTGATCTCGTCCGAGAAGGCGTCGCCGACGATGCTGAACGACTTGAGCCCGGCTTCGGAAGCCGCCTCTTCGAAGGCGGCCGAGTTGTACCAGCCGGCCGAGGCTGTGCGGGCACCTTCGGCGGCTTTGTCAAAGTAGACGCCGATCGTATTCGCGCCAGCGCCGAAGGCCGCGACGATGCGGGAGGCGAGACCGTAGCCCGTAGATGCGCCGATGACGAGCGCATTGCGCGGACCTTTGACGGCAGGCTTGCCTTTCACATATTCCACTTGACGCTGAACCTGGATAGCGCAGCCGTCCGGATGCGCGGTCGTGCAGATAAAGCCGCGAGTTTTCGGTTGGATGATCATGGGTTCGCATTTTCCTTTGCCATATAGAGTTTGAGGACCGGTCAAGCTGGCCTGACTTCCCTATTGTACCTAATTCAAGCATGGGATGGGAAGGTATGCGGGCATCGTCGGCCATACGATTTTCATATGACAGTTGTCATACCAGGAAGATTACGCTTGTGAGTGCATCAACATTTCTCCAAACGATACAATGTTTTTAGCGGTTAGACGAATGGAGGAAGATGTGATGGACGCTGTCATCGAACTCGAACAGGTCAGCAAAGTATATAAAGGCAAACGCGCGGTTGACGGATTGTCGCTTCGCGTGTCCAAGGGCAGCGTGCTCGCGCTGCTCGGGCCCAATGGCGCCGGCAAGACGACGACGGTGTCGATGATCCTCGGTCTGCTGCAGCCGACGGAAGGGAAGGTCAAGCTGCTCGGCAGCGATCCTCGCGAGGCGGGCGTGCGGAAAAGAATCGGGGCGATGCTGCAGGAAGTGAGCGTCATCGACAACTTGAAAGTATCCGAAACGATCGAGTTATTCCGCAGCTACTACGACAAGCCGCTGCCGCTCTCCGATCTGCTGCGGATCTCTGCGCTCGAATCGGAAAAAGGGAAGATGGCCTCCTCGCTCTCCGGCGGCCAGCAGCGCCGCCTCGGATTCGCGCTCGCGCTTGCCGGCGATCCGGAAGTGCTGTTCCTCGACGAGCCGACCGTCGGCATGGACGTCACCTCGCGCCAGCTGTTCTGGGACACGGTGCGGAAGATGGCGGACCGGGGCAAGACGATCGTGCTGACGACGCATTACCTGGAGGAAGCGGACAGCATCGCGGACCGGATCGTCGTCGTGAGCGACGGCCGCATCGTCGCGGACGGCTCCCCGAGCGAGATCAAAGCCCGTACGACGGGCCGTATCATCTCGTTCACGACCGGAGAGCGGACAAGCGATGCGGAGCTACGCGCCATTCCCGGCGTAACGGAGCTCAGCCGCAGCGGCAGGCGCGTGAAGCTGATGAGCGAGGATACGGACAGGCTGATCGCCGATCTGATCGCCAGGCAAACGGACATGCGCGATATCGAGATCGGCAGCGGCGGCTTGGAGGAAGCGTTCCAGGCGCTCGTGCGCAAGGCGGACTAACCCAACCACATATTAAAGGATCGAAGGAGCTGTTCTTATGAGTCTGACGGCGCGCGCGACATGGGCGCAATGCAAATCGGAAATGCTGCGTACGGCGAGAAACAAGCGGTTCGTCATTTTCTCCGTCTTCATGCCCATCGCCTTCTTCTTCATTTTCACCGGTACGATGAATGCGGACGCAACGATCGACGGCACGGATTGGATTCCGTATTACCTCATGTCCATGACCGCCTACGGTGTCATCGGGGCGAGTCTCACCTCGTTCGCGCCCCGCATCGCCAAGGAGCGAGCGCAAGGATGGATTCGCCTGCTGCGGATTACGCCGCTTCCCTCGGGCTCCTACGTGCTGTCCAAAATCGTGGCCCAGGCGCTGATTAACCTGGTCATTATCGTGCTCGTGTTCGCGGTCGCGGGCATATCCAAGGGCATCGATCTGTCTGTGACGGTCTGGATCGAGAGTGGGCTGTGGATCTGGCTGGGCGGATTCGCCTTCATGGCGCTCGCCACGCTCGTCGGTTCGATGCGCAACGCGGATGCCGTTCAAGTACTAAGCATGATCCTGTACCTGGGCATGTCCGTCATGGGCGGATTGTGGATGCCGACGAGCACGTTCCCGCAGATCATGCAGGATATCGCGAAGTGGCTTCCGACCTACCGGGTCGGACAGGGCGCGTGGAGCCTGGTAGGAGGCGGACATCCAGCCTGGGCCGGCTTCGGAATATTGGCTGCTTACGCTTTCGTTTTCGTGATATTATCTTCCTATATCATGAAAAAGCAGGAAGCGGTGTAGCATGAAGCAAAAAAGCGGGCAGGCTCGCAACGGGCCGCCCCTTTATTTTTCCCTCATATGGCTCGTCTATCTGGTATTTCCGCTTGAAACGATTCTGAGCATGCCTGCCCGGCAGATGTTGCTGAGCCTGCTGTTGCTGGGTTTGTTCGTCAGCACCTACTTGTACAGCTTCAAGGCCCCCCGTCTCCGGTTTACGGCCGCCCTGCTTCTGCTGGCAATGGTCGGTGCCTTCTGCTGGCTGTACGGGGAAAACTTCGTGTTCCTGACCTTTTATCCGTCGCCGCTCATCGGCGTGCTGAACGTCAGGTGGAAGAGATTCGCAGGTATGGGCGCGATGCTGGCGCTGCTCGCGGCGGTTGCGGCGTACTTCGGCTTGTACGAAAACGAGACGGATATTTTTCAATATTTGCCGGCGATGCTGATCATGATGACGGTACCGTTCGGCATGCAGCTGACCAAGCGTTCGAACGAGCTTAAAAACAAGCTGTCCCTGGCCAACGACGAGATCGCCCGCCTCTCCAAAAGCGAGGAGCGTCAGCGCATCTCGCGCGATCTCCACGATACGCTCGGGCACACGTTGTCCCTCATTACGCTAAAGAGCGAGCTGGCCGAACGGCTGATCGCCAAAAATCCGGAGCGAGCCGCGATTGAGATCCGGGATGTGCAAAATACGAGCCGGGCTGCGTTAAAGCAGCTTCGCGAGCTCGTATCGGGCATGAACGCGGCTACGACGCGGGAGGAGACCGCGCATGCGTCGCAACTGCTGCAGGCTGCGGGCATCCCTCTAGAGGCACGAGGCGAGGAACATCTGGCGGGGTTGCCGCCGCTCGTCGACAACATCATGGCGATGTGCCTGCGGGAGGCGGTGACGAATGCGGTCAAACACAGCGCGGCCTCTTCGTGCCGGATCGAATGGGCCAAGCATGATGCGGGCATCGTGATGACGGTGAGCGACGACGGTCGCGGCTGTGCGGCTGTGCAAGGGAACGAGGCTGCGGAAGGCTCCGGCCTGCGCGGCATGCGGGAGCGGCTGCGCCTGATCGAAGGAGAGCTCGAATGGCGTTCTGAATCTGGAGCGGGTACGCAACTGATCATTAAGCTGCCGCTTGTGGAAAAAACGGGAGAGGAGGCGACGGGCGCATGAGAGTCATCGTTGCGGAGGACCAAGGCATGCTGCGAGGCGCGCTCAGCGCGTTGCTCGATCTTGAGGATGATATCGAAGTCGTCGGTCAGGCGGCGGACGGGGAGCAGGCGCTTCAGATGATCGAATCGCTTGATCCCGACATTTGCGTGATGGATATCGAAATGCCGAAGCTGACAGGGCTCGACGTCGCGGAGCGTCTAAAGGACGCGAAGCATAGCTGCAAGGTCGTCATTCTGACGACATTTTCGCGTTCGGGCTACTTTCAGCGCGCCATGCGGGCCGGCGTCAAAGGGTTCCTGCTAAAGGACTCGCCGATCGACGAGCTTGGCGCCGCGATGCGCTCGGTCCATGGCGGCGGGCGCGCCGTCAGTCCCGAGCTGGCGATGCAGCTGTGGGAAGCGGAAAATCCGCTCACCGAACGGGAGCGGGAAGTGCTGAAACTGGCCGGTGCGGGGCTGGGCGCGGGCGAGATCGCGTCGAGACTGTTCCTGTCGCACGGTACGGTACGCAATTATTTGTCTGAGGCGATCCAGAAGCTGGACGCCAAAAACCGAATCGACGCGACGTTGATCGCGGAGCGCAACGGATGGCTGGGCTAGGCGGCCGGACCATATGGCGGAAAACGTAAACGGCCTTGAGGGAGCGAAATGACGCTCCTTCAAGGCCGTTTTCATTTACCGTATTGATTAATAGAAGCCGACCCGCAGAATGATGACGAGCAATACGAACATAACAAGCGCGAACGCTGCGCCGCTGCCTCCGCCTTCAACCGGATACCCCATCGCTATCACCACCGTGTCCGAGGTAAATTGCTCATTGCTCAGACAGTGTATGTGGATCGTGGAGATCGGCTTATGCTATAGCCTATATAAACGGATTTCATGCTTGAGGCGGCCGCTTCTTTCTGGTTGCTTGCACGCGCCGCCAGCCGAGGACGGCTAACGCGATGCCGGCGATGACGAGGACGGCACCGACGTACGGATTCAGGAAAATGAGGTCGGCGACGCCGAAAATGACGATTAAAACGCCGAAAATGACGAATTGAAGCGGATGTGTCTGCATGCGGCTGAACCTCCGGGTGTGTGGCCAGTATTAGACGATGATACGATCATAGGGCGATCGGGCGTTTTTTGCAATTGTTGCAGCCAGCTTTTATGATGAAGAAAAACGACCGGCAAGGAGAGTCGACATGTCCACCGTCTCGCGGCTTCGAAGGTACGGTTTGTGGTTGGCCTGCTGCGCGGCGATCGTGCTGCTGTACGTATGGTACACGTCGCCCAACGCGGTACCGGATGCATACAAAGGAACGGCTGCAGACCCGTCTCTATTTTATTCGGCGGCTCAGCTTCGCGAGAGCGCAACACTGAATGCGATCCGCAGCGGCATTTTTTTCTTCAGTTGGCCCTGGCAATGGGCGATCTATCTGTTTCTGTTGACCGGGGGCTGGTCGCGCGCCTGGAAGGAACGGATCGACGGGAGCAGACTGCCTTCGTTCCTTCGCCTGCCTCTTTACGTGCTGCTCGTATATGCGGCGTCTGCCTTGCTTTATTTGCCGCTTAAGATCGCGAGTTATTCGGTGTCCCGCAGCTACGGCATCTCCACGCAACCGGCAGGGGGCTGGCTGGAGGACCGCGGGCTCGACTTCGTTATCGGTTATATCACGGTGCTGGCCGTATATGCCGCAGCCAGATGGGTCATGTCGCGCGGCGAACGATGGTGGCTCCGGTTGTGGCTCATTTCGGTGCCGTTCACGCTGTTCATGATGTACGTCGAGCCCGTCGTCATCGACCCGCTCTACGACAAGTTCGAGGAATTGTCCGATCCGTCGCTTGAGTCCGCGATTTTGGATTTGGCGGCGAAGGCCGATATCCCGGCGGACCGGGTGTACGAGGTGCGCATGTCCGGCAAGACGAATGCGATCAACGCCTACGTATCCGGCATCGGAAGCTCGCTTCGCATCGTGCTGTGGGACACGGCGCTCACCAAGCTGGAGCAACCCGAGATTATGCAAATTATGGCGCACGAGATGGGCCACTACGTCAAGCATCACCTGGAATGGAGCGCGGTCGGCGCGATCGGCAGCTCCTTCGCGCTGCTCTGGGTCGGCGGCGGAATTTACAAGATCGTCGTACGGACGCGAGGCAGGGATTGGGGCATCTTCCGCATATCGGACATGAACGCGCTGCCGCTCATTTTATTGCTGCTGTCCGTGTTGAACTTCGTGTCGCTGCCCGTCTCCAACGCCATATCCAGAAAAGCCGAGGCGGCCGCGGACAGATACGCGCTCGAGCTGCTCGGCACGGCCGACGGCGCCGTTACGATGCATCAAAAGCTGGCGGTCGCAGCGCTAAGCGACGTGAATCCGCCGCTGCTCGTGAAGTGGTTGCGGTCGACCCATCCGAGCGATATGGAACGGATCGTGCAGGCAGAGCGCTATGCCGAAGCGCACGGGGAGAAAACGCCATGACAGCCTCGCCGGAAAAGGAAACGGCGCCGGCGGTAGAGCGCTATGGGCGTACAGGCGCGGCTGCGTTGCTGCGCCTGTACTTGCTGAACGGCGTACGAAGCGCGCCCCATTTTCTCGACCCTTTGAAGGATACGCTGGGCGAGCGCCTGGCCGAGCTGGGGTTCGACGTGCGCGGGAGCGTCATCTTTCCTTATGACGATTGGCACAGGCGGCTGCTGCCGCAAATTCGGGAAGCGCGCTTCGACATCATGCTGCCCCATCGCAGATACGAGCGATCCATCGGGGGGAAAAGAGCGCTCGCCGTGCTGGAGCGCGACCGGGCTGATGAGGGGGCGCGTTCGTCGCGGCATGAGGAAGATAGAAGCCGTACGGCTGCAGTGCCGACAGACGATGGGGGAGAAAAGCGGGCGGTTAACGCACGGGCGGCGCATGAGGAAGACAGGATGCGATCGGCAGGAACCCCGGCGAAGGAAGCGAAGCTCCTTGTCCACCCTAAGGAGATTGCTTTGTTCGTCGGTCATAGTGCGGGCGGTGTGGCAGCCGTTCATGCATCGGGGCTCCTGCTCGCGCGCGAAGGCGGGCTGCCGAGCCCCGTCGTCATGATCGGGTCGCCGAAGTGCAGAATTCCCGGGCCGCTGCGCGATGCCGTGCTCTACGTGCAAGCAGAGGGGCCGCAGAAGGCGCGAGGCGCGGCGCTCGGCTCGCGTGCAGCGGCACCGTCGCGCCCGGAAGCGCGCAGCGCAAGCCGAACGGCGGACCCGATCTGCCGGATCGGGTCCTTCGGGGGCTGGGGCAAAAACGCGGATCGGCTGCTGCCTGGCTGGCATGGCGACCGCCATGCGCCCGGCGCTCGCGCCGCCGTAAGGATCGCCGGCGGGCATGCGGATTATTTTCGCGATCGCGCGCCGTATATCTCGGGCGACGGCAGGACGAACATGGACGAGACGCTCGCGGCCGTCTGGCCTTGGCTGACGGAGCGGCTGGCCGAGCGAATGCGCTAGTCGCCGCAGGCTTGCATAATAAGCTCGTACGAGCGCACCCGGTCGGCGAAGTCGTGCGCGTACGACACGATCATGAGCTCGTCCGCCCCGAACGTCTCGCGCAGCTCCGAAAGGCCGTCGCGAACCCGCGCGGGTCCGCCGACGATCATGGCATGCTCCAAACCTGATCCGTCCGGTCCTGCCGAATCGGAAAGGCCGAGCAGGCGGGCCGCTTCGTCCGGACCGGGAATGCCGGCTTCGCCGCGGCCCTGACCGGCCAGCAAGCGCCAGGCCCTTATTCCGCGGGCGATCTCCTCGGCCCGCTCCTGCGTTTCGGCACACACGGCCGACACGGCCAGGACGACGCAGGGGCGTTCGCCGCGCGACCGGTCGAAGCCCGCGCGATATTCGGCAATCGCTTCCTCCGCATTTTCACGGTTCATAAAATAGCCGTAAGCATAGCCCGTCCCGTACGCAGCCGCCAGTCCCGCGCTCTTGACGCTCGTGCCGAGCACCCAGGGCGCGGGACCCGTGCTTGAGGCGTCGGGCGCTCTGGCCGACGCCGTCGCCGCGTCAATCGAATCTCCTTGCTCCGGCGCGCGCGTTCCGGGCACTTTGTCGTTCAGATAACGGACGAGCGCGGCAAAATCGTCGGGCATCCGCAGCGCGCGCTCCAGATAGTTGTCCGACAGCGCCATGGAAATTTCGGCGGGACCGCCGGGAGACCGGGCGACGCCGAGATCGATCCGCCCTGGGAACAAGGCAGCGAGGAGCCGGAACGTCTCCGCAACCTTGTACGGCTTGTAGTACGGCAAAAGGATCGCGCCGGCGCCAAGCCGGATGCGCGAGGTCATGGCGCCAATCATGCCCAGCATGACCTCGGGCGTCGAGCAGGCGAGTCCGCCGAGCCCGTGATGCTCTGCCAGCCAGTATCGCGAATAGCCTAAGCGCTCGCCTGCCTGGGCGAGCAATGCCGACGAACGGAGCGCATCGCCGGGACGCTGGCCGGCAACGACGGGCGCCTGGTCCAATATGCTTAGCTTCATGTACAACCCCTCCGATCTATCCTCCCAGTATACCGCAGCGCCTTCAAAAAGGCGTTCACATTCCCGATCCCTTCTGATAGCATGGAGGTATTCGTCTGGCGGACGGCCGGAACAGCTTGCAATCGAAAAGAGGGAAGACGGATGTCTCGCATAAATAATGAAGGTTCGCGGACGTTATGGTACGATCGGCCCGCATTGGATTGGAACGAAGCGATGCCGATCGGCAACGGACGCATCGGCGCAATGGTGTTCGGGGATGCCCGGCGAGAGCGGATGATGCTGAACGAGGACACGCTATGGTCGGGAGAGCCGACAGATACGAACAATCACGGCGCGCTGCCGCATCTGGCGCGCAGCCGGGAGCTGATCGCCGAAGGAAAGTACTGGGAAGCCCAGCAACTGGTCGAAGCGAATATGCTCGGCGCGGATACGGAAGCCTATCAGCCGCTAGGCAATCTGCTGATCGACGTGGAAGCGCTCCTCCCCGAGGCGCCCGCCAAGTATGTCCGGCAATTGGATCTGTCGCGCGCCGTGCACGTCGTATCGTATGAAGAAGATGGCGTCTCCTTTACGCGGGAAGCATTCGTCTCGGCCGCCGAGCAGGTGCTGGTCGTGAAGCTGACGGCGAGCAGGCCAGGCGCGCTTAGCTTCACGGCTTCGCTCGAGAGTCCGCATCCTGCGGAAGTATTCCCTTTGGAGGCGGGCGGCGCAGTTCTTAGCGGTCGTGCGCCTGTTTCCATCGATCCGGCGGTATGCTATGCGCCGGGACGCGGCACCGCGTTTGCCGCGGCCATTCGCGCGGCGGACACGGACGGCCTGTCGGAGACGACGGAAGACGGCCGGCTGCGCGTATCCGGCGCTTCGCGGGCGACGCTGCTGCTGTCGGCGGCTACCAGCTTCGCGGGTTACGACCGGGATCCCTCTACGGGTCCGGGCCCTGTCGCACGTTGTATACAGGAACTGGCGGATGCCTCTCTATTGAATGGCGATTCGCTGATTGAGCGGCATGCGGATTCGTATCGCGCTTATTTCGACCGGACGGATCTCCGGCTAAGCGTCGCGGGGGAAGACGAGCAAGCGGCGCTGCCGACGGACGAGCGTCTGAGGCTTGCAGGACAAGGCGCCGTGGATAAGGGATTGGCAGAGCTATACTTTCACTTTGCCAAGTATTTGCTGATCTCAAGTTCGCGTCCCGGCACGCAGGCAGCCAATCTTCAGGGCATCTGGAACCATCATCTGACGCCGCCGTGGCGGAGCAATTATACGATCAATATCAATACGCAAATGAACTATTGGCCGGCCGAAGCGCTGGGTCTGCACGAGCTGGCGGAGCCGTTGTACGACCTGATCGGCGAGCTTAGCGTCAAAGGCAGGGAAACCGCGCGAATCCACTATGGGGCGCGGGGCTGGACCTCGCATCACAACACGGACATCTGGCGCAGGGCGAACCCGGTGACGGGATCGGCCAGTTGGGCGTTTTGGCCAATGAGCGCCGGGTGGCTGTGCAGGCATCTGTGGGAACGGTATTTGTACGGGGGAGACAGGACCGAGCTGGCCGAGCGGTTTTATCCAGTCATGAAGGAGGCGGCGCGCTTTGCGCTCGACTGGCTCGTGCCGGACGGCTCGGGACGGCTCGTCTCCTCGCCCGCCTCGACGCCAGAAAACCTGTTCCTAGACGAACAGGGGCGCAAATGCGCGCTCTCCGCGGGCACGACGATGGATCACTCGATTCTTTCCGAGCTGTTGCAAAGCGTGTTGGATGCGAGCGTCGAGCTCGGCCAGGACGAAGCCTGGCGGCCGGAGCTGCAGGACGCGCTCGACCGGATCGAGCCGTATCGGATCGGTACCAAAGGTCAACTGCTGGAATGGTCGGAGGAATTCGAGGAGGAGTCGCCCGGCCACCGGCACTTCTCCCATCTGTACGGCATGTACCCGGCCGAGCAGATCGACCTCGTTCGCACGCCGGAGCTGGCGGCGGCGGTCCGTCGCAGCCTCGAGCTCCGGCTTGCGGCCGGCAGCGGGCATACCGGCTGGAGCTGCGCTTGGCTCGTGAACTTGTGGGCGAGGCTGGGCAACGGCGACGAAGCGCATCGCTACGTCACGCAGCTGCTCGCGAAGTCGACGTATCCGAACCTGTTGGACGCGCATCCGCCTTTTCAGATCGACGGCAACTTCGGCGGGGCGGCGGGCATCGCGGAGATGCTGCTGCAGAGCCATGCGGGCGAGCTCCGGATTATACCCGCGCTGCCTGCGGCTTGGCCGAACGGCAGCGTGCGCGGATTGCGCGCGCGGGGCGGCTATCGCGTCGATATCGATTGGCGGGACGGCGAATGGAGCGAGGTCCGTCTGGCGGCCGAGCGGGACGGATACTGCGCGGTAAGGCTGGCAGGGTACGAGGCGGTCGCGCTCGCAGACGGAAACGGACGAGCCGTGCCGTTCGAGACGGAGGGAGGCCGCTTGATTTTCCTTGCGGTCGCAGGACAAACATTCAAGCTAAACAACGCGCCCCGCGGCCGGTAAGATAGACAGGAGGGCTTTAACATGAACCGATTTGACAAAAAGGTGGAGCTTCGGCTCCCGGACTCCTTAAAATGGTCGGGCGCGGATCGCCTGTTCAAAGGGGAAGATCTGCTGCCGCTATGGGTTGCGGACATGGACTTCGAGGCGCCGACTCCCGTGCTTGCGGCAATCCGCCGCCGGGTCGACGCGGGGCTGTTCACTTATACCGAGCTGCCGTCATCGCTGTTCGAGGCGGTGGCCGGCTGGCTGGATCGCAGGTTCAAGTGGGCCGTCGGACCGGGCGACCTGTTGTTCGCGACGGGCGTCGTCACGCTGCTCAAGGCAGCCGTGCTTGCTTTTACGCAGCCGGGGGACAGCGTCGTCATTCAGCCGCCGGTTTACGGGCCTTTCGGCGATGCGGTGACCGGCCAGGGCCGGGAGCTCGTGCTGAATCCGCTGAAGATCATTCATGGAAGGTACACGATGGATTTTGAAGACCTTGAGGCCAAGCTTCGGCTTACGGGCGCGAAGCTGCTGCTGCTGTGCAGTCCGCACAATCCGGCCGGACGCGTGTGGGAGGAAGCCGAGTTGAACAGGCTTGCGGAGCTCTGCCGCGACTATGGCGTAACCGTTGCTTCCGACGAGATTCACGCGGATCTGATCCTGACCGGCGCCCATATCCCGATCGCGTCGCTGCCGGGCATGGCCGAGCGTACCGTTGCCTTTATCGCGCCGAGCAAGACGTTTAATCTTGCAGGGCTGCATACGTCGTTCGCCGTGGCGACCGACGAAACGTTAAGAAAAGGGCTCGATCAGGCGCTCGGATACCGGAGTCCGAATCCATTGTCGATTGCGGCCGCGGAGGCGGCTTACCGAGAAGGGGAAGAATGGCTGGAGGCATGCCTTTCGTACTTGCGCGGAAATGCTTCGTTTGCGTCCGGCTATCTGGACGAGCGGCTGCCCGAGGCGGTCGTCTATGTGCCGGAAGCGACCTATTTGTTGTGGGTCGACCTGCGTGCGTACGGCCTAAGCCAGACCGAGCTCGGACGCCTCCTGGTAGAAGAAGCGCGAGTGGCCGTGAGCGGCGGCAGCGCGTTCGTGAGCGAGGGAGAAGGACGCGTCCGCATCAATCTGGCCACCCGGCGCGAGATTTTGGAGGAAGGGCTGGGACGGATCGCCCGAGCGCTCGGCAGCTTGCAGCATACCGGCGAAGCCAAGAATGATGCAGTTGAATCAAATCAAGCGGAATCAGATCAAGCGGAATCAGATCAAGCGGAATCAGATCAAGAGGTATCAGGTCAAGATGAAGCGGGTCAAGCAGAAGCAGGCGAAGGCTAGAGCTCTTCGCCGTTCCAGCTGGCTCTGCGGATTTCCGACGGGGTGCGTCCCGTCAGTTGCTTTAGCGTCCGCGAGAAATGATGGGGCGTCTTGAACCCGCACTGCCGCGCGATCTCGGCGGCAGGCAGCCCCGTATGCTCGAGCAGCTCCACGGCCCGTTCTGTCCGGTACCGCCACACATAGTGGATCGGCGTCTCCTGCTCGTATTTGTTGAAAAGGCGCACCAGATGCTCGGGCGTGACGCCGGCCTCCCAGGCCAGATCGCCCAGCTTGATCTCGCCGCCATAGTGCGATCTGATCCAGGCCAAAGCCCGCTCCACGGCCGGCGACGCATTCGAAGCGTCTCCTCCGTCGGAAGCCGAGCCGTCCAGGTCAGGCTGAAGCCGGAGCACGGCGGCGCCTAGGCTGCGCATGATCGCGCCGTCGCTCGGCAGCTCGTTCTGAACGGTGAGGATGAGCTCGACAAGCTTGTTCATCTCCGGCGATACGGGCCACACGCCCGGAGGCTCTCCGGCATCGTCGCCGGGGAGCGACCGCTTGTCGATCTGAACGGCGACCCAATTGTGCCGCGTGACGTCGCTGCCCGTTATATCGAAGGACTCTACATGTCCCGGTTTCAACAAAATGGCTTGTCCGGCTTTGACCTGCTGAGGCGCCCCGTCGATCGTGACGCGCATCTCGCCCGCATCCAGCAACAAAAGCTCAAAATCGCGCTGTCTGCGCGGTCCGAACCTGCCCCCCGACGCATAAGTGGCCGACCCGGCAACCGCCGATTTGACCGCCTCGAAGGGAACTTGCGACCTGCTTGACGCCACTCGCATAACCTCCAGTCGCTGCGACACGCAGCCTTCATTGCTGTTTAGTACATACACGCCAGACGGCCGTATGAATCGCCGCCGCGCACAAAAAAACGGCCGCGCCGTCCGATTGGACGAGCGCGGCCGTTTTGGCGCGGGCAAGCTTGCGGTGCTTAGCGGGCGTTCAGGCCGCTCCGCAGACGCAGCGAAGCGACGCGCGCCTCGGGCACGAGCCCTTCCGCGGCGGCGCGGCCGAGGAGTGCGTCGACGGCGGCGAAGCCGTCCGCGCCCAGGTCGCGGGTGAAGCCGTTCACGTACAGGTCGATATGCGACTTGGCGACCTCGGGAGACAGCTCCTGCGCGTGCGACATGACATATTCGCGCGACGCTTCCGGATTCGCCCAGGCATAGTCGACGGAAGCGCGAATCCAGCCCGCTACCGCCTCGAGGTCGAGCGAGCGCTTCGCGACGATGGCGCCGAGCGGAATCGGCAGGCCGGTATCCTGCTCCCACCAGCTGCCCAGGTCCTGCAGCATGGAGAGGCCGTATTGCTTGTAGGTGAAGCGGGCTTCGTGGATGACGAGGCCGGCGTCGATCTCGCCGCGCTGCACGGCAGGCATGATCTGATGGAAAGGCATGACGATGATCCGTCCGACGCCGCCCGGGACGTTCTGCGACGCCCACAGCCGGAACAGCAGGTAGGCGGTCGAGCGTTCGCTCGGCACGGCTACCGTCTTGCCCGACAGGAGGGCGGGATCGAATTGCTCGTCCGACGGCGAGCCTGCGGTGAGCACGAGCGGCCCGCAGCCGCGGCCGAGCGCGCCGCCGCAAGGCAGAAGGGCGTAGTCAGGGTGCGTCCACGGCAGGGCCGCATAAGAGATCTTCATGACTTCGGGGCCGTCCGTGCCCTCGGAGAGACCGTTGGTGATATCGATATCGGCATACGTTACGTCGAGGCGCGGTGCGCCCGGAATCAGGCCTGCAGACCACGCGTGGAACACGAACGTATCGTTAGGGCAAGGGGAATATGCGATTTTCATGCAAGATCAACCTCCTTCAAAATAGCAAATGCGACGGACAGAGCCGCCAGCGCGTCTCCGATCCGCCATGCGTCGCGATCCCGCGGGCCGACCGCATTGGAGATCGCGCGCAATTCGATAAACGGCTTGTCCGCGTAAGAGGCGGCGATCGCCACGCCGTAGCCTTCCATGCCCTCGGCCACGGCGCCGGGCACGCGAGCTTCGCGCGTGGCGGCCGTAGCAGCCGTGCCCGTTGCCGTCGACGCGGTCACGATCGGACCGATAGCGGCGATCAGCCCGGCCTTGGTCAACGCCTGCAGCAGCGCTTCGGCGAGCGAGGCATCCGCTGCAAGGCCGGACGTGCCGAAGCCGAGCTCGTCCACGCTGGCATAGCCTTCCGCCGTCTCGACGCCGAGATCGGCGGCGACCGAGGCGGTGCCGATCGCGAGCGTCCCCACGGGAGCCCGCTCAGGGTAGCCGCCCGCGATGCCGGCGCTGACGACAAGCGTCCAGTTCTCGCCGCCTGCGAGCGCGGCGGCCGTGCGGGCGGCCGCGCTCGCAGGTCCGACGCCGCACAGCCGCACCTCGAAGCGGCCGTCGCCGTCCAATCCGCGGAGCACCGCGTCCCGTTCCGCTTCTACGGCGGTCATCACAAGGACGCGGGCTTCGGAGGGAGATCCCGTTTTCCCCGGATTTCCCGTCAATTCCGTCATTCTTTTCATCTCCATTTCGTCCCATATCGCGCATGTCCCGTCACGGAGGCATCGTTCTATTCTACCGCAGTTGCCCGCGGCAGTGAAGAGACGCCGGTGGCAAGTCCTCCAATGAATAAAATAGCTGCCCTTATGGTCCTTTAGGTTTGACGGATATCCGAAACCGGCGTCGCGCGGAAAGCCTATCGATGGCTCATTCGACAGCCGTTCCAAGAAGACCCCGTGTCGACGCCGGCGTCTTTTTTTCGCCGCAATGCCTGCAAATATACATCTTTTTATGCCGCTTTCGCCCCGTTTCAACAGGATAGATGCAAAAGCGCAGTTATTTTAAGCCATCAGCCGAATTTTCGGCTTGCGCTTTGCATTTACCTGCACATTTGCAGGTATTTTCATCAGGTGGCGCGAGTCGGTAGCGAATGCCTGTACAAATGCAGGTATTCGGCCTGCCACACACCGCCACGCATTCATAAAGCGCCGTTACGCCGAAATTGCGCCTACCTTTTCGCAAATTTCCGCCCCAATATAGGTTTAAAAAAAGACAGCCCGGCCGGCGCGAACCGGCGGGACTGTCTTTTAAACGCATGGATCAGGATTTGGGCTTGATCGCTTCGAGCGGCTTGTGATTGCCGTATTTCGGGTATTCGCGCGTCGAAGGCGCGGCCCACTTGGCGGCATTGCTCAGCACGCGGCGTACCTGCTCGTTGTAGTAAGTCGGATACGTCTCGTGACCGGGGCGGAAGTAAAAGATTTTGCCTTGGCCGCGATGGAACGTACAGCCGCTGCGGAATACTTCGCCGCCTTCGAACCAGCTCACCATGACCAACTCGTCAGGCGCCGGGATGTCGAAGTGCTCGCCGTACATTTCCTCGGCCTCGATGTCGATGTATTCGCCGATGCCCTCCGCGATCGGGTGATTGGGCGCCACGACCCAGATGCGTTCCTTCTCGTCGGCTTCGCGCCATTTGAGATCGCAGGACGTGCCCATCAGCTTCTTGAAGATCTTGGAGAAGTGGCCCGAGTGCAGCACGATAAGTCCCATGCCGCGCAGCACGCGGCCCTGCACGCGCTCGACGATCTCGTCCTTGACGTCGCCGTGCGCCATATGTCCCCACCAGAACAGGACGTCGGTCTCGCTGAGCAGCTGCTCGGACAGGCCGTGCTCCTCGTCGTCGTCGAGCGTTGCGTAGCGAACCTCGAACTCGTCCGTGCCGAGTCCTTGCCCGATCGCGGCGTGAATGCCCTCCGGATATACTTCGCGCACCTTTTCGCTCGTTTTTTCGTGGCGGTTCTCGTTCCATACCGTGACTCTAATACGCTGTGCCATTTAAATGCAGCCTCCCGATCCTCGTATACTTGTATATGCTTTCTTGTTCTCAGTATAGACAATCGGAGCTTGCCGGAATATGTCTGATCTTAATTCATTTATATTCAAAAGTGTTATACTGCTTGATGAAGCTACTAAAGAGGTGAACGATCCGAAATGCCGAACGCTATCGATACGCACGCGGACGCGGTCAACGAAAAAGTCGTGTACCAGAATCCGCTGCTGTTCCTCAAGGTGTGGGAGCTCCACGGCGTGGAGCGGATTCGCCAAGCCACGGACGCCTGGCATTGGCATTATCATAAAGAAGTAGAGTTTCTGGCGATCATCGAGGGCGGTCTTGAGGTGCAGACGATGTCGTCGCTGACGATGCTCGGGCCGGGGGACGTCATGGTGATCGGTTCCTCCCGGCCGCACAGGACGTGGAGCGCGGCTGGCAAGCCTGTCAGATACATCGTTTTCCAGGTGGATCTCGTGCGGCACTTCGATCAGAGCATTCTGCCCTACCTTCATCACTTCTCGGAGCTGACCGGTCCGCTCGAGGATTTGAACTACATATTTGAAGCAAGCCCTTCCGCGCGGAACGAGGCTCATGCGCTGATCGCCGACATTTACGAGGAGACGTACAGGGGGCGTACGGGCTACGAGATCGCGGTCAGCGCGTCGATCAAGCGTCTGCTCCTGCTGATGCTCAGAGGCGACGACCGCGGCGTGCTGCGGGGGACGGAAGAGGCGGGCATCCTGCGGATGCGGCCGGTGCTCGACTACGTGGAGAGCCGCCTGGGGGAGAAGATCGCGGTGGACGACGTACGTCGCCTGCTCGGCATGAGCTACCATCATTTCATCAAGACGTTCAAGCGCACGATGGGCATTCCGTTCGTCGACTACGTGAATTTTAACCGAATCAAAAAGGCGGAGCGCCTGCTGCTTACGACCGACCTTAGCATCATGGAGGTGAGCTTCGAGGTGGGCATCTGGAATATGGCGCAGTTCTACAAATTGTTCAAGCGGCACAACCAGCATTCGCCCAAAGAGTTCAGACAGCGCATGCGCAATTGACGGCGAAAAATTCGAAAACAATCCCTTGACAAATCGGACAAGAAGTCCCCCTATATGTAGTATGGACGGGCCGGCGGCAGCAATTGTCTGCCCGCCGTTTTTTTACGAATCGATCTCAATCGACCGCAACCCTTGCGGGACGCGGGTTTTGCGAATTCCTGCCTGCATCTTATAAATTTTAGGCCGCTCCATGGATTGACAGGCACAATATATTGATATAAATTTATAAATGTCCTCAACATATCGGTTTGAAGTCCGCGGGCGTTGGTTAATAAACGGTAGCGGAAAATGACGATAAGTTGACCCGGCAAGCCAGTGCCGGCGGTGCAAACAACAGGATATTCGGCGGGTTTTCGAAGGCTGCATTGCAGTACGAGCGAAAGCTTTTTCGTGATGCCCGCACAGCGTATTTCTGCGCGCCGTTTCTTCTATTTTATTACATATTTTCAACTTTTCAGGAGGGGGATTGCGCCATGCTGATCGCATACGCATCGAAGACGGGGAATGTACGGAGGTTCGTGGGCAAGCTGAATCTGCCGGCCGTGCCGATCGACGAGACCGAGACGCTGGACGAGCCGTTCGTCCTGGTCACCTATACGACCGGGTTCGGGCAAGTGCCGGACAACGTGGTCTCCTTCCTGGAGCGCAATGCAAGCAAGATGATTGGCGTATCGGCCAGCGGCAATCGCAATTGGGGGAACGGCTTCGCGAAGAGCGCGGATACGATTTCAGAGCGGTACGGGGTACCGGTGCTTTACAAGTTCGAGCTGTCGGGAACGCAGCGCGACGTCGATAATTTTAAGCGGGAGGTGAGCGCAGTTGCGGCATATTGAATTGAACAACCTGCTGATGCAGCGCGACGCTGACGGATTCTTTCAACTGGACAAGGATCTGGAGGCCGTCGATGCGTTTATGGAAGAAGTGAAGCAGCGCAGCCTGTCGTTCACGGGGCATCTGTCCAAGGTCCATTATATGATCGAGAACGACTACTACGAGGACGTATTTGCAAAGTACAAGGAGCATGAGGTCGAAGAGGTGTACCGGATTGCGCACGGCTACGACTTCAAGTTTCCTTCTTATATGGCGGCTTCCAAGTTCTACACCGATTACGCGGTGAAGAGCAACGACCGCAGCATCTACCTGGAGCATTACCCGGACCGCGTCGCGATCGTCGCGCTGCACCTGGGACGCGGCGACGTCAATACGGCCCATCTTCTGGCGCAGGCCATGATGGAACAGCGCGTGCAGCCGGCGACGCCGACCTTCCTCAACGCGGGCAAAAGCCGCCGCGGCGAGATGGTGTCCTGCTTCCTTCTGGAGATGGACGATGCGCTCAACTCGATCAACCATGTGCTCGGCACCTGCATGCAGCTGTCCAAGATCGGCGGCGGCGTCGCTGTCAACCTGTCCAAGCTGCGCGGGCGCGGCGAGAGCATCAAGGGCGTCGAAGGCGCGGCCAAGGGCATCATGCCCGTACTCAAGCTGATGGAGGACGCATTCTCCTACGCCGACCAAATGGGTCAACGCAAGGGCTCCGGCGCCGGTTACTACAATATTTTCGGCTGGGACGTCATGGAGTTCCTCGACAGCAAGAAGATTAACGCAGACGAGAAAACCCGTCTCAAGACGCTGTCGATCGGCCTGATCGTTCCTTCGAAGTTCTACAAGCTGGCCGAGGAAAACAAGCCGCTGCACGTATTCGCCCCATATACGGTGTTCAAGGCTTACGGCAAGCATCTGGACGATATGGATATCGACGAGATGTACGACACGCTGCTCGCCGACGACCGGGTGAAAAAGAAAGCGATCATGACCGCCCGCGACATGCTCGTCAAGATCGCGACGACGCAGCTCGAATCCGGCTATCCTTACATTATGAACCGCTCCAACGCGAACAAGGATCACGCGCTCAAGGACATCGGCGCCATCAAGATGTCGAACCTGTGCACGGAGATTTTCCAGCTGCAGGAGACGAGCGAGATCGGCGACTACGGCCAGCCCGACGTCATTCGCCGCGACATCAGCTGCAACCTGGCATCGCTGAACATTGCGAACGTCATGGAACACAAAAAGATCAAGGAATCGGTGCATGAGGGCGTAATGGCCCTGACCGCCGTGAGCGACATGACGACCGTCGCCAACGCGCCGGGCGTCGCCAAGGCGAACCGCGAGCTGCACTCCATCGGCCTCGGCGCGATGAACCTGCACGGCTATCTCGCGAAGAACAAGATCGCTTACGAGAGCGACGAGGCGAAGGATTTCGCACGCACGTTTTTCATGAGCATCAATTTTCACTCGATCGAGAAGAGCATGGATATCGCCAGAAAGTCGGGCATTACGTTCGACGGCTTCGAGCAATCCGAGTATGCCAAAGGCACGTACTTCGATCGCTACACGGAGACGGACTACACGCCGCGCACGGACAAGGTCAAGGAACTGTTCGCCGGCATCTCGATTCCGACGCAGCAGGATTGGGCGCAGCTGAAGGCCGACGTTATGAAGCACGGCCTGTACCATGCCTACCGGCTGGCGATCGCGCCGACGCAGAGCATCTCCTACGTGCAAAATGCCACTTCCAGCGTTATGCCGATCGTCGAGCAGATCGAGACGCGGACGTACGCGAATTCGACGACGTATTATCCGATGCCTTTCATGCGTCAGGACAACTTCTTCTATTACAAATCGGCCTATCAGATGGATCAGTTCAAGGTACTCGATCTGATCGCGGAGATTCAGGCGCATGTGGACCAAGGCATCTCTACCGTGCTGCACGTCAACAGCAACGTGACGACGCGCGAGCTGGCCCGCTACTACATTTACGCAGACAAGCTGGGACTCAAGTCCCTGTACTATACGCGGACGAACCGTCTGTCCGTCGAAGAATGCATCGCCTGCGCCGTCTAAGACGGACAGGCGAATCTGAAGGAGATTAGAGCTATGGCAACGCACAAGGCGGTCAACTGGAACCGTCCCGACGACGATTTCTCCGCGATGTTCTGGAATCAGAATATCATGCAATTCTGGACGGACGAAGAGATCCCGCTATCCGACGACAAGATGTCGTGGATGGAGCTGAACGACGACGAACGCGATCTGTACATGAAGGTGCTGGGCGGCCTTACGCTGCTCGACACCGTGCAAGGCGGCGTCGGCATGCCGAAGATTTTGGAGCACGTCGAAGGCCTGCAGCGCAAAGCCGTGCTCGGCTTCATGGCGATGATGGAGCAGATTCACGCCAAGTCCTACTCCAGCATCTTTACGACGCTGGCGACGACGGAGGAGATCGACCAGGTTTTCGCTTGGGTCGAACGCAATCCGCATCTGCAGACGAAGGCGGAGACGATCGCCCAATACTACAACAACATCAACACGCCAAAGGACCTGTACCTGGCGATGGGCGCTTCTGTGCTCCTCGAGAGCTACCTGTTCTACAGCGGCTTCTTCTACCCGCTCTACCTGGCCGGACAAGGCAAGATGACGAGCAGCGGCGAGATCATCGACCTGATCCTGCGCGACGAGAGCATCCATGGCGTCTATGTCGGGCTGCTCGCGCAGGAGATCTATGCGAAGCTGGACGAAGACGAGCAGACGGCCGCTCACGAGACGCTCAAGGGGCTGCTCCGATACCTCCACGACAACGAGGAGCGTTATACCGAGAGCCTGTACAACACGATCGGCCTGACCGGCGAAGTGAAGGCATTCCTTCGATACAACGCCAACAAGGCGATGATGAACATGGGACTCGAGCCGTTGTTCGAGGACGAGGAGATCAATCCGATCGTCCAGAACGGCATCAGCACGCGGACCAAGCAGCACGATTTTTTCTCCAAAAAGGGCAACGGCTACGTTCGCACGACGAATGTGCAGCAGCTCCGCGACGAGGATTTCGTATTCTAATTATTCCAAAGCTTGAGACAACTTTATATAGATGCATCGTGTCGCCCCGCAGCCGGTTTATCGGTTGCGGGGTTTTGACATTGGTGCTCGTCAGCCTGAGAATGGTTTCGGATAGGTCATTTCCTCCAGAGTCCAGTCTGTTCCAAGACCAAAGTCTGTCCCGCAAACCGCACCTGCGCCAGATTCCGGCACATTTGCGCTTTGATAAGCTAAAGCCACAAGGAATCAGTAGCGGGGAGCGGGCGAAGATGAGCAAAGGGCAGCGCGGGGAAGATGAGGAGAAGAGCCTTTATTTTTTATTGACCGACACGGGGACGTTGTTCACGTCGATGATCAAACGGTTTACGGATGCGCCATACAATCATGCTTCGCTCGTGTTCGGCGCCGACTTAAGCGAGGTATACAGTTTCGGAAGGAAAAAACCGACCAATCCCTTTGCGGGGGGATTTGTAGAAGAAAATGTGTATACCGGCACGTTTAGCCATTTCCCCAATACGCGGTGCGCGCTGTTGCGGCTTAAGGTCACTCGGCGACAGCTCGAGGAGACGCGCCGCGTGGTTGGGAGCTTCAAGCGGCAGCGGGAACAGTATCGTTACAACCTCGTTGGTCTGCTCGGCGTGCTGCTTGATCGCGACATGGGCTCCGATAAAGCCTTTTTTTGCTCCCAGTTCGTGGCACAGGTGCTTCGGGAAGCGGGGCTGCAGCTGTGGGAGCGGCCTTCGTCGCTCGTGACGCCCGATCATTTTAGAGTACATACCGAAATGGAGACAGTGTACGAAGGGCGTCTCTACGATTACCCGCTGCTCGATCACGTGCGGTTGCTTAAAGGCAGCGAGCCCGCAGATCCTGCGATGGCGTGGGCGGTGTCATAAATTGGAGGATGCGAATGGTTCCTGACGAGCTCTGCCGTCGATGTTATAATATAGAAAATGGCGCCGATGGAGGGAATCTGGATGGATCTGGAGCTGTTGAACGCGCTAAGACAGGTATTCAGAGAAGAGCTTCGACACGAATTGCGCAGCGAGTTGGAGAGGGAGCTTGGTCCAATCAAGGAGCAGCTGGCGGAGCTTGGTCCAATCAAGGAGCGTTTGCAGGCGATCGGCAATCAGTTGGATCGTATGGAGCTGTCTCAGGCAGAAGACGTCGTCGCCATGCTTGGACATCTCAACAACAAGCTTGAAGTCATCCGGCACGATGTAGAGTTCGTGGCGAAGGAGCAAGGTGCGATTCGTCTCGAGATCGACCGTTCGAAGCGTTATTACACGCCGATTATTCACGAGGAACCGTAAACCGCAACCTCTTACAAGCGCCGTATTCGATTAGCCCGTCATGCGTCCGCAGTGCGGATGTAGAGACGGTTTTTTTAATTTGACAATGAGAATCATTATCAATAAAATAGAGATAAAGAAACCAACGTGTCGGAAAGGATGTTGATCATGTACTGCGCCTCTCCGATTACGGATCGACTCTACGGGTTCCATGCGCCCGACGGTCAACTGGATCCGTGGGTCGCCATCGCTCAGATGAAGGACGAATTTATTCGGGACGAACGGGGCCTCCAGTTCGCCGATCATGATGGGAACAGCGCCCGCCTCGAGCTGTGCGCGAGAATTTTTTTGCCGGAACTTCAAGGTCCAAGACAATATGAAACGTTGCTGGACGCGATTCGCGCATTTTCCAGAGTGAAAATGGCGGAGAAGGGCTGCGAATCCTGCCTCATCTATTTTACATGCAAAGGGATCGTAGACGATGGCGTCAACCTGCCGCTGCCCGGCATGCCCGGCGCGAGGGGGCGGATCGCCGTAGAATGCGAATTCATTGAGACGATCATGACAGAGCCGACAAGCGGCTACGGGAAGGGGGAGAGCAATTATGCAGGCTGACGGCTGGAAGGACCTCGATCATCTGTGGTTTAAGCTCAGAAAAGCAAGGCGGATCGCCAAGAAAAGCGCACAAGCCGGCATCTCCGTTCCCCAGGGCAGAGGGTCTTATACGCTGATCTCGGTTACGGAAGGACGAGGCGTACTGCTCGCCGACAGTCAGGCGTTCGGCGTTGAAGAAGGGACGATCTATGTCGCGGAGCCCGGCGAATCGATCACGCTCTTGCCGGAGGGCGAAGCGGCCATGGAGCTTTATATGTTTCACTTCGACGTTATGCGCGATTTGAGCAGGGATACCGCCGGCGACTCGCGGGCGGAGCTGCAGCCGATGCCCCAGGCGGGCAAGCCGCTGCGCATTCCGCCGGTATCGCTCTCCGCGATGTGCCGCACCGCATACGGCAGTATGACGGGCCAGAGCGGATTGGAGCGCTTCCGCAGCCAATTCATGTTCCAGGAGCTGCTCCATCGCGTATTTAACGAGTGGATGGCCGAGCCCAGTGACGAGCTCAACATCGCGCTGGAGCATTTGCGTACGTATATCGAGCAGCACTATTACGAACCGCTGTCCGTCAAGCGGCTTGCCGGTCTGTCGAAGATCAGTCCGCGACACCTCGTACAGATGTTTAAGGATAAATATAAAGTCGAGCCGATGGAGTATGTCCGCTCGCTAAGGCTGCAGCGAAGGAAAACGAAAACGATGACGGCCGGGCAAGCCTGATTAAGCAGGGCGTTCCTGCGGGGCGGACTGTCTGGCAGCATCCAGGCAGATCCAGTCCGGAGCGGCAACCGCCAACATCCATAAAACGCTATTACTACCCTCGTCGATCCGACGGGGGGTTGACGTGTTTTAAACGTTTCTTTTTGACGTTTCTATTGTTTTGTAAACTATTCATTCCAATTCAATAGTCAAATTACAATAACAATTAGCCTAAACTTTTGGTGTCGGATAAGGTACAATAGGGCAAGAATAACAATATCGAACCAATCGGGATTAGGAGCAATCGACATGACCACGTTGTTGTTGAACGGAAGCTGGGAGCTCTCGAATGCGCGCACCGGCGATCGCTATCAGGCGTCAGTGCCTGGATTCGTGCAAAAGGATCTGATGGAGCAAGGCGTACTTGCCAATGAATACGATACGTTGTTCGAGCCGAAAATCGAGTGGGTCGAATTCGACGACTGGACTTACGCCCGCGAATTTACGTTAGGCGAAGACGAGCTGTCGCGAGACGCGATCGAGCTGGTACTGGAAGGCGTCGACACGTACGCCGAAGTCACCCTTAACGGGCAAGCGCTGGGCTCGACTGAAAATATGTTTATCGCTTACCGTTTCGATATCAAGGGGATCGCGCAGGCGCAAAATACACTGTCGGTCCGCATCGCCTCGCCGACAAAAACGCTGAAGGAGAAGGAAGCCGCGTTCGGCGAGCCTCTGAACCTGTGGAACGGCATACCTGCGCGGCTGTTCGGCCGCAAGGCACAATACGGCTACGGCTGGGATTGGGGCGCCAAGGTCGTAACCGTAGGCATTCACAAGCCGGTGTCGATCGAAGCCTACGACGTTGTGCGCACGGACAGCCTCGGCTATGCGATTACGCATCTGACGGACCGCAAGGCGATCGTCAACGCATCGTTCAAAGTATCCGCTGCCGGACAGGAAGCCGTGGAGGCAGCGCTTCGCTACCGGATTTTCGACGGCGACACGATCGTTGCCGAGCGGAGCGAGCGCGTCAGCCTGGACCCGGGAGCAGGCACTTACGAAGCGGCGCTTGAGATCGCGCAGCCGAAGCGCTGGTACCCGCTTGGCCACGGCGAGCCGGCGCTTTACCGGCTGGAGGCTTCCGTGCTGGACGAAGGCGGAGAAGCAGTCGCGACGATGTCCCGCGCGGTCGGCTTGCGCGAGATTCGTATCGACATGCCCTACGACAAGCAAGGCCGCAAGTTTATCATCCAGGTCAACGGCATTCCCGTGCTGTGCAAGGGGATCAACTGGATTCCGCTGAAGCTGTTCCCGAATCTCGACACCAAGGAAGAGTACGAGGTTGAGATCGAACGTATCGCCGCAGCCAATATGAACATGATTCGCGTCTGGGGCGGCGGTACGTACGAGAATCACGATTTCTTCGATGCCTGCGACCGACTCGGCCTAATGGTCTGGCAGGACTTTATGTTCGCATGCGGCGACTATCCGGACGACGACGCGTTCAGCGCGCTCGTACGCAAGGAAGCCGATTATGTTATCTCCGAGTTCGGCAGTCATCCGAGCATCGTGCTCTGGTGCGGCAACAACGAGAACCAGATCTTCGTCGAACGCAGCCGCGTCCGCCGCTTGCACGGCTATGGCGAAAAGCTGTATTTCGAGGTTCTGCACGATGCTTGCGCGGCAGACACGTTGCGGCCATACTGGCCGTCGAGTCCGTACTCGCTTACGTTCGACCATACAAAGCTGGAAGGCAATTACGGCGACCTTCACTCCTGGTACGTATGGGGGCAGACGCATCCGTACGAGGAGTACCGCGAGGTGAATGGCCGTTTCCTTTCCGAATTCGGGATGCAGTCTTACCCTTCGAACTATTTGCTGAACCAGGTCGATCCTAACGCCACGCTGCGCGATCCGAAGCTGGACGCGATGCAGAAGGCGCCTAACGGCATCCAGCGCTTGTTCTATTACACGGTCGGCGATTACAAATTGCCTGCGTCGAAGGACCAGTTTGTGTACGTCAACCAGCTCTTGCAAGCCAACGCGCTTCGGTTCGGCGTGGAGCACTGGGTGTCCCGGATGCCGGATACGTCCGGCGCGCTCATCTGGCAGTGGAGCGACCTATGGCCGTCCATCAGCTGGGCGCTCGTCGACTATGCCAAGGTGCACAAGCCTTCTTATTTCTATATGAAACGCAGCTTCCAGTCGCCAAATGCGTACGCGAAGATTACGCCTGGCCAAGATGAAGCCGAGCTGTACCTGATTCACGATCACGGCGACTTCGAAGGACGTATCGTTGTCGAGTTCTACGATCTGAATACGGACAGCGTCGTACAGTCCGTCGTGAACGAGGTGCAAGTAACGGGGTACCGGTCGACGCGCATCGGCACGTTCTCCGTGGCCGGCTTCGACGAAGCCAATACGATCGTCTGCGTGAGCCTGTATCAGGGCGAGACCGCCTTGATCGTGAATACGTACCTGCTCGGCAAGCCCCATCAGCTTGCGCTCAAGCCGGCAACCGTCCAGGTCGAACAAGAGACGCTGGCAAACGGCGATACGCGCTTCACGCTGACGACGGATACTTTTGCCAAGGACGCAGGTCTTGTCGATCTGCCTGGAACGCTATCAGACAATTACTTCGACCTGCGCGCGGGCGAAAAGCGGGAAATCGTGCTTAAAGGCGGACTGCCGGAAGTCGCGAAGGTTAAGGTCGTCTGCTTGAACGAAGTGAAGACGCTCGAATACGTCTAACGCTCGAATACGTTTAATCGAAGCTCGGCATACCGAAAACAGGCCGATTCGGCCAACCAGGTCCCGGTGATTCTCCCGCGAGGGGGATATCGCCGGGATTTTTGTATTTAAATTGCGACAGAAGTCCCGTAGTTGTCCGAAATGATAACGCGCGGAAAAATTTACATATCCAAAATATAGGTCGCCATCCCGGTTTACAAAACGTTCCTATAATAAAGTCAGATCAATCAAAAGAAGGGTGACTGGGCGCACATGGTGATGAAGAAAGCAATCGCGGCAACGATTTTGGCAGCGGCTTTGGGAACGGCGGCAGCGGGAACGGCAGGCGCTGCGCAAGCGGGCTCGGCGACTACTGCCAAGGCGGTCACGGCAAAAGCCGTAACGCTGACGGTTAAGCAATCCGTATTCGTTGTCAATTACACGGACGTGCAAGTGCGTACGGTGCTGTCTAACGGTGAAACGCTGGTTTCCGTGCGCGATCTGAGCGCGGCACTCGGCGCCAAGCTGTCGGCACTGAACGGCTACACGACGGTAACGCTGGATTCGCATTCCTTTGCTTTCAAGACGGGGGTCAAGCAAGCATCTGTCGACGGCAACGTCATTAACCTGAATCAACCGGCTAAGGTTCTGAACGGAACGGCATTCGTAGCGGTCAAGCCGCTTGTACAAGCTCTCGGCGGGACGATGGCACTGAAGGACGGCAAGCTGGCGATCAACACGATCAAGCTGCTCGCAGGCGGCGAGAACGCACGCTTCGTAAACGCGAGCCAAGCGATCGTCTCCGTCGAGACGGACGCGAAGCGTACGGACTATCTGGTGGACGTGGCGACCGGCAAGTCGGCGGAGCTCCTTTCTACCGAAGGCGGTTCTGACCTGATCGTCGCACCGGGCGGCGCCAAGGCTGCTTATACGGACGGGGAAGGCGCGGTTTACGTCGTCGATCTGGCGAGCAAGCAAACGAAGCAAATCAGCAATGACACGTCGATCAAGACCGAGCTCGTATGGTCTGCCGACGGTTCCGCGATCTACTTCCTGCAAGGCGACAAGGGTTCGGTCATCGCCAAGGTAGAAGTTGCGACGGGCACGATCTCTAAGGTCGTAGAGGACAAGGTCGATTACAAGTCCGCACTGTCCGTTTCTCCGGACGGCAAGAAGTTCGCCTACCTGGTAACGACGCCTCCGAAGGCGACGGCTGACGGCACGGATCTGGACAAGGATACGGTCGCCATCGACGCGAGCGGCGAGCAAGTGCAAGTGAACCTGTACGACACTTCGGCTGAGAAGCCGGCGGCAGTTGCGCTGACTTCGGCGAAGGACGACAAGCTGTTCGTGGTCTCTCCGGACGGCAGCACGGTTTACTATGTAAGCGTGGCGGACGAGAACGCAAGCGCGACGGTCGTATCGGTAGACAAGGACAAGAAAACGGCTACGCTGCTGGCCGAAGGCGACGTAGAAGAGCTCGTTCTGTCCGGCGGCAAGCTGTACGTTCTTACAACCGTGAACGACGACGAGTCGGCAATCTATGAAGTCGATCCTGCGACGGCATCCAAAAAGCTGCTTTACAAGGTACCCGCTTCTGCATCCGGTCTTGCCGTGAACGGATCGCAAATCATCATCGCGCTTGAAGATGGCCTGTACGTGAACGCAAACGGCTCCTGGAAGCCGGTCACCCGTTAATCTTTTTCAAATACGAGAGGAGCACTCATTCCCATGAAAAAATGGTTCAAACCCGCCGCGCTGGTCGCGCTTGCGGTCTCCCTGGCAGCCGGCGGCGCATCCGTCGCATCCGCAGCAAGCTCGCTTAAAGGAAAAATCGTCATCAACGGTTCTTCGGCACTGCTGCCGCTGACGCTGCAAGCGAAGAGCGAATTCCAAAAGCTTAACCCGAAGGTCAAGATCTCGGCATCCGCAGTCAGCTCCATCGCCGGTCCTCAATCGGTCCGCAAAGGCATCGCCGACATCGGCGCAGTAGACTGGGATGCATCTACCGACGTGCCGGGCTTCAAGAAGTTTGACGGTCAAGTGGCCAATCCGGTCGCTGTCACGGTATTCGCTGCCGTCGCTAACAAGAACGTTAGCGTCAGCAACCTGACGACCAAGCAACTGCAAGACATCTTCTCCGGCAAGGTTACGAACTGGAAAGACGTAGGCGGCTCCGACGCCAACATCGTCGTGGTCAACCGTAAGTTCGGCTCCGGCACGCGCGTTAACTTCCAACTGAAGGCGCTTGATGGCAAGGACTTCATGACCAAGGGCGACAACTACAAGGAAACGGGCTCGAGCGGCGACATGAAAACCGCGATCGAAACGACGCCTAACGCAATCGGCTACATCGACCTGCCGTACGTGACTGACAAGATGAAGGCTCTGTCGATCAACGGCGCTGCGCCGACCGAGAAAAACGTGTTGAACGGAACGTACAAAGTATGGGGCATCGGCTACTTCATGACAAAGGGCCAGCCGACAGGCGCAACCAAGGCATTCATCGAGTACATTCAAAGCGCCAAGTTCCAAAACGGCTCGTTGAAAAAGCTGAAGTTCATCCCGCTGGCCGCCGTCAAGTAATCGAAGCACAACCGATCGTATCACGCCATCAAGCCGGCTGCAGCGTCAAAGCGCTTAAGGCCGGCTTTTTTCTTTACGTTTTGACCTGGGAGAGGAGATTCGTCCTATGCTTGAGATGAACGCGCAAAGCCGCGTCATCGCGCCGGCGGAGCTGGGCAACAGCTTGCGCCAAGCCGGCGGCGATCCGCTTGATCGCAGATCCCGTCTGAGATTTTTTAATTCGACCTTTAAGGTTCTCTGCGTATCCGCGGCCGTCTTCGTTTGTTTGGTCCTGTTCGGCATTTTGATCTTAATGTTCAAGACGGGCGTTATGACATTCGAAACGGTTTCGTTCAAAGAGTTTTTCTTTTCAACCAATTGGGACCCTGAAAACGGGCATTTTGGCGCACTGCTTTTCATATTCGGCACATTCGCCTTGACAGGGCTTACGCTTGTACTTGCCGTCCCGATCGCCGTCCTGATCGCCGTGTTCCTGGCGGAGATCACGCCGGTGTGGCTGCGCGGTGCGCTGCGTCCGATTATGGACCTGCTCGTCGGCATCCCGTCCGTCGTATACGGCTACCTGGGATTAACGATTTTGATTCCGATGCTTCGCGAGATCAGCGGCCGCGATCTGGCGGACGGGCTGCTCGCCGCGGCCATCGTACTGGCGATCATGGTACTGCCGACGATCGCCCGCATCAGCGACGACGCGATCTCCGCGGTTCCGAAGAAATACAGAGATGCCTCGTACGCGCTCGGCTCGACGCGCTTCCAGACGATTTTCCGCGTGGTGCTGCCTGCGGCGCGCAGCGGCATCATCTACGCGGTCATTCTCGGCATGGCACGTGCAATCGGCGAGACGATGGCCGTCGTTATGGTCATCGGCAACACGCCGCAGCTGGCCGACAGCCTCTTCACGCCAACCGCCGTGCTGACGAGTAACATCGTTATGCAAATTACGAGCGTCGAATTCGATTCGACCTGGAATTACGCGCTTTACCTGATGGGCTTCCTCTTGCTCGCGATCTCGCTGTTGCTGATCGTCGCGGTCCGGTTGCTGCAGAAGAAGGGAGCGAAGGCTTCGTGAGCGATTCCTCCAAAAACGGCGCGCCGATCGCGCCGGTACCCGGCTCCAATCCGGGCGCTTCGGCCGTTCGCCGCGCGAACGCGTTCTCGAGATCCTCGAGCTCCGCCGCCAGAAACGATCGGATATTTAACGTGTTCGTCTGGGTTTTGGGCATTCTTGTTATCTTGTTTATCCTGGGGCTGCTATTTATGCTGCTGCGCAAGGGACTGCCTAACCTGACCTGGGACTTCCTGACCGGATTGCCCAGCGAGATCGAAGAAGGCGGCGGCATCGGGCCCGCGCTGTTCAACTCGTTTTATATTTTGTTCCTGTCGCTGGCGATCTCGATTCCGCTCGGCATGGCTGCAGGCATCTATCTGGCGGAGTTTGCGCCGGACAACCGCTTTATCGGTTTTATCCGCATCTGCGTCGAAGGATTGTCGTCGGTACCTTCGATCATTTTCGGACTGTTCGGCATCTCGCTTTTCGTCGATATCTTCCATCTCGATCTGACGATTCTCGGCGGCGCGGTCAGCCTTGCTTTCCTGAATCTGCCGATGCTGACGCGCGTTACGGAAGAGTCGCTGCGGTCGGTACCTACGGAGCTTAAGAACGCCTCGTTTGCGCTAGGCTCTACGCATCTGCAAACGATTCGCACCGTGCTCATTCCGGTCGCCCTGAACGGCATCGTCACCGGCATCTGCCTGACCGCCGGCCGCGCATTCGGCGAGAGCGCCGTGATCATCTTGACTGCCGGCGTCACCACCTCCGGCGAGCTATGGGACTTCAATCTGCTGTCTCCCGGCGAGACGCTCGCCGTGCATCTATGGTACGTCCAATCCGAAGCGATCGTCCCGGACGCCGGCGATATCGCGCAGAAGGCGACGGCCGTGCTCATCATGATCGTACTTGCGATCAACCTCGTATTCCGCTTGCCGCTCTGGATGAAGGCGCGCAAGATGAAGGGCTAGTCGTTTCCCGGCTGAAGCTATCGCACTGGGCTTATCGCACTGGACTTATCGTAGTCAAGGAGGAATTTATCGTGCAAGGAACGGCGCTCATCGAAATCAATAAGCTGGATTTGTTTTACGGCGCTTTTCATGCGCTGAAGCAAGTCTCACTGGAAATCCCGCAGCGGGCGATCACCGCTTTTATCGGTCCTTCGGGCTGTGGCAAGTCCACACTGCTCCGCACGCTGAACCGGATGAACGACATGATCCCCGGCGCGCGGGTAGAAGGCAGCATCGAAATCGGCGGAACGGATATCTACGGCGGAGACGTGCACGTAGAGACACTTCGTAAAAAAATCGGCATGGTCTTCCAGCAGCCGAATCCGTTTCCCAAATCCATTTACGACAATGTCGCATACGGACCGCGACTGCACGGCATCTCCAAAAGACGCGAGCTGGACGAGATCGTCGAAAACAGCCTGCGCTCCGCCGCGCTCTGGAACGAGGTCAAGGATCATCTTAAGCGCTCCGCGCTTAGTCTCTCGGGCGGACAGCAGCAGCGTCTGTGCATTGCCCGCGCGCTCGCAGTCGGTCCCGACGTGCTGCTCATGGACGAAGCGACGTCGGCGCTCGATCCGATTTCCACGATCAAGATCGAGGAGCTCGCGCAAGAACTAAAGGACCGCTACACGATCGTCATGGTCACGCACAACATGCACCAGGCCGCGCGCGTTTCCCATCAGACCGTCTTCTTCCTGAACGGGGAAGTCGTCGAGTACAGTGCGACCGAGAAGCTCTTCTCCGATCCGTCCGATCAGCGGACGGAGGACTATATCAGCGGGCGGTTCGGCTGATTTTTAGCCTCATCCGGTATACCAGCTCAAGGCGCAAGATGCCTTGGGTTTTTTCATTTTCTCTTATGCAGAGTTAACCGAGTGGCCCCGATCCTGCTCGCAGACAGCTTGCTTTTTCGGGTGCTCATGCCATTATCCCCTCCGCTCAGGTGCCGTATTTCCTCAGCGAGATGATTTCGCAAACGTTCGTAGTGTGAAAACTGACCGGGCTCCTCGGCGAATGGTCATCGGGGGGACAAATAGCGGCAATAAGGTGCAATAAGGTCCGAAAAGGCCATTGGTTTCTGAGAGAAGGGGATAATGGCATGGAAAAGTAACAGGTGCACTGTTGAGAGGATAGTTGGAGGAATAGCGAGGGCGCATCATGAGCGGAGGGGATAATGGTGCGAGTCAGCGCGCAGGCACAAAAATGCGGTGTAAAGAAGCGGGCTTCCAGGCACCCGATTCTGAGCCGATGGGATAATGGCATGCGACAGGAAAAGAGGCGTTGCTTCTGAAAAGCGGGGCCGTAGTCGTGGCGTTCAAGCGTCTATTAAACAGACGGCCCGCTCTCCGTTAAAGGAAAGCGGGCCGAGCTTATGCGTATTAGTCTCCGGACAAGCCGGTATCTTTGATCATGACGTCATGGGCGCCGCCTTCGACGAGGCTGGTCGCCGAGACGAGCGTGATGCGGGCTTCCCGCTGCAGCTCCGGGATGCTGATCGCGCCGCAGTTGCACATGGTCGACTTGATTTTGCCGAGCGTCTTGTCGAGGTTCTCCTGCAGGCCGCCCGCGTATGGCACGTACGAGTCGACGCCTTCCTCGAACAGCAAATTTTCTTTGCCGCCGCTGTCGTAGCGCTGCCAGTTGCGCGCGCGATTGGAGCCTTCGCCCCAGAATTCCTTCACGAAGTTGTTGCCGACCTTCAGCTTGCGCGTCGGGCTCTCGTCGAACCGGGCGAAGTAGCGGCCCATCATGACAAAGTCTGCACCCATGGCGAGTGCGAGCGTGATGTGGTAATCGTGCACGATGCCGCCGTCGGAGCAAAGTGGAACGTAAATGCCGGTATCCTGGTAATAACGGTCGCGCTCCTCGGCGACCTCGATGAGCGCGGAAGCCTGGCCGCGGCCGATGCCTTTTTGCTCGCGGGTAATACAGATGGAGCCGCCGCCGATCCCCACCTTGACGAAGTCCGCGCCGGCATCGACGAGATACCTGAAGCCTTCGCGGTCGACGATGTTGCCGGCACCGATCGGAATGTCGAAGTTGGCCTTGACGTATTCGATCGTATCGCGCTGCCACTCGCTGTACCCGTCGGAGGCGTCGATAACGAGGATGTCCGCACCGGCCGCTACGAGGGCGGGCACGCGCTCTTCATAATCTCGGGTATTGATGCCGGCGCCGACGACATAGCTCTTGTTGGCGTCGAGGAGTTGGAGGGGATATTCCTTGTGGGCGTCGTAATCTTTGCGGAAGACGAGGTGCTCGAGCCGCTGCGTCTCGTCCACGATCGGCAGGCAGTTGAGCTTGTGCTCCCATATAAGGTCGTTCGCCTCGGGCAACGAGATGCCGGAACGACCGCAGACGAGCGAGGCGTAGGGCGTCATAAACTCGCGGATCGGCTTGTCCGACGGATCACGGCTATCCCTGTAGTCGCGGCTCGTGACGATGCCGAGCAGCTTGCCTCTAGGGGAGCCGTCGTCCGTGATCGCGACAGTGGAGTGTCCCGTCGTTGCCTTGAGCGCCTTGACGTCGGCGAGCGTGTGATCCGGCGTGAGGTTGGAACGGCTCGCGACGAAGCCGGCCTTGAACGCTTTGACTTTGCCGACCATGCGGGCCTGCTCGACGACAGGCTGGGAGCCGAAGACGAACGAGATGCCGCCGCTGCGGGCGAGGGCGACTGCCATCGCGTTGTCGGATACGGACTGCATCACGGCGGAGGAGAACGGGATGTTGAGCGACAGTCGAGGCTGCTCGCCGCGGCCGTACTTGACGATCGGCGTTCGGAGCGATACGCGTTCGGTCGTGCATTCGCGTCTCGTCAAATTCGGGATCAGCAGGTATTCGCTGAACGTACGCGAAGGTTCCGTATAATATTTGGCCACAGTCTATCGTCCTCCCATAGCTCTCGCTCGATAAATTTTAACAATAGTAGCACGAGTACGCAGGCTTGGCAACGGATAGTTGCGACCGTGACGAATCTATCGGCAAATGAAGGTCGGTGTGCTAGGATATAGGTTGAGAAAAATTGAATCTAATTCCAATCGAGGTGCGATTGATGTCAGCGTTTGCAACTGAAGAACGGCTGCTCTGGCCAGATGGCGCTCCTTACGCCGAGGGCGACACGCCGGAGGACCGTCCCGCTTTGTTTCCTTATTTGCTCGAAGGGAGCGATCGTCCGGTCGTCATCGTGGCGCCGGGCGGCGGCTACGGCGTTCGGGCCGCCCATGAAGGAGAGCCCATCGCGAGGTGGCTGAACGGCCTGGGCATATCCGCTTTTGTGCTCCGATACCGCGTGGCGCCGTACAAGCATCCCGCTCCGCTTACGGACGCGCTGCGCGCAGTCCGAACGGTGCGCGCCCGCGCCACCGAATTCGGCATCGACGCGCGGCGCATCGGCCTGCTGGGCTTCTCGGCCGGCGGCCATCTGGTCGCATCGGCCGGCACGCAGTGGGAGGGGCCGAATCCGGAGGCGGCGGACGAGATCGACCGTGTCTCCGACCGGCCGGACCTGATCGTGCTCTGTTATCCCGTCATTACGTTCAGGGATCCGCATACGCACGCGGGCAGCCGCCAAAACCTGCTCGGGGATTCGCCGGAAGCGGCGCTCGTGGACGCAATGTCCGCAGAGCTCCGGGTGACGTCCGAGACGCCGCCGGCCTTTTTGTGGCATACGTCCGATGACGCCGCCGTCCCGGTCGAGAACAGCCTGCTGTTCGCCGCGGCGCTGAGGGAGAAGGGCGTGCTGTTCGACCTGCATGTTTACAGCAGCGGCGTGCATGGGATCGGCCTGGCCGAGGATCATCCGTTTGCATCGGGGTGGACAACGGCTGCAGCGGATTGGCTGAAGGCGCAAGGGTTTTAGAGCTGTACTTGAAAAGAAGGCTTGGTCCGGACGTTCCGGACCAAGCCTTCTTTGATGTGACGGCGGCGCTGTTATAAAATCGGCGTCTGCTCGGGTTCGACTTCAATCGGAGCGGGGATGTCAAGCGTGCCGGCGAGAAAGGCCGTCAGTCGCTCGCTGAACAACTGCGGCTCGTCGAACAGCAGCGCATGCCCGCTTTCCTCGAAGCGATGGAGCGTCGATCCCGGCATGTACCGGTGCATCGCTTCGCCAAGCTCAAACGGGCAAATCTCATCCTTCACCCCGTGAAAGATCGCGGTCGGTACGGTAACCAAGGGCAGGTCCTCGCGAAGATCTTCGGTGCGGAGCGATTCGAGCGCTTTGTAAGTGCCGACTGCGGACGCCTCCAGGCTGAGCGACAGAAGCCATGCCGCCATGCCGGCGCTGGGCTTACTTGCGGTCAGCATCTTGCCGAATTGCATGACGAGCGCCGGCCGGTCCGAATACGCCTGCAGGATCATGTCGTCCAGCTTTTCCGGCGGCGTCCCATGCTTGAAGTCGTCGCGCTGGACGAACGAAGGCGCGGCTGCGCCGATGAGCAGCAGCTTGGAGATGCCGTAGCCCGCATGTCTGGCCATGTATCGCACGGCTACGGCCCCGCCGAGCGAGAAGCCGACGAGCGTCGCGCCCGATACGCCCAATTGATCGATGACCGCCTTGACGTCGTCCGCCAGGCTGCAATAGTTGTAGCCGTCCCAGGAAGCGTCAGACTTGCCGAAGCCTCGTAGATCGATCCCAATGCACCGATATCCCAGACGCGGCAGCTCCAGGAATTGATATTCGAACATTTTGTGGTTGACCGGCCAGCCGTGAAGAAAAATAATCGGCGTACCTTCGCCGATATCCTCTACGTAGATTCGTATCCCTTTCTGCACTTCCACATAATGAGACATCGAATTCCCTCCGATCGTAAGTTTGTTCGTTTTTTTAGCTAGACAGGCGGGCAAAAGCGCGTCCATGTCCCGCTAGCATCCCTTACCCTGATTGAGCCGGCCTTACGCTAATCGCGATTTGTCGTGAGAGGTGCGGCTTCTTGTTCGCAAAGCCGCTGATGCCGCCTCGGGTCTTGTCCCGCGCGCATACGTTGTACGGAGCCAGTCGCAGCGTTGCGGAGGAACGAACGGCTCGAGGGGAGGAGAGGATAATGTCCTGGGAAATGAACTGCGCGGTAGCCGTGGCGGGTTCGGTACTGACCTTCGCATTCGGCATGTGGAACGAAGCGCTGACGCTGCTTGTCGTCGCCATGGGCGTCGATTATGTGACTGGCGTGTATGCGGCCATTCGATCCGGGCCGGGGCTGAACAGCCGGACGGGCTTTAGGGGGCTGGCGAAAAAAGGCTTGATGCTGCTTGTGCTGCTCGTTTGTCACCGGATCGACCAATTGCTGGGCATGAACGCGGTCATGGGGGGCGCGACTTATTTTTATTTGGCCAACGAACTGATCTCCGTCGTCGAAAACTGCGGACGGCTCGGTCTGCCGCTTCCGGAGCGGTTGAAGCAAGCTGTTCAGATGCTGAAAAGCAAAAGCAAGGACGATGATTTAAAAAGTAAGGGCAATGATTTAAAATCGTAAAACTGGAAAAAATTATTATTGGATCGTTCATCAAATTGTCAAATATGAAAAAAAGTTGACGCTTTCATGTCGTCAATAGTTGAGTTGCAGCGCCCCTTTTAGGTAATATAAGAGGTAGACATTTCGAGGAAGCAGGGGGAGCAACGATGTTTAAATGGATCATGCCGGCTTTGCTTGTCGTGGCCTGTCTTTTTGCTGTGTACCTCTTGGCTAACGATCTGCCGGCGAAGCCCGAGAGCGAGGAAGCAGGCTTGGCGGAAGGCCAGGAGCTGCTGAAGATCACCGCGACATCGGCAGGGTACAAGTTCGACCAAGCGGAGTATCACGTGAAAGCCGGAACCAACTACAAGATTAAATTTTCGAACAAGCTGGGCGTGCACGGCGCGGGCATCGAAGCCGCAGGCCTCGAGTTGAGCGCAGATAATCCGGAAGCGGATTATACGTTTCCCGAGAGCGACAAGGGCAAGACGATCGAGCTGCACTGCACCATCATGTGCGGACAAGGCCACTCGACTATGAAGTCGACGATTATCGTCGAATAGTGTTTCCTTGCGCAAAGGAGAAAGGAGCCGTTGCCGGCTCCTTTTTTTCATAAGGCTGCTTGTCCCATCGGCGTTCGTCAGGCGTTTCTTCTCCGGTAAAGCTTGGCGATTAAGTAGTCGCAGACCGCTCCGATGACGGCGTAGCTGAGCACGGTGAGCGCGTACATGCCGACCACGCTGACCTTGTGAATGTCTCCGAACAGCTCCACGAACCAGATCGGCACGCTGAACATGAACAAAAAGGCGTTGTGGGGATCGTATCCCGTCGCGTTGAACAAGCATAGCGCAAGTCCGATCACCGTGAACACGATCGTATAAGTGAGCCGCATGACCTGCCCCCTTCCGCGGCGTCCAGCGAGAATGCGTATAGTATGCGCGTCGCGCCGGACGAACATGCGGGATAGACGGGCTAGGGTATGCGCACAATCCAGAAAGGGGACAAAAATATGCTGACCCATATCGTATTGTTCAAACTGAAGAACCGCAGCCCGGAGAGCGTCGCAGAGACGGCGGCCGTGCTCCGCAACATGGAAGGGAAAATCGAACAGCTGCTCTCGATCGAAGTCGGTACGGACGTCGTTCATTCAGAACGCTCCTACGATATCTCGCTCGTGACCAAGTTCGCTTCGCTTGCGGACATGCAGGCGTATCAGGTGCACCCCGAGCACAAAAAAGTAATCGAGCATATGTCGGTCGCGCGCGAAGCGCAAGCCGTCGTCGACTACGAGAGCTGAGGGAGAGAATCGGGTGAACACCACGACCGACTCCGGCGCCGGCGATCTGTACGAAATGATGACTTATCTGCTGGTGATCATCATCAGCGCTTTGATCATGGTCTACTGGCTGCGGCGCAAAGGCCGCAACAAGCGCGGCAAGAAGGATTGAGGGTGATGGCATGTACTACGTGAACAGACAAGCGATCGCGAGCCGGCTGCGCTGCGTGCCCGATCTGGGCCTTGCGGCATCCGGACTGGCCGCGTCGTGGCAGGGCGATTTGCTGCAAGGACTGGCGCAGGAACGCTGTCTGCATTTGGCGCTCGAGATCGTGACGGACATCGGCAGCTTCCTGATCGACGGCTTCATGATGCGTGACGCGGGCAGCTACGAGGATATCGTCGGCGTCATCGGCGGCGAGGGCGTCATCGACGAGCGCCTGGCCGAGAGACTGCGCTTGCTCGTATCGCTCCGAAGGCCGCTCGTGCAGGATTACGATCTGTGGCAACGGCAGCTGCTTCATCCGCTTACCGAGGAGCTCAAGGAGCTGCTGGATTCATTTGCCGAATCGGTACAAGTTTACTTGCGACGCGAGCTCGATCCTTGGGAGCAGCCTCGCTGACGAGGATTGGCAATTTACGCTGCCCGCTTATTCCTATACAATAGGAGCATAAGCGGGCGGCTTTTTTTGTTTAGGCGCCGTTCGCACGTGGGAGGAGAGGCCTATGCTGCCGCATGACGAAGGAAGGACAACACGCCAGCAGCTGCTTCAGACGCTCCGGACGGGCGGCGGCGGCAGCATCGCCTCGCTCTCGCAGGCGCTGTCGATCACGGAGATGGGCGTCCGGCGCCACGTTCAGGCATTGGAGCGCGAGGGACTCGTCGCAGCCGAGACCGTGAAGCAAGCGATGGGCAGGCCCGTTGCCATATACCGTCTGACGCCGCGCGCGGACGATCTGTTTCCCAAAAACTATCCGCAGCTTGCGCTCGATTTGCTCGGCGAGCTTGCAGACGATCCCGCTGGCGAAGCGATTATCGGCCGTATGTTCGCGGGACGCCGCGATAAGCTCATCGCGAGGCATAAGTCGGCGATGGCCGGCGCGACGCTGGAGGAGCGCGTAGCGGCGCTGGCCGCCATCCAGCAGGCCGGCGGTTATATGTCCCACTGGGAGCGTGACGGAGCGGGAGAACGGTATACGTTGTACGAATACAACTGTCCGATTGCGCAAGTCGCAGGCAAATATCGCGAGGCATGCCGCTGCGAGCAACAGCTGTTCGAGGCGCTGCTCGGCGCCGAGGTCAAACGAACCGAATGCATCGCGGACGGCGGCGTGAAGTGCGCTTATGCGATCCGGCGTCCGGCAGAGCGGGCTGCGTCGTCTTGAACTTGAGATGTGAAGTCTTGAAAAAGTGATGCGACGTCCTTGAGGGCAAATAGAGCAACAATTCAGCCGGCGGAGGCCAGTAGCTCCGACCGGTTTTTTGCTGCAATCCTGCCGCTATCGGCGGGCGAACGCACGAAAGAAAAATTATACTTGTCCGATGTGTCAGGACGGGCCGCACGTTCTTATACTGTGTTAAGCGCATGGGCGAATGCCCGGCTTCACATAGCGAAGGTTCGATTCGGAAGGAGGAGGAACGATGGCCTGGACGGTTGCAGGATACGCAGCGGCGTTTATGTTTGCGGCCTTGGCGGTTGCGGCGCTGATCGCGTGCATGTCGGCCGCGCGGGCGCTGAATGCCTGCAGGCAAGCAGCCAGGACGCTGGAGGCGGAGGGCGCCGCATCGCTGCGGCAAATGCAGCGGCTCGCATCAGGGGCAGCGGAAGCTGCGGAGCTGTGCCGCGGAGCTGCGAGGTCCGCGGCCAGGCTGGCCGAGGGCGGCAGGGCGTTTGGCGAAGCCGCCGCGCGCTCGGCCGAGACGGCGGCGGCGCTTCTGAATGCTTGGCGCGGACGGTTCGTCAGCTGGACGCAGGGAATCGTGGATGCCGCAGACGAACGGGCCGGCGAAGTCTCTCCTTCCGAAGGCGAAGGCAGGACCGGCTGACGCCGCAAGCGCGAATCCGACGCAAGGAACAACGGAGTTTGATTATTGGAGGGATACAAGATGGCAGAACGCAAGGTTGTTAAATCGTTCCTTTTCGGCGCCTTGTCCGGCGCCGCACTCGGCGCGGCCGCAGCGCTGCTCTTCGCGCCGAAGCCCGGCAAGGAACTTCGCAAGGACATCGCCGACACCGCTCAGCTCGTCGGTACGAAGGCGGCCGATCTCGGCAAAGCGGCAGGCAGCGCCGCGCAGACGGTGGCGAAGAAGTCTGCGGATTGGGCCGGCGGCGTCCGCGCCAAGTTCAGCAAGAAAAGCGCGGAGGAAAGTGCGTCCGCATCCGACGACGCAGAGGCGATCTGATTTGCGAACGCGGCCAAGAGCTTCATGCAGCGCCGTCCGGAACGTCCGGGCGGCGCCGCTGCATGCCTTGAACCGCATCTGAATATGCGCTAATATGTAGGTACCTTTTGCGCGAAAATCTCATAATTTATCTAGATTCTTCATCTCCATAGCAGAAAGCGGTGTTCTCGTGCAACAAGCGATCGCAGTCCTGGACTCCGGCGTGGGCGGACTGACAGTCGTCAAAGAAGTGATGCGTCAGCTTCCCCGAGAGAAGATTTTATATTTCGGCGATACGGCGCGCACGCCTTACGGATCCCGCTCCGCCGAGCAAGTGGTTGAATTTACCCGGGAGATTGTCGATTATCTCATCCAATTCGATCCTAAAATGATCGTCATCGCCTGCAACACGGCGACCGCCGTCGCACTCGAGGACATTACGAGCCGCGTCTCCGTACCGGTCGTCGGCGTCATCGGTCCCGGCGCGCGTGCCGCGCTCGGACGTACGCGCACGGGCGTCATCGGTGTCATCGGGACGGAGGGCACGATCCGCAGCGGCGCCTATGAGGCGGCGCTGAACATGCTGTCGGGCGGCAGCGTCCAAGTCGTCAGCCGCGCCTGCCCGGGCTTTGTGCCGCTCGTGGAGGACGGCAACTTCCGATCCGAGCGCACGCAGGAGATCGTGGAGACGTCGCTCGCCTCGCTGCGGGGAACGCATCTGGACAGCCTGATCCTGGGCTGTACCCATTATCCGTTTCTAGCCGACGCGATCTCCGAGACGATGGGGCCGGGCGTCGCGCTTATCAGCTCGGCCGACGAGACAGCCAGAGAGATCCGCACGATTCTGGAGCGGACGGGTCAGCTCGCGGCAGAGGACGGCGCGCCCCTGCACCAGTTTTTCTGCAGCGGCGAACCGGCGAAGTTCCGGGAGATCGCCCAGACCTGGCTCGGCGAGCAGATCCGTCTGACGCCGGTCGTCTGGCAGGTGCCGCATATCGGCGCATAAGCATTCCAATTACCGAAGCCTTTCGGTCGTCCTCGGACGGTCGGAGGGCTTCGTTGTTTTTTTCGGCGTCTTCAGCTCTACGGCGTCATATCCCCGCCTGTCGCGGCATACAAAAATATACCGCAATGATGCAAGTGGAATGTCGGCCAATTGCGAGCGCGCAACAGGATGCAAGGAGGGATCGGAAATGCACATGGAAGAATACGTGGCAGTGCGCGGAGATACGTACAGTTCGATCGCCCGCGCTGCCCATGTGAGCGTCCAAGAGCTCGCTCGGGCGAACCCGCAGCGTCCCGCCGACGAGCCGATCCGTGCGGGAGAGGTGCTGTACATGCCTGCAGCATCTATCCATAAGCGAATATATGTGGTGCAAGCCGGAGATTCGCTGGCCGCGATTGCCGAATGCTTCGGCTGCACCGAGCACCGGCTGAGAGAACTTAACCGGCTGCTGCCGGCGGGAACCGAGCCGGCGGCGGGGACGCGTCTCGCTCTCCCTGCACTTTCTGCGCGCCGTATCGTCATGCCTTCGTCCAATTACGGAGCGGACCGCGTAGCGGCCGATATGAAACGACTGGTTAGCGCATTTCCGTTTATAAGGACGAAGGAGATCGGAACCAGCGTCATGGGCAAACCGATTGTCGCAGCAGGTATCGGAGACGGCCCCTTCCGCTGGCATCTGAATGCGGCCGTGCATGCCAACGAGTGGATTACATCGCTAATCGCGATGCGCTTCCTGGAAGACTACGGAAGGGCTTGCCGCCGCAAGATCCAGATCGGCGGCTTCGACGCTGCCGACCTATTTAGACGGACGACGCTGTGGGTCGTGCCCATGGTCAATCCCGACGGCGTAGAGCTCGTGCAGGAGGGACTGCGTCCGGACCATCCGCTGGCGGCGCGGATCGGCCGGTGGAACCGCGACTCCGCATCTTTTCGCAACTGGAAGGCCAACGCCAGGGGCGTGGACCTGAACGATCAATTTCCTGCGGGGTGGGAGGAAGAGCGCCGCCGTCGCGGGGTGCACGGGCCTGCGCCGCGCGATTATAGCGGCGATGCGCCGCTCTCCGAGCCGGAGGCGGCGGCGCTGGCCGAATTCACGGAGGCGCAGCGCTTCGACGCGGTCATCGCGCTCCATACGCAGGGCGAAGAAATCTATTGGAACTACGGGGGACTCGAGCCCCCGGAGTCGAAGGACTGGGCGCACCGTCTCGGCCTCGCTTCGGGCTACCGGCCCTTGGCGCTGACGGGCAGCGACGCCGGCTACAAGGATTGGTTTATCGCCAAGTACCGCCGGCCCGGCTTCACGGTCGAGGCGGGCTGCGGCCGCAACCCGCTGCCGATCTCGGCGTTCGAAGACATCTACGACGATTGTTTGCGGCTGCTGACGGAAGCGCTGGACTTAAGCCCCGGGTGATTATACAATAGAACATGATCTCCCCGGCGAGGCATGTCATCCGCAGGGAGAGATGCCGACGATTGGAGTGAATACGATCATGCAATGCAAGATTACGCGCAATGCGGCCAAGATCCTGAAGCTCGAGCTGGACAAGCCGGAGAATGAAGGACTGTATTTACGCGTCCTGATTACGCACAGCCACGGCGATCACGCCCACTATGGACTGGACATGACCAAGGCGACGGAAGACGACGAGATCGTCTCTACAGATAAAGGCATCGACGTATTGCTGACCAAGGGCGCCGAGCTGCTCGACGGCGTCAAGATCGACTACCTCTATTTTCCGCAAGAAGGCTTCGTCATTACGAATCCGAGCAAGGGGAATCATGGCGATCATTGAGCGGGCGGCGCCCCCGGAGATTCGGGTCGTTCCTGCCGCGGATCCCAACGCTGGGCCGAGCCCCAACGATATTCGCATCTGCGACAAATGCAAGCATACCCGGGTCAAGACGCTGTTGAGCAAGCTCCAGAAGCTGGACCCTGCTGCCGAGATCCGCGTCGGCTGCAAGTCGTACTGCGGCCCCTGCGCCAAGCGGGCGTTCGTGTTCATCAACGGCCGGTATATCGCCGCGCCGACGGAGGACGAGGCGCTCGAGAAGATCAAGCCGTTTATCAAAGCCCGCAAATCATAAAGAGAGCGCCCGGCCTCATGCGAAGCCGGAGCGCTCTCTTTTATCGGGCGATCTTCCCTTTAAAGTCGGTCGACCCTATTTTTTAAGTCAACTACTCCCATTCAAAGGTCAAGCATTTGGCTCGATGGTCAGTCATTCCTCTTCTTAAGTTCGGGCAGCAGATCGTGCTCGACGACGACATCGGAAATACGAAGCTCCCGCTCTGCGGCTTCCTTGCCTGCCGTGCATGCGGAGACGTCCGTCGCCGCCCCGTCCGCGAGCGAATAGCAGGAGCCGTCCGCACTTGTGCCGCCGTTTGAAGGCATATAGTATACCTTACCGTCCGTGAATCCTCCCGTACGGAAGACGACGGGCTTTTCCGCGGCCGAAAGCATGCTCACGCCCATCATTTTGTTGTCTCCCATCGGGATGCCGAGCATCTGCAGGATGGTAGGCGCCGTGTCGAGCTGCCCGACCGCCTTTTCGCTGACGCCGGCATGTTCGTCGCCCGGGAAGTGAATGAAAAAGGGGACTTTGCGAATAATCGCATCCATCTCTTCGTCAGACAGCGATTTGCCGAGCAGCTGCTCGTAAGGCTTTTTGTCGTACAAGGAATTGTCGTGGTCCCCGTACATCATGAGCACCGTGTTGTCCCACAGCCCTTCCTCTTTCAACCGTTCCACGAGCTCTCCGAATGCGGCATCGACGTAGTGCGCAGCTTTGAGATAGTCTCCGAATGTCGAGCCTTCGAAGTCGCCGACTTCGAATTCGGTTTTGTAATCGGGCAGATTGAAGGGATGATGGCCGGAAATCGTAATCGCAAAAGCATAGAAAGGCGATGCGCCGCGTTCCTTGATCTGATCGACCGTTTGCTGCAGGAACGATTTGTCGCCAATCGACCAGCCCAGCGGTTCGTCGTCGTCAAAGTCCTTGATGCTGTAAAACCTGCCGTATTCCATGTTGTGGTACATATTGTTGCGGTTCCAGAAGCTGCCGTCGTACGCATGATGGACTGTCGAATCGTAACCCTGCGCGTTCAAAATCTCTGGCAGGCAGTTGAAGTCATGATCGGCGAACCGGATAAATACGGACCCTGTCGGCATTGGATGCAGCGAGCAGCTGGTTAGAAAGTCGGCGTCCGAAGTTCGGCCCTGACCGGTCTGATGATAGAAATTGGTGAAATATAGGCTCTTGCCGATCAGCGCGTTCAGGTTCGGCGTAATCTCCTGTCCGCCGACAGACTGGCCGATAAGGAAAGACTGAAACGCCTCGGCCTGGATCATTAATATGTTTTTTCCCGCTGCCGCGCCGTACATCGGCTCCGACTCGGCTTGCTCCTGAAGCAGTTTGCGTTCGTCGAACCAATCCTTCGCTTCCTGGACCTGCGATTCGCTGACGCCGCCGCTAAACCAATGCTCCTTGGCATAGCGGTACGTATCGTAGCCATGGAAACCGAGCAGCCCTGTCACGTTATAGATCGGGATGTTCCACCAATTGCCGACGAAAAGTCCGCTGGCCCAGCCGTTTTTTTGTTGATTAACGGGGCCGACGATCATGGTGATGCCCAACGCTAGCAAGACGCTGGCCAACGCGGTATTCAGCATGAGGCGGGAACGGGATTTGACGCGCGTCGGCATGGTTCCGGTGCGGCGGGCCATTCGCGCGGGGCGCCAGTACCAGCACGCCCATACCGCGTATGCGAGCGCTACCGGAATGTCGCACAGCAGCACCAGATCTCCGCGATGAACCAGGCTCCAGATGCTGTCTTCCAGCGAGCTGACCTGGTTGGCTTGCAGAAGCACGGGGATGGATATAAAGTCTTTGAAATATCTGAAGTAGACCAGATCTGCGAACAAAAGGACGGAGATCAGCATGTCCAGCAGGGCCAGCGATACCGCGCGCGCCCGCCTTCCGAGCCAGACGACCCAGAAAGTCGCGATGACCATGGCGCCATAGTTAACCTTCCATTTCCACTGGTTCATGCCCCCGACGTTCAACTGATGGTCCAGCCAATTCAGCTTGTATACGATCGAGAGAACGACCAGCATGGCGCCCCAATAGGGCCATGAAGCAAGACCTTTCGCGGCCAGTTTGACGCCTTTGGAAGCCGTCGTTCGAAGCTGCGTACTCATGAATGGATAATTCCTCGCTTTCCGGTTGGACCGAGAGTTCCTTTGCGGCTCGCCGCCGTGGCGGCGCGTTTACACACAGAAAACAGTATAACGCTTCCACATCTTTTTTTCACGCGCGAACTGCAGTGCATTTTGCAGGAACGGTGGACAACGTTTATAATTTTGATCGCCAAGGTCGTGAATCGAATTTATGGGGAGGAAAAGCGCGTGACGGAAAGCAGGGAGGATAAAAGGGCGGTCAGCCCCGAAGCATACTTGGACGGACTGTTCGAAGAGGATGCAGACCTGGTTCGCGTGAGCGAGTCGATCCGGGAACGGGGAATGCCCGATATATCGGTGGCGCCCGGATACGGCAGGCTGTTGACGATGCTGGTTGCCGCGGCGCGCTGCAAGGCGGTGCTGGAGATCGGCGCGCTGGCCGGCTATAGCGGCATATGCCTGGCACGCGGCCTGACGGAAGGCGGCAAGCTGACATCGCTCGAGCTGAAGCCCGAATATGCCGAGCTGGCGACTGCGAATATTGCGGCAGCGGGCTATGGCGATAGCGCGGAGATGATCGTAGGGGACGCGCTTGTCTCGTTGGACAAGCTCATGGCATCAGGGAGGCGTTTCGACTTTTTTTTCATTGACGCCGATAAGGAAAATTATCCGAACTATCTGGAGCGAGCAATCGGGCTTGCAGCGCCCGGCGCGTTAATTGCAGCCGATAATACGCTCCTAAGAGGGCGTACGTTAAACGATGCGAAGCAAGGACCGGCCGTGCAGGCGGTGCGGGACTTTAACCGTCGTCTGGCGACCGATCCCCGCCTGCTGGGCACGCACTTGCCTTCCTACGACGGACTCGCGCTGTTCATGGTCCGCTAGCCGTATCGGCAGCTCCATTAACGAGCGAGCTTCGCGCCCAGAGCGAAGTGCCGAGAAGCGCTGCGGCGGAGATGAGGAAGAGGCCTTCGATGCCGATATAGCCGGACAGGGCGCCTCCGATGACGGGGCCGGCCATGTTGCCGAGTGCGACGGCGCTGCTGTTGAAGCCGAACGCCATGCTCACTTTGTCGTCGGGCGTATGGCGGCGAATGAGCGCATTGACCGTCGGGATAAGCCCGCCGACAAAGCAACCCAGCAAAAAACGGCAGACGAGGAGCTGGCCTACGTTTGCCACGAATGCTTGGGGAATAAAAAGCAGGCCGGCGCCGAGCAGCGAATAAACGAGCACTTGCGTAGCTCCTTTTCTGTCGCTCAGCCTGCCGAGAAGCGGTGCGCTGATCATGTTGGAGAAGCCCGTTACCGAGCCGACGAAACCTGCCCAAAAGGCGAGATTTTCCGTCGTGCCGTGCAGATGCCGCACGTAAATCGGAATGAGCGCCATCGGGCTCAGCATGGCGAATTGGATAAGGAAGGTGACGGAGAACAGCGCCGGCAACTGCCGGATGGCGGCGAGCTCCCGCAGAGCTGCAGCTAGGCTGACCCGCGGGGCGACGCGGGCCGCGGCCCGGTCGAAGCGTTCGCGTACGAGCAGCCAAGAGAGCGCGGAAGCGATGAACATGAGCGAGCCGGTAATATAAAAGATCGGCCTGAACCCGAACGTGTCGGCCATCAGTCCTCCGATCAGCGGCCCCAGGATCGTGCCGGCAGTGCCGCCGGATTGCAGCGTTCCCATGGCGAATCCGATCTTTGCTTTGGGCGTCGAGGCGGATACGAGCGAGACTGCGGCAGGGGAGTAGCCGGAGATGACGCCGTTCGCCATGCGGAGCAGCAATAGATGGAGCGGCGTCGCCGCGAAGCCCATCAACACCATGACGATCGACATGCCGAACCCCGAACGCAGCAGCATCACTTTTCGACCGTAGCGGTCCGACAGCTTGCCCCAGAGCGGTTGAAAGAAAAAAGAAGTGACGAAATTCGCCGCGAAAATAAGCCCCGCCCAGACGCCGATTTCATGCTCGCCGACGACGCCAAGATCCTGCTGCAAATATAAGGACAGGAATGGCGTAATCATCGTCATGCCGGCCATCACCAAGAAGTTTCCGAGCCACAGCACCGCCAAGTTGATTTTCCAACGTTCCAAGCTCGCACCTCGCTTCTTCACGGGATTTTTAACGGTTTGTCAACGGATTGTCATAAGGACGCGAGGGCGGAAGGTTGTGGCATTCGGCCAAAAAGGGCATAATAAAACCGAATGATCGCTTATTGTTCGGGACCCATCCTATTACATAAAGGGGATACTGCAATATGAATGACCGCTTCTTGCGCGCGTGCAGGCGCGAGCCCGTCGACCGTGTGCCCGTCTGGTACATGCGCCAAGCCGGAAGATACGATCCCGACTATCGCAAAATTAAAGAGAAATACAGCTTGCTCGAGATTTGCCGGCAGCCGGAGCTCGCAGCGGAAGTGACGATGATGCCCGTGCGCAAGCTCGGCGTGGACGCTGCGATCCTATACTCCGATATTATGAATCCGGTCGCTTCGATCGGCGTCGATTTCGATATCGTCAAGGATATCGGCCCTGTCATCGACAATCCGGTCCGCTCCGAGGCCGACGTGGATCGCTTGAAGCCGATCGATGCCGAGCGGGATCTGGGGCATGTCCTTGAGACGATTCGCATCTTGAGCCGGGAGCTCGACGTTCCTCTGATTACATTCGCAGGCGCGCCGTTCACGCTGGCCAGCTACATCGTGGAGGGACGACCTTCCAAATCCTACATGAAAACCAAAGCTTTGATGTACGGCGAACCGGCCGTTTGGCATAAGCTGATGGGCAAGCTCGCCGATATGGCCGCCGCATATTTGCGCGCGCACGCGGCTTCGGGCGCCCAAGCGGTACAGTTGTTCGACAGCTGGGTCGGCTCTCTTGTCCCGCAAGATTTCGCCGAATTCGTGCTGCCTCATGTCGAGCGCATATTCGCACAGACCGCGGATATCGCCATCCCGAAGATTTATTTCCCGGGCGTGAGCTCCGGCGAGCTGCTTCCTTATATGAAAAGCCTGCAGGCCGATGTAATCGGACTCGACTGGCGTGTATCCATTTCAGAAGGCCGCGCGCGCACCGGCGGCGGGTTTGCGGTTCAAGGCAACCTTGATCCGTACGTATTGACCGCTCCGCAGGAAGTTATTCACGCCAAAGCGCGCGCGATTTTGGACGAAGGCATGCGCGAACCGGGCTTCATTTTTAATCTGGGTCACGGGTTGTTCCCTGAAGCCTCGCTCGAGAAACTCAAGGAGCTCACCGATTACGTGCACGATTATACCGGCCAGAAGCTGGCATCGGAGGTATCCCTATGAGCATTTCCGCCCATGCGCCGATCGGCGTCCTCGTTATGTCGTACGGCACCCCGGAGAGCCTGGAAGGCGTCGAGGCTTATTATACGCATATCAGGCGGGGGCATCCGCCGACAGAGGAACAGCTGGAGGATCTGACGAGCAGGTACCGCGCGATCGTAGGCGGCGTTTTTCCGCTGAGGGAAAATACGAACCGGCAGGTCGAGGCGCTGCAGCGCAGATTGGACGAGTTGGCGGGCCAAGGACGTTACGTTTGTTATCAAGGATTAAAGCACGCGTCGCCTTTTATCGAAGACGGCATTGCGGCCATGTCCCGCGACGGTATTGAGCGAGCCGTAGGCATTGTGCTGACGCCCCAATATTCGTCGATGAGCGTCGGCGGATACTTGAAGAGAGCGCGGGAAGCGGCGGAGGAGCACAATATCGCCTTCGCGGGCGTGGAGAGCTACCATCTTCATCCGGTGCTGATCGAAGCCTTGGCTGAACGCGTCAATGCAGGACTGGGCCAAGCAGGCGTAGCTGCCGACGAAGGATTGGTGTTGTTCAGCGCACACAGTCTACCCGCACGTATTCTCGAAATGAACGATCCGTATCAGGATCAGCTGCTTGAGACGTCGAAGGCGGTTGCCGAAGCCGCGGGAATCTCCCGCTGGCAGTTCACGTGGCAGAGCGCAGGCCAGACCGGCCAGCCCTGGCTCGGGCCGGACATTCTGGAGACGCTGAACGGGCTTGCCAAGGAAAACGTCAAGTTCGTGCTCGTGACGCCGGTCGGGTTCGTATCCGACCATCTGGAGGTTCTGTACGATATCGATATTGAAGCAAAACGTCATGCAGCGGAGCTCGGACTTGACCTGGAGCGTATTCGTATGCTCAATGACGATCCTAAATACATGCAGTCGCTCGCGGATTCGGTTATCGGCGCGGCCGGCAGATTCATTGCGACGAGCGATAATGCCGGAGCGACTGAAGCATGAGCGGGGAGCGTTCGCTTCGAATCGCGATTGTCGGCGGCGGTCTGACCGGTTTAACCGCCGCCTTCTACGCTTGCCGGCTTGCAGACGAAGCCGGAATCAATGCGAGCGTTATCCTGTTTGAATCATCGGAGAGACTTGGCGGGAAAATCAATACGCTAAGGCGCGACGGATTCGTGATCGAGCGAGGGCCGGATTCCTTCCTTGGGCGCAAGCTTCCGATGCTGCATTTGGCCAAGGACCTCGGGCTGTTGGACGAACTGGTCGGTACGAATCCGGCCGCCGTAAAAACGTATCTCGCCCATGGCGGCAAGCTTCGTTCGATGCCTAAAGGTCTTAACCTTGGCATCCCGAACGATCTCGGCGCATTCGCTCAGAACTCATTGGTGTCGCCGCACGGCAAGCTGCGAGCGCTCGACGAGCTTTGTTTGCCGCCGAGGACGGACGATGAGGATGAATCCGTAGGCCATTTCCTCGAACGACGGCTCGGTCGCGAAATGGTCGAAGCCATCGCCGAGCCGCTTCTGGCGGGCATACACGCCGGCGATCTATACAAGCTCGGGCTGCGGGCGACATTTCCGCAGTTTGCGGACATGGAGAGCAAATACGGCAGCGTCATTCGGGGCATGATCGACGCGAAGCAAAAAGCACCCGCTGCTGGCGCGAAGGCTGCAGCCGCAAGATCGCAGGCTGTCGGCGGTTATCAGATTCCGCCGACCGCATTTCTGACCTTTCGCCAAGGCCTGTCCACCTTGATCGAGTCGCTTCAAGCGAAGCTTCAGGCTTATCGTTGTGATATTCGGCTTGGTCTGGGCGTCCGTTCCCTGGAGCGAACGCAGGAGAATCTCAATTCTTCCTCGGACCCAATGTACCAATTGCGCTTGGACGATGACTCCGTTTACGAAGCCGATCGCGTGCTGATCGCCGTGCCGGCATTCGCGGCGGCCGGGTTACTGGGTCCGCATGTCGACGTTTCGGCTCTGGCACGAATCGATTACGTTTCTGTCGCGAATGTCGTGCTTGGCTACGACGCCAAAGAATTTGGACACAAGCTGGATGGCTCTGGCTTTTTAGTTCCCCATTCCGAGAGCCGGACGATTACGGCCAGTACGTGGACCTCGGCCAAGTGGCAGCATACGGCACCTCAAGGAAAACGACTGATTCGTTGCTACGTCGGCCGTGACGGCGACGAATCCGGCGTCGAATGGCCTGATAATCGCCTCGTTGAAGCCGTTCGTCGAGACTTGGAAGAGCTGATGGGACTCAAGGCAGTGCCCGAATTCGTAGAGATCACAAGGCTTCGTCGCTCAATGCCTCAATACCCGGTCGGTCACACCGTCGCAATCGCAAACTTGCGTGCGCAACTTCAATCTTCCTTACCCGGCGTCTATGCGACTGGCGCGCCGTTCGATGCGGTAGGATTGCCCGATTGCGTTGAAATGGGCAAAAATGCAGCGATTCAAATGCTTCAGTCCTAGCACAACAAACAGCCGCCTCGCCGTTTTCGGTGAAGCGGCTGTTTCACTTTTTTCCATAAAAACCCACCTTGAATAGTCGTCTCTTATTTTCAACTTCATGCCATTATCCCCGTTGTTCAGGAAAAAGGTCTGGATTCTCTGCGAGCATACCCCATGCTCAGGAAATTCTCTGCACACACACGCCTCACTCAGGAACCAGCTCTGGGATGCTCTGCAACCATCCCCGTCGCTCAGGAACCAGGTCTGGATACTGTGCAAGCATATCCGAAGACATTACAACAGAATCCACGCACTTTACACGACATGCCAATATCTCCGTTCCTATCCCGCGAATCAAGAACACAATTTTAATAACAAGACTCAAATCAGGCTCCCCATCGGGACAAATGCGCGCCTCTCCAACGGGATTTGCTTCCGAAAACTAACCAAGGTACCTGTAGGGTAGGTTTAAATGCGATAAGCTGCGGATAGGTAACAACCGGTGAGTTCGCGCACCAAGCGAGTGTCTCTTGAAAAACACGGACTTCTCGATAGGAGCAGTTGAGGCGATAGGCAAATTCGTTTAAATAGCCCTGCAAGTGCTTGGCGCCGATGCCGTTGAACGTCAAATTAAGCCACGCGTTAAATTGGCGGGCGACCAGGCTTAAAGCGGGATGATTTTTGCGATAACCGAAAGTTCCGGGCGGGGAACAGCAATCGGTATGCTCTTCATGGAAGGCCTGAATGCCCTCAGGTTTAATAAAGCGCTTGTTTTCATAAACATGACTCGGGTGAGGTTGCTTGACCTTAATATAAGCGGGCGAATCTTCGTCGTTAAAAGCAGCGCCGATCAGCAGCGGCTGACGCGCATCGTCGAAGGTCGGGTCCCCATAATAACAGCGATCGATACGGACATTGCCGGTGAGTAAGACGGAAGCGTCGGCTTCGGACATGGCATTTCTGATCTTATGGGCCATCAGCCAGGCGGTCTTGTAGGTGACCTGAATTATACTGCCGAGGCGAAGCGCGCTGATGCCGTTGGTGCGTGCTAATAAATAAACGGCATAAAACCATCGGGTCAGGGGAGTGCGACTGCCCTCCATAACCGTACCGACAATTAAGGAGGTCTGGAGCCGGCATGAAGCGCACTCGTATAAAGGCAGACGTCGCGTCGATATTTCATAATATCGGGCACCGTCGCAAGCCGAGCAGCGAAATCCGTCCGGCCAGCGCGCGTTATACAACGCATCGACACAGGCTTGCTCCGTGCCAAAGGCGGCAAGAAACTCGTCATTTGTCATCGGGGCATCCATCATGGCATCGTCGCTCCTTTAATCGCAAAACGACATTCTTGTAAAATAAATTCTACCAAACACACGTTCTTATTTCAATATAAAAATTCCAGATAAATGCTAAATTTTATAGCGCGACCGTGGGGGGCCTGCTTTTTCTGAGCGACGGGGATAATGGTGTGAAATCGAAAAAAAAGCGGTATATAGTGCCGGCGCGACTTGTAGACGATTTTATCCCTCGACCATACGAATGCCTGCTTAACCACGCTGCCGCCGCGCCCTATAATGTGACTACGGCCCGCCTACATCCTGATATAATGACACCAAGTAGTCAGATGAATATACACCCTAACGACGGGGAAATAGGAAGGCTGGGGCCGATGAGTTTGGGCAAGCGCGTATTCACCGCATTTTTTTTCTTTATTATCATGCCGCTCGTCGTGCTCGGAACGATCTCTTATTTGACCTTTCAACATATTACGGAGCAGAAATATTCGGATCAAATGGAGCTGTCAATGAATGCGATCGGCCGCAATTTGAACAATATGATCAAGGAAGCGAACTATTTCTCGGACTTCTGGGTGACGACGGAGGATAGCGTGGAGAGCGTGGAACAGGCGCTTGGCGCGGGCGTGCAGAGCACCGGGGGCAAGCAAGACAAGTCCAAGGAGACCGAGAGCGGGGAATACGAGGAGTTGCTTGAGAAACAAAAGCTTACCGGCAGGGTGCTTCTTACTTATCCGGGCATCAAGTCGGTCACGCTGTACCACGTAGACGGCAGGGTCGTGAATCTTCGGTTCGTCGTCGACGAGCCCATCCCGAGGGACGTGCTGGAGAGCAACCCGATCTATCCCGAAGTGTTGAAAAAAAACGGCGCTCCGGTTTGGATCGGTCCGAACGAGGATGCCAGGCTGACAGGTGCGAACAACTTGTTTACGCAAATCCGGGTACTGCTCGACATCGATACGCTTAAGCCGAAAGGCGTGCTCGTGATGCGCTTCGGGATGACCGAGCTGGCGCGGACGTTTAACTTTTACAATACGGAAGGGGACGGCGACAGGCGTTATCTGATCGTGGGCCGAGGCGGCGTCGTTGTGTACGACAGCGCGGGGAAGACGGAAGGCCGGCCGTTCGCCGTGACAGACCCGGACGGCAAGCTGGACATGTCGCGCAACTTCCAGACCCGGAAGATGATGTTCGACGGGGAAAAAAGCCTCGTCTCCGTGCATAACCTAGGCGACATCAAACGCCTCGGTACTGGGGACTGGACGTTGGTTACCGTGACGGACTGGGGATATTTGTCGGGGGATCTCGCATCGATGCTCCGTTACGTCGTTATGATTACGATCGGTTGTCTCGCCTGCGCGCTCGTGTTCAACCTGATGTTCGTCCGCCGGACCATCAGCTTTATCGTAAGCGTCGTAGGCGCCATGCGGAAGGTGGAGCGGGGGGATCTGACGACGCGGGTGCCCTTGACGGGCAACGACGAGACGGTAATCCTCGCCAAAGGCTTTAATAGCCTCGTCGAGCGGGTTTCGGAACTGCTGAACGATGTTACGATGGAACAGCGGCGCAAACGAAAGGCGGAAATGATGCTTCTCCAAGCGCAGATCAAGCCGCACTTTTTGTTTAACGCGCTGGAGTCGATCAACATTTTGGCGGTACAAAACGAAGGACGAAAAGTGAGCAAAATGGTGCAGCGGCTCGGCAACATTTTCCGAATCAGCATTACGCAAAAGGAAGAAATCACGATCGAGCAGGAGCTGGAGCATCTGCGAAGCTACCTGGAGATTCAAAAGTTTCGCTTCGAGGAACTGTTCGAATATACAATCGAGGTTCCGCCCGAGATTATGACGCATTCGATCTTGAAGCTCACGCTTCAGCCCCTCGTCGAAAACTGCATTCAACACGGTTTCGAGGGCATCGATTATTTGGGCAAGATTCGCGTAACCGCGGCGGTTGAGGACGATAACATCGCTTTTTATGTGGGCGATAACGGAATCGGCATATCGGACGAACGGCTCGCCTTGTTTGCTTCCAGCGGCGTGACGACGCTCGAGCAGCTGTACGAAGAGTCGCCGGAAATGGGCGAGAGGCGCGGAATGGGCGTGGGCAACGTCGCCGATCGGCTGCGGATTCATTACGGCGCTAGCTATGGCGTGATGCTGTGCAGCGCGCCGGGGCAGGGGACGATCATCAAATGCGTCATACCAAGCGGATCGGGAGGCGGCGAACGTGAGATTAAAGGCGCTGTTGGTGGATGACGAAATCAATATTTTAAAAAATCTTCAAGCCGTCATCCCTTGGGAGGAACTGTGCGTCGATGTCGCCGGTACGGCCAAAAACGGCGAGGCGGCGCTTGCGCTCGCGCGCGAGCATTCGCCGGAGCTGATCCTGTGCGACATCCGCATGCCGGTTATGGACGGCATTCGGTTTCTCGAGGAGCTCCGCGAGATGGGCTCCGACGCCGAGGTGATCATGATGACAGGGTACCAGGACTTCAGTTATGTCCGCTCCGTCATTCGGTATGAGGTCAAGGACTATATTTTGAAACCGCTCGACTACGACGAACTGGGTCAGACGATAAGCAGGCTGGCTGACGGGATTCGGGAACGCAAGGCGGAGCAGCAGAACATTCAGCGGGAATGGCATCAGGTATTTCACCTGGCCTATGAAAAGGTACTCTACGACGTGCTGATGGACGTGGGGGGCGGCTCGGCCAAGCCTTTCTTGAAGCAGCATGAGCTGTCGGGCGGCGATTTGTCGTTTGCGATGCTGCTCGTAGACGTGGCCGATTACTCGCAGAAGGAGCGCAATTGGGACGATAAGGAGCGCAAGCTCTGGAATTTCGCCGTGCATAACGTGCTGCAGGAATATTTGTCGACGCTGCAGATTCCGTACACCGTCTTGCAGGTGAGAAGCGGGGAATGGTGCGTGCTGGTCGAGCGTATGCCGGCGGAAGCCTTCGACAGAGGGCAGTGCGAGGACTGGAGCTGTCAGCTCCGAGAAGCTGTTGAGCGGTACCTTAAAATTCAAATTCGGGTGGCAATGCAACCTGCACCGGTGTCGCTGGAGAAGCTGGCGCGCGTATATAAGAATTTGCAGCGTTCGCTCAGCCTGAATGCCGGATTGGACGACGCAATCATCTTACCTGAGCGGACGAAGGCGCATTCGGAGCATTCGCAGCGATTGTGGGACCGGATCGAGGAGATGGTCACGGGGCTCAAACGCTGCGACCGCCGCAAGACGGAAGGCGCGCTGCGAGAGCTGAACGAAAGCTTTCGTCAGCTTCCGGACGCGTCTTACGAGCGCGTTCAACCGATCCTGCATTATCTTTGTCTCCACCTGCTCCGTGAAATGCGCTCGATGGACGTTATACAAGGGGAGGACGAAACGGTTTTTTGGAAACAGCTTGATCGCAACCCCGGTATCCGCGAGACTTTGGCCGTCATTAACCGGCTGGTGGACCGTTCGATCGACAATGTGATGAAAAAGAAGACGAGCGACGTCCTGATGCTGTCGGCGCGCGATTATATCGAACGCAACCTCTCCTCGGAACTCAGCATCGATGCGATGGCCGATTATTTAGGGATCAGCGGGAGCTACTTCAGCCTGCTGTTCAAACAGCATTTCGGAGAAACGTTCGTTGAGTATGTCACCAAGCAGCGGATGGAAATGGCGAAGTCGATGCTCGCCATCAGCGACAAGAGCATCACCGCGATCGGCCTGTTGGTCGGTTATGCCGAGCGAAGGTATTTCACACGGGTGTTTAGCCGATATACCGGACTTTTGCCTTCCGAGTACAGGGAGCAGACCCAAGGCAGGACGTTGGCGTCCGTCCAGGACGATCCCGGACCATCATCGGGCATTGCGGCGAAGGAGAACAATGATGTCGAATCTTAATAATGGCCCGGAAGGGTTGGACCTGAAAAGCAAAGTCGGCCAGCTGTTCATGTGCGGGTTCCACGGGGATGTGCCTGCCGATGGCATTCGGCGGCTGATCGAAGAATACGGGGTCGGGGGCGTCATCTATTTCAGACGCAACTTGAAGGACGCCTCGCAGGTGGAGCGCCTGACAAAGTCGCTTCAGGAGATGGCGACGGTGCCGCTCCTGGTATCGATCGACCAGGAGGGCGGCATGGTCGTGCGCCTGGAGGACGGCGTGACGGTCATGCCCGGCGCGATGGCCATCGGCGCAGCCGGGAATGCCGAATGGGCTCGCGAGGCCGCACGGCATGCAGGCGCGGAGCTGAGAGCCATTGGCATCAATATGAACTTCCCCCCGTGTCTGGACGTGAACAACAATCCGCGCAATCCCGTCATCGGCGTCCGCTCTTATGGAGAGAAGCCGCATCAAGTGGCCGAGCTCGGCACGGCTTCCGTTCGCGGCTATCAGGAAAGCGGAATGGCGGCTGTTGCCAAGCATTTTCCGGGACACGGGGATACGGCTGCCGACTCGCATCATGCGCTGCCTGCCGTGCCGCACGGACGCGATCGTCTGGACGCGGTAGAGCTCGTGCCGTTCCGGGCTGCGATCGCCGCCGGCGTCGACGCCATCATGACGGCGCATGTCGTTTTTCCGGCGTATGAGCCCGACGGGGTGCCGGCGACCTTGTCGAAACGCATCCTGACCGGCTTGCTGCGCGATCAGCTCGGCTACGATGGCGTCGTCGTCACCGACTGCCTCGAGATGAACGCCGTCTCGGAGACGATCGGCGTCGCGAGAGGCGCCGTCGAAGCCGTCAGAGGCGGCGCGGACCTCATTCTCGTAAGTCATCGGCTCGACCGGCAGATCGCGGCGCTTGAAGCGGTGTACGAGGCCGTGCTCGCTGGTGAAATTCCTGTTTCCCGCATCGACGAAGCCGTCAGACGCATTTGGGCGCTGAAGGAGAGGCGCGGGCTGCTTGCAAAGACGGCGTCCGTGGTCCCGGATTATGCGCGGGCAGCTGAGACGGCGCGCAAGCTGAGCGAGCAAGCGGTAACGGTCGTGAAAGGCGAGAATCGGCTGCCGCTTCGCACGGGCTCCCGTACGCTCGTCGTCTGGGCTGAAGCCCGCGCGAGCACCGAAGTCGTCGAAGCAGTCGAGCAGAGCTGGACGCTCGGCGCGGCGCTTCGCTCGGAAGGGCTGGACGTCGCCGAGATCGCGATCGGCCTCGAGCCGACCGAAGCGGAGCGGGCCGATGTTATGGCGGCAGTCGTATCGGCGGACGCGATCGTTTTCGCTTCCTACGATGCGTGCTTCTCGCCAAGCCAGTCTGCGCTTATACGGATGCTTAACGCTTCGGCTGAAGCGACGGGGCGCAACTTCGTTCTGGCGTCTTTGCGTACGCCGTACGATCTGCTGGAGGCTCCGACGGTTCCCGTCTATATTTGCGCATACGAGAACAAGCCGGCGATGATGTCCGCGCTTGCGGGCGTGTTGGCAGGCAGGCTGCCGGCACTCGGACGTTTGCCTGTGACGCTCGGCGAATATCCATGCAGGTGAAAGATAGCCTTTTATTGGCTTGCCGCGGTCAGCCGAAGAGCTGACCGCGGCTTCTTTGCGTCGACGGAGCGGGCGCTCGGCATGGGCGCTTCGCCTCGGGGTTCGAGTCTATGATATAATAACGGGCATTAAGCGATCGTCGGAGGTCTTATTTCAATGCCTTATTCCCGCGTTCAATCCAAGCAAAGAGCCAAGCGAAAGCGCCGCTGGCCGATCGTCGCCGTCATCGTGCTTGCAGTCGCGTTGATCGCGGCCGTAGGCGTTTACGCGGCAATCCTCGCAGGCAAAGGGGGCGACGCGTCGCCGTCCGCACCGCCTGTCTCAACCTCTTCTGCCTCCGCTTCGGCGGATCCGCAGCCGGACGAGGCGACTGACACGCCAGACGAATCGGCACAGCCTGTAGAGACGCCCGATTCCGCACCGTCGTCCCAACCGGACGACGAAGGAGAAGAACCTGTTGATGAGGGTACGCCTTCAGCAGAGCCTTCCCCCTCTATTGCAGAGCCTGAGTCCACCCCGGAAGCGGGGCAGGCTGACGATCCCGGCGCCTCGGCGCCATCGGGCGCAACCGTCACGCTAGCCTTCGTCGGCGATATTTTACCGGCCTCCACCGTCGGCAAGCTCATCGACCAATACGGCGTGGACTATCCGTTCAAGCTGGCAAAGCCGCTGCTGGAGTCGGCCGACATCGCGGCCGGCAACCTGGAGGCGCCGATCACGACACGAGGCACGCCCGCGGAGAACAAGCAATTCGTATTTAAAGGCAAGCCCGAGTACCTGGCCGGACTCAAAAACGCCGGACTTGACGTCGTCAGCCTTGCCAACAACCATACGCTCGATCAGGGCTGGCAGGGACTGAGTGACACGATGGATGCGCTCGACGACATCAAGCTCAAGCATATGGGATCGGGCGCGGATGAAAAAGAAGCGTTCGAGCCCGTATACATCGAGCATAACGGCTTGATGGTCGCTTATATCGGCGTTTCCAACGTTGTGCCCGAGGGCTCGTGGAAAGCCGGACCCGATCATCCCGGCGTCGCCGAGACTTACGATACGACCCGGGCCGTAGCGGTGGTCAAGAAGGCGCGCGAGCTCGCTGACATCGTCATCGTGATGGTCCACTGGGGCAACGAGCGGGCGGATACGCCCAAGGATGCGCAGTTCAACGTCGGCCACACGTTGATCGATGCGGGCGCCGATCTGATTATCGGCAGCCATCCTCATGTGCTGCAGGGCTTTGAAGCTTACAAAGGCAAATGGATTGCATACAGCCTTGGCAATTTCGTTTTTACTACGAAGCAGGAGTATTCCAAGACGCAGGATACCGGCGTGTTAACCGCGACGTGCGCTGCGGACGGCAAATGCCGGCTCAAATTCGACCCGATGTATGCCAAGGCTTCGCAGCCGGGACCGATGGAGCCCGAACAAGCCAAAGCGCTGCTGGCCAGATTAAACAAGGTGTCTTATCGCGCGACCGTTGATTCGAACGGCCGCATTACGGCGAAGTAATTGGAGCATGGCTAATCATTCGTGGCAGTCTCCCAATAATAGCTGCGCGTCTGCGTCAGAATGAAAGGACGAATCGCATGTATGTGACTGAAAAGGCCGCCTTGCATCCCTGCGTCGCGCATCGTGGCTGGTCCGGCGCCGCCCCCGAAAATACGATGGCTGCATTCAGACTGGCCCTTAGCGAGCCTGCGGTCGGGTGGATCGAACTGGACGTACACCTGTCGAAGGACGAGATTCCCGTCGTCATTCACGACGCGTCTCTCAAGCGGACGACCGGCGTCAAGTCGAGAGTGAGAGACAAAACTGCGGCAGAGCTAGCCGCGCTGGATGCAGGCAGCTGGTTTCACCGCATGTATGCGGGGGAGGGCATTCCGACGCTGTCGCAGGTGCTCGAGCTGACTGCCGGCAGATGCAGGCTCAACATCGAATTAAAGGATGGGGAATCGGACAAGGAGCTGCTCGCGCGCAAGGTCGGAGAGCTGCTGCAATCGGAGGGCCGCGAGGAGGATTCGATCTTGACGTCCTTCGACCATGCACTGCTGATCGCCGCGAGACGTCATGCGCCGCGCACGCGAACCGGGCTTATTTTGGACAAACGGCCTTCTAATATTGCGGCCGTCCTAGCATCGCTCGGCGCCAAGGTGCTGTCGATCAACCACAAATATGTCAACGTCGCGCTGCTCGCGCAGACCGAAGCGTCCGGCATCGAGGTCATGGCATGGACGGTTAACGAGCAGCGGGAGCTGAACAAGCTGGCGGACTATTCGCAGTCGTTTCAACTATGCACGAATTACCCGGACCGCTGGCTGGCGGCCGTTAAATAAGGAGACAGCAGCATGACGAATCCCAGCATAGCGGATTGCCGCAATATTTACTGCGTCGGACGCAATTACCGCCTGCACGCAGCCGAGCTCGGCAATGCGGTGCCGACTTCCCCGATGATATTTACCAAGCCCTCTCATGCGGCCGTACTTTTGGACGGTTCGACCCTAACGATGCCGGCCGACTGCGGTTCGGTTCATTATGAAGTCGAGCTCGTCTGGATCGCAGGCAGGCACTATGAGGCCGGCATCGCGCTGCACGAGCTGTATTCGCACTTTACGGCAGGCCTCGATCTGACGCTGCGCGACGTGCAGGACGATCTGAAGGCGAAGGGCTACCCGTGGCTTGCGGCCAAGGGCTTCCGCCATTCCGCGCCGATTGGCAACTGGCTCCCTTATGGAAGCGGGGCGGAGAAGCAGGGACGGACTTTTGCGATGCGGCTCAATGGCAAAGAGGTTCAGCGCGGCGACGCGAACGATATGGTGTTCGATCTCGCAGCGCTGACCGCGCACGTCGGCGGCCTGTACGGCATCGGTCCCGGAGATTTGCTATTCACGGGGACGCCGGCTGGCGTAGGTCGTTTATCCGACGGCGACGGGGTAGAGCTCCTATGGGGCGACGACACGATCGGGACAGGCACGTTCCGCCTCTAGCCGCCGAGCGACCGCGCTTTGCGCCACGGTGCGAAGGGGACTTCGCAGCACACGGCTTTGATCAAAAAGGACGCGATATCGGACGAGCGCCGCAGGACGGCGCGTCCGGGCGCGTCCTTTTGGCTATCATAGGGCTACTATAGAATTGTATCCCCTGGTTAGGGGTTTGACGTCCTTACATATCGGCAGATTCATTCTACAATAAAGAAGTCAAATCAAACCAAATCGAACCAAACTTGGGAGGGTCAACGAGTGAAAAAGAAACTGACTTCCGTATTGGCTGCATCGGTCGCCATGTCCGCGGTGCTGGCAGGTTGCGGCAGCAACAATGATAACAATGGCGCCGCTTCTCCTTCGGCGAGCGAGTCGGCCAGCTCCAGCGCTACGGCTTCGGCATCCGCGTCGCCTTCGGCCAGCGCTTCCGAACCAGCGAAGGTCGAGAACTTCACGGTCTCCCTCCGTCATATTCAGATCGGGGAGCCGCAAAAATTCCGCAAAGCGATTCTTGACGACGTCGTCAAGAAGACGGAAAGCGAAGTGCCCGGCCTGAAGTTTGAACTCGACGGCGTCGAAGACAGCGTCAATCGCTTTACGAAGCTGCCCGCCGAGATGGCCGCGGGCAATCCGCCAAAAGTATTCTCGCTGTTCGGCGGCGCGGGCGACGCGCAAAAGTACGCCAAAGCCGGACGCCTGCTCGATCTGACCCCGATCTTGAGCGAGCTGGGCATCAAAGACAAGTTCCTGAACGTCCTCGATTCCTTCTCCGTAGACGGCAAGGTGTACGGCCTGCCGATCGGCGGCAACACCGAAGGCATTTTCTACAACACCGAGCTGTTTGCAAAATATAACCTGAACCCGCCAACCACGTGGGACGATCTCATCAAAGCGGCCGATACGCTGGCGCAAAACAAAGTCACGCCGTTTGCCGTCGGCTCCAAGGGCGCTTGGGTTCCCAACATGCTCGTGAACACGCTGATCGGCCGCGTCGCGGGCGAAGCCGCCATCCCGGGCTTCAAGTCCGGCGAAGCCAAGTGGAACGCTGCGGACGTCGTAGCGGCCTACCAGCTGTACGCCGACTGGGAGAAGAAGGGCTACTTTACGAAAGGCGAGCTGGGCAAGGAGTACGGCGACATGCTGAACGACTTCGTCGCAGGCAAGGCCGGCATGATGTTTGACGGCTCCTGGCGCAATTCCGCGTTTAAAAATGACGCAGTCGGCGCGGCGATCGCGGGCAAAGTGGCTTATGTAGCGCTCCCGGCCGTTCCGAACGGCAAGGGCGACCAGACGGCCGTCAACGCCAACTACGGCGAAGGCTACGGCTTCTCCGCCGACCTGAACGACAACGAGCTCGCCGCCGTCAAGGCGTTCATCAAAAACATGTACTCCGACGAAATGCAGCTGCGCGGCCTGCTCGAGGACGGCGTATTGCCTTCGATGCAGCTGTCCGACGCATCCATCGCGCAAGTGACCGACCCGCTGCTCAAGCAAGTGCTCGACGTGCTGAAGTCCGCCGGCAAAACGTTCCCGCACTTCGACTCCGTCGTGCAGTCCAAGGTATACACCGAGACCGAGACGCAGCTGCAAAAGCTCATCGCAGGCAAGGCAACGCCACAGCAAGTGGGCGACGCCATTCAAAAAGTACAAGACGCCGAGAACGCCGCCGCGAAGTAAGCTGCAGGCGAATGCGAAGGAGAAGCGCCGCCCGCCCAGCGTGGGCGGCGCTTTCTCATCGCCCTGGAAGACGGCGGGGGAGGCTCCGGAATGAAAACGACGTTAAAAAATCCCTATGTCTATATGCTGTTCGTCGTGCCTACGGTCGCGATGTACTTCCTGTTCTTTATTTATCCGACGATCACGTCTTTCGTGTTCGGCTTCACCGACTGGGACGGACTGAACGCCAGGCAGTTCATCGGCCTGGACAACTTCGTCAATGCCTTCAAGGACGCTGAGTTCCGCAGCTCGATCTGGAACAACCTGATCATCCTGCTGTTTTCCTGCTGCATCCAAGTGCCGCTCATCATTATTTTTTCGCTGTTGATCAGCAACGTCAAGCGATTTCAGGGCTTCTACAAGACGACCGTGTTCATGCCGTCCATACTTTCGACCTCGATAATCGGGATATTGTGGGGCTACATTTACGATCCGGACGTGGGCCTGCTCAACAATTTTCTGAATCTCTTCGGCATCGAACCGATCTACTGGCTGGCCGAGCCCAAGTGGGCGATGTTCTCGATCCTGCTGACGAATGCCTGGCAGTGGATGGGCTTTTATATCGTTCTTATCCTGGCTGCGATCCTCGGCATTCCCAAGGATATCGACGAGGCAGCCATGATCGACGGAGCAACCGGCGTCCAGCGCGCCTGGTATTTGACCGTGCCGCTCATCCGGCCGATCATCAACGTCGTTATCATGCTGTCCATTGCGGGCGCGCTTCGCGTCGTCGACATCGTTCTCGTCATGACGAACGGCGGACCCGCTGGCAGCACCGAGGTCATGGCCTCCTACATGGTCAACAAAGCGATCAAGTACGGCGATTACGGCTACGGCTCCGCGCTCTCCATCATCATTTTCGTCATCGCGCTTATCCTTACTGCGCTGTATCAGTTGCTCATCGCGAGAAGACAGGAAAGGATTGAGTACTGATGCCGGTCGCCGTCAAAAAAACCATTCCGCACTTCTTCATGATCGTCTATGTCGTCATTATTCTCGTGCCGTTCCTGTTCGTGCTGTTTTCCTCGCTCAAAGCCAACAATACGGAAATCGCGCTGCACCCGTTCGGCTTGCCGAAAACCTGGGTGTTCGAGAACTACAAGGAAGCCTGGGTCAAAGCGAAGATCAGCGTCTACTTCTTCAACAGCTTGTACCTGGCCGCGAGCGCGGCCGTCGTCGGCGTCCTCATGGCTGCCGCCACGGCATTCGCCATGGCGCGCATGAAGCTGTCGCGGATCAGCAAATGGATCTATCAGCTCGTGCTGGTCGGCATGCTGATTCCCGGCAACGTGCTGTTTATCGCGCAGTACTTCCTGGTCCGGGACCTTCACATTCTCGATACGCACTGGGCGTTATTCCTGCCCTACACGGCGGGCGCGCTTCCGTTCAGCGTGCTTCTGCTCGTCGCGTTCATGCACAACATCCCGCACGAGCTCGAAGAGGCCGCGACGATCGACGGGATGGGCGCAATCCGCATGTTTTGGAAGATCATCCTGCCGCTGACGATTCCGGCGCTCGTCACCGTGTTTATCGTGAATTTCCTGGGCAACTGGAACGAGTACCTGCTCGCCAACTTCTTCATCAGCCGCGACGCGCTCCGCACGCTGCCGACGGGTATGGTCGGCTTCCGCGACGCCTTTCAGACCAACTATGCGCTCGTCTGCACGGGCATCGTATTCAGCGTGTTGCCGGTGCTGATCCTGTATTCGTTCCTTCAGCGGCAGATCATCGAAGGCCTCACCGCAGGCAGCGTCAAGGGCTAAAGGCGCTTGGACGCAGTTCTGCTCCTCCTGACAGGCCGTCTCATTTGCCTTCCGCCTCTCCGCTATGACAAAATGGAGGGACGGAGGTGAGCCGACATGGCGACGTCAAACAAGGTTTATGCCTTGCCGCCGGTCGTGGACGCGAATTCGCGGATTCTTTTTCTGGGCAGCATGCCGGGGACGGCATCGCTCGCCTCGAGCCGATATTACGGGCATGCCCGCAACCACTTTTGGCCGATCCTCTACAGACTGCACGGCGCAGGCGCGCCGGATGCGTCTTATGAGGATCGGCTTCGTTTTGCGCTGGCGAACGGATGCGCGCTCTGGGATACGATCGCGGCTTGCGAGCGGAAGGGGAGCCTGGATGCCGATATAAGGGAAGCGGAGCCTACGGATATCCCTGGCTTGCTGCGGGCTTATCCGAACATCGAGATTATCGTTTGCAACGGGGGGAAATCGTACGAAACGCTCGCCAAGCACCACGGTCAGGATCCGGAGGTGAAAAGGCGCGTCGTGCTGAAGCTGCCGTCGACCAGTCCGATTCCGACAAGGCAGCACAAGGGACTCGAGGAGAAGACCGCTGCCTGGATGGAGACGCTGGCGTCTTTCGTTAAGCTGCGGCTGGATGCATGAGATGACTAACCTTCTAACCGACTAACCGTACTGACTAACCATACTGACTAACCGTACTGACTAACCGTACTGACTAACCGTACAGTCTACCCGGCCTCTTCGTCCATCCCGTCGTTCAACCGGTCGCGGATGTCGACCAGCTCGACCAGGTTGTCGAAAAACACGTCCACGACGGCGGGATCGAAGTGCCTGCCCCGCTCCTCGCGGAACAGCTTCTCGATGCGGTCAAGCGGCCATGCGGCCTTGTAGACGCGCTCCGCGCTAAGTGCGTCGAACACATCGGCCACGGCGGTGATCCGGCCGAAAATATGAATGTCCTCGCCGGCGAGCCCGTTGGGGTAGCCGCTGCCGTCCCACTTCTCGTGATGCTGCTCCGCGATGATCGCAGCAGCGGCGAGCAGCTCGCGGCGCGAGCCCTTCAGCAGCTGATGGCCGATCCGGGTATGCGACTTGATGATATCGTACTCCTCGTCGGTCAGCTTGCCCGGCTTGTTCAGCACGGCGTCGGGAATCGCGACCTTCCCGATGTCGTGCATCGGGGACACGTCGCGCAGCGTCTCGGCCTCGCGGTCGGACAGCCCGTACGCCTTGGCCAGCACGTACGAATATTCCGCAACGCGTCGCACGTGGTTGCCCGTCTCTTTGGACCGGATCTCGCCGATCTCGCCCATCGTGGAGATGATCTCGCGCTGCGTGTCCGCGATCTCCTGGTGCAGCATGACCGACTCGAGCGATTTGCCGGCATAGGAGGCGGCGAGCGACAACAGGTTCATGTCGTAATCGGTGAATTTGCCGGCTTCGGTCATTTTATTGATCGCCTGATAGGCGCCGATCGTCTCGCCGTCGTTGTTCCTGAACGGGATCGTGATGATCGACTTCGTCTGGTAGCCCGTCTTGCGGTCGTTCTCTGCATTGTGACGAGGATCATGGCGGGCGTCCTCGATGATGACCGGTTCACCGGTCGCAATGGCGTGCCCGACGAGGCCCGAGCCGATCGGGATCCGGATCTCCTTGACACCGTGAGCGACGGTCGTGTACAATTCGCCGCTTGCTTCGTCGATGAGCCAGACCGTACAGCGATCGGCCACGATCATTTCGCGCCCCATATTCGCCATCAGCACGAGCACCTTGTCCAGCTTGGATTCGCTCGAGATCTTGGCCATATATTCGAATATAATGGTCAGCAATTGTTCGGACGTCAAGTCTTTCCGCTGCATCCTATCCCTCTCCCCGTCATCATTCCGTGTAACTATTCGTGTCGATAGGGCTCGATTCCTGCCGAGTTTTGGTTCGATAGTATAAAAAAAGAACACCCGCAATCGGCGGGCGTTCCAAAGTCGCATGCACTTTAGGCCTTATTTCTCTGTTAACTGTTCCATTTGTTCGATCAACCCTTCGAACACGCTGAGCGCCTGCTCGATCGGGGCTGGCGTCGACATATCTACGCCTGCTTTTTTGAGAATGTTGATCGAGTAGTCGTTGCCGCCGCTCTTCAGGAATCCGAGATAACGGTCGACCGCGGGCTGGCCCTCGCTCAGGATCTGCTTGGCGAAGCTCGTCGCCGCCGAGAAGCCGGTGGCGTACTTGTACACATAGAAGCTCGTGTAGAAGTGGGGGATGCGCGCCCATTCCATGGCGATGTCCTTGTCCACGACCATATCGGTGCCGTAATATTTGACGTTCAAGTCGTAGTAGATTGCCGACAGCTCTTCGGGCGTGAGCGACTCGCCACTCTCGGCCTTCGCGTGCACGATCTTCTCGAACTCGGCGAACATCGTCTGGCGGAACACCGTCGTACGGAACTGATCCGCATAATACGTGAGCAGGTACATCTTTTCCTTGGGGTCCTTGGATTTATCCAGCAGGTAATCCATGAGCAGCGCTTCGTTCAGCGTAGAGGCGACTTCCGCGAGGAAGATCGTGTACTGCGCGTCGCGGTATTCGTTGCTCTCGTCGGAATAATACGAGTGCAGCGCGTGTCCCATCTCGTGCGCGAGCGTGAACATGCTGTTCAGGTTGTCCTTGTGGTTGAGCAGCACGTAAGGATGCGTGCCGTAGGCGCCCCAGCTGTAAGCACCGCTGCGCTTGCCTTCGTTCTCGTAGACGTCGATCCAGCCTTTGTCGAAGCCTTCCTGCAGCACCTTCCGGTAGTCGTCGCCGAGCGGCTTCAGGCTGTCGTATACGGTCTTCTTGGCGTCCTCGTAGCCGATGTCCATGTCGAACTCGTCGACGAGCGGCGCGAACAAGTCGTACATGTGAAGCTCGTCGAGCTTGAGCAGCTTTTTGCGAAGCGCCATGTAGCGGTGCATCAACGGCAGATGATCGTGAATCGTCTGGATCAGGTTGTCGTAAACGCTCACCGGGATGTTGTCGCCGAAGAGGGACATCTCGAGGGCGGACGGATAATGGCGGGCGTGCGCATAAAACAGGTTTTTGGTCACGTTCGCGTTCAGCGTCGCGGCGAGCGTGTTGCGCCATTTGCCGTACGTGTCGTATACCGCCTTGAAGGCCGCCTCGCGCACGCCGCGGTCGCGGCTCTCGAGGAACTGGATATACCGGCCGTGCGTCAGCTCGATTTCTTCGCCTTTTTCGTTTTTCACCTTTGGAAACTTCATGTCGGCGTTGTTCAGCATGCCGAAGATCGTGGTCGGCGCCTGGGACAGGTTGCCGACCTGCGCGAGGAGGGACTCCTCGCTCTTGGAGAGCGTATGGGGCTTGCGACGCAGCATCTCCTCGAGCGTGCGCCGGTATGTAGGCCTCAGCGACGGATCCGCGATGATGCCCTTGAGCGTATCCTCGGACAGGCTCAAGATCTCCGGCGTAATATAGGAAGTCGCTTCGCCGGCTTCGACGCTCAGCTTTTTGGCTTTTTCGGAGAGCGCCTGATACTTGGAGTCGGCCATGTCCTCATGACTCCGCATATTCGCGTAGACGTAGAGGCGTTCCGTGAGAAGCGACAGCTCGTCGTCTTTGGCGAAGCAGGCGGAGATTGCTGCGGCGTCGTTCAGTTTGCCCTGGTAGGACGAGATCTCGCCGATCTGTGCGCGCACTTGCGCATATTCGCGGTCCCAGGCAGCCTGGTCCGGGTATATGTCTTCCAGGTGCCAGCGGTGTTCGGCGGGCACTTCGCCGCGTTTGAGCACTTCGTTCATCTTGGTTAGCCTCCTCGGTACGTTGGATTCGCCGCGGGCCTCGGCCTGCGCGATCGTTGTCTTGCTGCCGCCTCGCGGGGCGGCCTCCCCGGGCTGCGCCTGCGCGCATGACGCGGACAGCATCGCAGCGGAGAGCAGCGCGGCCAGCGGCTTCGCGGATATTCTCATCGGACGGACCTCCGTTTAGCAACGAATGGTAATCCGACGTAGTATATCCTGACTTCGCACGCTTCATTAAGCCTGATTTATGCGCTGCCCGCCGAGAAAAAGGCGTAAACGACCAGAAAAAAAGCGAACGCCACGAGCACCAGCGAGACGGTCGCGAGACCTCTGCGGAGCTTGGCCGGCACGTGGTCGCGCTGCCAGATGAGCACGGCTGCGAGCCCGAATGCCGCGATGGCGTAGATCAAAGTAGCGCTGTAGTCCATGTAGGTCGCGTCCTCCTTTCCGGGCGGCCGGCGCCTAGACGTTGCGCAGGCTGCTCATCACTTCGGCCAGCTGCTGCTCTCCGCCCGGGAAGTCTTCCGCGACAAGGTGCCTCTCGGCCCAGTGCATCATCTCGGGGCGGCTTAGAAACTTGTGGCATTCCTCGCCCCACTGGTCCGAAATCTGGCGCACGACAAGCGTCTTGCCCTGAACCTCCACAGTCAGCATGTTGTAATGGTCGTTTTTGTAAATAACGTGCTTGGCAAACATGGTTAAAGCCTCCCGTCCGGCAGTTGTTGCGCCGATTCTGATACGGCGAAGCCGTTATTCATGACTATAGAAGAGATGAAGGCAGAAATCAATGTCGACCCGCGGCCCGACTGGAAAAACGAGTTGTTGGGAAAGGATTGACAGCTGCCGTGCAGGGTGGCAAAGTAGGGGTAACCCATAGGGGCCGAAGCATAGACGAGAAGAGACGAGCTTGAAGAGACGAGAGGAGAATCGCGCAACATGGAGAAAAAGCCTGCATACCCCCAGACGGGGGTCGCTTCGACGTGCCGTTCTTACGAAGAATATGAGCGGATGTTCGGGTTCGAGACCGACAAGCTTACAGGTAAAAAAGTATTGGACGTGGCAGGGGGCGCATCTTCGTTCACAGCGCAGCTCTGCGCGCGCGGGATTGACGCCTATGCGGCAGATCCCTTCTATGCGGGGGACCGACAGGCGGTCGTCGCGCTGGCACAAAGGGAGATTGACACGTCCTCCGCCAAGATCGCCGCCATGTCGCAAGTATACGACTGGAGCTATTACGGATCGCCGGAGCGTCATAGACGCATTCGCGAGGCATCGCTCGAATCCTTCGCCGTCCATTTTCAATCGGAAACGGACAAAGAGAGGTATCTGGCAGCGTCGTTACCGCGATTGCCGTTCGAGAACGATACCTTTTCGCTGATCTTATGCAGTCATTTTTTATTTTTGTATGCGGACCAATTCGGCGAAGCCTTCCACGAAGCGGCGCTTCGCGAGCTGCTTCGCGCAGCGAAGCCCGGGGGCGAGATTCGGATCTACCCGCTTGTCACGCTGGCCTGGGAGACGGTGCCTTACCTGGACCGGCTGCTGGACGTTCTTGCGGCTGAATCCGAAGCGTCGCTCGTTCCTTGCGGCCTGCCTTTCGTGCCCAGGGAGAGCAGCGTGCTGGTGCTCCGCAAAAAAGACGAATCGTGCGGAATGAAAATCAGACAAAATGAGACATAAAATTCACATATTGCATCTTGACAAGGTTTCGGCTATAATAATGTCATTCGCCGACTTACGGCGAGATTTTAGGAGGTTTTTCATTTGAGAGGAACAGTTAAGTGGTTTAACGCAGAGAAGGGCTACGGCTTTATCTCGGTCGAAGACGGCAACGACGTATTCGTGCATTTCTCCGCTATTCAAGGCGACGGATTCAAGACCTTGGACGAAGGCCAAGCGGTAGAATTCGAGATCACCGACGGCAACCGCGGACCGCAAGCAATCAACGTCGTTAAGCTGTAAGCACCGCCTGCGCGGCCGCTCATTATAGCACGACAGCCTATCGAAGAGCCTCCGGCCGATGCCGGAGGTTCTTTTTTTGTACGTCCAGGATGGGCGTCATCTCTAGGGTGAAAGTCCCGAACGGGGGCTGGCGAGCGCTTACGTTGCCAAGGGCAAGGGTGTCCATCGCGAGGCGGAATCTGAAGGAAGCCGGAGGCAAATGCACGGGCCAAGGTAAACGAACTGTATTTAGGCAGGGATAGTCGGATGAGTTGCCCAAACACAACGAAATTCAATGCCGCCAACGCAAGGGAGCTTGCTGCAAAGAGAAGCGGCGAAGCCGCCAGGGAGTGCAGGAGCGCCTAATTGATCGCCGGCACAAGTCGTCCCTTCCTCGCGCGAAGTCAGTAACGACTTGCTGGAGCAGATACTCGAGAGCGCGAAGCTCTGAAAACGATTTCTCGGTTCAAGGATAGGATCCGGAGACTGACGAACCGTACGAGATCGCTGCCGATGGAAGAACGGATAAACCGGCTGAACCGCTATGCAATGGGATGGCTGGGTTACTTCCGATTGGCCGCTGCGAAGAAACATCTCGAGCAACTCGACGGATGGATTCGCAGAAGGCTGCGCATGTGCCTATGGAAGCAATGGAAGCGAGTGCGGACGCTTATCCGCGAACTAAGTGCGCTCAAGGTACCAGAGTGGGCCTGTTTTATCATGGCAAACGCTCGGCGCAGCCCTTGGGAAATGTCCCGGAACATAAATAAAGCCCTTCCGACCTCCTATTGGGAGGCAAAAGGGCTGAAAAGTAGCGGCCATTCGTGGAGAGGCAGGCGCGCGATCGGCGTAGGGGCGTTTTTCCGAAGTTTGGCGGATCGCAAACCTGCATTTTTACATGTATTTTCAATCGACTCGCGACATTTGATGAAATACCTGCAAATGTGCAGGTAACTTCACAATACAAGCCGGAAATCGGGATGATGGAGGAAAAAACCTGCGTTTTTGCATCTTTTCTGACCAAAAAGGGCGATCTCGGCGAAAATAGATGTATATTTGCAGGCATTGCGACGAAAGAACAACGAGGGCGACGATAGCCCAACGTCTCGGAACGGCTAGCGGATGATTCATCGACAGGCGCTTCGCTTAAATCAAGTTTCGGATAATCCGATATCCATTTAGCAAAACCAAAACCCCGGCTGCCTCGTCTATAAAGACAAGACAACCGGGGTTTTCGCGTTGGCTTCGCGCGGGTACGTCACCGGCTTTAGCTTCGCTCCGTCAGCGCTGCCTTGTGGACGCGCTCGATCGTACCGCCGCCAAGGCAAGTCTCGCCGTCGTAGAAAACGACGGCTTGCCCGGGCGTGATCGCCTTTTGCGGCGTGTCGAAGGCGATCTCGAACGTTCCGTCCGCTTGCGGCGTCAATGTAACGCCCTGGTCGGGCTGGCGATACCGGAACTTGGCGGTGCAGCGCATCGGTGCCTCGGGCATGACGGGGGCGATCCAATTGACCTGTCCCGCGGTCAAGCCGTGCGAATACAGGATCGGATCGCGCTCGCCCTGGACAACGTACAGCAAGTTGCGCTCCAAATCCTTATCCGCGACGAACCATGGCTCGCCCGTGCCGGAGCCGCCGATGCCGAGTCCCTGGCGCTGGCCCAGCGTATAGTACATCAATCCGTCGTGGCGTCCCTTGACCTCGCCGGTAGCCGCGTCGATCATGTCGCCGGGACGAGCGGGGAGGTACTGGCTTAAAAATTCCTTGAAGTTGCGCTCGCCGATGAAGCAGACGCCCGTGCTGTCCTTTTTCTTGGCGGTCGCGAGGCCGGCGGCTTCGGCGATGCGCCGTACTTCGGGCTTGGGCAGATGACCGATCGGGAACATCGCCCGGGACAGCTGGTCCTGATCGAGCGCATGCAGGAAGTACGTCTGGTCCTTGTTGGCGTCGACGCCGCGAAGCAGCTTGTACTCGCCGTCTTCGAGCGCGACGCGGGCGTAGTGGCCCGTGGCGATGACGTCCGCGCCGAGATCCAGCGCCTTCTGCAGGAACTCGCCGAACTTGATCTCGCGATTGCACATGACGTCGGGATTAGGCGTGCGCCCTCTGCGATACTCGTCGAGGAAGTAGGCGAATACTTTGTCCTTGTATTCTTCTTCGAAGTTGACGGTATAGTAGGGGATCCCGATCTGATCGCAAACGCGGCGCACGTCTTCGGCGTCCAAGTCGGCGGTGCAAACCCCGGATTCGTCGGTGTCGTCCCAGTTTTTCATGAATACGCCGATCACGTCGAAGCCCTGCTCCTTGAGCAGCAGCGCCGTGACCGAAGAGTCCACGCCGCCGGACATGCCTACGACGACGCGGGTGTCCTTGGGGTTGGCAAATCTTAAATCTTTCATTATAATAATCACTCCTGCGCAAGCGAATGGGATGTGGCCGAACCGGCATTCCCCATTGTAGCACAAGTTCGCGGCATGCGCCGAACAGGGGGCGGCACCGCAGGCGCGCAAAGGAGACGGTCAAAAAAGAATGTACATTCTAAATAACATGAATATGTCACCGATTTTTTGACCACAACGATGGATGATGTGATAACATAGATGTGAAATGGGGATACTCCCTTTTTTTTGCATCCATGATACTGTCCTATCAATATAAAAAGAGAAGACTGCGCCGCTGTCTGCGTGGAACGAGGTGCCGATTTGAAGATTTCGACGAAGGGTCGCTACGGACTCACGATTATGATGGAACTGGCCTCCAAATTCGGCGAGGGCCCGATCTCACTGAAAAGCATCGCCGAGAAAAACGGATTGTCCGAGCATTACCTGGAGCAGCTGATCGCTCCGCTGCGCAATGCGGGACTCGTAAAGAGCATTCGCGGGGCATACGGCGGCTATATTCTTTCGAAGGATCCGGAAGGGATCACGGCGGGGGATATTATTCGCATACTCGAAGGGCCGATTAGCCCGGTCGACTTTACCGAGGAAGACGACGCCGCGAAGCGCGACCTGTGGCTGCGCATTCGCGACAGTATCGCGAGCGTGCTGGACTCCACGACACTGTCGGATCTCATCAACTTCAAGGATGAAGGCAAGCCCGATAGTTATATGTTCTACATTTAGATGTAGCCGGTGATGGATATGGATCGCATTTATATGGATTACGCCGCTACGGCGCCGATGCTCCCCGAGGCGCTCGCCGCCTATGTGGCGGCGGCCGGCGAGGCCCCCGGCAACCCATCCAGCCTGCATGCCTTCGGCCGCGGCGCCCGCAGCCGCGTGACAGAGGCGCGCGACGCGCTGTCGAGCGCGATCGGCTGCCGGCCGGATGAGCTTACGTTCACCGGCGGCGGCACCGAGAGCGACAATGCCGCGCTGTTCGGCGCGGCCCGGGCGCAGCGCGCCAAGGATCCGCGGCGGACCGGCATCGTGACGACGGCCATCGAGCATCACGCGGTGCTGCATGCTGCCGAGCGACTGGCCGCCGAAGGCTTCGAGCTGACCGTGCTGCCTGTCGATCGCGCGGGGCGCGTCTCCGTGCATGACGCTGAAGCTGCGATTGGCGAGACGACCGCGGTCGTCAGCGTTATGTACGGGAACAACGAGACCGGAACCCTGCAGCCGATCGCGCTTATAGGCGAGCTGGCCCGCCGCTATGGCGCCGTTATGCACGTCGACGCTGTTCAGGCGCTTGGCTACGAACCGATCGACGTCGGCACGCTGCCGGTCGATCTGCTCAGCCTGTCCGCGCACAAGATCGGCGGACCGCAGGGCGTCGGCGCGCTATACGTACGTACGGGAACGCCATGGCAGCCGCTGCTGTACGGCGGATCGCAGGAACGCCGCAAGCGGGCGGGCACGGAGAATGTGGCGGGAATCGCCGCATTCGGCGCAGCCGCATCGCTCGTGGCGAATGCGGTAGACGCGCGGCGCGGGCATGCCGAATCCGTACGGAGCGCCTTGCTGACCGGCTTGCGCGACCGGCTCGGACCCGACGCAGTAACCGTTAATGGCGATGCCGACCCGGCAGGGCGGCTGCCTCATATTTTGAATATCGGCATCGAGGGCGTTTCTAATGAGACCTTGTTGATGAATTTAGATTTGCAGGGGATAGCCGCTTCCGGCGGGTCGGCATGTACCTCCGGTTCGCTGCAGCCGTCTCATGTGCTGACCGCGATGGACCTATCGCCTCAATTTTGCAAAAATTCGGTAAGATTTAGCTTCGGAATGGGCAATACTATCTCGCAAGCGGACAAAACGGCAGAAATTATTGCAACCATTGTCGCTCGCTTGCGTAAGAGATAACAGGCAGTTGCCTATACATGCGAGGTTTTTATGAATCGAAGCCTGCAGCAGATGATCGGATTACCGGTTCTGCTTCCAAGCGGCAAGCGAGTAGGCCGCGTTCTGGACATCGGATTCGACGAGTTTTGGGAGGCCGAGTACGTCGTCCTGGACGGCGAATTCGGACTCCGGCGCAAGGTCCGCATCGCGAAGTGGACAGACGTTCTCACGAGCGGCGAAGACGCCTTGGTTCTCAAGGGCAAGGATGCCATTCGAAGCATGCCTCGCAAGAGTCTGCAGCGGACGTTTCACACGGGATTGATCCGAATGCGAGAGCTTCCCGTCTATACATTGGAGGGTCAGGAACTTGGCCGCGTCTCCGATGTTTATTTTCGCAAGACCGCGGGTACACAAATAGCAGGCTATGAGTTGACGGACGGATTACTCGCGGACGTGTTCGAAGGACGGCGGCGCATGTACCTGCCGGACGGCCCCAAGGACTTGACATTGGGCGAGGACGCAATCCTCGTACCCGCATCCTATGAGCGAATTATGGATAAAGACCCTAACGCGGAAAGTGAAAGGTGATAACCGATGATGAGATGCCCGAACTGCAATTCCAAAGATATCGGCAAGATCGGATCGCATCAGTTTTACTGCTGGAGCTGCTTTATCGAATTGACGGTGAACGGGGACAAGATGTCCGTTTATCAAGTCGAAGAGGACGGCACGCTGAGCTCTCTCGACGATTTGTTTTTCGGAGAGCCGATTCCTCCTCATATTCACGCAGGCGGCATGTGACGATTCATTCCGGGCAATCGGATTATCATCACTCCCTGACGGCCCCCGCGCTCACCATTGAGCGCCGGGGCTTTTTTGTTTTTCCCGTTTCCCGGAGTTCGTCCTTCGATACAGGTTTATGCAGGCGCGCTTGTACATATACTGGAGGGTGGACCGGACTAGAACGGTCGGGGGGTGAAAAGGATGAACCGGCTGTCGCAAAGCCGTCTGCTGGCCGTGCTCGTCTATATCGTGCTGGCCCTGCTCGCGTTGTACCTGGCGACGCTTGTGAGACCGATGCTGCTGTCGGTATGGAGATTCGCCAAAGCCGTGTCCGCGCCTTTCCTGATCGCGATGATCATCGCCTACGTACTCAATCCGATCGTTGCGATGCTTCACCATCGGCGAATGCCGCGGACAGCCGCGGTTCTGCTGATCTACGCGGTTTTCGTCTGCAGCAGCGTCGTCGTGCTCGTGAACGTGGCCCCCATGTTCACGGCACAGGTAAGAGAGCTGAACGAGCATATGCCGGAGCTGACGATGCGGGCGCAGAGCCTGGTCGACAGCTTCAACAAAAACGATTCGCTGCCGGACACGGTGCGAAGCGGCATCAACCGGGCCGTGATCGGGCTGGAAAAGCAAATGTCCGTACGCATATCCGATTTTTTGAACAATATCGGCGCCGTCGTCAACGTCATTTTCCTCTTGATGATCGTCCCGTTTCTCGTATTTTATATTTTAAAGGATATGGACGTCTTCGAGCGGGCCGTGCTGAAGTATCTGCCCCGCGCCCGAAGGCAGGGCACGATTCGGCTGCTCAAGGAGATCGACATGGCGCTGGGCAGCTACATCAGGGGACAATTTATCGTGTCGCTGTGCATCGGGCTTGCCGCTTACATCGGCTATCTGATTATCGGTATGCCTTACCCGCTGCTCATGGCTGCGTTTGTCGCGCTGTTCGACATTATCCCTTATCTTGGACCGTTCCTCGGCGCGCTGCCCGCGCTCGTCATGGCGAGCACGATCTCGTGGAAAATGGCGCTGTTCGTGGCGATCGTGAATACGCTGTGCCAGACGCTCGAGAGCAACGTCATCAGCCCCCAGGTGGTGGGACGGTCGATGAGGATGCATCCGCTCACGATCATCTTCGTCCTGCTGATCGGCGGCGAGCTGGCCGGCATCGTCGGGCTGTTGCTTGCGGTGCCTTTCTATGCGGCGCTGCGCGTCGTCGTCCAGCATCTGTTCGCCTATTACATTCGGCGAAAAACCGTTTGACACCGCCGAAAGCGCAACTCTATAATGGTAACGTCGCATGAAAAAAAGCGTCAACGTAACATAGCCATCGAGCGTTGAAGAAGCAAGAGTACCCCGAGAGTCCGCATTGCAGAGAGAAGACGCCTTGCCAGATCGCCCCCGAGCCCAGCGGCTCGCCGGACAAGCGGTACGGCCAGGCTGCGAGCGTCTTCGTGCGAAGGGCGGGGGAAGCCGGCTTCCGAGCTTCGGACTGGATCCGACGGGCAGGCCCGTTACAGCCTGAATAAGGCGATTCCGCACCGATTTGCCCGGCTGCCAGCCGGCGTCAAGCGGAATAACCAGGGTGGTACCGCGATTGATTCGTCCCTGAATTTCAGGGGCGTTTTTTATTTTTTTACGGGTTAAGAACAGGCCGCAGAGCCGACAATTCAAGGGAGGAACCTCATCATGCAACCGTTAAAAGCCGCCGAGATCCGCGACAGATGGCTTCGTTTCTTCGCCTCCAAAGGACACCGCGTCGAGCCCAGCGCATCGCTCGTCCCGCACAACGATCCTTCTCTTCTGTGGATCAATGCCGGCATGGCGCCGCTGAAGGCATACTTCGACGGCCGCGAAAAGCCGGAAAACCCGCGCATCGCCAACTCCCAGAAGTGCATCCGGACGAACGACATCGAAAACGTCGGAAAGACGCGCCGACACCACACGTTTTTCGAAATGCTGGGCAACTTTTCGATCGGAGACTACTTCAAGGAAGAAACGATCACTTGGGCTTGGGAATTCCTGACCGGCCCGGAGTGGATCGGCTTCGCGCCTGAACGTCTGTCGGTCACCGTGCATCCGGAAGACGAGGAAGCCTTCAAATACTGGAACGAAAAAATCGGCATTCCGGCCGAGCGCATCGTCAAGCTCACCGATAACTTCTGGGACATCGGCGAAGGCCCTTGCGGACCTTGCACCGAGATTTTCTACGACCGCGGCGAAGCTTACGGCGACTTGTCCGACCCGGAGTGCTATCCTGGCGGAGAGAACGAGCGCTTCCTCGAGGTGTGGAACCTCGTCTTCTCGCAATTCAACCACAACAAGGACGGCAGCTATACGCCGCTGCCGAATAAAAATATCGATACGGGCGCCGGTCTCGAGCGCTTCGCTTCAATCGTGCAGGACGTCGATTCCAACTTCGACACCGACCTCTTCCAGCCGATCATTGCGCAAGCGGCCGGAATCGCAGGCGTCTCTTATAAGACGAACCCCGACCACGACGTAGCGCTCAAGGTCATCGCGGACCACATCCGCACGGTCGCCTTCGCCGTAGGCGACGGCGTCATGCCTTCGAACGAAGGACGCGGCTACATCATCCGCCGGCTGCTTCGCCGCGCGGTCCGATACGGCAAGGTTCTCGGCGTAGACCGTCCGTTTCTGTGGGAGCTTGTTCCGACGGTCGGCGAGATCATGGGCGGCTACTACCCGACCGTCGTAGAGAAAGCCGAATTCATCGAGCGCGTCATCCGCACCGAGGAGGAGCGCTTCCACGAGACGCTCAGCGATGGGCTGTCCCTGCTGGCGGACCTGTGCGCGAAGGCTGTTGCGGCAGGCGAGAAGAGGATCGCCGGCGCGGATGCGTTCAAGCTGTACGATACGTACGGCTTCCCGTTCGATCTGACGGAGGATTATGCCGCCGAGCAAGGGATGACGGTCGACCGGGAAGGCTTTGACGCATCGATGGACGAGCAGCGCCAGCGGGCGCGCGCGGCCCGGCAGGAAACCGAGAGCATGAAGGTGCAGGGCGGTCCGCTCGCAGACTACACGGTCAAGAGCGAGTTCGACGGCTACGGCACGTTGACGCTCGGCGCGACCGTCGCGGCGATCGTGTCCGGAGACCGGTTCGTCGACGCTGCGGGCGCCGATGAGACGGTGTCGGTCCTTCTCGACCGGACGCCGTTCTACGCAGAGAGCGGCGGCCAGGTGAGCGATACCGGGATGCTGGTCGGCGAGGGCGGCCTGGTCGCGGCCGTCGCCGGCATGAGCAAGGCGCCGCACGGTCAGCCGCTGCATCAAGTGACGGTCACTTCGGGCACCCTGAAGGTCGGCGACAAGGTGACGGCCAGCGTGGACGCCGTGGACCGCGCCGACATCGTGCGCAACCATACGGCCACGCACTTGCTCCACAAGGCGCTGAAGCAAGTGCTGGGCGAGCACGTCAACCAAGCGGGCTCCTTGGTCGAACCGGGCCGGCTTCGTTTTGACTTCTCGCACTTTGGCGCCATCACGGAAGCCGAGCTGGCGGACGTCGAACGCAGAGTCAACGAGCAAATCTGGCTCGGCACCGACGTCGACATCAGCCTGAAGGGAATCGAAGAAGCCAAGTCGCTCGGCGCGATGGCGCTGTTCGGCGAGAAATACGGCGACATCGTGCGCGTCGTGCGCGTCGGCGACTACAGCCTCGAGCTGTGCGGCGGCTGCCACGTTTCCAACACGGCGCAGATCGGCCTGTTCCGCCTCGTGGCGGAGAGCGGCATCGGCTCCGGCGTTCGCCGGATCGAAGCCGTCACCGGCCGACACGCCTATGCGTACATGGACGAGCAGATCGGCCTGTTGAAGGGCGCCGCGGCGCTGCTCAAGACGGGCGTGGCTGAGGTGCCGCGCCGCGTCGAGGCGCTGCAAGGCGAGCTGCGCCAGACGCAGCGCGAAGTGGAATCGCTGCAAGGGCGTCTCCGCCGGCTCGAGGCCGCCGAGCTGCTCGGCGGCGCCAAGGAAGTGGGCGGCCTGACGCTGCTCGCCGCACAGGTGAACGTCGGCGGAATGGACGCGCTGCGCGGCGTCGCCGACGAGCTGAAGGCGAAGCTGCCGGAGGCCGTGCTCGTGCTTGGCGCCGTGCATGACGACAAGGTGAGCCTGGTCGTCTCCGTATCGCCGACGCTCGTGCAGCGCGGCCTGCACGCAGGCAAGCTGATCAAGGAACTGGCCGCCATCTGCGGCGGCGGCGGCGGCGGCAAGCCGGAGCTCGCGCAAGCCGGCGGCAAGGACCCTTCCAAGCTCGGCGAGGCGCTCCGCGCGGCCGAAGGCCTGGTGGCGGCCGCAGGAGCGGGCGCCTAAGAGGAATTTGCGGCGCATGCAGTCCGGCTCGCCGCACGTCCTTTCGCACAGGGCGGGATTGCGCTTCCATTTCCCGTCCAGCGGAGAATATGATATGATGTTGGCATAAAGCGAGGTGCTGCGAAAATGAGCTCGTCCGACAAGAATCACATGGATAAGACGGTCAAATTCGACGTCATGCCCGATCCGGAGGAGATCTCAGCGAAGGATATCCTGCTGACGGTGCACGACGCGCTGGTGGAGAAGGAATACCATCCCATCAATCAGATCGTAGGCTATCTGCTGTCCGGCGACCCGGCCTACATTCCGCGGCACAACAACGCAAGAAGTCTGATCCGGAAGAAAGAGCGCGACGAACTCATCGAAGAAATGGTCCGCTTCTATCTTCAGCAGCACCGCTGATGCCGAGGATCATGGCGTTGGATTATGGAGACAGGCGCACGGGCGTGGCCGTCAGCGACGCGTTCGGCTGGACGGCCCAGGGCGTGGAGGTCATCCAGCACAAGACCGAGGACGCATGCCTTCGCCGGGTCGCGGAGCTGGCGTCGGAGCTTGAGGCCGATGAGATCGTCCTCGGCCTGCCCAAGAACATGAACGGCTCCGTCGGCCCCCGGGGCGACCTCTGTATCGCGTTCGCGGCCAGGCTTGAGGAGACGCTGAGGCTTCCCGTCAAACTATGGGACGAGCGGCTTACGACCGTCGCCGCGGAGCGCGCGCTGCTCGAAGCGGACGTGAGCCGGGCCAAGCGCAAGCTGGTTATCGACAAGATGGCCGCGGCAATATTGCTTCAGAGTTATTTGGATTCCAGATCGAGAGGGGCTAACCTGAATGGCTGATGATACGATCCGCCCTGAAGAAGAAGCGGAGATTATTTATATCCCTGACGACGACGGCAACGACGAGGCGTTCGAAGTGATCATGCGCTTCGAGCTCGACGACGGCACAGACCGCAAGTATATGATGGTCGTGCCTGCCGACGCCGAGGATGAAGAGCAAGAGGTCTATGCGTTCCGCTTCGACGAAGAGGACGACGAGATCAAGCTTTATCCGATCGAGAGCGAAGAAGAGTGGGAGATCGTCGAAGAGACGTTCAACACGCTTGCGGCCGAGTTCGGCGGCAGTGAAGAGCAATGAGCGAAGCCGGGAAACAAGGTCATGGCTCCCCGGGAGGCGCGCTGCAGCAGGCGTTCGGCTCCGAGATCGAGCTGACCGGCGAGAGCGGGTCGACGCAGGTCTACCGGATCTTGGCCGAGCTTAGCGTGAACGGCAAGCCTTACGCCGTGCTGCAGAGCGATGCGATGCGCAAGGAAGGCGAGATCGAGGTGTTCCGCGTCTTGCCGGAGGATGCCGGCGAGCCCAAGCTCGAGTCGGTGGATGACGACGAGGAGTGGGAAGACGTCGCCGAAGCCTTCGACGACATGCAGTTCGGGTCGGACGACCGGCCATAAGGCTGAGGGCGCGACTTTCGTGAAGAGCGGGCAACCGCTCTTCACGGCTATTCGGCCGCTTTTTATTTAAGCAGGAGGGACGAGAGCGTGAGCAGAGACGACGACAACAACGGGTGGAAATCCGTGTATACGGGCAATCTTCCGGAAGACCGGGAAGAACCCGACGCGGAGCCCGCCCGGGCGCGCGGGGATGAGGAACGGCCGGCGCCCGCGCCGCTGCCGCCGCGAACGCGACCGGGATCGCCGCCTGAGCGATCGCCCGCGGCGCCTGCGAGGAATGCCGCCGCAAGCAAGCCCGAACCCGCGCCCGAACCCGAGGTGCAAGAGGCCGAAGACGACGAGCCGCCGAAGAAGGGGCACGCCGGTTTTTGGTCCTTCCTGATTGCGCTCGGACTCGTCGCTCTCGCCGCCGCCTCGATCCTTTTTTACGTATGGAACGGACTTCGGCCTCCGGGATCTTCGGATCAGGCGGTGCGCGTCACGATCAGCAAGGGTATGGGCGCCAAAAAAGTCGGCGAGACGCTCGAAGCGCAAGGACTCATCCGCAATACCTTTTTATTCAGCATGTGGCTCAAGTACAAAAACGAAGGCTCCAGGTTCCAGGCCGGCGACTACGACTTCAAGCCGGGCATGACGAACGGCGAGATCGTGGCCAAGCTGAACAACGGCGAGACGGTCGCTGCCGAGACGATTCGCTTCACGATTCCCGAAGGGTTCACGGTCGTGCAGATCGCAGACCGTCTGGCCAAAGAGGGGATCATCGACAAGGACAAGTTCATGAACGCGGCGCGCAATCCGTCTCAATTCGCAAATTCGACCTGGACCAAGCTGATTCCGACGGGCGACAGCCTGCGTTATCCGATCGAAGGGTATCTGTTCCCGGAAACGTACGAGATGAAAAAGGGCAGCACCGAGTCCGACATCATCGACCGGATGCTCGCAGAGCTCGACCGCAAGCTGGGCACGCTGCCTGAAGATTGGCAGAGCGTGCTGGAGGAGCGGGGCTGGACGCTTCACGAGCTGCTGACCGCAGCTTCGCTCGTCGAGCGAGAGGTGGTCGTGGACGAGGAGCGGCCTATCGTGGCTGGGGTTATCCTGAATCGCCTGGATAAGAAGATGGCGCTGCAGATCGACGCGACGATCCAGTACTTACTGGACAAGCAAAAGGATAAGCTGACGAACGACGACCTGAAGGTCGACAGCCCATACAACACGTATCAGAACAAAGGGCTGCCGCCGGGACCGATCTCGAGTCCGAGTCTCAAGTCGATCGAAGCGGTGCTGTATCCGGCCGATACCGACTATCTGTACTATGTAACCAAAAAGGACGGCTCCAACACGCATTTGTTCGCGGAGACGTACAAGCAGCATCAGAAAAACATTCGCGAAAGCGAAAAGAACGCAAAGTAAAACGGCGCGCGCGAGAGCGTGCGACCGATATTACGGCCCGGCGGCGGTTATCGCGCGTCGCGTCATCCCTAGCGGATGCGTGAAGCGCGATAGCAGGCGCCGGGCCTCACGTTTGGATGAGGTGAGGGAAATGACAACGGAGCTGTTGATCTCGGCTGGCTCGCTCGCCCAGATCAAAGCCTATGCCGAGGCCGGAGCGAGCGCCGTGCTCATCGGAGATGCCAGATTCGGGGCGCGCCTGCCCGGCTCGATCGGGGAAGCCGATCTGAAGGAAGCCGTCGCGTGCGCGCATGCGCTCGGCATTAAGGCCTATATCGCTGCGGGCAAGCTGCTGCGCAACCATGAGCTTGCCGGGCTGCCGGACTATCTGCGCGCAGCGGCCGAAGCGGGGGCGGACGGCGTGACGTTCGGCGATCCCGCCGTATGGATGGCCGCCCGCGAAGCGGCGCCGGGTATTGCGTTGCACTGGAACGTCGAGATGACGGGCACCAACTCGGCAGCGGCCCATTTTTGGGCGAAGCGCGGCGTATCCCGGGCGGTCCTGGCGCGCGAGCTGAACGGCGAGGAGATCGCCGATTTCAAGCGGAGCGGCACAATTGAAGTGCAAGTTCAGGTACACGGCATGACGAATATTTACCATTCCCAGCGCAATCTGCTGCAGAGCTATATGGACTACCTGGGCCGTGAAGCCAGCCTGGTCGATCTCGGACCGAGCGAGGGCCGGTTCCTGATCGAGGCGGAGCGTCCTGACGAGCGTCTGCCTGTCTACGAGGACGCGGACGGGACGCACGTGATGAGCGCGGATGACATTTGTCTGCTCGAAGCGCTGCCGGAGCTGCTTGAGGCGGGCATCGACAGCTTTTATATCGAGCCGCTGCTCAAGTCCGAGGCGTACAATATCGCCGTGCTGCGCAGTTACCGGCATGCGATCGACGCCTGGCACCGAGACCCCGAAGGTTATGAATTCGACGAGGAATGGCTGGAGCCGATCCGGACGCTTCAAGATCCCGGCCGCGAGCTCAGCTTCGGATTTTTATACAAGGAGCAAGTTTACTAATGGAGGTGTTGACGATGAACGGCACTGCCGTCCATGCCGCCGAATCCGCCGCCGGGACAGGTCGCCGCTATCGGCTGGACAAGCCGGAGCTGCTCGCGCCCGCCGGCAATCTCGAAAAGCTGAAATTCGCCGTCCACTACGGCGCGGACGCCGTCTATATCGGCGGACAGAGTTACGGCTTGCGTTCGAATGCGGACAATTTCAGCTTCGAGGAAATGCGCGAGGGCGTCGAGTTCGCAGCCCGCTACGGCGCGAAGGTTTTTGTGGCGACCAATATTTACGCCCATCAGGAGGATCTCCCGGGCATCGCCGATTATTTAAAGCAGCTTGAAGCTGCAGGCATTGCGGCCATCATTACGGCCGATCCTGCCATTGTCGAAACGGCGATGACGCATGCGCCCGGACTCGAGGTCCATCTGAGCACGCAGCAGTCGACCATGAACTGGCAGGCCGTAAAGTTCTGGAAGGAAGTCGGACTGCCCCGCGTCGTGCTCGCAAGAGAGACTTCGATGGAAGAGATTCGCGAGATCAAGTCGAATGTCGACCTAGAGCTGGAAGTGTTCATCCATGGCGCGATGTGCTCCTCGGTATCGGGCCGCTGCGTGCTCTCCAACCATTTTACCGACCGCGATTCGAACCGCGGCGGGTGCTGCCAGTCGTGCCGCTGGAAGTACGACTTGCACCAGGAGAGCGAGCCGGTCGGCGATCCGGGCGACCATATGTTTACGATGGGCAGCAAGGATCTGTGCATGATCCGGCATATTCCCGATCTCATCGATGCGGGCGTGGACAGCTTCAAGATCGAAGGCCGGATGAAAAGCATTCATTACGTCGCTTCGGTCGTTGGCGCCTACCGGCAGGCCATCGACGCCTATATGGAGGATCCAGAGGGTTATGCGCTTCGCCCCGAGTGGGAGGAAGAAATCGGCAAGGCGGCGAACCGTCCGCTCAACACCGGATTTTTCTACAGCACGCCTGGCGCGTCGGAGCATATTTACGAGCCCGAGGAAAAGCCTGCGCCTTACGATTTTGCCGCTATCGTGCGGGAGTACGATCCGAAGACCGGCATCGCGGTCGTCGAGCAGCGCAGTCCGTTCCGTCCGAACACCGAGGTCGAGTTCGTCGGTCCCGGCGGACGCAGCTTCAAGCAGGTCGCAGGACCCCTCTCCGATCTGGACGGTGCAGCCGTCGACGTAGCCCGTCATCCGCTTCAGCTGCTTCGGATCAGGACTTCGGAACCTGTCGCGCCGCTCGATATGATGCGTAAAAAGATCGGAACTTTGTAATTTCGACAAAAAAAATAAATAGTTTGGACAAGAAAGCGTTTCAAAAGGATATTAAATCAGCTTGTCGAATTAACACTGATAGTGCAGATGACCGATATATATTCGGAGATGATTCTGCGCCGTCGGATGTTCGGCAAGCTTTTTTGTGCGGCCGGCGTCCGTGATGGCGCGTGGTAACGGGTTCCCGCTTGAGATCGAGTGCGCCAATAGGCGCGATCTCGGCGGCCAAGAGTCATTTAACTAAGTCTCGGAGGGTGTGTCAGATGAAGCAAAGTTGGCGCGATCGTGTCAAGTCGGTGGAGTGGAAGCAAGGAGCCGACACGCTGGGAGGGTATGCGAAAAAATTCGGGCAACAAATGAAAGAAACGAAGCTGGAAAGCCCGATTCGTTCTGTCGGCGTGAAGTTATTCATTCTTGTATTCTGCGGGATCCTGCTTTGCGTCGTGTCGCTAGGACTATTCTCCTATTCTAAGTCCAGATCCGTTATCGAAAAGAAAGTGTCGGAATCCAGCATGGAGACGGCAAAGCAAGTATCCGGGCGTATGGACCTGCTGCTTACCGGTTACGAGCGCAAGTCGATGGAGTTTTTGTCGGATTCGGAGTTTATCTCTCAGGTCGGATCGGCCATCTCGTCGACCGACGATTTCGAACGCTTCGACAACCAGCGGACGATCACGACGAAGCTGTCCAACGTGATGATCTCGGACAATGCGATCGCCGGCATTTTCCTGCTGCCTACCGATACGTCCATGGCCGTCATCGGCTCTTCCAATTCGGGCGGCGTTCCCGACATGAAGGAAAATCCGCCTGCGTTCCTCGACACGATGAAGCAAGCAGCGGGCAAGGTCGTCTGGGTACCGACGATGCCGACTGGCATTACCGGCAAGCAGACGGCGCCGACGATCGCGGTCGGACGCGCATTGATGAACGTCAATTCGGGAAATCCGTATTTGCTGGTCATCGAACTGAGCATTAAGTCGCTGCAGGACATGCTGTCGAACGTCAGCTTCGGCGACGGCAGCTCGACGTACATTGTCGCGCCGGACGGCACGATCGTCTATGCGGCGGATCCCGCCTTGATGGGACAGAAGTACGAATATGAGCTGCCCGACGCATCCGGCGAGGTCAAGATCAAAGCCGACGGCGGCGAGATGCTCTCCGTGGGCTCGCAATCTGCCGGCAGCAGCGGCTGGACCGTGATCGGCAACATCCCGACTTCCTCGCTGGTCAAGGACGCGAAGGCCATCCGCAATCTGACCTTCCTCATGTGCGGCTTGTCCGTGCTTATCGCGGCGCTTATCGGTCTGTTCATCATGTGGACGGTCGGCAAGCCGCTCGGCCAGCTGCGCCACCTGATGAACGAAGGCGAGCGTGGCAATCTGACGGTGCGCAGCACCATCCGGCAGAAGGACGAGATCGGACAAGTATCCGACAGCTTCAACCGGATGATGGAGCGCATCACGGAGCTCGTGCGTCAGACGAATCAATCCGCGAGCGAAGTGCTCGAGACCGCAAGCTCCCTGACGCTCGCCTCGACGAAGACGGCCAGCGCGGCCAAGGAGATTGCCGTGGCGACAGAAGAGATCGCGGGCGGCGCCACGAACTTGGCCGTCGAGTCCGAGCGCGGCAGCGAGATGACGGGACAGATCGGAGATAAGGTCGTCTCGGTCATCGACTCCAACGTAGAGATGGGCAAGTCCGCCTACGAGGTCGAGGAAGCCGGTCGCAAAGGCACCCAGTATATGGCAGGCCTGATGGAGAAGACCGGGCACACCGAAGAGATGACGCGTTCGATGGTCGACAAGGTCGACAAGCTCAAGGAGAGCACCGGTTCGATCAGCAAGATTCTCGACGTGCTCGGCAACATGACGAAGCAAACGAACATTTTGTCGCTTAACGCGACGATCGAAGCGGCCCGTGCGGGAGCCGCCGGCAGAGGCTTTATGGTCGTCGCTGACGAGATCCGCAAGCTCGCGGATCAGTCCCGCCAATCGATCGGCGTCGTCGGCGAGATCGTAGACCGGATCGGCCAGGAGATCGACGAGACCGTATCCGTCCTCTCCGACGCGTACCCGCTGTTCAAGGAACAGATCGAAGCCGTGCGGGATGCCAACAAAATTTTCGAAAACGTACAGTCGCATATGAGCGACTTCAATGAGCGCCTTCATGCCGCTACCGCGTCGGTTTCGCAGCTCGAGCAAGCGCAAGAGACGTTGACGCTCACGATGACGAATGTCAGTGCCGTCGCGCAGCAAGCTTCGGCTACGAGCGAGCAGGTCGCCTCGCTGAGCAACGAGCAGCTGGGCATCAGCGACGGTCTCGTACAGCTGTCCAACAAGCTTGAGACGGTATCTCAGCAGCTGCGTCAATCGTTGTCTCAATTCACCGTAGCTTAACCGATTTGATTTATATCAAAGTACGGAATGCCGCTCCCGCGCATGGGGGCGGCATTCTTTTTTATGCATTACCGCGTTCGCCTGCTTGGCAGCTTGGCAGGTTAACGGGAAGGCAGCCGGGCAACACTGGGAATATCGGCGTTACAATTCGTAGACGGGGAAGGGATGGCCGTTGAACGATCCGGTGCCTGCTCGGATTTTTAAAATCATGATCGTGCTGGCCGCCATTTTTGGCGTAATGGAAGCGAGACTTGCGTGGGTGCAGCTTGGAGGCGGCGGCCGGAGCGAAAACGCTGTCGCGGGTCTGTCCAAGCAAGCTTATCTGCAGCATTCCGACCCGCTGGAGCTGGACAGCGGCCGCGGACAGTTTGTCGACCGCGACGGCCGCCCGTTGACCGGCAGGACGATTCGTGCGCTCGCCGCCTACCCGACCGGCGGAATGCCTCGCGGGTCCGACAGTCGGCTGCAGGTGCTGGCGGATACGCTTGGAGCGAACGCTCAACAGGTGGGCGCCTGGCTCGAAGACGTACGTGAGCCGCTCGTATGGAAAGGGAAGACGGGCACGGTCGTCGCACTTACGGAGACGCAGGAACGGCAAATCGGCGCGCTTAGGCTGACCGGCGTCGCCGTGGTGCCCTATGTCGACCGCTACGGGGCGGAGCAGGGGCGTGGGCAGGCGCTGCAGGCGATCGGCTATACGGCGCAGGATCCCGCGCGGCTGACGAAGCTGTACGCCAAGGAGCTGGCGGCGGGAAAGGCGAGAACGACCGACCCGATCGGGGAGGCCGGCCTCGAGCTGTCGCTGGACAGGCTGATCCGGGGCATCGGCAGTACCTTCGCGGTCGCGACGACCGACGGCGCGCGGCGTCCGCTCGCGGGGATCGGCATGCGAATCTCGGGGCCGGCGAATCCGCATTATCCGCTTCAGGTCCGAACGACGATCGATGCGGACGTGCAGCGTGCGGCGGAGGCTACGCTCAAAAAGCATGGCATTAAGGAAGGCGCCGTTGTCGTGCTGGACGTGGAGCATGCGGATATCTTAGGCATGGTCTCGCTGCCTGCCTTCGAACCGGCGCAGATCGGCATGGCCGGCACGGACGAGCGCAACCATGCGCTCATTGCGGTGCCGCCTGGTTCCGTATTCAAGACGGTTACGCTCGCTGCCGCGCTCGAGGCAGGCGTCACAACGCTGGACGAGACGTTCCGCTGCGCGGGATCCTATGGCAGGTACGGGCTGAACTGCTGGCTGCATGGCGGTCATGGCGTGCTGACGGTCAAGGAGGCGTATGCCCAGTCGTGCAACGTCGTGTTCGCCGCGCTCGCCGAGCGGCTCGATCCGGCGCTGCTCGCGGAGACGGCGGACAAGCTGGGGCTCGGACGGCAGATCGGATGGCAGATCGGCTCTTTCGTCGACGGCAAGCCGCTGCGCCTGCTGGAGGAGGAGCAGCCGGGCGCGATATTCGCAACGCCCGAGGCCGGGAAGGACGGGGGCGTAAGGACAGGGACGGGCATCGGCCAGCGCGACGTGAGAGTGACGCCGCTGCAGGCGGCCAACCTGGTCGTAACCTTGCTGCACGGCGGTCGCGTGCAGGCGCCGCGGATCGCGACGGAGATCCGGTATGCCGACGGCGGGCTGCTGGCGAACATGCCGGCCCGGGGAGCGCCGTCCGAATTCGGCAGCATCAAGCCGGCTACTGCTGCCGCCCTGCGAGAAGCGATGCGCGCAGTCGTCACGGAAGGCACGGCCGAGCAAGCGCTCGGGTCAAACGAATGGCCGCTCGCAGGCAAGTCCGGGACTGCGGAGCTTGCCGGCAAGCGGCCGACGCTGAACGATCAATGGTTCGTGGGGTACGGTCCCGCCAAGGGCCGCCCTCGCTATGCGGTATCCGTGCTGCTGGAAAATCGCACGGCCGGCGTCCGCAATGCGGCACCGGCCGTGTTCGGCGACATTATGGACGCGCTTCGTCTGATGGATCGGGCGGAAGCGGAACCCCAGGCACAGTCGTCCCGGATGACGAAGGGTGAAACGGCGAAACGATAAACTCCTCCTTGGGCCAGCGAATCCATCTGTGGAAGTAGCCTTGGTCGTACAACGCCTTGAGCAGGATCATCAGGATCGGCGCCAGGATCAGGCCGGCGAAGCCGAAGAAGGACAGCGATACCATCATAAAGGCAAGCATCGTAAAGGCGGACACGCCCACGGTCTGGCCTGTAATGCGCGGCTCCAGAAACTGGCGGGTCAGCGTTACGACGAGCAGCAGCGCGGAGAGCCAGATGGCAAGGCCCGTTTGCCCGACGATGAACAAATATAAAATCCATGGAATAAACAAGGTGCTGACGCCAAGCAGCGGCAGGACGTCGAAAAACGCCGCGAGGAGCGCGATCGTCAGCGCGTTGTTCACCTGGAGCGCGAGCAGGGCGACCAGGATGACGAGAAACGTGATGCTAATCAGCTTGAGCTGGGATTTGAGGTAGGCTCCGATGCCTTTGAATACATTTTCGCGCAAGAAGGTGAATGCGGTCTTCAGCGTCTTCGGCGAACGCTGACCGGCCAGCCGTTTCCACATATCGATCTCGACGCTTAAGAAATAGGCCAGAATAAGCGCGATCGAGAAATTCAACACGAACGAAGAAAAGGAGCTCACGAAACCGACCGTGCCGTTGAACAGGTTCGTCGCAAGCTTGGTACCGAACTTGACGATATTTTCGGCGGCACCCTGCAGCTTGTCCGCGAGACCGTCGGGCAGGCTGTCCGAGCGCTGCTGAATTTCGGCCGTAATGGCGTGAATCTGGGCTTCGACCTGGGTTTGATATTTGGGCAGCTTTTCGACGAGCTCCGAGGTTTGATGGTAGAACATGAAGCCGATGCCGGCGAGCGCGGCGAGCAGCACGGCCGTGAACAGCAGCACGCTGATGCCGGACGCGATCGCTTTGCGGATACCAAGCTTGTGCAGCCTGCGGGCGAGCGGTTCGATGCAGAGAAAAATAAGAAAGGAAAGGAATACCGGCGTAGCAATCTTATACAAATAACTAAAAGCGAACATGATAAGCCAGACGGTAAAAACGATTAGGGCGATGTCGAACGCGGTCCTCCAGTATTTCTGGTACAGCGAGAGCATTATGTATTTCCCCTTTGTCGATTGGATGAGGCTATGGGTTCTATATTAACCGATTATACGCGGACAAGGCTACGGCGTCTCAAAATCTGAAGAGTTGGCAACAATTCAGCGGGTCGTAAAAGCGTGTCATTAAAAAGATATACGACGCATCGTCAATTTTCGTACGACCTTTTCGTCGACCTATGTTAAAATAAAAGAAGTTGAACGGGAGCAACATTTATAACAGAAAGCAAGATGGTGGAATCGGCATGGACGTCATCCTTTGGTGGGGCTTTTATTTTTGGACTTTTTACGCGTTTTTGCCGGGATTTATCAGCCGGATGTTCGGATTCCGGGTGTTTTCCAAGGGAGTCGCCGAGCGCGAGATCTCGTTGACATTCGACGACGGGCCGCATCCGGTATACACACCGATACTGCTGGACCTGCTTAAGGCGCATGGTGCGCACGCGACTTTTTTTGTCGTCGGCGCGCATGCGGAGAAGCATCCGGACATCGTGCGGCGCATGCACGAAGAAGGACACGACATCGGTATCCACAATTACGTTCACCGTAGCAACTGGATTATGGGGCCGGTCAGCGTCAGGCGGCATGTCGTTCGAACCGGGGACATCGTCGAGCATATTACGGGGATTCGGCCGAGATATTATCGACCGCCTTGGGGCATCGTCAATGTCTTCGACTTCATCGGACGGGGCAAGCCGCAGATCGTGCTCTGGACCGCCTTGTTCGGCGATTGGAAGCTTAAGGTAGGCGCGGAGCGCCTTTACGGCAAGATCAGGCGCAAGCTGCAGCCCGGCGCGGTGCTGCTGCTCCACGATTGCGGCGACACGTTCGGCGCAGACCCCGACGCGCCGGCCAACACGATTGAAGCCGTCGGACGCATCCTCGAGGACGGCAAGCGCGAGGGACTGCGTTTTGTCGGCATCGGCGAGATGATGCGGCAGACCGAGCTGAACAAGGAACGTGCCAAATCCGGCTCCGGCGGACCGAGCGCAATGCCGGCGGCAGGCATCGTCTCTGACGGTCGGACGAAGACGGCGGAAGCGCAGAAGGCAGGTCCGTTCAAACGGGTTCTGGTGGCGGCCTGGATGCTGTGGGAGGACATCTTCGGCTGGCTCTTCCGTCTAAGGCCGATCGGAGACGGCAAGTCGTTTCACTACCGGATCATCCGGTACGGCGGCCCGACGCTTACGCTTGAAGACGGCGGACGGATCGCCAAGGGCGACCGCGTGATGGAGCTGCATTTTGTCAACAAGATGATGCTGGATATCGGCATGAGCTCCCGTTCGGAAATGCAGATCGCCATCCGCGTCATTCAGAGCGTCAAGAAGACGCTGCCGGGCGCAGCCAAGGAGCTGCGTTCGATGCCCGGCGGCGACGAAGTCAAGGCGCTGTACGGCATTTCGATGATCAACCGCGGGTCGGAAGGGTTGGGCTTCGAGACGTTCGCGCTTCAGAAAGGCATTTTTGCCTGGTTTACGAACCGTTATTTACGTCTATTGACCGCCATTATCCACCCGCAGGGCCGGACACGAGTCAAGGCGCACGGCGAACGGATGGAGCCGCGGATGCTTATTATGTCTCGACTGAAGCTCATGCAATGGGAAAAGGGGAGCTATTCGCCCGCCAGGGAGCGCGCCTCTAAAGCCGAGATCGAGCAGGGCATGGCGGCTGTCGGAGCCGCGGGCTTCGGCGGTGCCGAGGCGCGGCCGGGCAGCGAAGGAACGGGCGATCGGGCTTAAACGAGACTAAGGCTAAAGCGCCCGAATAACCAAATGGGACGAAGCAGAGGAATTTCCTGCTTCGTCCCGTTTGCGTTTTTGGTCCATGGATGGTTTCCAACCGACAACGAAACTTACCTTGTCCAGGCCCGGAAGAAAAATTTTTGAAATCCTCGGAATTCTCGAATTTCTCGGGTGCTTTTAATTTGCCCAACCTGCTCTGCGGCTCAATTATACGGCGAACGGACCGTTCATATGTGACCTCGACTCGCGATCGAACGCGATCGAGGCAAAAAGACGCTGTACAGCGTCACATGGCGGGACCTTGGCGTCGAAAGTGGCTAAGAGACGCTGTAGAGCGTCACATGACGGGACCTCGGCGTCGTATGTGGCGAAGAGACACTGTAGAGCGTCACATGACGGGACCTCGGCGACTAAAGTGGCGAAGAGACGCTGTACAGCGTCACATGACGGGACCTCGGCGTCGAAAGTGGCAAAGAGACGCTGTACAGCGTCACATGACGGGACCTCGGCGACTAAAGTGACGAAGAGACGCTGTACAGCGTCACATGGAGGGACCTCGGCGTCGAAAGTGGCGAAGAGACGCTGTACAGCGTCACATGGCGGGACCTCGGCGTCGAAAGTGGAGAAGAGACGCTGTACAGCGTTTCAAAGAGGCGACAGTGTCGGCTGCTATTAACCGATCGGAAGCGTTATCGGCTTGCCGGCGTCCGTAGTTGCACATTCATTCGTTTTAACTCTGCTTCAACCGCCGGCCCCTAACGAGGAAGGCGTCACCGGCCCGGCTAGGGCGGGAAGGGATCGACACCACCCGGTTGTTTTGAATCATGATGCCCCGCTGGTCGAGCTTAAGTCGGGGATTGCGTCCGTTCACGCGGCAGCAAGAGAACGCAACCGGCGTTAACCTTGCAAAGCTGCTGATCGTACTCCCGACTTGCGGGGCTTCAACGATCCACTCGGCGGACGTTCGCGGCCCCTTGTAGGTTTGGACGGTTCGGAATCGCCAGCCCCGCGTTAAGTTTCGCAGCAAGATCGACCATTTGCCGCGCCCTTGGTTTGCGATGACGGCGTACATGCGATCGCCGGGATGGACGGGAAAAGGAATGATTGTCTCGGCAGCGGGCAGTATCTCCCACCAGGCGTAATAGTTCGCGCTGCCGTTTGCGAAGTCGTGTCCCGTGCCGGTCTGGATCAAGCTGGCGTTATTGTAGCCGTCGATGCCGATCCAGGCGGACGAGTAAACAGGCTTCGTCGAAGCTAAAACAAAAGGGACCGTCCAGTACGCGGAAATCCGATTGTACGCGCCTGCACTTCCGGATTGGGCGTAACCGCTCCAGTTGCCGGACTTCCAACCGACAGCCGAGCTTTGAATCTTGTCCGACCGTACGAACTTGCAGGGACGCTGCAATCGAATTTGCCGGATCATCCTGGGCATAAGGCCTCACCGCCTTTGTCGTGATGCTATAAGGGATGCGGCGGGAGGGGGGGACGTATGGGTGAAGTTGAAATTCAGGCGATGATGGAGGGCGCATAGCTCTGGAGGAATAAAGGGTCGGTAGAAGGGGCGATACGTAGGGGCGATACGTAGAGGCGATACGTAGGGGCGATACAAAAAAGAAGCGGGAGCCGTCGGCTCCCGCTTCTTGGGGTGTTCGCGTTAATTGGTCGTTACATCTTCATGACGCCGCCGCGGCTGGCGTTGGTTACCATCGCGGAGTAGCGAGCCAGGTAGCCACGCTTGATCTTCGGCTCGAAGCCCGGCCAGTTCGCACGGCGCCGGTCCAGCTCTTCGTCGCTGACTTCGAGGGTGATCGTACGGTTGTTCATGTCAAGCTCGATCATGTCGCCGTCTTCGACGAACGCGATCGGACCGCCTTCCGCCGCTTCCGGCGAGATGTGGCCGATGGCGATGCCGCGGGAGGCGCCTGAGAACCGGCCGTCGGTGATCAGGCCGACCTTCGTGCCAAGACCCATGCCGACGATCTGCGACGTCGGCGCGAGCATCTCGGGCATGCCGGGGCCGCCCTTCGGGCCTTCGTAGCGGATAACGACGACGTGGCCTTCCTTGACCTTGCCCTCAGCCAGACCGCGCAGCACGTCGTCCTGCGAGTCGAAGCAGATTGCCGGTCCGCGGTGATAGCCGCCGACGGACTTGTCAACGGCGCCGACCTTGATGATCGAGCCGCCCGGCGCGAGGTTGCCGAACATGACGGACAGGCCGCCTTCCTTTGTATGCGGATCGTCGATCGGACGGATAACGGTGTGATCCGTGATCTCGGCATTTTCTACGTTTTCGCGAAGCGTCTTGGCGGACACCGTCATAACGTCGCCCTTCAGCGTGCCTTCCTTCTTGAACAGCTCGTTGATGATGGCGCTCACGCCGCCTGCGTTGTGCAGATCCTCGATGTGGTGGTCGGAGGCAGGCGCCAGCTTGGACAGGTATGGCGTACGCTTGGCCACTTCGTTGATACGCTCGATCGGGTATTCGATGCCGGCTTCATGTGCCAGCGCGAGTGTGTGCAGGACGGTGTTGGTCGAGCCGCCCATCGCCATGTCGAGCGCGAACGCGTTGTCGATCGAGTCAAGCGTGACGATGTCGCGCGGCTTGATGTCCTTCTTGATGAGCTCCATCAGCTGTGCGGCGGACTTTCTGACGAAATCGCGGCGTTCAGGCGCAACGGCGAGGATCGTGCCGTTGCCCGGCAGCGCGAGACCGAGCACTTCGGCCAGGCAGTTCATGGAGTTCGCCGTAAACATGCCGGAGCAGGAGCCGCAGGTCGGACAGCCGAACTGCTCGAGCTCGGTCAGGCTCTGCTCGTCGATCTTGCCCGTCATATAGGCGCCAACGCCCTCGAAGACGGAGGTCAGGGAGATGGCGCGGCCGTCCTTGGTGCGGCCGGCCTTCATCGGTCCGCCGCTGACGAACAGCGTCGGGATGTTGACGCGCAGCGCGGCCATCATCATCCCGGGCGTGATCTTGTCGCAGTTCGGGATACAGACCATGCCGTCGAACCAGTGGGCGTTGACCATCGTCTCGACGGAGTCGGCGATGATCTCGCGGCTTGCGAGGGAATATCGCATGCCGATGTGACCCATCGCGATGCCGTCGTCGACGCCGATCGTATTGAACTCGAACGGAACGCCACCCGCTTCGCGGATCGCTTCTTTGACGATTTTGCCGAATTCCTGCAAGTGAACGTGACCCGGTACGATGTCGAGGTAAGAGTTGCAGACGGCGATGAACGGTTTGCCGAAATCTTCTTCCTTAACGCCCGCGGCGCGCAGCAAGCTGCGGTGGGGCGCGCGGTCGAAGCCTTTTTTGATCATATCGGAGCGCATTTTGGAAGCCATGATGTGAATCCCCCGTTTCTTATGAATGCCGTGCGTAGGACCTGGGTAGGACAAGTGCGAATAGAAACAATTTTATCACATGATGGCGCCTAACGGCTACTGTGCCGCCAAGGCGATTGCAGGCAATCCCGGGCGGAGCTCCGATGCACGAACGCCCCCTGCCGGTCGGCAGAGGGGCGCATGTCGATTCAAGGCGTCAATGGTCCGGATCGGAAGGCAGCAGCCCCGAGAGCGCCGCAAAGGGCAGGTTCTCGAAATGGCCCGTCTTGTAGACGACTTCGGATTCGGTCTGCGGCTCCTCGGCCGGTTTGTTGCGCCGGAAGGTCAGGCGATCGTGCAGCTTCACGAGCACCTGCGCCGTATTAAGCGCATCGTCGAGGGCGCGGTGATGGGAGCCGGAAAACGGAATCTCGAGCATCTCGAGCGCGGCCTTAAGCCCCATCTGCTGGTGCTTTTCCAGCTTGAACACTTTGGACAGCATTTTCTGCAGATTGTTGTGGTTGACCATCCAGTTCGTATCGATCTGCATCTGGCGGCATTCCTGGAGCAGTTGACGCAGGTCGTCGGGTCCCCAGGCGCACAAGTAATATTCGTCGGGACCGATCCAGGCGACGAAGGCGGCGAGCGCATCGGGAAGCCGGCTCGCGGCGTCGACATCGTCCTGGGTGATGCCGGTGAAAGCGGTCGTATCGGTCGAAAGGGTCGGCACGACGGTCGGCCTGACAAAGGCTTGAAACGTATCGAGAATGCCCGGAACGCCGTCGACGAGGCCGATCTTGGCCGCCCCGATCTCGATGATCTCGGCAATCTGTCCCTTTTTCCGGCGAACGGTCATTTCCAGGTCATATACAATGTAAGTCAAGGAATCACACCTCAGGCCGTTCGCGCGGCGCTGCGCCCCGCGGAACATCGCGTAGTAATAGTCCGGCTTTACGTATTATAGTCCTCCGGCAATTATTTGTCATGGTATTCACGGCAAAATGCCGGCAGCCGTCCCGCGGAAGGGACGATCGCCGGCACGGGCCGCACGGAAAAAAGCATTAAAGCGTAGGCTTGAAAAACATAAGAAGGAAAAGGACGATACCGAGGACGGTTGCCACATAATTGATCGCGTTGACCTTGGCGACGCCGGCTTGAAGCTCGGTCGAGGCTTGCCGGTCGGCAGGGCCTGTGTCGGCTTGCGCTTTGGCCGCGACGCCGGCTGCCGCACGAGCCATAAAGGCGATGACGACGATCTGGATGAGCACGTAATCGGCGATGGCCGCGATAATCCACAGCTGGTCCCAGCCGTAATCGCCGAGCCAGACGAGCAGCAGGCCGGACAGCACGGCGAGGGAGCCGAGAATTTTAGGGAACATTTCGAGCTTGGCGGACAGCCGCAGCGAGTCGCGGAGCTGACCGAGCGTCTGACCCTTGCGCAGCAGGACATGGCCGAAATAGGTCGGGCCGATGCCGACGATCGCAGAGATCACGTGCACGGCGACGAGCAGGCTAAGCCAATTTTCCTCCAGATATGCGTATCCAGTTAAAGACATTTTTTAATCGTTCTCCTCTCGTATAAGCGGGTTAATTCCATGCTAGCACGGTATTTTTATGGGGGCTGTCACCACTTTTCATGACGGATATGCATGACGAGTCATATTGGAAATCGCGATTTTTTTTGCGTGAAATGACACGGCATGAAATCCTTTCCGTGCCGCATCGTGCGCGAACGGTGATGTATAATGAAAAAAAAGAATGACAAGAAGGTGTTTGTTTTTGAAATTTTTCCATACGGCGGATTGGCATCTGGGGAAATTGATCCAAAATGTATACATGACCGAAGATCAACGCTATATGCTTGAACAGTTCATGCGCGATATCGAGACGGAGCGGCCCGACGCGGTCGTGATCGCGGGCGATCTGTACGACCGGGCGGTGCCCCCGACGGACGCCGTCGGCCTGCTGGACCGCACGCTGCAGCGCATCGTGCTGGAGCTTAAGACGCCGGTGATCGCCATCTCCGGCAATCACGACAGTCCGAGCCGGCTCAACTTCGGGAGCGGCCTTATGAAGGCGGCGGGGCTGCACATCGCCGGCGAATTCGACCCGTCGGCAAGCCCCGTCGTGCTGCGCGATGCGCACGGATCGGTGTATTTCCACCTTGTGCCGTTTGCCGACCCGGCCGCCGTGCGCCTCGCGCTGGGCGACGAGACGATTCGCTCCTACGACGGCGCAATGGCCGCGATCGCAGCGCGAATCCGCGGAACGATGGACCCCGAAGCGCGCCATGTGCTGGTCGGACATGCGTTCGTGACGCCGCGCGGCGAGGCGGAGCCCAACACGAGCGACTCCGAGCGGCCGCTCTCGATCGGCGGCACGGAGCACGTGAGCGCGGCGCATTTCCGGGGCTTCCACTATACGGCGCTCGGCCATTTGCACCAGGCTCACTTCGTCGGCTCGGAGACGGTACGCTACGCAGGTTCGCCGCTCAAGTATTCGATCTCCGAAGAGCGCCACCAGAAGGGCTACCTGATCGTGGAGCTGGATGGGGAAGGCAGCGCCTCGGTCGAAAAGCGGGTGCTGGTCCCGCGGCGCGACATGCGTACCGTGCGAGGTTACATCGACGAGATCGAGCGGCAGGCGCCGAGCGAGGATTACATATATGTCAGGCTGCTGGACGAGGCGCCGGTGCTGTCTCCGATGGAGCGCGTCAGATCGGTCTACCCCAACGCGATGCACGTAGAGCGGGAGCTGGCGATGCAGCAGGTTGCGGCCGCGGCCGAGGACGGGATTGCGCCTGGCGGCAAAGCCGGCATGGACATGCTGACACTGTTCCGCGCCTTCTACCAGGAGGCGAAGGGCGGGGAGGCGTCTGCGGAGACGGAGCGCCTGTTCTTGGCCGCGCTGCGCGATATCGAAAACGAGGAGGATGAGCGTCATGATGCCGGTGCGGCTGACGATGACGGCGTTCGGGCCGTATAAGGACAAGGAAGTCATCGACTTCGCGGAGCTGTCGGGCAACCGCTTGTTCCTCGTGTCGGGCAATACGGGCGCGGGCAAGACGTCGATTTTCGACGCGATCTGCTTTGCGCTGTACGGCGAAGCGAGCGGCGAGGACCGCAGCGACGTCCGCATGCTGCGCAGCCAGTTCGCGTCGGACGACCTGTATACGTCCGTCGAGTTCGAGTTCGAGCTGAAGCGCCGGACATACCGCATCCTGCGGCAGTTGCCGCATGTAAAGACCGGCAACAAGAGCGCGACCGGCGAAAAGTATGAATTCGTCGAGACGACGGGCGACGAGGAGACGATGATGGTCGATCGCCATGCCGTCCGGCAGATCAACGAACGGATGCAGATGCTGCTGGGACTGACCAAGGACCAGTTCAGCCAGATCGTCATGCTCCCCCAGGGCGAATTCCGCAAGCTGCTCACTTCGGATACGGAGAATAAGGAAGAGATCATGCGGCGGATTTTTCGCACGCATCTGTTCAAGTTCGTCGCCGAGTATTTGAACGAGAAGCGAAAAGCCTCGCAGTCCGAATGGGAGCTCGCCAGGCGCGACCTCGACATGCATGCGGCGAACCTGAAGCTGTCGTTGGCGCAGAGGGAAGACTCGGCGCTCGCGCGCGTATTCGGCCAGGAACACTTCAACGTGCATCAGGTGCTCGAGGCACTGGACGAGGAAATGGCGTATTACGAAGGCGAGAAGGCTGCCGGGCAAGTCCGCCTCGACGAGGAGAGCCGTCTGCACAAAACGCTCGTCGAACGTTATCATGCGGCCGCGAGGGTGAACGAACTGTACGGCGAGCTGGACCGCAAGTCGGGAGAACGCCATTCGCTCGAAGCCAGCATTCCTGAGGTGGAAGAGAAAAAACGAAGGCTTGCCCTGGCGGAAAAGACGCTGCCGCTCGAAGTCCGGGAGCGGCTGTGCGAGAGCGCGCAGGCGCAGGCGAGGGCGGCGGAGGGACTCCGGCAGTCGGCCTCGGAGGCATCCGCTCGCGCGGCGGCCGAGCTAGCCGCGGCGCAGGAGCGCCATGCGCAGGAGGAGGGGCGCGCCGGGCAGCGCGAAGCGCTCGTACGCGAGCTTGAGCGGCTAGCGCGCGACCTGCCGACGGTCCGCGAGCTGGAGGAGCGCCGCGTGGCGCTCGGCCGGCTGGAGCGCGAAGCCGCGGCGGCGCTGCGGGAGCAGCAGGCGGCGGAAGCTGCGGCCGCAGCCCGGCAGGAGGCGCTCAAGGCGCTGGCGGGGCGTGCGCGGCAGACCGAGGAAGCGGTGCGGGAGCTGCCGGGGCTCTCCGAGCGCTTCGAGCGGATGCTGCAGGAGGCGACGCTGCTGCGCGAGTACGTGCTGCTCGTGCGCGCGGCCGCGTTGCAGGCAGAGGAAGAAGCGGGGCTTCGCCTTGCGCATGAGGAAGCCGCCAAGCGCTACCTGGCGCTGGAAGCGGGTTGGCTCGAAGGCCAGGCCGGGCAGCTGGCCGCGCATCTGCACGACGGCAAGCCGTGTCCGGTATGCGGCAGCGAGGCGCATCCGCGTCCGGCCGAACCGCCGACCGACATGCCGACGCGCGAAGCGCTCGATCGCCAGCGTGCCGATAAGGCTGAGCGCGAGACGTTGTATCTGGCGGCCAAGACGAAGCGGGAGCACACGGCCGCGCAGCTGCGGGACAAAGCGGGCGAGATCGATCGAAGCGGGCATGACCCCGGGCAGGCGGAGGCAGCATACGCGGAGCTTGTCGAGAACGGCAAGCGGATGCGCGTCCGGGTGGACGGGCTCAGGGCGGAGCAGGACGCGCTGGACGAGCTGCGGCGCAAGCTTGCGGAGGAGGAGACCGCGCTGGAAGCCGCGGGCGCCGACAAGGAGCGCCGGTCGGCCGTATCGCAGGAACGGCGTACGGCCTATGCCGCGGCGCAGGCGGTTTACGATCGGACGCTGGCCGGTCTTCCCGAAGGGCATCGGACGCTTGAGGACCTTCAGCGGCTGCTCCGCGAGGCGGAGCAGGCCAAGGAGCGTCTGGACGCGGCCTGGCGTATCGCGCAGGAGCAGCTGCGGCAGGCGGGCGAACGCCACGCGGCCGCGATGGCGCACCTGGACGGCGCGGAGCGCCAATTGAACGAAGCGAAGGCGCGGCTGGCGGAGGCGCAGGGCGACTTCGCTGCGGAGCTGGCGCGGGCGGGCTTCGCCTCGGAGGCGGATTACCGGGCGGCCAAGCTGCCGGAGCGGGACATCGCGGACATGAAGGCGGAGATCGAGCGATTCATGGCGGGACTCGCGGCTGTCGTGCGGCAGATCGAAGAGCTGGTCATCCAGCTTCAAGGCAAGGAACGCGCCGATCTGGCCGCGCTCGCAGAGGAAGCGGAGCGGATGGAGCGGCAGGCGGAGGCGACGCGCCTCTCTCTGCGCGAGGCGCAGGAGTCCGTAGATAAAGGCGCCGAAGGGCGCGCGAATTTGCTGGAAGCGGAGAGCAAGTGGCGGAAATCGGAGCGCGATTTTCAGCTCGTCAAAGATCTGTACGACGTCGTGCGCGGCGACAACCGGCACAAGATTTCGTTCGAGCGCTATCTGCTCGTCGAGTTTCTCGACCGCATTCTCTCGGCGGCCAACCTGCGGCTGCGGACGATATCCGGCGGACAATTCTATCTCGTGCGCAGCGACCGCCGGGAAAAGCACGGCAAGCAAAGCGGGCTCGGGCTTGACGTCTTCGACAATTACACGGGCCAGCTTCGCGATGTGAAGACGCTCTCCGGCGGCGAGAAGTTTAACGCGTCGCTCTGCCTCGCGCTCGGCATGGCTGACGTGATCCAGGCCTACGAGGGCGGGGTGTCGCTCGAGACGATGTTCATTGACGAAGGCTTCGGCTCGCTCGACGAAGAATCCCTCAGCAAGGCGGTCGACACGCTCGTCCAGCTCCAGCAGACCGGACGGATGATCGGCATCATTTCGCACGTGCAAGAGCTCAAGCAGGCGATTCCGGCCGTGCTCGAGGTGAAAAAATCGGCGGACGGCTGCAGCTATACGAAGTTCCGCATCAGTTGAGCCGAATTCGGCCGCAAGCAACCAGGCAGCTTTTGTCTATATCGGCACTTCCCGTCATATACATGGAACAAAAAGACGAGAGGCGTGGGGCGTTTGGACAAGGCTGCGGTCAAGCGTTATTACGATCTGAAAAGCAAACAGAAAGAAATCGAAAAAGAGCTGTCGGAGCTGCGCGGACAAATCTTGACGTTTTGCGAGGCGGAGGGGCTGTCCCAGACCGAGCTCGGGGGCTACAGCGTGAAAATCGTGCAGCAGGAACGACGGGAATACGACGACGAGAAAATAAAAGCGGCGCTCCCCGACGACGAGCTGTGGCGGCTCATCTCCCGCGCGGACCCGTCGAAGCTCGCAGGGCTCGTCAAGCTGAACGTGCTGAAGGAAGAGCAACTTTTCGGAACGTATGCATTAAAAAAAATCGCCCTGGTCCACGTGGAGCGGGAGTAGCGAACACGCCGCATAGAAGTCCGTTTGCACGCAAAAGCGGGCTGCCCCTGAAGCAAATGGGGAGCAGTCCGCTTTTTGCGTGCTATTTTTTAGCCTTGTAAAACTCGTGGTACAGCTTCATTAGCGCCCGCTTTTCGATTCGCGACACGTAGCTGCGGCTGATGCCGAGCTCCCGCGCGATCTCGCGCTGGGTACGTTCGTCCCCGCCTTTGCCGTCCAGGCCGAACCGGCCCCGGATGACCTCCTGCTCCCGCTCGTCGAGAATATCGAGATTTTGATAGATTTTGCTCTTCTCGATTTTCAGCTGCACCTTCTCGACGACGTCGTCGGGCTCGCTGCCCAAAATATCCTGCAAAGTAATCTCGTTACCCTCTTTGTCGGTTCCGATCGGATCGTGTAGAGAGACGTCTTTGCGCGTTTTCTTCAGCGACCTGAGATGCATCAATATTTCGTTTTCTATACAACGTGCCGCAAAAGTAGCGAGCTTCGTGCCTTTGCCGACCTGGAAGCTCTCGATCGCCTTGATGAGCCCGATCGTGCCGATCGAGATCAGGTCTTCGAGATCCTCGCCGGTATTGTCGAATTTTTTGACGATATGCGCGACCAGCCGCAGATTGTGCTCGATGAGCAGGTTGCGCGCTCTGGCGTCGCCTTCCGCCATGAGGCCTAAGTATTTGCTTTCCTCCTGCTCGGACAGGGGCTGGGGGAACGCATTGTTTTTGACATAAGAGACGAGCAAGGAGAGCTGCTTGATGAAGAGCGCTATCGAGGTAAAGAATCCGGGCACGTGACGGCCTCCTCCGGTTGTAAGTTCAGGTTGACGCGCGACCATTAACCATTGTATGTAGGCCGGCGCCCATCCGTGCCTGTCAGAATCAAAAAGGACGGCGGCTTCGACCGTTTACAAGGGGCATTCCCCACCTATTCCCATCCATAACCTTCATCGCCTCGGCAAATAATGATTGGGACTACAGTTCGAACCGGAAAGGGGATGGCAGCCATGGCAACCAAAGAGGCCGGAAGAGGCCCAGCTTCATACAAGCCGTTGTCCATGTCGCCCAAGGAATATCAGCAATTCGCGAAAAGCCGGCAGCCTTCGCGGCCCGTCTTTGCCAATTGCGTCCGCGCGTTTTTGGTCGGAGGCTTCATCTGCTTTATCGGCGAGGGCGTGCAGCATTTTTTTATGGCCGCATTCGACATGACGAGCAGACAGGCGGGCAATCCGACCGTGGCCGTCATGATTCTGATTTCGGTCATCCTGACTTGCTTGGGCGTATACGATAAGATCGCGCAATGGGCGGGCGCCGGGACGGCGGTTCCCGTCACCGGCTTCGCCAATTCGATGTGCTCGGCGGCGATCGAGCATCGAAGCGAGGGACTCGTGCTCGGCGTCGGCGCCAATATGTTTAAGCTGGCGGGCTCCGTCATCGTCTTCGGGACCGTTGCCGCCTTTTTCGTGGGGATCGTCTATTGGATCCTGGGGGTGAGTCACTGATGCTTCAAGGCAGACGAACGTGGATCTTCGAAAAGCCTCCGGTCATATTGGGCACAGGAACCGTCGTCGGCCCCGATGAAGGCGAAGGACCGCTGGCGGCCGACTTTGACCTCGTGCATCCCGACATGACGATTCAGCAGCCGAGCTGGGAGAAGGCAGAGCGGCTCATGCTCGAGCAAGCCTCGGATATCGCGCTCTCCAAGGCGGCGATCCCGAAGGACAAGATCAACTTCTATATCGGCGGCGATCTGATCAATCAGATCATCAGCAGCACGTTCGCCGCCCGCACGCTCGGCGCGCCTTATTTGGGCGTGTTCGGCGCCTGCTCGACCTCGATGGAATCGCTGGGGCTGGCCGCGCTGCTGGTGTCGACAGGGGCGGCGAGGTATGCGATGGCGGGTACGAGCAGCCATAACTGCACCGCCGAAAAGCAGTTCCGCTACCCGACCGAATACGGCTCGCAAAAACCGCCGACCGCGCAATACACGGTAACCGGCGCGGGCGCGGCCGTCGTCGCGGCGGAGGGCGAAGGGCCGCGGATCACTTCGGTTACGATCGGGCGGATTATGGACCTTGGGCTTAAGGATCCGTTCGACATGGGCTCGGCGATGGCGCCGGCCGCCGTGGATACAATTCAGGCGCACCTGCAGGAGACCGGCCGCGAGCCGGGTTACTACGATATGATCGTCACCGGCGATCTGGCGTCCGTCGGCCATCCGATCGCCGCCGACCTGCTTAAGCGGCATGGCGTGCCGATCGCGGAGACGCAGTTTAACGATTGCGGCCTGCTCGTGTACGACCTTGCGAAGCAGACGGTCCAGGCCGGAGGCAGCGGCTGCGCGTGCTCGGCGACCGTCACTTACGGGCATCTGCTTAAGCTGCTCGCTAAGGGGGAGCTGAATCGGCTGCTCGTCGTAGCGACCGGGGCGCTGCTCTCTCCGCTGTCCTTTCAACAGGGAGAGAGCATTCCTTGCATCGCGCACGCTGTTTCCATCGAACGTTAATTCGATCTTAAGGAGGACCAATGATGCAATACTTGTGGGCATTTCTGGTCGGCGGAGCGATCTGCATCGTCGGTCAGCTGCTGTTCGACGTCGCCAAGCTGACGCCCGCCCATACGATGGCGACGCTCGTCGTCGCCGGCGCGGTGCTGGACGGACTCGGTCTGTACGATCCGCTCGTGGACTTCGCGGGAGCCGGGGCGACCGTCCCGATCACGAGTTTCGGCAACGCGCTCGTCCACGGCGCGCTGAGCGAGCTGCAGGAGGTCGGGTGGATCGGGATCATCACCGGCATCTTTCAGATTACGAGCGCAGGCATTTCCGCGGCGATTATATTTTCGTTTTTAGCTGCGCTGGCAGTGAAGCCAAAAGGCTGAGTCCTGGCTTAACCAAACCCTGTTTAAGTAAATTTTAGGAAGACATGAGCGGTGCGAAGCAGCGGAGCCGCGCCTGCTTGCAGAGTCTGCGCGATTCGCTTGCTGGCGCGGTTTTCCGCGTTCCGCACGGTTTGCGGGTCGCCGTACCTATTTCCAACTGCCGGTTCGCCTAGCGCGAATTGGCTTTTTTTCTATGATTATTTGGAGATTTGCAAAATTGTAGTCCCGAATCCCCATCAAGTATAATAGTAGAGTAGCGTCCGACTACCGCCAGATCCCATTAGGAGGGACCTCAATGGAACAACAGACCGCCATGCAATTATTAGATTCGATCAGACGCAATATGGAATCTTGTATATACGGAAAAAAAGACGAAATCGCCTGGCTGCTGACCGCGCTGGTCGCGGGGGGGCACGTGCTGATCGAAGACGTGCCGGGTACCGGCAAGACGCAGCTGGTCAAGGCGCTCGCGCGATCGATCGGCGGTACGTTCCATCGGATCCAGTGCAATCCCGATCTCCTGCCTACCGATATCACTGGCGTATCCATTTATCATCCGAAGCAAGAGCAGTTCGTGTTCAGGCCGGGCCCGGTCATGTCCAATTTGCTGCTCGCCGACGAGATCAACCGGGCGACGACCAAGACGCAGTCCGCACTGCTCGAGGCGATGGAGGAGCGCCACGTGTCCGTCGACGGGGTTACATACCCGTTGCCGCAGCCGTTTATTTTATTTGCAACGCAGAACCCGATCGAGTTCGAGGGCACCTATAACTTGCCGGAGGCGCAGCTCGACCGCTTCCTGATGAAGATCTCGCTCGGCTATCCGGACGAGGAGTCGGAGAAAAGGCTGGTGCTCGAGCCGGGTACGTCTCGCGCCGCGGACCTGCTCGAATCCGTCGCCATGGCGGAGGACGTCGTAAGCATCCAGCGCCTGGCGGCCGGCTGCCATCTGGACGGCGGCGTGGCCGACTATCTGGTGCAACTGATCCGTTCGACGCGCAAGCATCCTTCGGTGCTGCTCGGCGCCAGCCCGCGCGCTTCGGTCGCGCTCGCCGCCTGCGCGAAGGCGTATGCCTTCCTTCATCACCGCAATTTCGTCATCCCTGACGATATCAAGATATCCGCGCCGTTCGTTCTCGCGCACCGTCTCCACCTTCGGTCCGAAGCCCGCATGCAGGGCGCTACTGCCGGAGGCGTCCTGCAGGAAGTCCTCAAGCAGCTGCCGGTGCCGGTGGCGCTGGAGCGTTGAGCATGAAGCGCCTGCCTCAGGTCCGCTTCGGCTGGTTCTGCGGAATCTTGTATTTGGTGGCTTTATCGTTTGTCGTTTTCCAGGGCGGCAAAACTTCGTTGATGCTGTTCGTAATCATCAACGGCCTGGGTCTCTACCTGCTACTTGGGCGGTGGAGCGGCATAGGCGGCATTCAGGGCAAGCGGGCGCTAGGCGCCGTTGCGGGCCAGGACGGCCTGTACGCGGCGGGTTCGCGGCTCAAGGTTCGTCTGATGCTGCATGTCCCGGGCTTCTGGCCGCTGCCTTACGTGATCGTCCGCGAGCGGCTGGTGCGCTTAAGCGGATCGGATCTTCAGGAGTACGAGTTGTCCTTCGTGCCCGACTACAAGCGGCGGGGCCAGGTCGAGTACGAATCCGCGCCGCTTCGGCGCGGACGCTATCAATTTCTGGAGACCAAGTGCTCGACCCGGGATATTTTCGGATTGTTCGAGCATCATGGCGCATTCCGCGAAGAAATGTATATTAAGGTGCTGCCGCGCACGATCGAGCTGCAGGAGTGGCGTCATCTGAGGAAGGCGCGCACCGGCCAGATCGAGCAGCGCGCCAGCTCTCTCTGGGCGCGGGAGACGACGCAGATCGACGGCGTCAGGGATTACATCCACGGCGACCGGATGTCGCGCATCCACTGGAATGCGACCGCACGCACGGGGCAGTGGAAATCCAAGGAATACGAGCGCGAAGCGCTGCCCCGCTTCGTCATCGTACTGGACCGGCGGGCGGGCGCTTACCGAAGCGCGGACGCTTTCGAGCTGGCTGTGTCGACGGCTTCCTCGCTGCTGAATCTTGCGCTGCGAAGGGGCATGCCGGTCGGCTTCGTGTCCGCCGGCAAGGAAACCGCGTGGTTCGGCGCCGGCAAGATACCGGTGAATCGGGATCTGCTCATGGAGCATCTCATCGACGTCGAGGCCGACGGCGATGAGGCGCTTGACCGCGTGCTTCGCAAGACCGCGGAGAAGTTCGAAGCCGGCGCGAGCTACGTGCTTGTCAGTCCGTCGATGGAGGACGAGACGCTGTTCGCGCTCGAAGGCTTGTCGGCCAGACGGGCCGGTCCGAGCCATATCCATATCGCGGAGCGGACGCCGCAAGCCGAGCCGTCCGAACGTCTGCAGCAGTGGTCGCGGACGTTCCGCGGCAGGCAGTGGGAGCTCTGCTCGATTACGCGCCTGGAGGATCTTCCGAAGGCATTGGAGGCGGGCACCGCTTGAATACGATGATTGCAAGCGCAGGACGCAGGGCGGAGAGCGGTTATTTCCGCAGACTCGTGCTGGAACGGCTCCACAGGCTGTTCGTAATTGTGATCGTGCTGCAGCTGATACAAGTATTTAAAAATTATTGGTGGCCGGAAACGTATGCGGTCGTCTACGCTTCCGTAGCGGCGGCGGCGGCGATTGAGCTTCTGGTCAGCCGCGCGTTCGCGCTCAGAATCATTTTGCAGCTAGCCGCCGTGCTGACGGCGGTCCTGATTTTCACGCCCTACGTCTGGACCGCCTGGCCGGACGGGTTGAAGGGATGGGAGGCGCTCCGCGAGTTCGCGATCGTGAACGGCAAGCCGCTTCATCCGTTTTTCGAGATCGCCGCCGGTGTCGTGCTGATCATTCATTATATGGCGTATTTGGGCACGAACAAGATCAGGGCCATCGGCTTTATTCTGATGTCGATCGCTACCCTCGCCATCATCGATTCGTTTTTTCCGCTCGAGCTTTGGACGAACATCGCCTGGGCCGTGGTCGCCGGGCTCGGATGGCTCGTCGTTCTTCATCTCAGGCAGCTTAGAGAAAGGCATTTCGACAGCTGGAGCGCGCTCGCCGAGCGCCCGTTCGAGCTTGCCGTGCCCGCGGTCATCGTCATCGGACTGCTCATGCTCGCGGGCATCGCGGTGCCGCGCGCCCCGGTGCTGCTGGAGGATCCGTATACGCTGTGGCTTCATGCCCAGAACAAAGAAGTGCCGGCCTTTTCCGGCGAAGGCGGCTATATCGGAGGCGGCGCCGACAGCAGCGGCACGGGCTCCGGAGCGTCTTCCAAGTCGGGTTACGGACGAAGCGACGCCAAGATCGGCGGCGGCTTCGAATTCGATTATTCGCCCGTCATGACGGTGGACACGAGCCAGCGGGCCTACTGGCGCGGAGAGACGAAGGCGGTATACACCGGACAAGGATGGACGGACCGCAAGGGCATGGAAACGACGTCCACGGCTCCCGGGGAAGCCGAGCTGCCGGCGGACAAACCTACGCTGGATGGCATCGAGACAAAAAAGGTTACGCAGACGTTCCACATTTTGCGCAAAGATCGCCTTCCCGTACTGTTCGGCGCGGGAGCGATCGGCAGCCTGTCTGAATGGCAGGGCGTGAGCAACAATGCAAGGCTGACCTGGAACAAGGAAGAGCAGGAGCTCAAGTTCCAGCGCTCCGCCACGGTAGAATCCTACACGGTCGTATCCGACATGATCGTGATCGATGAAGACAAGCTGCGGACGACCCGGTCGAAGAAAGCCGAAGCGCCGTTCGATCTGGCACCCTACGAGCAGCTGCCCGAGGTTCCGAGCCGGGTCTCGGACCTGGCCGTCTCGATAACGGCGGATGCGGGCAACGATTACGACGCGGCGAAGGCGCTGGAGAGCTATCTGAGAACGAATTATTTGTACACCAACACGCCGGACGTGAGCCTTCAGAAAAGCAAAGATATCGTAGACGCCTTCCTGTTCGAAATCAAGGAAGGGTACTGCGATTATTATTCCACCGCTTTCGTTGTACTGGCGCGGTCGTTGGGCTTGCCGACGCGGTGGGTCAAGGGCTATGCAACGGGGACCAACCAGATGGACGAGGACGGGATCCGCAGCGGGCTCGGGTATATCGCGGATCCGAATGGCGCCGGCACGTATACCGTCCGCAATGCGGATGCGCACTCCTGGGCGGAAGTATACTTTGAAGGCGTTGGCTGGGTTCCGTTCGAGCCGACGTCGGGCTTTACCGTTCCGCAGCCGGTCGCTCAAGCCGCGCCGGTCGCTACGCCGGATTCGACGGTGGACGCAGACGACACCGCCTCCGAAGAGACGGAGACGGCAACGCAAGACGGCGGCTGGTCGGCCACGGCCTGGACGATTACGGGCGGCACGCTGCTCATCGTCGGCATCGCCGCGCTGCTCGTCCGCCGCCGCGCCTGGACGGCGACGGTATGGCGCCGCGTCAGATACCGCGGCGCGACGCCGAATCAGCGGATCGTGCGGGAGATGGAGCGCTTGATCGCTTTCCTCGGCAGGCGCGGGCTAAAGCGCAGCCAGCACGATACGCTGCGCGAATCGTTTGCCGCCTGGAGCGGACGATTCTCTTCGTTGCAGCCCGAATTCGATGGCGTGCTGCGCAAGTTCGAGTCCGCCCGCTACGGCGGTCAAGCCGCAGGCGAAGGCGATCTGGAGCAATTCACCGCCATGGCCGACAAGATCCGCAAATCCTTGTAACGTATAGGAGGGAGCGCCAATCGCGGCGCTCCTTCTTCTATTTCCGCGCGACACGCCGCACATCGACGCCGCGCAAGCTTTCCTTTTGCAAGGCCGGGGCGGGTGTGGTATATTTTGAACAATCCGATAAAGACTGGAGCATTGCGGCATGTTTGAACGATTGCTGCCCGATCAACTCGTGGGCACCGTCTTCGATATAGATCTGGCGTCGCTCTCAAGCATGGGCGTACGCGGCATTATTACCGATCTGGACAACACGCTCGTAAGCGCGCGCACGCCGCTTGCAACGCCTGAACTGATCGCCTGGCTGGACAAGGTCAAGTCGCTTGGGTTCCAGGTCGTCATTTTATCGAACAACAACTTGATGCGCGTGGCGAAGTTCGCCGAGCCGCTCGGCATTCCATTCATTCCGGCGGCACGCAAGCCATTCAACAAGGCGTTTAAGCAAGCGCTGAACCTGCTGGACCTTAAGGCCGAACAGGCCGTCGTCGTCGGCGATCAGATGATGACCGACGTGCTCGGCGGACGCCGGATGGGTCTGCACACGATTCTCGTGACGCCGATTGCGAGAGCGGAGGAAGGCTGGGGCACAAGGATGAATCGCCGCATCGAGAAGATCGCGCTGTCAAGGCTGACCAAGCAGGGCTTGTGGCCGGATAAGGGGGACAAGTAGCATTGCCGACAATCGAAGATAACTGGAGTACGAAAAAATGCGCGGGCTGCGGCGTGACGCTGCAGATTCAAGACGCATCGAGGCCGGGGTTCGTGCCCGAGGCCGCCCGCGAGCGCGAGCCGATCATCTGCCAGCGCTGTTTCCGAATCAAACATTACAATGACGCCTCGTCGGTCGCCATCGATCAGGACGATTTTTTGCGTTTGCTCGGCGGCATCGGCGCCACGAACAGTCTCGTCGTGCACATCGTCGACCTGTTCGACTTCGAGGGCTCGATGATCTCGGGTCTGCAGCGCTTCGTGGGCAACAACCCGGTGCTGCTCGTCGTAAACAAGATCGATTTGCTGCCTAAGGTGACCAACTGGAACCGCCTTCGCAATTGGGTGCAGAAGCAAGCCAAGGCCGGCGGTCTTCGCATAGTCGACGTGGTCCTGTGCAGCGCACGCCGCAACATCGGCTTCGACCGGGTCGTCGAGGCGATCGGGCAGCTGCGCGGCGACCGCGACGTCTACGTCGTGGGCGCGACCAACGTCGGCAAGAGCACGCTCGTCAATCGGCTCATCGCCGATTACAGCGATCTGGGCAGGGAACTGACGGTTTCTCGTTATCCGGGCACGACATTGGACGCGATCAACATCCCGCTGGACGACGGACGCAGCATCATCGACATGCCGGGCATCGTATACAAGTCGCGCTTGTCGGAGATCGTGCCGCGCGAGACGCTGCACGCTCTGCTCCCGGACAAGCCGCTCAAACCGCTGACCTACCAATTTTACGAAAAACAGACGCTCTTTTTCGGCGGACTGGCCCGCTTCGACTTCACGGCAGGCGAGCGCCAGTCGTTCACCGCGTATTTGTCGTCCGGCATTCCCGTGCATCGCACCAAGCAGGAGCGGGCCGACGAGCTGTACGACAACCATCGCGGCGAGATGCTGGCTCCGCCTTCGCGCGAAGAACTTGCAGACATGCCGCCGCTCGTCAGGCATAATTTGCGCATTCCGCCCGGCGGACCGCAAGATATATTCATATCCGGACTCGGCTGGATCAAGGCAAACGGCTCCACCGGCGCCGTCGTGGACATCTATGCGCCCAAGGGCGTCAAGGTATTGCTCAGGGATTGCATTTTGTGAGTCGGGAGGACGCCGCTGGCATGGACAGTCATACGATACTATACGGCGTGATCGGCGATCCGATCCGCCATTCCAGATCGCCGATCATGCTGGGCAGCGCGTTTAGGGAGAGCGGCGTGAACGGGGCTTACGGCGCCTTTCACGTTGCGCCAGAGCGGCTGGGCGAGGCAATCAGAGGCATTCGTGCGCTCGGTTTCCGCGGCCTGAACGTAACGATCCCGCACAAGATCGAAGTCATGGCCTATCTGGACGACATCGACGAGAGCGCCAGAGCGATCGGCGCGGTCAATACGATCGTGAACGAGGACGGAAGGCTTACCGGCTACAACACGGACGGGATCGGTTACGTCCGGTCGCTCAAGGAAGAAGCGGAGCCGGATCTGTCCGGCAAGCGCATCCTTGTGCTGGGCGCAGGGGGCGCGGCCCGGGGGATCGTCTGGGCGCTGCTGCGGGAGGCGCCGTCGGAGATACTCATCGCGAACCGGACCGATGCGCGGGCGGAGGAGCTTGCAGCGGCGTTTGAATCCGGCGGTCGCTTGAATTCCGTGCCTTGGCATTCGCTGAGCGAAGCGTGCGGCGCGGCGGACATTGTCATTAATACGACGTCCGTCGGCATGGCCCCCCACACGGAGGCGGTTCCCGCCGATCCGTCCTGGTTCCGCCCGGGTGCGGTCGCGAGCGATCTCATCTACAATCCGCTGACGACGGCTTTTTTGCATGGCGCACAGCGGCGAGGCTGCCGTATTCACGGCGGTCTCGGCATGTTCGTTTATCAAGGCGCCTATGCGTTCGAATATTGGACGGGGCGGCCTGCGCCGGCTGCGGCGATGCGCGAAGCGGTGCTGGCTTCCTTTTCCGAAGCGGCGAAAGTTTGAACATTTATCTATCAGAGAGCAGGGAATACGCATGCTGACCGGCAAACAAAAACGATTTTTGCGTTCCGAGGCCCATCACCTGACCCCGATCTTCCAGGTCGGCAAGGGCGGCACAAACGACCATTTGATTCGCCATATCGAAGAAGCGCTCGAAGTGCGCGAGTTGATCAAGGTGTCGATCCTGAACAACAACGACGACGACCGGTACGAAGTCGCCAAGGAGCTGTCCGAACGCTCGGGCGCCGAGCTCGTGCAGGTTATCGGCAAGACGATCGTGCTGTACAAGGAATCCCGCGACAACAAGACGATCGAGCTTCCGTAAAAGGAGGTACGCGCATGAGACGCATCGGGCTGATGGGCGGCACCTTCGATCCCGTGCATATCGGCCATTTGCTTGCGGCCGAAGCGGCGCGCGAGGCTGCGGACTTAACCGAGGTCTGGTTCATACCGACCTCCGTGCCGGTCCACAAGCCTCAGCCCGGCGCTTCCGGCGAGCAGCGCCGGGCACTCGTCGAGGCTGCGATCTCGGAGCATCCGTCGTTCCGCGTGGAGGCCGCCGAGCTCGACCGGCAGGGCGCCTCCTACACGATCGACACCGTGCTGGAGCTGCGGGAACGATATCCGGACGTTTCGTTCTACTGGATCGTCGGATCCGACATGCGGGACGACCTGCCGCGTTGGAGACGGATCGAAGAGCTGGCAAGCCTTGTCGTCTTTATCGCGCTGGATCGTCCGGCAACAGGCGCAGATGCCGGCCATGCAGGAGCCGAATCCGAGCTGCCGCCGTATCTGCGGGACCGGATCGTGCAAGGGGAGATGCCGGGAATCGGCATTTCGTCCACCGATATCCGCCGGCGATGCGCCGAAGGCCGTACGATCCGGTACATGGTGCCCGAGCGCGTTAGAGCGGAGATCGAAAGGAAGGGATTGTATGGATCGCGAACTGTTGATTGAGGCCGTCAAGCGCCAGATGCCCGAAAAGCGGTACAGGCACGTCGCAGGCGTCGTCGATACGGCGTTCGTGCTGGCCCAGCGATTCGGCGGCGATCCGGACAAGGCCTGGCTCGCCGCGCTGCTGCACGATTATGCCAAGGCTTGGCCGACGGACCGCATGGAACGGATCATCCGCGAGCAAAGCCTGCCGCCTGAACTGCTGACTTACGACAAAGAATTATGGCATGCGCATGTCGGGGCTTGGGCGGTGCGCGATGAACTGGGCATCGAGGATGAAGAAGTGCTGGATGCGGTACGCTATCATACATCGGGCCGGGAAAACATGACTCTATTGGATCGCATCGTCTGCCTCGCGGATTATATGGAGCCAAGCCGCGCATTCCCGGGCGTGGATCGAATTCGGGAGCTGGCGGAGACAAATTTGAACGAAGCGCTGGTCGCGGGATTTGACTCGACGATCATTCATTTACTGGAAAAAGGCAAAACGATTTTCCCGTTGACGGTATTGGCGCGCAACGACCTGGTCAGGGAAATTCGCGCAGCAAGCACAACGAACGAATCTGAGGGAGGCTGACCTATGGCAGGATCAGAACAGTTATTGAGACAAGTCGTGGATGCGGCAGACGATAAAAAAGCCAACGATATCGTTGCGCTCAATTTGCAGCACATCTCGCTGGTGGCGGATTACTTCGTCATCTGTCACGGCAATTCGGATACGCAAGTCCAATCGATCTCGACCGAGATCAAGAAGCGCGCGGAGGAAGCCGGCGCCCGCGTACGGATGGAAGGCATGGATACGGCAAGATGGGTGCTTATCGACATGGGCGACGTCGTCGCCCATGTATTCCATCGGGACGAGCGCGAATATTACTCGCTCGAGCGCTTGTGGTCGGACGCGAAGGCGGTTGAATTCGCATGACGCTGATCGCCGGCACGACGGCCAGTCTGCTGGTGCGGCGCGAGGTGTCTCCTTACGGTTGGTTTCTGGCCGAAGACGAATCGGAAGCAACGCCCGAAGTGCTGCTTCCTTACGGCGAAGCATCGGGCAATCGTCCTTCGGTCGGCGATTCGGCGGACGTCTTTATTTTCCATGACGACAAAGGGCGCCTGACGGCGACGACCCGTCGGCCTCTGCTGCAGCTCGGGCAAATGGGCCGGCTCGAGATGGCCGACTTCCATCCGCGGTTCGGCTGCTTCCTGGAGCTCGGCATCGGACGTCAGCTGTTGCTGCCGATCAAGGAGCTGCCGGACAACCGTGATCGCTGGCCACAGCCGGGCGACGAGCTTCATGTGATCATGAAGCACGACAAGGAAGGGCGCATGCTGGCCCGGCTAGCCAAGATCGAGGATTACGAGCGCGTCGTATTCCGCGCGCCGTCCTCCTGGCATCACGAGCAGCGGGAATGCTGGGTGACCGATATATACAAGGACGGCGTGTTTATGCTGGCGAATGGCGGCGTGCTTGGTTACGGAGCGCTCGGCTACTTGCCGAACGCGTCCATGATCCATCCGCTGCGGCTCGGCGAGAAGACGACCGCACGCGTGACGCAGGTGAGGGACGACGGCAGAGTAACGCTGTCCATGCGTCCTGCCAAGGAGGTCGGACGTCTGGAGGACTCGGACCGTATTCTGGCCTTTTTGCAGGCAAGGCCGGGCGGCGCAATGCCGTATTCGGATTCGACGCCTGCGGACGTCATCCAGAAGCGGTTCGGTCTCAGCAAATCCGCCTTCAAGCGCGCACTCGGCAAGCTCATGAAGGACAGGCTCGTGGTTCAGGATGGCAACTGGACTCGTCTTGCGGCTGCTGAGGTAAGCGTGCAGGATGCGGGCGCTTCGCAACATGCGGGAAACGCTCCGAAGCCTGAGTGATTGCAGGGCGTTTGCGCCTTACGTGACGGTCAATAACACCCGGGGCGCCGCTGGCGGGCTTCCGGGCGATCGAATAATGAAAGGCTCCGGATCCCGGCTTGAATGTCGGGCGGGGCCGACGACGAGGAGACATCCATGCGCAGCTATCGTGAGTTCGCCTCGGTCTACGACCGGCTTATGGAGGACATGCCGTACCCGGAATGGCTAAGCTTCGCCAGAGAATGCTGGGAGAAGTACGGTATGCCCAAGACGGTCGTTGATTTGGGCTGCGGGACGGGCAATATTGCCATACCGCTTGCCAAATCCGGATTTCGCATTTTCGGCATCGACCTGTCGGCCGACATGCTGTCCGTCGCCCGCGCCAAGTGGGAGTCCGTGCCGCAGCGGGGCATCGGCCGCGCCTCGGGCGGCGAGGAAGGCAACATCCGCTGGCTGCAGCAGGACATGCGCGATTGGGAGATTCCCGAGCCCGTCGACTGCGTGCTGTCGTTTTGCGACAGCTTGAACTACTTGACGGAGCCGGAAGACGTCGTCTCTTCATTCAAGCATTCGTATGCCGGTCTCAGACCCGGGGGGTTGTTCATCTTTGACGTGCACGCGCCGTCGCAGCTCGCCCGCTACGGCGAGGAGCAGCCGTTCGTATTAGACGACAAGGACGTTGCTTATCTGTGGACGTGCGACTACGATCCCGATCGCCGGGAAGTGGAGCATGAACTTACTTTTTTCGTACGCGAGGAAGGCGGCTCCGGCGCAGGCTTGTACCGGCGGTTTGAAGAAGGCCACGTACAGCGTGCCTACGAGCCGGATTGGCTGGCGGGGCAACTGGCGGAAGCGGGTTTCGAGCTGCTTCACCGCTGCGCGGATTTTTCCTGGAATGCGCCGACGGCGGCCAGCGAGCGGTTGTTTTTTGTCGCGCGGCGGCCGGCGTAGATGTTGATGATGCAAGGGACCGTCAGGCGAAGCTGCCTGGCGGTTTTTTTGAAGATTAAAAAGTATATATTTGGGCGGCCGTTTGCGGAAAGGTAGGCGCGATTTCGGCGTACCGGCGTTTTATGGATGATTGGGGGGCCAAATACCTGCATTTGTACAGGCATTCTCTACCGACTCGCGCCGCCTGATGAAATACCTGCAAATATGCAGGTAAATGCAATGCGCAAGTCAGAAATTCGGCTGATAGCTTAAAATAATTGCGTTTTTGCATCTATCCTGCTCTAACGGGTCGAGATCGGCATAAAAAGATGTATATTTGCAGGCATTGCTGAAAAGGAACAGTGCGGGCGAAGACATGCGGGCCCGTCAGGCCGGCTGTAGAACGAGCCCTCGACAGGCGTTCCGCGCGATGCCAGTTTCGGATATCCGCCAAACTTAGAAGGACCGTCAATATTTTGGTCGTTTGGTCCCTGACGGTTTTTATTATTGCGCGAGGCTTGATGGGTGAGACTAGTGCGCGATTGCCTGCCGTGGTGCAGGCGATGGGCCTGTTGGCGGGAGCAAATGTGCAAGTCGCCTACTGTAGTGAAGGCGCTAGGCCTGTTGGCGGACGCAAATGCGCGAGGCGAACGCTTGTTGTAATGCAGGCGAAACGCACCTCCAAGCAATACCCTTCGAACCCTACCACAACAAGAGCGGTCCCCGAAGTCAAATGCCTCCGGGAACCGCTCTTATTTTAGCATATCGTTTTATCCATTCAGCTTCGCCTTCTCGGCAAGATGTCTCTTTCCCGGCCAGAATGACCGGTCGCCCAGCAGCGCCGTGATGGCCGGCACCAGAAACGGCCTGACGAGGAACGTGTCCAGCAGCACGCCGATCGCGGTGATGACGCCGAATTGCACGAGCACCTGGATCGGCAGCGTCGCGAGCACCGCGAACGTACCGGCCAGGATGAGGCCTGCCGAAGCAATGACGCCTCCGGTTTCCCCGACACCCTCGCGGATTGCGTCCCGCAGCGGCATTTCCTTTCGCTTGCGCCAGATGCTGGAGATCATGAAGATGTTGTAGTCCTCTCCCAGCGCCACCAAGAACACGAACGCATACAACGGAATGGAGCCCTGAATCGCATCTGCGCCAAGCACGTAATGGATGATGAGCCATCCGAGTCCAAGCGCGGAAAAATACGATAGAATAACGGTGCCTACCAAATAGGCGGTGGCGACGACGGAGCGCAAATATAGGAGCAGCAGTAACGCGATCAGCCCGATGACGACCGGCAAAATCAGACGCGTATCCCGCTCTCCGGTCTCTTTCGTGTCATACTGCTCCGCGGTCTGCCCCGAGATCCACACATGATTGGCGGCCGCCGCGTCGCCTGCCTCAGAGAGCGCTGCGTTCGCGGTTTCGCGCAAGTCTGGAATTTTGCCCAGTGCCTCCAGCGAATAAGGATTGAGGGCGAGCTCGACGTCATACGCTACGATTTGTTTATTCTGCTGCCCCTCTACCGGCTCGGATACGCGGCTGACATAGGGCAATCCGGACAGTTTTTCCGCCAGGCCCGTTTCCCGGCCGCCGGTATCGACGATAACTTTGACGGGCGCTAGCTCGCCTTCGGAAAATTGGGAGCCGATAAGCGCGTAACCTTCTCTAGACTCCATCGTGGAGGGGAACGATGATAAGATGTCATAGGTAAATTTGATCTGACTGGATACGCCCGCAAGCAGGGCGAGGCAAACGACCGAGACGAGAGCGATCAAGCCTGGGCGTTTCACGACGAGCGTACCCGTGCGATAGCGGGGGGCTGCCTCGGGTGCAGGCTTCTGCTTGCCTCGCTTCGCGGCGCGTTCCTCGCGCATTTGCTGCGTGCGCGGCACGAACGGCCAGAAGGAGGCGCGCCCGATGACGGCGAGCAGCGCCGGCACGAGCGTCAGGCTGGCGATGCTCATGATAAAAATCGCAATGCTGAACGGCGCGGCGAACCGGCGGAACGCGCCGTATTCGGCCAGGAGCAGCGTGAGGAGCGCGATCACGACGGTAATGCCGCTCATCGCGACGGCGCCGGATGCGTCCGTCAGCGCGGCACGAAGCGCCTTCCCTTTATCGGGCTCATGCTTGAGCAGTTGCCTGAAACGCGAGATGAGGAACAGGCAGTAGTCCGTTCCGGCGCCGAACAGAAGCACCGTCATAATCGAGATGCCCTGCGAGTCGACGACAATCCAGCCCTCGCGGGCCATCCAGCCGAGAATCGGACTGATGACGCCGTAGGCAAAGCCGACGCCCACGAGCGGGATGAAGGCAAGGATCGGCGACCGGTAAATAAGCAGCAGCAAAATGAGTACGAGCAGTACGGTTCCCATGAGCAGCGCGAAGTCGGCATTCTCGAATAGTCCCGTGGCATCGATCTGGATGCCGACCGGTCCGGTAACCCGTGCGCTGAGGGCGCCCGCCTTGCCCGGGTCCGCTTCGAACGGATCGCTGCCGGCCAGGGCGGCCGTTTGTTTTTTCAGGGCCGCAATGCCTTCCTTTAACTGATCCGTACCCGCGTTTTTGTCGAAAAACACAGGGGTTACGAGCGTGCTGCCATCTTCGGACAGCTGGGCTTTGAGCGCCTCCGCTGGCATTTGGTGCAGCGGGGGAACCGAGGTCTGATACGGAAGCGGCGTGCCGGTCCATTGTCCCGCAAGCTTGCGGACATTTTCCAGATCGCCGTCCTCCAGTCCGCCTTCTCTGTGCCACACAATTAATGCAGGTACGTCTGCGCCGCTTGCAAATTCCCGTTCTGCGACAGCCGCCGCCTGTACGGACGGCCTGCCGTCTGTCAGATTCGGCGCATTGTTGGTCTCGTGCTTGCCGACCTGCGGCAGCAAAACGCTCAACAGGGCAGCCGCGACGATCCATACCGCGAGCGTCACCCATCGGCCGACGGGGCCGGTTATTCCTTTGCCGTGAACGCGTACTTCCTTCACTTGAGCTCCCCCTCGCGATTCGATTGCGATATAATGAGTTATAATGTTACCGTCAATAATTATATATACCGGAAGGTTAATATTGCAACATGTTTGAGGGGAAGGCGCATCAAGTGAAACAAAAACAAACAGGACGGGCCCCGGGGCGGCCCAAAGGGAATACGGACAGCCGGGCCGTTCTGCTCGGCGCTGCTTCGGCTCTTTTTATGGAATTCGGATACGAGCCGGTGTCTTTGAATCAGATCGCGGAGCGCGCGGGCGTAACGAAGGCTTCGATTTATTATTATTTCAGCGGCAAATCGGAGCTGTTCGCCGCGTCCGTGACCGAGATGATGGGGCGAATCGGCTTATTCACGCGCCGGATTCTCGAGCAGGAAGGGACGCTTAGAGAGCGGCTGTACAAGGTTGCGGCAGCGAAGATGGCGGACACGCATGTCGAGTTCGAGTCGATGATGCGCGAAGCGATCGCATCGCTCAGCGAGGAACAGCGGCGCGAGATCCGCGAAGCGGAACACCGCATACACGAAGTGCTGGCCGAATGTTTTGCCGAGGCGGCCGCCCGCGGGGAGATGCGTGGCGGAGAGGATCCGCTGCTGCTGGCGCACGCTTTTTCGTCGCTGCTGATGGTCGGAAGCCGCGATTACGGCGGAGATGCGCGCGAGGACCTGCCCGAGCGGATCGTCGATCTTTTCTGGCAAGGCGCGGGACCGCGCGCTTGACACGGATTGACGGCAACCGCTATAATCGAGGCAATAAAGGCTGTGAAAAGGAAAAGTAATCGTGCAGCGTCAACCCAGAGAACCGGCGGAAGGTGCGAGCCGGCTGACGTGAGCGACGAACTCGCCTTGGAGCCCCGCGCGCAATCCATGTCAGGCTTTTTGCCTCGGCAGGCAAGCGCGGCGAGTCCCTCCGCGTTAAGGAGGAAGAGTGGACGGCATGCCCAGGCAGGGCTGGCGTCAACTAGGGTGGTACCGCGAGTTTAACCTCTCGTCCCTAGCGTGATTTCGCTGGGGCGGGAGGTTTTTTGATTTTTTAAACGAGCAGTCAGACGGAAGGGGCAGTCATGAACCATGGTACAAGACAACAATCAACCCGGCTACAAGCCGCAGACGCTGGAGCCCAAGTGGCAGCGCTACTGGGATGAGAATAAGACGTTCCGCACGACGGAGGACCCGGGCAAGGAAAAGTTTTACGCGCTCGACATGTTCCCGTATCCATCCGGTGCCGGGTTGCACGTCGGCCATCCCGAAGGCTACACGGCGACCGATATCGCCAGCCGCTACAAGCGCATGCGCGGGTACAACGTGCTCCATCCGATGGGCTGGGACGCGTTCGGCTTGCCGGCGGAGCAATATGCGCTTCAGACGGGACGCCATCCGCGCGAGATTACGGTAGAGAATATCGACAACTTCCGCCGGCAGATCAAGTCGCTTGGCTTCTCCTACGATTGGGACCGCGAGTTCAGTACGACCGATCCCGATTATTACAAGTGGACCCAGTGGATCTTTATCCAGCTGTATAAGAAGGGACTTGCCTACGTGGCCGAGGTGCCTGTCAACTGGTGTCCGGCGCTCGGTACGGTGCTCGCGAACGAAGAGGTTATCAACGGGCTGAGCGAACGTGGCAATCATCCGGTCATCCGCAAGCCGATGCGCCAGTGGATGCTGAAGATTACCGAATACGCCGAGCGGCTGCTCGAAGATCTCGAGGAGCTCGACTGGTCGGAGAGCATCAAGGACATGCAGCGCAACTGGATCGGCAAGTCGACGGGCGCCGAGGTGACCTTTGCGATCGACGGCCATGCGGACGCTTCCCTCACGGTGTTCACGACGCGTCCGGATACGCTGTTCGGCGCGACGTATTGCGTGCTGGCGCCGGAGCACGAGCTTGTGTCGGTCATCGCTTCCGCAGCGCAGAAGGCAGACGTCGAGACTTATGTCGATCAGGCCGCCCGCAAGAGCGATCTCGAACGGACCGATCTGGCGAAGGACAAGACGGGTGTGTTCACAGGCGCGTATGCCGTCAATCCTGTGAACGGCGAGCTCGTGCCGATCTGGATCGCCGATTACGTGCTCGGCGGTTACGGTACGGGCGCCATCATGGCAGTGCCGGGTCATGACGAACGGGACTGGGAATTCGCTAAAAAATTCGGCCTGCCGATTGTCGAGGTCGTCGGCGGCGGCAACGTCGAGGAAGCGGCGCATACGGGAGAAGGGGAGCATGTCAATTCGGGCTTCCTGAACGGCTTGTCCACGCCGGACGCGATCGTGAAGAGCATCGCCTGGCTGGAGGAGCAGGGCAAAGGCCGCGGCAAGGTCACCTACAGGCTGCGCGATTGGCTGTTCAGCCGCCAGCGCTATTGGGGCGAACCGATCCCGGTGCTGCACTTCGAAGACGGCAGCATGGAGACGGTGCCGGAGGAAGAGCTTCCGCTGCTGCTGCCGGATGTCGACGCGATCACGCCTTCGGGCACCGGCGAGTCGCCGCTCGCTACTGTCGAGGAGTGGGTGAACGTGACGCTGCCGGACGGCCGCAAGGCGCGCCGGGAGACCAACACGATGCCGCAGTGGGCGGGCAGCTGCTGGTACTACCTGCGGTTTATCGACCCTAAAAACGCAGACGCGATCTGCGATCCGGCCAAGCAGCAGGAATGGCTGCCGGTCGATCTTTACATCGGCGGCGCCGAGCATGCCGTGCTTCACTTGCTCTACGCGCGCTTCTGGCACAAGGTGCTGTACGATCTGGGCGTGGTAGCGACGAAGGAGCCGTTCCACAAGCTCGTCAACCAAGGCATGATCCTCGGCACGAACAATGAAAAAATGTCCAAGTCGCGGGGCAACGTCATCAATCCCGACGACATCGTCGGCGAGTTCGGAGCGGATACGCTGCGCGTGTACGAAATGTTCATGGGGCCGCTCGAAGCGACGAAGCCGTGGAATACGAACGGCGTCGAAGGCATGTATCGCTTCCTTGGCCGCGTATGGCGCTTGTTCGTCGGGGAAAACGGAGAGCTGAGCGAAAAGATTAAGGACACTGCAGGCGAAGAGGCGTTCCGCAGAACCTGGCATCGTTCGATCAAGAAAATTACCGAGGACTACGAGGGATTGCGCTTCAACACGGCGATCAGCCAGCTGATGATTTTCGTCAACGAGGCCTACAAGGTCGAGGAGCTGCCGAAGCAGGCGATGGAGCACTTCGTGCAGATGCTGTCGCCGATCGCGCCGCATATCGCCGAGGAACTCTGGGAGAAGCTCGGCTACGCGGAGAGCGTGACCTATGCGGCTTGGCCGTCTTACGACGCCGCGCTGACGGTCGACGCCGAAGTTGAGATCGCCGTGCAAGTCAACGGCAAGATCGTGGACCGCGTCTTTGTCGCGGCCGATCTCGAGGGAGAGGCGCTGCAGGAAGCCGCGCTCGCACTGGATAAAGTCAAGGCCGTCACGGAAGGCAAGACGGTGCGCAAGATCATCGCGGTCAAGGGCAAGCTCGTCAACATCGTAGCGAACTGACACGTCAAGGGCGGCCCGATCAGATTACCGGGCCGCCCTTTGTGTTGCCATAAGCCTTTGCTCCGCGTAATTCCGTTCGTGCCAAAGGTTCGAATCGTCAGCCTATTCGGATAAAAACGATTGTTCCGAAAGCGAGGCTTCGACCTTTGTCAAATCTTCCGCGAACTTGTCGTGCGTTTTCCGCATCACTTTGCGGAAGGCATCTTTCGTCGCCAGCCGCAGCTCTTCCATCGCTACCGCCGTGATGCCGCCGGGCACGCAGACGCGCTCCTGCAGCTCCTGCGTCGTGCAGCCCTGCTCCAGCAGTCTCGCGGTGCCAAGCAGCATCTCGGCACCCACTCTGGCTGCAACCTCGGGCGCGAGCCCCGCGAATTCGACCGTCGTTTCCACGAATTGCTCCAGCAGGTACGCCATAAAGGCGGGGCCGCAGCTGGACAGGTCCGAAGCGGCGCGGACACTGTCCTCGGGCACTTCGATTGGCTCGCTGATGCGCGCGAACATGGAGATCAGCAGCTTTTTGTCGGCAGGCTCGAGCCGCGTGCCGTACATGAACAGCGAAGCGCCGCTTGCCGCACCGTTGACGATGCTGGGAATGATCTTCGCCGTCTTGCAGGGCAACAGACGCTCAAGCTGCTCCAGCGTGACAGGACTGGTAATCGACACCAGCAGCTGCTCCGGCCGGAGCGAGTCTCGAATCTCGCCGATCACCGCCCGGTAGTCAAGCGGCTTCACGCAGAGAAAGACGATATCCGCGTCCCGGACGGCTGACGCGTTCGTCGGCCCGATCCGAAGGCCCGGGAACTGATGCGCCAGACGTTCCGCTTTGGAGGAGGTGCGGGTTGCGATCGTCACTTCCGACGGCTCAAAAGCCCGGGCGCGCAGCAAGGCTCCCGCTAGCAGACCGCCCATGCTTCCGGCGCCGATGAAGCCGACCTTCATCTGAGGTCCTCCTCCCGCTATTGGCATTATGCATGGCTTCTTTCCATTGTATGTCAGCAGGTTTGGCCGACATGACTCGATTTTTTATGCGTTTTGAAAATGGATGAATGCAAGTCGCGTCAGGCGACGATCATGGAGGAGAGCCATATGGGAAAAAAATCGGCGCGGAGCGTCGGACTGCGGAGCCGGGCGGCGCTGTTGGCCGGTGCGGCAGCGGCAGCTTTGCTCGCTTGGGGATGGCTTGCGCCGACGGACGGGGGCGTGCCCGGCTGGGAGCCGGTGAACGCGCAGATCGCGGCCGCTGTGGCTGATGCAGAGATCGAGAGCGGGAAGACGGAAGGGACGGACAAGTCGGCAAGCGCCGCGGCCAAAACGGATTCGACTGCCGCCGACCGACCCATCGCTTCTGGGGGCGCCGCCAAGCCGGCGGCGGACGGAGCGATAACGAACGCAAGCGAGGTTTCGAAGGCTTCAGAAACATCAGGCAAGGCTTCAGGCGGTACGCCTGTCGTTGCCGATGGTTCCAGCACTGCCTCGGGAGGCGTTGACAAGACAACGGAAGCTTCCGCGCAAGCAGGTTCCGCAGCAAACGCCGGACCGGCCGCGAATACGGGCAACGGGGCGCCGCAGGGAGCGGGATCCGAAGATTTGGCGGCGGACGGAAGGCTCGATATCAATCTGGCAAGCGCCGCCGAACTGGATGCGCTGCCGGGCATCGGGCCTGCCAAAGCCGAAGCGATCGTACAATATCGGGATGCGCACGGGCGATTCAGATCTGCCGAATCGCTAAAAGACGTTAAGGGAATCGGAGACAAGCTGCTCGCGAAACTGCTGCCGCTTATAAAGGCAGGCTAAGCCGGACGGGCATCCGGGGATATACGAAGGGAGGCAGAGCCAGATGGCGCTTGCGGTTCGCAAGGATTGGGATACTTACTTTATGGACATCGCCTTCATGGCATCGACGCGGTCGCGTTGTCCGAGGCGGCACGTAGGCGCCGTGCTCGTACAGGGCAAGAAGCTGCTGGGTACGGCTTACAATGGCGCGCCGATGGGCGTACCGGACTGCTCGGAAGCCGGCTGCATGATCGTCGAAGAGTTCGCTCCGTCACCGTCAGGCCAACCTGGCGTCATGGTCAAAAAAGAACGCTGCATCCGCACGATTCACGCGGAGCAAAACTTGTTGCTGTTCACGGATCGGATCGACAGGGAGGGCTCGACCGTCTATGTGACCGATCAGCCGTGCTGGACCTGCGCGAACATGCTCGCGAACAGCGGCATCGTCGAGATCGTTTTCCATCGCGGCTATCCGAAGGACCATGACAAAGTATCCGCGTTGATGGCCGAGCGCCGCATCGTTTTCAGGACGATACCGGATTATGCGCCGCCTCAGGATACGGAAGTGAAGGAAGCCGATTAAAGAACAAAATCCGAATACGATGAAGGCGAATGGGAAGAACCCTGCTTAACGCGCAGGGTTCTTCTTTTTATTAGAAGGGAGCGTAAAATCGATGGATCGCAGGCCGCTGGTATGCGTAGCGGGGTTCTGGGTCGCGGGCAGCGGCATATGGTCGGTGCGTCAAGGCATGCCCGCGATGCTCGTCTATCTCGGCATCGTCGTTTTGCTAGCGGCATTTGTCCTCGCCGGGCGGATCAGGCCGCGTACAGGCGCGATATGCGCCGCGGCCTTGCTGCTGTCTGCAGGCTTGCGGATATGGAGCGAATCCGGGCACGGCTCCGATCTGGCGTCGGCATGGAACGAGCCGGAGGGACGGTCGGTAATCGCGGCTGGCCGGCTGCTGGAGCCTGCGGCGATCGACGGCGATACGGTGACGTTTCCGATACGCGCGCGTCTCGTCCGTTCGGGCGATGAGGCAGCGCTGCGCATCGACGAGAAGCTGCTGGTCCGCGTCCGGCTGTCCGCCGAGGAAGAGCTGGCGACCGCGGCAACCTGGAAGCGCGGGATATCCGTCGAGGTCGCCGGCACGCTCAAGCTGCCCGCCGACGCGGGCAATTTTGGCGGCTTCGACTATCGTCGTTATTTGAACGGGCAGGACATTTATTGGACGGTAAGCGTCAAAGGCGCGGAAGCCGTGAATCGAACGGCTGGCCGCGTATCGCTCCCCGATCGTACGCTTCGCTGGTTCGACGAATCCCGGGAAGCGATCGGGAAGTTGACGGATCGGCTGTACGGCAAAAAAGACGCCGGTTATATGAAAGGGTTGGTCGCAGGCATCGTAGACGACATCGATCCGGACCAGTACGACGACTTTTCCCGGCTCGGTCTGACGCACGTGCTCGCTATTTCCGGCCTCCATGTCGCCGTCGTCGTTTATATCTTGCTGATGCTCGGTAAGCTCGCACGCTGGACCCGGGAGCGTTCGCTTGGCTTCGCGGCGTCGGCGATGCCCGTCTACATGCTTCTTACCGGCGCTTCTCCGTCGGCGGTCCGCGCGTGCCTGATGTCGATGATCGCCTTGTGGCTCGCGCGGCAGGGGAAGCTGAAGGACGGGCTTCATCTGCTTGCAGCGTCCGCGCTTATTATGGTCGTCTGGCGTCCGTCCGTCGTGGAGGACGTCAGCTTCCAGCTTTCTTTTATCGTGACTGCGGGTCTCTTGCTCTGCGTACCGGTCATGACGGAGCTGCTCGCCTTCCGAATTCGCTCTCCGTTCGTGCGTTCTTCGCTCGCCGTCGCGCTCACGGCCCAGCTTTTTTCTTTCCCGGTCACCGCTTTTTATTTTCATCAGCTGCATTTGCTGTCGCTGCTCGCGAACCTGGTACTGGTGCCGTTCATCAGCTTCGTCGTCATGCCGCTCGGAATGGCCGCGCTGGCGCTTGGCGCCGTCTGGCTGCCGCTTGGCCTCGTAACCGCGAAGCTCGCAACGCTTTGCAACCGCGCGACCTTCGCGGTTACCGAACGGATGGGATCGGTCAAAGCCCTGTCGACCGTATGGCATCAACCCGCACTGGTTTGGGTGATCGCTTTTTATGCGCTGCTGCTGGCCACACGGGCCTTCGTGCGCCGTTCGCTCCGTCTCGCCGCGGAGCAAGCCGCGACGGCTACGGCTGCCGCGGAGCAGCTCGCGGCCTCGGACCCGTTCGATCCTGCGGAGCGGGCGGAACGAATTGCGGCTTATGCCGACGGCATGCAGGGCGGACGCGACTGGACGGAGCCGCTGCACGGTCCCCGAAACGGAAACGGGATCCCTTCGTTCGTCGGTTCGGACAGCGAAGCGGCCGGAGGGGTCTCCGGCCCGGCTTCCAAGCTTGCGGCCGCTGCCGCAAGCGCGACCAAGTTGAATTTCCCGTTCCCATCGCGCCGTTGCCGACGGCTATCGGCCGCGCTTCTTGCGCTTAGCTGGTTAGGAATGCTGGTCTGGGAGGCGCCGCCCGTCAAGCTCGATCGGACGGCCTCCGTTTCTTTTCTCGACGTCGGCCAGGGCGACAGCATCCTGATCGCGACCGGCAGCGGCCGTCATGTACTCGTCGATGCGGGCGGCACCGTCGCGTTCGGCGCGCCGAAGCAGCCGTGGCGCCTCCGCCGGGACCCTTACGAGGTCGGCCGCAAGACGCTGGTGCCGCTGCTCAAGCAGCGAGGCATCCGGCGCCTGGATGCGCTCGTGCTGACGCATTTGGACGGCGACCATATCGGCGGAGCCCACGCGATTATCAGGGAGCTTCAGGTGGGGCGTATTCTTTTCAACGGAACGATTAAACCGGACGACGACGTGCTTCGTCTGTTTCATGAAGCGGAAGACGCTGGCATTCCGATGTATGCGGTCAAGGCGGGCAACGTATGGCATGCGGATAAATCGGCGACGCTCGAAGCGCTCTATCCGCTGAAGACGGCGAGCGGCGATCGGATACCGGAGGTCGACGAGCAGAACGACATGAGCGTCGTTTTGCGGCTCACGTTATACGGCCGCGTGTTCGTGCTCCCAGGCGATCTGGAGGCGGCGGGCGAGTCCGCGACGCTCGGCGAGCTGCGCCGGCAAGGCGAAGGAGCGCGTGCCGCCGACGTGCTGAAGGCGGGCCACCATGGCAGCAAAACGTCCACGACGGCGCCGTGGCTCGCGTGGTGGCGGCCGGCCGAAGTCGTCGTATCCGCCGGCAAAAACAATTTGTACGGACATCCGCATGCCGAAGTCGTCGAGCGGATTCTCAGATCCGGCGCTGCGCTCGAACGGACGGACATGCAGGGCGAGATCGCATACCGCATCCGGCCGGACGGGCGGATGGAGCGGCGCACGAAGCGGCCCTGACAACGAGGGTCCGCATGGAAATTCTACGCCACCTTCTATAATGCGCTGCGCGGGCGTTGGATGTGACAAGCTGAGCGCGCGCGGCTCCTAAAAATGGCGAAACTGTTTAGGGTTGAACCGCTGTACCAGGCTCATAGGTTGCCACGCCAAGTGCTTGGTTTTTCCATAAAATCTTTGAGATCCGTTCGTCGTCCTCTGCGCTGCACCGGACCATCATGACGACTTCCGTAGCTTTAGTCCTGCCGAACGGATCCAATGAAGGCAGCTTCCTGATTGCGATCCATTTAATCAGGAATCCCAGAACGCCGCCGGCTATCAGGCCATAAAGCGCCCAAAGAACCGGTCCTTGTTTGAGTACGAAGCCGTAAATTCCCCCCACAAGCATCAGCACAGAGCCCAGAATCGACGCCAAATCGATAAAACTCACGCCGTCCGAGTAATGTGCATTATCAAAAATACGCTTCTTTTCGTTGCGAATTCGCAGCGGCAGAGCGAATAGATCTGTTTTTGCAATGCCGATTTTTTCAAGCTCCGTTAAAGCCAATTCGATTGCAACGGAATGTTCGAATGAAGCTACAATGTACATTTCGCGCCTCTTTTCCTCGAGCGGTATGATCGGCAGCGCAAATCCGGGGCCTTGGTATTCAGAACGCAAAAATTGCGATTGAGAGAGTTTGAATTGAATATTGTTTATAACGGATTGCGAATAAGCGAAATAAATGTAACCGCCATAGATCGAAGGTATAAATAAGAACCACTGCGGGTCGATTATTTTTTTCGCGTGGTCGAAATCACCGATAAACGAGTCGTATAGACCGACGTAAAAACGCGAGCATGCAATGGTTATGGTCCATGACGCTACACTGAAGAAAAACGAGACCAAGTGGTTCAAATACAAGGAACCCAGACCCGGCATTACCATTTCCCAATAAACGGATGTCAGGGGACTGACTTTGTTCAGGGTATTTACGCTGAAGGAGGAGGCTTTGGTTGTCTTGGTGTAGGTGGTCGTTCTGAACGACAAGATATAATTGTTGTTCATGTCCACGCATCGGCGGTACGAATCAAACATTGTAAATATATACACGCCGATGTACAAATAAAAAAAGCGTAAATCGATGACGTGCATGGCTCCCTTGAAGTCCCCGATCATCGAACAATAGATGGCTTGGTTAACCTTCGCAAGGTTGTTGATTGTATATTCGAAAATGATAAGCGAATATCCGATCAGCGGGCTGTTGACCATGCAATGACCGTATCCGGGAAAAGCCGCAGACCACCAAAGCGGGATCCAGGGATTGAGAGGATATTCGATACTGGAGTTAGATGCGATGTTATGGACCAGATGCGAATACCGCTGGGTTTCCTGTTTAGACATTTGTTTAACCTCGGAGGGAATTTGACGAACAATAGAAATGATTGCACAAATCGGAAAGGTTTATTCATTGAATTGGGGATCGGTTGAAAAATCGAAAGGAGACGGCGTCGAAACCGCAACGATCGGCCCGGGAGAAATTGAACCTTTGCTCTTTGCCGCCTACGAATGAATTACTTTCGAACGCCTGTTTCCACTAATTTCACCTTCACATTTAAATTAACTTTTAACTGAGAATACTGCTCAAGCCATTCTTTTTCATTCCAATTTCTTGTTTTGCTCCTTACCAAATCGCCAAATCCAAGCGGATCAATGTTCTTTTGCTTCAATAATTTGATGAAGCTCATCGCTGTTTCAGCGAAATCGTTCTCAAAAAGACGTTGCAACTGCAGCACATTTGGATTGCTCAAATGATTGTTAACCGAATCAATAATCTCGCCATTTATGATCAGTTGTATGGTTATTTCCGTTTCTGCTTTTTCTTTCTCGACTTTATAAGCAACCTTCGAGCCTACATTTTTCATAGCGACATGAGAATGATGGCCCAAATCCATTTCAAAGTTTCCCTGTTGAACATCTTGATACAGTAGTTTAAAGAGTTGCATCTGTTTTTCGTTGATTGAAGTTACATAATGGTCGTCCTTAAACAATGCCAAGCCGACGATCTCAACCCGATCTCCTTGCAATTTAAGAAGGGGTAAGAAGGGATCTATCCCTTTGCCAAAGTAAGCATATTGAAATTCATAGAGGTTCTGCCTGGGGACAAGTCCGTTTTTTACGTTTGAATCGAGCAGATTGAACAAGAACATCCCTTTTTCCTCATCCAAATTAAATTTCGATCGCAACAACTCTCTTGCGTTCCCATCCACAATGGCCAAGTACATCATTTGAGAAGCTTGCGCATCTCTTGATATGACATCCAGTTCTTTTGACAGTCCCTTTGCCGCCAAATCCTTTCCAAACAAAACAACCGAAATTTTTCCTGTATTAATGGGGCGGCTCAATTGCAACTCCATGGATTCTTTGATCCCGATGCTTGTATGGCCAACCCTTGAAAGCAATTGATTGGAGACCGTTCCGGGTTCTTTTGAATGATATTTAGGCGCGACCAGCGTGAATTCAATTTGATCGTTCGGGGAATCGTCGAAGGCGCAAGCAAAAAATATGGTGATGCGATCCAAAATTTGTTGCTTTGCGCAAGCGGTTAAAAGCAAGAAACAGATTATCCCGACCATGATAGATAAACGGTTCACGTGAATCGTCTCGCTTTCCTTTTAAAGGCGTCGATTACATACATGCATGGAATATAGGCGTAAATGATGAATATTCCGAACTTTGATAACCAAATTCGTATCATTTCGATGCTGTTGCGGTCTGGAATTAAACAGACGACAACAAATACGAAAATAAGAAATATGCCTAAAATCGTTACTTGCCTCGTACCGAACGTTTTTTTTATAATTCGGCTCGACGCCCAAAGATACAAGCAGCTTGCTGGAAATAAACCAAAAATCACAAAAGTTGCCCCAATAAAGTCAAACCGCTCGATAAAGGGCATATGTACGAATTTATATTTGGTTAGCTCGGGCCAAATCTCGTTTGAAAGCTGTTCGTATTTGAATAACAATAAGGAAATAAGGATGATTATGAGATAAAAGACGGTTGTAATTAAATTTCCGAGTTGAGCCCAACGCTGTGACTTTTGGGGGTTTTTAATGAACGAATAGCAAAATAAAAGAATCTCCACACCCGAATAAGGAAAGGTCAGTTCTTTTGTCGCTTTCAGGATTTCGCTAAACGAATGTTCCATGGTCGGCGTTAAATTATCGTAATGAAAGAAAGGGGCCGTAAAAAGCAAGGAAAGAATAATAGCATGCTGCACAAGACTTAACGCGCAAATGCCCAAAATGACTCTGAATCCGCCCGCTATGATGTAATAAGTAAGCAGAAGCAAAACCAATGCCAACAGCCATTTGCCGATTTCCGGGAATAGCCATACTTCAATAATTTCAATGAACAGCCTGACTTGATAAATTGAATTAAGGAGAAAATACGCAATAAATATAAAATTCATGCAGCTTCCTGTCCATTTGCCGAAAAAACGAAAATGAATGTCGATGATGTCCGACTTATTATGATCGAGAATTTGATAAATCATCCAAATGACGATATAAAAAATAATTCCGCCAAGAAGAACCGAAATCCAGGCATCCTGACCGGCTAATTGAATCGGCTTCACCGACATGGATAAATAACCGATTCCGAATTGAATCGAGTGAATCAGGACAAGCACCAGATAAGGGGAGACTGTATATCGCTCGTTGTCCGCCGTCTTCAATTAAATCCCAACTCCATTATTCATCGATGTCTTTTTTCATTTTTTCGTGCTTGTTGAATCTGACGGGCCGGGGGGATCTGAGAAAGCTGAACCGATGGTGGAATTTCGAATAGGGAGAGCGGATCACGCTATCGTACAGGTCAGAACGCCGAAATGGATAAAAAGGAACCAAATAGGGCATTCCTAGAGACGTCAATCGCAAAAGATGGGTAACGATCGCAATCGAACAAATAGCTATCCCCAGTGTCCCCCAAATTTGAGCCGCGATAATAAAAGGGAAACGAAGCATGCGTATGGTAGCGCTCATTCGATAAATAGGCGTGGTGAAAGAGGCAAGTGCAGACAGAGCCACGATAATTAGCAAAAAATTGCTTGTGATCGAGGCTTCGACTGCAGCAGTCCCCAGCACGATCCCTCCGACAATTCCGATCGTTTGCCCGATTTTATTCGGCAATCTCGCCCCGGCTTCCCGCAATAATTCAATCACAAGCTCCATGATCAGAACTTCCAGCACAGGGGGAAAAGGAACGCTTATTCTCGAGGATATGAGAGTGGGCAAATAGATCGTTGAAATGCCATGACCATGGTAAGTGATCATGGCGACATATAGAGGTGAGGCAAAAAGCGAGAACACAACGGAAAGCATACGAATTATTCGCACCAAGGAACCGATCATCCAGGGCAGATAATAATCTTCGTAGGAAACGAAAAAAGATCCCAAAGTGACCGGAGCAAAGATCGCGATCGGGGATCCGTCCAGCATAACGCAAATTTGTCCCGATGAAATGGCCCAGGAGACATAATCCGGTCTTTCGGTTCCGATGGTTTGAGGGAAAATAGAATTGGAATTATCCTCAATCATTTGTTGAAGCAACGTAATATCCGTGAGTTGATCAAACTGTATTTCTTCGATGCGTTGTTTAAACGTATTTAAATATTGCTCGTTTGCGATTCCCTCAATATAACAAATCGCCACTTTGGACTTGGACAAGCTTCCGATAACAACTTCTTTTATACGCAATTCCGGAAAAGGAACCCGCTTTCGGATCAAATAAAGATTGATGCTCAAGGATTCAACGAAGGCTTCCTTCGGACCCTCAACCGTGAATTCAATTTCTGGAATCGTGACATTTCGGCCTTTAAACAATGCGGCATCGACCAAAATACTGCGCTTGTCTTCGAGCCCAAATTGAATGGCTACGTAACCGTGCAGCAATTTATTTTTAATAGTTTCCTCGTCGTTCGTGAGTTCTTTCTCTGCGATCGGAATAAGGTTGTATAAATCGTTCAAAGAAACGGCCGGGTTCTTGGTAAGGCATTTCAGAATATGATCGTTTAATTCTTTGGAATCGACCAAGGTTTTAAAAAAGCCAACGAAGTACGGCTCATCGCTTGCGTCGTGCCGGTAACAAACAAAATCGGATGATTCCTGACACTCCTTCCACACCCACGGAATGGAATCCACCGCCTTCTTTACCTCCTGTGCAAACAATCTCCATGTCATTATTTCCTGTGAAGGCAAAATTATTCAGATCTCCACGCACGACACGATACAACCGGACGCCTATTTCTTTCGTCTATTATAGAGGCTTAAAGAGAGTCGGTCCGGATGTGCGTGGTTCACATTGGAAGAAGGCGGTCTGAGAGCGCGACCCAAGCGGGATTAACGACAAAAATCGGTCCGTATGGTAGACTGGAAAGGATGTCTTTAGGACGTCCTGCCACAACTTTTCGGCCGTTTGCCGACTATATATAAAAATATCGATCATTGGGACCGATGCGGTTCCGAAGGGCGGTTACGCCTTTATTTTTTTGTTAGATTATACCTTGCGTTTTTTGCAACCTTTTGCCGCACGCTTGCGTCAGAGGGGATGCGAGAGAAGGAGGATCTCCCGTGGTGGAGCCGGAATTGATCAAAGCTGCGCAGGCCGGCGATCGGGAAGCGCTCGTCGCGCTGCTTCGCGAGATCGAACACCAGGTTTACCGTACTGCCTATTATTTGCTTAACCACGAGCAGGATGCGATGGACGCCGCACAGGAAGCGTTGATTCGGGTATACACGAAGATCAATTCCTACGAAGAAAAGGCGCAATTCCGCACGTGGGTTCAGCGCATCGTAACGAATATTTGCATCGACAAGTTTCGTCGCAAACGTCCTTCCGTTTCGATCGACGAACATGAATTGGTATTTCAAGCAAGCGAAGACGTCGAGGCCGAGGTGATGAGCGGCTACGCTTCCGAAGATATTCGCGAGGCGATCGGCAAGCTTCCGGAGCATCACCGCACCGTGGTCGTGCTTCGTTATCTGCAGGATTTTTCTTATAACGAGATCGCCGATTCGCTCAACTTGCCGTTGAATACGGTCAAGTCTTACTTATTCCGCGCCCGGCAACAACTGCAGACATTGCTTCATGACTATCGGAAAGGGGGTGTCCGGGGATGAATCGCGAAGAGGGGATGGAGCTCGTGCAGCGTTCGATCGACGGCGATCTGAACGAGGAAGAGTCGTCGCGACTGCAATTGTACCTGCAACACTATCCGGAGTGCGCCGCGCTTCTCGAACGGCTGACGCGGCTGTCCGAAGAGCTGACGCAGCTGCCGCACGTAACCCCGAGATACAGCCTGGTCGACGCGATCCTGCCCCAGCTGGAGCGGATCGTGCCCGAGCCCGCGCCGGACGCCGTACGCGCGCCTGCCGCAGCGGCTGCACCCGAGCTGCGTTCGCGGAGGACGGGCAACCGCAAGTCCGTATATCGCAGCTTGGCCGCAGTCGTCGCAGCCGGCGTCGTCGCAGGCGTGCTGCTGATTGCGCATCCGTTCTCGCTGCTGCCCGATTCGGATCAGCAGAAGGCGGCCCTGGAGCAGGAATCGGCAGCCCAATCGGAAGCTGGTGCCGCTTCGTCCGACCTCATGCGCAAGAACATGATGGACGATGAAACGGCGCCCGATGCCGCTGACAAGATCGCCGGCGCGAGTGCCTCGAGCGAACAAAGTCAAAGCTCGAGCGCGTCCGAAGGCTCCGCCGACGGCGCAAGCCCATCGGTCGGCGGCACGAGCCTGAACGCATCCGGCGGCGGCGCGTCCGGTTCCTCGGCAGGCGCGACCGGTGTCGTGCCGACGGCCAAGATCGAGACGCAAAAGCCGACTGCGGATTCGAACGCCGCGCCCGGATCGGCTGGCGGGTCGAGGCTGGAGATTGCGCCTCCTGCTGCCGCTTCGTCCGGCATGTCGGACAAGACGGATCAAGATACGCACAACTTTGCAAGCGCCCAAGGCGACGGTCCTGTTAGGAGCGGTCCTGCCGCAAGCGGACCGGCCGCTACGGAAGCGCCCACGATCGCGAACGTGCCGGAGATGTCGTTATCGGCCGCCATGCCATCTTGGGCATCGCCCGACGGCAAGCTGACGGCACTCGCTTACCAAGGCGGCCTGCGCATCGTGAAGACCGAAGGACTCGAGACGGTTTTCGAGAGCGGCAACCGGGAAGGCGCGGTGTCCGACGTCTCCTGGGGTCAGAACGGACAGGATCTGTACTACACCTGGACGGACGCTTCCGGAAAGGCGACGGACTTCTGGTGGAACGCCAAAGAAAATCGCGAGCAGACGCGCTGATCGGCCGTCACCAATGGAGCCTCTGCCGCGTATATTGGGATTATCACAACTGCCGCGCCCCCTGGAGGCGCAGTCACGATCGTTCGCGCAAGGCACCATGGGCCTGCACGTCGAACGTTGACATAGATTCCAAGGACAAAGAGATCGCGCCTGCCGTTAACGGGTGCGGTCTCTTTGCTGTATAATGGTTGCGAGGTGGTCGGATTGGAATCGAAACAGGCTTTTAAGGAAATAAGGGACGGACAGGTACGTCCGATGTACATATGCTTCGGCACGGAGAGCTACCGCATGAACGAGTTCGCCGAGCGTCTTGCAGCGACGGTGGCCGAGCCCGAGCATCGCGACATGGCGATTGTGCGCTTCGATACGGCAGAGCATTCGCTGGACGCGATTCTGGAGGAAGCGGAGACGATGCCCTTTCTGGTACCGAGCAAGCTTGTGCTCGTCCGGGACAGCGTCATATTCGGCTCGGCCAAGGAATCGGCGAAGACGGAGCACCGGCCTGACCGGCTGCTGGAATATATGCGCAGGCCGTTCGAGACGACCGTGCTCGTCTTTATGGTGCCGCACGACAAGCTCGACGAACGCAAAAAGACGTCGAAGGCGGCCAAGCAGGACGGCATCGTCGTCAATTTTTCTCCCCTGGGACCGGACGAGCTGCTCCAGTGGGTGTCGGGCCGTGCGGCCAAGCAGGGCCGCACGCTGGACAGGCAGGCCGCGGAAGAGCTGATCCGCCGTGCAGGCACGGAGATGGGCGCATTGTCGGCGGAAACGGATAAGCTGTGCCTGCATGCGGGCGAAGGCGGTACGGTGACGGCCGCGTCCGTCGCCGAGCTCGTGCCGGCCGGCGTCGAACAGAGCGTATTCAAGCTGACGGAGGAGATCGCATCGCTTCGGACCGACAAGGCGATCGCCCTGTATCACGATCTGCTCAGGCGCCGCGAGGAGCCGATCAAACTGACGGCGCTGCTCGTCAGGCAGTTCCGGAACATGCTGTACGTCAAGGAGCTGGGCAAGCAAGGCTATTCGCCGCAGCAAATGGCGGGCCAGCTCGGCATGCATCCATACGGCGTCAAGGTGACCGCGGAGCAGGCCAAGGCGTTCAGCATCGAACGGCTGACCGCGCTCCTTGGCGGTCTTGCCGAGCTCGATTACGAGATGAAAACCGGTCGCGTCGACAAGACGCTTGGACTGGAGCTATGGCTGCTGCGGACCGGCTCCGGCGCAGGGATGAAGGTATAGGGGATTGCGAACGGGCTCGGGCTGCAGCGGACTCGAGGACGGGTTAGAGCGCTAGCGCGCTGTCCGCGTGCCGGAGCTTGTCGGATGGTTTGCGGGTAAAAAGCTGCATTTGTACATGTATTTTTACGCGGACCAACGGATGCGATGAAATACCTGCAAATAGGCAGGTAAATGCAAAGCACAAGCCGAAAACCCGGCCGATGAAGGAAAATACCTGCGCATTTGCATCTATGCTGTACAAAAGGATCGAAATGGGCAAAAAAAGATGTATATTTGCAGGCATTGCGTCGAAAGAACGAGAATGATACGACGCTGGCGGCGATACGCTGGCCCGTCGGACCGTCGGAACGGCTGTCTACGAGCCATGGATAGGCGTTCCGCGCGCCTCCAGTTTCGGATATCGGCCAAACCCTATTTAACCAATACCCTCCACTGCAATGGAGGGTATTTGGCAGGCACACAAAGGAGATCAGTTGGCCGAAGTCCAACCAAGATATGGAGACCTGACCAGCATTAGCCGGTTTTTCTTAGGCCAGCGCCTGTCGAAACGCCTGCGTGAGCAGCGGCACGACTTCGAACAAATCGCCGACGATGCCGAAGTCCGCGATCTGAAAGATCGGCGCTTCGGGATCTTTGTTGATCGCGACGATGATCCGCGAGCCGCTCATGCCTGCGAGATGCTGGATCGCGCCGCTGATGCCGCAGGCAATGTAGATCTCGGGCGTGACGACCTTCCCCGTCTGGCCAATCTGCAAGCCATAGTCGCAATAGCCGGCATCGCAGGCGCCCCGCGAAGCGCCTACGGCTCCTCCGAGCAGCCCGGCCAGCTCCGCGAGCGGTCGGAAGCCTTCTGCGCTTTTAACGCCGCGCCCGCCCGAGACGACGATCCTGGCCTCCGCCAGATCGATTTTACCTGCGGTCTTGCGGACGACTTCCCTGACGACGGTACGCAGGTCTGCCGCAGGCGCCTCAGCCCGCTTGGCGATATCCGCGGATCCGCCGTCCGCGCGCGGCTCGGCCGCAGGTATATTGCTGGCGCGGACCGTCACTACCTGCGGATAAGCGGTAAATACTTTGCGCTCGATCGCCTTGCTCGCGTAAAGGGGACGAACGAATACGATATTTCCGCCGTCCCGCTCGATCGCCGTCACGTCCGAGATTTGCCCCGCGGATAGTCTGGCCGCCAGAGCCGGAGCCAGGTCGCGACCGATCGCGGTATGCCCGAGGAATAGGCCTGCAGGCTGGAGGGATTCGAGCAGCGGAATCAGCGCCCGCACATAGGCTTCCGGATTATAATGCCGCAATGCCTCGCTCTCGATCGCATGCACCTGCGCCAGCGGATAGCCCGCCAGCTCGACGGCCAGGCCGTCCAAGCCTTCGCCAAGCAGCGCGGCGTGAATCCCGTCTCCCGCGTCCGCGCAGTCCAGCGCCGCCCGAAGCGCTTCCAGCGATACCCGCCGAAGCTTGCCGTCCCGGTGCTCCGCCACGATCAAATACGTTTTGCTCATCAACGCATTCCTCCTCTAATGGAAGCATGAAGCGGCGGAAGCATCAGATCGCCCCGGATCCGGCGCGCAGCAAGCCGACAAGGGCGGCCGCCTGATCCTGCAGCGACCCCTGCAGCACCTGTCCGGCTTGCCGGCTCGGAGGCAGCGATAAGGAGACGCGGGCGGTTCTTGCGGCATTCTGGCCCGCTGCTAAGCCCAAATCTTCCGCGGTCAGCGACTTGAAGGGTTTTTTCTTGGCTTTCATAATGCCCGGCAGCGAAGGGTAGCGGGGCTCGTTTAATCCCTGCTGCGCCGTGAACAGCGCGGGCAGGGTCACGTCGACCCGCTCGAGGTCGCCCTCCGCGTCGCGCTCGACGCTAGCCGTTCGGCCGTCCACCGACAGCTTCGTAATCGAGGTGACATGCGGAAGACCGAGGGCGGCCGCTACGCGCACGGCGACTTGCGCGCCGCCAGTGTCGACTGAGAAGCTGCCGCCGAGCACAAGATCGTAGGATTGCTGCCGCAGTGCGGCGGCGATGGCCTCGGCGGCGGCGAATTCGTCCTGCGGAATCCCGGCGTCGTCGATCCAGACCGCCTCGTCCGCGCCCATCGCCAGTGCGGTGCGAAGCGCTTCGGCGGCTCTGGCCGGTCCGAGCGAGAGCGCGGTCACCTGCCCGCCATGCGTCTCTTTGAGCCGGATCGCTTCCTCGATCGCATATTCGTCATATGGATTGACGACGAACTTAACGCCTTCCTCGACTACTTTACCGTCGCTCAAGACAATTTTTTCCTCGGTATCGAACGTTTGCTTCAGCAGCACCGCAATATTCATTGGACATGCTCCTCTCAAAAGGTGTGACACAAGAGATCCCGTCATGCCCTCAAAGCGCGCAGAAAAAAATCGACCGTGCCTTCGACCTGTGCAGACAGCGAGTACTTGCGATCCGAGAGCAGCCAGGACGACACCGCCTCGTCCATCGCCCCGAAGATCAGCTGGCGTGATAGCTTCACGTCAAGTTCTGCCCTGAACGCCCCGGATGTCATGCCTTCGAGAAGCACGTTTTCGATGAGACGAAGATAGGGCTTCAGCGTCTTGCCGATTTCTTTGCGCAGTTCGATCGCGCTCTGCCGCAGCTCGATCTGCGTGACATGGGCGAGCAGCGGATGGCGCTCAAGCTCTGCGTAATGAAGCGCGCAGATCGTGCGCAGCGCTTCCTCCGCGGTCTTGGAATCGCGCGCCGAGGCTTCGAACTTGCCGATGAGGCCGCCCAGCCGCTCCCGAAACAACGAAACGAGGATATCCTCCTTGTTTTTGAAATATAAATAGATCGTGCCGTCCGCGACGCCGGCTTCCTTCGCGATCCTCGATATTTGCGAGCCGTGATACCCGTGCTCGGCGAACACCTTCACGGCCGCGTCCAGAATCCCTTCGAATCGATGCAGCCTGCCGATCGACATGCGACCGCCTCCCGACCCGGTACCGGGTACCGAGCACCGTCAAAATGAAATGAATACTCATTCATTTCTAGATCTATATTTAAGAGCCGGCGAAAAATGACCTGGGATCTCTGCCGCGAAAAAGCGATCGAGCGCATGCCGGCCCCATAGACTCCATGGAAGGGAGGGTGCTCATGCTGCTGTCCTGGCTGCATTACGCGTTGTTTCTGCTCGTGACGGGTTACGCCCTTTCTTTGTTTTACCAGGCGGTCTACCGTCGCTACGCTTACATCAAGCTGGGCAAGTCTTCCGGCAAGCCGCCGGACTGGCGGAACCGTATCCGCGAGGTGCTGGCCCAGGCGCTGGGACATACGAAGCTTTTGAAGGACCGTCGCAGCGGCGCCATGCATCTGGTCGTTTTCTACGGCTTTATCGTGCTTCAATTCGGCGCGCTCGATCTGATCTATACCGGGCTGTCCGGCGGCGAACCGCTCCCGATTCCGGGGCACCGCGTCTTCGGGCTGACGCAAGAGATTACCGCGCTACTCGTCCTTGCGGCGGCAGGTTACGCGGCATTCCGACGGTACGGCGAGAAGCTGGCGCGGCTTAAGCGGGGCTGGAAGCCTGCGATCGTGCTGCTGCTGATCGGCGCCTTAATGCTGACGGTGCTGCTGTCGCTCGGCTTCCACCGCGCTTGGGAGGGACTTGACGCATCCGCCTATGCGCCGCTGTCCTCGCTGATCGCAAGCGCCGCGTCCGGTCTGTCGCCGGCGGCCGCCCAAGCTGCTTTTTTCGTCTGCTGGTGGGCGCATCTGATCGTACTTCTGACGTTTCTCGTTTACGTGCCGCAGTCAAAGCACTTCCATCTGATCACCGCGCCGATCAATCTGTTCGTAGGACGGGCGGAGCCCGCCGGCAGGCTGAGCAGCCTCGATCTGGAGGACGAGACGGCGGAATCGTTCGGCGTCGGCAAAATCGAAGATTTTCGCAGGGGGCAAATGCTCGATTTTTACGCATGCGTGGAGTGCGGCAGATGCACGAACGTGTGTCCGGCCTCCGGCACGGGCAAGGCGCTGTCGCCGATGCACCTGATCACGAAGCTGCGGGACCATCTCACGGAAAAGGGGGCTGCGATCACGAGCAAGTCGCCCTGGGTGCCGGTCTTCGCATTTGCAAATGGAAGCGCTCACAGCATGTCCGCGGCGGGGGGAGCGGACGAACGGACGGGTCCCGATTGGCAGGAAGCCGCAGCCGGCGGCGCCCTGACCGACATTCGGCCGACGACGGACTGGCAGCGGGAGCAATGGAGAAGGTCGGACCGCAAGCCCGAGGCGTTGTCGCTGATCGGCGACGTGATGACGGAATCGGAAATTTGGGCATGCACCACTTGCCGCAATTGCGAGGATCAATGCCCCGTCGGCAACGAGCATGTCGACAAGATCGTCGATCTGAGGCGCTATCTCGTGCTGACGGAAGGCAGCGTGCCGCACGAGGCGCAGCGCGCGATGCAGAACATCGAACGCCAGGGCAACCCGTGGGGCCTGAGCCGCAGCGACCGGGTCAAATGGACCGGCGAGATCGGCGGGATCGCGGTTCCGACGGTCAAAGACAATCCGGGCTTCGATACGCTGTTTTTCGTCGGCTCGATGGGCGCGTACGACAATCGCAGCCGCAAAATCTCGCGCGCCTTCGTCCGACTGCTGCACGAGGCCGGCGTCGACTTCGCGATCCTCGGCAACGAGGAGAAAAACTCGGGCGATACCCCGCGGCGGATGGGCAACGAGCTGCTGTTCCAGCAGCTGTGCGCGGACAATATCGCGACGTTTCGCAAATACGGCGTGCGCCGGATCGTGACGGCCTGCCCGCACACGTTCAATACGCTGAAAAACGAGTACCCGACGTTCGGACTGGATGGCGTGGAGGTGCTGCACCATACGCAGCTGCTCGACCGGCTGCTGCAGGAAGGGCGGCTCGCGCCCTCGTATCCGGTCAAGGAGCGGATCGCCTTTCACGACTCCTGCTATCTCGGTCGCTACAACGGCGAGTACGATGCGCCGCGGAACATTTTGCGCGCGATCGCAGGAATCGAGCTGGCGGAGATGGCCCGCACGCGGGAAAACGCGATGTGCTGCGGCGCGGGGGGCGGCCTGATGTGGATGGAGGAAACCGCCGGCAAACGTGTTAACGTGGCGCGGACGGAGCAGGCGCTGCAGACGCGGCCAACGATGATCGGGAGCGCGTGTCCATACTGTCTGACCATGCTTGAGGACGGAACGAAGCAGAAGGAAGCGGACGGGGTCAAGGCACGGGACGTCGCTGAAATTTTGGAGCTTGCGGTGTTCGGCGCTGCTTGAGCCGCCACGGCTGTTTGCCTGGAAGGCCAAGCGAATAGCGGGATCGGCCTGCAAGCAGCGAATAAGGAGGGATTGTCGCATGGCACTCAAGATCAGAAAAGCAGCGGTCATCGGCTCCGGCGTCATGGGCGCGAGCATCGCCGCGCATCTGGCGAACGCGGGCATTCCGAGTCTGCTGCTGGACATCGTACCCGACTCGCTTACCCCGGGAGAAGCAGCCAAAGGGTTGACGCTCGCCGATCCCGCGGTACGCAGCCGGCTGGCGGCCGACGCGCTGGCGCGGCTTCCGTCCGTCCATCCGTCGCCTTTTTACGACGATGCCTTCGCCAGCTTGATCGAACCCGGCAATCTCGAGGACGATCTGCATCGCATCCGGGAGGTCGATTGGGTCATCGAGGTCGTCGTCGAAAAGCTGTCCGTCAAGCGCGAGGTGCTTGCACGTATCGAGCGTTATTGGCGGCCGGGTCTCGTCGTCAGTTCCAACACGTCCGGCATCTCGATTCGGGAGATGGCGGAGGATCGAAGCGAGCCTTTCAAAACCCATTTTCTAGGCACGCACTTCTTCAACCCGCCTCGTTATATGAAGCTGCTGGAGCTCGTTCCAGGAGACGGCACCGATCCGGCGATCGTAAGCGGGATGGCCGAATTCGCGGGGCGCGTCCTCGGCAAAGGGGTCGTCGTCGCCAAGGATACGCCCAACTTCATCGCCAACCGGATCGGCACCTACGGTCTGCTCGCGACGCTGCACGCGATGGATGCCGGGGGCTTCACCGTAGAAGAAGTGGATGCGGTTACGGGGCCGGCGATAGGCCGCCCGAAGAGCGCGACGCTGCGCACGCTCGACCTGGTCGGCATCGACACGTTCCTTCACGTCGCCGGCAACGTGTACGGGAAGACGGACGATTCTTCGGAAAAGGCGGCGTTCGACCCGCCGCGGCTGCTCAAGGAGCTGGCATCGCGGGGATGGATCGGCGAGAAGGCGGGCGCCGGGTTTTACAAAAAAGTCAAGGGCGCGGCAGGCAGCGAGATTCTGTCGCTCGATCCCGGCACGATGACGTACGTGCCGGCGTCCAAGCCGGCCGGGGCGTCGCTTGCGGCTGCGGCTGCGGCCAGAGGCGCGAAGGAGAAAACGAAAGCGCTGCTCGGCGGGAAGGACCGGTATGCGGCGCTGGCGTGGCAAATATTGAAGCAGACGCTAGTCTACGCTGCGGAAAAGGTCGGCGAGATCGCAGGCTCAATCGAGGACATCGACAAGGCGATGCGGTGGGGCTTCAATTGGGAGCTCGGGCCGTTCGAGCTGTGGGACGCGATCGGGCTCGCGGGGTCCGCGGCGCGAATGGAGGCGGAAGGCACGGCCGTGCCGGTCTGGGTGAAGGACTGGATCGCGGGCGGACATACGTCGTTCTATCGCAGGGAGGAAGGACGTACCGCGTATGCTTACCGCGGCGTCTACCGGGAGATTGAAGCGCCGCCGGAGACGATATCGCTGCGCGCGCTCAAGGCGCAAGGGCGCGTCGTGCGGTCGAACGCCGGCGCGAGCCTGATCGACGTCGGCGACGGCGCGGCGGTGCTGGAGTTTCACTCGCGCAGCAACGCGATCGGCGGCGACATCCTGACGATGATCGGGGAGAGCGTCGAGGAAGTCCGGCGCAACTACGACGCCCTCGTCATCGCGAACGAAGGCCGGAACTTCTGCGTCGGCGCGAACCTTATGCTGCTTCTGATGGAAGCGCAGGACGAGGAATGGGACGAAGTGGACGCGATCATCCGCCTGTTCCAGGATACGATGACGAAGCTGAAGCGCTTCGAGAAGCCCGTCGTGGCGGCGCCGCATCGGATGGCGCTCGGCGGCGGCGCGGAGGTATGCCTGCCTGCGGACGAGATCGCGATGCTGGCCGAGACGTACTTCGGCCTGGTCGAGGCCGGGGTAGGCCTGATCCCGGCGGGCGGCGGATGCAAGGAGCTCACGCTTCGGATCAGCGGGGATCATCCGGATCCGGAGATCGACCTGCAGCCGCACGTGAACCGGCTGTTCCTGAACATCGGCACGGCCAAAGTGTCCGCGAGCGCGCACGATGCGAAGAAGCTCGGCTACTTGCGGACGGGCGACCGGATCGTCTTGAGCCAGGAACGCCTGATCTTCGAAGCCAAAAGAAGCGCGCTTCGGCTTGCGCAAACGGGCATCCCCGCACCGGTGCCGCAGCGGATCCGCGTGGTGGGGGCGGAGGGCAAGGCGGTTATGAAACTGGGGGCGCGCGGCATGCACACGAGCGGGTACATCAGCGATCACGACCTGCTCATCGCGAGCAAGCTTGCACATGTGCTGGCGGGCGGCGACGTGCCGGCCGGCACGTACGTGACCGAGCAATACATGCTGGACCTGGAACGCGAGGCGTTCCTCAGCCTGTGCGGCGAGTCGAAAACCCAGCAGCGCATGCAGCACATGCTCGCCAAGGGCAAGGCGTTGCGCAACTAACGAGCGAAGGAGGCCGAGGACCCATGAGAGAGGCAGTCATCGTATCGGCCGTGCGCACGCCCGTCGGCCGTGCCAAAAAGGGAAGCTTCGTCCATACGCGCGCAGAGGACCTGGGCCGGACCGTGCTGGAAGCCGTCATCGCGCGGGCGCCGGGCGTCGCGAAGCGCGACGTCGAGGATATCATCGTCGGCTGCGCGATGCCGGAGGGCGAGCAGGGCCTCAACTTCGCGCGCATTATGTCGCTGTATGCGGGTTATCCGTCCGCGGTGCCCGCCATCACGATCAACCGGTTTTGCGCGTCCGGGCTGCAGGCGATCGCCTTCGCGGCCGAGCGGATCGCCGCCGGCGGCGCGGACGTCATCGTCGCGGGGGGCGTCGAGAGCATGAGCCATGTGCCGATGGCGGGATTCAAGCCGTCGCCGCATCCGGCAATCGTCGACGAGCGGCCGGATATTTATATCGCGATGGGCCACACGGCCGAGAACGTCGCCGAGCGCTTCGGCATCTCCCGCGAGGACCAGGACCGCTTTGCCGCGGAGAGCCACCGCAAGGCGGCGCAGGCGCTGGCGTCCGGCGCGTTCCGGGAGGAGACGGTGCCCGTGGCGACGTCGGTCCGCGGCTTCGGCGCGGACGGCAAGCCGTGGGAGCGGCGGCTTGTGCTCGAGGCGGACGAAGGCGTCCGGCCGGATACGACGCCGGAGGGGCTCGCGAGGCTGAAGCCGGCCTTCAAGGCCGGCGGCACGGTCACGGCGGGCAACGCTTCGCAGATGAGCGACGGCGCCGCAGCCTTGCTTATCATGAGCCGCGAGCGCGCGGAAGCGCTCGGGCTCGCGCCCCTCGCCGCGTTCAGGTCGTTCGCCCTGGCCGGCGTCGACCCGGACATCATGGGCGTCGGTCCTGTCGAGGCCATTCCGAAGGCGGTACGGATGGCAGGCTGGTCGATGGCCGACGTCGATCTGTACGAGATCAACGAGGCGTTCGCTTCGCAATGCCTGCACATCGTTCGCGCGCTGGCGCTTGACGAAGGCAAGGTGAACGTCAACGGCGGCGCGATCGCGCTTGGCCATCCGCTCGGCTGCACGGGAGCCAAGCTCAGCGCTAGCCTCATCTACGAGCTGCGCCGCCGCGGCGGCGGCCGCGGGATCGTGTCGATGTGCATCGGCGGCGGCATGGGCGCTGCCGGTGCGTTCGAAGTATATCCTGCATAGCGGGAAGCCGAAACTCGTCATCTATGTTTTATAAGCGCCATAAGCGTGATAAGCGTTCAAGGGAGGTCCCTCGCAAATGACAGAAAAAACGTTTGAAAAAACGGCGGGCGGCGGCTTTGTCGTCGCGGACGCCGACTTTGCCTCGGTCGCCACGCCCGAGGACTTGACCGAGGAGCAGCGCATGATCGCCGAGACGACGGAGGCGTTCGTCGACCGCGACGTGCTGCCCCATGACGAGCGGCTCGAGAAGCTCGATTACGAGCTGACCGTCAAGCTTATGCGCCAGGCTGGGGAGCTCGGTTTGCTCGGCGCGGACGTCCCCGAGGAATATGGCGGCCTCGGGCTCGACAAGATCAGCTCGGCGCTCATCAGCGAGCGGCTGTCCCGGGCGGCTTCCTTTGCCCTGTCGATCGGCGCGCATGTCGGGATCGGCACGCTGCCGATCGTCTACTTCGGCTCGCAGGCGCAGAAGCGCAAATTTTTGCCCGATCTCGCCAGCGGGCGGCGGATCGCGGCCTACTGCCTGACCGAGCCGTCGTCCGGCTCGGACGCGCTGGGCGCCAGAACGACGGCCCGGCTGTCCGAGGACGGCAGCCATTACGTGCTCAGCGGCACGAAGCAGTTCATTACGAACGCGGGCTTCGCGGACATCTTTATCGTCTATGCGAAGGTCGACGGCCAGCATTTCAGCACCTTTATCGTCGAGCGAACGCTTGAAGGCGTGAGCGTCGGACCCGAGGAGAAAAAAATGGGCATCAAAGGGAGCTCGACGCGTCCGCTCGTGCTCGAGGACGTGAAGGTGCCGACCGAAAATCTGCTGTGGGAGGTCGGCAAGGGTCACCTAATCGCCTTCAACATTTTAAATATCGGCCGCTTTAAGCTTGCCGTCGGCTGCCTGGGCGGCGCCAAGGAAGCGATCGCCTTAAGCGCGAAGTACGCGAACGAGCGCGTCCAGTTCGGCAAGCCGATCTCCGCATTTCCGCTCGTGGGGAAGAAGCTCGCCGAGATGAACACGCGCGCCTACGTCCTCGAGAGCGTCATCTACCGCACCGCCGGCCTCATCGATGCGGGATTGTCGGACATCGATCTTGCGTCGCCGGATTCGGGCGTACAATCGGCCAAGGCGATCGCGGAGTACGCCATCGAATGCTCCATCAACAAGGTGTTCGGCTCCGAAGCGCTGGATTTCGTCGCCGACGAAGGCGTCCAGATTCACGGGGGCTACGGCTACATTCAGGAGTACAAAATCGAGCGGATTTACCGCGATTCGCGCATTAACCGCATTTTCGAGGGCACGAACGAAATCAACCGGCTGCTGATCCCGGGAACGCTCGTCAAGCGGGCGCTCAAAGGGCAGCTGCCATTGCTGCAAAAAGCGCAGGCGCTCCAGGCCGAGCTGCTGCAGCTCGTACCGGGGAGAACCTTCGAAGGCGCGCTAGAAGAAGAAACGCATCTGACGGCGACGGCCAAAAAAATATTTTTGATGGCCGGCGCGGCCGCCGTTCAGCGCTTCGGTCCGAAGCTGGAGGAGGAGCAGGAGGCGCTAGCGGCGCTGGCCGACATCCTGATCCAGCTCTATGCGATGGAGAGCGCGCTCCTCCGCGCGAAAAAGCTGCTCGCGAGCCAAGGGGAAGAAAGGGCGGCGCTCGCCATCGCCATGACGCGTACGTTCGTGCACGATGTCTTCGGACAGATCGAGTCGCTCGCCAAAGAAACGCTGGCAGCCGTCGATTCCGGCGATTCGCTGCGGACGCAGCTGTCGGCCCTTAAAAAGCTGACTCGCCGAAGCTCAGTAGACACGGTCGCGCTTAAGAGACAGGTCGCGGCGGCCGTCATCCGGGAGGAAGGCTATATCAGCTAGGACAGCGATAGACTCCGGACCGTGAGGTGATGGGTTTGTCACAAGCGCCTTGGTATGCTCATTATCCTAGCGAAGTGCCCAAGACCTACCCGTATCCGCAGCACAATCTGGCCGCCTTCCTCATCTCCTCCGCAGAACGTTTTCCCGACCGGACCGCGCTCAGCTTTATGGGGAAAAAAATAACCTACGCGCAGCTGCTGGACGCCGCATACCGGTTCGCGGGCGTCTTGGGCAGGCTGGGCGTCGGTCGCGGCGATCGGGCCGCGATCATGCTTCCGAATTGTCCGCAGCTTGTCGTCGCGTATTTCGGGACGCTGCTCGCCGGGGGCGTCGTGGTCATGACCAACCCGCTGTACGTCCAGCGGGAAATCGCGCATCAACTCCACGATTCGGGCGCCGCCGTCATTCTGACGCTCGATCTGCTGTTCCGCAGAGTGAAGGAGGCTGCGCAAGAACTGCCTGATTTGCAGATGATCGTGACTTCCATTAAAGACGGCCTTCCGCTTCCGAAAAGCTGGCTGTACCCGATCAAAGCGAGACGGGAGGGCCTCGATCGCCAGGTGTCCTACGGGCCGCGCGTCCATCGGTACGCCCGGCTGCTGCGCGATATGCCCCCGCTGCCGCTTCACGCCGAAGTGGACGCCGGGCGCGAGCTCGCGCTTCTCCAATATACGGGCGGCACGACAGGCATCTCCAAAGGCGTCATGCTGACGCATGCCAATCTCGTCGCCAACACGATTCAAACGAGCCTGTGGTTTTACAAGAGCGTGCCCGGCCAAGAGCGTTATTTGGCGGCCCTGCCCTTTTTCCACGTGTTCGGCCTGACCGTGCTCATGAATCAGGCGATTATGCTGGGCGGCGAGCTGATCCTCGTGCCCAAGTTCCAAGCCGAAGACATCCTGCGCATCATCGACAGGCAGAAGCCGACGGTGTTCCCCGGCGCACCGACGATGTACATCGCGCTCATCAATCATCCGAAGGTTCGCGACTACGACTTGTCTTCGATCCAAATTTGCATCAGCGGCGCCGCGTCGCTGCCGCACGAGGTACAGGAGCGCTTCGAGGCGATTACCGGCGGCAAGCTTATCGAAGGGTACGGGCTGACGGAGGCGTCGCCAGTCACTCATGCGAACAACATTTGGGAATACCGCAAAAAGGGATCGATCGGCATACCTTTTACGGATACTTTTGCTAAAATCGTGCATCCCGACACGGGGGAGGATCTGCCGATCGGGTCGACAGGGGAGCTGGCGATCAAGGGGCCGCAGGTCATGAAGGGCTATTGGAACCGGCCGGAGGAGACGGAGCGGGCGCTCCGGGACGGCTGGCTGCGCACGGGCGACATGGCGCGCATGGACGAGGAAGGCTATTTCTATATTATGGACCGGATGAAGGATATGATCATCGCGGGCGGCTACAATATATTTCCCCGGGAGATCGAGGAGGTGCTGTTCGAGCATCCCGCCATCGAGGAGGCGGCGGCGCTCGGCGTGCCCGATCCGTATCGCGGCGAGACCGTCAAGGTGTACGCCGTGCTGAAGCCCGGAGCGAAGCTGACCGAATCGGAGCTCAAGGCGTGGTGCAAGGAGCGACTCGCCGCTTATAAGGTGCCGCGCGTTTATGAATTCAGGAGCAGCCTGCCGAAAACGATGGCGGGGAAAGTGCTGCGGCGCAAGCTGCTCGAAGAAGAGTCGGCCGGCCGCGGTCCAAACGACCGTTAATGGCACCGGGCGCCGCTCTCGCGGGAGGCCCGAGGGGAGGAAGCGTCATGGAAGGACCGAACCCGGCGTCCGGGTCCGATGAGGAGATGGTCGAGCGGGCCCGCCGCACGTTCTGGGGATACCTGGGGTGCGAGCTGATCCGGCGGGACGCGCGGGAGACCGTCGTCGAGCTGGAGGTCGAGGAGCGGCATATGAATTTGATCGGCATGATGCACGGCGGGGTGCATACGGCGCTGCTGGACTCGGCGATGGGGCTTGCCGCGATGACCGCGCGCCCGGACGAGGACGTCGTGACGTCCAGCCTGAACATCCATTTTACGTCGCCGGCGCGGGCGGGCAAGGTGCGGGCGATCGCGACCGTGGTGCATATGTCGGGGCGGATGGTGACCGCGGAGGGAAGGCTGTACGCGGCGGACGGCAAGCTGTCGTCGATGGCTACGGCGTCGTTCCGCGTGCTTGAGCGGAAAAGCTGAAGCGGGTGCCGGGGGCGTAAGGCAAGCCGGATCCAAAATACAAGTGTTCAAAATACAAGCCGGATCCAAAATACAAGTGTTCAAAATACAAGCCGGATGCAAATACAAGTCGCGTCCAACGTTCAAAAAAGCCGTACCCCGGAGGGTACGGCTTTTAAACGCCATTATGGATTCAGTCGCTGGCTTACGCTTGCGCGGACAGCGCGTTCAACTTCTTGGCGAGACGGGACTTCTTGCGGGAAGCCGCGTTCTTGTGGATGAGGCCCTTGGTTACTGCCTTGTCCAGCTTCTTCTGTGCCACTTGAAGCGCATTCTTCGCTGCTTCGACGTCCGTACCCACTACGGCTACGTCCGCTTGCTTAACGGCAGTACGAAGAGAGGACTTCTGGGAAGCGTTGCGAAGGCGGCGCTTCTCGTTCGTCTTGGTACGCTTGATTGCGGATTTGATGTTCGGCATTGATTTCACCTCCTGCAAAAACTGCAAGTATTTCTCCACACAACTTGTAACATTCTATCATGCAAGGGGGCAAAACGCAAGACAATCGCGGAGCCGCCGCAGCATCGTCCATGAGGCGCGAATGCGCGGCCGGCACGCGTGCGGATCTCGGGTGCCCCGTCCAGCAGTCGGAGAGGAGCGAATATGCGTTGAGCGAGCTTGATCTAAGCATGTACGACGTCAGAACGGACTTGGCGCTAGAGGCAAAGGAGAGAGCGGAGTCCATGTCGGGCGGCAGCATCCCGGGCATCTGGACCGAGACCGCGCGCGAGGGAGGCATCACCGTCACGCGGATGGAAATTCAGACGGAGCAGGGTGCGCAGGCGATCGGCAAAATGCAGGGGCATTACGTCACGTTGGAGGTCCCGGAGCTGAGGTGGGGGGATACGGAGCTTCAGAATCGCGTCGCGACGACGTTCGCCAGAGAATTCGAGGCGTTTCTCGCCCGCATCGGCGTCGGACCGAGCACATCCGTCATGGTCGTCGGGCTCGGCAACGGCAAGGTAACGCCGGATGCGCTCGGTCCGATCGTCGTCGACAATCTGATGGTGACGCGCCAGTTTTTCGAGCTGATGCCCGACCAGGTCGGCGAAGGCTACCGCTCCGTCAGCGCGATCGCGCCGGGGGTGCTCGGCACGACGGGCATCGAGTCGAGCGATATCGTGCTCGGCGCCGTGCAGCAGGCGAAGCCCGAGCTCGTCATCGCGATCGACGCACTGGCGGCGAGATCGCTCGAGCGCGTCAACACGACGATCCAGATCGCGGACACGGGCATTCACCCGGGCTCCGGCATCGGCAACAAGCGCAAGGGACTGACGCGTGCGACGCTGGGCGTGCCGGTGCTGGCAATCGGCGTGCCGACGGTGCTGTACGCCTCCACGATCGTGAACGACGCGATGGACATGGTGCTGGCTCATATGAAAAAGCATACGCCCGATACCGATCCGCTGTTCGGCGTCTTCGGCACGATGGCGGGCCAGGAAAGACTGCAGCTGGTCAAAGAGGTGCTGCAGCCGATCGGCCACGATCTGCTGGTCACGCCCAAGGAGATCGACGATTTCATCGAGGACCTCGGCAATATCGTCGCGAGCGGCCTTAACGCGGCGATGCACCAGGCGATCGACACGGACAACGTAGCCGCTTACACGCACTGATCCGATCCGGGATACCCGGCAGATCGGATACGCCGTCTCTTTGCGCAGCTTGCGGCTGCCGGGAGGCGGCTTTTTTACGAGCCGATGCGTTTGTTTCCAGCCAGGACTCTTGAAGCGGAGCAGCCGTAGTAAAGGGAGAATTGCTCCTGGTTGGGATTACCTGCGCATAGCAAGTGAGGCGAGGTGTTTGTTTGTTCTTGTTTGGGACTACCTGTGCACAGCAGGTGGCGAGGATCTCGTTTGTTCCCTGCCGGGACTACTTTTGGTGGCGCAGAGGGGCGAAGTGCTTGTTTGTTCCTGACTGAGACTACCTCTTCAGTACAGCTGTTCCGAACGGAAATTTTCCGGCCCCTGATCGTATACGCTTACTTCGTTAGCCTTTGTTATGTATAATGAGTATCGCTAACGATAACCGGACATGACGCGTCATATCCTTGGGGCGTGTCCTTCTGCGAGGAGAAGCTCATGATAATAGGGAAACGGCGGCTCGCCCGCCCTCGGAGATGGTGGCCGGAACGGATGGAGAGCAAGCTGATCATCGTGTTCCTGTTCCTGATCATTTTGCCGATCGGGGTGCTCACTTACGTCGCCGCGCAGCGCTATTCGAATTCGATCGAGCGCAATACCGTCACGTTCGTCTCCCAATTGTCCGACCAGATGATGGGGAAGATGGACGATTATATTGAAGACATGAAAAAAATATCGATCATTCCTTCTTACCAGGCCGATATCATGGAAGGACTCAAGATGTCGAACAGCTTCTACAGCGGCCATTCGAGCGGAGAAACGGGCGACAGCGGCGTGCTGACGGAACAGGAGCGCACGCGGCTGGCCATCGACCGCAAGATCGGCAGCAGCATTTATTTTATCAACAATATTAAGAGCAGCACGAATGTCGTGTATTTGTTCGACGTATACGGCAATCCGTACTTTGCCATCAAAAATACGTCCATTCGCTCCGACCTGCAGGACGTGCTTCCCAGGTGGACGGAGCTTGCCGAGGAGGCGCACGGCACGCCGGTGCTCGTCAGCACCCAGGACGTCGCGGGAAGGGCGACGAGCAGCCGCTACGTGTTTACGGTCGTGCGCAAAATCATCGATCCGCGTACGTTCGATTCGATCGGGATGATCGCAATCGACGCAAACATCGGCGTTATTGACAACATCATCAAGGACCTGGACAAGTCGACGCACGGTAAAACGCTGGTCGTCGACGAGAGCGGCAGCGTGGTGTACGACAGCGACAAGTCGTTCATCGGACAAAATCTGAAAGACAGCGAGCTGATGCCCGGCGCGCTGACCGAACAAGGCAGCTTCCATACGAAAATCGACGGCAAAAGCGTGCTGGCGATTTTCAAGGAATCTTCGGTCACGGGCTGGAAGGTGCTGATCACGATTCCCGAGGACGAGCTGATGGCGGATGCCCTAAGAACCCGCACGTATACGATCGCGGCGGCGCTCGCCATCATGGCGTTCGCCCTGCTGATCTCGCTGGTGCTGGTGTTCGCGATCACGCGCCCGCTCCGGGGACTGGTCCGGATGATGAAAGAAGTGCAGACGGGCAATCTCGACGTGGCGTTCCCCGTCGTCAGTCGCGACGAGGCGGGACTCGTCGGCAGCGCGTTTAACCGGATGATCGACCGGATCAAGACGCTGATCCAAGACATTTACGCGGTCGAGGAGCGGAAAAAGGAAGCCGAGCTGCAGTCGCTGCAGCATCAGATCAATCCGCACTTCATTTATAATACGCTCGAATCGATCCGCATGACGGCCGTACTCAGCGACAACAAAGAAGTGGCGACGATGACCCAGCTGCTCGGCAAGCTGCTCCGTTACAGTATCCATGGCGGGCTCGAGAGCGTGCCGATCGCGAAGGAGTGGGAGCATCTGGGTATTTACGTGCAGCTGCTGAACTACCGGTACGGCAGCCGCTTCGAGCTGGAGCTGCCCGATGCGCGGGAGACCGAAGGACTCAGCGTCATCAAGCTGCTCTTCCAGCCGATCGTCGAAAACGCGGTCTATCACGGGCTTCACGAATCCCGCAGCGGAATGCGGATCCGCGTCCTTTGCAAGCAGGAGGGTAAAGATCTGTTGTTCGAGGTAGAGGACGACGGAGAGGGAATGGAAGAAGAGACGCTGCTCAAGCTGCAGGCCTCTCTGCTCCAGGCGCCGGATGGCGACAACACCGGCATCGGGCTCAGAAACGTCAATGAGCGCATGAAGCTGAAATACGGAGAAACCTACGGGCTCTCGATCCGCAGCCGCTTCGGCCACGGTACGGTCGTGACCGTCCGCCTGCCGGCGGCGCCCGCAGCGCAACAAGGGGGAGAAGCGACATGATCGTTAATATCGCAGTCGTCGACGACGAGGAAAAAATCAGGCAGGGGCTTGCCAAATTAATCGAAATGACGGGCGACGACTACAAAATCGTCGGTATTTATTCGGGGGGACTGGAGCTGCTCGGCGAGCTGGGAAGTCTCGAGGTGGACCTCATTTTCACCGATATCAAAATGCCGCAGATGAACGGCCTGCAGCTCATCGAACAGGTACAGCGCCGCAGGCCGAAGGTAAAGTTTGCCGTGCTCAGCGGCTTTAGCGACTTCGAGTTCGCGAGAGGCGCCATTCGGCAGGGCGTCGAGGACTATCTGCTTAAGCCGGTCGACCAGGACGAGCTTGAAGAGCTGCTCCGCCGCGTCAAAAACAACCTTGAACTTGAGAGCTACCGCAAAGCCGTCGCGGCGGAGGAGCATATCCGGCTGCTGCTCGGCAACGACGTCCGTCACCTGCCCAGCCATATGACGGAAGGCGCGGGGCGCGAGCTCTCTCAGATCGGTCTGTTCAAGGAGCACTTCGCGGTCGTCCTGCTGCGGACGGACCCGGAGCTGACCGGCGAACGGCTTGCCTTTTATATGGAAGCCTGGAATCGGGAGCACCGCAGCTTCGTATGGGAGCCGAGGCAATCGGTCATCGTCGTGGCCATCGGGAAGGGCGACCATGACGATACGGCCCGCGGCATCGCCTCGACGCTGCTCCAGCGCATCCCGCATGCGGTCCATGCGCGGATCGGCGTGAGCGCGGTCCACCAGGGGCCGCTCAAGCTGCGGGACGCCTACCAAGAAGCGGAAGCCGCCATGCAGCAGGTGTGGTACGAGGATGGCATCAAAGCGATGAACGATTTTCTGCATCTGGCGAAGCGGCCGGAAGACGTATCCGGCTTGCTCCGGCTGCTGGACAAAGACTTCCGTCCCGCGCTGCAACTGCTCGATCTGCCTCGTGCCGAGAACGCGCTTCGCGCCTGGCTGGAGGAAGCGGGCAAGCTCCGTCCGGCGTGGCCGACGCTCAGCGAAGCGGCGTCCGCCGTATTCGGCTTGCTGCGCGGCGAGCTAAGCGGCCGGCAGAACCGGCTCCCGGCCGGCGAGACCGAGGACGAGCAGCTGCGGCTGTCCCCGGTACGTTTCGTGAGCTGGCATACATTTACATCGGAGTTTATGGAGTCGGCAGCGGCTCTGCTTCACATACTTAAGGAAGCAAGACAGGAAAATCGCGTCGTGGAAACCGTTAAGGCCTATGTGCAGGAGCACTTTACGGAAGAGCTCGAGCTGCAGCGGCTCGCGGACCGCGTCTACTTGACGCCCAGTTATCTGAGCAAGCTGTTCAAGACGGAGACCGGCGAGACGATCACGGATTACATCATTTCCGTGCGCATCGCCCATGCCAAAGAGCATCTGATCCGCAACCCCGCGCTCAAAACGTATGAGGTGGGCGAGATGGTCGGGTACGGGGACCCCGCATACTTCAACAAGGTTTTTAAAAAGGTGGTCGGGTTGACGCCCAAGGAGTATCGGGAGCGAGTTAGGTTGTAGTTATCCAAATTGAAGACAAGGAAAACAAACGTAGAACCTTAAAAGGCATAACTGAATCGGGTATAATCATTGTAAGCGATTTCCATACGGTGACTTGACCGACGACGAAAGCAGGGGTGTCTATGTTTAATCTGAGTTACAAAACGCAGCGGATTCTCATTCTTTTCGGATTCCTCACGATTCCGGTCCTCTTGTCGTTGACCTTTTCGTACTATCCGGCGCTGTCGTTGCTTTACTACAGCTTTACGGACTGGAGCGGCCTTGGTTGGGATATGAATTGGGTCGGATTCGACAACTACAAGGAAATCTTCTCCCGTCCGGAAATTTTCGGCGTCTTTAAGAACAACGCCTACTACTTCGTAGGCGGCTTGCTCCAGACATGCGTCGCGCTGTACTTCGCGGTCGTGCTGACCAGCAAGCTCAAGGGACGCAACATTTTCCGCTCGATGCTGTTCATTCCGTATGTCCTGCACAGCGTCGCCATCGTCATCATGTTCCGCAACGTATATCACGTCGAGTACGGCTCGCTGAACATTTTCCTCGAAGCGATCGGCCTCGGCTCTTGGCAGCAGCAATGGCTGGGCAATCCGCACCTGGTCAACTTCTCGCTCGCCTTTATCTCGATCTGGAAATACTTCGGCCTGACGATGGTTATTTTCATCGGCGCGCTGCAGTCGATTCCGGCCGACAACTACGAAGCCGCCAAGATCGACGGCGCATCGGGCTGGCAGACGTTCCGCTTCATCACGCTTCCGAGCATTCGCAGCGTTCTCGAGCTGATGCTGATCTTGACGCTGACGGGTGCGCTCGAAGCGTTCGATATTCCGTACATCATGATGCTCGGTGCGAACGATACGCATACCTTCGTTTCGAAGACGGTTGACATGGCCTTCAAGTTCCAGCAAACCGGACTCGCTTCCGCAATGGCCGTCGTCCTGCTGATGATCGTCATCGCCTTCATCATCCTGCAGCGCAAGCTGCTGTTCAGGGAGGAGAAATAAGCGATGGAGCGTCAAAATAAAGCTTGGACGATATTCCGTTATGTGACGATTGCGATCGCATTGTTTATCGTGTTCTTCCCGATCTACTCGGTGTTCATCTCGGCCTTCAAGACGCAGGCGGAATACTACAGCTCGGGACTGCAGCTGCCGCACGACTGGTTTAACTTCGACAACTTCAAAAAAGTGTTCAAGGTCGGACGTCTCGGCCTCGGCTTCAAAAACATTGCGATCATCCTCGTCGTGTCGCTCGCCGGCAACGTGCTGATCGGCACCATGGTCGCTTACGCGCTCGGCCGCTTCGACTTTAAGATGAAGAAGCCGATCATGGGCATGTACCTCGTCGCGCAGGTCATTCCGATGATCACGACGCAGGTCGCGACGTTCCAGGTCATCAAGTTCCTGGGCGCCTACAACGAGATTTACGCGCCAATGCTGTTGTACCTGGGTGCGGACGTGCTGCAGATTGTCATCTATCTGCAATTCGTCAACAACATTCCGAAGGATCTCGACGAGAGCGCGATGGTCGAGGGCGCATCGCTGTTCAAGATCTACCGGTCGATCATCTTCCCGCTGCTCGCGCCGGCGACGGCCACGCTGATCATCATGAAGACGATCTCGATCTACAACGACTTCTATACGCCTTACCTGTACATGCCAAGCCGCAAGCTGCAGGTCGTCTCGACCGCGATCTATTCGTTCGTCGGTCCGAACGCGGCGCAGATCAACGTCATCTCGGCGGGCATTCTCATCATCTTCATCCCGACGCTCGTGATTTACTTGTTCCTGCAGCGTTACATTTTCGCAGGCGTCACGAACGGCGCGGTCAAGTAAGAGACGATTTCCGGCCATGACGCTAACGATCCGAATGTGTTATGATAACAATTAATCTTGTTATCAACGCATTCGGATTTTTTATGGGCGGAAAGGGTCGTACGCATAGATGTCTAAAAAAGTAACGATGCAGCAAATCGCCGATCATGTAGGCGTTTCCAAATTCGCCGTATCCAAGGCGCTTGCCGGCAAATCCGGCGTGAGCGCGGAGACCCGGGAAAAGATCATCAGCTCGGCAACGCAGCTTGGCTACTTTGCGGGCAAGCGGATCAAGAGCTCGGCGTCCCGCACTGCGGCCGATCCGGCCGGCAGGACCCAGCGGGAAACGATCATCGTGCTCATCCCGAACGTACGGGAGCAAAATCGCCATTCCTTTTACTGGGGACGCATCATTGACGGCATTACGACCGGACTCGAGCAGCATCGGCTCGGCATGATGATCGTTACGGAGCATATTACGGACAACTTTATCAAACTGATCAATCCGGACGGCGTGCTCGGCATCGTCTGCGTCGGCCACATCTCCAACCAGCTGCTGCTCGAGATACGCAATTTGTCGATCCCGTTCGTCATGGTCGACCACGAGGATCCGCTGATTCCGTCCGACGCGCTGTTCATGAACAACTACGAGTGCATGCGCCGCGTGACCAATTATCTGCTCGGCAACGGCCACCGCAAGCTCCAGTTCGTCGGCAATACGCGCTATTCCCGCAGCTTCTACGACCGCTGGCTCGGCTACCGTTCCTTGCTTGAGGAGCAGGAAGTGCCTTTCGAGCAAGAGCCGGGACTGGTCGCGCTCGAGGGGGAGAACCGCTCCGAGCATACGGAAGCGCTCACGGAAATCGTCGGCGGTATGAAGGCGCGCGAAGCGCTGCCGACCGCGTTCGTATGCGCGAACGACTCGCTCGCGCTGTGCGTCGTCACGGCGCTGATGAAGCACGGCATCCGCGTGCCCGAGGACGTCTCCGTCACCGGCTTCGACAACATCGAAGACGCCGCGCTCTCGACGCCGACGCTCAGCACGGTCAACGTCAACAAGGAGGCGCTCGGCCAGCGGGCGGTGGAGACGTTGCTCTGGCGCATTAACCATCCGGACAGCCCCAAGGAGCGAATCCTGCTGTCGGGGGACTTTGTGTTCAGGCAGTCGACGGGGCTGGCGGACAAGGGTTAAGATTTGAATCAATATGAGATAAACAGATGGATGTCACGAGAAAATCATCGATTTGAATTTTTCGAAGTTAAACTTAATTTCATTTGAAAATTAATGCAAAAACAGGTCAAATCATTGAGCATGCAAATTAAAAAATGCACCACTTAAAGTAATCGGCTCATCTTAATCGGTCCGATGTTTACTTTAAGATGGTGCATTCTTTTTATTCGATCACCAAGATCGCTTTGCCGTCTACAAAAGCGACCGTATCGAAATTCCGGTAAACCCAAGTCTCGATGGCCTGTCCCGCGGAAGTTTTCGTGGTGCTTTTTCCGGAAGGAGGACCCCAGGAAAGCTGTACTTGATCCTTCGTCATGCCCAGCGTGACGTTTCCAGCTTTGATCGCCTGCCACGTAGCGTTCGACCACTTGTATTTTTTATAGGGATCGAACGTTAAGAAGTAATAATCGTCGCTAAAAATCGTCGGGATAAAACTTGTGGGCATCGAGTAGGAGGTCCAGGTTTGTCCGGAGGCCGTTTTGAAGCTGATTTTAAAATAACCGCTTCCGTCCGGAATTACATCGGTTACCGTAACTTTGGCGAACCGGGACCATTCGTTGTAATGATTCACCCAATACGTTTTGCCGATATATTTGGCCAGGCTGCCTTGCGCGGCCTTTTTAACGAGCGCCGCCGTCTGCTTGGAGACGACGGTCAATTTGGCTTGGCCGATGCTGAGGTCGGCTTGCTGCCAGGTGTCATTCCATTTGGTCGTTACGCCGAATCCCGAGTTCAGCAGGGCGGATGGAACGTATACGACGCCTGCCGACATCAGCGGTGCAGCCTTGAGATTGATCGAGTTGCCATTGATTTGGGCGGCTTTGCTCCCTATCTTGAATTGTACGGATCTAGCGCCGATATCGGCTTCATATCCGCCGCCGATGGCAACGAACGATCCCCCTAGCGCTTGGAGGACGGACTTGGCCGGCAAATAAACGGTACCGTTTGTCAGTTGCGCGTACGTTAAGCTGCCGGGATGACCGATAACGACTTGCAGCGTCTTTGACGCGCTGCCTGAGGATACGGTGATGGCGGTCTCTCCGACCCCGGAAGCAACAAAGCTCCCATCAGGCTGAAGCTTAAGCAAATAAGGCTTTTCGACTGCAATCGAGGCTTCGCCCGGTGCGGCCTTGAGCAGCGAGCCGTTGGTGTAACCCAGTTGTACGCTGACGGTCAACTTGTCGCCTTTGATTGGGGACGCATTGGATAATGCCGCCGACAGACGGGAGACGCCAGGGGCCTGGAAGGCGGACGGCTCCCCGTCGAGGACGCTGAACCAGCGGCCGCTCCGATTCATCGCAAAAAAGTTGTCCGCATCCATGGCCCCAGCAGTTTTCACGATATCCGACAGACCTTGAACCTGCGTCGTCAATTTGAAGCGATCGCTATAAGGGCCAGTCGTCCAGACCGTGCCGTCTTGGCGAACGACGAGTAAGACGGACTCCGGTCCCGCATACTGAATAGACGTCGCATCGTCCGTTACCAAGACAGGGATGATCTTGCCGTTGTCGTCGAAGTTGGCCCCCTCGAAGACGACGACTTTGCCCGACTCGTAAAGAAGGGCGACACGGTCGTAGGTCGTTTGAATCGACACGATCGATTCGGCATCATTGATCTGACCCAGCTTATTTAGAACACCGTAGTCCTCGTTGATATACAATACCTGCCCGTCTCCGGTCAACGCCGCAAAGTTTTTGTCTTTGGAAGCGATGCGAAGCACGTCTTGAAAACCTTTGACCTTGCCCTTCTTCGTCCAGACCGTTCCGTCTTTTTTCAGCCAGTAGCCGCTGACAATCTGCGCGACGCCGGTCTGGCCTTCGACGAGACTTGGCGCACCAATGGAATACTCTGCCAGCTTGCTGTCCTTGGTGAGCGCGATACCGTAGTACGCGGAACCTGCGACATCGGTCAAGTCAAGACCTTTCGTAAGGGCGTACCGATCGCCTACAAGGACCCACATCGACCCGTCGTTGAGCAGAAGCGTCTTGCTGTCGATTACTGTTCGGATTCCCGTCGGCTCGGCTGCGCTTGCTTTGTGGTCCGCCAACATCAGAGCGAAGCTGCCGATTGTCAAGCAAAGGATCATCCACATCAATCTCTTTAAACCCATTTGTACTCTCCCTTTGGCATGCGTTTTGAGTGCCGCTACCAGTATTCGACATTTTTATGAAAGGTTCCTTTTTTATAAAGCTTCATTTAGTTGAATCGGGTGGATTTTGTTGACTTCTCTCCCCGAGGTGGTACAATCACCTTGAGAATATTGTTATCTTAATTAGCTAACAAAATGGATAACAATACAACAAGACGCGTTTACAAAAGTTCGCGCAAAAGGAGCTGCACGCATGAGCAAACAGGCTTGGAACGAGACGGTCAGCGGCATGACCTGGGGCTGGGTCGGCACGCGCGGCACGTGGACGGGGAGCGAAGCGGACTTCTCGATGGAGGAGATGGCGAAGCTTGGCGTGAACTGGACGGCCATCGCGCTGTCCGCGCTGCAGGAGACGCCGCAATCGACGGAGATCCCTTACTGGGACGCGCCGACGGTGACCGACGACGAGGTGCGCGCGGCGATCCGCAAGGCGAAGTCGCTGGGCATGAAGGTGTGCCTCAAGCCGGTCGTCAACGTGAATAACGGGACGTGGCGCGCGCACATCGGCTTTTTTGACGAAGAGGTACCTGGTGAGCCTAGCTGGGCGCAATGGTTCGCAAGCTACGGCAAGTTCATCGCCCATTACGCGGCGATCGCGGAGGAAGAAGGCTGCGAGATGCTGTGCATCGGCTGCGAGATGGTGCAGACCGACAAGCGCGAGTCCGAATGGCGCGCCCTGATCGCTGACATCCGCCCGATCTATTCCGGCCTGATTACCTATAACTGCGATAAATATCAAGAGGGCCGGGTCAAATGGTGGGACGCGGTCGATATTATCTCTTCGAGCGGCTACTACCCGATTCACGAGTGGGAGGAACATCTCGATCGCATCGAAGGCGTGCTTGCCCAGTGGAACAAGCCGTTCTTCTTCATGGAAGCCGGCTGTCCGAGCCGCGAAGGCTCGCCGCTGCGTCCGAATGACTGGTCGCTGCCCGGCGGTCCGTCGGAAGAGGAGCAGAAGCGCTATTACGAAGCGATGTTCGGCGCTTGCGCCAAGCGCGACTGGATGCGCGGCTATATGCTTTGGGATTGGCCGGCGAAACTGTACGACGCGAGGGATGCGGCGGCCAACGACGATTACTGCATGTACGGCAAATCGGCGGCGAAGACGGTCGGCGACTATTACAAGTCGGGGCAGAAGCCGGAAGGCTTGAATGCCTGAACATTTGAAAGTCCGCTGACGGACCACCAAGAGGAGGACTACGCATGACGCAGCAATTGACGAGCGCGCGGTGGCGGGAAGAGTTGACCGCGGAGCTTAAAGACAACATCCTCGGCTATTGGCTGAACCATACGATTGACGAAAAGTATTTTGGATACATCGGCGAGATTGCGAGCAGCGGCGAGAAGCTGCCGGAAGCGGATAAAGGACTCGTGCTGCACGCCCGTATCATGTGGACGTTCGCGTCCGCTTATCGCCTGTACAAGGACGAGAAATACCTGTCCGCATCGAAGCGCGCTTACGAGGCGCTCAATACGCATTTCCGCGATCCCGAGCATGGCGGCCTGTACTGGTTGATCGACGTAAACGGAGCGGCGGTATCCGATAAAAAGCAAGTGTACGGCCAAGCATTCGTTATCTACGCCTTGTCCGAGTACGTGCGCGTGACCGGCGATCAGGAAGCGCTGGCTTGGGCAGAGGAGATCTATCGGCTGCTCGAAAAGCATGCTTACGATCCGGTGCATCTCGGCTACATCGAGGCACTCGCGCGAGACTGGACCGAGACGGACGAACTGAGCCTCTCCGGCAAGGATCTGAACGAGCGCAAGTCGATGAACACGCATCTGCACGTGCTGGAAGCCTACACGAACCTGTACCGTGTATGGAAGCCTGAAGGTCTCAAGGCGAAGCTCAAGGAACTGATCGAGGTCCACCTGGACAAGATCATCGATGCGAAAACCGACCACTTCCTGCTGTTTTTCGACGACGAGTGGAACTCCAAGGTCTCGCATGTGTCCTACGGCCACGACATCGAAGGCAGCTGGCTCCTGTGGGAAGCGGCCGAGGTGCTCGGCGACGAGTCGCTGCTCCCGCGCGTCAAGGAAGCGGCCGTCCGCATGGCGAAGGCGACGCTCGAGCAGGGCGTGGACGAGGATGGCGGTTTGTTCAACGAGTATGACGGATATCACCTCGACGACAGCAAGGATTGGTGGCCGCAGGCCGAGGCGATGGTCGGCTTCCTGAACGCTTACCAGCTGTCGGGAGAAACGAAGTATTTGGAAGCGGCCAAGCATAGCTGGTCGTTCATCTCCAACTTTGTAAGCGACCGCGAGGGCGGGGAATGGCACTGGCAAGTGACGCGTGCCGGGGAGCCGGTCGTAAGCGCGAACCAGCCGAAGGTCGGCCAATGGAAATGCCCTTACCACAACAGCCGCGCATGCATCGAAGTGCTGGAGAGACTCGAACATTTGAAAACGGAGGTATAATCCATGAGCGATTTTCTGAACCAAATCAAGCAGCTCAATGAGCAGTACGAAAAGCTGATCGCGCAGCCCAACCCGAAGGTCGAACCCGGCAACGGCATCTACTGGCGCCATGAGTACCCGGTCGTGACCAACGCGCACGCGCCCCTCTACTGGCGCTACGACCTGAATCCCGAGACGAATCCGTACCTGATGGAGCGGATCGGCGTCAACGCTGCTTTTAATGCGGGCGCCATCAAGCTGAACGGCAAATATTATCTCATGGTGCGCGTCGAAGGCGTCGACCGCAAATCGTTTTTTGCCGTCGCGGAGAGCGACAAGCCAACCGAAGGCTTCCGTTTCTGGGACTTTCCGGTACTGCTTCCCGAGACCGAAGACCCGGACATCAACGTATACGACATGCGTCTCGTGCAGCATGAGGACGGCTGGATCTACGGCCTGTTCTGCAGCGAGCGCAAGGACCCGGACGCGCCGAAGGGCGACACGTCCAGCGCCAACGCCAAAGGCGGCATCGCCCGCACGAAGGACCTGATCAACTGGGAGCGTCTCCCGGATCTGGCGACTCCTTCGCCGCAGCAGCGCAACGTCGTGCTGCATCCCGAGTTCGTGAACGGCAAATACGCTTTTTACACGCGTCCGCAGGATGGCTTTATCGACACGGGCGCCGGCGGCGGCATCGGCTGGGGGCTGTCCGACAGCATGAATCCGGCAGTCGTCGACCATGAGGCGATCGTGGACGAGAAGGTGTACCACACGATCAAGGAAGTGAAAAACGGCCAGGGTGCCGCGCCGATCAAAACGGACAAAGGCTGGCTGCATATCGCTCACGGCGTGCGCAACACGGCTGCCGGCCTGCGCTACGTCATCTACGCGTTCATGACCGCGCTTGACGATCCGAGCCGCGTCATTCACGCGCCGGCCGGACACCTGATCGCGCCGGAAGGCATCGAGCGCGTCGGCGACGTGTCCAACGTCGTCTTCACGAACGGCCTGATCGCCGAGGAGACCGGCGAATTGTACATTTACTATGCTTCGTCCGACACGCGCTTGCACGTTGCCTCGACGACGATCGGTCGCATGCTCGATTATGTGGTCAACACCCCTGAAGACGGGCTTCGCTCGCGCGCCAGCGTTGAGACGCGCCATGAGCTGATCGCGCGCAATCTCGAGCTGCTGGACCGCCCGGAATACGCGTTTTTGAAGCGCGGCTGACGCCTGCGAGTAAAATCATATCGAATGGGTAAAAATCCCCTAATCGGCGCATACTAATGCCCGGTTAGGGGATTTTAAGCTAAAAGTTTTTATTTGTTATCATAATTGATGACAATAAAAACAAAACGATTGCCTGTTTTTGCATAGGGAACGGCGTATAATTAGGTCATGTAAGCGATCCCAACGCAGCGCTTACAAAGCTGGATACTCAGCTAAAACCATCAATCTGGGGGTCAAACAAATGAAGAAAAGCACGCTGGCCATCTTGTCGTTGCTGACGGCTTCCGCCGTACTCTCCGCTTGCGGCAGCAACAACAACAATAACAACGCATCTCCTTCCGCATCGGCATCGTCGTCCGCCAGCGCTTCGGCATCCGCTTCCGCGTCCGCATCGAGCGGCGAAGCGAACGCCGACCTGTCCGGCAAGATTCTCGTGCTGACTCACCGTACCGACTACATCAGCGACGGCACGTTCGACAAGTACGTAGCCAAGTTCAAAGAAAAATATCCGAAGGCCGAAGTCGAATTCGAAGGCCTGACCAACTACGCGACCGACATCAACACGCGTCTGACGACCGGCGAAGCCGGCGACGTCAACATGATCCCGACGGGTCTTGCTGCAAGCGAGTATCCGAAGTACTACGAGCCGCTGCCGGACGCGATGTTCGATAACGTCTACTTCGCAGACTTCGACGCATTCGAAGGCAAGCGCTACGGCATTACTTCCGGCGTCAACACGCAAGGGCTCGTTTACAACAAGAAAGCGTTCGAAAAAGCGGGCATCACCTCGACGCCGAAGACGCTCGACGAGCTGTACGCGGACGCACAGAAGCTGAAGGATGCCGGCATCATCCCGCTTTACATGAACTTCGGCGCGCAGTGGCCGATGGGCAGCTGGGGCGAGAATTCCTACACGACCGTAGCGGGCGACGCCAAGTGGACGGATTCCTTGATCTCCACGGACACGCCGTTCACCGTAGACGGACCTTGGGGCCAACTGATCACGATCGCGCGCAAGTTCGTCGAGAACAAGTGGGTCGAATCCGATCTTTCCACCAACAACTGGGAAATGTCCAAGGGCGAAGTCGCATCCGGCAAAGCCGCCATGTATTTCCTCGGCAACTGGGTTATCCCGCAAGTCATCGGCGCCGGCGCGGCTTCCGAAGACATCGGTTTCTTCCCGTTCCCTTACGACAACAGCGGCAAGTACAACGCTCCGCTCGGCGGCGACTACTTCGTCGGCGTAAGCAAGGACAGCAAGAACAAGGAACTCGCAACGGCTTGGGTCGAATTCTTCGTCAAAGAATCCGGCTATGACACCGATTCCGGCTTCATGCCTGTCGACAAGACCAAGACGCCTGCCGTACCGCAGCTGGCAGAATTCAACGCTTCCAACCCGACGTACATCGAAGGCGTCGCAGTCGACCCTCGCTACAACGAGATCGCCAAGAAGGCCGAGATCGCGCTGGGCACCGGCTCCGTCGACCAAGACCTGATCGTGGCGAAGGATCTGAAGAAAGCGTTCGACGATCTCAATGCCAAGTGGGCGAAGGCTCGCAAGGACCTCGGCTATTAAGCCGTAACCAAGCCAGCTAGACCGGCCGCAACATCGAGAGCTGCAACAAGAACCGCATTATCCAGAATCGGTTCAAGAACCGCAACAAGAACCGCAACAAGAACCGCATCAAGAGTCGCATCAAGAGTCGCATCAAGAGCTACAGCCAGAACCGCATCAGGAGTCGCATCAGGAGCTACAGCCAGAACCGCATAGCGACGGCGCAGGACGCCGTCCAACCCAAGCCTCCCGGCAGACGCCGGGAGGTTTTTTCGGCATATTCGCAACGTTAAAAACACCTTTGCCTCTTGTAAACAAGGAGCAGGGGTAAGCGGCGAGATATGCGAGTAAAAACAGAGGCGGCAGAGGGGAGTCCGAGATAAAGACGGGACGAAAAATAAAAGCCTGCATCCGTGCAGGCTTTAAGCCCGAATATGCGAGATGAAGCGGAAATGCCTGCAAATCAGCATCTTTTAAGCTGCGCAGCGCGAAATCTCTAAGAAAGAGAGATAAAAGCCTGCACATTCGCATCCTTTTATCGCGCAAGGTCCCTCCTATATGAAAAGGATGTAAATCTGCAGGCTTTATGCGTTTCTCGAGTTGGCGAAGAGGTGAAGCGGTCGAGAAGTGGGGAGTAGTGAGGACGCGGTGGCGTGTGGAGAGGTCGAGAGGCGGGGAGGCGGGGGGGGGGCGAGACGTGGATCTCGCCCATCGAATACCGCGACGAATCTAGTTCTAGCATCTCTCAGATGCTCATAGACTTCACTATCGCGTTCGCAAGCCGGAAGAATAGGAAGTCTAAGAGACCCCTGACAGGGGAAACGGAGGTGCGGGATGATCCGTGCGGCGCTATCGCATTACTTGCCGGTCTGGCACAGACAGTTCCGTAGATTTTTGGCATCGGGGCGTGCATTTTTGCTTCTCAGCTTTTGTTCGATGGTCATGTTCGTTCTCCTGGGCCTCGGCGGCATCTTGCAGATCAAGCTGGCTGCCTCGCCCGCGCAATCGATGAAGGGCTTCGCGGCTTCCGTCTCCGATACGTTCTTCTCCTCCATGCTCGGGCTCGAGCTGCCGCAGATGGACAAGAAAGGCGGAGGAGGCCGGATGGACGGGGAGCGAATCGCGGCATTTCTGCTGCGGTTTCTAACAGACGTCAATCCGGGCGATCCGAAAAGCCTGCTCGCGGCCGAGATGCCGGGCGCGGGCGGGGACGAGCCGATCTTGTTCCGGACGGGCTCCGGCGGCTCGGACAGCGCGCCGGAAGATTACAGCCCACCGGCCTCCGGTACGACGGACGATCCCGGTACGGACCCGGGGACCCGGCCGGGCGGCGGCACGGACAAGCCGGATGCGACCGCCACGACCGATCCGGATCAGAACGGAGAGGCCTCCGGCCCGACGCCGACGCCCGATAAGGAGAATGTGCCGCCGGGCGAGACGAAGACGACCGAGGGCCGCAAGGTCGTGTTTATCTATCATTCTCACAACCGCGAATCCTACTATCCCGAGCTGCCGCCTAGCACCAAGGATCCGAACTCGGGCAAGGTCAACGTAACCTCGGTCGGCAAGCGCCTCGCGGATCAACTGGAGAAGCGGGGGATCGGTGCGCTTCACTCTTCCAAAGATTACGCCGGCACGGTTAAAGACTACGATTGGAACCAATCCTACAAGTATTCCAAGCAGACGGTCACGCAGGCGATGGCAGGCGACAAGGACTTGACCTTTTTCTTCGATATTCATAGAGACTCGCTTCGCCGCAAGGAATCGACCGTCACGATCGGCGGCAAGGATTACGCGCAAGTTTTTTTCATCATCGGACAGCGCAATCCGAATTGGAAGCAGAACGAAAGCTTCGCCAACGAGATCCATGAAAAGCTGGAGTCTTCCTATCCCGGCTTGTCGCGCGGCATCTGGGGCAAGACGGCCGCCACGGGCAACGGCGAATACAATCAGTCGCTGGCGCCGGACAGCGTGCTTATCGAGATCGGCGGCGTCGACAACACGCTTGAGGAATGCTACCGTACGGCTGATGCGCTCGCCAAGACGATCGCGGATCTGTATTGGCAGGATCAGAACGCCGAAGCGGCGGGCGCCGGCAAGAACAATGCAGCCAATGCAGGTTAATGGAGGAGATGCGCAATGGGACGCTCGCTCACAAGATTCGCGTTGCTGTCGGTGTTGATCGGTCTTGCGATCCTGTTTGGAATGGAGCTGGCGGACGACGGCATTCGTACCGTATACGGGCCGATAAACGACGGTACGGCGACCGTCGGCAGCGGGAGCGCGGCCGATAGCCGCGCCGAGCAGCGCAGCCGCTACTATGCCGAGGAACCGCAGGGCATTGCCTACGAGGGCGAAAACCGGAATGCCGGCGCGACGAGAGAGGGCGTAAAAGCAGGCGGATCGTCGGATGCGACGCGAACGCAGACAAATCAAGCGGCAGGCAACGAGGATCCGTACGCGATTCCCCGTCCTGACGGCGAGCCGTTGGTCGACAGTCTGGCCGACAAAACCGCGTCTGCGCTGCAGGCCCTGTCCCAGGGCGGCGTGCGAGCGGTCGTCTCCTTGTTCGACAAGTTGTCCGGTTCATAAGATCTACTCCTGAGGAAAATAGTCTGCGACTATTTTCCTTTTTGTGTGATTTGAGTTACAGAAACCGGCGGGGCGCGGATAGTAGTATCGTATCAGTAAAGAGAAGCTCGCAAGAGAGAATCGGGAGTGAGAGACTGTGCGGGTAGTTCGTGCAGACCAGCTGCAAGAAGGCGACAAGCTCGGCCACAGCATATATACGGAAGACGGCCGGCTTATATTGAGGCAGGGGGTCGTGCTTGACAAGCGGCTCATCGCGGCCATAAAAAAACGAAATCTTCGTTATTTGTCGATCGAGACGACGCCGGCGTACGACGCAGATCCGCGCGCGTTGAAGGAAAACCTGCGGGTTCAGATGAAAGAGCTGCTGACGCTCGTGCTCGATGCCGTGAGGCGCGGCGGCCCCGTCCCCGTCGACGAGGTGCTGTCGTGGTCCGAGCATATGGCGGGCATCGTCATGGAGGAGCGCGACCTGCTCTATCATTACGAGGATCTGCCGCGAGGGGACGGAGACCTGGTCGCGCACAGCGTGAACGTCTGCTTCCTCGCCATGCTGACCGCCAAAGCGCTCGGCTACGGCAAGCATCGGATCCAGGGCGTGGCCGTCGGGAGCCTGCTTCATGACATCGGCCTGTTCAAGCCGCATGACGGCACGATGGTCATCAACCATCCGCAGGCCGGCTACGAGCTGCTACGGCAGTATCCCGGCCTGACGCCTGCAGCGCTCAAAATCGTCGTGCAGCATCACGAGCAGCTGGACGGCAGAGGATTTCCGTATGGGACGAAAGGCGCGGAGCTGTCGGAGGAAGCCCAGATCTGCGGCTTGTGCAGCGAATTCGACTATTTTATGAACGATAAGCTCGCGGACAAGCTGCCTTGTGGAGGAATCGAGTACGTGATGTCGAAAATAGATACATCATACAGCTATGCGGTCGTCCGCGGCTTTCTGAAGGCATTCGTTCCCTATCCGGTCGGCACCGAAATCCGCCTGACCGGCGGACTGCATGCGACGGTCGTCGAATTGAACCAAGGACATCTGGCCAGGCCGGTCGTCCGTTTGAACCAGTTCGGCACGAAGTTCAACTTGATGGAGCATCCAAGCTTTATGGTGGAGGCTGTCGTCTAGGGAACATACGGCGCAGCTGCCACACACGCGCAAGGGGGCAAATATGCCGATCACAGCCAGCAAGCTGAGGGCAATTCCTTTTTTCAAAGGTATCGATCCCGGATTGTTCGACCGCGTCCTCCCGTACGTTCAGGAAAAAGTGTATCGCAAGGGCTCGATCATTTTCCTCGAGGGCAGCGAAGGGGACGAGATCTATTTCATCCTTTCGGGCTCGATCAGCATTCATACGATTAACAAATCCAAAAAAGTTGTGCTTGCGTTTTTCCACGAAGGCGACTACTTCGGCGAGATGGCGCTCATCAAGCCCGGCCTCGTCCGCTCGGCAACCGCGGAGACAGCGTCGCAGACCCGTCTATTGTCGCTTCGGCGAACGCACTTCCAGCTGCTGTTTGAGAACGACCGCAATCTGCTTCACTATCTGGTCGAAGATACGATGAACCGGCTCCGCAAGGCCAACCAGCAAATTTACGATTTGACCTTTCTTAGCGTCCGCTCGCGAATCATCAAGCGTCTGGCCAATTGGTGCGAGGAATTCGGCAATGCCGCAGACCCGGAAGCGCCCGTGCGCATCCCGATCAAGCTCACGCATCAGCAGCTCGCCGATATGGTCGGCGCCGTGCGGGAGACCGTGTCCAAAGTGCTGCAGGACATGCAGGACGAGGGGCTGATCGAGATCGACCAGAAGATGATTCAGGTCAAGGACCGGGCCGGGCTCGAAAAATGGCTTGTGAACGAGATGTAACTTGTGATAAGTTAAAGCTAACTTTGTTTATCTTAAGGGGAACGACTTGATGTCTGCGACGGTTCTGAACTGATCAATTGGATAGCACGTTAGCGCGAGCGCTCGGACGGTCGAAGCCATTCGGCCCGTTTATTTTGTTGCGCTTGTCTAGCGGCTCTGATTGCCGGGGAGGAACTGTCCGACATTCCGTCCGTCGCTGCGGCGAGGAGCGGGAATGCGAACTGTGCCGATCAGGTACGGTTTTTTTTGCGTTTTCGCCGCGTTCGCCGAATGCCATTTCCCTTAAAACAAAGGAGCATCCCCTAATCATGAGAACCCATTCCCTCGAAAAGTTAGAATATATGCGTGCCATCCAAGCCGTTACCGCACGTACCACCACTTATTTAGGACGAAAGCTTGCTGAGCAATTAACGCCGCTGTACGACGCCCGCGTCATTGCCGCTCGCCTGGGCGAGACCGAAGAGGCGCGCGCTTTGTTGGAAAAGGGCATGCACGTTCCGCTGCCTTCTATGGAAGGTATGGAGGAACTGCTGGCGCTGCTCGGCACCGGCTATGTGCCAAGCGAGCAGCAGTTCGGCCAGCTGGCGCAATTCGTGCGCAGCTGCGGACAGCTCCGCAAATTCATGGCGTCAAAAGCGGATTCGTCGCCCACGGTCGCCGGCTATGCTTCGTCGATGCATGAGCTTGGCGCATTGCTGGGCGAGATCGAGCGCAGCATTGATCGCGGCCGTATATTGGACGGCGCCAGCCAGGAGCTCGGCCGCGTCCGGCGCAAGCTCCGGCAGGCGGAGGAAAAGCTGCAGAAGCGGCTTGACGGCTTGCTGTCCAAGCATACCGAGCATTTGCAGGAGCGAATCGTCAGCTCGCGGGGCGGACGATACGTGCTCTCCGTGAAGAAGGAGGACCGCCGCAGGGTGTCCGGCACGGTGCTGGACGAATCCGCCAGCGGGCAAACCGTATTCGTGGAGCCGTCCGAGACGGTCGGCTTGCAGATGGACCTGTCCGCGCTGCGGGCGGAGGAGCAGCGCGAGGAGCTCCAGGTGCTCGCCAGGCTGACCGGCGAGGCCGAGCTTGCGCTGCCGCAGCTGTCCGTGAACGCGGAGGCGGTCGGGCACTACGATTTTCTGCTCGCCAAGGCCAAGTGGGCGCTTGCGATCGGCGCGCTGCCTCCGGCGCTCACCGACGACGGCACGTTCGAGCTTCGCGAGGCCAGGCATCCGTTCCTTAGCGCGAGGGCGGTGCCGCTAGATATTGCAATGGACGCGAGTTATCGATCGCTTCTTATCACCGGACCGAATACCGGCGGCAAGACGGTCGCATTGAAAACCGTGGGTCTTCTGACGCTGATGGCACAAACGGGGCTGCTGATTCCGGCGGCAGCGGGCAGCCGCGTCGGGCTGTTCCGCGCCATCGAGGCGGACATCGGCGACGGACAGAGCCTCGACCGTTCGCTCAGCACGTTTTCGTCGCATATACGCAACGTCACCGACATCCTCGCCGTCGCCGACCGCTCGACGCTCGTGCTGCTTGACGAGCTGGCGACCGGGACAGATCCGGGCGAAGGCGTCGGACTATCGATCGCCGTGCTCGAGGAGCTGTACCGCCGAGGGTCGGCGGTGCTGGCGACGACGCACTTCAACGAGATTAAAGAATACGCGCGGCTCGCGCCGGGCTTCCGCAATGCCCGGATGGCGTTCGACGAGGATACGCTGCAGCCGCTCTACCGGCTCGACATGGGCGAGGCGGGAGACAGCTATGCGTTTGTCATCGCCCGCAAGTTCGGCATCGGCGAAGACATCATCGACCGCGCAAAGGAGATCTCCCGGGGGCTGAAGGGCGGCGGGCTCGATCGATCGTACGGCGATGGTCCGAGCGGCGATGGGCTGCGCGAAGGCTTGCAGGGAATCATCCCTGCGGCGAAGGCCGTCACGGATGAGGACGTGCGACCTGCGGCTCGCGCAGGGAGCGATTCCGGCGCAGCGGGGGCGATGAGCGAGCGCCAGGAGACCGTGGCCGCGCAGCCGCCGGAGCTCGCTGTCGGCGACGTCGTCTGGATCCCGTCGCTCGGGCAGCGCGGCGTCGTCTACCGGCTCGCGGACGAGCGGGGCAACCTCGTCGTGCAGGTTCGCGGCGCCAAGCAGCTCATCAACCGCAAGCGGGTGCGGCTGCAGATCGAGAGCAAGCATCTGTATCCGGACGAATACGACATGGACATCGTCTTCGACTCTGTCGAGAACCGCAAAAGACGCAGTCTCATGGCCAAGCGGCATGTAGAAGGACTTAAGATCGAGCGGGAAGAGCTCGAATAAAGCAATAGGCCACAAATCGCGAACCGCTTCTCTTCGGAGAGGCGGTTTGTAGGATGGGCCGGACTGCCGTCTATCCGCGCAATACGATTCAATGCGCCTTCCAACGGCACAACGGACGGACCGGGCAGCCGTTATTCGACCCGTTTCGCCTTCACGATACCAATGCGGACCGCAGTTCCGTTACCCGCTGCATAAAGCCCGGATAGCCGCCCGCTTGACCGCATTAGCGTATCCGGTATCCGCGACTCCTCCGAAACCGTGATTCCGGAGTAAATAAAGAATCGCCTATCCGCGCCCCGTACATTCCCGCCGCCGCATTCTGCTCCCCGCCGTCGTCAATTAAGTCCTATAACTCGACACGATCCTCTGTTAAAATGTTGTAAAAATCGGATCGCGGGAAGTGAGACGGCTATGGCATCGGTCGCGCGGCGTTTGTACAAGCGCATGATTGCGGACATCAGCATCTTCAATAAGATTTTCTACGGCATTTTAATCATCGTCGTCGTCGTACTGGCCGTCTCCGGATTTTTCTCGTTTTCCTATTCGCGCGGCATCTACGAGCAGGAGGCCGCGAGCAGCGCGGCGAGACTGGTGGACAATATCAACACGGGCTTCGAGGACAACCTGGACCAGGTAGACCGAATCATCCAGTCCATCTACGCGGAGACGGATTACGCGGACTCCAACAATACGTTAAAAAAAGTGCTCGCGACGCCGTCCTTCGCCGACTACAGCGAAGAATTGAACGCGATCAAGGTGGTCGGCAATTTTTTTCAGCGCCTTATGTATCTCCGCAAAGACTTCAACAGCATCTATTTGTACGCTTCCCCGCAAAAGTCATTCTCCTACGCCCTCTTCGGCACGAACAAGCTCGACTACGATCCCACCGGCGAAGACTGGTACCGGCAGACGGTGGCGGCCGGCGGCAAGACGAGCATTTTCGCGCCTCATCGGCCTTATCAGCTCAACTACGACAAGCCTGTGATTTCCTATTCCAGACTGCTTAAAAATATCGACACGCGCAACGCGGCGCCATATGGGGTCATTCTGATCGATCTTTCGATGGATTCGCTTAGCAGCCTCGTCGACAAGGTCAATCTCGGCGCGGAGACGGGCGTGTTGTTTCTGGACGATGCAGGGAGGTCCATCTATACGACCCATCCGGCTTATGAGCAAGAGGCGCTGCGCAAGATCGACCGGGACAAGCTCGCCGGGTCGGCGGAAGGCAAGCTGACCTTAACGCTGGCCGGCGCCAAGTACCTCGTTTCCTATCGCACATCGGAGATTACGGGCTGGAAGCTGCTGACGTTCACGCCCTTCTCCGTCATCGAAAAAGGCGCCGACCGGCTCCTGGTTTTCACGCTGACGCTCGGCATCGTCGCGCTGCTGTTCACCGCGCTGCTCACCTACGGATTTTCCAGGCTGCTGTTCAAGCCGATCCTGAAGCTGCAGCGCGGGATGGGCAAGGTGAAGCTGGGCCAGTTCGACTTCCGGCTCCCGCACGGGGCGAACGACGAGCTGGGACAGCTCGTGGGCAGCTTCAATACGATGGTATCGACGATCAAGTCGCTCATTACGGAAAAGTACGAGGAGCGGCTGGCCCGCCAGGAAGCGGAGTACCGGTTTTTGCAGGCCCAGATTAATCCGCACTTTATTTACAATACGCTCCAAATCATCAGCAGCATGGCGGTCGTCCACAAGGTGCCACCTATCAACACCGCGGCGAAAAGTCTGGCCCGTATGATGCGCTACAGCATCTCCGAACGGCCTGGACCCGTAACCGTTAAGGACGAGCTGAACGCGGTGACCGGGTATCTGGATATCCAAAAGCTGCGATTCGGCGATCTCCTCGACTACGAGACGGATATCGACGACTCGATGCGGGCCGCGCCGATGATGAAGCTCGTGCTGCAGCCGATCGTGGAAAATGCGGTGTGCCACGGGATCGAGCCGACGGGTAGACGAGGCTTGATCCGCATCTCCGGCAGCCGCTCCGGAGGCAGGCTGCGCATCGAGGTCCGTGACGACGGCGCGGGGATGCCGCCGGAGCGGGTTGCCGATTTGACGCGCAAGCTGGATGCGCCGGATGCCGGATCGGACGCGGAATCGGCGGACCGGCTCCATACCAACGTGGGGCTGCGCAATATTCATCGACGGATCAAGCTCATTTATGGCGAGTCGTACGGCATCTCGATCGACAGCGAGCCCGGCGCTTGGACGAAGGTGACCGTCGAATGGCCGATAGCGGCTGAAGAGACAAGCGGCGGCGTACAAAGGGAATCGGCGGAGGACGGCAAAATAGCGTAGAGGGGGAGCTTTAATGATACGGGCATTGGTCGTAGACGACGAGGCGTGGATAAGGCTGGGGCTGCGCGAGCAAATCGATTGGAAGGCGCTCGGCGTCGCGATCGTTGGCGAAGCGGCGAACGGCCGCGATGCGCTCGGAATGATCGGGACTTTGCGTCCGGATATCGTGCTGTCAGACATCCGCATGCCGTTCATGGACGGCATTGAACTGATGGAGACCGTTCATAAGGACTATCCCGATATCCTCATTATTGTCATCAGCGGTTATTCGGACTTCGAATACGCCAGGAAGGCGGTTACGTTCCAGGTGTTCGACTATATACTGAAGCCGATCGAGGAGGAACAGCTTGAGGCGGTGCTGGTCCGCGCGATCGACAAGCTCGAAGAACGGCAGCGAGCGAGAGAGGACCTGCTTCGCATGGACCGGCGTTTGAGGGAGAACGGCGCGCTTGCCGAGGAACGGCTGTTGACCCGTCTGGCGGAAGGAGCCGAAGACCAAGTGCCCTCCTTGCTTGCAAAGCTGGACCGCAGCGGCTTTCGGCTGTCAGGCGCTTGCTTCGCGGCGGCCGTATTCCGCGCGGCGAATGAGGAGCAGGTGTCGGCTGCACGCTTCGGCGGCGACCGCGAGCTCGCCGGATACGCGCTGTTCAACCTCATCGGGGAGCACTATGGGGATACGGCGAACAAGGTCCTCTTCAGGCATGGCGACAGGCGCGAGGAGATCGTCCTGGTCGCGGGCTGCGATTCCACAGAAGAAGGCACGGCACTGCTGGAGACGCTTCGGGTCAAAAGCGGCCGGGCTTCGGCCGATGCCCGCGCGTTTTTGGGCATGGAGCTGTACGTCGGGTTCGGCGGAATTGCCGACGATCCGAAGCAGATATCCCGCGCCTACAAGGAAGCTGCTGCTGCGGTCCTTTATGCAGGCTTAGAGAGCGATACCCGCATCGTATTTTTCTCCTCGCTCTCCGGCCGGAGCCGCTACTACGTTTATCCGGAGGACAAGGAGAAGGCGTTCCTGCACTATTTGGAAAACGGTTACCGCATCCAGGCGCTGACATGGATCGACAGCGTCCTGGCGGACATCCGGGCAGATCGTTCCTATCATCCGCTCAGCCTGCGAATGACTTCGCTCGAGCTTGCCATGAACCTGCGCAGGGCGTCTTTATCCTATCCTTCCGGAGGCGAAGACTTGCTGCAAGAGTCCCATATGCACGTAAAGTTGATGCGCGAGCTGCTTACCTACGCCGACATCGTGCACTGGCTGAGGGCCGAGACCGACCGGACGCTGGACCGGATCGCGGCCTCGAAGAAGACCGGTTCGCGGCGTACGCTCGACGACGTCGTCGACTATGTCGACAAGCTTTATTGCGAGGATATTAACTTAAACGGCGTAGCGGAGCGATTTTATATGAGCCCGGCCTACCTGTCCCGCATTTTTAAACAAGCCTACAGCGAAAATTTCAACGAGTACGTGAACCGGTTGCGGATGGACGCGGCGGCCAAGCTGCTGCAACAGGCCGACCTGAAGCTGGAGGATATATCCGGCATGGTCGGCTACGGCAACGTCAGCTACTTTTTGAAGAAGTTCAAGGAGCGATACGGCTGCACGCCGACGGCGTACAGAAGACTGCATGCGCGGGCCGAGTAGAAATATTGCAATCGATTCGGACATAAAAGTTGATTTTGGCGCGGACGGAATCCCTCTATGATGGGTTTACGGGGCATAGCTGCCTTTGATAAAGAAAAGGGAGGATTCGCCATGAGAAAGCTGTCCATGCTGGCGCTCGCGGCTGCGATGACATCCGCGGCTTTGACAGGCTGCGGGAGCGACGATACGCCGGACAAGCCGGCCGCATCGTCGTCGACTGCCGCCGGCCAATCGGAAGGAGCGACGCCATCCGCCGCGTCAGGCAAGCCGGTCACTTTGAAGTTTATGACTTATACGTACGCGGACCGTACCAAATCGACGGATGCCTGGATCAAGGACATGAAGGATAAGTACAATATTACGATCGAGCTGCAGAACGTGCCGACCGACCAGTACGAGACGGCCGTCAAAACCAAGCTGGCCGCGGGCGATATCCCGGATCTGCTCATGACGCATACGATCTCGAAGGATCTGACCTTATACGGCACGCAGATGGACCCCGATCTGTTCCTCGATATTTCCGACGTCCCGTCCGTCTCTCAGTACATTCCCTCGGTCGTCGCCGACGCGAAGGACAACAAGGCGGGCAAGCTGTACTTCGTCCCCGTTTCGACTAACGCGCTGGGCGTTCTGTACAACAAGAAAACATTCTCGGACAACGGCATCGCCGTGCCGACCGACCGCTAGGCGTTCGAGGCGGCGAGCGACAAGCTCAAGAACGCCGGCGTCATTCCGATCGCGGGCGGATTCAAAGACTCGTGGACGACCCAGATCATTCCGTTTATCGCATACGGCCAATACATCAACGCCAAGGACATGACGACGCGGATCAAGATTGCCGACGGGACGATGAAGGCGGCGGATATCGCGGACGACTTCAAGAAGGTGCTCGCCGTACAGCAGGACTGGCGGGACCGCGGCTATTTCCCCAAGGACTTCCTCGGCACCGACGCCAATGTCGCCAGCACCATGGTCGGCACGGGCAAGGCGGCCATGCTGGTCAGCGGCACCTGGCAATACAAGGCGATCCAGGATGCGGATCCGGAGGCGCAGATCGGCTTCTTCGCCCTTCCGCTCAACGAGCCGGGAGAGAAGACGGTCGTGCCGACAAGCGCCTCCGGCGGACTCGTCATCAGCGCGAAGACCGCGAATCCGGAAGCGGCCAAGCTGGCGATGGATGTCTACTTAAGCGCGGAAAATCAAACCCGCATCATGGCGGATCTTAACGGCATCCCGACCAATACGCAGGTCAAGGTCGACAATGCGTTCGTCGCCGATATCAACGCAGCGATGGCGGCAGGCGACGTGCAGCCCGACTGGTGGGGCGTTAACTACTATCACCCGGCAAGCCTGTCCGGCTTCGCGCCGGACAAGGAGTTCCAGAGCCTGCTCGCGGACGGCACGACGCCGGACCGGTTCATCGAAGGCTACGACAAGGGCATCGCCAACGCGCTCGAAGCCGCCAAGTAGCCGCGCTGCGCCGAATTGCGGCAGCCGCGAGGCTCCCTGACGGCGACGGCAGCCGACGCCTAAACGACCAAGCGCGTCTTGAAGTACGACATCCTTGAACCGATGGCAGGCATTCATTCCAAATGCCTGCCATTTGCTTCAAGAGGAAAGGAATGTCCGCTATGAAGCCTTACCGCACAGGCCGCTTCAAGCTCGGTTACGAGCTGAGCTGGCTCCTGTTTCTGCTGCCCGCTTTAATTTTCTACCTCTGCTTTTCTCTCTTCCCGATGCTGAGCTCGACCTATTATTCGTTCACGGACTGGAACGGCGTCACCAGCAAATTTATCGGCCTGGATAACTATGCCGAGATGTTCCGGGACCGGATGATACTGACCGCCTTCTGGAATACCGCGCAATTTACCGTCACGATCACGATCCTGCAAAACCTGTTCGGCCTGCTGCTCGCGCTGCTGCTCGTCCGCCGGTTCGCCGGCGTGAACTTCATGCGGTCGATGTTTTTCTTGCCGAGCATTTTCAGTACGCTGCTGATCGGCTACGTATGGAGCTTCATGCTGGAGCCGAATATCGGCGTCGTTAACAACCTGCTGGCCAGCCTGGGCCTTGAGCGTCTGCAGGTAGGCTGGCTGAGCGATCCGTTCTGGGCAAAGTGGGTCATCTCGCTCGTTACGACCTGGCAGTTCATGGGATACTCCATGGTCATTTATATCGCCGGACTGCAATCGATCAATCAGGAGCTGTACGAATACGGACAGCTCGAAGGCGCGATCGGCATGAAGAAATTTATCCATATAACGTTCCCGCTCGTCGCGCCCGCTTTTACGATCAACATCGTGCTGAGCCTGATCGGCAATCTGCAAATTTTTAACCAGATTTACGTGCTGACCGGGGGCGGACCCGGCTATCAGACCGAATCGGTCGCTTCGATGATCTACCATCTCGGCTTCGGCTCCGGCGGCAGCGGGCGCTGGGGGTACGGCTCGGCGATGTCGATCGTGCTGTTTCTCTTCATTCTTTTGCTGACGACCGTCTCGGTCACGCTGCTTCGCCGAAGGGAGGTCGAGCTATGACCGCCGCGAACCGACGCTTTTCCGCTTATACGCTCCGCGTCTTACTGTGGATTTTCTGCATCGTCAACCTTTATCCGGTGCTGCTCGTGCTGATCTCCTCCGTCAAGACCAAGCGCGATCTGTCCTTATCGCCCTACGGTGTGCCGAAGGCATTGACGTTCGAGTACTTCTCGGCGGCTTTTCGCACGATGCACTATTTCCGTTCCATCGGCAATACCGCCTTGATCGGATTCGTCTCGATCGCCGTCACCGCGACGATCGGCGCGATGGCGGCCTACGCGATCGCAAGGCGGGCCAACCGGTTTTACAACGCGGTGTACCTCCTGTTCCTGGCAGGGCTCATCATTCCGTTCCAGATGACGATGATCCCGCTGTACAAGATCATGCTCGCCTTCCGTCTGATCAGCACTTATCACGGCATTATCTTCATCTACCTGGCCGCATTGGCTCCGTTTACCGTGTTCCTGCTGAGCGGCTTCGTCAAGTCGGTGCCGCGCGAGCTGGAGGAGGCGGCGCGTATCGACGGCTGCGGGCTGTACGGCACGTTTTTCCGTATCGTCCTGCCGCTATTGAAGCCCGCGCTCATGACCGTCTCGATTCTGAACCTGTTCACCATTTGGAACGACTTCCTGATGCCGATGCTTTACCTGCAAGACAGCGCCAAGCTGACCATCACCGTACAGCTCGCTTCCTTCCAAGGGATGTACTTCAACGATTGGTCGCTTATTTTCGCGGGCGTCTGCATGATCGTCTTTCCCATGATCGCGGTCTATCTGTTCGCGCAGCGGTTCATTATCGAGGGCATCACCGCCGGGGCCGTCAAAGGCTGAAGAGGGCGCCGGCGATCCAATACAAGGGAGGCTGCATGATGTCGGGAATGTGGTTAAAAAGATTGGGAATCGGGGCGGCGGGACTGGCCGCCGTCACGCTCGGGGCGCTGCTGCTGAAGCCGGAGCCGACGTACGCGGCGATCGATGTGAACGTGAGTCTGAACAATGCCACTCCCGCTTACGGCGGTACGGTCGTGGGGATCGGAGGACAGACCGATCCGTTCATGTTTTTTCCGCACGAGCAGATTCGCGGCGTATCGGACGACGACTTCGCCGTCCTCATGTCGCGGATCAAAAAGGGCGGCATCAGCTTCGTTCGCATGTGGGTTCAGGTCGACTGGTGGGAGCCGATCAACGACAACAGCGATCCGAATACGATGAACGATGCCGGCTTTGCCTGGAACAGCCCGGAGATGACGAGTCTCAAGCGGTATCTCTCAGCGCTTAAGGACGCTGGCGTGGACGTCGAGCTCAATACGATGATCAACGATCCGAGCAAGCTCTATCCCTGGCTGCTATGGGACAATTGGGGCGATGCGCTGCCGGCGGACGACAAGCGGCCCGAATTCGCGGAGAGCATCGCCGCGCTGGTCAAGCATCTGGTCGTGACCGAAGGCTACACCAACGTCAAATTTTTCTCGCTGTACAACGAGCCTGAAAATATCATCACCGTGCCTCCGGGCAAGGACAGGCTCGAATACTACAAACAGGTGTACAAGGATGTAGCGAACCGTCTGTCCGCCGAAGGGCTGTCCTCCGCGATCAATTTGTCGGGCATCGAGGTCGGCTTCCTCGACACGCTCGGCCAGCCTTGGTTCGAGAGCTTCACGCAGACGATGGGCGACTACATGGACGCCTACACGACGCATGCCGGACCGTCGGTGTCGCAGCTGATGGACGGCAGCTTCTCCGACCGGGTGGCCGCGTGGACCGCGATGAAAAACACGAATGACGCGAACGGCAGCGACAAGCCGTTCATGTTCACCGAAATGGGCGCGCTCGAGACGCGGAGCCTCGCGGTAGACGGCCTGCACTTCGCCAGCGAAATCGCCGACGGACTGCGCAATGGCGTCGCCGGGTTCTCCAAGTGGCGGCTATACGACGACTGGTATTCGGCGCTCGTCGGCGCGAACCAGACGATGACGGGCTCCGGCGACTACGGCTGGGGCGCGATCAACGGCAAGCAGGAGCACTATACGCCCAAGCCTTCCTATTATGCGATGTCGCTGATGGCCAAGTTCGTCCCGAAGGGCTCGACGACCTATACGACCGCATCGAGCAATCCGCTTGTCGTGCCGGCCGTCGTCACGACGCCGGGCGGCAAGCATACGGTCGCGGTCGTGAACTGGAGCGCCGAGCCTGCATCGGTCGGCTTCGCGCTGCAAAGCGCGCTAAGCACGACGTTTAAGGTATACAAATACGACGAATCGCAGCAGCTCGACGGGCTCGGCAAATTTCCCGCCAGCATCGGCACGAAAAGCGTGAGCGGCACCGCCTTCAGCGATACGATTCCGCCGAGGACGCTATACGTCTACACGGATATCCCGGACGCGACCGCGCCGGCGCAGGTGACCGGCGCAGCCGCTTCGGCCGCAGGCAAAACGGCGACGATCGCCTGGACGGCCAATACGGATGCGGACCTGGCGTACTACAAAATCTATCGGTCCGAAACAGGCGGCTTCACGGCGTCCGAGGCGAATCTGATCGACGAAGTATGGATTCAAACGGGAGCGAGTCCGGTCTATCACGACCGGAATGTCGAGCCGGGACATACGTATTACTATAAAGTGGCGGCGGCCGATACGTCCGAAAATGTCGGCGCGGCATCCGCCCAAGCGAGTGCGGGAGTGCCGCAGGAGAGCTTCGGCAATGCGCTCACGCTCGCGAACAATGCCGCCGGCCAATATTACGAGGTGGCGAGCACCTATGACGGCGGCTACAAGTACCGGATCTCCAAAGCCTCCGGCGGCGGTCTCTATGTCGAGGATACGGACGGCACTTCGTGGACGAACATCGCGGGCGGCGGGTTTACGTATCCGATCGTATACAAGTACGACGGCAGCGCCTTTACCGAGCAGTTGGCGAACGGAAGCATGGAGAGCGGCGCGTCCGCGCCCGACGGCTGGTCGAACTGGACGAGCGGGGGCGGCACGCTGACCTGGGATTCGAGCGTCTCGCATGCGGGGGGCCGTTCGCTCAAGGTGACCAACACGGCGGACACGCAGAACAGCGCCTGGCTCCAGGCGATTCCGAACGTAACGCCGGGCACCAACTTCGAGTTCGGTTACTGGATGAAGCTCGAAAACGTGTCGCTGATCGGCTACGAAGGCCAGGGCGCCAGCGCGGTCATCGTCTTCAAGGACGCCGCCGGCAACCAGATCGCGAGCACGGGCGAGCTGGATTCCAAGAAAGATACGCACAGCTGGTTTTACAACAACATCTCCGTCAAGGCGCCTGCGGGGACGGACTCCGTCCTGATCCAGCTGCGCATCTACGGCTCGGCCGGCACCGCCTGGTTCGACGACGTCAGCCTCGTCAAGTCCGGGACCAAGGTCATCCCCGATCTGGCGAACGGGCCGACCTCCGTGACCGCGAGCGATCTCGGCGCCGCGCACAAGCAGGTCGTTACTGTCCAGGGCAGCGAGACGCTCACGTACGACTTTTACCCGGACCGGATTGAAATGAAGGTAACCGGACCGCAGACCGGCGGCTACCTGATCGAGGAAGCGGGATATCCGTACAAGTACGGCGGCCGCGCGCAGTGGTCGGACGGCACGGTGAGCGATCTGGCTTCGATCGGCCTTTGGAAAAGCGTGCAGAAAAGCGTGACTTCCGTGGCGCTGCAGCAGTTCAATTCGCCCTATCGGATCCAATACGCTTTCGGCGCGGCCAAGCCGGTATCGTTCCAGAACGGCTACCGGATCAGAGGCTATTATCCAAGGTTCCAGGTGAACAGCGGGGAAGTCTACACGATCACATTCCCGAAAACCAATATGGGCGTCAATCCCGGCATGGAAACGGGGACGGGCGCGCCGACCGGCTGGTCAAGCTGGACGGGCGGCACCGGCAATTTTACGTGGGACGGCACGAACGCGCATACGGGGGCAAAGTCAGTGAAAATCGTCAACGCGACCGCCGCCAATTCCACTTGGCTGCAAGCGATCGCCAGTCCCGAGATCAACAAAGAGTTGAACGTCTCCGGCTGGGTGAAAACTTCCGCGGTCGCCGGTACGAACGGCGCGTTCATCGCCATCGAGGCCAGAGACGCGGCGGGTACGATTCTCGCGGAGCAGTGGTCGCCGGTCGTCACCGGCACGCAGGACTGGACCAAGGTGAGCGCGCGCTTCACGCCGCCGGCCGGGACGGTGTCCATTAATATCGGAGGCAGGCTATGGGTCGCTTCAGGCACCGCCTGGTTCGACGATATCGTCGTCGCCCCGGCGGACAACGGCGCGAACAATCCGGACGCCGAGACCGGCGCTGCCGCGCCTGAAGGGTGGAGCACATGGACGACCGCAGGCACCCCGTTCACCTGGGATGCGACCGAGCGTCATTCGGGCGGACGTTCGCTTAAGATCGCAAACGGCGGCGCGGCGTTCTCGTCGTGGAACCAGCTGCTGCCGAGCGTAGCGCGGGGCGGCGAATACGCGTTCGGCGGCTGGGTGAAAACCTCGGCCATCGCGGGAGCCGGCGGCGCGGCCATCGCGGTTACGGCCAAGGACTTCGACGGGATGATCGTGCAGGAGGCGCGGACCGCCTACGTGACGGGCACGAGCGGCTGGACGTACGTGAGCGGGAAGATCGTGCTTCCGCCGCACACCGAATACGTCTACCTCGAGAACCGGGTATGGAACGCTTCGGGTACGGCTTGGTTCGACGACGTGACGTTTAAGCTGGTACGGAACCGGTAAGGGTCGACCGATTATGATCGCGCTTGAAGACGATTCGAATTCCGAGTAGGGATGGGAAAGGTGAGGAGCTCGCTTTGCAAAAAACGATAATCGTACATTGGGAGGAGGGGGCCGTGCAAGGGGCCGTCGGCATCGCCGGCGGCTCCTTGCTTGCGGCCCGCTTCGTTCGCGGCGGCGGCAGCATAGTGGGAGACGATTTTAATGGGGAAGGGGCGCACGGCGTCTCTTTGCAGCTGGAGATCGAAGGCAAGACGGCCCCGGGAGCCGGCGCTTCGATCGTCAGCCTGAAGACGGCGGCGAATCCGTTCTCCTTTTTTCTGCGGGATGTCGACGCGGCGTATCCGATTCTGATCCCCGAATACGGCGTCGCCGTCACGACGACGGACGACGGACGAAGCTACGGGGAGCTGAGGGACGGCGTGTCCGCCCGTATGCGCGAGAGCCGAACGTTATACGAGCGCGAACCGAGCTTCGAAGAGGCTGCCGCCGTCGTCAAGGACAAGCAGCTCGGCACATGGCTCGGCATCGGTCGCGACATTCGTCTGTTCGGCGTCGGCTTCGCGGAGTACGATGCCCAGTCGTACGACTGGATCGAGCCGAGACTGCACGAGCGCAAGGTGTCGCTGCCGGAAAGCGCAGACGTTCCGGTGCGCTACCATTTCCGCTTCGGCCGCGGCGACGGCGGCAGACGCGCTACGTCAAGGCGCCTTGCGGACGGGAAGCTGCCGATCCTGCACGGCGAGGTCGACGACGGCGATATGCTGTACCGTACGACGGCTTTTGCTACGTTAGAGCGCAGTCCGCTGACGGCCGCGCATGTGCGCGGCACCCACCATTGGACGGCGGCCGGGCATACGTCCGGCATCACGTTTACGTCGGCGCAGCAGGCCGCCTACGACGCGCTGCACGAGCGAGAGCTGGAGCGGGACGAGGAGACCGTGCTATGTTATCGCATCGAGGCGGCGAACCGGGCGGCGGCACCGCGCTACGCCTGGTTCAAAGCGCCGGTGCCGAACGGCACCTGGGTGCCGTCGGTGCTGCCGAGCGGGATGCGCTGCGTCTACGACGGCGCGCGCGGCTTCGGCGTATACGAGGAGACCGGCCGCGTCGGCTTCATTGCGCTGCTGGACGGCAAGCCTGTCCCGCAGGAGGAGATCGCGGTGCTCGTTCCGCCGGGCGGGGCGCTTGTCTACGATATCATTGTCCCGCATCGGCCGATCTCGCAGGCGCGCGCCGCCCGCCTGAGCGAGCGGGATCCGGGCGAGCTGCTGGAGGCGTGCCGCGCCTATTGGCAGGCCAAGCTGGATGCGGCGGCGCGGTTCAATCTGCCGGAGGCGCGCATCGGCGAGATGGTGCAGGCGGGCCTGCTCCATCTCGACCTGATCCTTTACGGGATTGAGCCGGACGGGCCCGTGACGCCGACGATCGGCGTCTATCCGCCGATCGGCTCGGAGAGCGCGCCGATCATCCAGTTTCTCGATTCGATGGGCTTGCATGGGCTTGCGGAACGCTGCCTGGCGTACTTCCTCGACAAGCAGCAGGAGGACGGCGGCATTTTCAACTTTCTTCATTATATGATCGAGACGGGCTGCGTCCTCTGGAGTTTGGGCGAGCATTACCGCTACACCCGCGACGACGGATGGGTCGCTTCGATCAAGGACGGCATGCTGCGGTCTTGCCGCTATATGATCGAATGGCGCAGCCGCAACCTGTCGGGGGACGGCCGCGTCGCGGGTTACGGCATGCTCGACGGCAAGGTGGCCGATCCGGAGGACGAGGGGCCGGTGCGCGTCTTTATGCTGAACGCCTATGCGTATCTCGGACTGTCCCGGGCCGCGGAGATGCTCGCGTCGACCGATCCGGCGCAAGCCGAGACGCTTCGCGCAGAAGCGGCGGCGCTGCGCGGCGATATCCGGCGCGCCTACGAAGACGCGATGGCGCGGGGACCGGTCATCCCGCTCGGCGACGGCACCTGGTGCCCGACCGTCTCCCCGTGGGCGGGCGGGCATGGCCCCGCCGTTCTGTTCGCGGAGCCGGGCGAGTGGTACTCGCACGGCGCTGTCGGCATCCGCGATTCGCTCTGCGGGCCTCTCTATCTCGTGTTCGGCGAGATCGTCGATCCGGACGAGCCCGGCGCCGCCTTTATGCTGAACGCGCACCGGGAGCTGCTGTGCTTGGACAACGTGGCGTACACGCAGCCCTACTACAGCCGTCATCCCCGCATTCATCTTCAGCGCGGCGAAGTGCGTCCTTTTCTGCAGGCCTACTATTATACGATGGCGTCGATGGCCGACCGGGAGACGTATACGTTCGCGGAGCATCTGAACCCGCGGATCAGCGAGCACAAGACGCACGAGGAAGCCTGGTTCCTCATGGAGACGCGCTGGATGTTGTATATGGAAGCGGGCGACACGCTCCAACTGCTGAAGGGCGTGCCGCGCCGCTGGCTGGCGGATGGACCGATCGTCGTAAGCGGCGCAGCCAGTTATTTCGGCGCGCTCACCTTCAAGGCGGAGCTGGGGGCGGACATTTTGCGGGTCAGCCTCGCATGCGAGGGGAGGCGCGGTCCGGCGAACGTCGAGATTCGGACGCCGCATCCTGATTACCGGCGACCCGTCCATGTCGAAGGCGGCGTCTATGACGAAGCCTCGGAATCCGTACGGATCGCCGGCTTCGGCGGCCGTGCGGTTATCGAGCTGAGATTTTAAGGGGGACATGAACGTGATTCGAGAGGAAAGGCCGGACGTGCTGGAGAAAATCGGCATGCACGTTCGCATAGATGGTGATTGGCGGATCAGAGTCGAGCCCGGCCTTCTGAAGCTTACGGACGGCACCGCGCTTGCGACGGAGGGAGGCGTCCTTGAGATTCGGCCAGCGGGCAAGCGGGCTTTTGCCGATCAGCGCTATACGATAGCAGGCGAGGCGCCATCCTCTCCGTGTTACTGGAATACCGAGAGCATCCGCGGCAGCGGCGGCGCGCCTTACCAGCGAATGGTGCCGGGCAGCCTGCGCGTCCGCGATAAGAGCCGCACGATCGTCTATCGGCCCGACGCCGATTACTGCTTCGATTACTATTGGGGAACGGTCAAACGGCATCCGCACGGCGCGATCGGCGAGGGCGAGCTGCTGCTGCTGGACTACGAGGCGTGGCTCTGCCGTTACGACGCGGTCGTCCTGCTGCCGGACGGTAAGCTGACGGTGGTCGAAGGAGACGAGGAAGCGCCGGAGTCCCGGGAGCTGCTGCTCCCCGACCCGCCCCGGGTGACGGAGGGCTACGTGCTTGCCCATATATTCACCGGCTGGGGCGAGCCCCGGCTATACGACGGAGAAACTGCCGTGATGAGGGCTCCGGATGCCGCCGATTCCACCGATTCCATGCGAGAGGTACCGCTGCCGCAAGTGTCGGGGCGCTACCTCGACGCTACGCCGCGCGTCTATGTCGTCGAAGTGACCGCCGTCCGGCCGGACGGCGGCATCGACATCCGAACGGGGGCCGAAGGCATCGACTACGGTCTGGACGAGCCGCTCGCGGGAGACAGCGTTCGCTGGCTGGAGCGGCAGGCGGTCGATCCGTCGGAGCCGGTCCCGCTCCTGCTCCGCAGCGCCTACGGTCATAGCGTCGATTGGGGACTGAAGCTCGATTTGTCCGTCGTTCCGGCCGATCGGCACCGTCGCGGTACTGTCTATCGAATCGCGGCGAGCCCCCGCTCGGTCATGAATCTCGCGATACCCGTTCCCGATCCGCTGGCCGTTATCCCGCTGGACAACCTGGACGTACTTGCGCCTTTTCGGGCCAAGCTGCGCCGCGGTGGTCCCGTCCGCATCGCCTTCTTCGGCGAGAGCACGACCCGCTCGGGACGCTGGCCGTATCAATTGGCCCGCGCGCTCCGGGAAGCCTACCCCCAAGCGATCGTGCACACCTCGAATACGGCGATCGGGGGAGAAAATTCGGCGCAGGGCGCGCTCCGGTACGAGGACGAAGTGCGTTCCGTCGATCCGGATCTGGTCGTGCTGGAGTATATGCTGAACGACAGCTTCCTGCCGGAGAGCCGGTCGGAGCAGGCGATGTCCGGCATTCTGGCGCGGCTGCAGGAGGCGGGTATCCCGTGCCTCATCGTCTCCAACAACGGCATCCACCCCTTGTTCGAGGGAACGAAGGGGCGAGTCGAGCAGACGCACGACCTGTACCGTCAGCTTGCCGCGTCTTACGGCTGCGCCTTTGTCGGCGGTTATGTTTATTTCGGTCGGCTGCACGAGTTCGGCATCTATCATCTGACCGAGCTCAAAGGCAATATGATCAACCATCCGTTCGGCAACGTAGATCCGGACTGGGGCGGCTTCGACAAGGTGCTCGGACGCGCGGTGATTCGCGCGGTGACGGGCGTGTAAGCTGCGCATTGAAAAGGACCGCATGCATCGGGCTGCCCGAGGTATGCGGTTTTTTTTATCTCCGGGCAAAAAATCACATGACCATATCGACGGCATGTCCGAGCATCCGGCCGATAAAGTCGTGCACATAAGGTCCGGGATGGATCGGATCGTCGTACAGCAGTTCATAGTCGAGCAAGCCTTCTTCGACCCTGTCCTTAAAATAGCGGGCAAAATCGATCAGCCCGACCTTCTCTCTTTCCGCGAAAGCCCGAACCGTCTCATAATAATCTTCGTAACGAACCGGCGCGGAGCCGGCGCCCTCGCAAAGAATGCGCTTGTCGCCCGGCGTCGTGAGCAGCAGAAAGTCCGTGCTTCCGCTGCCGTCGCCGTTCAGATGTCCGCTCAGCTTGCGCTTCAGCGCCAGGAGATTGCTCGCGAGCGTGTCCGGGGCGGTCTGCCTCAAATATTCGTTGACGATCGGCACCTGAACGATCGCAAGCGTCGGCGTAAACGGGACGTAACGCAGCAACCGGTCGACATGCGGCGCGGAGTCGTCGTTAAAGCTCGGCGTGCCGTCGCCCAGCCACTGTCCGACCGTATGTCCGCCCATCGAGAAGTTGCGGACGTCGCTGCCGTCGAACCGCCAGCCCCTGAGGCAAACGGCCGCATGCGGCAAGCGCAAGCCGCTCCCTTGCAGCGGCGTCGCCTTCTCGTTCGCTCCTGCATAGGCGAAGCATAGCCGACCCCGTTGTTTTTGCCCGAAATCGACGCAGTAAACGCGCTCTTCTTCGCCGTCCGGCGAGAACGTATCGATCAAGATCCCGCCGTCCGCGGATACTGAAGCCTCCTGCGGCGACACGGGCAGGTGCCGTCCGTCTGCCACCCGCGTCAGTTTCGGATACCCGTCGGCAGCCGGATACAGCGCTCCCGCCGTGCTGCCCTTGCGGCCGCCCCGGTTTTGAAAATAAACGTGCAGCTTCGCGCCGAATTCGCCGGACAGGACGCCGATGAAAAGCTTGGAGGCATGCGCGCGCATGTCGACATAACCGCTCCCGCCTTGTCCCTCGCTGCTATCGATGACCAGCAGCTTCTCCGTCCATTTGTAATCGGTTACCAGATAACCGAACGTACTCAGATCCAGATCGCCGCCGCCGCTCGCATCGGGCGCATAGAAGCCGACCGCCTCGCGACGCTCCGCGAACGTTTTTTCCACGCGGCGGCAATCGCCGGTCAAGCGCCGATACTCGTCCATAGGGTCGTACAGCTCGCGGTTCGCGGAAGCCGAGGCATAAAATCCGTTCCTGCTCAGGAGATGGGCCTGCAGTCTTGCATAAAATCCGTTGCCGGAGAGAGCGGCCATATGCGTCGGGGCGCCGGGGAGTATGGCGTCATAGCCCGCGGCGCCTTGTCCCCATCCGTGGCTGTCGCCGAACAGGAGAATCTCCGTCTCCGCGGTGCGGTGCGCCCGCCGTCTGGCGGTGAGCGCGGGAAAATGAGCCGCGGTCAAATTTATGGCATATCGGGAGAAAAACACAAGCGGATCCAAAGCGCCACTTCCTTTTAAGCATTAATTTTTCGCAAGCCGATCCTGTCATCTATTATCAAACAATTTGAGGAGAGTTGGAAGGGAGTAAAAATCAAGATCGCACGTTTGATATCCAAAATATCAGATTATGCGTCTTTTTGGCGCACCTGCGTCCTTCTATAATGAAGCCAGCCCTGGCGAATCCGAGCGGGGGAGCAGAAAAACGAGGAGGAGAATCATGAAAAAAAAGTCGTCTGTACGAACTGTTGGCGGCAGCGCTTCTGCTGGCATTGTGACCCGTCCATTTGAAAGCGGATGCAGCCGAAAGCGCGACGATGTCGCTCCAGAACGCGACGCCGGCGACAACCGTTCCCTTGCAGGGCATCGGCGGCGAAGTCAATGTCGATATGATGTCTCAATACGGCACCGGCAGCGGCATGACCAAAGGCGATTTCCAGCTGTTCAAGGCCCGCACCAAGAAGATGGAGACTTCTTTTATCCGGCTCTGGACGCTCTTTCACTGGTTTAATCCGACGGACGGGACCGCCAACTACGAGTCCTCAGAAATGCAGGCGGTGTACAAATATTTGGATTTCTACCAGTCCATCGGCGCCAACGTCCTGCTCCAGCAGCTCAGCGTCGGCGACCGGCAGGATATGTACCCTTGGTTGTGGTGGACGAACGACGATGCCGCCGGACCGGGCGCGGACCCGGTCAAGCTGGACAAGTGGGCGACGCTGCTCAAGCCCGGCGAGGAAGCCGTATTCGAGCTGCGCATCCCGCACGCGCCGCTCGCCGCGGCACGGGCGGGCCGGCTAGCGCACGCATCGTTCGACGATCTGCACCGCGAATGCGCCGCCTACTGGCGGGCGAAGCTGGACGGCGCGGCGCGCATTCGGCTCCCCGAGCGCCGGATCGAAGAGATGGTCCAAGCCGGTCTGCTGCATTTGGATCTGGCGACGTACGGACGGGAGCCGGCGGGCACGCTCGTGCCGACGATCGGCCATTATACGGCGATCGGCTCCGAGAGCGCGCCGATCATACAGTTCATGGATTCCCTAGGTTTGCATGCGGAAGCGCGCAGGGCGATCCGCTTTTTTTTCGACAAGCAGCAGGAGGACGGCTTCATCCAAAACTTCAACGGCTACATGCTCGAGACAGGCGCCGTTCTATGGACGGTCGGCGAGCATTTCCGCTATACGCGGGACGAGCGTTGGCTGACGGAGACGCTGCCCGAGGCGCTACTGGCGTATCGGTACCTGGTCGATTGGCGACGGCGCAACAGCGACGAATCGCATGTCGGAGGCGGCTATGGCATGCTGGACGGCAAGGTGGCCGATCCGGAGGATCCGTTCCATTCTTTTATGTTGAACGGCTACGCCTATATGGGGATGCGGCGGCTCGCAGAGCTGCTGCGGTCGGCGGGCCATGCGCTGGCCGGCGATGTCGAAGCGGAAGCGAGTGCCTGCAAGTCGGATATCCGCGCCGCCTTCAAACGCGCGATGGCCCTGTCTCCCGCCGTGCCGATCGGGGATGGGACCTGGGTGCCGACCGCGCCGCCCTGGGTGGAAAATCGCGGACCGATGGCGCTTTATGCGGACGGGCACGGCTGCGTCACGCACGGTTCGGTATTTACGCGGGACGCGCTGCTCGGACCGCTGTATCTCGCGTTCCAGGAAGTATTGGCGCCGAATGAGCAGGCAACCGAGTTTCTGCTTCAGTTTCACAGCGAGCTGACCCATTCCCGCCACGTGGCGCTCAGTCAACCCTATTACAGCATTCATCCATGGCTTCATTTGAAGAGAGGCGAAGTCAAGGCCTTCTTGAAGGCGTACACAACGGCTTCGCGGGTCTGGCGGACAGAGAGACGTATACGTTCTGGGAGCATTATTGGCACTGCAGCGCGCACAAGACGCACGAAGAAGCCTGGTTTCTGATGCAGACGCGTTGGATGCTCTATCTGGAAGAAGGGGATACCCTGAGCTTGCTGGCCGGGGCGCCCTCGCAGTGGTTCTACGAGGGAAGCCGCATCGAGATCGAAGGGGCCGCGAGCTATTTCGGCAAGCTGGATCTGAGCGTGAAGGCCGAGCTTGAGCGCGGCATGATCGCGGCCACGATAAAGCTGGCGGAAAAGCGGAGGCCCGCCCGCGTCCGGATCCGCCTTCCGCACCCGCTCGGCGCGCAGCCGGAGCGGATCGAAGGCGGGGAGCGGCTCGCAGGGACGGAATACATTTTGCTGTCCGGAGTCGCTGCGGAGATGCGGGTCAAGCTGTATTTCTGACTAAAGCCCGTCCGGCGAAAAATCGTCCATGCCGAGCAGGAGCGCGGCGATTTCCCTGATTTTCGCCGTCGGTCCCGTGAAATGAAATACTTGCGAATCATCCGTCGCCCGCCCGGGCTTGCCGATCGCCAGGGCGGGCGACTGGTATTCCAGTTCGGCGAAGCCGCCCAGATGGCCGCCGTCGTTGTAAATCTGCATGCAGGAGCCGAGGTAATCGGGCTTGCCCGGCGGATAGTCGGGATAGACGCCGGCAGGATTGACGCTGAACTGCCGCACCACGAGGCTGCTGTCGGACGCGTCGAGCCCCCGGATATAGCCGTAGCGGCCGGTAGAGGCGACGGCGTCGAACGACAGCTTGTAGCTGTAGCTGCCGCCGCAGGGAATGCGGACGCCGCGGGACGTCGCTTCGATGTCCGCCGGTTCCCGCTGGGCGAACATCGTCAGCGGCAGTACGCGTCCGCGCGTCGGCACCAGCGCGACGCCGCCGGCAGGCACCTGCATGATGCTCCACAAGCTGCAGAAGCCTGACGGAATGCCGGCAGCGCCGACGTCCAGCGCGACGGGCTCCAACTCAAGCGTCGTACGGACCTCATACCCGACGTAGCGGAGGCCGGCCCAGTCGCGCCCAGCCAAGGAAGCATTCATGCGGAGCGGATTCGGCAGCGCCGCGAACCGTTTTTCCAGATTCAACCGGATCGAAGCGTCGGAGGAGCGGTGGGGCAGCTCGCAGGCCATCCGCACAAGCGCTTCGCTTTCGGAAGTCGAGATCAGCGTCCAATGCCCCGGATCCAGCTGCGGCGGTATCGCATAGCTGCCGGCGCTGTCCGTGAAGTATTCGATCTCGGGACTGACCCAGGTGCGGTCCCCGCCCGTATTCCAGCCGCCGGCATCCAGCGCTGCCGGGTTCGTCCAGAAGGACGCGCCCGATTGCCCGTCCGGGACGGTCATATCGTGCACGCGCCCGCCCCGCACGAGCACGAGCAGCGTTCCGCCGTCTTCGGCGGTCAGTTTGACATAGGGTTCGCCGGCCAACCTCAGTTGCGCTTCAAGCTTTTCAGACATTCGTTTGCTCTCCCCGTTCGTCCGACTCGTCAAAGCAAAGCAGGCAATCTTCGTCCCGGATATGCCGGGTCCACAGTTCCTCGATCCGTTCGTCGCTCTCGTCCCGCAGCGCCGACAGCAGCGCGGTATGTTCCGCGGGCACGCGCCGGAGGTCGCCGAACGCGCCGGTGTTTTTGATGAAATGCAGGCGAAGCCGGTTCACGATGCCGAGCCAAATCTGCTGCGTGTGGGTCGAATCGTCGAGCGACAGCACCTGTTCGTGAAACCGAATGTCGCTCTCTACCAGCGCGAACAGGTCGCCTTCGTCCGCCGCGCGCTTCATTTCTTCCACGATCTCCTCCAAAGCCGCGAAAAAAGCTTCGTCCCATTTGTCCCGGCTTTGCTTCAGCACGAACAACTCCAGCTGCAGGCGGACCGGGATCAACAGCCCGACGACCTCTTCCTTGCGCACGTCGGCGACCGCCGTCTCCCGATAAGGAGCGCTCACGACGAGGCCGAGCGCTTCCAGATCCCGCAGCGCCTCGCGGAGCGGACCGCGGCTGACGTTCATCTGCTTGGAGATGTCGAGCTCCCGCAGCTTGTCGCCCGGCTTCAGATGTCCGCGTACGATCGCGTCGCGAATGTCCGCGAATACGCGCTGGCGCAGCGACAGGTTTTCCTGGGTTTTGAATTGATAGGGCTTCATTTCTAAGACTCCCTGCCTGTTTAATTCGAACGTTCGATAAGCGATGCCCCCAGTATAGTGCAGCATCAGATTAAATTCAACGATCAATTGAAGATGATCGATTGTTGACAATCTACCAAAATCGCCTTTATGATGGGCTAAGAAGCCGAAGTTGCGTTAAACGAGTCAGCATTAAACGAGGAGGAATAAAGATGAACGTATTGGCCATTTGCGCGCATCCGGACGACGCCGAGATTTTATGCGGCGGCACGCTGGCGAAGTACGCGGCGCGCGGGGACAAAATCACGATCGCGATCTCGACCAACGGCGAAGTCGGTTCGCCGACGTTGTCCAAGCCGGAGATCGCCGAGATTCGCCGTCAGGAAGCGAAGGCCGCTGCGGATCTCATCGGCGCAGACCTGATCTGGATGGGGTACCCGGACGAATTCCTGTTCGATACCGAAAAGACGCGTCTGGATTTCATCGAGGCGATGCGCGCGAGCGGGGCAGAGGTCGTGCTGACGCACTGGCCGGACGACCTGTACAATCCGGACCATACGCTGACCGGCCAGATCGCCAACGATGTTGCCATCATGACGACGGTGCCGAATATCGTGACCGCAAGTCCCGTGCTGAAGAAGATTCCGATCGTTTATTTTGTCGACAGCATGGCGGGCATCGGCTTCCAGCCCGACGAATACGTGGATATTACGGACTTTATCGATACGAAAAAAAGAATGCTGGCCGCGCACGAGAGCCAGGTCGGCGATTGGCTGCAGGATCAGTACGGTTCCAATGCGATGGAGATGGTCGAGGTGACCTCGCGCTTTCGGGGCATTCAGTGCGGGGTTCGCTACGCCGAAGGATTCATCCGGGCCAAGGCGTATCCGCGCAACATCGTGGGCACGCTGCTGCCTTGATCTTGGCACATACGCGGAACTGACGAGAGGAGAGCTAAAAATGAGTCGATTCGCAGGAAAGACGGCGATCGTCACCGGAGGCGCGACCGGCATCGGACTCGCGACGGCCAAGCTGCTGGCCGCCGAAGGCGCGGACGTCGTCATCGCGGGACGGGATGAACGCAGGGGGGCTGCGGCCCTGGCGGAGCTCGCGGCCATCGGCGGGAAGCCTTTGTTCATACAGACCGACATCAGTCAAGAAGACGCCGTTCGGCGGCTGATCGGCGGCGCGAAGGCGCACGCCGGACGCATCGACATCTTGATCAACAACGCGGCGATGTTTTACGAGAGCGACTTCCTGCAAGAGACGACGGCCCGCTGGCGCGCCGTGTTCGATACGATCGTGAACGGCGCCTACTGGTGCACGCGCGAAGCCGCGCTCGCGATGAAGGAGCAGGGCGGCGGCGCCATCGTCAACGTCTCCTCGATCAACGGCGTCCGCGCCTTGATCCGGTCCAGCCATTACAATTCGGCCAAGGGCGCGCTCGATCAGCTGACGCGAGGCACGGCGGCCGAGCTGTCGCCGCACGGCATCCGCGTGAACGGCGTGGCGCCGGGCTTTATCGATACGGGCCTGTCCGTCGTCGGCGGCGAAAACGAATTGGAGACCGAGTGGTTCAAGCGGTATTACGTGGGAGAACGCAAGATTCCGCTGGCCCGCCCCGGCCAATCCGAAGAAGTGGCGGAGGTTATCGCCTTCCTTGCTTCGGAAGCGGCTTCGTACGTACAGGGCGCGATCGTGCCCGTGGACGGCGGATTGTCGATTACGTTTTAGAGAGGTAGGGTCACGATGCCGATCGATGAATGGCAGCAGATTAATCCGCTCATCCGCCGCAAAGTATTTCCCCCGGGAGAGCGGCTGATGAGCATGGCGATCGAATTTAAAAAGGGCGGAACGGGCCCGGAGCACGCGCATCCGCACGAGCAGCTCGGTTACGTCGTGTCCGGAAAGATCCGGATGCTGCTGGACGGCGCCGAGATCGTCGCTTCGGCGGGAGAGCAGGTTCGCGTGCCGGGCGGCGTCTCCCATTCGGTCGAGGCATTGGAAGATTCGCTGGTGCTGGAAGTGTTCACCCCCCTGCGGGAAGACCTGCTGGGAAGCTAACGACAGACGAGGAGCTGGGCCTTATGAAAATTACCGAAGTCGAAGCGATTTATTTGAGCATACCCGACCTGGACGCCGCACAGTGCGACGGCACGCAGGATACGCTCGTCATCCGCATTCATACGGACGAAGGCATCGTCGGCGTCGGCGAGGTCGACTCGTCGCCGCTGGTCGCCAAGGCCGTCGTGGAGGCGCCGGCCTCGCATTCGATCGCGACGGGCTTGCGGAGCCTGCTGATCGGAGAAAATCCGATCGAGATCGAGCGGCTGTGGGACAAAATGTACCGCGGCACGATCTATTTCGGCCGGACCGGCCCCGCCCTGCATGCCATCAGCGGCGTCGATATCGCGCTGTGGGACATCCTGGGCAAGACGATGAACCGTCCGGTCTGCGAAATGATGGGCGGCGTGTTTAACCGCAAGCTGAAAGCCTACGCGAGCGCCCTTATGCCGGAGACGATCGAAGAAGCGGCGGCGATGGCCGAGAGCTATGCCAAGCTGGGCTACAAGGCGATGAAGTTCGGCTGGGGGCCGATCGGACGGGACGCCAAGTTCGACGAAGCGCAGATCAAGGCGATCCGCGAGGCGGTCGGGGACGATGTCGACGTCATGATCGACGCCGGCCTCGCCTGGGATCTGAAGGGCGCGCTGCGCATGGCGGAGGTGTACGAGCGGTACGGCGTCTACTGGCTGGAGGAGCCCGTTCATTCGAACGATATCGCGGGCTATCGCGCGCTGGCGGACCGCAGCCGCATCTCGATCGCGGGCGGGGAGCAGGAGAGCGGACGTATGGCTTTCCAGCGGCTGCTGGACGAAGGTCATCTCGATATCATTCAGCCGGATCTTGCCCGCGTCGGCGGCTTGACCGAAGGCAAGCGCATCGCTTATTTGGCATACGACCGCCACAAGAAAGTCGTTCCCCATGCCTTCAAGACGGGCATTCTCGTCGCGGCGAGCACGCACTTCGCGGCTGCTATCCCGAACGGCTTCATGATCGAATACACCGTATCGAACTCGCCGCTCGCCCGCGATCTGGTGAGCCGTGAGATCGAGTTCAAGGACGGCTACGTGACCGTGCCGACGGATCGGCCGGGACTCGGCATCGAGATCGACGAGCAGGTGCTCAACCGCTACAGAGTCCGATAGGAGGAATACGCGCATGACGCAGACGATGCGGGCGCTGGTCTACGAAGGACCGCGGCTGATGAACATGAGGACGCTTCCGGTGCCGGAGCCGGCGGCGGGAGAAGTACTGGTCAAGATTGAGAGAGTCGGCATCTGCGGCTCCGAGCTGAGCGGCTACCTGGGACATAACTCGCTTCGCAAGCCTCCGCTTGTAATGGGGCATGAATTCGCGGGCACGGTCGCGGAGACGGGGGAGGGCGCGTCGCGCTTCAAGCCCGGGGACCGGGTAGCCGTCAATCCGCTTCAGACTTGCGGCAAATGCCGGGATTGCCTGAGCGGCGAAGCGCAGCTGTGTCCGGAGCGAAAGTTGCTCGGCGCGCACTTGCCCGGCGCATTCGCCGAATATGCCGTCGTGACCGAATCTAACGTATATGCCATACCGGACGATTTATCCTTTGACCTGGCAGCGATGGCCGAGCCGCTCGCTTGCGCGGTCCATCTGTGCCGGCTGATCGCGCTGCGGCCGGAAGACCGGCTACTGGTGATGGGCGCCGGACCGATCGGCTTGTTCGCGGTCGCGGCGGCGAGGCTGCTCGGCGTGCGCGAAGTCGTCGTCGCCGATCTGAACGCCGACCGGCTGCGGATCGCCGCCGAGCTGGGCGGCATTCCCGCGAACGGCGACGCCGAGATCGAACGGTTGAAGCCGGCCGAGGGCTTTGAGGCGGCGGTCGACGCCGTCGGCCTGCAGGCGACGCGGCTGCGCTGCATTGCTTCGGTGCGCAGAGGCGCGCGGATCGGCCTGACCGGACTGCACGAGGCTGACAGCACGCTGCCCGTCAACACGATCATCCGCGAGGAGCTCAAGCTGCTGGGCGCCTTCGCCTACGATTCGCAGGACTTCGAGCAGGCGCTGCGTTGGATCGCGGAAGGCAAAGTGGATCTGCTGCCCTGGACAATGCACCGGCCGCTCGAGCAGGGCGGCGAATGCTTCGAGACGCTGATCGGCGGGCCGGGCTCGATCGCGAAGATTTTGCTGCAGCCTTAATTTGAAGAAAGAAGGAATAGACTTTGAAGCTGGTTAACTATTGGGACGATAACGGAAAGCTGAAGCTGGGCGTAGTCGATAAGGATCGCTTGCTGGACGTCGAGCGGATGATGGCGGGCTCGGAGGCGGCGCGGACCGCGCGATCGACCGACGATCTGATCGGCATGGGCGGCGAAGGACTCGCGTCGCTCGCAAATCGTATCGAGGAAGCGCTGCGAGACGAGCCGCTGCTCCAGGCTAGCGCGCTCAACCTCGGCGAGGCAAGATTGGCGCCATGCGTCGCGAATCCGGGGAAGATTATCTGCGTCGGCTTAAACTACAAGAAGCACGCCGAAGAAACAAATTCGCCGATCCCCGCCTTTCCGATTCTTTTCAACAAATTTGCCAACGCGCTGACCGCTCATGAAGCGCCCGTCCGCGTCCCTGCCGTCACGGCCAAGTTGGACTACGAAGCGGAGCTGGCAATCGTTATCGGCAAAACCGCTTTTAACGTGAGCGAGAGCGATGCGCTGGATTACGTATTCGGGTATTGCGCGGCAAATGATTTGTCGGCTCGGGACTTGCAGCTGCGCACCTCTCAATGGCTGCTCGGTAAAAGCCTCGACGGCTTTTGTCCGCTGGGGCCTTGGCTCGTCACCGCGGACGAGGTCGGCGACCCCAACCGGCTGGAGATCCAGGGCTTCGTAAACGGGGAGCAGCGGCAAAACTCCAACACGAGCGACATGATCTTCGATTGCAAAACGATCGTCAGCTACATCAGCCGGCATATGACCCTGCAGCCTGGCGACGTCATCTTGACGGGAACGCCAGAGGGCGTAGTCATGGGGTATCCGGAGGATCGTCAGGTCTACTTGAAGGCCGGCGATCGGGTGGCGATTCGAATCGAGAAGCTGGGCGAGCTTAGGAATGTCCTGATCGATTGATATTGCCCTGTAAACCCTTTCCTAAAAGCGGGTCTGTCCCATAAGCCTTATTAAGTTGAAGCACAAAGCTTCAATCCAAGCCGAAATCGTCAACCAAGCCGAACTCGTCAAACGGGACGAAGCAGAGGAATTTCCTGCTTCGTCCCGTTTGCGTCCCTTCATTTCCAAAATTCCCCTGCCGATAAAAGGTGAGCAACTACTTTTTTCCGGAGGAATTCGATGATGAAAATCCATGGCGCGAGCCTCCCGCCCGCGCTGTCGCCGCTGACGGCCAGTCATTCCGCCTTTCAAATCCGGCGATTGATGGACGCCGCGGCGTTGCCTCTCGCAGTGTCCATATCCGATGCGGGCAGCATCAAGTCCGACTATCTCGGTCGATTTCGCAAGGCGATGGAGGGCGAAGCGAATCCGGCCTCTTATTTGTCTTCGTGCGCAGAAACCTACGGCCAGCTTCGGCAGGAGCTGTTAAGCGGCGGAGCGGCGGACTCGTCGCAGGCGCTGAAGCTCCTGGCTGAAGTATACGGCGAAGTGACGGGCGACGCAGCGGACCGGCTGACCGCCCGTTTCGATGCATTCTTCGGCGGGGCGGGCCGGCAGCTGGAATCGTACGGCATGTCGGCGAGCCCGTCCGGATTCGACCGGGAGGCGATCCGCAGGCATCTGACGGACCTGGCCGAGGCGGCCAAGCAGATCGCGCTTGCGCATCCTGGCGAGACGGCCGCTTACCTGGAATCTGCAGAAGCCGGGAACGTGCTTGAAACAATGGGCTACCGCGATATCAAGGCGCTTTCCGGCGCGCTGACGGCACTTGGCTCGGTCGAGCCGCCGACGGCGGCGGGGGCCGATCCGGCCAAGCTCGGCGCGGCGGTGGCGGCTTGGGAGACGAACGCGCGACGCGTTTTGAGCGCCGCCGGGCTCTCGGACCCTATTAAGGACGCGGCCTTCAAGGCGGTGCAGAGGATGTCCGGCGCCAAGCTCAAGACAGGCGCGTACACGCAAGCTGCAGACACGTTCAAAAGTAAAATCGACGAAACGCTCAAAAAGTTGGCGCATCTCGCTTTTTTAATCGCAACGATTAACGGCAAGCTCGAAGCGCTCAAAGGGCTGGATCCAGCCGACCCTCGCATTCAAAGCCTTTTGCGCCGGGAGCAAGAGCTTGAGAAGGGCCGCGCGGATTACACATCGGAATTGAAGTCGCATAAAGAGAGTCTGAGGAAGCTGGAAAAAGCCCCCGATTCCGTCGAGGGCAGCGAGGCTTACCGTCTTGCCAAGTCGGCATACGATGAAACGGCGCCAGGAAAGTCGGGGACTGCCGATTGAAGCGTCTTGACCCTGCTGATATAATAGATGGGATAGCCGGACAACGGCATGTATCGGTGGAGGTAAGGACAAAGAAGATGGCAGACATCCAACACAAGCAAAGCCATATTCGCAATTTTTGCATTATCGCGCATATCGACCACGGCAAGTCGACGCTGGCCGACCGCATTTTGGAATATACGGGCACGCTGACAGCGCGCGAAATGCAGGACCAGGTGCTCGATTCGATGGACCTGGAGCGGGAGCGCGGCATCACGATCAAGCTGCAGGCCGTCCGTCTCAAGTACAAGGCCGACGACGGCGAGGTTTATACGCTGCATCTGATCGACACCCCCGGACACGTCGACTTCACGTACGAGGTGTCGCGGAGCCTTGCGGCCTGCGAGGGCGCGCTGCTGATCGTCGACGCGGCGCAGGGGATCGAAGCCCAGACGCTTGCGAACGTCTATCTTGCGCTGGACAACAACCTGGAGATTCTCCCGGTCATCAACAAGATCGACTTGCCGAGCGCAGAGCCGGAGCGGGTCAAGCAGGAGGTCGAGGACGTCATCGGCCTCGACGCGAGCGAAGCGGTCCTCGCGTCCGCGAAGAACGGCATCGGCATCAAGGAGATTCTCGAGCAGGTCGTGCATAAGGTGCCGGCGCCGCAGGGCGACCCCGAAGCGCCGCTTAAAGCGCTGATTTTCGACTCTTACTACGATGCTTACAAAGGCGTTATCTGTTATATCCGCGTCATTGACGGCAAGCTCCGCGCCGGCACGCCGATCAAGTTTATGGCGACCGGCGCGACGTTTGACGTCGTCGAAGTCGGCACCTTCATGCCGCGCTCGACGATCGTGGACGAGCTCGGGCCGGGCGACGTCGGCTTCGTGACGGCATCGATCAAGAACGTCAAGGACACGCGCGTCGGCGACACGATCACCAATGCGAAGCGTCCGACAGCCGAGGCGCTACCGGGCTACCGCGGCATCAATCCGATGGTGTTCTGCGGCCTGTATCCGATCGAGTCCTCGGACTACAACGACCTGCGCGACGCGCTCGAGAAGCTCGAGCTGAACGACGCTTCGCTGCGCTTCGAGCCCGAGACGTCGCAGGCGCTCGGCTTCGGCTTCCGCTGCGGCTTCCTCGGGATGCTGCATATGGAGATCATCCAGGAGCGGATCGAGCGCGAGTTCAACATTCCGCTCATCACGACGGCGCCGAGCGTTGTTTACAAGGTCACGCTGACCAGCGGCGCGCAGCTCGATATCTCGAACCCTTCGGAATATCCGGAAGCGGGCAAGCTCGATTTCGTCGAGGAGCCTTACGTCAAGGCGTCGATCATCGTGCCCAAGGACTACGTCGGCGCGATCATGGAGCTGTGCCAGGGCAAGCGCGGCGAATTCATCGACATGCAGTACCTCGATGCCAACCGCGTCACGCTCAAGTACGATATTCCGCTCGCCGAGATCGTCTACGACTTTTTCGACCAGCTCAAGTCCAGCACCAAGGGATATGCCAGCTTCGACTACGAGCTGACCGGCTACCGCCAGTCGAACCTTGTCAAGATGGACATTCTGCTCAACAGCGAGCAGGTGGATGCGCTCTCCTTTATCGTGCATAGGGACCGTGCATACCAGCGCGGACGCGTCATTTGCGAGAAGCTGAAGGACCTCATTCCGCGTCAAATGTTCGAGGTGCCGATCCAGGCGGCCGTCGGCCAGAAGATCGTCTCCCGGGAGACGATCAAGGCGATGCGCAAAAACGTCCTCGCCAAGTGCTACGGCGGCGACATCTCCCGGAAGCGCAAGCTGCTCGAGAAGCAAAAGGAAGGCAAGAAGCGCATGAAGCAGGTCGGCAACGTCGAGGTGCCGCAAGAAGCGTTCATGGCGGTACTGAAGCTGGACGACTAGAACCTTACAGACTAACGATTGCGGCAAGCTCTCCGTAGGACAAAGTCCCGGGGAGCTTTTGCTTCCTTTAAGCATGCCGCGCCGCATCCGAGAGGAGCTTAACCTATGAACGCAACCGCTACGGTGCCGCCGCTTCACGCGTGGACGCCCCGGGCGCTCTATATACACATCCCGTTTTGCACGAATAAATGCTATTACTGCGACTTTAATTCTTATGTGGCCGCCGGCCAGCCGATCGACGCCTATTTGGATGCGTTGGAGCGGGAAATGGAAAACACGGTCAAGGCGCTTCCGCCGGAGGCGATCGGCAAGGTGTTCGTCGGCGGAGGCACGCCAACCGTGCTCAATCCCATGCAGATGACGCGGTTCCTCGAATCGGTGAATCGTCACTTCCCGATCGCTGCCGGCGCAGAGTTCACGATGGAGGCGAACCCTGGCACGACAGACCCGGACAAGCTCGGGGCGATGCGCGCCGGGGGCGTCAACCGAATCAGCTTCGGCGCGCAGACGTTCGACAATAAGCTGCTCGCCGCGATCGGCCGCATTCACGAGGCGGACGATGTCGTGAACAGCATTGCCAACGCCAAGGCCGCAGGCTTCACGAATCTGTCGATCGACCTCATGTTCGGACTGCCGCGCCAGACGCTGCAGCAGTTGGCCGACAGCGTGGAGCGGGCGCTCGAGCTCGACCTGCCGCATTACTCGCTGTACAGCCTGAAGGTGGAAGAGAACACGCTGTTTCACCGCCTGTACGAGCGGGGCGAGCTGCCGCTGCCGGAAGAGGATGTCGAGGTCGAGATGTTCGCGCATTTGCGCCGCCGGCTGACCGAAGCCGGATACGGGCATTACGAGATCAGCAACTTCGCCCGTCCCGGCTTCGAGAGCCGGCACAACTCCGCTTATTGGCACAACGAGCCTTATTATGGGCTCGGGGCCGGCGCTCACGGTTATGCGCATGGCGAGCGGCATCTCAATATCAAAGGCGTGCAGCCTTATATTGATGCGGCGCTGGCAGGGCTGCCCAGACTCGAACGCAATGCTGTGCCCGTCAAAGAAGCGATGGAAGACTTCATGATGGTCGGACTGCGGCTGCGGACGGGCGTGCGAGACGCCGACTTCGCGCTTCAGTTCGGAGGAGCGAGCCTGGTTGACGTGTTCGGACCGGTGCTGGACAAGCTGCTTGCGCAAGGGCTGCTCGAACGCACGCCGGAGGACGACGGATACCGGTTAAGCGAGGCGGGCGTGCCCCTGGGCAACGAGGTGTTCGGGGCGTTTCTGGCGTGAGGAGCAGCAGGCCATTGCGAGTCGGTATGAGAGCGCTGAGTTAGCCGGAAAAACCGTATAACTGCAATGCGATGCGGTTGTATGTGAATTTATCATTACGGATGGGGGCGATCGATGTGGAATGCAGACCCGGCTGCGGCGCGTGCTGTATTGTCGTTTCCATTTCGTCGCCGATTCCCGGGATGCCGGATGGCAAGCCGGCGGGCGTGCGCTGCGTGCAGCTCACCAAAGACAACCGTTGCTCGATATTCGGCCTTCCCGAACGGCCTGCCGTCTGCGGACAGCTTCAAGCCTCGGCCGAGATGTGCGGCGCGCGGGATGAGGATGCGTTTGCGTATTTGGCGGAGTTGGAGCGGTTGACGGCACCGAGGTAAGATACAAAAAGAAGCAGCGCGCTATCCTCGTACCGGAGCTTTTAACGTTTAGCTTTTTAAAAACCTGCATTTGTACATGTATGTTCTGCCGACGCGCGACACGTGATGAAATGCCTGCAAATGTGCAGGTAATTGCAGAGCGCAAGCCGAAAATGAGGCAGATGAAGGAAAAAAACTGCGCTTTTGCATCTTTTCTATTCAAAAGGGTCGACTTCGGCATAAACAGATGTATATTTGCAGGCATTGCGACGAAAAAACGACGCGGGCGCAGATACCCGAGCCCATCGGAGAGGCTGTTGGATGAGCGATCAACGGGCGTTCCGGGCCACGCAAGTTTCAGATATCCGCTAAACTTAAAAGGACCGCCAGGGTGATCTCGCCCTGGCGGTTTTTCTAAATAAGCCATTCTTAACGTCCCCGCAGCTCCGCATCCTTGGGCAGCAGCAGCGTGAATATGCCGAGCAGCGGCAGGTAGGCGCAAATATGCATAACCGTCGATATGCTGGTGTGGTCGGCGATCTCGCCGAGCAGCGCGGAGCCGAGTCCGCCCAGGCCGAATGCGAGGCCGAAGAAGAGGCCGGATACGAGGCCGATTTTGCCGGGCAGCAGCTCCTGCGCATAGACGACAATGATCGAGAAGGCGGAGGAGAGCACGAACCCGGCGCAGACGCATAATACCGCGGACCAGAACGGGTCCGCATAAGGAAGCGCAATCGAGAAGGGCGCGGTGCCCAGAATCGAGAGCCAGATGATGTTGCGTCTGCCGAACCGGTCGGCGAGCGGACCGCCGATGAAGGTGCCGGCCGCAGATGCGACGAGAAACGCGAACAGGTACCACTGCGCAGCCTGCTTGCCAACGCCGAAGTCGTCGATTAAGTACAGCGAGTAGAAGCTCGTGAAGCTGGACAGGTACACATGCTTGGAAAAAACGAGCAGGACCAGGATGCCGACCGACATCCGCACTTTGCCGGCAGTGAGCTTGCTGGCGGATGGAAGGGACTGCGCCGCCTTCTTCGGCTTGGGCGCCGCGCCCACCGCAGCGTACCAGCGAGCGACCAGCGTCTGCAGCACGATGCCTGCTACGGCTGCGATAATGAATAAAAGGACGCCTTTCTGTCCGAGCGGAATGAAGATGGTGGCGGTCATGACGGGACCGAGCGCGCTGCCGATGTTGCCGCCTACCTGGAAGATCGACTGCGCCAGCCCCCGGTTATTGCCCGCAGCGAGATAGGCGACGCGCGAAGATTCGGGGTGAAATGCGGCTGAACCGATCCCGATCGCAGTAACGGACAACAGGATGGTCGCGAAGTTCGGCGCGAGCGCGAGCATGACGACGCCGAGCAGCGTAAAGCAGACGCCGAACGGCAGGATGAAGGGACGCGGTTTCTTGTCGGCGAACCAGCCGACGAGCGGCTGCAGGAACGAAGCGGTAATGTTCATCATAAAGGCGATGAGGCCGATCTGGCCGTAACTCAGGTGCTGCGACTCCCGCAGCACGGGAAACAGCGCGGTGACGGTCGATTGCATCGAATCGTTGAGCAAGTGAACCGTGCTGATCATGTACAGGATCGGGAACACGGTGGCGCTGACGGGCAGCGCGCGGGCGACTGCGTTTTTCATGTGCGAGCTTCTCTCCCTTAAATCTTCATTCAAGTCCGTATTGTTCGCGATAGCGCTCGAGCAGGTTCTCGTAATCGCCGCCGTAGGCGCGTTCGAGCTCGACGCCAAAGTCCCGCTCGATGTCCATCATCATGACGTCGTGCTGGAAGGCCTGCTTGAGCACATGCGCGACGGCGGGGTGGTTCGTCTCCAGCGCGGCCGACTTGCCGGCGGCGCCGAAGCTGCCGATAAAGCCTTCTTTCCAGTCGCACAGCACGTAATAGTCGCGCGCGTCCTGGGGCAGCCACATTTCCATTCGCTTGTGCGTGCGCACGTGCTTAAGCTTCGACCGGACCTGGCCCAGCGTGATTGCGACGACGACGACGCCTCTCGCCTCGGCATCCAGCAGCAGCGGCTCGAACTCCGCGAAGTCCTCGCTCCAGATGTCGACGACGATCGAGCGCTCCGCGCTGGCGATCATGCGCCTGAGGGACAGGCGGATGTTGGTTTCCCCCGACCAATTGTAGAACGAAGCCGCCGCAGGCTTCGGCTTCAGTTCTTTGACCAGCACGTCCGCGATCTCGTCGAACTCGGAGCGCAGCATGCGGATGACCTGTCCGATGGGTACGGCGCCGTACAAAACCGGATCGCCTTCCGCGGCTCTGCATACGCCTTTGTCCACGAGAGACCGCAGCGCTGCATAGACGTTGGTCCGCGATATGGAGACGCGCTTGGCGACCTCGTAGCCGGAGAGAGACGGTTCTTCGTGGAGCGCCAGGTAGCAGCGCGCCTCCAGCTCGGAGAGTCCGAGCCGTTTTAACCTTTCAATCATGGATAAACCGCCTTTCTCATTAGTCGTATTTAAAAATACTACTTAGTGATCGTTATTATGATGGGGTAATAAATACATTGTCAATCGTTATTTGCAAATCCGATGGGACACATCGCGGCATTTAAAAAACGCTATTGAGAATTCATTCGTATTCATGTATATTTATTCACATCATCTTATCAGGAGGCGCCGTCGGCGCGGACGGAAAGTAGGGAGACCATGAACACAACGATCGTGAGCCGCAAGGCAAGGCCGGAAGACGTCGAAGCGCTGTTTGAATTGATCCAGGGATATGCGGAAAAGGGAATTATGCTGCCGCGATCGAGAGAGGCCCTGTTGCGCCATATCGACTCCTTCGTCGTCGTCGAGGATGCCGGCAAGTTGATCGGCTGCGGTTCGTTGTTCCGTCTTGGCTCCGATCTGGTCGAGATCCGCTCGCTCGGGATGAGCGAAGGATACAAAGGCATGGGCATCGGCTCCCGCATCGTCGACGCGCTGATCGACGAAGCGCGCCGCTTGAATATACCGAAGGTCATGGCGCTTACTTATGAAGTGAAATTCTTTTTGAAAAACGGCTTCAGCGTCGTCGACAAGGAGATTTTTCCCGAAAAAGTGTGGACCGACTGCGTGCACTGCAGCAAGCGCAACAACTGCGACGAAATCGCGGTCGTACGGATATTGGAATAGCCTGCGCATCAAGTGGGCATCCGCCCGAATCTATGCCAAACCGCTCCGGTCGTCTTGACACGGCAAGCGCGGTTTGGTATTTTTGTAATAGTGATTAGCACTCATGATCGTTGAGTGCTAACGACGGCGAGGAGGGGGAACGATTCATGCTCAGCGAGCGTCAACGTATGATTCTTAGCGCCATTGTAGACGACTATATTCGCTCGGCGGAGCCCGTCGGCTCGCGCAGCATCTCCAAGCGCAGCGACGTCTCGTTCAGCCCCGCCACCATCCGCAACGATATGGCCGACCTCGAGGAGCTCGGGTTGCTGGAGCAGCCGCATACGTCGGCCGGCCGCATTCCTTCCATTAAGGGATATCGTTATTACGTGGACCATCTGATCCGGCTCGGCGGCGTGAAGGAACAGGACGTCAAGCGTCTTCGCAGCCTGGTCGCGGAGAAGATGAATCACTGGGAAGGCGCCGTGAGTCACGCCGCGACGATCGTGTCGCAGCTGACCAACTATACGTCGATCGTGCTCGGTCCGGACTCGTTTCATACGAGCCTCAAGCATTTCCAGCTGCTCCCGCTGAACGATACGACGGCTGTCGCCATCGTGGTCGCCAACACGGGGCATGTGGAGCATCGGACCATCACGCTGCCCGAGGGCGTGAGCATGGACGATATGCGCAGAATCGCGGCCTTGCTCAATGACAAGCTGACCGGCGTTCCTTTTTATAAGGTGAAAACGGTGCTGTATACCGAGGTGGCCAACGAGCTGAGCAGCTATATCGACCATTGCGAGCATATTTTGTCCCTGCTGGAGGATACGCTGAAGGAAGAGACCGAGCCCAAGGTGTACCTGAGCGGCGCGACCAACATTCTGACGCAGCCGGAGTTCAAGGACGTCGACAAGGTCAAGGGGATCCTTGACGTGCTCGAGGAGACGCCACGCCTGATGCAGCTGTTTCAGTCGCTGTCCGAAGGGATACAGGTACGGATAGGGACGGAGAACGGCGTAGAGGCAATCAACCAATGCAGTCTCGTGACGGCCACGATCTCCGCGGACGGCCATTTGCTCGGCACGATCGGCATCTTGGGCCCGACGCGCATGGAGTACGGCAAGGTCATCGGCCTGCTGGATTATTTGTCCGGGGATTTGTCCCGTCTTTACAACCGATTGTACAAATAACGCATGAACGCGCAAAATGATCTTGATGAGGAAGGAGCCGGAGCAATGGACCAGGATTTGAAGCAGGAGCCGCACGCGGAAGCGTCGGAACAAGCCGCGCCAGAGGCGGAAGAGGCGACCGGGGCACAGACGGAGCAAGCGTCGGCAGCGCCGGAGGACGATCGGTTCGAGGAGCTTAAGCGCCAGACCGAGGAGGCGTATCAGCGCCAGCTTCGCGTGCAGGCCGACTTCGATAACTATCGGCGCCGCACGCTCAAGGAGACGGCCGATCTGCAGAAGTACGCTTCGCTCAAGCTCGTGACGAATTTGCTTCCCGTGCTCGACAACTTCGGGCGCGCGCTGCAGACCTCGTCCGAAGGATCCGAGAGCGATTCTTTTGTCAAGGGCATCGATATGATTAACCGCCAGCTCTGGCAAGTGCTCGAAGCCGAAGGGCTGAAGGTAATGGAGCCGGTAGGCCAGCCGTTCGATCCCGAGCTTCACCAGGCGATCATGCAGGTGGAGTCGGAGGAATACGAAGAGGGCATCGTCGTCGAGGTCGTCCAACCGGGCTACTGGCTGAGCGATAAGGTCATTCGTCCCGCCATGGTCAAGGTTAGCGGGTAATTCCTACTTAACCGAACTTCAAAATCACGACCGAATTTCAAATTCACGTATTTTAAGACTGGAGGACTTGAATCATGAGCAAAGTTATCGGCATTGACCTGGGTACCACCAACTCTTGCGTAGCGGTCATGGAGGGCGGCGAAGCCGTCGTCATACCGAATCCGGAAGGCAACCGCACCACCCCGTCCGTCGTCGGCTTCAAGAAGGACGGGGAGCGCATCGTCGGCGATACGGCGAAGCGCCAGGCGATCACGAACCCCGACCGCACCGTCATCTCGATCAAGCGTCACATGGGCACGAACCACAAAGAGTCGATCGACGGCAAGGACTATTCGCCGCAAGAGATTTCCGCGATCATTTTGCAAAAGCTGAAAGCGGACGCCGAAGCTTATCTCGGCCAAACGGTATCGCAAGCCGTTATCACCGTTCCGGCATACTTTAATGACAGCCAGCGTCAAGCCACGAAGGACGCAGGCGCCATCGCGGGCCTCGAAGTGCTGCGTATCGTCAACGAGCCGACGGCTGCAGCGCTTGCGTACGGTCTCGAAAAAGCCGAAGACCAAACGATTCTCGTATTCGACCTTGGCGGCGGTACGTTCGACGTCAGTATCCTTGAGCTCGGCTCCGGCTTCTTCGAAGTCAAAGCGACGAGCGGCGACAATCACCTGGGCGGCGACGACTTCGACCAAGTCGTCATGGAGTGGCTGTCCGCCGAGTTCAAGAAGGAGCAGGGCATCGATCTCCTGAAGGACAAATCGGCTGTTCAGCGTCTGAAGGATGCAGCCGAAAAGGCGAAGAAGGAACTGTCCGGCGTACTGCAAACAACGATCTCCCTGCCGTTCATCACGGTCGTGGACGGCGTGCCGCAGCACTTGGAGATGAACCTGACACGCGCCAAGTTCGACGAGATCACGGCCTCGCTCGTCGAGCGCACGATGGGCCCGACGCGTCAAGCGATGTCCGATGCCGGCCTGTCCGCCGCGCAAATCGACAAGATCGTGCTGGTCGGGGGCTCCACGCGGATTCCGGCCGTACAGGAAGCGATCAAGCGCCTGACCGGCAAAGAGCCGCACAAAGGCGTTAACCCGGACGAAGTCGTCGCGCTCGGCGCCGCGGTTCAAGCCGGCGTCCTGACGGGCGACGTCAAAGATGTCGTACTGCTCGACGTAACCCCGCTGTCGCTCGGCATCGAGACCGCAGGCGGCGTTCTGACGAAGATGATCGACCGCAATACGACGATTCCGACGAGCAAGTCCCAAGTGTTCTCCACCTTCGCGGACAACCAGACGCAGGTCGAGATTCACGTGCTTCAAGGCGAGCGCGCCATGGCGAAGGACAACAAGACGCTCGGCCGCTTCAACCTGACCGACATCCCGCTGGCGCCTCGCGGCATGCCGCAGATCGAAGTCACGTTCGACATCGATGCCAACGGCATCGTTAACGTCTCCGCGCTCGACAAGGGCACGGGCAAGAGTCAGAAGATCACGATCACGTCCTCGGGCGGTCTGTCCAAGGAAGAGATCGAACGCATGCAGAAGGAAGCCGAGCTGCATGCCGAAGAAGACAGCAAGCGCCGCGAGCTGATCGAAGCGAAAAACAGCGCCGACCAACTGGTCTATGCAGCCGACAAATCCGTCAAGGATCTCGGCGACAAGGTCGACGCCTCCGAGGTGGCGAACGTCGAAGCGGCGAAGGAAAAGGTCAAGAAGGCGCTCGAGAGCGACAACCTCGACGAGATCAAGGCCGCTTCCGACGAGCTGTCCGGCATCGTGCAACAGCTGTCCGTCAAGGTTTACGAGCAAGCGGCTCAGGAAGCCCAAGCCGCACAAGGCGAAGCCGGCGGCGCTGACGCAGGTCCGTCTTCCGCGAAGAAGGACAACGTTGTCGATGCCGACTACGAAGTCGTGGACGAAGACAAGAAATAAAGCATAGATAGCCGGCTGCCGGCGGCAGCGAGTAGTCAAAGCCGGTTCCGCTTGGCGCTGCCTCGATGGCGCGCGGCGGAACCCGCTTTGACTTTGTCATGGAGATGGAGGTTGAATAGTGGCGGACAAAAAGGATTTTTATGAGGTGCTCGGCGTCGGCAAGGGCGCATCCGCGGACGAGATCAAAAAGGCTTACCGCGGCCTCGCCCGCAAGTATCACCCCGACGTGAACAAGGCGGCCGACGCGGAAGCCAAGTTCAAGGAAGTCAAGGAAGCTTACGATACGCTCAGCGACGACCAGAAGCGCGCGCGCTACGACCAGTTCGGCCATGAGGACCCGATGGCGGGCATGGGCGGCGGACAGGGCGATTTCGGCGGCGGCTTCGGCGATATTTTCGATATGTTTTTCGGCGGCGGCGGCGGACGGCGCGACCCCAACGCGCCGCAGCGCGGCAACGACCTGCAATATACGATGACGATCGAGTTCAAGGAAGCCGTATTCGGCAAGGAGCTCGACATCACCATTCCGCGCACCGAGAGCTGTGACCACTGTCACGGCAGCGGGGCCGAACCGGGCTCCAAGGTCGACAACTGTCCGACTTGCCGCGGCACGGGCCAGCAGGAAGTCGCGCAGAACACGCCGTTCGGGCGTATCGTCAACCGCAGAACCTGCTCGACCTGCGGCGGACGCGGCAAAATCATCAAAGATCGCTGTAAAGTGTGCTCGGGCAGCGGTCAAGTGAAGAAGCAGCGAAAAATCCACGTCAAGATTCCGGCTGGCGTGGACGACGGCTCGCAGCTTCGCGTAAGCGGCGAGGGGGAAGGCGGCTCGCGCGGCGGACCTTCGGGCGACTTGTACGTCGTCCTGCGCGTCAAGGCGCACGACTTTTTCGAGCGCGACGGCGACGACATCTACTGCGAAGTGCCGCTCACGTTCGCGCAGGCGGCTTTGGGCGACGAGATCGAGATCCCGACGCTGACCGAGAAGGTCAAGCTCAAGATCCCGGCTGGCACGCAGACGGGCACGTACTTCCGCCTCAAGGGCAAGGGCGTGCCGAAGCTCCGCGGCTACGGCCAGGGCGACCAGCACGTCAAGGTGACGGTCGTCACGCCGACCAACCTGAACGATGCGCAGCGCGAGCTGCTGCGGGAATTCGGTTCCACGACGGGCGAGTCCACCCATGAGCAGCACCAATCGATTTTTGAACGCATGAAAAAAGCGATTCTGGGCGATTGATAATCGCATCGGCGCCCCTCTAAGGAGGGGCGTTTTTGCTTTTGCTGGCGCCCGTAGCAAGCTGTAACTGCGCAAATCCCGTTTACAGTGGACTCCAGCCACTAATCCCGAGCTGCAGCCGCGCAAATCACGCGTACAGCAGCGCGCCCGCGCCGTGCCCGCGCCGCGCCCAAAACCGCTTTTCCGCGCATAAGACGCCGCCGATCGCACATCCTAAACGGCGACTGTATGCATTTTATTCGCCATTACGGGAGGATCAATATCGATGGGCAAGCGAAGCAAGAGCAATGAGCAGTTACCCGTAGCGAAGGCCGAGGATGTCGAGTTCGCGGCGGAACGCGCGGATGCGGACGATCTGGAAGCGCTGCAGCGCTCGGAGGAAGCCGACCGCCGGGCGCAGCAATACGAAGGGACGTGAGCGACGTGGACAAGACGACGCTTGAAGCGAGCTTCGACTCGCAGGAGGAAGCGGAAGCCGCCGTTCGCAAGCTGACGGCGCTGCGCGGAGATCGCTTCCGCATGGAAAGCGCGGCGGCGGGCGCGGATTTTGGCTCAAAGGCCGGCCGCCAGGATGCGATCGCGAGCGGCGTGGCCAGCGCGATGCTGTACGGCGGCGCGGAGCTCGAAGCGGCGGAGGAACTCGGAACCGGCACGGCCGAGTACAGCCCGGGGGCTTCCAAAGCTGCCGCGATTCATCTGACCGCCGACATCCCCGGCGAATCCGTCGAACAGGCGCGCAGAGTCATTCAAAATACGGGCGGCACGCTCGCTTAGCGAGTTCGTGGTTGACATCGTCCGTTAATATCAATAAACTGTCTGTAACTCATATGCATTACGTTGAAGGAATCAGTAGCTGCCTCGTCCCTGTCTCAGAAAGCCGGGGGTCGATGAGACCCGGTACACACGCTGGCCAGCGAATTACGTTCTGGAGTAACCCGGGTAATGCCGGGCGGCCTGGCGATCGATATCTCGCCGAGAGCGGCATCCATGGCGCGCGTCATTCGCGGCGCACATCGGTGCAATTTGGGTGGTAACACGGTGGTCCAATCGTCCCTATGTCTATTTAGACAAGGGGCGATTTTTTATTTTCAGCCAAGGGGAGCGAGAACCAATGAGCATGAACATTATCGACGAACTCGAATGGCGCGACGCGATTAATCAACAGACCGACGCCGAAGGCCTTCGCGAACTGACGAACCAGAAGGCGGTCTCGCTGTACTGCGGCGTAGACCCGACCGGCGACAGCATGCATATCGGGCATCTGATCCCGTTCATGGTGCTGAAGCGGTTCCAGCTGGCCGGCCATCGTCCGGTTATTCTCATCGGGGGGGCAACCGGCACGATCGGCGATCCGAGCGGACGCACGACGGAGCGCTCGCTGCAGACGCTGGAGCAGATTCAGGCGAACGTCGAGGCGCTGGCGGCGCAGCTCACCAAGCTGTTTCTTGCGGAAGACACCAGCCAAGCCCCGATGCGCATCGTCAACAATTACGATTGGACGCACAAGATCAACGTAATCGAATTTCTGCGGGACTACGGCAAAAACTTCAGCATCAATTCGATGCTGGCCAAGGACGTCGTGGCGAGCCGCCTCGACAGCGGCATTTCCTTTACCGAATTCTCGTACCAGATCCTGCAATCGCTCGACTACCTCCATTTGTACCGGGAAGAGGACGTTCAGCTGCAGATCGGCGGCTCCGATCAGTGGGGCAACATTACGAGCGGCCTCGACCTGATTCGCAAAAAAGAAGGCGCGGAAGCGAAGGCGTTCGGACTCACGATCCCGCTCATGCTGAAGGCTGACGGCACGAAGTTCGGCAAGACGGCGGGCGGTGCCGTATGGCTGGATCCGAACAAGACGACGCCGTACGAGTTCTACCAGTTCTGGGCCAACACCGACGACCGCGACGTCGTCAAATACTTGAAGTACTTCACTTTCCTGTCCAAAGAGCGGATCGACGAGCTGGCGGAGAAGGTACAGACCGAGCCGCACAAACGCGAGGCGCAAAAAACGCTGGCCGAGGAAATGACGCGGTTCGTGCACGGAGGCGATCTTCTCGAGCAAGCCAAACGCATCACTGACGCGCTGTTCAGCGGGGATATCAAGGCGCTGACTGCCGAAGAGATCGAGCAGGGCTTCAAGGAGATGCCGACCTTCGAAGCGACGCCGGAAGCCAAAAATATCGTCGATTGGCTGGTGGACCTGAAGATCGAGCCTTCCAAGCGCCAGGCGCGCGAGGACATCTCCAAAGGCGCAATCTACCTGAATGGCGAGCGCGTCAGCGATCTCGAGCTGGAAGTATCGGCGAGCCACGCGATCGGCGGCCGATTCGTAATCATCCGCAAGGGCAAGAAAAACTACAGTTTGGTGAAAATCGTCTAGCAAGTCGCGCGGCTTTCGCTTTTGCTTCCCATTCCGAGCTAGATGTATAATGGGGGCTAACGACGAGTCGTCTAGGGGGAAACGGAATTGCGTTGGTTTGAGATTACGATCGTAGCTAACGAGCAGGCGCAGGAAATGGTCGCTCACTATATGCATGAACTGGGCGCAGGCGGCGTATCCATAGAGGAATCGTGGTCGCCCGACAAGCCGAGGGACACGTCGCTGGGACAATGGTACGACAAGCCGCTTAACGATATTCCGGCCGGCCTGGCCGTGATCGCAGGCTATTTCCCGGAAGACATTTACGGGGAAACGCTGGCTGCCGAGCTGTCCGAGCTGCTGCGAGGATTGCCCGAGTTCGGCTATGACGCGGGGGACTTTACCGTGCAGACCCGCGAGGTGAACGAGGACGACTGGGCGCATGCCTGGAAAAAGTATTTTAAGCCGCTGCCGGTTTCCGAGCGGCTCACGATCAAGCCGACCTGGGAGGATTATACGCCTCGCGAGGACGAACTGATCATCGAGCTGGATCCGGGCATGGCGTTCGGCACCGGGACGCATCCGACGACCGCGCTCTGCCTGCGCACGCTCGAAGGCGCGATCAAGGCGGGCGACACCGTCATCGACGTCGGCACCGGCTCCGGCATTCTCGCGATCGGCGCGATGAAGCTGGGCGCCTCGCGCGTGCTTGCGCTCGACCTGGACCCGGTGGCGGTGTCAAGCGCGACGGAGAATGTGAAGCTGAACGGCCTGGAGGACGATATCGAGGTGCGGCTGAGCGACCTGCTCGGCGTGCTGCGAGACGGCGAGAACGTTGACGGCGACGCAGCCACTGCCGCTTCGAGAGTCGTGCCGCCCGTCGATCTCGTCGTCGCCAATATTCTTGCGGAGATCATTCTGCTTTTTATCGCGGACGTCTTCGACGTGCTGAAGCCGGGCGGCATCTATATCGCAAGCGGCATATACAAGAACAAAGAAGAGGACGTCGAGGCTGGACTGCTCGCGGCCGGCTTTGAGATCGTCGATCGCGTGCGGCAAGACGACTGGATTGCGTTCGTCTGCGGCAAGCCGAAGGGTGAGGACGAATGAGCTTTTTTTGGTTTCCGCTGAACGAGCTGCCGTTCGTCTTGCTGACGATGCTCGTCGCGTTCACCGTGCACGAATTCGCGCACGCATGGACGGCTTACAAGTTCGGCGATCCGACTGCCTACGAGCAGGGACGCGTCACGCTCAACCCGATGGCGCACTTGGATCTGTTCGGCATCCTGTTTCTGCTCGTGGCCGGCTTCGGATGGGCGAAGCCGGTGCCCGTCCGGCGCAGCCGGTTCAGCCGCCCGCGACTGATGAGCATCGCGGTCACGGCCGCGGGTCCGATCAGCAATCTGCTATTGGCCTTTATCGGATTATTTATTTATCTGTTGCTTGTGAAGCTCGGCGCGCTGGACCAGTTCGCGACGCAGGAGACCGTCTGGACTTTATTCCGTTATTTCGTGCCGATCAATGTCATGCTGTTCTTGTTCAACCTGATCCCGCTGCCGCCGCTCGACGGCTACCGGATCGTCGAGGAGTTCGCGCCGCTGCGGCTGCGGCTCAAGATGATGCAGTTCGAGCAGTGGGGCATGTTTTTGTTCCTGCTGTTCGTATTCCTGCCGCCGCTTAAGGCCAAGACGCTAACGCCGCTGTTTTCTCTAGGCGATCCTATTATTCACCACGCAACACTGTGGATAGCGAAGCTGCTTCATATCACGACGCCATTTTACGGATTTGCATAGGGTCGGCTGCAGCATAAGCCTTGTCCTGATTCGCCTTCGGGATTCGTCCCGGAGGCTTTTTGCATGAGCGCGCCTAGCCAAGTTAGGCGCAACTAGCCGATGGAAGCGCGGTCGGGGTAGGAGTCAAGTCGTCTCAAAGCCGGAATACACGGATGCAACTGGTAGATCTTTCGACGTGGCGGAGCTCCTCGGTGTTGGGCGGGCCCCAAAACCTGCATTTATACATGTATTCTCTGCCGACCCGCGACACTTGGTGAAGTACATGCAAATATGCAGGAAAAATCAAAGCATAAGCCCGAAATCGGGCTTACAGACGAAAACAACTGCGCTTCTGCATTTATCCTGTCCAAAAGGGGCGCCATCGGCAGAAAACGATGTATATTTGCAGGCATTGCGGCGAAGGAACGACGCGGGCGGCGTTGGCCGACTTGGGCAGCGGCAGGATGTTTTCTTTCAGGCCCCGAAGGTAGCGCCTGAACGCGTTTCGAGGTATGATGGACGGTGGAACTTGAATCGATCGTGGAGGCTTCAAGCGAATGCAGCGTTACTTTATCGATCCCGGCCAGATCGACGGCGACGCCGTCGTGCTGCTGGGGGAGGATGCCAGGCATCTGTCCGCCGTCATGCGGGCGAAGACCGGCGAACCGTTTATCGCCTGCGACGGGTCGGGGCGAGAGTGCCTTGCCGAGATCGTAAACATAGAAGTCGGACGCGTCGAAGGGCGCGTCGTGCGCACGGGCCCATCCGATTCCGAGATGGCCTGGCGCGTCACGGTCGCCCAGAGCTTGCCCAAGGGCGACAAGCTCGAGACGGTCATCCAGAAGGGGACGGAGTGCGGCGCGGCTGCGTTTTTGCCTTTTGTCTCGAAGCGTACCGTCGTTCAGTACGACGCGCGCAAGGAGGCGAAGCGGCTCGACCGCTGGCGCAAGATCGCCAAGGAGGCAGCGGAGCAGGCGCATCGCGGCATCGTGCCCGAAGTCGAGGAAGTCGCTTCGTGGAAGGGGCTGCTGGCCGGGTTCGGCCGCTTCGATCGCGTGCTGCTTTGTTATGAGGAAGAAGGGCGAAGAGGCGCGGGACTGAAGCCCGAGCTCGAAGCGTTCGCAAGGCGGCTTTCGGAGGAGACGGCAAGCTCGTCCCAGCCGCGGCTGCTCGTTGTCGTCGGTCCGGAGGGCGGCTTCGACGAGGAAGAGGCCAGGCAGGCGGAGGCCGCAGGCGCGGTCTGTGTCGGGCTTGGCAGGCGCATTTTGCGCACGGAGACGGCGGCGCTCGTAGCGCTGGCCGCGATCGGATACCAATCCGGAGAGATGGGGGAAGCTCGCCATGTCTAAGGTGGCATTTTATACGCTAGGCTGTAAGGTCAACTTCTATGATACGGAAGCGATGTGGCAGCTCTTTAAAAAAGAAGGCTACGAGCAGGTGGACTTCGAATCGCGCGCTGCGGACGTGTACGTCATCAACACGTGCACGGTAACCAACACCGGCGACAAGAAGAGCCGGCAGATCATCCGGCGCGCGGTGAGACGCAATCCGGACGCCGTTATCGCAGTGACGGGCTGCTACGCGCAGACGTCGCCCGCCGAGATCCTCGCGATCGAGGGCGTCGATCTTGTCGTCGGCACGCAGGACCGGGACAAGCTGATGACGTACGTCGCGGACATCCAGTCCGAACGCAGGCCGGTCAACGCGGTGCGCAACATTATGAAGACGCGCGAGTTCGAAGAACTCGACGTGCCCGATTTCGCCGATCATACCCGCGCTTTTCTCAAGATCCAGGAGGGCTGCAACAATTTTTGCACCTTCTGCATCATCCCATGGTCGCGCGGCCTGTCGCGCAGCCGGAGCCCAGAGAGCGTCCTTGCCCAAGCGCGGCAGCTGGTCGCATCTGGCTATAAGGAGATCGTGCTGACAGGCATTCATACGGGCGGCTATGGCGACGATCTCGAGAATTACCGGCTTGCGGATCTGCTTCGCGATTTGGACCAGGTAGAAGGGCTTGAGCGAATCCGCATCAGCTCCATCGAGGCGAGCCAGATCGACGACGCGATGATCGAGGTGCTGAACGGCTCGGAAAAAATGTGCAGGCATCTCCATATCCCGCTGCAGGCGGGCGACGACGAGGTGCTGAAGCGCATGCGGCGCAAATATACGACGGCCGAGTTCGCGGACAAGATCCGGCGCATCAAGGCGGCGATGCCGGGCGTCGCAATCACGACCGACGTCATCGTCGGCTTTCCGGGCGAGACGGATGCGCATTATGAGCGGGGCTACCGCTTTATGGAGGAGATTGGCTTCGCCGAGATGCACGTGTTCCCGTATTCCAAGCGGACGGGCACGCCTGCCGCGCGCATGGAGGACCAGGTGGACGAAGAAGCGAAGCACGCGCGCGTCCAGCAGCTGATCGAGCTCTCGGAGCGCATGCAAGCCGATTATGCGGCGGATTGGGTCGGCGAAGTGCTTGAGATCATTCCGGAGCGAGGGGAAAAAGGTCCGGCGGGCAGCGGTCTGATGAGCGGACATGCGGATAATTATTTGAACATCGTATTCAAGGGCGATCCGTCCCTCGTCGGCAAGCTGTGCCGGGTGAGGATTACCGAGGGCGGCGCGAACGAATGCCGCGGCGAGCTGGTCGAGGCGCCGGCGGCAGGGCTTATGCCTGCCTTGCAGGCTTAAATAGGGGGATAACGGAAATGTTGGAGATATCGGCAGGCGGCGTCGTGTACCGTCAAAATAGCGGGAAAATCGAAATTCAGATGATCGAGGACCGCTTCGGCAAGACGACGCTGGCAAAAGGCAAGATGGAGCCCGGCGAAACGATTGAAGAAACGGCGCTGCGCGAAATTTTGGAGGAGACGGGGATCCGCGGAGACATTCGCTCTCCGTTATCGGTCATTCGTTACCAGTATGAAGCCGCGGACAGGGCAACCGTCCAAAAAGAGGTGCACTACTATCTCGTCGAGGCCGGCGAAGGCACGCTGCAGGCGCAAATCGAAGAGATCAAAGGCGTCGCCTGGTATTCGCCCGCGGAGAGCTGGCGACTGCAGCGCAGCGGCGGGTACGACAACAACGACGAGGTGCTGCGCGAAGCGCTTCGCCAGCTCGGCTTCGAGCCGCAGGACGGGCATGTCGTCACGGCGGGCCGCTTTCCGATCTGGACGCCGGGCCAATCGGTCGCTCCTTTTATCGACCATACGCTGCTCAAGGCGGAGGCGCGTACTGCGGACATCGAACAGCTGTGTCAGGAAGCGCTCGCTTATCAGTTTTACAGCGTCTGCGTGAACGGCAGATGGGTCAGGCTGAGCCGTGAACGGCTCGGCGGCACCAATGTCAAAGTATGCGCGGTCGTCGGCTTCCCGCTCGGCGCCGCCGCGACGCGCGCCAAGGCGTTCGAGGCTGCGGCCGCCGTCGAAGACGGCGCCTCCGAGATCGACATGGTGCTGTCGATCGGCAAGCTGCTCGACCGAGACTTCGACTCCGTCCAGCGCGACATCTCCTCCGTCGTAAGAGCCGTACAGGGCGGTGCGCTCGTCAAGGTGATCCTGGAGACGGGTGCGCTTACGGACGAGCTGAAGCGCGAAGCCTGCCGCCTTTCTGAAGCGGCCGGCGCCGATTACGTGAAGACATCCACGGGCTTCGGCCCCGGCAAGGCGACGGAGGCGGATATCCGGCTCATGCGTTCGTCCGTGTCCGGGCGTGTCGGCGTAAAGGCGTCGGGCGGCGTTCGCGACGCGGCGACTGCCGAGACGATGCTGCTCGCCGGCGCGAGCCGCATCGGCACGAGCTCGGGCATCGCGATTATTGGCGGCGATCCGGCGGCTGCCGGCGCATACTGAACGGATATTGACTTATAAATGACGGTCTCCATGATGCCTATTAAGCGGCTGCGGGCATTGCCGGCTTGGCCGGCGGCTTGAACAGATAGGCGAGCGGCAGCGCCAGCAGCGAGCAGGCGACGTTAAAGATCGTTTGCGCATGCGCGATCTGGGCCGCGGCATTGCCGGGCGCGATGTAGGCCGCTGCGGCGAGAAGCTCGTGGCGCAGCGGGTAGAACAGCAGCACGCCGCCGACGTTCAGCGCGATCTGCGACAGCGCCACCAGCTTGCCGCCGCGACTGCCGCCAAGCGAGACGAGCAGCCCCGTCGCGCAGGTGCCGACGTTGGCACCGAGCACGATCGCGACGGCGGTGTCCGGACTCATGGCGCCGGCGGACACGAAGCCCATCGACATGCCGATGACCGCGGCGCCGGAGTGGATGAGCGCGGTGAGCACGGCGCCGCCGAGCACGCCGAGCGCCGGCTGCTGCGAGGCCATGTCCATCAGCCGCGCGAACGTGCCCTGCTGCTGGAGCAGCGGCCCCATCGTGCGAAGCAGCGCAAAGCCGGCCAGCAGCAGAGCGAAGCCCGCGAGCACCGCTCCGCCGAAGCGGCAGGCTTCGTGCACGCGGCGGGGCAGCGGCGGCAGTGCCCGCCACTCCCCGGACATCAGGGACAGCAGCCACAGGCCGGTCCCGGCGCCCAGCAGAGGCAAGCCGTAGCGGTGGAGCGCAAGGCTCATGAGCTCCGTCGTCAGGCAGGTGCCGACGTTGGTGCCGAGCAGGATGCCGAAGCAGCGCGCGAACGGCAGGATGCCGCTGTTGACGAGACTGATCGTGAGCAGCGTGACGGCGGTGCCGCTTTGCAGCAGCGCGCTCGATGCCGTGCCGAGAGCAAAGCCCCGGAGCGGCGTCGACGTGGAGCGCGCGACGGCGAGCGTCATGCGGTCTCCGGCCCAGCTTGCGAGCGCGGCCTCCATTACCTTCATGCCGGACAGCAGCAGCGCCAACCCGACGATCGACAGCGAGATTAAATATAGCAGCATACAATCGTTTCTCCTTTGGGATACATAGCCGCGGACGACGAGGACGACAAGGACGACAGGGAAGACAGGCTCGACCTGTCCCGTCTGGACCATCGTATGCGGCAATCGTACAAGACATGATAGAGAAAGGAATGAGCGCATGCCGACCGACAACAAGCCTTTTGCCGTGCTGAACCGCTCGCGCCGCCCGAGACTGGAGCTCGGGCACCCCTGGATTTTTGCCAATGAGATCGAGCGTACCGAAGGCGAGCCCGAGCCGGGCGGTCTGCTGGAGGTTCGCGACCACCGGGGGCAATTTCTGGCGACCGGCTACTGGAACCCCGCTTCGCAGATCGCGATCCGGATCGTGGCTTACGGGCCGCTGGACGCGATGGACAAAGCCTTCTTCGACGCGCGCTTCCGCGCATGCCTGGACTACCGCGAGCGGTTCGCGCCCGAGGACGAGTCGTGCAGGCTCGTATTCGGCGAAGCCGACTTTCTGCCGGGGCTCGTCGTCGACCGGTTCGACGGCGTTCTCGTCGTTCAGGTGCTGACGCTTGGCATGGACCGTGCCCGGGACGCGTGGTTGCCGGCGCTGGTGCGCGTGTTCGCCCCAAAGGGCGTCTACGAGCGCAGCGACGTCGGCGTACGCACGCTTGAAGGGCTCGAGGAGCGCACGGGCGTCCTGTACGGCGATTGCCCGCGTTACCTGCAGATCGTGGAGAACGGTCTGTCCGTCCAGGTCGATATCGAGGGCGGCCAGAAGACGGGCTACTTCTTCGATCAGCGGGAAAACCGCGCTGCGATCGAGCCGCTGATGAAGGGCTGGGGCAAACGAAGCGGCATCGCCGTCGAGGAGCGCGCCACCGAAGAGGGCGTAAGGCCCGTACCCGTAAATGCCAACGGCAGCATCGTCACGTTCCCGTACTGGGACGGCGCCACCGTGCTGGAGTGTTTTGCGCATACAGGCAGCTTCACGCTTCACGCCTGCAAGTATGGCGCCAAGCGCGTCACGTGCCTCGATATTTCGGAGCATGGCATCGATACCGCGAGGACGAACGTTGCGCGCAACGGTTTCGAGGACCGCGTCGAATTCGTCGTCGCCGATGCGTTCGAGTATTTGCGCGAGCAGGTCAAGGGACGCGAGGAAAGGGCGGCGAGAGCCGGCTCGGCGGAGGGGGCTGCCAAAGGCGGCAAGCCTGCGGCTAAGGTCGACACCTCCAAGCCGCTGACCAAGCAGGGGCGCACATGGGATGTCATCATCCTCGATCCGCCGGCGTTCGCCAAGACGAAGCGCGCCGTGCCGGGCGCGATCCGCGGCTACAAGGATATCAACCTGCAGGCCATGAAGCTGATCAACGAGGGCGGATATCTGGTCACGGCGAGCTGCTCTTACCATGTCCGGCCCGAGCTGTTCATGGAAACGCTGCTCGAAGCGGCGCGCGATGCGGGCAAGGTGCTGCGGCGCATCGTCTGGACCGGCGCCGGGCGCGATCATCCGCAACTGGTCGGCGTCGAAGAAGGCCATTACCTGAAATTCGGCATTTTCGAAGTCAGGAGCCGCAAAGAGCTGTGATCGCATGATCGTCGGCCGTCCGTCCCGCCTTCGCGCGGAGCGGACGGCCCGTTTTTTTTCGGTGCGAACGTCTGTGCGGGTACGGGTGTGGTACAATGATCGCTAGAATGAAATGAAACGGAACGGTATGAAACGGTAAGGGAAATGGAGGCACAGGCCATGAAGCTGAGATTGATCGCGGGCCGCTCGGGCAGCGGCAAGTCGCATCTGATCAAGACGGAGATCGCCGAACGGATCGCGCAGGATCCTGCGGGTCCGCCGCTTCTGTTGATCGTGCCCGAGCAGGCGACCTTCCAGACCGAGTATGCGCTGGCTTCCGCCCCGGGCTCGCGGGGATTTATGCGCCTGCAGGTACTGAGCTTCAGGCGGCTGGCGTTTCGCGTCATGCAGGAGACGGGAGGCGCGGCCGTCGTTCCGATCGCGGATAACGGGAAGACGATGCTGATTCACAAGGCGCTCGTCCGCCGTCAGGCGCAGCTTAAGCTGTATCGCAGCGGCGCAGGCGGAGCCGGGCTGGCCGAGCGGATCGGCGAGCTGCTCACGGAATGGAAGCGATACGGCACGGACCCTTTTGCCATCAGCTCCGTGCCGCTATCCGGACGCGGCGGCAAAGACGGCGGCGGACCGTCCGGCGCCGCGGAGCAGGCGGCCGCTGCCGCAGAAAGCCTGCTGTCGGACAAGCTGCATGACCTTTCCCTGCTGTACGAGGACGTGGAGCGCGAATTGGCGGGGCATTATCTCGACGGGGAGGATTCGCTCGACTTTTTGGTCCGTGGAGCGCCAGCGTCGACGCTGCTTCAGGACGCGGAGGTTTGGCTGGACGGCTTCCACGGCTTTACGCCCAAGGAATATGCGGTCATTGAGGCGCTACTGAGCCGATGCACGCGCGTATCCGCCGCGCTTTGCGTGGACCGCCCTTATAGAGCCGGCGAACGCCCGGACGAGCTGGATCTGTTCCATCAGACCGCGGACACGTCCGCGCGTCTCTGCGCGACGGCCGAGGCCGCGGGAGCGGAGCTCGAGCCTCCTGTTTTATTGCGTCCGACCGTGGCGCCGCGCTTTGTTGACTGTCCGATGCTGGCGCATCTGGAGCAGGCAATGGACGGCCGCCATCGCTGGTCCGGCGGAGAAGCCCAACTGCAGCCGGACCACCCGCGCTGCGGCTTGTCGATCCGCGAGGCGGCCAGCCGGAGAGCCGAAGCCGAGGCGGCGGCGAGAGACATGCTGCGCCGCGTACGCGAGGACGGCATGCGCTGGCGCGAGATGAGCGTATTCGCTCGTAATCTGGCGGATTACGGCGAGGTGCTGGCTTCCGTTTTCGACGATTACGGCATCCCGTACTTTCTGGACGGCAAGGCAAGCGGTTCGCAGCATCCGCTCGTGGAGTTCGTTCGCTCGGCGCTGGAATGCGTGATCGGCGGCTGGCGCTACGAGGCGTTTTTCCGCTGCGCGAAGACGGACCTGCTTCATCCGCAGGGCGGCACCGTCGCGCGGGAGTCGGTCGATGCGCTCGAGAACTACGTCCTGGCGGCCGGCATCGACGGCTGGCGCTGGCATGACGACCGCAGCTGGTATTCGTTGTCCGCCCGCGACCTGGAGGCCGAGGAAGAGGACGAAGACGGGGCTGTGCGAGGCGGGCCTAGGATGCAGGCGATCCGCGCGACCCGGGATGCGCTGCTCGCGCCGCTTAGGACATTCGAATCGCGCTTCAAGCGGTCCAAGACGCTGGCCGACTTAAGCCGCGCGCTTTTCCTGCTGCTGGAAGAAACGGCCGCGCCGGATCGGCTGGAGCTGTGGAGCAGGCAAGACGAGCTGGCCGGCGAGCCGCTGCGTTCCCGCATGCATCGTCAGCTTTGGGACGGCGCGATGGGGCTCCTCGATCAGCTCGTGGAGCTGACGGGGGACGAGCCGGCGGATCCGGCATTGTTCGCGGGCATGATCGACGCGGGACTGGAGTCGATCCGCCTCGGCGTCGTGCCGCCTTCGCTCGACCGCGTCCTGATCGGGACGCCGGAGCGTACGCGCACGGACCGCGTATCCGTCCTGTATCTGCTGGGCGTGAACGAGGGCGTTTTGCCAAGGGCGATCAAGGACGACGGTCTTCTGAACGAGGAAGAACGCGTCAGACTGGCCGAATCGGGCATCGCCATGGCCCCGGGCGCCAGGCGCCGGCTGCTGGACGAGGAGTTTCTCGCTTACCTGGCATTAACGACGCCGTCGCGGCATCTGTGGATCAGCTACGCGCTTGCGGACGAAGAGGGCCAAAGTCTGATTAAATCGAGCCTGATTGGCCGGATTCGCGCCTGGTTCCCCGGGCTGCCGGTCCGGTCCGAGTCGGCCGAGCCGCAGCCGGGTTCCCCGGACGAAGTGCAGCTGTCGTTCGCCGTCCGGCCCGGGCGCGCGCTGACGCACACGGTCGCCATGCTGCGCAGGCACAGGCAGGGCGACGCGCTCTCGCCGGGCTGGCGCTCCGCCTACCGCTGGCTCATCGAGCACGCGCCTTGGCGTTCCCGTCTTTCCGTCCTGCTCTCGTCGCTGCGCTACAGCAACGAGGAGCGGCCGCTGCAGCCGCAGACGAGCCTCCTGCTGTACGGCGACCGGCTGCTCGCCAGCGTGTCGCGGATGGAGCGGTTCGTCGCTTGCCCGTTCCGGCATTACGCCGCGCATGGGCTCCGGCTCAAGGAGCGCCGCATGTACCGCGTGGACGCGCCGGATATCGGACAGCTCTTTCATGCCGCGCTAAGGCAGACGACGGAAAAGCTGTTGATGGGCGACCCGTCGGACGGGGACGCGGGCCTTTGGCATAGCGAAGCCGCGGCCGCTGTCGAGCGGCTGCTGCCGAAGGTGCAGTCTCAGATTCTGTTGTCTTCGAATCGGCACCGCACGATGGCGCGCAAGCTCAGCCGGATCGTCTCGCAGACGTCCGCCATGCTCGGGGAGCATGCCGCACTGTCCGCTTTTCGCCCGGTCGGGCTTGAAGTGGACTTCGGTCCGCAAGGGATCATGCCGCCGCTCAGCTTGTATCTGGGCAACGGCAGATGGATGGACGTCGCGGGCCGTATTGACCGGGTCGACGCGGCGGAATCGCAGGACGGGACGCTGCTGCGGATTCTCGATTACAAATCGAGCGCGGTCAAGCTGAGGCTCGACGAAGTGGCGCACGGCCTATCGCTGCAAATGCTGACTTACCTGGACGTCGTCGTCACGCACGCGCCGCATTGGCTCGGCCGGCCGGCCAAGCCTGCCGGCGTGCTCTATTTGCACGTGCACAATCCGCTGCTGCATACGGCCAACGGTCTCGACGAGACGGGCGCGGAGGAGGCGATCCGCAAGGAATATCGCATGGAGGGGCTCGTGCTGGCCGACGGCGAAGCCGTGCAGCTGATGGACGAGTCGCTCGAGAGCAGCGCCAAGTCGGCGGTCGTCCCGGTCGAATACAAAAAGGACGGCAGCTTTTCCGCTCGTTCGCAGGTGGCCGACGGCGCGCAATGGGAAACGCTGCGCAAAGCCGTCCGACGCAACATATCCAAGATCGGCAAGCGCATCGTCGAAGGCGACGTCGACATCGCGCCATACCGGCTGGGCAAGCGCAGCCCATGCACGGTATGCGAGTTCCGGCCGGTATGCCAGTTCGACGGACAGCTTGAGGGCAACCGCCATCACGCGCTGCGTCGCCCGGCGAACAAGGACGAGGTATGGGAATGGCTCGGCGAAGACGATGAGGAAGGAGGAGACGAATCTTGAACGGATCGCGGGGAAAAGAGGACGACGAACAGCTGGCCTTCGACTGGGACGGTCTGTTCGAAGAAGGCGGACGTAAGGAAGAGGCATCCGCTTCTGAAGAGGCGTCCGATCGGTCCGTGCCGGAAGCGGAGGCGTCAGCCGGACAGGATGTGGCCGAAGCCGCGAGCGGGAGCGCCTTAACGGGCGTCGCCCGCAGCGAAGGTGGGCTTGCGGCCACCTACGCCAGGCCGGAAGGCAGCCGCTGGACGGCGGAGCAATGGGCAGCGATCGCGGCCGGCGGCCGGCATCTGCTCGTCGCCGCGGCCGCGGGCTCGGGGAAGACCGCCGTCTTGGTCGAGCGGATCATTTCCCGCATCGCCGACGAGCGCGACCCGCTCGACGTGGATGCGCTCCTCGTCGCTACCTTCACGAAGGCCGCCGCCGCCGAGATGAAAGAACGGATCCGGACGGCGCTGGAGCTGAAGCTCGAGCAATCGCCCGGATCCGCGCATCTTCGCCGGCAGTTGGCCTTGCTGCCGCGGGCGTCGATTACGACGCTGCACTCGTTTTGCATGGAGGCGGTACAGCGTTATTCGCCGCTGATCGGGCTCGATCCGGGCTTCCGGATCGCGAACGAGACCGAGGCGGAGCTGCTCCGCATGGACACACTCGACGAGCTTTTCGAGGCGCGCTACGAAGAGGAGCTTGCGCTCGGCGAGGACGGGACGCTGGCGACGCTGGCGGACATGTACGGCGGCCAGCGAAGCGACGAGCCGCTGCATCGCCTTGTCCTGGAGCTGTACGATTTCTCACGCAGCCATCCTTGGCCGGATGCATGGCTGAGGGAGACAGCGGACAGCTTCGATATCGGCACAGAGGCGGAGCTTGCTTCGTCGCCGTGGGTGCAGAGCATGCGGGCGGACGTGCTCCTCGCGCTGTCCGGGGCTGCGGGGCTGCTGCGCAGCGCCCGCGAGCTCGCCTCGGCGCCGGGAGGGCCGGAGCCGTACGCGTCCACGCTCGCCGAGGATGCGGCGCTCGTGGACGCGCTGACCGAGACGGTCACCGGACAGCCCTGGACGGCGTGGCGGGAGCCTTTCGCAGCCGCTGCTTTCGGAAGGCTCAAGGCCTGCCGCGGCGACGGCTACGACCCGGAGCTGCAGGAACGGGTGAAGCAGATGCGCGACGAAGCGAAGAAGACGGTGACCCGGCTCGCGGACGAATGGTTTGTCCGTTCCCCGGCGCAGTACGCGGAGGAGCTCGCCGCGTTGGCGCCCCGGATGCGCGAGATCGCGGAGCTTGTCATCGCGTTCGGCGATAAGTACGAAGCGGCGAAGCGGGAAAAAGGACTGCTCGACTTCGGCGATCTGGAGCATTATGCGCTTCGGATCCTGCGTGCGTCCGACAGCTCGCCGCAAGCGGTACGGCCATCGGACGCCGCGCTTGCCTACCGGGAGCGCTTCAGGGAGATCCTGCTCGACGAGTATCAGGATACGAACGAGGTGCAGGAGGCGATCGTGTCGCTGATTGCACGAAGCAATCCCGGCAACGTGTTCATGGTCGGCGACGTGAAGCAGAGCATCTATGGCTTCCGGCTGGCGGAGCCGGGTCTGTTCCTCGCCAAGTACAAATCGTACGACGTATGGACACCGCAAGGTCCGGAGTCTGCAGGAGGCGGCAACGCCGCTCGCAAAGACGCCGCCGGCGGCGGAGATGCCGGACTGCGGATCGATCTGGCGCGCAATTTCCGCAGCCGAAGCCGCGTGCTCGATGCGGTCAACCACGTGTTCAGGCTGATCATGCGCGAGCCGGTCGGCGAGATGGATTACGACCGTCGTGCCGAATTGATCTACGGCGAGGGGTATCCGGCCGAAGAGACTGTCGCGGACGCGGTCGCGGTCGGCAGGACTGAGATGCCGTCGTATGCGGTGGAGATGCTGCTTATCGATACGGGAGCGGGAGCCGGCGGAACCCGCAAAGCCGATTTCGTCGCTGCGGATGCCGGCGCCGATGCTGCCGGGACCGGGAGCGGCGAAGAAGGAGCGGCCGCCGACGAAGAGGAGCTCGAGAGCGCACAGCTCGAGGCCCGATGCATCGCGGCGGAGATTGCCCGGCTGACTGGCACGGACGGCACGGGGCGTCCGCCGTTCGCCGTTTATGACGGACGCAGCGGCCTGCACCGACCTCTGGCCTATCGCGACATCGTCATTCTGCTTCGGGCCGCGACCTCGCTCGCGCCCGTCGTGCTCGACGAGCTGCGTGCGGCCGGGATTCCGGGGTATGCGGACCTGGCGACCGGCTATTTCGCCGCCGTCGAGGTCGACGTGATGTTGTCTCTGCTGAACATCATCGACAATCCCGACCAGGATATCCCGCTTGCCGGCGTGCTCCGTTCCCCCATTGTCGGTCTCAGCGCGGACGAGCTGGCCGCCGTGCGAATCGCGGACCGCGCGGGCTCCTTCTGGTCGGCTGTTCGTTCGGCTGCGGCCGACGCCGAGGACGAGACGCTGCGGGACAAGCTGGCTGCCTTCGTCCGGTCGCTCGAGAACTGGAGAACGTTCGCGCGCAGAGAGCCGCTAGGCGAACTGCTGCACGCCTTATATCGGGATACCGGGTACTTCGACTTTGTCGGCGGGCTTCCCGGCGGGGGCCAGCGGCAAGCCAATCTTCGTGCGTTAATCGACCGCGCAAGGCAGTATGAACGCAACTCCAGTTATCGCGGGCTGTTCCGGTTTTTACGGTTTCTAGGGCGCATGCGCGATACGGGAGGCGATCTAGGCGCGGCAAGGTCGGTCGGCGAGCAGGAGGACGTCGTGCGCGTCGTGTCCATCCATAAGAGCAAAGGGCTCGAGTTTCCCGTCGTATTCGTGGCCGGCCTTGGACGCCGGTTCAACCGGCAGGATTTGAGCGGGATGTTTCTGCGGCACAAGAAGCTGGGATTCGGACCGCGCATGGTGGAGCGAGTGACGCGCGTCTCCTACCCGACGCTGCCGCAGCTGGCGATCCGCCGGCGCATGAAGGCCGAGCTGCTCGCGGAGGAGATGCGCGTGCTTTACGTCGCCCTGACACGTCCCAAGGAGAAGCTGATATTAATCGGCACGACCAAGGACGCTGGGAGCGATCTGGATCATTGGCGCCGGACGGCAGCGGACGCGACCGACCGGCTGCAGGACCATGCCGTCGCGGCGGCGGGGCGTTATCTGGACTGGCTCGGACCGGCCTCTATTCTGACGGGAGCGGACTGGCTGGCCGGAGGCTTGACCGATGCTGCCGGCGCGGGCGAAGCTGCCCTTCAAGCGGCCGCAAGCGGAGACGGCGCTGCGTACCGAACGTCGCGTGTCTCTTCAGCCGCATCCTGGACCTGCCGCGTCCTGCCGTCCCGGGCGCTCCTGTCGCCCAAGATGCAGGATAGATCGGCGCTTGAGGGCGAGCCGCTTTGGAACGTCGCGACGCGGCTGGAACCGCTGCCGGGCCCGGTCTCTCCCGCCGGGGAGGCTGCCTATGCCGCGCTTTCCTGGCAGGATCCTCACGCGGCCGCCGCGCGGTCCGCCGCCAAAACGTCGATCACGGCGATGAAGTCGGCGCGGGATTTCGATGCTGTCGGCCTTACCGGTACAAGCGTATCGGCAGGCGAACGGATGTCGGCTCCCGGAGATACGCCGGACCGCGCGGCGCTGCAAGACGGCACTGCGCCGTCTGATGTCGAGGAGCTGACGGACGCGGCGCAAATGCCGGACCTTGAGGAGATGCGGCATCCCGCCTGGAATCCGGAAGAAGTGCCGGATTCGGGCTACTGGACGTATCGGCTGCGCCGGCCGAGGTTCATGGCCGCCCGACGGATGAGCGCGGCGGAGCGGGGCACGGCCGTGCATCTGGTCATGCAGCATTTGCCGATCGGCCTGTCGCCGAATCGTGCGGAAGCCGAGACAGCGGCGCTGCTGGAGCGTCTGATCTCGCAGCAAATCCTGACCCGGGAGCAGCGCGAGGCGGCGGAGCAAGTCGATATCGCAGCCTTTTTCCGCACCGAGCTGTATGCGCGAATGAGCCGCGCCCCAAGGCTGTGGCGCGAATGGCCGTTCAGTGCGGGCATTTCCGCGGCAGAGGCGCATCCCTCGGTTGCTCCCGATGGGCTGCAGAGGGAAACGGTGCTTATTCAAGGGGTGCTCGATTGTCTGTTCGACGACGGCGATAGCCTCGTGCTGGTCGATTACAAGACCGATGACGTCCCCGACCGAGACTGGCAGGTAGCTGCGGAAAAGCACCGCTTTCAGATGGAGATGTACGCACGCGCCGTCGAGGACATCATGGGGAGGAAGGTCGAAGAAGGCCATATCTACTTCGTGGAAGGAGGCGCCTGCGTGCGGCTCTATTAAGCGAGGCCTATGCGCAACGGCACGGCCTTTCGGCCGTATTACCTCCTGAATTTGATTGAGAGAGGACTGGGGTCATGTCAGGGAAAAGGAAATACACCGTTCCGATCATGCTGGCGATCATCACGATGCTGACGTTTCTGATCGTCGTGCTGTTCTCCCGCGTGCTTCTGGACGGGCAATCGCTCAAGACCGAGCGGGGCCAGCGGCTTGCGTCGAGCTACAACTATTGCATCTTATACGCTACTGTACTGAAGGATGGCTCTGCAGGTCTGCTCGACGCGGACGGCGAGGAAGCCCGCATGCAGGCTGCAAAGATGTTGGGAAAGCTTGACGTTTCCGCCGGAGAATGCGGCACCGGCGTGCTTATGCAATCCGGCACGCGCACCGGCCAGAGCAAAGAAGAAGCCTTAGCTGCGGTCTCCGGGCCTATGCAGAAAATCAGCGAGGCGCTCGCCCCCATCGGCGCGAGCGGCGGCGCGCTCACGGAAAAAGAGCGGGCGACTTTGACCGCGGCGGCGGCGTCCGCAGACAAATTGTCGGGCGTGCTGAGCGCATATACGGCGCCGACGGGATCCGACCGTTTCCGGCAGATGGAGGCTGGCGTCGACTGGGTGCCCGTCGCGCAGCGCTTCGTTCAAGAACTTAAAGAGGCGGCAGCCGCAATCGGATAATAGAATCGTAGGCGCGTTTTTGTTATTCCCGCAAGCCTTCGCCTGCGCTAGAATGCGTCCGGATGCAAAATGAACGTTTAAACCGGTAGCCGATTGCCCGCCTGGGCATATGCTGATACAAAACAGCGGCTATCGGGAGGTTGCTTGCATGCTCAGGCAGGATATCAAAGCTTTAAGCGAGGCGCATATGTATCGTTATGTCGAGGTGCGGGATCAAAACGGCATTTGCTATGACGGCATTGTGGAATATATCGACGACGAGACGCTTTGCCTTGCCGTTCCGGGAGCGGTGGAAGACCGGGCGTTCGGCCCAGGGGGCGGCCCCGGTTTCGGCCCCGGCTCCGGCTTCGGCCCTGGGTTTGGTCCCGGAGCGGGTCCGGGATTTGGCCCTGGGTTTGGTCCCGGGGTGGGCCCTGGTTTCGGTCCTGGTTTCGGCCCCGGCCCCGGCTTCGGCCCGGGATTTGGACCAGGATTCGGTCCCGGACCTCTCCCTTTCCGGCCCAGGCGGTTCACCAGGCTCGCGCTCCCGCTGTACGCGCTGACCGCGCTTTCGCTTCTGCCGTATTATTGACGGACGCGAATCCCGCGATTCGCTTATCTTGATCAGCCTGCCCGGCATCGTTCCGGGCGGGCTTTTCAAATCGCGACGGCTTTTACCCGCTCTCATTGGCATCGATTGGACGAGCCCTGCGGGCGTAGAGTATGATGTTGGTATATCACTCATACAATCTGGAGGCCTAGCTGATGGATACGCTATTTACCAAGATCATCAACCGCGAGATTCCGGCCGATATCGTGTACGAGGACGAGGACGTGCTGGCCTTCAAGGACATCCGTCCGCTGGCGCCCGTGCATGTGCTGGTCATCCCCAAAAAGCCGATTCCGACGCTGGATGCCGCCGAGCCGGAGGATGCGCTGCTGCTGGGCAAGCTGATGCTGGCCGCGCAACGCGTCGCCAGAGATGCGGGCATCGCAGAGAGCGGTTACCGTCTGATTAACAACTGCAATCCCGACAGCGGACAGGAAGTGTATCACATACATCTCCACGTGCTGGGCGGAGAAAAACTGGGACCGCTCAACGCTCGTCCGACCCAAGTATAATTCCTTTTAAAATCGGCTTCTTGGAAGTTGACACTGCCTTTCCTGTTCGCCTATAATGAAGTTTGATAACCGTGTGTTGTGGTCTGTTCCGGAGGGAGGGAAAACAGGTGTCCGAAACGAAAGTTCGCAAAAATGAAACACTCGACGCTGCACTCCGCCGCTTCAAGCGTTCGATCGCTAAAGATGGCGTTCTCGCGGAACTGAAAAAACGCAAGCACTACGAGAAACCGAGCGTTAAGCGGAAGAAGAAGTCCGAGGCTGCTCGTAAACGCAAGTTCTAGGAGGAATTACGCATTATGAACCTCGCGGACCGTTTGAACGAAGACATGAAGCAGGCGATGAGGGCCCAGGATAAGTTTCGCCTGACCACGATTCGCATGGTTCGTGCGGCGGTCAAGAATCAAGAGATTGAGCTGCGCCGCCCGCTCGAGGATAACGAAGTTATCGAGATCCTGAGCCGCGAAGTCAAACAACGCAAGGATTCCCTCCAGGAATTCGGCAAAGCGGGCCGCGACGATCTGGCAACGGCCGCAGCGTCTGAGATCGATATCATCAGCGAGTACCTGCCCACACAGCTAGACGAAGAAGAAATCAAGACTCTCGTTACACAGACCATTCAAGAGACCGGTGCTTCTTCCAAAGCCGATATGGGCAAGTTGATGGGCGCTCTGATGCCCAAGGTGAAGGGACGCGCGGACGGCAAGCTCGTCAACCAGATCGTCCAACAACTACTGCAATGATTATCTCGAGAACGACAGGCACTCTCCTTCTGGGGAGTGCTTTTTGCGTCTTCGCAGTCGTTTAAGGGTATGATGAAAAGAAAGGTCCGCCGCGCATTTAATGAAACGTAAAGCCCTTACATAACGTACTGAAAGTCATACGGGGCTGCGGTATGCCGTATGATGACCGCGACCGGAGTTTCCCGGGGGAGGGGGAGGAGCTTTTTGACCCGTCATGGAAAACCGAAACAAAAGACGCGGCGGACGTACGCTCGGATGCTGTGGCCGCTGGCGCTGCTGATGGCGTTGGCGTTCTCGTTAACGACGAGCGCAGCATTAGCCAAGGCGGAGACGAAGGTGCCGCCCGCCGCAACGGATGGGTATTCCGTGTATGTCATTCCTGTTAAAATGACGGTGGAGCGCGGACTCGCCTCGTTTCTGGACCGGGCGTTGACAGAGGCGGAGGATGCGGGCGCCGCGCTCGCGGTGCTTGAGATCGATACGCCCGGAGGCAGCCTGGAGAGCGCAGAAACAATCGGAGAGCGAATACGCTCGTCCAAGGTACCGACGATGGCATTCGTCAAGGGGAAGGCCGCATCGGCTGGCGCGTACATCGCTTTAAATGCGAATCGTCTCTACATGTCGCCCGGCTCGACGATTGGCGCGGCGATGGTAGTGAATGCCGCAGGCGAAGCTGTCGAGAGCCCTAAGATCGTGTCCTTCTGGAGCAAGCAGATGAGCTCGGCGGCAGAGATGAACGGCCGCGACGGGCAGATTGCAGTCGGCATGGTGGATCCCAACGCGGTCGTCGAGGTCAAGGGCTTGAATTGGACCAAGCCGAAGGGCGAGATCATCTCTCTGAGCGCTGAGGAAGCATTGAAGGCAGGATATGCGGAAGGGCAGGCGGAGACGGTAGAGCAGGCGATCGCGGCCGAAGGGTTAGCTGAGCTCACGGTCGTTCACGAAACGCCGACGCTTGCCGAGCGCGTCTCCCAGACGCTGACGAGTCCAGCGATCATGACGCTGCTGCTGATCGTCGGCATCGCGGGCGTGCTGATCGAATTGATCGTGCCCGGATTCGGCGTACCCGGCATACTGGGACTGCTGTCGTTCGGCCTCTACTTTTTCGGACAGCAGGTGGCCGGCTTCGCAGGGCGGGAATCGATCGTGCTGTTTGTGGCCGGCGTCGCCTTTATCGTCTTGGAAATGTTCGTTCCGAGCTTCGGCATTCTCGGTTTGCTGGGCGGGGCGGGCATCGTCAGCGGCGTCGTTACGGCTGCCTACGATACCGGCAATGCTTTCGAATCGCTGGGCTATGCTTTGCTGATCGCGCTCGCGCTCGTTGTCGTCATCGCGTACGTCTTCCGCAGACGCGGGATATGGAACCGATTCATCCTGCAGGAGCGTCTTACCGCGGAGCAGGGCTTCGTCCCGAGCGGAGACGATCGCGAGCTGCTCGTCGGGAGCAGCGGTGTGACGGTGTCGCCGCTTCGTCCTTCCGGGGTCGCGGAGATCGCCGGCAGGCGTGTCGACGTCATCTCGAGCGGACAATTCCTGAACGCCGGGCAGCAGATCGAGGTCGTGTCCGTCGACGGCACGCGAATTTTGGTTAAGGCCGTAAGACAGGCCGAATAAAATTATTGGATGCGGAGGGATTGTATTTGGATCCGAATGTACAGCTCTTGATTATCGGTGCTTTGATTATTATCGCGCTTGCCGTGTTTTTCAGCTTTTTCCCGTTTATGCTCTGGATTTCCGCCCTCGCTTCCGGTGTGCGGATCAGCATTATCACGCTGGTGGCCATGCGGCTCCGCCGCGTCGTACCGAGCCGGATCGTCAACCCGATGATCAAGGCGACCAAGGCCGGACTCGGTCTTAACATCAACCAGCTGGAAAGCCACTTTCTCGCGGGGGGCAACGTCGACCGCGTCGTCAATGCGCTGATTGCGGCGCAGCGCGCCAATATTCCGCTTCCTTTCGAACGGGCGGCTGCGATCGACCTGGCGGGCCGCGACGTACTCCAGGCCGTGCAGATGAGCGTCAACCCGCGCGTCATCGAGACGCCTGTCGTATCGGCGGTAGCCAAGGACGGCATCGAAGTGAAGGTCAAGGCGCGGGTTACCGTGCGCGCCAACATCGACCGGCTCGTCGGCGGTGCCGGCGAGGAGACGATTATCGCCCGCGTCGGGGAAGGTATCGTTAGCACGAACGGCTCGGCCAATTCCCACAAGGACGTCCTTGAAAATCCGGATCTCATCTCGCGTACCGTGCTTGCCAAAGGGCTGGACGCAGGCACCGCCTTCGAGATTCTGTCCATCGATATCATGGATGTCGACATCGGCAAAAACATCGGCGCTCATCTCCAAACGGAGCAAGCCGAGGCTGACAAGCGCATCGCGCAGGCGAAGGCCGAAGAGCGCCGCGCGATGGCTGTCGCACAGGAACAGGAGATGAAAGCGCGCGTCGTCGAGATGCGGGCGAAGGTCGTCGAGTCCGAGTCCGACGTGCCGCTCGCGATGGCCGAAGCGCTGCGCGGGGGCAAGATGGGCGTCATGGATTATATGAATCTGAAAAACCTCGAAGCGGATACGCAAATGCGCGGTTCGATCGGCAAGGGCGAGGCGGGCTCTAACAACGGCGAGGAGCGCTGATCGCCATGGAGCAGCTGATCGGCTTTCTGCTCGGCAACTTTCATTTCGTCCTTGTCGTGCTCGGCATTTTGTTCTTCCTGCTGCGCAAATCGCCGCTTGAAAAGCCGCCTGGAGGCAAGCCGGGGAACCGCCCTTCCGGACGCATGCCGGACTTCGGCGGCAGCGGGCTGCCGCGTCCGACAAGGCCTGCGGCGGATCCGAGGCCGGTGCAGCGGCCTATCGAGCGGCGCGAGGGGCCTTCCGTACACGAACGGAGGCAACCGCCGATCGTGGCGGTCCCTGCGCGTCCGCGCAGCGCCGAAAGGGCGGAGGAAGAGCGCGGCGTTCCCATGGGCGACAAGCAGATCGTATACCGGAGCCCGGGCACGCCCCAGCCGACGCCCGTGCCATGGAACGGCGAAGGCGAATCGGGCGGCGAAGGGACACCCTCCGTGTCCGCGGCCCAATCGGCCCGCGAAGACGCAGCTTACCACGCGGCCGCAAAAGCGTCGCCGCCGTACGCATCCGTGCAGCCGCAGGCAGCGTCGGCGCCGGCGAGACCGAAGCACAGCGAGCTGGCCCGTGCCGTCATATGGGCTGAGATACTAGGGCCGCCGCGCTCGCGCAAGCCTTTTCGAAGATAAAAAACACGAATCAAGTGCATGAACGCATGAAGCCGTCTTGATCGGTCAATCCGACGAGGCGGCTTTTTCTTTTTGACAGATTTTATGCTTCTAAGTGGCCCGTATGATCTTATGGAAAGGCTGTTTATCGAATTAACCGAATATGAACATGACGCGGTTCGCATTTCGTACGATCATCAGTGCTTCTATGTGAGGTATTCTTCTTGAAAAGCGTAAACAGGCAGCTCGATCTTTAAATCGGACTATATGCAATGCGCTGCATCCAGCGCTATAGCAAGCGTAAAGGAGGGCGTTTACATTTTTGCGGCAACGCGAACTTGGCGTGACTCTCCCATCTAGAAGGAGATGTGATTCGATGAACGATTCAGAAAATTTGGCGATATTCGGGGGAAGCAAAGCCGTTACAGAAGAGCCTGGCAACCTGTTCGCCTGGCCGATCATTACCGATGAGGACGAGGCAGCCGCCCTGGACGTCCTGCGCAGAGGCGCGATGTCCGGTATAGAAGTGACGAAGCAGTTCGAGGAAGACTTCGGCAGGTGGATGAACGTGATCCGGCGCTCGCTCCGTATCGCGACCTCCCGATGGGCGGCTACAAATACCGGATGCATCAGGAGAGCTCGGCGGTCGGACGCATGCAGCTGAAGCATTACGATGCGCGGCACGCCGAGTCGACCGGGCGATGAACCGATTTTGGGACTTGCTCGAAGGCGTTCCCCCATACGGGCTCATCGTCCGGACAAAAAGGCCTCCATGAAAACCGGCGGCTGGTATTCCGAACGCGGACATTACAAGTCCGAGGAGCTCGGCGGTCTGTCGGTGACGCGTTTTTGCGAGGCGGTGCGGGCGGAAGGCGCAGACGGCTGTCATCCGGGATGCAACCTGCCGCTGCACGGACACGCGCTGCTGCAGACGGCAGACGTATACGGACACGGCAGGCCGACTCGGATCGCCAATGCGCACCGGGACGTCAGCGCGCTGGACGATTCGCTGCCGGTGAGCGAGGAGATCGCGCACAAGGTGTTCAGCGTCCCCTGGTTCAAGCACGATCGTCCACAGGCGATCGAAGCGTACACGCAGGCGTTCCGCAAGGTCGCGGAAATTTATCGGGAGCTGCTTGTAAACGACGCCGGCAATCCCCCCGAGTTCGGCGGGTGGAGTCTGTTCCGGAAAAAGTGACCGAGCAGCCGGCGGAAATGACGCCGGACGCGATTTCCTCTCGCAATTTCCTCTTTTGAACGTTCCCGGTATCGTATAAACTGCTAGTATATGGTTTCTGATTCGAAGTATCAGCGTCCGTCCTATGGACTGAAAGGAATGATCTTATCTTATCCACCGGCATCGTATCCGTAACTTTTCGCAAGCTGTCTCCCGAGGAGATCGTAGCGCTCGCCGCGCAAGCCGGCCTCGATGCGATCGAATGGGGAGGAGACGTTCACGTACCGCCCGGCGATCTGCCGTTGGCCAGGCAAGTCCGCGCCATGACGGAGGCCGCAGGGCTGCGGGTGTCCTCTTACGGTTCCTATTACCGGGTCGGCTGCGATACGAACTTTTCCAGCGTTCTGGATACCGCGGAAGCGCTTGACGCCCCGAGCATCCGGATCTGGGCCGGCCGTGTCGGCTCGTCCGAAGCGGACGACGAGTCGTACCGGCGGATCGTAGAAGAGACTGGCCGGCTTGCGGACCAGTCGCGGCAGCGAGGCATCGGACTCTCCTTCGAATTTCACGACGGCACGCTGGCCGACAATGCCTCGTCGTCCGTCGCGCTGATCCGGTCGATCGCCGGCGACAATGTGTCCTTGTACTGGCAGCCCCAGATCGGGTTATCCCCGGAAAAAAACTTGGCTGCGCTAACCGCCTTTTTGCCGTGGCTCTCCAATGTGCATGTCTTCCAATACGATAAAAGTCGGCGGCAGCAGCCGCTCGAAGCCGGCGAAGCGGCATGGCGATCCTATTTGGACGTCTTGCGGAATGTGGAAAAACCGCGTTATTTATTATTGGAGTTCGTGAAGGACGAAGACATCGGGCAGTTCCTGAAGGATGCGGCTACTCTGAAAAAATTCGTTCGGCACGTCCGCGAGGATGGGGCCGGTCGCTAAAGGCAGCAAGCGTACACGGAGTCCCAGCGGCAGGAGGGAAGAGATATGACTTTGCTCCGAAGGAAAATCAACGAAAAGCATTTTTGCCACCCTTCTCGTCTCCTATATTGCCATTCTGCTGTTGTCCGTTGCGATCGGCGCGTTTTTGTACCAGCGCGTCGCGCACATTATGGCGAACAATGCCAATTGCGCCAACCTTGGGCTGCTCGACCAGGCCAAACTCGTAGCGGAGAGCCGGTTGGTCCCGGCTTACAATTCAATCTGGGCGCGCAGGACATTTTTTTCCGTGCGGGGGGGCTAAATGCACGTCAGCGCGATTTTGGACGAAGGCACTTTGCTTAGCGGCGGCGCGCTGCGTTCGATGGCGATCGAGCGTACCCCGGGGGACGCGGCCGTCGTGCTCGAGGACTACGGCATAGGCGAAGGCGATCTTCTCATCCTCATGAATGCCTACGGGATTAACGCGGCCTTCATCGACGCCGTTCCGCTGCAGGGCATTCGCGTGTGGGGCGTGCTCGTGTTCGCTGACCATTCGTACGGCGCAAAGACAGATGCCGAGCGGGAGGCGATTGCCCGTAAGGCAGCGGTGACCGCCCTGCATGCTGCCGAGGCGGGGGAGGAGCGGTCATGTGGAAGCACTGGTATACGAAGGACCGGAAAAGATGGAGCTGCGGGAGGTGGCCGTTCCGGACGCCGGGCCGGGAGCGGTATTGATTCGGGTCGCGTACTCGGGCATCTGCGGCTCCGAGCTTAGCACGGTATCTGGGCCACAATTCGCTGCGCAAGCCGCCGATGATATTCGGCCATGAATTTTCAGGCATTATTGAGAAAATGGACAAGGCGGCGGAGGGGGCGGGATTGCGCGAAAGGATGCAGGTCAAGGCGACCCGCTAATCACTTGCGGGAGGTGCGTTTACTGCGAGGCGGGCATGGCGTCGCTCTGCCCGCCTCGCAAGCTGCTGAGCGCCGCGCTGTCCGGCAGCAACGTCGAGTTCGTCGCGGTGCCCGCCGCATTCGTATACCCGCTCGAGGACCGCGTTTCGCTGCGCGACGGCGCGCTGACCGAGCCGGCCGCCTGCGGCATTCGCGTCACGGAGCTGGCCGCGGCCGGCCCGGGGGATACGGTGCTCGTCGCCGGCATGGGACCGATCGGCTTGTTCGCTATGCAGGCGGTCTTGCTCCAAGGCACGGCGCGCGTCATCGCGACGGACCTCAGCGAAGAACGGCTTGCCTATGCGGCGGAGCTAGGCGCCCTTGCCATAAATCCGCAGGAGCGGGATCGGGTGGAAGCGGTTCTTGCGCTGACAAGCGACCTCTGGGTTCAAGCCGCCATTGACGCGGTCGGCGCTGCAACGACGCGAAGGCAGTGCGCCGCCGCTGCGGCGAGCGGGGGCAAGGTCGTATTTACCGGAATGCATCAGGCGGAGACGACGCTCGACATCAATGACGCAGTGAGGCGCGAGCTGAAGCTGCTCGGCTCTTTCGCCTATTCCAGGCGCAGCTTCGAAGACGCGCTTTCATCGATTGCTGCCGGGAGGATGGGACTCGGCGACAGGACGACCGTAGCCGCGTTCGAAGATGGGCCTTTTTAGTTCGACAAGCTGTCCCGGTCGCCGGGAAAGAAAATTAAAATCTTGCTGAAGGTCTGTTACTTCGAAGAGGAATAGCCCTGGAATCGACGGGTAGCCGGGGAGTTAACCGGAATTTCAGGCTAACTCGTTGGTGTTGGCCGGTTGATGTGGCGAGTTGGTCGGTTTTTCCAGTTAACTCGACTGCGAGACTGGGAGGCGTGAGCCGTTAACCGGTTTTTCCGATTAACTTGACAGCGCTGGCCGGTTGATGTGGCGAGTTGGTCGGATTTTCCGGTTAACTCGGCTGTGACGCTGGTACTTGGGAGCCGTTAACCGGAATTTCCGACTAATTCGTCGATGCCGGCGGGTAGATGGCCGCAGGTTTTGCCAATCGACAGGTCGCGCACCGTCATCTCGTTACCAAAGAGGAGAATCAGGATGGCGAACCTGCCGGAAGCGCTGAACGACGAAAAGCTCGAACGGGCTTGGCGGTTTTTTTGACATTTTAAAATGTAAAAATCACCTTATGCAAGCTAGGAGCAAGCTATACAACGCAAAAAAGAGACGGAAGGAAAATAAAAGCCTGCATCCGTGCAGGCTTTTATTCCAATTCAGCGAGCGGAAGCGGAAATGCCTGCAAATCAGCATCCTTTTAGCTGCGATATCCGAAATTCGAAAGGAAAGGAAATAAAAGCCTGCACATTCGCATCTTTTATCGCTCAAGGTCTTGACTATACGAAAAAAGATGTAAATGTGCAGGCATTTGCCTTTTATTCCTCGAACAAACGGATGGCCGCATAGGAGGCGTTGTCCAATTGCGCATCGCTGCTTAGCTATCCCAAATTAATGCCCCGGATGACTGCTCGGACCCTCCATGTAACGCTCTACAGCGCCTCTTCGCCCCGGATGACCGCACGCTCCCTCCATGTAGCGCTCCACAGCGCCTCTTTGCCCCGGATGACTGCTCGGACCCTCCATGTAACGCTCTACAGCGCCTCTTCGCCCCGGATGACCGCACGCTCCCTCCATGTAGCGCTCCACAGCGCCTCTTTGCCCCGGATGACCGCGCGCTCCCTCCATGTAGCGCTCCACAGCGCCTCTTCGCCCCGGATGACCGCACGCTCCCTCCATGTAGCGCTCCACAGCGCCTCTTTGCCCCGAATGACCGCACGATCCCGCAAAAAAGCGCTTCCACAGCATCTATTTGCCTTGGTTAACGCCGCAACGCCACGTTTTTGGCACGCCTTTTTCGAACCGTACCCAAAGCTCCCGTTCTCATATTACCGGCGCGCCCCGCATATAGATGGAACGTATGGGAGGGGGACGCGTCATGCCGCGTGTCGGACGCAAGCTGCGCAAATGGACGGCCCGCGTCCTCGATCTGCCGCAGGACGTCGTATTGGACGTGCCGCGGATTACGATGATCGCGGGACTCCAGCTGACGGTGGAAAATCACCGCGGCGTGCTTCACTTTTCGCAGGACCGGCTGCGGCTCGCGATGGACCGCGGCGAGCTGGAGATCGTCGGGAGCGATCTCGTCATCCGGCTCATCGGCGGCGAGGAAGTGTTCGTCGAAGGGAAAATCACCGGCGTACTGCTGCATCCGGGCGATTGAAAACCGCTGACGGCAGCGCCCGGGCGCCGGGGCTCGTCCGGGCTCGGGATCGCCGGCCGCATAGATTTGAAGTGTGCCGCGCCGCCGAAGCGGTTGCCGGCGTCCAAGCGGGAGGACAAGCATGTAAAGGGGGAGAAGCCGTTGAAGGGTCAATGGTTAAGCTTCATGCGCGGCAGCGTGCGCGTCAGACTCGTCGGCGGGGACAGTCGAATCTTTTTGAACGCGGCCGGCTCGAATCGGATCGAGCTGTGGGATATCGCTTACGACCGGGAAGGACACTTATCGTTCTGGGTGTCCGTGCCGGATTTTTTCTCGCTGCGCCCGATTCTTCGCACGGCGGGCAGCCGCCCGCGCGTGCTGGAGCGCCGCGGCCTGCCGTTCAAGCTCGGCCGCTTGTCCAGGCGCAAGACATTCGCGGGCGGCTTGCTGTTTTTTGTCGCGGCGCTGTTCGCGCTGTCCACGCTCGTATGGGACGTGCAGGTCCATACGGATGACACGGTGCCCGAGGCGGAGATCCGCAAGGCCGCGGCTGCGGAAGGCATTCGACCGCTGCAATGGTCGCCGCGCCTGCCGGACGCCACGGAGCTGGCGCACCGGCTCGCGCGCAGGCTGCCCGACGCGGCGTGGGTGGGCGTAGAGAAAAGCGGGACGAGGTACGTCATTAATGTCATTCGGTCGAACAAGCCCGAAATAAAAAAGGAAAGCGGACCTAGCGATCTGATCGCGAAGGCGGACGCGGTCGTGACGCGGATCGTCGCGGAAAGCGGCAAGCCGAAGGTCGTGCGCAATACGCGCGTCCGCAAGGGGGACGTGCTAATCTCGGGACAGCTAGGCGAAGCCGACCGGGTCAAGCTGGTCGCTTCGGAAGGCGAAGTGCGCGGACTCGTCTGGTACGAATACGGCATCGTGTCGCCGCTGGCGCGGAGTACGAATTATTATACGGGCGATTCGGCAGAGCGGACGTATCTCGTCATCGGGAACCGGGCGCTGCAGACAAGCGGATACGGCCAAGAGCCTTTCGCGGATTCGAATACGTTCGCGGATTGGCGGACTTTCAAATGGGGAGGCTGGACTTTGCCCTTTGCCATTCTGAAGGAAAAGGAGCTGGCGGTCGATAAACGAAGCGAGCGCCTGACGCCAGAAGCGGCGAGAGAAGCGGGGCTTGCGCAAGCGCGGGCGGAAGCGTTGTCCGCCGCGGGCGAGGACGCGGTCATCAAGGCGGAAAAAATTTTGCATGAACAAACGGAGAATGGTAAAGTGATGATACGTGTACTCTTTGAAATTGAACAATCGATTGCCGTACGGCGCCCGATCGCGACCGATCCCAAGATGCAGGGGGAATGAGGCTTTTTGACAGACAGCAGGCAGTTCATTACGATTCCACTCCGCAACGCAGCGGAGGGACTGGCTTTGTTCGGTCCGCAGGACAAGTACCTGCGCATGATCCAACAGGAGACGGCAGCCGTTATCCATTCCCGCGACGCGGAGATTACCGTCGAGGGCGCGGAGAGCGACCTGCGGTCTCTTCAGCAATTTTTTGACACCGTCCTTCAATTGATCCGCAGCGGCCTCACCGTCGGAGAGCGCGACGTACGCTACGCCTTCGAGCTGGCGCGCGAGATGAAGGCCGATCAGCTGCTGGCGCTGTTTCAAGGCGAGATTACGACGACCTTCAGAGGCAAGCCGATCGCCCCCAAGACGCTCGGCCAACGCCATTATATTACGATGATCCGCAAAAAGGACATCGTGTTCGGCATCGGACCCGCCGGTACGGGCAAGACGTATCTGGCCGTCGTATCCGCCGTGGCGGCGCTGAAGGAAGGACGCGTCAAGCGCATCCTGCTGACACGCCCCGCCGTGGAGGCCGGGGAGAATCTCGGCTTCCTGCCGGGCGACATGCAGGAGAAGGTCGATCCGTACCTGCGCCCGCTCTACGATGCGCTTAACGACGTGCTCGGTCCGGAAGGCGTCGCCAAGGCGCTCGAGCGGGGCATGATCGAGATCGCGCCGCTCGCTTACATGCGCGGCCGTACGCTCGACGATTCGTTCGTCATCCTCGACGAAGCGCAGAATACGACCGGCGAACAGATGAAGATGTTCCTGACGCGGCTCGGCTTCGGCTCCCGGATGGTAATCACCGGCGACGTGACGCAGATCGACTTGCCCAAGGGCAAGAAATCCGGCCTGAACGAAGCGCAGCGCATTCTGAAGGACATTCCCGAGATCGGCCTCGTGTACTTCTCCGAGCAGGACGTCGTTCGTCATGCGCTCGTGCAGAAGATTATCGTAGCCTATCAGAAGGACGACGAGACAAATACGTAAAGGAGCGAGCGCCGGATGAATCGGACACGAAGCGGCCCGGCGGGTACTTTATCTTCCTTTGCTGCTGCAGGATGGAAGCAGAGCGCGGCGGTCAAAGGACTGCTGCTGCTCGCGTTCGTCCTGCTGTTTTATTTCAGCTTGTCGACGCGCCTCGTGCCGGAGACTTACGATATTACCCTGGGCGCAAAAAGCGAGCACGACATCAAGGCGCCGCACCAGGCGACTGACGAGAAGGCGACGCTCAAGGCCCAGGAGGAAGCGGCCGAGAAGATCGGCGCCATCTATCCGTACGTGGCGCTGCACAACGAGAATCTCATCGACAGCATTCTCGTTCGCATCGACCAGCTCAACCAGGACGATCAGGTGACGCTGGAGCAGAAGATCGAGATTTACCGCAGCGAGCTGCCGGACCGGGTGGATCAGTTTATCGAAACGTTCATCAGCACGAACTCGGGCTCGGGCGTATACTCCGCAAGCCTGTTCGGGGAAATGAAAAAAGCGGTGCTGGCACAGGCTTACAAAATTCCCGAAGAGACGTTTTACAAGCTGCCTAAGCTCACGACGGAGCAGATCGCAGAAATGCGTACGGTGGGCCGAGACGTCGTCCGCAGGCTGATGGCCGATCCGATCACGGATGCCGAAGCCGCGCGCGCGAAGGTGGCGGAGCTCGTCAACGGCAGCTCGCTGACGCTCAAGACGCAGCGGGAGATCGTGCAGGAGCTGTCGCGGTTCGTCCTGACGCCCAACAAGTTCTACGACAAAGACGCGACCGAAGAAGCCAAGGTCCAGGCCAAGCAGAATACGCCGCTCGTCGTCATCAAGCAGGGCGACGTCATCGTCAAGGCGGGACAAGTCATCGACCAGGAAACCTACGAGCGGCTCGACGCCTTCGGCCTGCTGCAGGAGCAGCGGACGTATTGGCCGCAGCTCGGCGCGCTCATGCTGGCGGTGCTGTTCATGCTCGCGCTTTACAGCTACGCGGAGCTGACGGCTTCCGCGGCCAAACCGGCGATGAAGCGGACCAACGTCGACTGGCTCATGCTTTTATTCATTTTCGCAATCAATATATTGGTCATGCACTTGGTCGCACTGGCGCACAGCGAGGCGTGGCCCTATATCATCTATATTGCGCCGCTCGCGCTCGGCAGCATGCTGATGACGCTGCTCATCGACATCCAGACCGCGATGGTCGGCTCGCTGCTCTTCACGATTCACGCGAGCATCGTCATGAACGTCGAGCAGACGAGCCTGTTCGATTTCCGCTTCGGCTTCGTCGCTGCGGTCGTGCTGTTCACTTCCGTGCTGGCGATCCACCGGGCAAGTCAACGCTCCGCCATTCTGAAGGCGGGGATCATGGTCAGCCTGTTCGGCTCGTTCGCGGTGACCGCGCTCACGCTCGTCGGCCCGGATCCGGACCGGACCCAGCTTGTCCAGTCGGTCGGCTTCATGCTGGCGAGCGGTCTGTTGACCGCCGTGCTCGTCATCGGCATCATGCCGTTTTTCGAGATGACGTTCGGGATTTTGTCCGCGCTCAAGCTCGTGGAGCTGTCCAACCCGAACCACCCGCTGCTTCGCAAGCTGCTGACGGAGACGCCGGGGACCTACCACCACAGTCTGATGGTCGGCAACCTGTCCGAGGCGGCGGCGGAGTCGGTCGGCGCGAACGGATTGCTCTGCCGGGTCGGCTCCTTCTATCATGACGTCGGCAAGACGAAGCGGCCGCTCTATTTTATCGAGAATCAGAACGGCGGAGAAAATCCGCATGACAAGCTCGATCCGAAGGTCAGCGCGTCGATCATCATCGCGCATGCCCGCGACGGCGCGGAGATGCTAAAGGCCCACAAGCTGCCCAAGCAGATCCGGGACATCGCGGAGCAGCATCACGGCACGACGTTTCTCAAGTTTTTCTATTACAAGGCGGTCAAGCAGGCGGAGCAGGCCGGCACGGAGAACGAATGGAAGGAAGACGACTTCCGTTATCCGGGTCCCAAGGCGCAGTCCAAGGAAGCGGCCATCGTCGGCATCGCGGACAGCGTCGAAGCCGCTGTCCGGTCGCTTGGGGCGCCCACGGTCGAGCAGGTCGAGTCGATTATCGCCAAGATCATCAAGGACCGGCTCGACGACGGGCAGCTGAGCGAATGCGATCTGACGGTGCGCGAGCTGAACCAGATCGCCGAGACACTGAAGACGACCGTCATCGGCATGTTCCATTCGCGGATCAAATATCCGGAAGAAAGCGCCGTAAAAAACGAGACGGATAAAAAGGAGCGGGAAGCATGAGCCTGAAGCTGGAATGGGTGGACGAGCGCGAGGAAGCTTCGGCAGGCGAGGAGGGATGGCCGGCGCTGCTGACGCGTCTGCTGAACGAAGCGGGAGCGGCCGAGGGCGTCGCGGACGGGATCGTCACGCTGACGCTGACGGATAACGAAGGCATCCGCGAGCTGAACCGAACGTACCGGAACCTGGACAAGGCGACGGACGTGCTGTCGTTCCCGATGCGGGAGCAGGGCGCGGAGGAATTCGAGATTTTGTACGAGGACGATTACGAGACGGCGACGGTCAACATCTCCAACGGCGATGACGGCAACGACGAGACGCTTGGCGACGAGGAGCCGCAGACTGGCGCCGACCGTATCGAGGAGCTGCTGGGGGATATCGTCATCTCGGTGCCTCGTATGCACGAGCAGGCCGCCGAATACGGTCATAGCGCCGAGCGCGAGCTCGGCTTCCTGTTCGTGCACGGCTTCCTCCACCTGATGGGCTACGATCACGGCTCGGAGGAAGAGGAGCGGGAGATGTTCGCGAAGCAAGAAGAGATACTCGCCAAGGCGGGCTTGACGCGGTGAGCCGCAACCAGTCCGAGCCGGCGTCGTTCCGGCATGCGCTGGCGGGAATCGCGCACGCGCTGCGGACGGAGCCGCATATGCGGTTCCATCTGGCGGCGAGCGCGGTCGTGCTGATCGTCGCCGCTTGGCTTGGGCTGCCGCGAGGGGACTGGATGTGGCTGCTCGCGGCTTGTACGGCGGTGCTCTGCGCGGAGCTGGTCAACACGGCCGTGGAGCGTGCGGTCGACCATGCTTCCCTGCAGCGGAGCGAGCTGGCGAAGGCGGCCAAGGATACGGCTGCGGGTGCGGTACTGGTCGCTTCGGTATTCGCGGCCGCCGTGGGCTTGATCGTGCTTCTGCCGCCCCTTTGGGAGCGGTTCTCGGGTTAAATGACTGCGGTCCGGACAAGGACCGATTCGGAGGATGACAGATGGGGGACATCAATATAGAGGCGATCGGCTGGACGCCAGAGCAGCTGCTGGCCGAGGCGGCCAAGGCGATGGAGAAGGCATACGTGCCTTATTCGGGCTTCAAGGTCGGCGCCGCGCTGGTCGATGGCACGGGCGCCATTCATTACGGCTGCAACGTCGAAAACGCGGCATACAGCCCGGGCAACTGCGCCGAACGCACGGCGCTGTTCCGGGCGATCGCGGACGGCCATGCGCCGGGCAGCTTCCGGGCGATTGCCGTCACGGGCCGGACCGACGCGCCGATTACGCCCTGCGGCGTCTGCCGCCAGGTGCTCGTCGAGCTGGGCGGACCGGACATGCCGGTCATTATGGGCAATGCTAAGGGAGACCTATCGATTATGACAGTCGCCGAGCTGCTGCCCGGCGCATTTACGCCGGCCAAGCTGGCGGAGGGAAGGATAACAGAATGAGCGAACCAAAAGGCAAGTTCAAGTCGGGCTTCGTCGCCATCGTCGGCAGGCCGAACGTCGGCAAGTCGACGCTGATGAACCAGGTGATCGGCCAGAAGATCGCTATTATGAGCGACAAGCCGCAGACGACCCGCAACAAGATTCACGGCGTCTACACGACGGACGAAAAACAGATCGTGTTCCTCGATACGCCGGGCATTCACAAGTCGAACTCCAAGCTCGGCGACTTCATGGTCAAGTCGGCGCTCGGGGCGCTCGAAGAGGTCGAAGCGATCCTGTTCCTGACCGACGTGTCGGAGGAGCTGGGGGGCGGCGACCGCTTTATCATCGAGCAGCTTAAAAAGGTGAAGACGCCAGTCTTCCTCGTGCTGAACAAAATCGATAAGGTGCAGCCCGAAGCGCTTCTGCCGATTATCGACAAATACAGCAAGCTTCACAGCTTTACCGAGGTTGTGCCGGTATCCGCGCGTGACGGCAACAACGTGACGACGCTCCTTGCGCAGATCGGCCGTTATCTTCCGGAAGGCCCGATGTATTACCCGGCCGATCAGATCACCGATCACCCGGAGCAGTTCATCTGCGCGGAGCTCATCCGCGAGAAAATTTTGCAGACGACCCGCGAGGAGATTCCGCACTCCATCGCCGTCGAGATCGAGAGCATGGGCACCGGGGACAATGGCGTCGTCAATATCGGCGCGGTCATCTATGTGGAGCGGCCTTCGCAGAAGGGTATCATCATCGGCAAAAACGGCGCTGCGCTCAAAGAGGTCGGAAAAAGGGCGCGGCACGACATGGAGAGATTGCTTGGCTCCAAGATTTTCCTGGAGCTGTGGGTCAAGGTCAAGGAAGACTGGCGGAACCGGGAATCGGTGCTGAAGACGCTCGGCTTCCGGCACGACTAGAACCTGGTAGCGCAGCCGGTTTTGAAGTAGTCGCCGGGGCTTCGGACAAATGTTGTCAGGCATACCGGCGCGGCGACGGTGGCATTCTAACGGTGGCGATTTGGGAAGATTTCATTTCCACCGGGGAGGATGTGGCGCTTTGCGGGACTTCACGTGGCACGTGTTTACGCAGACCGGCGATATCGAAGCCTACCTGCTTTACAAGGAAATGATTCAGCCCGGAGCCGCCGGCCTGGCGTCGGAAGAACCGGTTCCAGAGGGCGAAGGGGAAGAGAACGGAGCGGGAGCCTAAAGTCGCCTAGACAGATCGGCTTCGGCACGCGCTCGTCGCGCACCGACACTCGGCGCGCGACCCGGCCCTGCAGGGGCGACAGAAACGGGGAGAGACCGTTGCTCTATCGGACGGAAGGCATCGTCATCCGCAGCATCGATCACGGAGAAGGCAACAAGATCGTCACGATCCTGTCGCCGTCTCTAGGCAAGCAGGGCATCGTCATCCGCGGCGCCCGTAAATCGAAAAGCCGTTACGCATCGCTCGCCCAGCTGTTTACGCTCGGCGATTTTTCCTTTTACAAGGGCGGCGGTCTTGGCAGCCTTAACAGCGGCGAGATCATCGAATCGTATAGAGGGCTCAGAGAAGGGCTCGATCAGGCCGCATATGCATCCTACTTGGTCGAGTTGTGCGACCGCGCCATCCAGGACGAGGATGCGGGCGCATTTCTTTATTATCAGCTGCAGGCCGGATTGACGGCGATATCGGAAGGCAAGGATTCCCGGATCGTCGCGCGGCTGTTCGAGATGAAGATCGCGGCGATCGCGGGATACGCGCCGATGCTGGACGCCTGCGCAGGCTGCGGGCGGGAAGACGGCACCTTTTATTTCAGCGCGGCGGGGGGCGGCGCCTTATGCTCGTTATGCCGGCACCGCGATCCGAGGGCGATGGAGCTCGAGGACGGCGTATGGAAGCTGCTCCGCGTCTTCTCCGCGATGGATATGCGGAGGCTCGGCAACGTCGCCGTGAAGGAATCGACGGCCAAGCAGCTGGCGACCGTTATGCGCAGGTGGTTCGATCATCATTTAGCGCTGAATTTGAAGTCCCGGCATTTTTTGGATCAGTGGGAGCGGGGCGAAGATTTCTTCAAACCGGTACCCTGATTCGACAAATTGTGCTATACTATAGTAAGTAACGCACACGATGCAAGCCAAGCTGCGGGTTCGCTGGATTTGGGCAGATCGGCGAAGCCGTTTTCTTATGCGCAATTCGACCATTAAAACTGGAAAGGATGCGGCACGATGGACGTACTTAAACGGTTCATGAAAGCTTCGCGCATGCGCGTCATCCCGGTCATGCTCATGCCCGTCGCGCTGGGGGCGCTAGGCGCTTACGTGTGGGACGGCGTCTTCGACATTTGGCTGCTGCTGCTCACGTTGATCGGTTCGGGCGCGGCCCATCTGTTTTCGAATATGATCAACGATCTCTGGGATTATAAAAACGGCACCGACGAAGCTGCGAAAAATACGGCGGACGCGATCGGCACGAATTCAGGCTATTTGACGAACGGCGTATGGAGCATGCGCACGTTCGCTGCGGTCACTTGGGGATTGTTTGCAATCGCCGCCGCAAGCGGCGTTGCACTGGCTTTGCTCAGCGGGATTTGGGCGTTTGTCTTCGGCGCGCTGGGCGGCCTCATCGCTTATTTCTATGTGGCGCCTCCGATTCGCTTCGGCTACCGGGGCAAAGGCTATAGCGAGATTGCGATTCTGCTCGCTTTTGGCGTTCTGCCGGTGCTCGGCTCTTATTATGTGCAGACGTCCACGTTCGACTACAGGGCGATCCTGCTGTCACTGCCGATCGGTCTGCTTACGACGTTAATTTTGTTTAACCACCATTTTCTTCATTGGCAGGCGGATCGGGCGGCGGGCAAGCGGACGCTGGTCGTCGTGTGGGGCGAACGCCGTGCCTTGCAGTTTTCCCGTTTGCTGCTCGGCCTCGCGGCGTTGTCGCTGGTCGGGGCGGCACTTGCAGGCGCACTGCCCGCCTATGCGCTGGTCGGTCTGATTACCGCGATTCCGCTTTACCTGACGTACGGCCGGCTGCAGGATCAGAACAGCTCGCGTGCGTATTTGCCGCTCATGGGCGCTTCCGTGCGGGCCGCCAATCGCTGCGGCTCCGTTCTCATCGTATGTCTCATTATCCAGGGACTTATCCAATAAAATGACGGGAAGTGACCGCTTCAATGGAAAAGCAGCTGGTATTCGGTGATTTTCACCGCATCCTATCCGAAGGCGAGACATGGAAAATCGGCGGATTTCCGCTGCCCGACGGCACGTTTTGGGAGTACCGGGAGCCCGACGCGGTCGTCATCGTCCGCAACGGCATCCTCTATGTCCGGGCGCCGCTCAGCCGGAGTCACGACCGCGTGCAGATTTTGGACAATGCGAAACATATGTACTATTCGGTGGAGGAGGTCGTCGTGCCGGAAAACGGCGAGGTCAGCTTCGAGCTCGACATCCGCGCGCGCAGCACCGGCACGGCGCCGGGCGATCTGTACGACGGCTACGTATCGCTCAATCTGCTCGATTTCACGACGGGCGCAGCGCTCGACTTTTTCGCCGGCAACGACAAGTACGCCTCCGTCTACGCGGTGCTGCCGTTCCCGGGCGTCGAGGTGCCGAAGTCGGACAAGACCCGGTTTTTCTGCGTGTTTCAGGAAGACACGAACTTCAAGGCGCGCGAATTCAACACATACAAGATCGTGTACAATCGCGCCGAGGACGAAGTCGTCTTTTATCTGAACGGCGCAGAAGTGCGGCGCGAGCGGAACGTGCCTGTCAAGATGAACCGCTTCACCATCGCGCTCGGGATCATGACCGAAAAGGATCTGTCGCCGGAAGGCAGCGTCTCGGTGCACGGCCAGACGGTTATCGCCGAGTATTCGCCGGTGAAGGTGACGGTCCGGGAATAAACGCCGGCATTTGACAGGGGAAGCGTCCATCGGCTAAAATGTTGCATATCGATGACAAGGGTCTCGTTGAAGGAGAGAGTAGCCGGTTGCCTGTCGGCAGCTGCAAGCGAGTCGGGGGCGGTGCGAGCCCGGCGCGACGAATCGGCGAAGGGCGCTCCGGAGAGAACAGTCATCACAAGAGCGGGCAAACGAAGACACGCGAGGGCGATCCGGATCGGACGGATACGACCCGCTCGGCGTCGCTTCGGGCGTCAAGTAGGGTGGAACCGCGGGATCTAGCTCCCGTCCCTATGTCTGCGCGGCAGACGTGGGACGGGAGTTTTTTGCCTTGTTCCGGCGCCGCGGAAAATAGCGGATTCGATCCCAATTTACGAAGGAGTGGCGGACTTGAATTTTCAGCAGATGACATTGACGCTGCAGCAATTCTGGGCGGAGCAGGATTGCATCGTCGTACAGCCGTACGATACCGAAAAGGGCGCGGGCACGATGAACCCGATGACGTTCCTGCGCACGATCGGACCTGAGCCGTGGAACGTCGCGTACGTGGAGCCTTCCCGCCGTCCGGCGGACGGGCGCTACGGCGAGAATCCGAACCGGCTGTATCAGCATCACCAATTCCAGGTCATTATGAAGCCCTCGCCGGACAATATCCAGGAGCTGTACCTCGAGAGTCTGAAGCGGCTCGGCATCGATCCGCTGAAGCACGACATCCGGTTCGTCGAGGACAATTGGGAATCGCCGACGCTCGGCGCCTGGGGCCTGGGCTGGGAAGTGTGGCTGGACGGCATGGAGATCACCCAATTTACGTACTTCCAGCAGGTGGGCGGCATCGACTGTCATCCGGTCGCTGTCGAGATTACGTACGGTATGGAGCGTCTCGCTTCCTACATCCAGGAAAAGGAAAATGTGTTCGATCTGGAATGGGTCGATGGCGTTTCCTACGGGGACGTGTTCAAGCACCCCGAGTACGAGCATTCCAAGTATACGTTCGAGGTTTCGGACGTATCGATGCTGTTTACTCTGTTTTCGACCTACGAGGGCGAGGCGAAGCGCGCGATGGACGAGAATCTCGTTTTCCCGGCTTACGACTACGTGCTCAAATGCTCCCATACGTTTAACCTGCTCGACGCCCGCGGCGCGATCAGCGTCACCGAGCGTACGGGCTATATCGGGAGAGTGCGCAATCTGGCGCGATCGGTCGCCGCGACGTTTTTGCAGGAGCGCGAGCGACTCGGATTCCCGCTGCTGAAGAAGGAGGCGACTGACCATGCCTAAGGATCTGCTGCTCGAGATCGGCCTCGAGGAAGTGCCCGCACGGTTCGTGCGCGGCGCGATGGAGCAACTCAAGGACAAGACCGAAAAATGGCTCGAAGGCAATCGCCTTGCGCATGAAGGCGTGACCGCCTACGCGACGCCGCGCCGGCTGGCCGTTATTGTAAGTCGATTGGCCGACCGCCAGGAGGATGTCAGCGAGGAAGTCAAAGGACCTGCGCGCAAGATCGCGCTCGACGAGAGCGGCGCATGGACCAAAGCCGCGCTCGGCTTTGCCCGCAGCAACGCGGTGGAGCCCGAGGCGCTGTTCTTCAAGGAGCTCGGCGGCGTGGAGTACGTTTACGCCAACAAGTCCAGCGTCGGCGTGGAGACGGCCGGCTTGCTGCCGGAGGCGCTGCCCGCGATCGTCACCTCGATGACGTTCCCGAAAAACATGCGCTGGGGCGCTTACGACCTTCGCTTCGTGCGTCCGATCCGCTGGCTTGTCGCGCTGCATGGCGAAGCGGTCGTGCCGTTCGCGATCACGGACGTCGAGACCGGCCGCACGACCCGCGGGCATCGCTTCCTGGGCACCGATGCGGAGATCGCCGATCCATCCGAATACGTGGCCAAGCTGCGCGAACAGCACGTCATCGCCGACGTGGAGGAGCGCCGCGAAGCGATCTTGTCGCAGCTCGGCGAGCTGGCGAAGTCCCGCGGCTGGGAGATCGCCATCAAGGACGATTTGCTCGAAGAGGTGCTTTTCCTCGTCGAAACGCCGACCGCGCTGTCGGGCTCGTTCGATCCGGCCTTCCTGGACATTCCGCAGGAGGTGCTGATTACGTCGATGCGCGAGCATCAGCGCTATTTCCCGGTGCTTGACGCGCAGGGCAAGCTGCAGCCGCATTTCGTCACCGTGCGCAACGGCGACGCCGCATCGCTCGAAGCCGTCGCAAAGGGCAACGAAAAGGTGCTGCGCGCCCGGCTGTCCGACGCGAAGTTTTTCTACGCCGAAGACCAAAAAGGGCGTATCGACACTTTCCTCCAGAAGCTGGAGAGCATCGTCTATCACGAGGAACTCGGCACGGTCGCCGACAAGGTGCGCCGCATCCGCGTGACCGCCGACAAGCTCGCCGCGCTGCTGAGGGCCGACGATGCGGTTCGCGCGCAGGCCTCGCGTGCCGCCGATATTTGCAAGTTCGATCTTGTTACGCAGATGGTGTACGAGTTCCCCGAGCTGCAGGGCATCATGGGCGAAGATTACGCGCTTAAATTCGGCGAAGAAGCGGCGGTCGCCAAGGCGATCAACGAGCACTATTCGCCGCGCAACGCGTCGGACAATCCGCCGTCCTCGCTCGTGGGCGCGATCGTGGGCATCGCCGACAAGCTCGACACGATCGTCGGCTGCTTCCTGATCGGCATCATCCCGACGGGCTCCCAGGATCCGTATGCGCTTCGCCGTCAGGCCGCCGGCATCGTATCGACGCTGCTGGCGCACGGGCTCGAGCTCAAGCTGTCGGACCTGTTCAAGCTGTCCCTGGACGTATACGCCGCCGCCGGCCTCGGCAAACGCGAAGCGTTCGAAGCGTCGCGGGATTTGGGCGAATTTTTTGCGCTGCGGGTAAAGAACGTATTGACGGAGCAGCAGATTCGCTATGACGTCACCGACGCGGTGCTCGGCGCCGGCTGCGACGACGTTCGCCGCACGGTGCTGCGGGCGCAGGCGCTGCAAGCCGCTGCTGGCGGCGACGACCGCGATGCGTTCCGTCCGGCTGCAGAAGCGTTCGGGCGCGTCGCAAATCTCGCGGCCAAGGGCGGGGAGTCGCGCCAGGTGGATGCGTCGCTGTTCGCGGACCCTGCCGAAGGCGCGCTGCACGAGGCTTGGATGAATGCGCACGGCAACATTCTGACCGCGACGGCCGAGGCAAGGCTGTCCGATGCATTGTCGGCGCTGTCCGCGCTTAGCGGACCGATCGCCGCGTTTTTTGAGGCGGTCATGGTCATGGCCGACGACGAGGCGATCCGCCGCAACCGGCTGGCGCTGCTCGGGCTGATCGCGGACGACGTGCGCGGCTTCGCCGACTTCGCCAAGCTCGCGGGCTGATGCGGGCCGCACCGCGGCCAATCGAACGGAGGGATTGCATCATGGAAGCAACAAGCGTAACCGTCTACGTCGTCTCGGATTCCGCCGGCGATACCGGAGAGCTCGCGGTGCGGGCGGCGGCCGCCCAATTTCACCCGCTGAAGGTGCAGATTCGTCGTGCCGGCTTCATTCAGCGGGAGGCGGCGATCGACGCCGTGCTCGAGGCGGCGCAAAGCGAGCGCGCCGTCGTGCTTTATACGCTTGTCATCGACGCACTTCGTGCCTACATGGCATCGGAGTCCGCACGGCGCGGCATCTCGGCCATCGACCTGCTCGGCCCGCTCATCGACCAGATGGAGCAGCGCTTCGGCTGTCAGTCCAGGCACGAGCCGGGGCTTAACCATGTGCTCGACGCCGGATATTTCCGCAAGGTCGAAGCGGTCGAATTTGCGGTCCGATACGACGACGCCCGCGACGTAACGGGCGTCAGCAAGGCGGACATTGTGCTGACCGGGGTCTCGCGGACGTCGAAGACGCCGCTCTCCATGGTGCTCGCGCACCGGACGTACAAGGTCGCGAACGTGCCGCTCGTGCCGGAGCTTACGCCGCCGCGGGAGCTGTTCCTCGTACCGAAGACCAAGATCTTCGGCCTGACGATCCGGCCGGACGCGCTGAACGCGATCCGCGTCGAACGGCTCAAGGCGCTCGGCCTGCCGAATACGGCTTCGTACGCGACGGCGGAGCGGATCCAGCAGGAGCTCGAATACGCGCATGGCATCATGAAAAAGCTTGGCTGCGTCATCATCGATGTGTCGAACAAGGCGGTTGAAGAAACGGCCAGCCTGATTATGGAGCAGCTGGAAAAATAGACGGGTTTCGACAAAAATGGCGGACAACCGGCATGCCTTTGAGGCGGCTGGTTGTTGCTTTCTTACGGGCACAAGGCCTGAAATTTTGGGCTCGAGGAAGGATTTATCGCGCCGGTAGCGTATATAATAGGGACTCATACCATATTCAATGAGCGGTGGTGTCGAATGCTGCAAAATTCGGTCCGGGTCGTCGTCGACGCGGACGCCTGCCCGGTGAAGCCGGAGATCGCCGCATGCGTGAGGGCCGCGGGGACAAGAGCTCTCCTCGTGTCTTCGCATGCGCACGTGCTCCAGGCCGAGGAAGGCGTCGACGTCGTGACGGTGGACGCGAGCGACCAGTCCGCGGATCTGTACATCGCCAACGCGCTTAAAAGCGCCGACATTCTCGTCACGGGCGATTACGGTCTGGCTGCGCTCGGACTGGCGCGCGGAGCGGCGGTGCTGACACCGCGCGGCAAGGTCATCGGCGAGGACGATATCGACGGCCTGCTCGCGCAGCGGCATTTTTCGGCCAAGCAGCGTCGGGGAGGCATGCGGACGCGAGGGCCCAAACCTTTCACGGACGAGGATCGCGACCGATTTCAACAAAAACTGACATTGCTGCTTCGGAGGTTGCAGGAGAATTCGTTCGCTTAGCGAATTGTATTACGTGCCGAAATTGAACGGCAGAGCGGATGGCTTAATATGAATAACGGCATGATTCCACAAGAGACGATCGACGAGGTTCTTCGGCGGTACGACATTGCGGAGACCGTCGGTCGTTACGTTCAGTTGTCCAGGAACGGCAAGTATTTGAAGGGGCTGTGCCCGTTCCATTCCGAGCGCACGCCTTCCTTCACGGTGACGCCGGAGAAGCAGATTTTCCATTGCTACGGCTGCGGCAAGGGCGGAAATGTCGTCAAGTTCGTCATGGAAATCGAGAACGAGACCTTCCCCGAAGCGATCAGAAGCATGTGCGAGGAGGCGGGGATTCCGATCTCCTGGCAGGCGCCCGAAGGCGAGCAGTCCGAGCGCCAGAAGGAACGCTCCGTCATGACGGAGGCGCATGCCTACACGGCGAAGTTCTATCACGCCGTTTTGCGCAATACCGCAGCCGGTACCGGGGCGATGAACTATCTCCGGGACCGCGGCATGACGGACAAGCTGATCGAGGAGTTCGGGCTCGGGTACGCGCCGGCCCGATGGGATACGCTGACGCAGGCGCTGGACAAGAAGGGCTACGACCTGGCCGAGATGGACCGGGGCGGACTGCTTTCGAGGCGACACGAGGGCGAGGGCTTCGTGGACCGTTTTCGCGATCGTGTCATGTTTCCGATCCACGACGGCGACGGCAAGATTATCGCGTTCGCGGGACGACTGATGTCGGACGGCCAGCCCAAGTACCTCAATTCGCCCGAGTCGCCGTTGTTCAGCAAGAGCCGGACGCTGTACCGGTTCCACGCGGCGAAGGGTACGATCCGCAAGACGAGGCAGGTCGTGTTGCTCGAGGGCTACATGGACGTCATCAAGGCCTGGTCGGCCGGCGTGCACAACGGCGTCGCGACGATGGGAACCGCCCTCACCGGCGAGCACGCATCCTTGCTGAAGCGTTATGCGGACGAGGCGATCGTGTGCTACGACGGGGACGATGCGGGGATGGCCGCGGCTAGCAAGAGCATCCCGCTGCTGGAGAATGCCGGCTTCAGAGTGCGGGTCGGCGTGCTGCCCGGCAAGATGGACCCGGACGAATACATCTCGGCATACGGCTCCGAAGCCTACATGCGGGAGATCGTCGAAGACGCGGTATCCGCCCTCAAATTTCAGCTCATCTATTTGAGGAAGTCCCATATACTGCTAGAAGAAGACGGGAAGCTCCGATACCTTGAAGACGCGATTAAGCTTGTAGCCCGGCGCGAATCGGCTACCGAACGGGAATTGATGCTGAAGGAGCTGGCGCAGGAATTCGGGGCTTCGACGGACAGTTTAAAGCAGGACGTATTCAAGATCAGGCAGCAGGAGAAATTGGGAACGGCTGGGGATATTCCGGGCGGATCGTGGAATAATGAATGGAATGATAACCGAAGTTCGGCCAAGCTTCCCAAGGTATCCGTCGACTATGTCAAGGCCGAGCAGTATCTTTTGTCTTGGATGCTGCAGGACGGCGAGACGGCGGGCGTCGTGCAGGAACGGTTGGGCGATCGCTTCCATGTGGAGGATCACGCGGCAATCGCTGCTTATCTATATGCCTACTACGCGCACGGCAACCCTCCTGACATAGGACGCTTTATCGCAACGCTGCAGGACGACCGGCTAGAGCGCGCGACCAGCGCCATCGCGCTGATCGAAGTGCCTTTCGGGGAACGCGAACTTGCCGATTGCATGCGTACGGTCGAACGTCAGGTGACGAAAAAGGACGATTTGCAGAGCTTGTACGAAGAAATGAATCGAGCGGAGCGTACCGGTGATCCACTGCGCGCCGCGCAAATATTGACAGAGATTATCGCCCTGGAGAGACGGCAGAAGGAAAGCTGATGCCGCCGCTGCAGGGAGGAGGGAGTCGGAAATGGCGAACGATCAACACACCGGACTCGAGACGGAGAGCTCGCTGGAGCAGGTCAAGTCGCTGCTCATTGAACAAGGCAAGAAAAAGGGCGGATTGACCTACAAAGACATCATGGAGAAGCTGTCTCCGTTCGACCAGGACGCCGAACAAATCGACGATTTCTTCGAGCAGCTGGCCGATCACGGCATCGAGGTCGTTAACGATCACGACGAGATCGGAGGCGGCCGCGACCGCGAACGCGAAGATGAAGAACGCGACGAGTTCAACTTCGACGACGATCTGTCGCTCCCGCCCGGCATCAAGATCAACGATCCGGTTCGCATGTACTTGAAGGAGATCGGACGTGTGCCGCTGCTGGGCGCCGACGACGAGGTCGAGCTGGCGAAAAAGATCGAGATTGGCGGCGAAGGCGGCGAGGAAGCGAAGAAGCGTCTGGCCGAAGCGAACCTGCGTCTGGTCGTCAGCATCGCGAAGCGGTACGTGGGACGAGGCATGCTTTTCCTCGACCTGATTCAAGAGGGCAATATGGGCCTGCTCAAGGCCGTCGAAAAGTTCGACCATACGAAGGGCTACAAATTCAGTACGTACGCCACCTGGTGGATTCGCCAAGCGATTACGCGGGCGATTGCCGACCAGGCGCGGACGATCCGGATTCCCGTGCATATGGTGGAGACGATCAACAAGCTGATCCGCGTGTCGCGGCAGCTGCTGCAGGAGCTCGGACGCGAGCCGGCACCCGAGGAAATTGCGGAGCAAATGGAGCTCAGCGTGGATAAGGTTCGCGAGATCATGAAGATCGCGCAGGAGCCTGTATCGCTCGAGACGCCGATCGGGGAAGAGGACGACTCGCACCTGGGCGACTTCATCGAAGATCAGGAGGCGTTGGCGCCGGCTGATGCGGCGGCTTACGAGCTGCTGAAGGAACAGCTGGAGGACGTGCTGGACACGCTGACCGAACGCGAGGAAAACGTGCTCAGGCTGCGATTCGGCCTCGACGACGGCCGTACCCGTACGCTGGAGGAAGTCGGCAAAGTATTCGGCGTTACGCGCGAGCGGATCCGACAGATCGAAGCCAAGGCGCTTCGCAAGCTTCGCCATCCGAGCCGCAGTAAGCGTCTGAAGGACTTCCTGGAATAAGCGCCGAACGCCGGACTGCGTTCATGCTGAGGACCTTGCGCCGATTCATGGGCAGCAAGGTCCTCTTGGCATCCGGGATGCTACATGAGCGAGAGGAGCTATCGACATGCCTCCATTGGATGAGGACAAGAGGAAATGGGTCGTGCGGGAAATCGAGTCCTGGCGCCGGGCAAAAATGCTGCCGGAACAGTATTGCGATTTCCTGCTGAATTTGTATTTGGACGATCTGACGGTCCGGCCCAAGAGCGTGACAGGCGAAAAACTGCGTCAGATCGGTCAGGCTTCCGGAAAACAATGGATGTATGTCATTGGCATAATTTCCTTGATCTGCCTTGTTGTCCTTCATTTTAGCGCGTTTCCGCTGGCATTGCAAATAGCGGTGGCGGTCATCGGCACGGGGGGGCTCGTCGGTCTCGGCTCCCGCTACAGGGAGCGTCTGCCTGCGCGCGGACTGGCGCTGCTCAGCACGGGCATGCTGCTGCTGCCGGCCACGGGGATGGCGATCCTCCACGTTCAAGGCTGGATGGACGGACCGGGCTTGTTCGTGTTGCTGCTCGCAAGCGCCGTCATCTGGATCGTATGCGGCATCGCGGAACGCTTTGCGGTGCTGCATTGGCTCGGATGGATGGGGGTCATCGGGCTCTATGCAGCGGTGCTGTCCCGACAGGTACCCGATCCGAGCTGGCTTGAGGTGCAGGTGTTCTGGGTGCCGGCAGCGCTGCTGTTCGCCTGGCTCAGCTGGGTCTCGCACGTGAAGTTTAAGGCGACCGGCGCCGTGCTGTTCGCGACGGCGCTCATTTTATGGTTTATGCCCGAAGTATATTCGGCACTGTTCGGCGTGGACCGGAACTGGATCCAGGTCGAACTGCTCGTAAAAATCGCGCTGGTCGGCACGCTTATGTTCCGGCTGCGCAGACAATGGATGGAATGGGTTGCATGAGCATGAATGAAAAGAACGGCAAGCTTTCGATAGAATTGCCAAGGCTGTCGAAGCGTCTCGCCGCACTGGCTGGTCTCGTGCAGCAAGGCGCTCGGTTCGCCGACATCGGCACCGACCACGCGCTGCTGCCCGTGCACCTGGCGTTGGCGGGCACAATATCGTATGCAGTCGCGGGGGACGTGAATGCCGGCCCGGCCGAGGCCGCCAGGCGTCAGGTGCGGTCCGCCGGCGTAGGCGACATCGTGTCGGTCCGCCATGGCGACGGCTTGTCCGTACTTGCGGCCAATGAGGTGGACACCGTCTGCATCGCCGGGATGGGCGGCAGTCTGATGGTACGGCTGCTTGAGGAAGCGGGCGAGGCGCTGTCAGGCGTGACGACGCTGATTCTCTCGCCGCACGTGGCCGAGGATCAGGTGCGGCGCTGGCTTGAGACGAATTGCTACGTGCTCGCCCTCGAATGTCTTATCGAAGAAGACGGCGAGATCTATACGCTGCTCCGGGCGGAGCGTGCGGCAAGCGCAGAGGCGTCCGAAGTTAGGCACAAAGAGCTGTACGATCCGTCGCTGCTCGGCGCGGAGTGTAAAGCGGTCCCGCACGCCCTGCTGTACGAGATGGGCCCGCTGCTGCTCCGTTCGGCGGACGAAGCTTTCATGGCCAAATGGCGCGGCGAACTGACGAAGCGGGAGCGAATCGCACAAGGCATGAAGCAATCGGACACTGCGGACACCCGGACCAAGCTGGAAGCCTGGACGCGCACGACGGCAGAGATCGAGGAGGTATTGGCATGCTTGCAAGGGGAGAAACGATCGCCCAGCTAATGGAGCGGCTCGCGCCGAAGCACTTTGCGGTCGAAGGCGACAAAATCGGCCTGCAGGTCGGTTCGCTGCGCAAGGAAATCAAGCGCGTGCTGGTGACGCTCGACGTCAATACGGACGTCGTGCGGGAAGCTGTAGATTTGGGCGCTGAGCTCATCGTCGCTCATCATCCGGTCATTTATCGGCCGCTCGCCCATCTGCAGACGGATACGCCTGCCGGCGCGCTGGCCGCCGAGCTGGTCAGGCGGGATATCGCCGTCTACGTGTCGCATACGAACCTGGATACCGCCGAGGGCGGCCTCAACGATTGGATGGCGGAGGCGCTCGGCCTCGAAGGCCGCGACGTGCTGGAGGAGGTCCATACGGACAAGCTGTACAAGCTGGCCGTATTCGTGCCGCGCCCGCACGGCGAGGCCGTACGCGACGCGATGTTCCGTGCGGGCGGCGGATGGATCGGCAATTACAGCCACTGCAGCTTTAACGTGGAGGGCACCGGCACCTTCATGCCGCGAGAAGGGAGCGATCCGTTCATCGGGGAAAAAGGGAAGCTGGCAACCGCAGAGGAAACGCGCATCGAGATCATCGTTCCGGAGAGCGCGCGCAAAGCGGTCGTGCAGGCGATGCTGAAGTCGCATCCGTATGAGGAAGTCGCCTACGATCTGTACGGCGTCGACTTGAAGGGCCGCTCATTCGGGCTCGGACGGGTTGGCAAGCTCCCGGCGGCCATGCCGCTGGACGACTTCGCCGAGCTGGTCAAGGAGCGGCTCGGCATGCCGTTCGTCCGCGTCGTCGGGGACGGCGATCGGCAAGTGCGCAAGGTCGCTGTGCTTGGCGGTTCCGGGCGCAGCTATATCAAGCGTGCGATGTTCATGGGCGCCGACGTGCTCGTCACCGGCGACATCGACTTCCATTCGGCCCAGGACGCCGAAGCTGGCGGACTTGCGATCGTCGATCCGGGCCATTATGCGGAGAAGATCATGCGTCCGAAGACCGCGGAGTGGCTGCGGGAGCGACTCGCCGAGAAGGGCTACGCTACGGAAGTGTTCGCTTCCGAGGTGCACACGGATCCTTTTAGGCTCAAGTAGCCCGTTTTTGAGGAGTCGCCTTGTTTACGCTGATCACAGAGGGGAAAATCGCGGCGGGAAAGCGAATGATCAAGACTCCGCACGGCGACGTTTCTTTATGCGGCGGCCATCGCGTGAGAGAACAATCGTGCACAAGAAGCGTGCATGGATTCGCCTGCCATTGTGTCGGAGCGGGATTTTGGTTATACTTATCGGTGCATATCGGAAAGTTCGACAGACAATCGCTGGCGGCTTCGCGCCGCGAGAGGAAAGTCCGGGCTCCGCAGGGCAGGATGCTGGATAACGTCCAGTCGGCGCGAGCCGAAGGATAGTGCCACAGAAATGGACCGCCGATGGCCGCGACTCGTCGCGGATCAGGCAAGGGTGGAACCGTGGTGTAAGAGACCACGAGGAGCACTGGCGACTTTGTTCCTGGTAAACCCCATCCGGAGCAAGACCGAAGAGGAACGCAGCGGCCTTGAGCCGCGGCCCTTGCCCGGGGCGCGTTCGGGTTGGTCGCTTGAGCCGTGCGGCAACGTACGGCCTAGATAGATGATTGTCGCTTCCATCCGTGGGAGGACCACCAGGTCCGTCTTACCACCGGAAGAACAGAACCCGGCTTACGTTGCGCTTTCCGATTATGCGCTAATGAATCCGTCCTTGCTTTTTACATAAAGGATAGGAGGTCGACACAGATGAGTGTGCAAGAACACAACGAAGCATGCATTCATGACGAAGATTTGGATAACGAAGCCGCGACTGTCCAAGAGATGGTGTCCATGATGAGCAGGGCCGGATGGCGCATTACCGACCAGCGCCGGACGCTTGCCCGTATTTTCGCCGATACCGATGGCTATTTGTCTCCGAAGGACGTATACGATCAGCTCTCCGTGAAGTATCCGAGCGTCAGCTTCAATACCGTTTATCGCAATCTCCGGATGCTCAGCGATATGGGCGTGCTGGAGCAATTTTATTTTATGGACGGCGGGCTTAAGTTCAGGGCGAATTGCGCCAAGCACCATCATCACCACCTCATCTGCACGAATTGCGAGAAGACGCTTTCGTTCGATTATTGTCCGATGAAGGAAGATCTGGAGCTGCCCGGCAGCTATCGCGTGTTGAGCCACCGTTTTGAGATTTATGGCGTATGCGAGGAATGCCAGCAGGAAGGCATCAAGACGATCGCCCGATAACTGCCGCATCAATAATGTGGTTGACGCTATTGCGGCCTACTGCTATATTGTTAAAGTGTAATTGTTACGGATAAAATGAGGATAGGAATCCGAAGCCGGCTGAGAAGCGGGCTTTCGTTATGCGATATAAGCGTAACTTTTACGATAAAGGACGAGGAGGAGAGAGCTATGGCGCTCGTAGCGATGGAGCAGGTCGTGTTCGGATATGACGATGTACCGAGCCTGGAGGATGTGAATCTTGAGATTGGCGCAGGCGAATTCGTCGCCGTTACCGGACCGAACGGCGCATCCAAGACGACGCTGCTCCGACTCATGATGGGTCTTTTGGCTCCCTGGAAGGGCAAGATCAAGCTGGCTTCCCGCGGCACGGGAGGCGGGAGGCTTACGATCGGTTATGTTCCGCAGCAGATCGCTGCGTTCAACAGCGGTTTTCCGAGCAGCATTCTGGAGTTCGTGCGCTCGGGCCGATATACCAAGGGCTCTTGGCTCCGGAGAATGAATGCCCGGGATCATGAGCAAACGGAGCTGGCGCTTAAGCAGGTGGGGATGTGGCATCTGCGGCATCGCAAGATCGGCGAGCTGTCCGGCGGCCAGAAGCAGCGGATTTGCATTGCGCGGGCGCTGGCCATGGAGCCTGATTTACTCGTGCTGGACGAACCGACGACAGGCATGGACCAGGAGAGCCGGTTCGGTTTCTATGAGCTCATGAAGACGCAGACGGAGCAGTTCGGACGCACCGTCGTCATGGTTACGCACGGCCTGGACGAAGTATCGCCTTATTTGGATCGCATCGTCGAGCTGGAACGGAAGGAGGATGGCAAGTGGAGATGCTGCACTACGACTTCATGCAGAGGGCATTTCTCGCCGGCGCGCTCATAGCGCTCGTTGCGTCGGCGCTCGGCGTCTATCTGATGCTTCGCAGGCAGGCGCTGATGGCCGACATGCTCTCGCACGTCTCGCTGGCGGGTATCGCGGCCGGTGCTTATCTCCACTGGAATCCGACCCTGACCGGATTCGCCATCGCCATCGTCGGCGCGGTCGCCGTCGAATATGTGCGCCGTTCATATAAGACATACAGCGAGATCTCCGTCGCGATCATCATGGTGGGCGGGTTGTCCAGCGCGGTCATCATCATGAACCTGAACCAGAGCGTGAACAAGAGTTTCTCGTCCTACTTGTTCGGCTCGGTCGTAGCCGTCAACCGCACCGAGCTTATCCTGATGCTGGCCGTATCGGTGCTTGCAGCCTTGTTCTTCATCTTGATGCGCCGTCCGCTTTACCAGATGACGTTCGACGAAGATACGGCCAAGACGTCCGGACTGCCGGTCCATTGGCTGTCGCTTGCGTTTAGCGTCGTCACCGGGATGATCGTCGCGGCGGCAATGCCGATCGTCGGCGTGCTGCTCGTCTCGTCGCTCGTCGTCCTGCCCGCAGCACTCGCCATTCGGCTCGCCTCGAGCTTCGCGATGGCGATCGGCCTGTCGATGGCGTTCGGCCTGGGCGGCGTATGGTCGGGATTGGCCGCCTCCTACGCGTTCAGCACGCCGCCCGGCGCGACGATCGCGCTCATCCTGCTCGCGATTCTGCTTGTCGGTATCGGACTGAAGAAGGGGGCGCTTCGCGCGGCGAAGCGCAAGAGCAGGCTCGGCCATACCGTATCCGGCAACGGGCCGGATTCGCTCTACGAAGCTGCGCGATTCAGCAGCACGGCGCGTGTCGCCGATAAGGGGGAATCGCGAGGATGAAGGCTTTATGGGCCAAGGCTGCGCTGTCGTCGCTGACCGTGTCGATGCTGCTCGCGGGCTGCGGCTCGCACGGCGGGGCCAACACGGCTTCGGAGGCGGATCCCAATTCGGGCTCGCAGCACAAGCTTAAGGTGGCGGCCAGTTTTTATCCCATGTACGAATTCGCCAGGCAGATCGCCGGCGACCTCGCCGATGTGACCCTGATGGTGCCGGGCGGCGTAGAGCCCCATGACTGGGAACCGACGCCCAAGGATATGGCGCTGCTGTCCAAGGCAGATGTCTTTGTATACAACGGGATCGTGGAGGGCTGGGCCGAGCAGGCGATCTCAAGCGCGGGAAGCGGCAATCGGGTCGACGTCGAAGCTTCTGCCGGTCTCGAACTCAATGCGGCCGGCGGCGAGCAGGCTTCGGACAGCGACCATGCCGGCATGGACCCGCACGTGTGGCTGAGTCCGGTGCTTGCGCAGCGGGAAGTCGAACATATCCGTGACGGCTTGTCAAAAGCGGATCCGGCGCATAGCGCAGACTACGAAGCGAATGCCGAAGCTTACATGGCCAAGCTCCAGCAACTCGATGCGGACTTCCGCGCGGCGCTTGGTCAAACGTCGCACAAGACGTTCGTGACGCAGCATGCCGCGTTCGGCTACTTGGCCCGCGAGTATGGCTTGACGCAGCTGCCGATCTCCGGCTTGTCCCCGGAGCAGGAGCCGACGCCTGGCCAGATGGCTTCCGTCGTGAAGGAGATCAAGTCGCTCGGCATCTCCACGATCTTTTTCGAGGCGCTTGTCGACCCGAAGATCGCGGAAGCGATCGCGAGCGAGACGGGAGCGAAGACGGATGTGCTGAATCCGATCGAGGGACTGACGAAGGACGACAACAAGCAGGGGCTCGATTATATCGGATTGATGAATCAAAATTTAACTGCGCTGGTAAAAGCGCTGAATGCGTGACAATGCGTTAAATGCGTGACAAAGCTTAAAGCTACGGGCGATATTCGCTCGCACCCGAACCCCGGATATTCCGGGGTTTTTGTTTGTGCGGAAAGTCGCGTCTGCCTCGGTGCTAAAATGACTGGTCAGTTCAGTTTGTGATCGATCTGCGAATTCGGTACAATATAGAAAACAGTTTGCATTCTGAAAACGGAGCGTGAGACATGTCGGAATTCGAACGTGATTTGTCCAAGTATGCCGAACTGATCGTAAAGATTGGCGCCAATGTACAGCAAGGTCAAGACGTATACGTCTCCAGCCAGATCGAAGGTGCGCCGCTGGCCCGTCTGGTTGTGGAGCATGCTTACAAGGCCGGGGCAGGCAACGTAATCGTGGATTGGGCGGACGATGCGCTCACTCGTCTCAAGTACGACCATGCCGCGCCGGAAATATTCACGCAGTTTCCCGAATGGGAGAAGCTGCGGCGCAACGAAGTCGTGGAGCGCGGAGGCTGCTTTATTTTTCTGAATGCCTCCAATCCCGATCTGTTAAGCGGTGTCGACGCTCAGAAAATCGGCCAATATCAAAAGGCGGCGGGGGAGGCGCTAGCCGTGTACCGGCAGGCGACGGCGTCGGACAAGATCGCCTGGACGATCGCGGGCAGCGCCACGAAGGCATGGGCGGCAAAGGTGTTCCCGGGCGATTCTGCCGAGGTATCCGTCCGCAAGCTGTGGCAGGCGATTTTTGACGCTGTAAGGCTGCATGCGGAAGACCCGGTAGAAAATTGGCGCGCGCATGATGCAACGCTGCAGGAGAGAGCTGCTTGGCTGAACGAACAGCGCTTCGGCAAGCTGCATTACAGGGCGCCGGGCACGGACCTTACGATCGGTCTTCCTGAGGGTCATCTGTGGATGACGGCCGGCGGAACGAAGCCTGACGGCGTCGGTTTTATGAAAAACATGCCGACCGAGGAAGTGTTCACGGTGCCTCACCGCGACGGCGCCAGCGGATACGTGAGCAGCTCCAAGCCGCTTAGCTACAGCGGCACGCTCGTGGACCGCTTTAAGTTGACGTTCGAGAACGGACGTATCGTCGGCGTCGAGGCCGAAGAAGGCGAGGAGATGCTCAGGCAGATCGTCGAGACGGACGACGGCTCCCATTATCTTGGCGAAGTCGCGCTCGTGCCGCACCGATCGCCGATCTCGAATGCGAACATTTTATTTTACAACACGCTGTTCGACGAGAATGCATCCAACCATCTCGCAATCGGGCTCGGCTTCCCGTTCACGCTCGAAGGCGGCAAGACGATGTCGCCCGAGCAGCTGCGCGAGGCCGGCGTCAATGCAAGCGTCGTTCACGTCGACTTCATGGTCGGAAGGGCCGACATGGATATTGACGGGATTCGGGAGGACGGCACGGTGGTTGCGGTGTTCCGCGGCGGGAATTGGGCGAACTGACGCGTTTAAGTATAACAACATTTGTACGATACGGAGGATGATCCTGTGGAACCATTGGAGCAGCAGTTGGCCCGGTATGCGGAGCTGATCGTCAAGGTCGGCGCGAACGTGCAGCAAGGTCAGGAAGTATTTGTCGTCAGCCAGATCGAGATCGCGCCCCTCACGCGTCTCGTCGCAGCAGCGGCCTATGAGGCCGGCGCGTCCAACGTGCATGTGGACTGGAGCGACGATGCAGTGTCCCGGCTCAAATACGACCATGCGGACCCCGAGGTTTTCCGCGCGTTCCCCGCGTGGGAGACGTTAAAGCGGGGCAGCTTCGTGGAAAAGGGCGCTTGCTTTATCTCATTCGTATCGTCCGGACCGGACGTGCTGAAGGGCGTCGACCCGCAGCGGATCGGCGATTATCAAAAAGCGGCCGGCGCTGGGCTCGCGGAATTCCGCAGGGCCATTCAATCCGACAAGGTCGCGTGGACGGTCGCGGCCGCGGCTTCGAACGATTGGGCGCAAAAGGTATTCCCCGGCGACGAGCCCGAGATCGCGCTCAGCAAGCTGTGGCTGGCGATTTTCGATGCGGTGCGCCTGCATGCGGACGACCCGGTCGAAGCTTGGCGCGCGCACGATCGTGCCCTGCACGGCAAGGTCGACTGGCTGAACGGACTGCGGCTGCGCAAGCTGCATTACAAGGCAGCAGGCACGGATCTGACGGTCGAGCTGCCGGACCGCCATCTGTGGGTGGGCGCCTCGAGCGTCGCGCCGGGCGGCGTTAACTTTATGGCGAACATGCCGACCGAAGAAGTGTTCACGGCGCCGCGTCGCGACGGGGTGAACGGCTATGTGAGCAGCACGAAGCCGCTCAGTTATGCCGGCAATATTATCGACCGGTTCAAGCTGACATTCGTGCTCGGACGGATCGTCAAAGCCGAAGCCGAGGAAGGCGAAGCGATTCTGCAGCAGCTCGTCGAGACCGACGAAGGCTCGCATTATCTCGGGGAGATGGCGCTTGTCCCGCATCGCTCGCCGATTTCCGAGTCGAACATTCTGTTCTACAACACGCTGTTCGACGAGAATGCTTCCAACCACTTCGCCATCGGCAGCGGCTACGCCTTTAACGTCGAGGGCGGCAAGACGATGACGCCCGAGGAGCTCGCGGCCAGCGGCGTCAATACGAGCATCACGCACGTCGACTTTATGATCGGTTCTGCCGAGATGGATATCGACGGTTACCAGGAGGACGGCACGGTCGTGCCTATTTTCAGGGGCGGCAATTGGGCGTGACGATCGGAGAGCAATTGAAAGGCTGTCATAAAAGGGGCCTCGCCACGGTTAGCGGCGAGGTCGGGCCAAGGGGCTCTCTTAATAAACGCAAAAGGGACGAAGCAGATCTCCTCTGCTTCGTCCCTTTTTGCTGTTACGGCTTTAACCTTTGAAGGGCTTTTGAGGCAGCCCCTTTTTGCAAATGCGACTGCCTTCGATTAACGCTCGTCGAAATCCGAATCGTCGGCTTCGGCCCAGCCTTCCTGATTTTGTTTTCTGCTGCCGAACCACAGCAGCAGACCGATCAGGATAAAAGCAGTAAGCGCCAAAAGCGGAATCGTGATGACGCCGAACCAGTCCAAGTAATCTTCGTTGCAAGGAACGCCGACCGTGCAAGGGAGGATGCTGGCCATCCCCGGCACCTTTTGCTCGCCGTAATGATAGAGCGAGATCAATCCGCCGATGGCGATCAGCGGCGCGACGTAGCCTACGATGCGCCGGTCGCTGCGGATAGCGGCGCGGCCGAGCAGCAGCACGAGCGGATACATGAAGATCCGCTGCAGCCAGCACAGTTTGCAGGGGGCGTAATTAAGCACCTCGCTCATGAACAAGCTGCCGCCGGTCGCGACGAGCGAGACGACCCATGCCAGGTAGAGGAAGTTAGCCCGGATAAACGAGCGCATCGCTTGAAGTCCCCCTTAGGAGGCCGAGGCGGAAGCGGTCGCAGACGAGGCGGCCGGTGCTTCCGGCGACTCCTTCAGCGCCTTTTCGATCTCGGCTTTCAGATTTTCGTAGGTCAGCGCCTGGCTGTCGGACAGTTTTTTGCCGTTCAGGATCAGCGTTGGCGTGCCGGTAAAGTTGTTGTCGCGCGCGATCTTGTTGTGCTTGTCCACTTCGGACTTGTATGTAGCGTTGTCGATGTCCTTTTTGAGCTTGTCGAAGTCGAGATTCAGCGACTTATCCTGCGCCAGCTTGACGAGGAAGTCGGAGGTGGCCCATGTCGCGCTCTCGGCACCCTGATTCTCGTAGACGGCATGATAAAACTTCCAAAACTCGTCGTTGTTCTGATGATAGACGGCCTGCGCTGCGAGCGCTGCGGTCCTCGAATCCGTTTGGGGGCTGATGATCGTGAAGTTCATGAAGCTGAGCGATATTTTGCCGGTATCGATAAAGTCCGCTTTTAACTTGGGGTAGATCTCGTCGTTGAAAAATTTGCAGGTCGTGCATTTGAAGTCGCCGAACTCGACGAGCTTGACTGGCGCATCGGTCTGGCCGATCGTCGGCAGCGTGTCGTAATTAAAATTCAAATCTTCGGGCTCGGGACGAAATACGATCGCCAGCGCGATAATCGCGACGGCGGCCACGACCGTCGTCCAAACCCAGATTCGGGACTGCTTGCGCCTCTTGAGGGCCTGCGCTTCCCTTTTCAATCGTTCTTCTTTTTTCCGCTGTGCCTTGTCCAATGCGCTCTACCCCTTCGTTCCGGATGAATAATCATCGCAATATCGGCGATCGTTCCGATCGCGCTTCTCTCTATTATAGAAGTCCGGAGGTCAAACGACAAATCGTAGTTTTCGAGGTGGCGGAGGCGGTAAATGAAAAGCCGTTCCGCGCGCAGAACGGGAGCGGATCGTCCCGGGCTTCGCGGCAGAACGGTTAGACGACCGTTCGATTCAACAAAAGGAGCGGCATTGCTTTAGAGCTATTCAGCAAAAAAGAGTCAGCGGCCGAGCAAGTCGGATAACAGGGTTTGCAGCCTGTCCAGCAGCCGCTGCTCGACGACGTCGGGCTGGCCTGTGTTTTGGACGTCGGTTGCGGCAGCTTGCTTGCTCGCGGCCGGGGCGGCGTTTTTACCGGCGGCAGCGTCGACGGCCGCGCGCACGTCGATCTGGCCGTAGCCGAACTCCGTGTCCTTGCCGGCGGCGCCGAGGTCTCTGGCGGTCTTGTCGAGCAGATCGGCGAGCTGGTCGTTCGTCAGGCTGCCGTCCGCAGCCAGCATGAGCGAAGCGAGTGCCGCCACGTGCGGGGTAGCCATCGACGTGCCGGACAAAGCTGCGTACCGGCTGCCCGGATACGTGCTGGCGATGGAGGTGCCCGGCGCGACGACATCGATATAGTCGCCGTAATTCGAATACGGCGCGCGCAGTTCGTCCGAGCCGGTCGCGCCTACGGCGACGACTTCGGGATAGGCGGCCGGATAACCGGGCCGGTCCGTATTGTCGTTGCCGCTGGCGGCGACGACGAGCACGCCTTTGTCGTGGGCGTACTTGATCGCGTCGTGCAGGAACTGGGCCTGCGCATAGTTGCCGAGGCTGAGATTAATGATGTTCGCGCCGTGATCCGCCGCCCAGATAATGCCTTCGGCGACGGAATACGTCGTGCCCGCGCCGGAGTTGTCCAGCGCCTTGACCGGCATAACCTTCGTGTACCAGGTCATGCCCGCGACGCCTTCATTGTTGTTCACCTCCGCGGCGATAATGCCGGCCACATGGGTGCCGTGGCCGACATCGTCCTCGGGCTGCGCCGATGGGTCCACAATATTGGTGCCTTTCACCAGGCGGCCCTTCAAGTCCGGATGATCGAGCTGCACGCCGGTATCGACGACGGCGACGATAATGTCCTGCTTGCCGCGGGTGACGTTCCAGCCGCGCTCCGTCGCAATCTCGGGCAGGTTCCACTGATATTGTCCGTACAGCGTGTCGTTGGGCACGATGTCGGTCTGAAGCGCGTTGTCCGCGGCGAGCGGCGTTATGCGTCCGGCAAGCGGCGTTATGATCCGGGCGGGCTTACCGTCATTGGTCATATACAGGTAATGAGGCTCCGCAAAAATCGGGTTCCAGTTTTTCTTGAAATAAGCGATCAATTGGGCGGTGCCAAGTGTCTTGGAGCGGAATACGTAAGTTTGCTTGCGGTGCTCGCGAGCAACCGACAGATTCAGCGTTTTGCGCAGCTGCAGCAGCTCCCGGGGCGTGAGCTGGCGCCGCAGCTTGACGACGACTTCGTCGACGGCATAATGGCTGGCGTTGCCGTTGGCGTCTCCGGACGACACATGTTTGTCTTTCAGCCTTCCGGGCTCTGTCGCCTGCGTTCTGAAGCGGCTGTTGTCGGGATAAGGGACGAGCCTCAGATTGCGTCGTTGATGTTTTTCGACCTCGTCGACCGCGTCGTTATGGATCAGGGCGACGAGACCGTCGCCGCCTGTTCCGGCCGGGACCGCGAGCACGTAACCGCCGTCGCCGCGAACGGGCAGGGAGGCGGACTCATAGCTGCGTCCTTTACGGGCTGCGGACAGGCCTTCTTGCCAGGCCGACCGGACCGTCCGGTCGAAGCGCTCCAGCTTCGCGCCGACCGCGGCGTCGGACGTGCCGGAGGTCCAGGCCATCGCTTCTAAGTGCGGGTTGGCCGCCAGCATGTCCTTCATTAACGCCTTTTTTCGAGCTTCGGATAGCGGAGCAGAACCGGATTTATAAGCTGCGGCCGCGAGCTTGCGCATATCGCTGCTGCATTCGATCCGGCACAGCATGCCGGTTCTCGCCATATCCTGTTTGATCGTCTCCAGCTTTTCGGCATGCTCTTCCTTGGCTGCAGCCGAATATCGGCTTTCTTGCTGGGACGGAGAAGGGGACGAAGCATGGTCCCGCCCGCCTGGCTGGGGCACGATGATCGGCACGGCGAAGATGGCCACGGCTACGGTAAATAATAATCCGAGAAACGCATATCGGCGGCGCATGGGCGGATCGACTCCTTTGGGATTTAGGGGTGAACGCGATGATCCTGAATCTACACCCTTAGGCTTTGGAAAGGGGGAAAAATTATACGGAGGAATTGCGTGCCGCGGAGTACCGTTTGAGGTCGATTTATGATACGATAAGGGCATTGCGTCTCTCGGGAAATCTGTGAGGCGTCCCATGCATGTGCATAGACGGAAAGGGGAAAGCAATTTATGCCATCCGCCAACGTGAAGGCGTTAGCCGAGTCCAGCCGCGACAAACTAAAAGCGGCCATCGATCCACTGGAGTCCTTCCTGAACGGACACGCGCTGCCGCAGTTGGTTGCCGAAGATAACACCGAATCGTTTTATGCCGGACTGCTGTCCGATCTCCGCCACCTGCTCGTTTTTTCCGAGGTGTCGTACGAGAAGCTGGGTGCGCTGCTGCGCAGGCCGAACTTTGACGAGAAGGCTGCCGAGCGCTCGCTTTACGAGGTTTATCATTATTGCGTGAATGCTTTCTTCTATCCGAAAAACGAAGGCTATTCCGAAGACGGCCGTTATGCATACACCGGCCAGGATGCGATTCGCTTCCGCGCCAAGCCTGTCCGGGCGGCCCGCGATCTCGTCCTCGGCGTCTCGCGCGTATACGAGGAGCTTCGGGAAGACCTCTCTTATTATGAGAGCGAATACTTGATTCAATGCCGCCTGCAGTCCAAATAAGGCCAAGCTCTCCTCTACATCCCTGATTGCCGCCCGCATGCGCTGACCTGAAGTGGCCAGACTAAGCGGCGGAGGTGATCCGTTATGCCTAGAGGCGTAGCCTGCAGCGTCAGCAATTGCGCGTTCTGGGACAAGGGCAACCGGTGCGGCGCCGAAGAGATCGCGATCGAGATCGACGCGCACGCCAAGGCCGAGTGGAACGAGGAGTTCGCGGAAGAGTCGTTCGCCGAACACCGCGACAAGGCCGCCAGCTCGAGGAGCACCTGCTGCCTGACCTTTAAGCCGAATTCCTGATTATCCGTTTTGCCGATCGCCGTTCGCGCCGGGGCTGCCCGGTACGAACGGCGATTGCGCTTATGTAGCATATTCGCCGTCTTGCGCTGGTCGCCGGACGCGAAGTGGTGTACAATGAAAAGGTAAAATGTCGAATAAAAGGGCGGATTCGTCGATGACATATATTAACGGCGTCGCAGGCAATTCGGTCGACCCGCGTATGTTGAAGCAGCTTTTGCTGGCGCAGTTCACTTCAGGCGTCGATCCGTTCGCGGGCAGCACCGACGCGGTGACATCGGGCACCGGCGACAACAACTTGTTTACGCAATTGCTTTCTCAGTATATGGGCAGCATGGACAGCTACGGATATGCCGACGCAGGCGCTTTGGACAGCACGTCAACCGATACGTCCGGATTGACGACGGGTCTCGGCCTGCTGTCCGCGAACGCAGGATCATACGGTTCGAGCCTGCTTGATAGCCTCGTTTCGGACGATGGAACGGGCGGGCTCACGGCCGACTCCAATACATCCACCTCGGCGTACGACGGGTTGATCCAGGCCGCCGCCGCACGCTACGGACTTGATCCCGCCTTGATCAAGGGCGTCATCCAGACGGAGTCTTCGTTTAATCCGAACGCGGGTTCGTCCGCCGGCGCCAAGGGCCTCATGCAGCTGATGGACAACACCGCCTCGGGTCTTGGCGTAGAGGACTCGTTCGATCCCGCGCAAAATATCGACGGCGGCAGCCGGTACTTGTCCTATCTGCTGCGCAAGTACGACGGCAGCGAGATGACCGCGCTCGCCGCCTACAATGCAGGGCCGGGACGCGTCGATCGCATCGGACTGCGCACCGATGCGGACGTAGCCGCGCGACTGTCCGAGCTGCCGGCGGAGACGCAGGCCTATATCGGCAAAGTGCTCTCTGCGCGCAGCGGATGGACGCTGCCGTGAGCGACGGTTTCACCAGATTACTGAGCGCTGACGCGAGAAGGGATCAGGGCGGCTTCGTGCCGCCTTTGATCTTTTTCTTTGTTTGCGGAAAAGAAGGGAATCAGGCCATTGAAAACCTATTACTTCGATCATAGCGCTTCGACGCCCCCCTACGAATCCGTCATTCGTACGGTTGCCGAGCTGATGGCCGAGCACTATGCCAATCCTTCGGCGCTTCATCGGGCGGGCACCGACGCAGGCAAGTTGGTCGAGCGTGCCAGAACGGCCATTGCATCGCTGCTCGGCGCAGCGCCTGGCGAGGTCGTTTTCACCTCCGGCGGCACGGAGAGCAACAATCTGGCGATGAAGGGCATACTGGGGCAGACGGGGCGCAAGGGCAAGCACTTGATTACGACTGCGATCGAGCACGCCTCCGTGCACGCCACGGCCAAGCAGCTCGAGAGCGAGGGTACGCGCGTCACCTACCTGCTGCCTGACGCGCAGGGCCGGATCAACGCGGCGGATGTCGCGGCGGCGATTGCCGAGGATACGGTGCTGGTGAGCGTCATGCATGTGAACAACGAGACCGGCGCGCTGCAGCCGATCGAGGAGATCGGCGAGCTGCTTCGCGGCCATCCGCGCATCCGGTTCCATGTGGACGGCGTTCAGGCGGTAGGCAAGGTGCCTTTCGACTGGGCGAGTTCGCATGTGGATTTATATAGCGCTTCGGCGCACAAGTTCAGAGGACCGCGAGGCGCCGGTTATTTGCTCGTGCGAGAAGGGCTTAAGCTCCGTCCGCTGCTCGCGGGAGGCGGCCAGGAGAGCGATGCGCGCAGCGGCACGCACAACCTGCCCGGCATTGTGGGAATGGCGCAGGCGCTTCGTCTCGCGCTTGAGTCGATGCCCGAGCGCCGGACGCGGATGTACGAGCTGAGGCGCAGGCTGCTGGCCGGCGTGAAGGATATGCCGGAGCTCGTGCTGAACAGCCCGGAGGACGAACGGCTCGCTTCCCCGCAGATCGTCAATCTGTCCTATCCGGGCATGCGGCCCGAGGTGCTGCTTCATATGCTCGAGGAGCACGGGGTGCTCGTCTCCACGCAATCGGCCTGCTCCTCCAAGAGCCTGAAGCCCAGCCGCATCCTGATGGCGATGGGACTGGGCGAAGCGAGAGGAGCCGGCAGCATCCGGATCAGCTTCGGCGACGAGCATGCAGCCGGGGATATCGATACATTGGCCGCGCGGCTGCGGATGACCGTAACCAAGCTGAAGCCGCTAGAAAGGGATTAGACAAATGAAATTTGACTATTTGCTCGTCCGGCTGGGCGAGCTTACGCTCAAGGGGCGCAACCGCGGCAAGTTCGAGTCGCTTATGCTCGGCAAGATCAAGCAGGCGATGGCAGATCACCCGGAGCTGTCGTACGAGAGCGCCTTCGGCCGCGTATATATTAAGTTAAACGGTGCCGACGGGGATCGCGTCCTGTCGAGGTTGACCGACGTGTTCGGCATTTGGACGATCAGCCCGGTGCTGAAGGTCAAGCACGATCTCGAGGACATCCGCAGCGCTGCTTTGGCTGTCATGGAGACGCACCGACCGGTTCCTTCAACCTTCAAAATGAGCGTAAAGCGCGCCTGGAAGACGTTTCCTCACGATTCGATGGAAATGAATCATCTGGTCGGCGCCCATGTGCTGCGCAACACGCCATCGCTTCGGGTCGACGTGCGCGAGCCCGATGTCGAGCTGCGGCTGGACATCCAGCAGCAGGGCGTCTTCGTCTATTGCACGGTCGTGCCCGGCGCGGGCGGGTTCCCGCTTGGGATGAACGGCAAAGCGATGCTGCTGCTGTCCGGCGGCATCGACAGCCCCGTAGCGGGCTGGACCGCGATGCGCAAAGGACTCGAGATCGAAGCGGTTCATTTTCACAGCTATCCGTTCACGAGCGAGCAGGCGACGGACAAAGTGATCGCCCTGGCTCAGCGGCTGGCTTACTATGGAGGCCGCATCAAGCTGCACCTCGTGCCTTTTACCGAGCTGCAGACGATGCTGGCCCAGCAAAAGCAGGATCACCTCATTATTACGCTGATGCGGCGCTCGATGCTTCGGATCGCGGAGCGCCTTGCGGAACGCTCCGGAGCGCTCGCCCTCGTTACGGGGGACAGCCTCGGCCAGGTGGCCAGCCAGACGCTCGGCAGCATGAACGTCATCGGGCGCACGGCGGAGCTGCCGCTTCTTCGCCCGCTCGTCATGATGGACAAGCTGGAGATCATCCGCATCTCCGAGCGGATCGGCACGTACGAGACTTCCATTTTGCCTTATGAGGATTGCTGTACGCTGTTCGTGCCCAAATCGCCGGCCACGAATCCGAATCTGCGCGTCGTCGAAGGCATCGAGCATGCGCTTGGCGAGCAGTTGGATCGTCTGGTGGCCGAAGCGGTCGCGGGCACGGAAACGGTAGTCATGACGGCGCAAGGGCCGGAGGAAAAGCAGACTTCGCCTGCAGCCGAAGATCGCTGGTTCTAGGAAAAAAAATAGCCGATCCGCGTCGCTTGTCGACCGGATCGGCTATTTTCAGTTAATGTGTATTCGTGGAATTCAGCTTGCGGGCATTTTTACGGTTCTTGGCGGCGTTGCTCCAGATGCCGAGCGTCATTACCGCGATGACGATCACGACAATAAACGCCCAATTGGTCGGGTCGTTGTCGAACAGCTCTTCAAATTTCTTTTCGTGCGTGATCATCTTGGCCGCGGTATACGCCAGAATCGCGGATCCAATATAGATGATCCATGGGAACCGCTTGATCAGGTTGACGAACAGTGTGCTGCCCCATACGACGATCGGAATGCTGATAAGCAATCCGAGGATGACCAGCAGCGTACTGTGATCGGAGGAGCTGCCGCCCGAAGCGGCTCCCGCGACGGCGATCACGTTGTCGAGGCCCATGGCGGCATCCGCGATGACGATCGTGCGTACCGCGCTCCACAGATTGCTGCCGGCTTCGACGTGCTCGTGGGACTCTTCCTGGACGAGCAGCTTGTAGGCGATCCAGATGAGCACCACGCCGCCTACGGCGAGCAGAAACGGAATTTTAAGCAAGTATACGATCAACAGCGTCGCGATCACGCGAATGATGACGGCGCCGGCCGTTCCCCATAGAATCGCTTTTTTCTGGCTGGCTTTGGGGAGGTTCCGCGCGGCCAGGCCGATGACGATCGCGTTGTCTCCGGCGAGCATGAGGTCGATCAGGACGATCGTGATCAGAGCGGTAAAAAATTCAGCGTTCAAAAAATCCATTTCCGACCCTCCAACAATGAAATGATAAACGGTTATACGGCGGTCGGACAAGAAAGATTCAAAAAATTGAGGAACCAGCCTCCTTCATATTCGGACCTGCCTGTACATATAACAGGGGAAGGAGGTGCGCGTCATGGAATTATGGGGTCAATTGGTCATTTTCGCGCAAATCGTACTCATCAATCTGCTGCTCAGCGGCGACAACGCCGTCGTCATCGCCATGGCCGGCCGCAGGCTTCCGCCCGCGCAGCGGCGGCGCGCGGTATGGTGGGGGGCGGCCGCGGCCGTGCTGCTGCGGTGCGCGCTCACCGTGCTCGCAGCGCTTCTGCTCGACATTCCTTATTTGCAGACGGCAGGCGCCGTGCTGCTGTTTGTCATTGCCTTTAAGCTGCTGACGGACCATAAAGAGGAGGTAAGCGCAGGCGCGGGTGCTTCCACGCTCGCCGGCGCCGTATGGACGATCGTGGTCGCCGACTTCGTCATGAGCTTGGACAACGTGCTTGCCGTGGCGGCCGTCGCCGGAGAGGATACCGCACTGCTCCTGATCGGCATCGCGATGAGCATACCTATCATTATTTGGGGGAGCTCGTTCATTATGCATCTGCTCGACAGGTACCCCATTTTGCTCTACGCCGGCGGAGCGCTTCTCGGTTATGCCGCTTGCGAGATGGCGCTGAAGGACAAGGGACTCGCGCCGCTGATCGCGGGTTTGGGCGAGCGCGGATCGCTCGCGCTGCCCTTCGCAACCGTAGCGGCACTCCTGTCCGCGGCGCTGTGGATGAAGCGGCGAAGCCGCGCGCATTCGTGACAGGATTGTGGCTTTTACTCTTTTTTAAAGGCGTCGAACTAGTTTTTTACCCCGACTTCCATTAAACTGTTAGATAAAAGAAACGAATATCGTTCGTTCGCAATAGACAAGCGAAGTGGGGGAGACGCTTTGAACAAGCAATCCGCCGCGGTCGGAATCTGGATTTTGGCTGCGGGATTGATTATTTTGCTCGGGAAGCTGGGCGTCTTTTCATTTATCGGGGCCGTGTTCTGGCCGATCCTGATTTTAATCGTCGGCATTTTGCTCCACGTGCTTTATTTCGGCGGCATCGTGCCGGCCGTGGTGCTTGTGCCCGCGGGCACCCTGACCGGATCGTCGCTGCTGCTTATGGTTGGCAACTGGGTCGGCTGGGGTTCGATGCGGTATGTATGGCCGCTCTTCTTGCTCTCGATCGCGATCGGCCTTTACGAATACGCCGTATTCGGCGTCGGCAAAGACCGCGCGGTCTGGAATGCCGCAATGGGCATCGGAGCGCTCTCGCTGCTGCTGTTCGCCATCATGCTGCTGTGGACGTGGGGCATTTATTTGCTCGCCGTCGCTTTGATCGGATTCGGGGTCTGGCTGGTCCTCAGCCGGCGCAAGCCGCGAAGACGCCGCCGATAGTCCGGATGGATCGACATCCTGAACAGAGGGTTGGCAATCGGGCCCGCTTAGCGTATAATTGAAGGGATGTAGACAACGTCGGCCTCGCGTCGGCGTTTTGTGTTGGACACGGCAAATTAGGGACGACGGGTTCGCGTCAGTCTACGCGGGCCTGCCGGTCGTAATGGATACAGATATAAAAATTACAAGGAGTGGAACCATGCAACAAGAAAAAATCCGCAATATCGCCATTATCGCGCACGTCGACCACGGGAAAACGACGCTTGTCGACCAGCTTCTGCGTCAATCCGGCACCTTCCGCGAAAATGAGCAAGTCCAGGAGAGAGCGATGGACTCCAACGATCTCGAGCGGGAGCGCGGCATTACGATCCTGGCGAAGAACACCGCCGTCCGTTACAAGGATCACCTGATCAATATCGTCGACACTCCCGGACACGCAGACTTTGGCGGCGAAGTCGAACGGATCATGAAGATGGTCGACGGCGTACTGCTGGTCGTCGACGCGTTCGAAGGCTGCATGCCGCAGACCAAGTTCGTGCTTCGCAAGGCGCTCGAAGCGGGCCTGACCCCGATCGTCGTCGTCAACAAGATCGACCGCCCGGCGGCCCGTCCGGCCGAAGTCATCGACGAGGTGCTCGAGCTGTTTATCGAGCTCGAAGCGAATGACGAGCAGCTTGAATTCCCGGTCGTTTACGCATCCGGCCTGAACGGCATTGCGAGCCTCGACGCCGGCACGCTCGGTACGACGATGGAGCCGCTGTACGAGACGGTCATCGAGAAGATTCCGCATCCGACGGAAGATCAGGATGCACCGCTGCAGTTCCTCGTTACGCTGCTCGATTACAACGAGTACCTGGGCCGCATTCCGATCGGCCGCGTCAACCGCGGCAAGATCCGTCAAGGCCAGCCGGTCGCCGTTCTGGACCGCGAAGGCAAGATTCGTCAGGCCCGCATCGAAAAGCTGTTCGGCTTCCAGGGCCTGAAGCGCGTCGAGATGGAAGAAGCGGCGGCCGGCGACATCATCGCCATTGCCGGCATCAAGGACGTTAACATTGGCGAGACGATCGCCGACCCGGCGAATCCCGAGGCGCTGCCGGTGCTCAAGATCGACGAGCCGACGTTGCAGATGCGCTTCCTGGTCAACAACAGCCCGTTCGCGGGCCGCGAAGGCAAGCACGTCACCTCGCGCAAGCTGCGCGAGCGTCTGTTCAAGGAGCTTGAGACCGACGTCGCGCTGCGCGTCGACGAGACCGACAGCCCGGACGCCTTCGTCGTCAGCGGTCGCGGCGAGCTGCATCTCGGCATTTTGATCGAGAACATGCGCCGCGAAGGCTACGAGCTGCAAGTATCCAAGCCGGAGGTTATCCTCCGCGAGATTGACGGCGTCAAGAGCGAGCCGATCGAGCGTCTGATGATCGACGTACCCGAGGAGAGCATGGGCAACGTCATGGAGAGCCTCGGCACCCGCAAGGCCGACATGGTAAACATGATCAACAACGGTAACGGGCAAGTCCGTCTCGAGTTTCTGATTCCTGCGCGCGGCCTGATCGGCTACCGCACGAACTTCCTGACGCTGACGCGCGGCTACGGCGTCATGAACCACGCATTCGACAGCTACGGTCCGGTCGTGGGCGGCCAGGTCGGCGGACGTCACCAAGGCGTGCTCGTGGCCAGCGAGACGGGCTCGTCCACCGTATACGGCATGATGGGCGTCGAGGATCGCGGCATTATGTTCCTTGAGCCGGGCACGGATATTTACGAAGGCATGATCGTCGGCGAGCACACTCGCGACAACGACATCATCGTCAACATTTGCAAAGAAAAGGCGCTTAACAATATCCGTACGGCCAACAAGGAAGAGACGGTCAAGCTCAAGTCTCCTCGCCTGATGTCGATGGAAGAAGCGCTCGAGTACCTGAACGACGACGAGCTTTGCGAGATCACGCCGAAGTCGATCCGCCTGCGCAAGAAGCTGCTGAACAAGAGCGAACGCGAGCGTTCCGAGAAACAGCGCAAGATGGCCGAATCCGGCGTCTGATCGGATAGCCGCGCGTAACGAGGAGGAGGGCACCAGTGCAAACGTGGTTTCATGATCACCCTATCGTTTCGTACCTGCTGATCTTGGCATTTACGATCTATATCTTCAACGCCGTCTTCAGGATGGGCAAGCTGCCGATCCTGAAGGAGATCATCGTGCATATCATCATGGCGATCGGGTGCCTCGTGCTCCTCCTGCTCCAGCTCGACAAGCTGCCGATCATTCAGTGCATGTCGGTCGCCGTCATTATGATGCTGATGCTTCGCGGCCGCCAGATGTACGACAAATGGCGGGCCAAGCGGGGCGGCGCCGAAGCGGCCGTCAAGCGGACGGAATCCTAGAATTGAATGCAGCTCCGGCGAACCCCGGGAGAGCCCCGCGCTCTTCGGGATTCGCCTTTTTAAATTCATTGAAGAGGTGAAGCAATGAGTTCCAATACCCCGCTGCCGCCGCGCCGGAGTTCGGGCGCCGCGAACGCAACTGCCAGGGCGAATCCTCCGAAAAAGAAAAAAAGAAAATGGCCTCGCGTTTTATTTGCTATTATTCTGCTTGTCATTCTAGGCCTTGGCGCTTATGCATATTCGTTATGGAGAGAAGTCGACGGCGCGCTCGACGACGCATCCTCCGGCGCGTCTACGCAGACGGTGCCGGAAGGCGAAAAGGCGCAGGTCAAACCGCTATCGCTGCTGCTGCTTGGCATGGATTACCGGCCCAAAATCGGCGGTATGAACACCGACGTCATTATGGTGGCGGCGTTTAATCCCAAGTCGAACACGGCCACGGTCGTGACGATTCCGCGAGATTCGGATCTGCAGCTGGACGGGTATTCGACGCAAAAAATCAATGCGTTTTACGCCAGGTTCCATAGCAAGAGCGATGCGAAGGGGGAGGCGGCTGACGCCTACGCCCGCGACGAAATGAAGCAGATGCTCGGGAAATTTTTCGGCATCGACATCAAGTATGCATCCGTGCTCAATTTCCAGGGATTTGTCGACGTCGTCGACAAGCTGGGCGGCGTAAAGGTTAACGTGGACAAGGATATGCGATATGTCGACAATGCGGACGGGACCAACATCGACCTTAAAGCAGGCGAACAGACGCTGCATGGCGAGGATGCGCTCGGCTTCGTGCGCTACCGCAAGTCCAACAGAGGCACCGCAGCCTCGAGCGATTTCGAACGCAACGAGCGTCAGAGCCAGGTGCTCGGCGCCATCGTCGACAAGATGAAGTCCTTCGGCGGAATCACGAAGCTGAGCGGCGTCATCGACGTGGCCGGCAAAAACGTGGTGACGGATATACCGAAAGCGCAGATCACGAATATGTTAAAAACATATTATAATATCAACCGCGAGGACATCCGTTTCATCCCGCTGACGGGCGTCTGGCAAAGTCCTTACGTATATCTGGACAAAGATTCGGTGGCGGAAGCCAAGGCCGCGCTTGCCGAAGAGATGTCTCCTGAAGGACGCGTCGCGGCCGCTACGGCAGGCGACGGAAAATAAAAGGCATCTGTCAAGCTGCGCGCTCCGGGCAGGCATCGCTTGGCCTCTCCGGGAGGCATATGCTATACTGAGGTCAACGTACCCCGTTGCAAAGTGCTCATGTCTCTTAACCACGGTGTCAAGGGAGTGTTGCGGATGGCAGGCAGAGGATGTAGGTCAACCGGATTCGGCGAATTCGCCCGACTGTCGTCTCTGCAGAGCGTCAGGCTTGTCCCGGGTCGTTCCTGCGGCTTCGGATCGCCATCGCGTTCCCTGTCTTCGCTGCCTCTGCGCCGCGTGCGGAGCTTATATGTGTATACGGACAAGAACCCAGTGACTTCACTGGGTTCTTTGCGTATTTACGGACGTATTCGCGTGAGACTTGGCAGCCGGTCCGGGACCGTCCGGCGAGGCCGGAGGCACGATGCTGCGCGGCACTTGAGGTACGAGCCGGCCGACGATATCCGCCATTTCTTCCGCGAAGCCCGCGATCGGCCGGCCGCGTTTCGCATCGGCCCGAATCTCCCGGATCCGCTCGGCCATATCCATGTCCGCGGTCACGAGCGCATCGATGCCGTACGGGTCTTTGCGAAATGCCTCGGCGACGGCGTACTTGGTCGTCCCGACTCTCGAGCGCTCCATCTTCGGATCGACGTCGATGCCGACGACGGCGTATTTGCCGAAAATGACGCAATTGGCGTGGCGAACGCCCCGAACCCCTTCGGCCAGCTGCTCCAGATGGGCGGCGACGGCCTTGGCGTTCGGCCGGACCGCGACTGAGCGGTCGCCGATCGCAACATCGCTTCCGGGCGCGCTGTGCGCCTGCAGGCGGTCCTGATCGGGCTCGGCGGGAGCTGCAGACCGGTTGCCGCATCCGGCGGCGGAGAGCAGAGCCGAAGCCAGCAGCAAGATTAATCCGGCTTTGGCCGGCTTGCGAACGTACATGTGGGGATCACCATCCTCGTGGGTATCAATTCTTTTAAGGGGGGATGTCCGAAGTCTCTAAAAAGGCTTCAAGCAAGCTCCACCTGGTACTATGATTCCCTGTCCCATGCGCCGGTATGTAAATACGTCACAATCCGTCTCAACCGGGAGGAACCGCCGTGAAAAAAATTTACGTGCTCGATACGAATGTGCTGCTCCATGATCCGCTCGCTTTGTTCGCCTTCGGCTCGAACGAGGTCGTCATTCCTTCGGTCGTGCTCGAGGAGATCGACTCCAAAAAAAGATTGGCCGACGAGATCGGGCGCAATGCCCGGTTCGTATCCAGGGAGCTCGACCGCATGCGGGAGATCGGGCATTTGCACAACGGGGTTGCTCTGGAAAACGGCGGCGTGCTGAAGGTGGAAATGAATCATCGCCGCTTCGTACGGGTGCAGGAGCTATTCGGGGAGATGACCAACGACAACCGCATCCTGGCGGTCGCGCTGAATTATCATCTGGAGGAACAGGAACAGCCGGAATCGGCGCGTCCTGTCATCCTCGTGAGCAAGGACGTGCTGGTTCGCGTCAAGGCGGACGTGCTTGGCGTCACGGCCGAGGACTATTTGTCCGACCGGATCGCCGAGGGCACCGACCACTATACGGGCCAGGTCACGCTCCACGTCCATCCGGCGCAGATCGATGAATTTTATACGTACCGGTTTCTGAGCATCAATCAATTGGGACTCAAGCAAAAGCTGCACCCGAACGAATTCGTCATTCTCCGCGACGAGCTCGGCACGTCCAAGTCGGCCCTCCTGAAGGTGAGCCAGGACGGCGCGAGGCTCGAGCCGCTGCATTTGTCCAATGAGCCGGTATGGGGCATTACCGCCCGCAATGCGCAGCAGCGCATGGCGCTCGAGCTGCTGCTGAACGACGATATTCCGCTCGTGACGCTGACGGGGAGAGCCGGCACCGGCAAGACGCTGATTACGCTGGCCGCGGGGCTTATGAAGGTCGAAGACGAACACAAGTACAAGAAGCTGCTCATCGCCCGTCCGGTCGTGCCGATGGGCAAGGATATCGGATATTTGCCGGGGGAGAAAGAAGAGAAGCTGCGGCCGTGGATGCAGCCGATCTACGACAACCTGGAATTTTTGTTCGATACGAAAAAATCGGGGGACCTGGATAAAATCCTGATGGGACTCGGCAGCATTCAGGTCGAGGCGCTCACGTACATTCGTGGGCGTTCGATTCCGGGACAGCTGATCATCATCGACGAGGCTCAGAACCTGAGCAAGCACGAGGTGAAAACGATCGTCTCGCGTGTCGGCGAGCATAGTAAAATCGTGCTGCTGGGCGACCCTGAGCAAATCGACCATCCTTACCTGGATGCGCAGAGCAACGGACTCACGTATCTGGTCGAAACCTTCAAGGCGGAGGGCATCAGCGGGCATGTGACGCTGGAAAAAGGGGAGCGCTCCAAGCTCGCCCAACTGGCCGCGGAGAAGCTTTAAGCGAGATAAATGGAAAAAGCAGGGCCGGACGCGAACGAGGCGTCCGGCTCGTTCTACGTCGGCCCCGCTCGCAAGAACCGCAATCCGGGCCGCATTTCGGGGGAAGCGTTTGCAGGAAGAGGCGACAAGGCGGCTTAATCCTGCTATCATGGAACCAAACGATTGTGCCTGCGGCAGCGGGCGGAGGAAGGTGTTGGATCGTGACGCGCCGGAAGTATGTCGTCGTGCTCATGCTGCTCATGCTGGCGGTACTGTTGACTTCGCCGTGGGCATCCGCGCCGGAGCCGGACCTCACGCCGGATACGGCGCCGGAGGGCCAGGAGACGATCGAGGAAGAGCCCGTTTTCGCCGAGGAACATGCGGACCTGGCGGTCAAGATCATTCAGGACGAGGATACGTACCGGCTGCTTGCGCGGCAGTCGGCGGCGTTCGAGCGCGATCATCCGGACATCCGCGTCAATCTGGAGCGCATCGATCCAGACGATGCGGCGGATCTGCTCGATAATTGGCACACGTCGGAGGAAGGCGCGGACGTCGCGCTCATCCCTAGTTTGTGGGTCAAGCGATTGGCCGTCTCGGGCATGCTGCTGCCGGCGGACGCCGCGTTCGAGGGCGACGCGCTGTCCGAGCAGTTCGAAGCGGTCGCCGCCCCGCTCAAGTGGAACGGGTACATGTGGGGCGTACCGCATCATATGGATCCTTATGTCGTCGTGTGGAATCGCGCACGCTTGTCTGCGGCCGCGCGACAAGACGGCAGCGTGTTGTCGCTGCCGCTGGGAGCCGAAGATTGGGCCACGCTCGGCACGGAGATGGCAAGCGAGGGGAGTCGGCCCTGGCTCGCGATCGACGAGCGCGATTCGGCGGCGCTCCTCACCTGGCTGGGCGCGTCGACCGGGATCAGGCCGGATTTGCTGCTGGGCGACTCGAACGGCCCGTGGGGAGCCGGTCCTGCTGCAACGATGCTGGACACCCTTCGCGGCTCGATCGGATTGCGGGTGCCGGATCGCGGCGCCTCGTTCTGGCAAGCGATGGCTTCGGGACAATATGCGGCCGCAGTCGTGCGGCTGTCGGTAGCCGAGAAAGGCATCGCGGGCCTTGGGGCAGATGCGGCAGCCGGCTTGGCCATCGACCGCAGCGGCTGGGACAAGGCGTATGCGTTCGACGGCGGCGCTTCCTTTGTCATCGGCGCAGGAACGCAGGGCGAGAGCGCGGCGAAAAGCTGGATCGCGGCGATGACCGAAGCGCAGCTTCAGCTGGATAATTTTGACGAGGCGGGGTATTTGCCCGTATACCGGTCAGCGTACGCCGATCGCCACACGCTGCCGGTATTGACTGGCAGGGGCGCGCAGCAATACCCGAACTGGGCGCCCCATGCCGGCCCCGAATGGCCGCTGCTGATGAATAAAATCGCTATTTACTGGGCGGACTGGCGGCAAGGCAGGCTCGCTTTGGCGGACTGGCCCGCGAGATGGAGCGGGCTACTTGCCGATCTTCAGCTTCACGATTAGCTTGCCGTCCTCAAGGGATACGCTGTCGGCTTTGAGATAGGCCATTACCTGCTGCGGATAGAAGCCGAGATCAAAGTCGCGCACCAGATCGTCGCGGGTCGTGTCAGGCAGCGTGAGTCCGTTAAAAACAAGCGTATCCATATGGAACATAATGGCGTTTTTCGGTTCGTTCTCGACCGTATAGGTGCCCGTGACTGCGACTTCCATCGACCCGCTTTTTCCTTGCAGAGACAAGAGGCCCGGCTTGAACGAAATGCTGAAATCTTTGAGGAGCTCGCTTTGCGCGTGAAGGAAATCGTTTAACTGCGCGTCGGTCAGGGTAAGCGTCGTCGACAGGCCTTTCGTTTTCAGCGCTTGCGGATGGTCCTGAATCCAATCCGGAAGCTTGTTCATCGCTTTGGCCAGCGCGCTGAAGTGGCGTCTCACTTCGTACAGCCCCGCACTCTGCCAATAGGACTGTATTTCTTCGAGCTGCTTGCGCGCAAGCGCGGGATCCTCGCTTCCGTCGATCGCATTTTGAATCTCGGCCTGCAGCGCCGCGACCCGGTCGCGCTGGCTCGCGAGGTGAGCGGCTACGCGGGACAGCTCGTCCTTGTCGTTTTTCAGTTTGTCCTGCCCCTTACGGATCTCCTCGTATTCCCGATTGAAGTCGGCCAGCGTACGCCGGTCGGCTTCGAAAATCGTATCCATCAAGTCCCAGCTTCGAAGCAAGCCGGCCCACGATTTGAAGCTGACGAGGATGCCCAGCATCGCTTCCTTCTGGCCCATATAGTAGGCTCGCAGCACGCGTCCCGCTTTTTCGCGCTGCGCCGCGATGGCGAGCTGACGCTCCGCGAGCTTTGTTTCGTTTTTTGCAATGCTTCGTTCGGTTTCTTCCCGCAGCCCCGAGATCCGCTCGATCTCCCTGTCGATTTCCACGACGCTGAGGCCTTTTTCCAGCAGCTGACGGGTCGTCTCCGTGAGCGGCTCCGCGTATACGGGAGGCGGTGTCGGTACGATTTTTCCGGGAAAAAGCGCCATGAGGAGCAAAACGGCGACGGCAAACAGTACGAATCTCCGCATCGGGCCCTCCTTTCTCTCTGCCAGACGGTGCGGCGGTAGTCAAGCTTATGCATTTCTACCTCATTATAGACGAAAAGAACCCGATCGCCAGAGAGGGAGAACGCGGGGGAGCAGCCCGATTACGCACCGTATAAATCCGTTCATGAACATAAAAAGGCCGGAGCGGTGAGCTCCGGCCTTTAGGCGTGCCTAAGATTAACGGTTAAGCTGGCAAGCCCATCTCGAATACGGACCAATAGGTAAAGCCGAGGAACGCGATGATCATATAGCCCCAGAACATGAAGACGTATGTGCGCTCCGTGAACTTCAGGTAACCGAGCAAGAAGAAGGCGGCCGTCTGAATAAAGAACAGAAGCGCCATTTCATACATATCGCCTGCAAACGACATGAGCGCGATCGCGAGCGTCCAGAAACCAAGCATCCGGAACATGCGTGCCATGGTAATCCCCCTTCAGCGTTTCTCTAACCATTTTTCTACAGCATATTATACCCACGGTTCGGGTGCAGTGTAAACGGTGATTCGTGACGAAATGGCAAACTTTTCGTCCAAGCCTAGTATGCCTTCCCGGCGTGCCGCTATTCGCCATGTCGTCCGCAAGTTTTAAGAGCCCTGCAGGCGAAAGGTATACGACGTGCAAAAATGGATATACCTAGAGGTATCCGATAGATTCTATGATTTCTATCACGGGCATACAGATAAAAAAAGAAAGCAAGTAATGCGAGCGATCGAGGAGGGAATAGACCGCATGGCGGCTATTAGACAAGATGCATGGAGCGCGGATGACGATCTGATTTTGGCGGAGATTACGCTTCGCCATATACGGGAAGGGAGCACGCAGCTCGCCGCGTTCGAGGAAGTCGGGCAGCGGATCGCAAGAACGGCCGCAGCATGCGGATTCCGTTGGAACAGCTGCGTTCGAAAGCGCTACGACGACGCGATCAGCATTTCCAAGCAACAGCGGCAAAAGCGCAATTATCTCAAAAAGCAGGGCGCGATCGCGCTGCCTTCGGACGAACGGCCTTCGGCCTCGGCCGATGAAGAGATCGCCGGCAAGACGGAGCTGATCGGCTCCGATGCACTCAGCCTTGAAGCGGTCATCCGCTACTTGAAGCAGTGGAAGGGCTCCGTTCAGGAGCTAGGCAAACAGGTGAAGCTGCTGGAAAAGGAATTAAGAGAAAAGAACGAGCAGCTCAGCGCGCTCAGGGAGATCAACGACCGTCTGTCCAAGCAGGCCGATGCGGCGCAAACCGACTACCAGGTCGTTAACGACGATTATAAAGCGCTTATCCGAATTATGGATCGGGCGCGCAGGCTAGCGATCTTGTCCGAGGAGTCGGAGGAAGAGAAAACGAGATTCAAAATGGATGCCAACGGCAACCTGGAACGCATCGAGTAGTTTATAAGCGCTTCCCTTTGAAGTTCCTTTAAAGAGCTGTCCCCCGCTGCTTTCGGCGAAGGGGTCGGCTCTTTTTTGAGTCGGAAAAACGATGGCGCCGTTGTGCGGGCATGCGAGACAAGGTATGGTATTTCTTGGACAGGCAGAACGGGGAGACAAGCGGCCATAGGTGCAATAAGAGGCGAATGGCGAAATAAGAGGGGGAATTCGCGGTGGCAAACATTCAGATCATCGGCGGCGGCGCGATCGGATTGCTGCTTGCGGGCAGGCTGGCGGATTCGGGCGTTCGCGTTTGCGTGAGAACGAGAACCCGCGCGCAGGCGAACGAGCTGGCGGCCCGGGGCGTGACGGTGCTGTCCGCGCCGGGAGAGGCGGATGTGCGCGCCGAAGTGGACGCGGCGGCGCTGGACGACACATGGGACGGGCCTGTGAGCGATGCGCTGCTCGCCGTCAAGCAGACGGCGCTGACGCCCGCGTTTCTGGGCCGCCTGGACGCGGTAATGCCGCCTGGCGCCTCAGTGACGGCATTTTGCAACGGCATCGGCCATACGGACCTGCTGGCGGCGCGCTTGCGAGGCAGAAGCGTCTTCGCAGCCGTAACGACAGAGGGGGCGCTCCGGGTCGATGCGACGACCGTGCGCCATACGGGCAGTGGCGAGATTCGGCTCGGGCCGGCCCCGCTTTTCGAGCGGGGCGGCACTGTGTTTGCGGCAGGAGAAGAAAGCGCTGCTTCGCCGCTCGCGTTGATGCTGAAACAGGCAGGATTTTCCGCAACGCTGTCGAATGATATGGCACAGAGAATGCTGCGAAAGCTGCTCAGCAATGCCGTCGTCAATCCGCTGACGGCGCTGCTGCGGGTTCAGAACGGCGCATTGGTCCGAACGCCAGAGCGATTGACGCTGATGCGGACGTTGTTCGACGAGACGTTGTCCGTGCTGGAAGCCAGCGGGCTCCGTAACGAGGATGGCCTTTGGGAAGAGCTGCTCGACTTGTGTGCGCTCACGGCGGCCAACCGCTCCTCGATGCTGCAGGACGTGCTGGCCGGCCGTCCTACCGAGATCGCGTCGATCAACGGCGCCGTCGCGCGCCTGGCGGCAAAGCATGGGATGGACGCGCCTTATAACGAGTCGCTTGTCGCACTGGTGTCGGCGATGCGGGGCGACGACAGAGAAGGGTGAGTGAACGCGCTTGTGGAATGCGTTAGTATCCGCTTACGCCGTATTGGCCATCGGCTCCGTCATTCCGTTCGCCGCCGTCTACGGCATCTCAACGATGCAGACGGGCGATAAGAAGCGCGCGATGGGGCTTGCGATGGACATGACGACGATATTCCTGATCGGCATTGTGAGCTATTTGCTTAATCGGGTGTTCGGCATACATATGGGTTTTTATATCATTCTCCTATTCATGCTGCTTGGGGCGGGCCTGATCGGAAACGCGCAATACCGGGTCCGCGGCAAAGTGGACGGTCTCAAGCTTTTCCGAGCGATCTGGCGGCTGTCGTTTTTCGGGCTGGCGGCTTTGTACGTGCTGTTCATGCTGATCGAGATCGTACGTTTCCTCGCCGGCGGGGAATGGGAATAAGCCGCATGCCGGACGAAGACCCGCCGTCTCGCAGGTTGCGAAGGGCGGGTCTTCGTTTGGGACGCGGCGGGCGAAGCGCCATCACATGCGTCGCGGCTTCAGGCCCGCGATGCCGCGCAGCTTGATCAGGGCGGCCACGATCGCGATGCCGGCGGCCGTCCAGGCGGCGACGGCGACGAGCTGCGAAGCTGCTTGCTGCTTCACGCCGATCGCAATCAGCGCCCAGGCGATCGTCAGCGGGAACCAGGGGTCTTTGTCCTTGAATGCGGCGACTGCCGCAAGGGCTGCCGCGACGACGAAAAGGGCCACGGCCCACGTGCGGTCGGGCAGACCCCAGCCGTCCCAGGCGCCCGCCCGGAGCGCGACCGAGATATTGACGATCGTCGCGACCGTCACCCATCCGAGATAGATGGAGAAGGGCAGCGCGATCAGGAAGAAGCCGGCTCTGTCTCCTGCAGCGCGGGCGGCGGGGCGGGAAGAGAGGTACAAGCCGATCAACGTCAGCAGCAGGCAGGCGATGACGAGCGCGGACGCCGTATAGCGTTCCGAGTGCCAGACGAGCAGCCAGCCGACATTGAACAGGCAGCTTGCGAAAAACCAGGGCGCGGTCGCGTTCATCGTCTTGTCGTCCCGGCGGCTTGGCAAGAAGGCGGCGACGACGTAACACAGGGCGAGCAAATAGATGACGCTCCAGATCGAAAAGGCATAGCCGGCAGGCGTGACGAGCGTAGGGACTTTGTCCGATATCTCACCCGACGATCTGCCGAAAAGACCGCCGGTTGCGGCGGCCGCGTTGACCGCGACGACCCCGAGCCAACCGGCCGCGTTCAGAATGCGCCAATGCAAAGGCATTTAAATTCCTCCTTCATTTCTTTGACGATATCCGGCCGCTTCATGTACAATCGAGAATGACACCATTCGGACGGGAGGATGTCCGGGATGAATACGACTCCCTTTAATGACGGGACGGCGCAGTCTCTCTCCGAAGCATACAGGCGCGGCGACGATCAGGTCGCTGCGCTGTTCGGAAGCGCCCACTGCAGAGATATAGAAGCTTGGAGCCGGCGCGCCGCGCGACTCGATCAAGGCGCGGGCGGCCGCGTGGACAGAAGGCGGCTCGGCGAGGCGCTGCTAGATTACCAGCGCCGGCTGAGCCCGAGCCCGCTCGCCCTTCAGCACATCGAAGCGCTCGCGGGCGAAGGCGCCCTCGCCGTCGTCGGCGGCCAGCAGGCCGGGCTGTTCGGCGGTCCGCTCCTGATCGCGTACAAAGCCTTGACCGTCATCCAGGCGGCGAAGCACGCGTCGCGCAGTCTGGGCCGGACGGTCGTGCCGGTATTTTGGATCGCCGGCGAGGACCATGATTTTGAAGAAGCCAATCATTTATACGTTTCCCCGGGCGAAGGCGAACCGCGCAAGGTCAAGCTGGGCCGGCCGGAAGGGCCCCGCCATGCCGTCAGCAGAACGCCGCTCTCCGCGGTCGATTGGGAGGTCGCGCTCACGGAACTCGCGCTGACGCTCCCTGATACCGAATTTAAACCGAATCTGCTCCGGCAAATCAGGATGCACGCAAGCGACGCGCCGACGCTGACCCTGGCGTTCGCCCGCTTGCTCTCCGAGTGGTTCGCGGACGACGGCCTTGTCCTGATGGACGCGGACGATCCTGCGATCCGCGGGCTCGAAGGCGGCCTGTTCGGCGAACTCGTCACGGGCAGCGAACGTTTGAGCGCCGCGCTTGCCGCCGGCGAGGAGGCTGTCAAGCGGCTGGGCTACCCGATCCAGGCGGAGTCCGCGCCGGACGGCGCCAACCTGTTCGTGCACGCGGAGCAGGGCCGCATGCTGCTCTTCAGGCAAGGCGACCGCTTTGAGGACCGCAAGGGCGGACTCGCATACGACAGAGACGAGCTGCTGCGGATGGCGGCCGAGCGTCCGGAGCTGCTTAGCAACAACGCGCTCTCGCGGCCGCTCATGCAGGATTATCTGCTTCCGGTGCTCGCTACGGTGCTTGGCCCTTCCGAGATCGCCTATTGGGCTTCGCTCGGGCCGGCTTTCTCTGCCTTTGGGCTGGAAATGCCCGTCATCGTGCCGCGGCAGTCGTTTACTTATCTGGAACCGCAGGTGGAGAAGCTGCTGGCCAAATACGGCGTCACCGCGGAGCAGATCGCCGCGGACGGCGACCGATTGAAGCGGGAGTGGCTTGCCGCGCAGGATACGTGGGATATCGGCGGCCGGTTCGCCGAGGTCAAGGCACGTTTCGGCGAGCTGTACGCACCGGTGCTCGATACGGTGTCCCAGGTCGACCGGGGACTCGTCAAGCTCGGGGAGAGCAACATGGAGCTCATCCTCGAGCAGATCGCCTATCTCGAGCAGCGCACGACCGGCGCGCTTGCCAAGCGCCACGAGTCGTCGCTGCGCCAATGGGACCGGATGCTGCACTCGCTGCGCCCGATGGAGCAGCCGCAAGAACGCGTCTACGGCATCGTACATTTCATTAACCGGTACGGCATGGGCTGGCTTGCCGCCATGCGCTGCATTCCGTTCGACGTCACGGGCGGCCATCGCTTGATGGCCCAACAGCAGGCCGAGCCCGGCGGCCGACATCAGGAGGTTTGTTGTTCATGAAAACGACGTTGTCCAGCATTATCCGCGATCCGTCGCTCGCCCCGGAAGGCAAGCTCAAGATCGATTGGGTCTCCGCCCATATGCCGGTGTTGAACCGAATTCGAGAACAGTTCGCCAAGGATCTTCCGTTCAAAGGGCTGAAGGTCGCCATCTCGCTTCACCTGGAAGCGAAGACGGCCTATCTGGCGAAGGTCGTTCAGGCCGGCGGCGCCGAAGTGGCGATCACCGGCAGCAATCCGCTGTCCACGCAGGACGACGTCTGCGCCGCGCTGGCCGAAGAAGGCATCGCCGTATTCGCCAAGTACAATCCGTCGCCCGAAGAATATCACGGCCTGCTCGAGCGGACGCTCGAGACGAAGCCGGATCTTATTATCGATGACGGCGGCGACCTGGTCACGATGCTGCACACGACGCGCCGCGATCTGCTGCCGGGCATCCGGGGCGGCGCCGAAGAGACGACCACGGGCATCCTGCGTCTCAAGGCGATGGAGAAAGACGGCTCCCTGCAATTTCCGATGGTGGCCGTTAACGACGCCTTCTGCAAATACTTGTTCGACAACCGCTACGGTACGGGCCAATCGGTGTGGGACGGCATCAACCGGACGACCAATCTTGTCGTTGCGGGCAAGACCGTCGTCGTCAACGGCTACGGCTGGTGCGGCAAGGGCGTGGCGCTTCGCGCCAAGGGGCTTGGCGCGAACGTCGTCGTCACCGAGGTTGATGCGATCAAGGCGGTCGAAGCGTACATGGACGGCTTCACGGTGCTGTCGATGGAAGAAGCCGCCAAGGTTGGCGAGTTTTTCGTCACCGTCACGGGCAACAAGGACGTCATCACCGGGGCGCATATCGCTCAGATGAAGGACGGAGCGATCCTGTCCAACGCGGGCCACTTCGACGTCGAAGTGAACCTCGTCGAACTCGAAGCGATGTCGGTATCGAAGCGCACCGTGCGCCGCAACATCGAGGAGTATCGCCTGAAGGACGGCCGCAAGATTTATGTGCTCGCCGAAGGGCGTCTTGTGAATCTGGCTGCCGGAGACGGCCACCCTGCGGAGATCATGGATATGACGTTCGCACTGCAGGCGCTCTCCCTGCGTTATGTCAACGAGAACTACGAATCGATCGGCAAGCAGGTCGTCAAGGTGCCTTATGCGCTCGACGAACAAGTGGCGAGAGCGAAGCTGGAGTCCCTCGGCATCTCGATCGACACCTTGAGCGAAGAGCAAAAATCGTACCTGGACAGCTGGGCGGGCCACGAATAATGACGATTTTTTAATAACCTAAAATATTTTGAGGAAATCCTGCTTTTAAAGCAGGATTTCTTTTTTTTTGCGCGAATAGTCATCATAAGTGGTTTAAAGTGGAGTGAAGTGGTGGAATATGGAGGGGGTGTGCAGCGGTCATGTTTTTAGGGGAATACCAGCATTCGATCGACGACAAAGGCCGAATCATTATTCCCGCTAAATTCCGCGACGCGCTGGGCACCGACTTTATCGTCACCCGCGGACTCGACAGCTGCTTGTTCGTTTATCCCCGCGAAGAGTGGGCGCAGCTGGAGCAGCGGCTTCGCGCGCTGCCATCCATGGCGGCCAATGCGAGAGCTTTTTCCCGTCTGCTGTTCTCCGGCGCTTCCGAGGGCGAATGGGACAAGCAGGGAAGGGTCAACCTTCCGAATCACCTGCGAGACTATGCCAAGCTGGACAAGGAATGCACGATTATCGGCGTATCCACGAGAGTGGAGATTTGGGACAAGGCGACTTGGGAAGCCTACAGTCATGCCTCCGAGGAGTCGTTTAACGAGATTGCGGAGAAGCTGGTCGATTTCGATTTTCATTTCTGAGCAGAGGACGTCGTCGCGAAGTCTCGAAGCACGTTTACACATCACCACTACATAGACAGAAGCAACCGACAGCATGACCGCGAGGGTTGCCGGGAGGCCATACTTTGTTCCACCACATCACCGTGCTTAAAGAAGAAGCGGTAGAAGGTCTGAATATCCGCGAAGACGGCATTTACGTCGATTGTACCTTGGGAGGCGCGGGACACAGCGATTTGATCGCTTCGCGCCTCGCCCCCGGGGGCAGGCTCATCGGTCTGGATCAGGACGACACCGCGCTCGCCCACGCGCGGGAGCGATTGGCGCCATACGGCGACATCGTGACGCTGGTGAAAAGCAACTTCCGGCATCTCGCGGACGCGCTGCGGCAAGCGGGAGTACCGGAAAAAGGCGGCATGCCGCAAGTAGACGGCATTTTGTTCGATTTGGGCGTATCGAGCCCTCAGCTCGACGAAGCCGACAGGGGCTTCAGCTACAATCTTGATGCAGAGCTCGACATGCGCATGGACCGCGGGCAGCCGCTCACCGCAAGAGAGATCGTGAACGAGTGGGACGAGCGGGAGCTGTCGCGCATCCTGCGCGATTACGGCGAGGAGAAGTTTGCGCGCAAAATCGCCCGCCATCTGGTAGAAGCGAGAGCCAAATCGCCGATCGAGACGACTGCGCAGCTTGCCGAGCTCGTGAAGACGGCGATTCCCGCCGCCGCAAGGCGGACGGGAGGCCATCCGGCGAAGCGGGCCTTTCAGGCGATCCGCATTGCCGTCAACGACGAGCTGGAGGCGTTCCGCGACGCGCTGGAGCAGGCGATCGATTGCGCCGCCCCGGGCGGACGCATCGCGGTCATTACGTTTCATTCGCTGGAAGATCGTATATGCAAAGAGACGTTCGTCAAGGAAGTGCCGGCCAATATCAGCCCGCCGGGATTTCCTGTGACGGTCTGGGGCGAAGGCAGATTGAAGCTCACGCCGAAAAAGGCGATCGTGCCTTCCGACGCGGAGCTCGAGCTGAACAACCGGGCACGCTCGGCCAAGCTCAGAATCGCCGAAAAGCTGGATCCGGACGCAGCGGACGAGCGCGGATAAGTTCGCGTTTCGTCCATGGACGGCCGATTGCCGCAATTCAAATAGACAAGCTGGAGATATCCAAGCGCGGGGGGAGCGAAGAACATGCGTTATTATGGCAATCTGGCGGTTCGCGAGGAGCGTCAGCCGGAGCAGAAAAAACAGCAGCGCACGGCGGCGCCGCAGACGGCGTCTTACGTTCGCCGCAAGAGCATTCCGGTCGGGGAGAAGCTGCTGTATCTGCTCACCGTGTTCGTATGCGTCACCGTAGCGGGATTAATCTTGTATCGCAACGCGGGATTGTACGAAATGAACCGAAATATTCAAAAAATCACGAGCGATTACGAGACAAGCGCCGATCAAACGAAGGAGCTGCAGCGCGAAGTGGACAAGCTGCGGGATCCTGCGAGAATCTCGAAGCTGGCTGCCGAGAAGGGATATGGCTACGACAACGGCAAAAAGCCGTTGACGCTGTCCACCGACGGCAACTAACGGACGCTCGGCCCGGTAGCTTCGTCCGAGCTTGAACGGAAGGTGAGGGAAATGACGAAACGAATCAAATTGCGTACGCTGCTGGCGGGAGGGGTAATTACCCTCCTGTTTGTCGCTTTATGGGGGCGAATTTACTGGGTACAGGTGGCGCACGCCGAATTCTGGTCCGAGCAAGCCCGCAACACGTGGGTCACGACCAAGAAGCTCGTCCAGGAACGCGGCACGATTACCGACCGCACCGGCACGGTATTGGCCGGGGATGCAGCGGCGTACACGCTCGCGCTCAGCCCCAAAATTATTCACGAGCTTAGTGACGCCCATCCCGAGTGGAAGCTGATCGACCAGATCGCGTCCAAGGTGACGAACGTGCTTGGCAAGCCCGAGACCGAGGTGCGCAAGATCATCGATGCGAAAACGAGCAAAGGCGTTTATTACTCCCAGCGCGAAGTGCAGCCCGAAGGCTGGAAGGTCGACAAGGAAGTCGCCGACCGCTTGACGGCCTTCCGCGACCAGATGCGTCAGCTGACCGGCAAGAAGGACGTCGGCATTTACCTGATCGAAGACAAAAAACGCTATTATCCGAACGGTTCGCTTGCTTCCCAGATCCTTGGCTATCAGAACAAGGAAGGCGTCGCGATCATGGGACTGGAGAAGACGCTCGACGAAGATCTCAGAGGCGAGGAAGGCTCCATTACTTACGTCAAGGACGGCAAGCGCACGCAGCTTGCCGACGGCGAGATCGAGGCGAAGCAGGCGGTCGACGGCAAAAACGTGGCGCTGACGATCGACCGGGACATTCAGTATTATATGGAACAGGCGATGAAGACTGCCTACGCGCAGTACCATCCGCTCAGCATGACCGCGATCGCGGCGGATCCGAAGACGATGGATATTCTCGGCATGGTCAGCCTGCCCGATTTTAATCCGAACAACTACTGGGATTATGCGAAAAACCTGTCTTCCTTCAAAAATAACGCAGTGCAGTCCATCTATGAACCGGGATCCACGTTTAAAATCGTGACGCTGGCTGCAGCCGTTCAGGAAGGCCTGTTTAACCCGAACGACAAATATATGTCGGGCACCGTGCAGATCCCGAAATCCAAGCCCGTTAACGACATCAAGCGCGGCGGATGGGGCGAGATCACGTACCTGGAAGGCCTGAAGCGCTCGAGTAACGTAGCGTTTGTCAAGCTCGGATACGAGAAGCTCGGCAAGACGAAGTTCAAGCAGTATATCGACAACTTCGGCTTCGGCCAAAAGACAGGCATCGAACTGGCCGGCGAGATCGCGGGCACGACGCAGCTGACTTGGGAACGCGACTACGCGGCGGCAACGTTCGGTCAGGCCGTATCCGTCACGCCGATCCAGCAGGTCGCGGCGGTCGCGGCGGTCGCCAACGGCGGCAAGCTGATGGCGCCGCATATTATCAAGTCGATCTCGGACCCGAATACAGGAGAGAAGGTCGTGACCGAGCCCAAGGTCATCCGCCAGGTCATCACGGAGCAGACGTCCAAAAAGGTCGGCGAGTACCTTGAGCAGGTCGTCAGCGATAAAGTAATCGGCACCGGGCGCAACGCCTACATAGAAGGCTACCGGATCGCGGGCAAGACAGGCACGGCGCAGAAGGCGCAGGCATCCGGCGGCTACGCCGAGGACAAATTCGTCGTTTCCTTCATCGGCTACGCGCCCGTGGAGGACCCGAAGATCGTGCTCTACGTGCTCGTGGACGAGCCGGATGACAAGACGCTTGGCGGAGGCTCGGTCGCCGCTCCGATTTTCAAGGAGATCATGCAAAAATCCCTGCTTCACCTCGGCGTGCTGCCCGACATCCCAAAAGATGCGGAACAGGAAAAGAAGGACGACGCAGAGGCGACGCCGGCTCCGATCACCGCCAAAGTCATCGACGTGACAAACTTGACGACGACGCAGGCCAAAAGCAAGCTCGGTAACAGCTCGTTCGAAGCGATCGTGCTCGGCAAAGGCGACAAAGTCGTGTCCCAGCTGCCCAAAGCGGGCACCGTCCTGCCGACCTCCCAGCATGTGTATCTCTTGACCGAGAAAACACTCGGCAGCGTGCCCAGCCTGAAGGGTCTGTCGCTCCGCGACGCGCTCGACATGTGCTCGCTGCTCGGCGCTTCCTGCACGGCAAGCGGTCAGGGCTACGTATCTGGCCAGCAGGCGACGAGGGAAGGCGACAAGCTGTCGATCGCATTGACGCTGTCGCCGCCGGCGGGTACGACGATTGCGCCGTCCGCCACCGAGACAACGGCCGGCAAGCAGGACCAGGGCGGCGCCGCAAGCGACGGCGCGAGCGCATCGGACGTGGACGACAGCGCGGTGGACGACGCGGGCGATTGACGCGTCTTCGTTCTAGGGCTTCGTCCGTCTAAGCAGGCATAAGACAGGCATAGCTTGTTCTAAGCCCCTTCTCCATGGAATAGGGTGGGAGTAACGCACCGATATTCCGGGGAGGGGGCTGACCTGCGTGAGAATCTCGCAAGTGACGGTGAGGAGGCGCTTGCTGCTGGCGCTGTTCGCAGTGGGAATCGGGTTCATGGCGCTGATCTCGCGCCTCGCATACGTACAGCTGGTCAAGGGAGGCAAGCTGGCCGAGCAGGCGGAGGAGTCGTGGCGCCGCCAGATTCCGTTCGAGGCGAAAAGAGGAACGATCACGGACCGCACCGGCATCAAGCTCGCCTACAACATCAGCTCGCCGACCGTTTATGCGGTGCCGGCGCAGGTGAAGGACAAGGAAGGCACGGCGGGCAAGCTGGCTCCGCTCATCGGCATGGATCGGGACAAGGTGCTGGAGATGCTTAAAAAGAAGGCGAGCAATGTGAACCTTCGTCCCGGCGGGCGCAAAATTACGCTGGAGCTCGCCCAGCAGATTCGCGATCTGGCGCTGCCAGGCATTTACGTGGCGGAGGACAACAAGCGCTTTTATCCGTTCGGTACGATGGCCGCGCAGGTGCTTGGCATCACCGGCTACGACAGCGGCCTGACCGGCGTGGAAAAGCAGTACAATCAATTGCTGTCGGGCACGCGCGGCAATATTTCGTTTCTGACCGACGCGGCCGGCCGTCAGATGCCCAATTCGTCCGAAGCTTACCAGCCGCCGCGGGACGGCTTGACGCTGCAACTGACGATCGACCAGAAGATCCAGTCCATCGTGGAGCGCGAGCTGGATCAGGCGATGCTGAAGTATCAGGCGAAGGACGTCATCGCCATCGCGATGGACCCGAAAAGCGGAGAAGTTTTGGCGATGGGCAGCCGTCCTACGTTTCAGCCCGACCGCTATCAGGAAGCGGAGCCGGAAGTGTACAACCGCAATCTGCCGATCTGGATGACGTACGAGCCGGGGTCCACATTCAAGATTATTACGTTGTCCGCGGCCATCCAGGAAGGCAAGGTCAATTTAAAAAACGAGACCTTTTACGATCCCGGCTACGTCGAGGTCGGCGGGGCGAGACTGCGCTGCTGGAAAAAGGGTGGGCACGGCAGCCAGTCGTTCCTGGAGGTCGTCGAAAACTCCTGCAATCCGGGGTTCGTGGCACTGGGGCAGCGGCTCGGCAAGGAGAAGCTGTTCGAGTATATTAAAAACTTCGGCTTCGGCAAACGAACCGGCATCGATATCGGAGGGGAAGAAAACGGCATACTGTTCAAGCTCGCGAACGTCGGTCCTGTCGAGCTGGCCACGACGGCGTTCGGCCAGGGCGTGTCGGTGACGCCGATCCAGCAGATCACGGCGGTCGCCGCCGCGATCAACGGGGGCAAGCTGTTCAAGCCGCATGTCGCAAAGGCCTGGGTCAACCCGGATACGGGCGAGACCTTGCAGGAGATCGAGCCCGAGCTCGTGCGTCAGGTCATCTCGCCGGAGACGTCGAAGCAGGTGCGCGAAGCGCTAGAGAGCGTCGTGGCGCAGGGGACGGGGGGCAACGCATTTCTGGACGGCTACCGGGTCGGCGGCAAGACGGGTACGGCGCAAAAGGTCATTAACGGTGTATACTCGGCGAGCGAGCATATTGTCTCGTTCATCGGCTTCGCGCCGGCGGACGACCCGCAGCTGATCGTTTACGTCGCGGTCGACAACCCGCAGGGCATCCAGTTCGGGGGCGTCGTAGCGGCGCCGATCGTACGCAACATTATGGCCGACGCGCTGCCGTATCTCGGCGTAGAACCGCGCAAGGACCAGATCGGCAAGGAATACAAGCTCGGCGAGCTGCCGATGGTGAACGTGCCGAACCTCGTCGGCAAGTCAGTGACGGATCTGTACGAGGACATGAACATGAACTTTCAGCTGTCGGCTTCCGGCAAAGGGGATACGGTGCTGCGCCAGGCGCCCGAAGCCGGGCAGCGGGTGCAGAAGGGCTCGGTCATCCGCATTTATTTAGGCAGCGAAGGCGAGCAGGCGCCAGCGGCGGATGGCACGAATTGACGCGGGGGAATGACGCAATCGCGACGAACTAGGTGTTATCGCCGGGGAAATCGGGTAACAGAGCTGGGGGAGCGGTGACGGAAAACGTCGTTCGGTGGGCCGCCCCCGGCTTCGGCGGTTGTCTGAGATTGATACAGAACGGACTGCCAAGTATTTCCTTGCCCTTGTTTGAAAAGCGCTCCTGGCGGATAATGTACGCATAGGAAATTCAAGCGATCTTTCTTTTTATCGAAGCTTAAAGTAGCAATTCTGCTGTAGTCCAAGGAGCTGAACGTACGATGCAACTGAATCAATTAGCCAAGGAACTGCTGCTGCATCGGATTGTCGGCGATGGCGGCGTCATTATTCAGGGGATCGAGGCGGACTCGCGAGCCGTGCAGGCGGGACAGCTGTTTTTTTGCTTGCCGGGACACCGCGTGGACGGCCACGATTTTGCGCCGCAGGCGCTGGAGAAGGGGGCTGTTGCGCTTGTCGTGTCGCGTGAGCTGCCGCTGTCCGTGCCGCAGCTGATCGTGCCCGACGTGAGACGGGCGCTCGCCGTGCTCGCCGACAGCTGGTACGGGCATCCGTCGCGCAAGCTGCGCCCGATCGGCGTGACCGGGACCAACGGGAAGACGACGACGACCTATTTGATCGAGCGAATCCTGAGCGATGCCGGCGTATCGCCGGGCGTTATCGGCACGATCGAAGCGCGGTATGGGGGCGCGAGCTATCCGATGTCGGGGACGACGCCGGACATTTTGCCGCTGCAGCGTCTTTTGGGCGACATGACGGAAGCGGGGACGGACCGGGCGGTCATGGAAGTCAGCTCGCACGCGCTGGAGCAGGGCAGAACGTGGGGAACCCGGTTCAGGACGGCCATTTTTACGAACCTGACACAGGACCACCTGGACTACCACGTGACGATGGAGGCTTACGCCGACGCTAAGGGGCTCTTCTTTTCGAGACTGGGCAACGATTACGGCGCCGGCCCGGAAGATCGCTCGTTCGCCGTGCTGAACGCCGACGATCCCGTCTCGGTCAAGTTCGCGAAGCTGACCGCAGCAGAAGTCGTCACGTACGGCATTGAGCAAGAGGCGGACGTGCGCGCCGCAAACGTGCGGATCTCGTCCCGGGGCACGTCGTTCGACGTGGAGACGTTCCGCGGTTCCAGAAACGTGCAGCTGCGCATGGTCGGCAAGTTTAACGTATACAACGCGCTCGCTTCGCTATCGGCGGCGCTTTGCGAGGGCATCGGGCTTGATGCCGCCGTGGCGAGCCTCGAGGCGGTGCCTGGCGTGCCTGGGCGCGTAGAAGCCGTAGACGAAGGGCAGCCCTACGCGGTCGTCGTCGACTACGCGCATACGCCGGACGGCCTCGACAACGTGCTCCGCGCCGTGCGCGAGATTGCGGAAGGCCGAGTCATCTGCGTGTTTGGCTGCGGCGGCGACCGCGACCGGACAAAGCGTCCGATCATGGGCAAGATCGCGGCCGGTCTCGCGGACGTCCTGCTCGTGACGAGCGACAATCCGCGTTCGGAGGATCCGGTTGCGATTTTGCTGGATATCGAGGCTGGGCTTAAGGAAGACGCTGTCGATCCGGACCGCTACGAGCTTGAGCCGGACCGCGGCGCGGCCATCCACAAGGCGGTTGAAATGGCCGGCCCCGGGGATGTAGTATTGATAGCGGGCAAAGGGCATGAGACCTACCAAATTATCGGCGGCGTGACGCACGACTTCGACGATCGGCTGACGGCGCGCGACGCGATAAGGAGCACGATGCTGTGATAAGAGCGACGCTTAGCGAAGTGGCCGCATGGTGCGGCGCGGAGCTGCAAGGAACGCAGGCAGGCGCGGAGCCTGAGATCGCCGGCGTATCGATCGACTCGCGGTCGATCGGGGCCGGACAATTGTTCGTGCCCATCGCGGGAGACCGGTTCGACGGACACGACTACATAGAGACGTCCGCAAGCGCAGGGGCGGCCGCTGCGCTTTGGCAGCGCGACCGGGCGCTGCCGGAAGACGCCGGACTGCCGCTGCTGCTCGTCGACGACACGCTCGTCGCCCTGCAGCGGTTAGCCGAGTCTTACCTGGCGAGCTGGAAGCCGAAGGTCGTAGGCGTCACCGGCAGCAACGGCAAGACGACGACCAAGGACTTGATTTATTCGGCGCTCGCCACCGTCTACCGGACGGCGAAAACCGAAGGCAATTTTAACAATCATATCGGATTGCCGCTGACGATCCTCCGGGCGGACCGCAATACGGAGGTTCTCGTGCTGGAAATGGGGATGAGCGCCTTTGGCGAGATCTCGCTGCTCTCCCGCATCGCAAGGCCCGACATCGCCGTCATCACGAACATCGGCGAGTCCCATCTGGAGCATCTCGGCTCGCGGCGCGGCATCGCACAGGCGAAGCTTGAGATCGCCGAAGGGCTGAAGGACGGCGGTACACTGGTTTACAACGGCGACGAGCCGCTGCTTCGCGAAGAGCTTGCTTCGCTGGCGCTGCCGGCCGGTGGCATCAGGACGATCACGTTCGGCGAGTCCGCGGCATGCGATCTGCGCGCGACCGACATCGCGACGGACGCGGAGCGCGCGACGTTTGACGCTTTGGCCGGCGCCTCGGCGGACGCGCAAGGCGACAGCGTCCCTAGCTTGCAAGCGCAAGCGGTCGAGGCGCAGCATTCGCGCTTTGCCGTGCCGATTCCCGGCCGGCACAATGCTGTCAACGCGCTGGCGGCGATCGCGGTCGCCCGGCTGCTTGGCGTCGCCGACGCGGACATCGCGCGCGGCTTGGCCGCAGCCAAGCTGACCGGCATGCGTATCGAGCGCGTCCGGGCGCAGAGCGGCGCGCTTGTCCTGAACGACGCGTACAATGCGAGCCCGGCTTCCGTACGCGCGGCCCTCTCACTGGTCGCGCAGCTGCAGGGCTACCGCCGCAAATGGCTCGTGCTCGGCGACATGCTCGAGCTCGGCCCGGACGAGGCCGAGTTCCACGCTTCCATCGGACGCGAGCTGTCGCAGGGGCAAGCCGACGAACTGCTGGCTTACGGACCGCTGTCCGCGCATACGGCCGAAGCCGCCGCTCGGTCGATGCCGGCGGGTGCGGTTCGCCATTTCGCCGACAAAAACGAGCTGGCCGAAGCGCTGCTGGCGCTCGTAGCACCAGACGACCTCGTACTGGTGAAGGCTTCGCGCGGCATGCGTCTCGAAGAAATCGTGCGGCGCCTTGCGGCAGGGAAGGAGGAGGGACACTGATGGATTACGCATCTACGCTATGGACGCTCGGCGTCTCCTTCCTGCTGGCTGTACTGCTCGGTCCGCTCTGCATTCCGATGCTTCGCCGGCTGAAGTTCGGGCAGCAGGTACGGGACGACGGGCCGCAGTCGCACTTGAAGAAAAGCGGCACGCCGACGATGGGCGGCATCATCATTTTACTCGCGATGACCGTGGCGTTCCTGAAGTTTTCGGACCGCGGCTGGCCGTTCTGGGCGCTGCTCGTCGCAAGCCTCGGCTTCGGACTCGTCGGCTTCCTGGACGACTTCATCAAGATCGCGATGAAGCGTTCGCTGGGCCTTACGGCCAAGCAGAAGCTTTTCGGACAGCTTGTCGTCTCAATCGCGTTTTGCTTCATCATCAACCGGATGGACCTCAGCACCGCTGTCGGCGTGCCGGGGACGAACTGGTCGCTGGACCTTGGCTGGGCGTACTACATACTGGTCGTCATTATCTTTTTCGCAGCTACGAACGCAGTAAACTTTACCGACGGACTCGACGGCCTGCTGTCGGGGACAAGCGCGCTCGCGTTCGGCGCTTTCGCCATCGTGGCGCTTCAGGCGACGCAGCAGCAGTCCGCTATCTTCTCGGCGGCGGTTGTCGGCGCGGTGCTCGGCTTCCTCGTGTACAACGCGCATCCGGCCAAAGTGTTCATGGGAGATTCGGGCTCCCTCGGGCTCGGCGGCGGAATCGGCGCAGTGGCGATCCTGACCAAGACCGAGCTGCTTCTTATCGTGATCGGCGGCGTATTCGTGCTCGAGATGCTGTCCGTCATCATTCAAGTCGGTTCGTTTAAAACGCGCGGCAAAAGGGTATTCAAGATGAGTCCCATTCACCATCACTTCGAGCTGTCGGGCTGGTCCGAGTGGCGCGTCGTGACGACCTTTTGGCTGGCCGGGCTCATCTTCGCCGCAATCGGTCTGATTCTGTATAAGGGGATTGGGAACCTATGATGCCACTGGCGAATTACCGCGGCCGCAAGGTTGTCGTGCTGGGCCTTGCCCGCAGCGGCGCCGCGGCCGCCAAGCTGTTCCATCAGGCGGGCAGCATCGTGACTGCGAACGACCGCAAGGAGAGGGATGCCTGTCCCGAAGCCTCGGAGCTCGAGGCTTTGGGCATTTCTGTTGTTTGCGGCGGACATCCGGACGATCTGGTGACGCCTGACACGGCGCTGCTCGTCAAAAATCCGGGCATTCCGTACTCGGCGGCGCCGATCCGGCAGGCCGAGGCGCTCGGCGTGGAGGTCGTGACGGAGGTCGAGGTGGCGGGGCAGCTGTCACCGGCCCCCATCATCGGCATTACGGGCTCCAACGGGAAGACGACCACCACGACGTGGACCGGCGAGCTTCTGTCCGCGGCCGGTCTCTCGCCGATCGTGGCGGGCAATATCGGACGTCCGCTCTCCGACGCCGCGCAGGAGATCGGTCCCGAGGGCTGGCTCGTGGCCGAGCTGTCGAGCTTCCAGCTGAAGGGAACGACCGATTTTCATCCTCGAATCGCGTGTCTGTTGAATCTGGCCGAGACGCATCTCGATTACCACGGCACGATGGAAGACTACGTGACGTCCAAGGCTAAGCTATTCGCCAACCTGAGCGAAGGGGATACGGCTATTTACAACGCGGACGATGCCGTCTGCGCGGAGATCGGACGCGCGTCGGCCGGGCGCCAGTGGCCGTTTTCGCTCACCAGGCGGCTTGCGGTCGGCGTATCGGTCGAGCCTCCCTTTCCGGCGGCGGACGACGAGGGAGCGTCGCAAGAGACGCAACCCGCCCAGCGGTGGATCGTCGCGCGCGACGAGAGCGGCGTTGAGACGCGTATCGTTCCCGTCGACCGGCTCGGCATTCCGGGCCGGCATAATTGCGCCAATGCGCTGGCGGCGGTTGCGATCGCGCTGGCGGCAGGCGCGGAACCTTCGGCGCTGCGAGAGCCGCTGAAGGGGTTCAAGGGCGTCGAGCATCGCTTGGAATACGTCGGAACCTTCCGCGACGTGCGTTACTATAACGATTCCAAAGCGACCAATCCGACGGCGACGATCATGTCTGTCTCTTCGCTGCCGGCGCCGCTTGTCTTGATCGCGGGCGGGCTTGACCGGGGCTCCGACTATCGCGAGCTTGTTCCGCTTTTCCGCGATCGCGTCAAGGGCGTCGTCGCGCTCGGCGAGACGCGGGAAAAGATTCGCAAAGTCGCGGAGGAAGCCGGTTTAACGAACGTCGCGGTCGTCGAACCTGTAGAGGATGCCGCCGAGACGCTGAAGAGAGCCGTACTCGAAGCCGCCGCCATGAGCGGGCCGGGAGATATCGTGCTGCTCTCGCCCGCTTGCGCAAGCTGGGACATGTTTCCTTCCTATGAGGTAAGGGGGCGCATTTTTAAGCAATCGGCGCATACGCTGTAAGAAGGGGGCTCGTCCCCACTTCTTCGTTTGGCGAGGTGTCCGGTTTATGGCCAAGGTCCGCAAGGCCCCCGATATTTGGATGATCGCGGCGACGCTCGGCATTTTGGCGGTCGGCATCGTGATGGTATACAGCGCGAGCGCGGTAGCCGCCTTCCACGATTATGGCGACAAGTTTTATTATGTGAAACGGCAGCTGCTTTTCGCAGCGCTCGGCATTTTCATGATGTTCGTGACGATGAACGTAGACTACAGCCGCTGGCGGCGGTGGGCGCTGCCCGGCCTGCTGCTGTGCTTCGGCCTGCTGCTGCTCGTGCTCGTGCCGGGCGTCGGCGTCGTGCGCGGCGGCGCGCGCAGTTGGCTCGGCATCGGCAGCTTCGGCATCCAGCCGTCCGAATTTATGAAGCTGGCGATGATTTTGTTCCTCGCCCGTTTCCTTGCCGAACGGCAGCAAAAGCTCGTGTCGTTTACGAAAGGGCTTCTGCCGCCGCTCGGCATTCTGCTCGGCGCGTTCGGGCTGATCATGCTGCAGCCGGACCTCGGCACGGGCGCAGTCATGATCGGTGCGGCGCTGCTCGTTATCTATGCGGCCGGTGCACGGATCGGGCATCTGGGCGGACTGGCGATGCTCGGCGTCGTCGGACTTGTCGGCCTGATCGCCGCGGCGCCTTACCGGCTGCAGCGGATTACGGCCTTTCTCGATCCCTGGCAGGACCCGCTGGGCGCCGGCTATCAATCGATCCAGTCGCTTTACGCGATCGGGCCGGGCGGACTCGTCGGGCTGGGCCTCGGCATGAGCCGTCAGAAATACAACTATTTGCCCGAACCGCAAACGGACTTTATTTTTTCCATTTTGGCCGAGGAGCTCGGCTTTATCGGCGGCAGCTTGCTGCTCGTGCTCTTTTTACTGCTGATCTGGCGCGGCATGCGGACCGCAATCGCTATCGACGATCCGTTCGGCAGCTTCCTGGCGGCGGGCATCGTAGGCATCATCGCCGTGCAGGTGCTCATTAATATCGGCGTCGTCATCGGATTAATGCCCGTCACGGGCATTACGCTGCCGCTCGTCAGCTATGGCGGCTCGTCGCTTACGCTGCTTCTGACGGCGCTCGGCATTTTACTTAACTTATCCAGATTTGCGAGGTGACGCTATGCGTATCGTGTTGACCGGCGGCGGTACCGGCGGCCATATTTATCCGGCGCTCGCGATCGGCCGCGAGGTAGAGCGGCGCGAGCCGGCCAGCGAATTGCTGTACATCGGCACGAAGCGAGGACTCGAGAGCCGTATCGTGCCCGAACGGGGTGTGCGCTTTGAGAGCATCGACATTACGGGCATACGTAGATCGTTGTCCCTGGAAAATCTTCGCACCGCTCTGCGGTTCGTCCGCGGCGTGCGGCGCGCCAAATCGCTGCTGAGGGAGTTCAGGCCCGACGCGGTCGTCGGCACCGGCGGCTACGTATGCGGGCCTGTCGTCTATGCGGCGGCCAAGCTCGGCATTCCGACGCTGCTGCACGAGCAAAACGTCGTGCCCGGCCTGACGAACAAGTTCCTGAGCCGTTATGCGGACGCGGTCGCCGTCAGCTTCGCCGACTCCAAGCCGCACTTCGCCAGAGTCAAGAGCGTTGAATACGCGGGCAACCCTTGCGCGACGGCCATTCTCGGCGGAGATCCGACGCGCGGTTACGCCTCGCTGGGACTCGCGTCCGGGACGCGCTTCGTGCTGATCGTCGGCGGCAGCCGGGGCGCGCAGACGCTGAACCGGGCGGCTGCGGAAGCGGCGGCCAAGCTTGGCGGATTGCCGGACGTGCACTTTGTATTTGCCTCCGGCGAGCGTTATTATGAGGAACTGCAGGCGGAAGTCGGCCGCATCTCGGACCCGTCGGTCGCGAGTCGGCTGCATGTCAAGCCGTACATAAGCAATATGGCGGAAGTGCTTGCCGCGACGTCGCTCGTCGTCGGTCGCGCAGGCGCTTCGTTTATCGCCGAGTTCGCCGCGCTCGGCGTGCCGGCGATCTACGTGCCGTCGCCGAACGTGACGAACAACCATCAGCAGGCTAATGCCGAGAGCGTCGTGCGCGTAGGCGGAGGCATGATGATTCTCGAACGCGAGCTTAGCGGCACGAAGCTCTATGAGGCAGTCGCAGGCATCATGGGCGATGAGCCCCGCCGCGTCAGGATGGCGGAAGCGGCCAAGTCCATCGGCATGCCCGAAGCGGCCGGCGTTATTTACGAGCAATTGCAACGAATCGTCCGCGTTTAGCGGGACTGATCAGAATTGAAGGTCTGCGGGACCAAGGCTGCCGCAGCTGAAGTTGCGGCTGGCTAGGCGATTGTCACCATGCCGCGCAGCGCGACATACGATAGGGTGTGGTCGCGGCTGTCCGCAATGATGAGCCAGGCGCCATCGAACCCGCAGCTCCTTAGAATGAATTGGAGGAGATTTTGGATGGAGCAGTTGATCGCGGACCTGGAGCGGTCGTATTCGGGGGTCGTTAAAGTAAGCGAGCCGCTCGCAGCCCATACGACCTGGAAAATCGGCGGCCCCGCCGACTTGTTCCTCGTGCCGGCCGACGCGGAGCAGCTGGCTTCGGCCATCGCCGTCCTTGGCCGTCACGGTGTCCCCTGGACCGTCCTTGGACGCGGCTCCAACACGCTCGCTTCCGACAAAGGCGTCCGCGGCGCCGTGATCAAGCTGGGTAAAGGATTCGACGCGGTGCGTTTCGAGGGCAATCTCGTGATCGCCGGAGGGTCGTATTCGTTCATCAAGCTGTCGGTCATGGCCGGCAAGGAAGGGCTCACCGGTTTGGAATTCGCCGGTGGCATTCCTGGCAACGTAGGCGGAGCGGTTTATATGAACGCCGGGGCGCATCATTCGGACGTATCGCGCATTTTAAAGTCGGCCGACATCGTCTGGGAAGACGGTTCGAAGGGGACGTACAGCAACGAAGAATTGCACTTCGGCTACCGTCATTCGATTTTGCAAGAGAAAAGGGGCATCGTGACCGAAGCGGTGTTCGCCCTGGCGCCCGGAGACCGCAAGGAGATCGCCGCCATGCTGGCATCCTACAAGGATCGGAGGCTGCGCACGCAGCCTTTGCAGCTTGCTTGTGCAGGCAGCGTATTCCGCAATCCGGAAGGAGACCATGCCGCAAAGCTGATTGAGGCTGCGGGTCTCAAAGGCACCAGGGAAGGCGGAGCCGTCGTGTCTGAGCTGCACGCCAACTTCATCGTTAACGAAGACCATGCGACGGCCGAAGACGTGCTCGCCTTGATGGAACGCGTAAGACGTACCGTGAACGAACGGTTCGGCATTTTACTCGTGCCCGAGGTGCTCCTGATGGGCGAGCGGTAATTCCGGAGGTGAATTCCTTGGACAAACTGGTGATTGAAGGCGGCAAACCGCTTTCGGGCACCATCCGCATCCATGGAGCCAAGAACGCCGCCCTGCCGATCCTGGCCGCGACGCTGCTCGCTCAGGAGCCGGTAACTCTTCGCAACATTCCGAAGCTGCTGGATATCGAAGTCATGCTGGACATTATGCGGGATCTCGGCTGCGTCGTCCTGCGCCGCGGCGACGCCGTGACGATTGACGGTACCGTGGCGAGCTCTTCGCACGTGCCCGAGCGGTTAATGCGCTTAATGCGCTCCTCCGTATTTTTGATGGGGCCGTTGCTCGCCCGATTCGGCGAAGTGCAGGTTTATCAGCCGGGAGGCTGCGCGATCGGCGAACGCAAGATCGATCTTCATCTTCGCGGCCTGGCCGCGTTGGGCGCAGAGATCGAGGAGACGGGCAGCCGCATTGTATGCAAGGCCGACCGCTTGACGGGAGCCGAGATCAGTCTGGACTTTCCTAGCGTCGGCGCCACCGAAAATATCATGATGGCGGCTGTTATGGCTAAAGGTCGCACGACGATTATCGGCGCCGCCCGCGAGCCCGAGATTCAGGATCTGCAACGTTTTCTGAACGCGATCGGCGCCAAGGTTCGCGGCGCAGGTACGGATATGATTGTGATCGACGGGACGGAGCGCCTCGGCGGCTGCGATTTTCAGATCATCCCCGACCGGATCGTGACCGGTACGGCGATGGTAGCTGCCGCTGCCACACGCGGCGAGGTCACGCTCGAAGGCGCTGAATCCGCCCATTTGATCTCTCTGATTCACGTCATGCGCCGTGCCGGTGTTCACATCGAGACCGGGGATGGTATAATAAGAGTCGGCGCCAAAGGCCGGCCGCGTGCGGTCGACCGAATCGTCACTTCTCCTTATCCCGCGTTTCCGACCGATATGCAGGCGCAGTTGATGGTGCTCTTGTCGCTTGCGGGCGGCGTCAGCGTGATCAAGGAGACGGTGTTCGAAGGACGCTTTAAGCATGTAGACGAATTATGCCGTATGGGCGCGGATATACGCATCGACTTGAATTCCGCGATCGTCCGGGGCGTGCCCAGGCTTTACGGAACGACGGTCGAAGCGACGGACCTGCGCGCCGGCGCCGCATTGGTCATAGCCGGGCTCGCTGCGCAGGGCAGGACAATCGTCGAGCAGGTGCATCATATCGACCGAGGTTATGACGAGATCGAGCGAATGTTCGCAAGCTTGGGCGGCGATATCTCTCGCGTCACCGACAGCTAGACCTAATCAAGCGACGAACGACCGGGAGGGATAAGCGCCTTTTGCTTATCCGCTTCCGGGCCGGCGGGGGAACGGGAATTTCTCGCCTCCGATCGGCCGTCCGGGCGGGCCGCCTTGCTTTTTGGACGAGGACAAGCTATGGATTTCCGCCGGCTGTCGAGAGGAGAGCACGCAAGATGATAGAGCGAATTCCCGCTTTGCCGCGGGAACGGACGGGGACGAGACGGCGCGGCGGCAAGCTGCTGTGGATCGTCATTGCCTTATTCGTCGCGGTGCTGATCGTATTGTTTTTCAGATCCTCTCTGTCCCGCATCAGCGTGATAGAGATTCAGGGCCTGACCTATTTAAAGCAAGACCAGGTCAAGGCACAGCTGGGCGTAGGGATCGGAGATTCTTTTTTTATGCCGGCTTCGGACGAGCTTGCAGAGCGGGTCAAGCAGATTCCACAAATCAAGGACGTACGGGTTGCCAAGCACTTTCCGGGCAAGCTCGACGTTAAGGTTCAGGAATACGCCCCTGTGGCGCTCGAGCTCGACGGCAAAGGCGGCTTGTCCGTCATTTTGGCCAACGGTGTCGGCGTTCAGTCGGCGGCAGGCGGCACGCTTCCGGCCAAGCCGGTTATTACCGGCTGGACGAAAAACGACCCGCAACGCGCAGCCTTGTGTCTGGCGCTGGGGGGGCTTACTGCAGAGGGACTCGCCGATTTCTCGGAGATCTCGCCGGATCCTTCGAGCGCTTATCCCGACCGGATTCGCATTTTTACCCGTTCAGGATTCGACGTGCTGACGACAGTCGGCAAGCTTAAGGAAAAGATCCAGATTTTAAGCGAACTCGTAGAGAATCGGGAGCCGGGGACGGTCGTTCTGCTCGATTCGGACACGTACTCGCCTTATTCGGCACAAACGGACCCGTCGGGAGACGAAGAAGCCCAGTAACTTAAGGAAAAGGACTCTACTCAACCGCAAGGTTTAATGCTAGAATTTTCGTATGCTTTTCCCTCTTAAATGACGGGAGTCAGACAGAACGTCGGACAAAATTGTTAGAATGAGGGAACTAAAATTTTTGTTGAAAAAAGAGGGAAAATCCCGTCTTTGTTGAATAAGTACTGAATGTGTACCGATTTGGCTTCGTTCGGAACCCCTTGAACAACTCCTCATTCCGCAACGGATTTCAATAAGTCGCGACCAAACTAACGAATGGCCGGACGGCCGGATATTTATGTATTTACGGGAGGTGCCACCGGTTGAGCAACAACGACCTCATCGTCAGTCTGGACATCGGAACCTCTAAGGTTCGGGTGATTATCGGAGAAATAAGTAACGGAGCGATCAATATTATCGGCGTAGGATCGGCGGACTCGGATGGCATCCGAAAAGGCGCCATCGTCGACATCGATCAGACGGTCCAGTCCATCCGCAACGCCGTGGACCACGCCGAACGCATGGTCGGCATTACCATCGGCGAAGTATACGTCGGCATCGCGGGCAATCATATCTCGCTGCAGACCAATCACGGCGTCGTCGCCGTCTCGAACGAAGACCGGGAGATCGGCGAAGACGACATCGAACGGGTGCTACAGGCAGCCAAGGTCGTTGCGCTGCCGCCCGAGCGGGAGATTATCGGCTTGTTGCCCAAGCAGTTCCTGGTTGACGGGCTGGCGGGTATCCAGGATCCGCGCGGCATGATCGGCGTGCGGCTCGAAGTCGAATGTACGATCATTACCGGCACCAAGGCCGCTGTACATAACCTTATGCGCTGCGTCGAGAAGGCCGGCCTTCGCATCTCGGGAATCGTGCTTATGTCGCTCGCTTCCGGGATGATGGCCCTGACCAAGGACGAAAAGCAAATGGGTACCGTGCTGGCCGACATCGGCGCTGGATCAACGACGATCGCGGTGTTTGAAGGCGGGAGTCTGGCAGCCGTTTCTACGCTGCCGATCGGCGGGGACTATGTGACGAGCGATATCTGCTATGGTCTCAAGACGCAGACGGAGCACGCCGAGAAGATCAAGCTGAAGTACGGCTGCGCGCGTCAGGACGAGGCGGCGGACGACGTTCGCTTCAAGGTGATGCGAGTCGGAAGCAACGTGGAAAAGGAATTTTCCCAAGTTGACCTTGCCAGCATCATCGAGCCGCGCATGCAGGAGATTTTCCATATGATTCGGCAAGAGGTCAAGCGCCTTGGTTTCCTGGACAAGCTCAACGGCTACGTCCTGACGGGCGGATCCGTATCCATGCCGAGCGTGCTGTCCCTCGCTCAGATCGAGCTGGAAGCGAGCGTGAGGATTGCGGTTCCCGATTTTATCGGGGTGCGGGATCCTTCATACAGCAGCGGAGTCGGCATGATCCAGTACGTAATGAAATACGTACGGACACGGGGGGCTCCGCCCGCCAAGCGTCCGACGAAGAGCAAGGCTTCGGCGGCCACAGCGCCTGCCAACAAGACAGGCGTCATGGAATGGTTTAAGAATATGTTCAAAGAATTCATATAAGCCGCCACTGACGAGATTCACCAGCGAAGCGAGGAGGAGTATTGAGATATGTTGGAGTTTGATTTTGAAATGGAACCGCTCGCGAAAATTAAAGTCATCGGGGTCGGTGGCGGAGGCAGCAACGCAGTTAACCGCATGATCGAGAACGGCGTCAAGGGCGTCGAATTTATTACCGTTAATACCGATGCGCAAGCGTTGCACCTGACCAAGTCCGAACAAAAGCTTCAAATCGGCGACAAGCTGACCCGTGGTTTGGGTGCGGGCGCGAATCCCGATGTCGGCAAAAAAGCGGCGGAGGAATCCCGCGACGGTATCATGAACACGCTCAAGGGTGCGGACATGGTATTCGTCACTGCCGGTATGGGCGGAGGCACTGGCACGGGCGCGGCGCCGGTCATCGCCGAGCTGGCCAAGGAGTGCGGCGCGCTTACGGTAGGCGTCGTGACGCGGCCTTTCACGTTCGAGGGTCGCAAGCGCTCCGGACAGGCTGAACTGGGCATCGAAGCGCTCAAGGAAAAGGTCGATACGCTCATCGTCATCCCGAACGACCGCCTGCTCGAGATCGTCGACAAGAAGACGCCGATGATGGAGGCTTTCCGCGAAGCGGACAATGTCCTCCGTCAGGCGGTTCAGGGCATTTCCGATCTGATCGCCGTGCCCGGACTGATCAATCTCGACTTTGCGGACGTCAAGACGATCATGACGGAGCGCGGCTCCGCCCTGATGGGGATCGGTGTCGCTTCCGGCGAAAACCGCGCGATGGACGCGGCGCGCAAGGCGATCATGAGCCCGTTGCTCGAAACTTCGATCGAAGGCGCGCGCGGCATCATCATGAACATCACGGGCGGCTCGAATCTGTCGCTCTTCGAAGTGAACGAAGCGGCCGAGATTGTCATCTCGGCATCGGATCCCGAAGTGAACATGATCTTCGGCGCAAGCATCGACGACAGTATGAAGGACGATATCAAAGTTACGGTTATCGCAACGGGCTTTGAGCACAAGGGTCCGGTTCGCCGCCCGATCTCGTCTTCTTCGCCTCAATCGAATCCGCCGTCGCAGCCAGAGCACCAGGACTCGCGCGCGAGCGGGCACAACCTGCGTCCGTTCGGCGGCGGTACCACTTCCAGCGAACAGCTGGACATCCCGGCCTTTTTGCGGAATCGTCCGCGCGGCGATCGCTAATACTCGGTTCCACATCTGAGGCACGCTTGAACCTATATGAATCAATCATGTCGAGGACCGGCTAATTAGCGGTCTTCTTTTTTTGGCTTCGCTTGGCAGGTAAACGCCTTTTGTCTGTCGAACTCTCTCAGCACAGCTTAGCAGTATCCGCACAGGAGGCACATGATGACCAATCCCTATCGTTCCTTTACAACTATGCTGGCGGCATTTGTTGTCATCTTCGGAGTGCTTCTATCTGCCGTTTCCTATTGGTTTATCTCTCATGAGCTGATTCGGGAAACGAGCGGTCTGACGCGCAATGCGGTCGAGGAGTACATATCCGGCATGCCGGATGCGGATATGCTGTTCAAGAGCCCTGTTTCGACCAAAATGTCCACGGGTCAAGCAGGCGACAGCCGGGCCCAGATAGAATTCGGAGCCAAAGAAGAGGAATTAGAAGCCGATATCCATGCAGCCTTCGATCCTTACGGCATACGTGATGTTCGCTTCGTGAGCCCGGGCGGCCAAATATTGTTCAGCTACAGTCCGGGTAAAAACGGTGTTTCGTTAACCGGGCATGAACGAGAACGGTTTGACCGGGTGATGAATGAAGGGGCAATGTTGACCGATAAAAAGGCAACAGAGCTAAAGCTCTGGATCCCGATCTACATGGCCGAAGGGACATTGATCGGCGTAGCGGAAGTGTCCAAAGACTGGTCGGCGCAGAGTGCTAAAATATTCAATATCAGCTTGACGATTGTCCTCTTATTGACAGCTGGGATGGCACTGCTCTTTTTCAGCCTTCGGCAAATATTTTTACGTTCGTCGCGTGTCATCGAAAGTCAGAATAAAGAATTAAGCGAAATGCTTGACCGCGTTCATCGCACGTATGACGAGTCTTTACAGGCGATGAGCAGCGCATTGGACAGCAGGGATAACGAGACGCAAGGACATTCATTGCGCGTCACCGCTTATGCCTGGCTGCTGGGTAAGCAGATGGGCATCGAAGGCGAAGAACTGGAGATGCTTTATCGCGGCGCGCTGCTGCACGATGTCGGCAAGATTGGCATTCCGGATGCCATTTTGCGCAAAGAAGGACCGCTCGACGAGATGGAGTGGGCAATCATGCGCACACATGTCAATATGGGCGTGCGCATGCTCGCACATATCGAATTTTTGGGTCCGGCATTGGACGTCGTACGCTACCACCACGAGCGTTGGGACGGTCTTGGATATCCGGACGGTTTGCGAGGCGAACAAATTCCAATTTGCGCAAGAATTTTCGCCGTGTGCGATACATATGACGCCATTACATCCGACCGTCCGTATCGTGCTTCCAAATCTCATGAAACGGCTCTCGACGAACTCGATAAATTCGCAGGCTCTCAATTTTGTCCCGCAGTCGTAGAAGCCTTCATGAAGCTGCCTGCAGATACGCTGCAGCGCGTCCGCCAAATGTCGCAACAGGACATTCAATTTTTGTCGCTCGATGAGTTGCTTCCTAAGGTGGTGTAATGTTCAGCGTAACATTGATCTGTATTTTATTTATGCTGACCTTACAGTTTGCCTTCGCTAATGCGGAGGCTTTTTATTTTAAGTGAAAGGCGGCGGGGGGACAATATATGGTCTATTTTTTTTCTTTTCCGACCTTATCCCTTTCGCTCAATCAGGCGAATCGATATCCTTATTTCTCTTACTTTACGAACCTCATCCCCTTCGCTCATTTTTGGGCTTGGTGTATATCGCAGCTCCCTTTCTAGCCTTATCCCTTTTGCTCAATTCCGTCGGTTTAACGCCTTATTGGGCTTATCCCCCTTACTCAATTTATCTTTAGGAAAAGATTGACATGTTTATTTCTCTATTTTAATATAAGAACATAAGTTCTTATTTGGAGAGTGGGAATATGAATCTTATCGTTTTTCCTGAAGGCTCCTGGGAAACTTGGACGGAAGAACAATGCGTAGAGGCTCTATTTAACGCGCGTTGGCCGGATGGTTTTCGCTGTCCACGTTGTTCGTATGCGCATTATTCGGTGATAAGATCGCGCAAGTATCCATTGTATGTTTGCTCGTCTTGCCGACATCAAACTTCCGCTACGGCTGGCACTGTTTTTCATGGTACGCGAACGCCACTTCGAATGTGGTTTAGGGCTATGATATGGCTCGTCGAGGATGCCACTTCTGTCGAGCTTTCCGATACATTGGGAGTTACCTACAAGACGGCTTGGCTCATCGGGCATAAGCTGCGGGATGCATTGACCCAAGAATCGAATGAGCATCAATTGTCCGGCATGGTTGCGGTTACTGGGGGAATCTATGGATGGAGGAGGGCTTCTAGCAGCCTGGTCATGCAACCTGCGGACCAACCGGTCGCAATTGGAGGAACGATGGACGGTGACGAGGAGATCCGGGAAATTAAAATGGAACATCTGAACAAACGTGAATCCGGGAATTCGCGTCTAATCAGCCGTTTTGCGCATATGAAATTTTCAGACTTTCATGTTTCGGATGACGCGAAGGCAGTCAGAGCTTTTCCTTACTTTGGCATGAATAAGCTTGCGCCTTTGTCAGCCGTTTTAATGCATGCTCTTCGTTGGCTTGATCATACGCTTCAGGGGATCGGACCAAAGCATTTGCAGGCCTATTTGAATCATCAAGCTTTTGTTTTTAACATTGCCAAAAAAGCTGCGAAAGTTGTTCCTTACATGCTGCATCTATGTGCAACAAGAGAAAAGATCACATATCGCGAGCTTACTCTTACTTGGTCACGTTAAACAGGCTCATCCATTTTAACCACTTATATTAAAGTTCGCGACTACTGAGCGAATGGGATAAGGTGGAACAGCAATTGTCCCTCATTACTAGAATCGCCATATGTTTTGAGGTCGTTAAACGCTTCGCGTTTCTAAACGCCCCTCCTTTTTATTCTTTTTTGACTCTCCCTGTTAGAAAATCGTAACACAATCTTAAGCATTCTAATGACATATTACGTCAAAGTGAGCGAAGGGGATAAGGCCGTAAACGCGCCGGGAACCTTTATGCACCGCATGGGATGGGATAATATTACAGTATCTTGAGGGCTAGTCCCGCATGTTCTTAACCCGATTTTGCTCGACAAAAAAACAGCCGAACCTGCGGCGCGTTTAGACAGACACCTCGCAAGTGCCCGCTTATACTGAGAGCAATCCATTTCGTCCTAGGGACAAACGTAAGCGATGGGTTTGCAAGGAAGGGTGAGGCGCGATGACGGTTTATGTGGATTTGGTGTTTTTGTCCAATCTGACGATCGACGCGTCCATTCTGATGACGACGGCAAAGGTGAGGCACCTTCGGCCGCGCCGAAGACGGGTCGCGCTGTCTGCCAGCGTCGGGGCTGCATACGCGGCCGCCATGTTCGTGACGTCCGTACCTTATCTGTATTCGTTCGGCGCCAAACTCATGATTTCGGCTTTAATGGTTTATCTGACGTTCGGCTACGGAGGGCCTCTCAAGTTCGCGAGGACGATCGGTTCGTTTTACCTGGTAAACTTTGCGACGCTCGGCGCCGTGATCGGCATCTCTTCGCTGGTCAAGTGGTCCGGCTCGCCATGGAGAGGAATTGCCTTCACGGATGACGGCGGCATGGTGCTGTCGTTTGACGTACAGGCCTTCATGCTGGCCGTAACGCTGGGCGTGGCGATCTGGCTGTACAGAAGCGAGGCGGAGAGCAGGGAAAGCAGGAAGCGGCTGGAGGCGCTTGTCGTCGACGTGACGATCCGAATCGGAGATCGGGAATGGTCGTGCAGAGGACTCGTCGATACGGGCAATCGTCTCTATGATCCGCTCACCCGTATTCCGGTCATGATTCTGGAGGCGTCCCTGTGGCGCGACGAGCTTCCGAAAGGGTGGGCGGACCGATTGAGGTCCGAATCTGCGGATCGGCTCATTGGCGAGCTGGAAGAAGCCGATGGCGGTTTGTCCGCTTTCAGGGACCGATACCGTCTTGTTCCCTACCGGGCTGCCGGGGGGAGCTCGAAGCTGATGCTGGCCGTTAAGCCGGACAGCGTGTCGATCAAGGACGCTGCCGGACAAGAAGGGGTCTGCGTTCATCGCCGCGTCCTTGTCGGGCTTGACGGAGGAGCGCTGTCCTCGGAGGGCGCGTATCGTGCGATCGTCCATTCCGATCTCACGATTGAGAGCGTGGAAGTGCCGGCATCATCAACCCAGACCGCTTAACAGGAGGTTGTGCAAGTGCCCGTTAAATTAAAGTTGATGTATCAGCTGACGTACTATCGCCTGTTGTTCTGGCTGGGCTGGAAAAGCGAAGAAGTGTATTATATCGGCGGCAGCGAGGCGCTGCCCCCTCCGTTGACCCGAGAGGAAGAGGAGTACTTGCTCGAACGTCTCTCTTCGGGCGACTCGGCGATTCGCGCGATGCTGATCGAACGCAATCTTCGATTGGTCGTCTATATCGCCCGCAAGTTCGAGAACACCGGCATCCATATCGAGGATCTCGTATCGATCGGGGCGATCGGACTCATCAAGGCGGTAAATACGTTCGATCCTGAAAAGAAAATCAAGCTCGCCACCTACGCCTCGCGATGCATCGAGAACGAAATTTTGATGTATCTGCGCCGCAACAGCAAGACCCGGACCGAGGTGTCCTTCGACGAGCCGCTTAATATCGATTGGGACGGCAATGAACTGCTGCTGTCCGACGTGCTCGGCACCGAGAATGATACGATCTATCGCAATATCGAAGAGCAGGTCGATCGGAAGCTGCTGCACAAAGCGCTCGACAAGCTGGCCGACCGCGAACGCACGATCATGGAGCTCCGGTTCGGCTTGGCCGACGGCGAAGAGAAGACGCAAAAGGACGTCGCCGATTTGCTCGGCATCTCGCAATCTTACATTTCCAGATTAGAAAAAAGAATTATTAAACGGCTCCGCAAGGAATTCAACAAGATGGTATGACCCTTAGCCGGTCGACCGAACGTGGGAATAAAAAGCCCATCCCAGGAGATACTTTACAGTAATGCTGCTCCCGGGAGGGAAACAACTTGACCCGCAACAAAGTGGAGATTTGTGGAGTGGACACCTCAAAGCTGCCTGTCCTCACCAATGCCGAAATGAGGGAACTGTTCCTAGCTCTGCAAACCCGCGGTGAACTCGAAGCCCGGGAAAAACTCGTCAACGGCAACCTGCGCCTCGTGCTCAGCGTGATTCAGCGGTTCAACAACCGCGGCGAATACGTGGACGATCTGTTCCAGGTCGGCTGTATCGGCCTGATGAAAGCGATCGACAACTTCGACTTAGGCCAAAATGTCCGTTTTTCCACCTACGCCGTGCCCATGATTATTGGCGAGATACGCAGATACTTGAGGGACAACAATCCGATTCGCGTGTCCAGAAGCCTGCGCGATATTGCCTACAAAGCGTTGCAAGTCCGGGATCAACTGACGAACCGTCATTCCCGCGAACCGACGATTTTGGAAATATCGCAAGTGCTCGGCGTTCCCAAAGAAGATATCGTCTTCGCCCTGGACGCCATTCAGGACCCTGTGTCGCTCTTCGAACCGATCTACCACGACGGGGGAGACCCGATCTACGTGATGGATCAAATCAGCGATGAACGCAACAAGGATATTCAATGGATTGAGGAGATCGCGCTCAGGGAAGCGATGCGCAAGCTGAACGACCGGGAGAAAATGATCTTGTCCATGCGATTCTTCGAAGGCAAGACGCAAATGGAAGTAGCGGACGAAATCGGCATTTCGCAAGCGCAGGTGTCCCGGCTCGAAAAGTCGGCGATCCAGCAAATGCAAAAGCACGTCAAGACTTAAGTGTGAGTCTTAAGGAGCTTAAGGGACCGGAGGAGACTCCGGTCTTTTTGACGTTTGAGCCCCGTTATCGCAGCATAGTCACGACGGGCAACATTTCCGGGCATGGCTCATATATTGAATTATGGGCGGTTGACCGGGTCCAAAAGCTACTGCTTCCCGGGCCGCGGAAAGCGGGGAGCGCCGGCATGAAAATATCCGATTTTCAGGCGAAGGACGTCATCAACATTGTAGACGGCAAAAAATTGGGCCATGTGGCCGATCTGGAGCTGGATCTCAGGCAAGGCCGCATCGACGCGATCGTAGTGCCGGTAGGCGGGCGGGTGCTCGGTATTTTCGGCGGAGGCGAGGATGTGGTCATCCCGTGGCGGAGTATCGTCAAGATTGGAACCGACGTCGTGCTTGTCCGGTTGGAGGAGGCACGGCCGTACAAGAGCGTCGAAGCGGAAAACGGGGGACGCTGACGGAGATCGCCTCGGCGCCTTCCCTGTGTTAAACTTGGTGCGGAGGTGGGCTGTATGGAACCATTTGTATATACGACTGAATCTGCGAGAGCAGAGCGTCACGAACCCGGACTGTTGTCCCTTGCGCCCTGGTCGCAATTCGACGGCTTGACCGCCGGTTTTTCCGCGCGACTTGGCGGAAGCAGCTTGCCGCCGAGAGACGGCTTGAACACGGCGCTTCACGTAGGCGACGATGAGCATGCGGTTATCGCTAATCGCCGCGCGATTGCGGAGGCGCTGGGCTGGCCGTTTGAGACGTGGACTTGTGCGGAGCAAGTGCACGGCAGCCGCGTCGTCCGGGTCGCGGACGCGGAGCGGGGCCTCGGAAGGCTGTCGCGCGAGAGCGCGATCCAGGATGCGGATGCGCTTATTACGGACGAGCCCGACATTTTGCTGGTCATGTACTTCGCAGATTGCGTGCCTTTATATTTTTACGATCCCGTGCACGGCGCGCTTGGTCTCGCTCATGCGGGCTGGAAGGGAACGGTTGCCGACGTCGCCGACGAGACGATTCGCGCGATGCGAGACGCGTTCGGCACTGAGTCGTCAGACTTGTACGCTGCGATCGGCCCATCGATCGGGGGCTGCTGCTACGAAGTGGACGATATCGTCATGAATCGCGTGCGCGGCTTCGTGCCCGACGACGAACGCTTCCATGTTCCGTCTTCCGAAGGCAAATCTCGGCTAAACTTGAAAGAAATCAACAAGCATCTTATGATAAAAGCAGGAATATTGCCGAGCCGCATCGAAATGTCTGGATGGTGCACCAGCTGCAGCACGGATTTGTTTTTCTCCCATCGCAAGGAACGGGGACAAACCGGGCGAATGATGAGCTGGCTGGGTAAGAAGAAATAGAGGTGAATGCCGCGATGGCGTTGGAGCAGCGGCTTAAAGACGTGGAACGTCGCATCGCCGAGGCGTGCGCGAGAAGCGGCCGGAATTCCGGTCGCGTGAATATCGTCGCCGTGACGAAGTACGTGTCCGCGAATACGGCCAAGCGCGCAGTCGAAGCAGGAATGCGCCATATCGGCGAAAATCGCTGGCCCGCGGCGGAAGAGAAGTGGCGGCTGCTCGAAGGACAAGCCGTTTTCCACTATATCGGATCGCTCCAGACCAGAAAGGTCAGGGATGTCGTCGGCAAATTCGATTACATTCATTCTCTGGACCGCTTGTCGCTCGCCGAGGAGATACATAAGCGCGCCGAAGCGCTGGGCATTCGCGTGCCTTGTTTCCTTCAGGTGAACGTATCGGGCGAAGATTCCAAGCACGGGCTTGCCCCGGAGGCGGTTCCTGCATTTGTCGCTTCGCTCGGCAAGCTGTCCGGCATCCGCTTGATTGGTCTCATGACGATGGCGCCGAATGTAGACGATGCCGAGGAGACGAGGCCCGTCTTCGCCGGCCTTCGCAAGCTAATGGACGAGATCAACGGCATGTCGTTGTTGGACGAGTCGCTGACGGAGCTGTCGATGGGCATGTCCGGCGACTTTGAAGTCGCAATCGAAGAAGGCGCCACATGGGTGCGTCTGGGCAGCGTCCTGGTCGGTCACGAAGAGAACGACGGATAACGGAGGGATTATGATGGGCGTAGTTAACAAGTTCTTGAACTATCTCGGCCTTCAGGACGAACAAGAGCGGGACCGGGAGCGGGAAGAGCCGCTGGGATACGAGGATGAGCCGGAAGTTGAAACCTCGGCCTTCGAGCCGCGTAAACCTACGGGGAAGAATAATATCGTGAGCATCCATTCCCAGAAAAACGTTCGGGTCATTTTGACGGAGCCGCGTACCTACGACAACGAAGCGCAGGAAATCGCCGACCATCTGAAATCCAGACGATCCGTCGTCGTGAACCTGCAGCGGGTGCGCAGGGATCAGGCGATCCGGATGGTGGATTTCCTGAGCGGTACGGTTTATGCGCTCGGCGGGCACATTTCCAAGCTCGGTCCGAACATCTTTTTGTGCACGCCGGATTCGGTCGAGATTACGGGGACGATCTCGGAGCTTCTCGCGGAGGATGCCGATTACACTAAAATGAGGTGACAGCAGCATTGACGGCTTTGGATCAGGTCATTAATTACCTGTATAGTTTGCAGCTCATTTACAGCTGGCTCATCTTAATCTATGTGCTGATGTCCTGGCTGCCTAATGTGAGGCAGAGCTACATCGGCGAGCTGCTCGGCAAGATCGTAGAGCCTTATCTAAAGCCATTTCGCAAGATCATTCCGCCGATCGGCGGCGTGTTGGACATCTCGCCGATTGTCGCCTGGTACGCGCTGAAGTTTTTGGTGAGGGGCCTTGAAGAGGTCATTCGCTTCCTTGCCGGACTGTTCGGCGTGTCCTAAAGGGAAAGGACCGGACCAGCATGAGCAAGAGCGATATTTACGCACATTTCCTTCCTGACGAAAAGTCCTTCGTGGACCGCGCCTGGGAGTGGGTCGAGCGGGCCGCCGAGCAGCATGAGCTTCGGCGTACCGATTTTCTCGATCCGCGCCAGGCGCATATTTTGTATGCGCTGGCCAACCGGCACCCGGACGCCGCGATCCGACTCGAGGGCGGCTATGAAGGCGCGGAGCGGGTCAGAGCGCTCATCGCCCCGGATTACCGGCCGCTCGAGGGCGAGGATGCCGGCATCGTCGTGCTCGATATCGCAAGCGACGACCGCCGGCAAGCCGAGCTCGATCATGGCGATTACCTCGGGGCGCTGCTCGGCCTTGGGATCAAGCGGGAGAAAATCGGCGATATCCATGTCCGCGACGACGGATGCCATGTGCTGATCGCCAGCGAGATCGGCGATTTCCTGCGCTCGCATCTGAAGCAGGTGCACCGACTCGAGACGTCGGCGTCGGTACTGCCGCTGGACCGGCTTCTTGCCGTGCCGGTGAAGCTTGAGGAAAGCGCGATCTCCGTGGCCTCGATGCGGCTCGACGGCATCGCGAGCGACGTGCTGCGCGTCAGCCGCGCGAAAATCATGGATCCGATCCGCGCTGGGCGCTGCCGGGTGAACTTCAAAACGGTGGAGGATCCGTCCGCACAGCTGCGAGAGGGCGACATCGTATCGTTCAAAGGATTCGGAAGATTCCGCGTACTGGAGGCCGAAGGCATCTCGAAAAGCGGCCGGATTCGCTTGCGTATCGGCAAATATGTGTAGAATCAAGCAGGAATTTCGCGTCTCGCGTCGAATCTGCCTTAGATAGCGATCTAGCGAGCTGTCGCGGATCAAGAACACGATTCACGGGAGGAACGGCCAATGCCATTGACGCCATTGGATATTCATAACAAGGAATTCGGGCGCAGATTGCGCGGCTACGACGAAGACGAAGTGAACGAATTCCTCGACCAGATCATCAAGGACTACGAAGCGATGATCCGGGACAACAAAGAGCTTCAGAACCAAATCGTCGGCCTGCAGGAGCGACTCGGCCACTTCGCGAATATCGAGGAGACGCTGAGCAAGACGATTATTGTCGCGCAGGAAGCGGCCGACGAGGTCAAGAGCAATGCCAAGAAGGAAGCCCAGCTCATCGTGAAGGAAGCGGAGAAGAATGCAGACCGCATCATCAACGAATCGCTCTCCAAGTCGCGCAAGTATGCGCTTGAAGTAGAGGAGCTGAAGAAGCAGGCGGCGATCTACCGTGCGCGATTCCGCACGCTCGTGGAGACGCAACTCGACCTGCTCACGCAGGACGGCTGGGAGAAGCTTGAGCCGCCGGAGTCCCGCTCGCGGGACAATGAGCCGCGGGTACGCGAGATTGTAGAGTAGACGATAGTTGATCGAAAAAGATGGGCGAACGCCGATTTGACAAATCGGCCTCTTCGCCGTATAAATGGGTTATACGCGTTAACGTCGATGACGGGAACGGCGTGCGGATGAACCATCCCAGAGAGTTGGCGGCTGCTGCGAGCCAACGTTGGACGCCGCATCGCCTATCCTCCCCGAGACGCCGATCCGAACGTCCGGCACTTTGCCCGGATCATTAAGACCGGCCGGTTCTTCCCACGTTACGGGATACCGGATCGACCGCCATGCCTAACGCATGCCGGATGTCCGGCTTGAGCGCCGCGTCCGTCGCATGGACAGGACTGCGGCTGAACAAGGGTGGTACCACGAGAGATGTCTCGTCCCTTTTACGGGGGCGGGCTTTTTTTATTTTCAGAATCGATTACAATTCACGAGAAAAGGATGATGGTCATGCGTCGCGTGGACGTCAAAGAAAAAGCCCGCAGCCGCGAGCTGCGCGTACTGAAGCAATGGAAGGCCGAGGATACGTTCCGCAGATCCATCGAAAACCGCAACGGCAAGCCGAACTTCGTCTTCTACGAAGGCCCGCCTACCGCGAACGGCAAGCCGCACATCGGACATGTGCTCGGCCGCGTCATCAAGGATTTCGTAAGCCGCTACAAGACGATGTCCGGCTATCGCGTCACCCGCAAAGCCGGATGGGACACGCACGGCCTGCCCGTCGAGCTCGGCGTGGAGAAGCAGCTCGGCATCTCGGGCAAGCAGGAGATCGAGAACTACGGCGTCGAGCCGTTTATCAAAAAGTGCAAAGAGAGCGTGTTCGAGTACGAGCGCCAATGGAGAGAGCTCACCGAGGCGATCGGCTATTGGACCGACCTCGATAATCCGTATATCACGCTGGATAACAAATACATCGAGAGCGTATGGCACCTGCTGTCCGCGATCCATGGCAAAGGCCTGCTGTACCGCGGTCATCGCGTCAGCCCGTATTGCCCGGACTGCCAGACGACGCTAAGCTCGCACGAGGTTGCGCAGGGCTACGAAGACGTCAAGGACTTGACCGCTACCGCCAAGTTCAAGCTGAAGGACAGCGGCGAGTTCGTCCTGGCCTGGACGACGACGCCTTGGACGCTGCCGTCCAACGTCGCGCTGGCCGTGCATCCGGATATCGAATACGTGCGCGTCAGCCAAAACGGCGAGACGTACATCGTCGCCGGCGCGCTGGCCGATAAAGTCATGAAGGGCGAATACGAGACGCTCGGCACCATAAAAGGCAAGGACCTCGTCGGCTTGGCTTACGAGCCGCTTTTCCCTTATGCGGGCGGACCATTGGACGGCGCTTACCGGATCATCGACGCGGCATTCGTCTCCGACGCGAGCGGTACGGGTATCGTCCACATCGCGCCAGCGCACGGCGAGGACGACTATCGCGTCGCCCGCGAGCACGGTGTACCGATGCTGCAGCTCGTGAACGGACAGGGCCGCTATACGGACGAGGTGAAGGGCTTCGCCGGACGCTTCGTCAAGGATCCGGAGGTCGACATCGATATCGTGAAGTCGCTGTCGGAGCGCGGCCTTTTGTACCACAAGGAAAAGCACGAGCATAGCTACCCGTTCTGCTGGCGCTGCAAGACGCCGCTGCTGTACTACGCAACCGAGAGCTGGTTCATCAAGACGACGGCGGTCAAGGAACAGCTGATCGAGAACAACAAAAGCATCGCCTGGTATCCAGAGCATCTGCGCGACGGCCGGTTCGGCAAGTTCCTCGAGGATCTGGTGGACTGGAACATCAGCCGCAACCGCTACTGGGGCACGCCGCTGAACGTGTGGACCTGCGACGACTGCGGCGCGGAAAAATCGCCGGGCAGCATCGCGGAGCTGCGCGCTGCGGCCGTGGGCGAGGTCGCCGAGGACATCGAGCTGCACAAGCCTTACGTTGACGCCATCGAGCTGCGCTGTTCATGCGGCGGCACGATGCACCGGACGTCGGAAGTCATCGACGTCTGGTTCGACAGCGGCTCGATGCCGTTCGCGCAGCAGCATTATCCGTTCGAGAACATGGAGCGCTTTGAGGAGCAATACCCCGCGGACTTTATCTGCGAGGGGATCGACCAGACGCGCGGCTGGTTTTTCAGCTTGCTGGCGGTGTCTACGCTGTACAACGGCAGGGCGCCATACAAGTCGGTCATCTCGACCGGCCACGTGCTAGACGAGAACGGGCAGAAGATGAGCAAATCCAAGGGCAACGTCATCGATCCCTGGGACATCATCGAAGAATTCGGCACCGACGCCTTCCGCTGGGCGCTGCTCGCCGACAGCGCGCCTTGGAACAGCAAGCGTTTCTCCAAGGGCATCGTCGCGGAAGCGAAGTCCAAGGTCGTCGACACGATCGTGAACACGCATGCGTTCTACGCGCTGTATGCGACGATCGACGGCTACAAGCCGGAGGAGCACGCGGCAAGGCCGTCGGAGAGCAAGCTGGACCGCTGGATCCTGTCGCGTCTCAACTCGCTCGTAGGCGCCACCGTCGAAGGACTCGACGCCAACGATTTCCTTAACCCGGCAAAACGCATCGAAGCGTTCGTCGACGAGCTGTCCAACTGGTACGTGCGCCGTTCCCGCGACCGCTTCTGGGGAAGCGGTCTGGGCGAGGACAAGGTCGCGGCTTACCAGACGCTCGGCACCGTGCTGCTGACCTTGTCGAAGCTCATCGCGCCTTACCTGCCGTTCCTTGCCGAAGATCTGTACGGCAACCTCGGCGGCAAGGGCAGCGTCCATTTGGCCGACTACCCGATTGCCGACGCCGGCGCGATCGACGATGCGCTCGAACGCGATATGGAGACGGCCCGCGGCATCGTAGAGCTGGCCCGCAACGTGCGCAACGAAACGGGCCTCAAGACGCGCCAGCCGCTATCCGAGCTCCTCGTCGCGCTGAGCGTGCCGTTCGACGCCGCCGAGTACGAGGAGATCGTCAAGGACGAGATCAACGTCAAGGCCGTCACGCTTGTGACCGAGGATAGCGGATTCGTCGATTATACGCTCAAGCTGAACCTGAAGCTGGCGGGCAAAAAGTACGGCAAGCACGTCGGCCCGATCCAGGGCAAGCTGAAGTCGCTGTCGGCGGAGGAAACGCGCGCGATCGTGTCGAGCGGCGAGCTGGCCTACGCGTCGCCGGAAGGCGAAGCACTCGCCGTCACGCTCGACGAGCTGCTCGTCGAGAAGCAGGCGAAACCGGGCTTCGCGTCCGCCTCCGGCGGCGGCATCACCGTCGCGCTCAACACGGAGCTGACGCCTGCGCTCGTACAGGAAGGTATCGTGCGCGAGGTCATCCGAGCCGTACAGGACCAGCGCAAAAAGCTCGATCTGCCGATCGAGCAAAGAGTCGGCCTCGTGCTCGAGGCGGACGCAGAGACCGAGGCGGCGCTCCGCGCCTATGACGGCGTGCTGCGCGACAACGTGCTCGTCAACGACGTTTCGTTCGGACGCACCGATGCGACGGAGACCGTGCAGGCCGGCGAGCTACGGATCGGCATCGCGATCGTAGCGGGCTAAGCGACGGCCCTGCTCTGGCCGAGTCTCGGCGAAGCTTCTGCGCCAGATACCCGTCCGCTCCGCAGGCGTATGAACCGCCGCCATTTGTGCCAACCTGAATAAGAGCAGGAAGCGATAACGAGTCCTGTCCGCAAGCGAACGCGAGGCCATTCGGCCAGTCGTTCCGGCGGCAGGGCTCGTTTTTGCGCGGGAGGCAGGAGAGCGGCATGAGCGAGAATAAGCCGGGCGCGAGGTCGGACGCCCGGATGAAGACGCTGGCGGAAGAGGCGGGGGCGCTGCGGCGTATGCTCGAGGGATTGTCCAAGCGGCTGGACGAATTGGCCGTGCAGATGGAGAAGGCGCAGCTTAGAGATTATGTAAACCTGATGAGCAGGCCGTGGCAGCTTATATGGCGCAATTGGCTGTCGGGCATCGCCAGGGGCGTCGGCATCGCGCTGGGCTTTACATTTTTTGCGGCTACGATCGTATGGCTGCTTCAAATACTCGGTGCGCTGAATTTGCCGATCATCGGCGACTATATTGCCGAAATCGTCAAGATCGTGCAGCGGCAGCTGGAAATCGAGCATTATTGAGGAGCCGTTATGCGTCTGCCCCCTGCGATTGCGAGATCGGATGCGATAACGAACGGACGCCCGCCCAAAGGCAGGCGTCTTGTTCCTTTAATCGTTCGTTTGTTCGTCGGACCAAACGTCCGGCTCCAGCAAGCCTTCGCCTTCGTGCGACTCGAGGTACCTTCGATAGGCGCTATTTCGCACGATCCCGCTCGAGTGACCGGTAATATCCGCAGAGAGAAAGCTTTCGATGGGCTCCACGAAGCCGTCGTTTTCATCCGATTCGATGTAGAGCGCGCCGTAATCGTCGTTGTTGTTGCCTTCGGCCATGGCCGGACTGTCCGAGTTGCCCCAAGATTCGACGATCTGCCAGGCGTCTTCGCCGTCGAAGCCGTTCTGCTCGTCGCTCTCGTCCATGCTGGTGCGCCCGAACGGCGGATGCAAGAACAGCTCTTCGGCCGGGCGGCCCTCTTTTTCCGCCTGAAGCGGCTCGTGCTCGACGCAGTACACGGCGGTCGGCATCGCGTCGAGCCGCTTCGTTGGAATGAATTTGCCGCAGGCTTCGCAAATGCCGTACTCGCCCGTGTCCATGCGGCGGACGGCCGCTTCTATTTTTTCCAGCGTCAGCGCCTCGCGTTCAAGCAAGGCGATATCTTTGGCCCGCTCGAACGTCTCCGTGCCGGCGTCCGCGGGATGATTGTCGATGCCGCTCAGATCGCCCGTGGCGTCGCGGTAGCTATCCGTCAGGCCGAAGTGCCCGTTCGCGCCGACGCGGCTCTCGATATCGGCCCGAAGATCCAAGAGCCGGCGGCGCTGCTGGGACATGTAGCTGTCGGACAACGTACGATGCATGCCGATCCCTCCTCGATTTTGTCGCGTAGCGACAAGGCGTTCCATACGAAAGCTAGTTTGCTCGCGCGGGCGGATAATCATGTCGGACCAAGGGAGAGCATCTATTGGCGGCGCTGCCGTGAATTGGCGAAAGACGTTGGACGCCCGCTCCGGCGGTATGTTAAAATCAGTGCATTCGGCCAAAGCGGTCAGAATCATTCGCGGAAGGGCGGCAATCCGGACATGCAACGACGTCAAATCGGCTTATGGGTGTACTACCTTGCAGCTGCGATCGTATTCGCCATCGATTACGTATCCAAGAAGCTCATCGAGCACAACCTGGAACTGAACGAGCAGATCAAGGTCATCGGCAACTTTTTCCTCATCACGTTTATTCACAACCGGGGAGCGGCTTTCGGCATTTTGCAGGAGCAGCGCTGGTTTTTCCTGCTGATTACCGTCGTCGTCGTGAGCGCCATCGTCATCTATTTGAACCGTTCTCACCGGAACAACAGAAGGCTGATGCTCGCTGCGTTGTCGCTCATTCTGGGCGGAGCGCTCGGCAACTTTCTCGATCGCGCGTTTTACGGACAAGTCGTCGATTTTCTGCAATTCAATTTCGGATCTTATACGTTCCCGATCTTTAATATCGCCGATTCCGCGATCGTCGTCGGCGTATGTCTGATTATTCTCGATTCGCTGCTCACGCCAGCACCGACACAGGAGACCAAGAATGAACAACAGAACGAACCGAGCGAACACCAGCCGGTCTGAAAATGAAGAAATTACTTTAACGGCGCCCCCGGAAGGGGAGCGTCCGTTCGTGATGCCCGACGATGACGAGGAAAGCGCTGCGGGCACATTGTCCTGGGAAATCGGCGAAGAAGCCGCGGGACAGCGGGTCGACAAGTTCTTGGCCGGCGCGATCGGAGACGAGTCCGTGTCGCGGTCGCAGATCCAGGATTGGATCCGCGACGGGCAGGTCCGGATTGGCGGCATGAAGATCAAGCCGAACGCCAAGCTGCACGCCGGCAGCGTCTTGACCGTAGACGTGCCCGACGCGGCGCCGATCGAGGCGCAGCCGGAAGACATTCCGCTGAACGTCGTCTATGAAGACGGGGATGTCATCGTCATCGACAAGCCGCGGGGCTTCGTCGTGCATCCTGCGCCGGGGCACGCCTCGGGCACTGTCGTCAACGCGCTGCTGCATCACTGCCGCGACCTGTCGGGGATCAACGGCAGCCTGCGTCCGGGCATCGTCCACCGGATCGACAAGGATACGTCCGGCCTGCTCATGGCGGCCAAAAACGATCTGGCGCATGCATCGCTCGCGCAGCAGCTCAAGGATCACTCCGTTACGCGCCGCTATACCGCGCTCGTATACAGCAACGTGCCGCATGACCGCGGGACGATCGACGCGCCGATCGGGCGTGACAGCAGCGACCGCAAGCTGTTCACGGTTACGGAAAAAGGCGCAAAGCGGGCGGTAACCCATTTTACGGTAATCGAGCGCTTCGGGGACTACACGCTGGTCGAGCTGCAGCTCGAGACGGGGCGTACCCACCAGATCCGCGTTCATATGAAATATATCGGACATACGATCGTCGGCGACCCGTTCTACGGCGGCCGCGCGGGCCGTACGCTTGGCATGGAGGGACAAGCGCTTCATGCGGGCGTGCTCGGCTTCGATCATCCGCGCACCGGAGAGCGGCTCCTTTTCGAAGCTCCGCTTCCCCAGGATATGGAGCATGCGCTGTACATGCTGCGCACGCGTTAGATTTTTCGCGCTAGAATTTCTGCAAATGATCGACGGATTTGTCCATGGCGGCGGGGGCCCTTTTTAAGGCATATTGATACCATAGCAAGCGATCCCATCACACGTCCGCCATCGGACAAGGAGTGTCGTCAAGTGAGCGTCGAACAATATCAAGGAACCTTCATTCAGCAGCAATTTGCGGACCGCATCGGCGGCGCGAATTACGGCAAAGATACGAACATTTACAAGTTCGAAAAGATCAAGCGCGCCAAGGCTGCGGCCAAAGCTGCATTTCCCGATATCGAGTTGATCGATCTCGGCGTCGGCGAGCCCGACGAGAAGGCCGACGACGGCATCATCGCCAAGCTCGCCGAAGAAGCGGCCAAGTCCGAGAACCGCGGCTATGCCGACAACGGCATTCCCGAGTTCAAAGCTGCCGCCGCGAAGTACCTCAAGGAAGTCTTCTCGGTAGACGGCATCGATCCGGTCACCGAGATCGTCCACTCGATCGGCTCCAAGCCGGCGCTTGCGATGATGCCTTCCGCGTTCATCAATCCGGGCGACGTCGCCATCATGACGGTACCGGGTTATCCGGTGCTCGGCACGCACACCAAGTATTTGGGCGGCGAAGTCTACAACATCAAGCTGACCAAGGAAAACAACTTCCTTCCCGATCTGTCCGCCATTCCGGCCGACATCGCGAAGCGCGCCAAGCTGTTGTACCTGAACTACCCGAACAATCCGACCGGAGCTGCCGCAACGCCCGCGTTTTTCGCGGAGGTGGTCGAATGGGCGAAGAAAAATGAAGTCGTCGTCGTGCACGACGCGCCGTATGCCGCGCTCACCTATGACGGCGTGAAGCCGCTCAGCTTCCTGTCCGTCCCGGGCGCCAAGGATGTCGGCGTCGAGCTGCACTCGCTGTCCAAGTCTTACAACATGACCGGCTGGCGGATCGGCTTCGTCGCGGGCAACCCGCTGATCGTGAAGGCGTTCAGCGACATCAAGGACAACAACGACTCCGGCCAGTTCATCGCCATTCAAAAAGCTGCCGCTTACGGCCTTGCGAATCCGTCGATCACCGAAGCGATCGCGCAGAAGTATTCGCGCCGTCACGACCTGCTGGTCGCCGCGCTGAACGAAATCGGCTTCAAAGCCGAAAAGCCGAAGGGCTCGTTCTTCCTTTACGTCGAAGCGCCGAAGGGCATTAAAGGCGGCCAGCGCTTTGAGACGGGCGAGGATTTCTCCCAATTCCTCATCCGCGAAAAGCTGATCTCTACGGTTCCGTGGGATGACGCCGGCCACTTCGTGCGTTTCTCCGTCACGTTCCTTGCCGCCGGCGAGGAAGAAGAACGCCGCGTCATCGGCGAGATCAAGCGCCGTCTGACGGACGTCGAATTCGAATTTTAAGGTTTGGCTTAGGCGGGGGCTTTCGAGCCCCCGCTTTTTGTTGACAGTCCATGTCGAAAATGCGATAATGAGAACCAATGAAACCGTACCTTTAATTCAGTCCCGTGAGACTGGCAAGGTGGCGCGAATACTATGGATGAGATCCGACGCGGATCGTACTTGGACCGGCTATGCGGTCCGGTTCCCAGCGTCATCATCTTCGTATGTCCCGACCTCCTTGGCTAGCCAAGGAGGTTTTTTGATGCCGTCTTACCGAGGAGGAGGCGCACCCGTGCAGGAATCCCCGAACATCATTATGGACGAGGCTGCCATCCGCAGGGCGCTGACGCGGATCGCGCACGAGATTTTGGAGAAAAACAAAGGGATCGAAGGTTGCGCGATCGTCGGCATCCGGACGCGGGGCGTCTATCTGGCCCGAAGGATCGCCGAGCGGATCCGCGAGATCGAAGGCAATCCGATCGCGGCATGCGAGCTCGACATTACGCGGTATCGCGACGATCGCCCAATGGCGGACGGGGCGGCGGCCGGTGTCGTGTGCGGCGACGGAGACCGCCCGTTCGACGTGAAGGACAAGCGCATCATCCTGTTCGACGATGTGCTTTATACGGGACGCACGATCCGGGCGGCGATGGACGCGCTCATGGATTGCGGACGCCCGCAGTCGATCCAGCTGGCCGTCCTCGTGGATCGCGGTCATCGCGAGCTGCCGATCCGGCCCGACTACGTCGGCAAAAACGTACCGACGTCGAAGCACGAGCAGATCGAGGTGTCGCTGACGGAGTTCGACGGCGACGACCGGGTGATGATCAAGCATCCGCGGGAAGCGGAAGTCGGCGGCTGAGCATTTTGAACGGGCAGAGCTGCTTTACTAGCAAAAGGAGGAAGGAAATCCTTTGACGACGACCTGGATACTTAACGGACTTACAATCGATCCAAAGACCGGAAATACGGTCAAGAAGCACTTGAAATTGGAGAACGGCCTGGTCGCGCAATGGCTCGACGGTTCCGCTGCGCCGGACGTAGGCAGCGCCGAGGTCATCGATGCCGCCGGCAAGCTCGTATCGCCCGGATTGATCGACATGCACGTGCACTTGCGCGAACCCGGCTTCGAACATAAAGAAACGATCGCAAGCGGCACGGCTTCGGCGGCGAAAGGCGGCTTTACGACGATCGCCTGCATGCCGAACACGCGGCCCGTCATCGATACGCCGGACACGGTGAAGCTGGTGCTGGACAAGGCCCAGGCCGCTTGCGGCGTGCGCGTCCTCCCGTACGCGGCGATCACCAAAAACGAGCTCGGCCGCGAGCTCACCGACTTCGAATCGCTTAAAGGCGCAGGCGCGATCGGCTTCACGGACGACGGTGTCGGCGTGCAGAACGCGCAAATGATGAAAAACGCGATGGCGCTGGCCAAGTCGCTCGACATGCCGATCATCGCGCACTGCGAGGACGATTCGCTGGTCGTAGGCGCCGCGGTATCCGAAGGCGAATTTGCCAAAAGGCACGGGCTGAAGGGCATTCCGAACGAATCCGAAGCGATCCACGTCGGACGGGACATTTTGCTGTCGGAGGCGACGGGCGTGCACTATCACGTCTGCCACGTCAGCACCGAGCAGTCGATCCGACTGATCAAGCTTGGCAAGTCGGTCGGCGTGAACGTCACCTCGGAGGTATGTCCGCACCACCTGCTGCTGTCGGACGAAGACATCCCGGACAGCATGGACACGAGCTGGAAGATGAACCCGCCGCTGCGAACGCCGCGTGACGTGGAGGCTTGCATCGGGGCGCTCGAGGAAGGGACGATTGACATTATCGTCACCGACCACGCGCCGCACAGCGAGGAAGAGAAGGCGAAGGGCATGGAGCGCGCACCGTTCGGCATCGTCGGCTTCGAGACGGCGTTTCCGCTCCTGTACACGAAATTCGTCAAGACCGGCCGCTGGACGCTCGGGTTTCTGCTGAGCCGGATGACGAGCGATCCTGCCCGGGTGTTCGGGCTGACGACGGGGACGCTTGAAGTCGGGGCGCCTGCGGACATCACGCTGATCGATCTGGAAGGCGAGCGCGAAGTCGACCCGGCGAGCTTCCTGACGAAGGGGCGCAACACCCCGTTCACGGGCTGGAAGCTGTCGGGCTGGCCGACGCTTACGATAGTCGCGGGCAAGACGGTCTGGAGCGAAGAACAAGGCATACTTAAAAGCAGCGAGGAGTGATCGGGATGCAAGCGAGACTTTTACTTGAAGACGGCACCCTGTTTACGGGGCAATCGTTCGGCGCGGAAGGCGCGTCGGTGGGCGAGGTCGTATTTAATACAGGCATCACAGGATATCAGGAGGTCATCTCGGATCCGTCGTATTGCGGGCAGATCGTCACGATGACGTTTCCGCTGATCGGCAACTACGGCATCACGCGCGACGACTTCGAGTCGGTGCGGCCGTTCATCCACGGCTTCGTCACGCGCCGCTACGAGGAAGTGCCGAGCAACTGGCGCGCCCAGGATTCCCTTGGCCATCTTCTTAAAGAGTACGGCATCATCGGCATCAGCGAAGTCGACACGCGCATGCTGACGCGGATCATTCGCCGCCATGGCGTAATGAAAGGCATTCTGACGACGGGAAGCGAGCGCGTCGAGGAGCTGCAAGAGCGCATGGGCTCGACGCCGCTGCCGCGCAACCAGGTTGCCTGGACGTCCACGAAAAACGTATTTTCGAGCCCGGGCACCAAGGAACGTATCGTGCTGATCGATTACGGCGCGAAAAGCGGCATCCTGCGCGAGCTGACGCAGCGCGGCTGCGACGTTATCGTCGTGCCTCACAACACGACGGCCGACGAGATTCGCCGCCTGCACCCGGACGGCATCCAGCTGTCCAACGGCCCCGGCGATCCCAAGGACGTGCCGGAGTCGGTCGAGACGGTCCGCCAGCTGCTCGGCGAATATCCGATCTTCGGCATCTGCCTCGGTCACCAGCTGTTCGCGCTCGCTTGCGGCGCCGACACCGACAAGCTGAAGTTCGGCCACCGCGGCGGCAACCACCCGGTCAAGGAGCTCGAATCCGGCCGCTGCTACATTACTTCGCAGAACCACGGCTACACGGTCAAGGAAGAGTCCGTCGCGGGCACCGACCTCGTCGTGACGCATATCAACAACAACGATAAGACGATCGAAGGCCTGAAGCACGCCAAATTCCCGGCCTTCAGCGTCCAGTACCATCCGGAAGCCGCTCCCGGACCGTTCGACAGCAGCTATCTGTTCGACCAGTTCCTGGAGATGATCCGCGAGCACAAGCTGAAAAACCCCGAACGCCCGCGGCAAGCGCAACTGTCGGAGATGCTGAGAGGAGAACTGCAGTATGCCCAGAAATAATGAACTCAAAAAGATTCTCGTCATCGGCTCAGGTCCGATCGTTATCGGCCAGGCGGCCGAGTTCGACTACGCAGGTACGCAAGCTTGCCAGGCGCTGAAGGAAGAAGGCCTTGAGGTCGTCCTGATCAACAGCAACCCGGCCACGATTATGACCGATACGAACATGGCCGACAAAGTTTACATCGAACCGATCAACCTCGAGTTCGTATCCCAGATCATCCGCCAGGAACGTCCTGACGGCTTGCTGCCGACGCTCGGCGGCCAGACGGGCCTCAATATGGCCGTCGAGCTGGCGCGCGCGGGCGTGCTTGAAGCCGAAGGCGTCAAGCTGCTCGGCACGCAGTTGACCGCGATCGAGAAGGCTGAGGACCGCGACCTGTTCCGCGACCTGATGCGCGAGCTCGAGCAGCCGGTACCGGAGAGCGTCATCGTCACGACGGTCCAAGAATCGGTCGATTTTGCCAACGAGATCGGCTACCCGGTCATCGTGCGTCCGGCTTATACGCTGGGCGGCACGGGCGGCGGCATCTCCGGCAGCGAAGAAGAGCTGCGCGAGATCGTGGCGAACGGCCTTCGCTACAGCCCGATCGGCCAATGCCTGGTCGAGAAGTCGATCGCCGGCATGAAGGAAGTCGAGTACGAAGTCATGCGCGACGCGAACGACAACTGCATCGTCGTCTGCAACATGGAAAACTTCGATCCGGTCGGCGTGCACACGGGCGATTCGATCGTCGTGGCGCCTAGCCAGACGCTGTCCGACCGCGAGTATCAGATGCTGCGCTCGGCTTCGCTCAAGATCATCCGCGCGTTGAATATCGAAGGCGGCTGTAACGTACAGTTCGCGCTCGATCCGCACAGCTTTCAATATTACGTCATCGAAGTCAATCCGCGCGTCAGCCGTTCCTCGGCGCTCGCCTCCAAGGCAACGGGCTACCCGATCGCCAAGATGGCGGCCAAGATCGCTGTCGGCTACACGCTCGACGAGATCGTCAACCCCGTTACGGGACAGACGTACGCTTGCTTCGAGCCGACGCTGGACTATATCGTGAGCAAAATCCCGCGCTGGCCGTTCGACAAGTTCACGGACGCCAACCGCAAGCTTGGCACCCAAATGAAGGCGACCGGCGAAGTGATGGCGATCGGCCGCACGTTCGAGGAGTCGATTCACAAGGCGGTTCGCTCGCTCGAGATCGGCGTGCACCGGCTGTTCCTGAAAGGCGCGGAAGAGCTTGACGAAGAAACGCTGACGACGCGTCTGGCCAAGGCCGACGACGAGCGCCTGTTCCTGATCGCCGAAGCGTTCCGCCGCGGCTGGAGCCTGCAGCACATCCAGGACACGACGAGCATCGACTGGTGGTTCCTCGATAAGATCGAACGCATCGTCTCGTTCGAGGACGTCATTCGCCGCGAGCCGGGCCTGACGCCTGAGACGCTGTACAAGGCGAAGCGCATGGGCTTCACGGACCGCGCGATCGCCGAGCTGCGCCGCGAGGGCCAGGGCGCGTCCGCCGCGCTGACGGTCGAAGCCGACATTCGCGAGCACCGTCTCGCGCAAGGCCTCAAGCCGGTATACAAAATGGTCGATACCTGCGCGGCCGAGTTCGAAGCGACGACGCCTTATTACTACTCGACGTACGAGACGGAGAACGAAGTGCTCCCGAGCGACAAGCAAAAGGTCATCGTACTCGGCTCCGGGCCGATCCGCATCGGCCAGGGCATCGAGTTCGACTACTCGACCGTGCACGCCGTATGGGCACTCCGCAACGCGGGCTACGAAGCGGTCATTATCAATAACAATCCCGAGACGGTATCGACCGACTTCAACACGTCGGACCGCCTCTACTTCGAACCGCTCTTCTTCGAAGACGTCATGAACGTTATCGAGCAGGAGCAGCCGCTCGGCGTCATCGTCCAGTTCGGCGGCCAGACGGCGATCAACCTGGCGGGTCCGCTGTCCAAGGCAGGTGTGCGCATCCTCGGCACCTCGCTCGACAGCATCGACGAAGCCGAAGACCGCAAGCGTTTCGAAGCGCTCCTGCGCGGACTCGAGATCGCCCAGCCGAAGGGCAGCACCGTCACTTCCGTCGACGAGGCGGTCGGTACGGCGCAGGAGCTCGGGTATCCGGTGCTCGTACGTCCTTCGTACGTCCTCGGCGGACGCGCGATGGAGATCGTCTACTCCGACGAAGAGCTGCTCGCCTACATGAAGGTCGCGGTCAAGATCAATCCGGAGCACCCGGTCCTGATCGACCGCTATATGCTCGGCAAGGAAATCGAAGTCGACGCGATCTGCGACGGCGAGACGGTGCTCATCCCGGGCATCATGGAGCATGTCGAGCGCGCGGGCGTCCACTCCGGCGACTCGATCGCGGTGTATCCGCCGCAGACGCTGTCGGACGACATCAAGCAGCAGGCGGTCGACATCACGATCCGCATCGCCAAGGCGCTCAAGACGGTCGGCCTGGTCAACATCCAGTTCGTCGTCTGGCAGGAGAAGGTATACGTGATCGAGGTTAACCCGCGCTCGTCGCGTACCGTACCGTTCCTGTCCAAGGTCACGAATATCCCGATGGCGAACCTGGCGACCCGCGCGATCCTCGGCGAGAAGCTGGCCGACCTGGGCTACAAGGACGGCCTGTGGCCGGAAGACGAGCACGTATCGGTCAAGGTGCCGGTGTTCTCCTTCGCCAAGCTGCGCCGCGTCGACCCGACGCTGACGCCGGAGATGAAGTCGACGGGCGAAGTCATGGGCCGCGACCGCCACTTTGCCAAGGCGCTGTTCAAGGGTCTGATCGGTTCGGGCATGAAAATCCCGCAGTCGGGCTCGATCATTGCGACGGTCGCCGACAAGGACAAGGATGAAGCGATCGCGATCCTGCGCGGCTTCTACAACCTCGGCTACAAGCTGATCGCCACCGGCGGTACGGCCGACGCGCTCGAAGCGGCCGGCATGCGCGTTAAACGCTGCAACAAGCTGAGCGAGGGCTCGCCGAACATCGTCGACCTGATCCGCACCGGCCAGGCGCAATTCGTCGTCAACACCCTGACGAAGGGCAAGACGCCGGAGCGCGACGGCTTCCGCATCCGCCGCGAGGCGGTCGAGAACGGCGTCGTGTGCCTCACGTCGCTCGACACGGTGAGCGCGCTGCTGCATATGCTGCAGGCGCTGCGCTTCTCCAGCGAACCGATGCCGGTTTATTAATAATAACGCGCCATGCCCGGTCTTCCGCCAGCTTCATCGGCGGCGGATCGGGCTTCTATATGGGCGAAAGACGGGAAAAAGCCGTAAAAACGAGTTCAAAACCGAGATGGAAAGGCGGAAGAAGACGATGACTTTAACGCTGACGCGCAAGGAAGCTGCGGCCAAGATCATGGTCGGGCTGGACAAGCCCGACGCCGAGGCTGCGCTGCAGGTCGCAAGCCGGTTAGAAGGCACGGGCTGCTGGGTCAAGGTCGGCATGGAGCTGTTCTATGCGGCCGGACACGAGATCGTGCGGGAGCTGAAAAAGCGCGGCTTCAAGATCTTCCTCGACCTGAAAATGCACGACATTCCGAATACGGTGCGCGGCGGCGCGCGCAGCATCGCGCGCATGGGCGTTGATATGTTTAACGTCCACGCGGCCGGCGGCAGTGCCATGATGCAGGCGGCGATGCAGGGCGTGCGAGACGCCGTCGAGGCTGGCGAAGCGCAGGCGGCGCCGCTCGTCATCGCCGTCACGCAGCTGACGAGCACGAGCCGGGAGACGCTGAACGGCGAGATCGGCATTGCGGGCAGCGTAGAGGAAGCGGTCGTGCGCTATGCCGTGCTGGCCAAGCACGCAGGGCTGCAGGGTGTCGTCGCCTCGCCGCTCGAGGTCGAAGCGATCAAGGCCGCCTGCGGCGAGGGCTTCCTCACGGTGACGCCTGGCATTCGCCCGGCCGGCGCCGCGCTCGGCGATCAGCAGCGCGTGACGACGCCCCGCGAAGCGGTGGACGGCGGCACGGACTATCTCGTCATCGGCCGTCCCATCGTCGCTGCGCCGGATCCGGCGCACGCATTCGAATCCATTTTGAAGGAGCTGACCGAAGCATGAGCGAATCTGTTGACCTTGCGCAGCTGCCGGCCGTTATCGCCGGTGCGCTGCTCGACATCGGCGCCGTATCGCTGCGCCCGCAGGACCCGTTCACCTGGACGAGCGGCATCAAGTCGCCGATCTACTGCGACAACCGGCTGACGATGTCCTACCCGGCGATCCGTCGCACGATCGCGGAAGGCTTCGCGGCGATCATCCGCGACAAATACCCGGACTGCGAGGCCGTCGCCGGCATCGCGACCGGCGGCATTCCGCATGCGGCATGGATTGCCGACATTCTCGGTCTGCCGATGCTGTACGTACGCGACAAAGCCAAGGGGCACGGCAAGACGAACCAGATCGAAGGCCACTTCAAGCCTGGGCAAAAGGTCGTTCTGATCGAGGACCTGATCTCGACCGGCGGCAGCTCGCTTAAGGCAGCCGTCGCCGTACGCGACGCCGGCTGCGAAGTACAGGGCGTCATCGCGATCTTCACATATCAATTCCAGAACGCGCTGGACGCATTCGCCGCCGAGTCCGTGCCGCTCGACACGCTGTCGAGCTACAGTGCGCTGATCGACGTGGCGCTTGTGCGCGGCGCCGTCCGCGAGCAGGACGTTGCGCTGCTGCAGGAATGGCGACAGGATCCGAAGGCTTTTGTCTGGGCTTAGTCGTCGAGTCGCTGGCATCCGGCCCGTACTCGCAATTGCAAAAAGGATGAAGCAGCCGTGCGCCGCTTCATCCTTTTTTTATAACCGCCATCCGGAAGAAAGCCGGTTCCCTGCAGATTCCGTGCAGCAGCTTTTTCCGCGTCAATCCGGTGGCGAAGGATCAGCGGGGACGGCTGAACGGCCGACCGCCTGCTGCCGAAGCCTGCGTCCGTCGGATCATTCGAATTTGAAGGCGAGCTGCTGACCGAGAATTTCCGTTTGATGATCAACTTTTAATGCCCGGCCGCTTCAGTTGTTGATTCAATCCGCTCTCACCGGGTTAATGAAGATCAATACGGTGCAAACGAGAAGCTGGAACGAAATAGATAACAACGACAAAGAGAGGCTGATTATGACCATGAACACCGACATCTACCAACAACTGTTGACCGAGACCGAGGATCTGCTCTACCGGGTGCGCATTTACGACCGCGACATGGTTCATACCGATGAGATTATCGAGATGGATCGGACGCACGAAATGATCGGCAGCCTGCGTTGGATGGGCGAGAGCGAGATGTTCCGCACCAAGGCGATCGAGAAGCTTATCCGGATGCGCCACCGTCTGCTGACGATGATGGAAGATCTGCTGTTCACCGCTTAAAATATGACCTTCGGCATTCCGCTGCGGCAGCGGATCATGTCCGAAGGTTTTTTATGCGGGTTTTAAGCTACATATCTTCTTATCGACCGCTTCTGTCGCTTTAATCGCTTCAATCGCCTCGATGAAATGATTCGATGCCCGTTATCGATTTCGTTCATCCGAGAAAACGACGAAACCGGTTGTTCATAAGCCGGAAGGCTGGTAATATCTATCATCAAACGGAAGGGTTTCTAGGGAGCCGACGCCATTCAGCCAGCCGGGCGGTCGAACCGAGCGAGACCGATGAGGCGATAGCCTCTTTACACCGTAGGGATAAAAGACCTTCGGCAAGTTCCGCCATGAGGCGGGTTTGCTGCGGGTCTTTTTTGGCTTGACCGCCGTTGCGATTCGGATAAGGGGGGATCGGGGATGAAACTGGCACTCGAGGCGAGGGCGCTCGGCAAGACATTCAGAGTGAAGGAGAAGCGGGCGGGACTGCGGGGCAGCCTGCGGTCGCTCGTTGCGCCGGAATGGAAAGAAAAAATTGCGGTCGACCGCATCGATCTGTCGGTCGAGGCCGGGGAGACGGTGGCGCTGCTCGGCCCGAACGGCGCCGGCAAATCGACGACGATTAAGATGCTGACCGGCATTTTGCATCCGACCGCCGGAGAAGCGAACGTAGCGGGACTTGTGCCATGGCGGGAGCGGACGAAGCTGGCCTACCGGATCGGTACCGTATTCGGGCAAAAGTCGCAGCTATGGTACCATCTGCCGCCGATCGATACGTTCGAGCTGATCAGCCGGATTTACGAGCTGGACCGGGGCGATTATGCGAAGCGCCGGGACCGTCTGGTCGAACGGTTCGAGCTCGGGCCCTATTTGCATACGCCCGTGCGCAAGCTGTCGCTTGGAGAGCGCATGCGCTGCGAGATCGCAGCTTCCTTTCTCCACCGTCCGCAAATATTATTTCTCGACGAACCGACGATCGGACTCGACGTCGTGGTCAAAGATCGCATTCGCGAGATCATACGCGAGCGCAACCGCGAGGAGGAGACGACGGTCTTCCTTACCTCTCACGATGCCGGAGACGTCGAAGAGCTTTGCTCGCGGGCGATCGTCATCCACCACGGCGGCGTGCTGGTCGACCGGCCGGTCGCGCTGCTGCGGCGGGAGCTGCTTCGCAGCAAGACGGTTACGGTCACGCTTGCGGATACCGAGGAGCCGGCTCCGATTGCCGAATGGTTCGGCCGACGGGCGTGGGCGCCGCTGCCCGAAGGCACCGAGCTGGCTGCGATCGACGGGAGGCGCATCCGTCTGACCGTCGACCTGGCGCATACGGACATGAATCAGCTGCTGGCCTCGTTGACGCAAGCGGCGCGCATCGCGGATCTGACCGTCGAGGATCCGACGCTCGAGGATACCATCAAGCACATTTACGGCATGGAGAGGACGAAGGGAGGCGTTTCGACTTGATACAAGCCGCTCGCATCCTGCTAGGCACCGGCCGCAAGCAGCTCGCGGTCGTACGGATTGCCCTTCGCCAGCAATGGGCCTACAAGGCGGACTTTCTGCTCCGAGCCAGTTTTCTGCTGCTGATCCTGTATGTGCTCGGGCAGCTTTACGGCGCGGCGTACGAGGGGGAATACGACCGGGCGATCGGCGGCTTCACGCTCCGGCAGATCGTCTGGTACCTCGTATTCACGGAGGCGATTACGCTGGCCGGACTGCCTGTCGGCGCAAGAATCGAGGAGGAAGTCAAAAGCGGGGACATCGCCGTCCGTCTGACGAGGCCGCTTTCCTATGTCGGCTATCATTATGGCTCCTACCTGGGAGAAGGCGCTTTGCGGTTTTTCGTTCTGCTGGCGGCGGGCGGGCTGGTCGCCTGGCTGTCGGTCGGACCGCCTGTGCTAGGTTACGGGCTGTTAGCCTATTTTCCGCTCGCGATGCTTGGTCTGACACTATCGTTTTTAATGACGGCGGCCGTCGGATTGTGCGCATTTTGGGTTGAGGAGACGCGCGGGCTGGAGTTCGTGCTGCAAAAGCTGACGTTTACGGCAGGCGGAATGCTGATCCCGATCGATCTCATGCCCGAATGGCTGCAGCGGATATGCGCATGGCTGCCGTTTCAAGCGGCGCTGTATTTGCCCGCCCGTCTTGGCGTCCGGTTCGACTTCCACGAGCTGCTGCGGGCATGCTTGCTTCAGCTAGGATGGATCGTCGCGCTGGCCCTGCTCGTCGCTTTTATTTTCAGGAGAGGAACGGGAAAGCTCCATGTCAACGGAGGATAAGCGAATGGCGGGTACCGTCCGTTTCCTGCTGGCGAGTTGGAAGGTCAATCTCGCATCGGCATTGGAATACCGGCTCAGCTTCTTTTTGCTGGCGGGCATGATGTTCGTCAACAATGCGATTTGGCTGTTTTTCTGGTATTTGTTTTTCGGCAGATTCCCAGTCGTCAGCGGATGGGAGATCGGGGACGTCATGCTCCTGTGGGCAGTCTCCGCAGGCGGCTTCGGATGGGCGAGCGTGCTGTTCGGCAACTTTCCGCGCGTCGCGACCATCGTATCCTCGGGTCAACTGGACGTGTATCTGTCCCAGCCGAAGCCGGTTCTGCTGAACGTACTGACGAGCCGGATGTCCGTTACGGGCGCAGGCGATTTCGTTTTCGGCCTGATCGTCTTTTTGTGGGCGGGCGATCTTACGCCTAAGGGCTGTCTGCTGTTCGCCTGCGCGCTGCTCGTCTCGGGGGTGTTGTTTATCGGAGTCATGGTGATCGCGGGTTCGCTGGCTTTTTGGATCGGCAATGCGGAAGGCATCGCGAGCCAGGTATTCGGCAGCTTCGTTTCATTGACCGTCTATCCGACCGGCATCTTCCGCGGCGCCGCCAAGATCATTTTGTTCACGGTCGTTCCCGCCGGCTTCATCGGTTATATGCCGATCGGCCTCATGCGGGATTTTAATCCGGCGTTTGCCGCGGCTGCTTTTGGCGCGGCCGCCATTTTCTTCGCTTTTGGCGCCTTTCTGTTCCGCGCGGGTCTCGCCCGGTACGCTTCCGGCAATGCGATGGCGATGCGCAACTAAGCGGGACGTTTGGGCATACGAAAAAATCTCCCCACGGGCAGCAGGCGTCTGGAGATGTCCGGCCGGAGCGCTGTTCCGCCAACAGGCGAGGGGCAAGACGGGCACGCCGGGCAGAATGCCGGACGTGACGCCGCGGACGAGATCGACGTAGTAGATGCTGGGGGCGGCGATGCCCCGACCGTCCGTCACTTCGACAATGGCCGTTCCGGGAATTCCGGACGCCTGCGTGACGGTCACGGTATCGTTGGGGTCGGCGGCCGTCGCCGCAACGATCGGCACCGATCGGACGGCTAACGGCAGTTCGCTTGCATATTTGGTTTTGTACGCAGCGAAGCCTTGCAGCGGGACGCCTCCGAGCGTGATCGACGACAGCGTCGCGACCGGCGACGTATCGACGGACCAGTCCGAGAGCGGAATGACCGCGGGCGCTGCGGTTGGAATCGCCTCGGCGGCAGACAGCGGCGTGAAACGGACGGCGATCGTGACGAGTCCGCGCGCTTCCGGCAGATGAATCGCGAGCTTACGCTGCTTCGTATTTTGCGCCTGGACGGCGGGATAAGGCGAAGAAGGCAGCGGCTCGGCTCGCCGATCCCCGAATTGCCCGTCAGGCGTGAGCAACTGTGCATAGAGCCGCTTGCCGTCCTGCTCGAGCACGGCGCTTCTCCGGTCCGCCGATAGCGTGATCGAAGCTTCGGTATGCATGAACCAGTACAGATCGGACTGCTTTTTCAGCTGCAATTCGTCCTGCAGCAGATAGCTGCGCGATGCTCGCCGAATTGCAGCCCGCGCCTCGTCAAAACGGCATCCTGCGAGTAGGCGGACGTCATATCGACGATCGATTAACCGCCCTCGGGCTTCGAATCGTAGGCGATGATCGGCGCTATGGCGTCGATCTCCCTGGTCCGGTCCGTCTCCTGGATTGATGACGAGCGTATTCGAGCCTTCCGCCCGTTTTCGGTAGTAGTCATGCCGAGATGCGAGCGCTGCAATCAGTTCCGAGCCGGGCGGACCGACGTAGACGACGACGCTGGTTCGGTCCGTGCCGCCGTGGCCGTCACTAACCTCGATCATGAAGCTGTTGTAGCCCGTATATCCGGCATCTGGCGCATAGGACCAGCGGCCGCCCGGCTGCACGGTCGCCGTCCCGTACGCGGGCCCGGATGCGCTGTCTGGCGCCAGGCCGAACGTCAGCGCCTCGCCGTCCGCATCGGTCGCCGACACGATCGTATAGTCGTTCGATAGAACGACGTCACGCGTCGTGCCTGCGTTGATTTGATTTTTGGCCATGACCGGCACGTCCTCGACGTGGAGCACGACGAGATCGGCAGCCGAGAAGCCGTAATGGTCATGGCCGTCCGTAATAAGCAGCGTGAAGGCGTCTTTGCCGTTATAGTCGGCATCCGGGCAGTAAATCCAGTAGCCGTCCTGTTGAATGGTGGCGGTCCCGTGCGCCGGCATCTTCAGCGATCGGCTGTCCGCGCCGGGCGCGGCATGATACAGCTCTACAGTGACCGCAGGCGCGACGGGCGTGAGGGAGGCGTCCGTCCAGATGCTCCAGACGTTGGCTTTTCTGGCGGTCCAGCATAAAGCCATTCGCGTTTTTCGGTCCACGACTTTAAATCATCTTTATGTCTTTTAGACCCGAATGGCAAAAACAGCCGAATTTCGTGTATCGTTTCGATCCTTGCACTTTCAACTAAATGAAAGAGACCTCCGACATCCCTCGCAGGAAGGCAAAGGACAGGAGGTCTTTTTAACAAAATGTTGTACCGTTATCCCGAATCCGCTTGACGTCTATTCCGTCGCCGTGCGGCCGCCGCTGCGGATGCTCCGCAAATAAGTGGTGCAAGTTACGGCGAAGTAGGCGGCCTGCATAACCAGATAGATGGCAAACACGACGGCTGCGTACTTGAGGATCGGACTGCCGAGCAGGTTGCCCAGCGCCTGAATCGCGAACAAGGCATGGACGCTGCCGGCGATGCAGGGGATGAGGAAGACGAGTCCGACCTGGGTGACGACGATCCGCCGGATCTCGGCGGCGGTCATGCCGATGCGGGACAGCGCCTTGAACTGCGCCTGATCTTCCTGCAGCTCCGTAAACAGCTTGAAGTAGATGAGGCTGCCCATCGCAATAAAAAAGAGCAGGGAGATAAACAGACCGATGAACAGCGTCAGCGAGATCGATTGATTGGTGGAAACGTAGCTCGGCACGCGATACGTCTGCGCTTGGGATTCGAAGGCCGGATCAATCTTTTTTACGATTTTTTGTACCGTGTCTTCGCTATGCTCCCAATTCGACCAGTCGTAGCCGTAGCTGACGAGCCGGCTGTCGGCCGGCGCCGATGCGCTTAACCGAGCGAAGCGGGCATCGTCTATGACAAGCAGATAGGTCGCAAAAGAGACAGGGCTTGCGACGGCGCCCGCGAATTGGTCGGCCAATTGCAGCTTGACTGTCTCATTGCCCAGGGCTAGGCGGATCGCGCCATTCTGGATGGGACGATAGCTTTCCATCTCTTGATATGGCAGGATCAGCACGGCATTGTCGCCGGCAGGGGCTGCCGGCTTGCGGCCGAGAAGTTTGGCCTCGCGGTTATAGTCGCTCTCGGAGACGATCATTACTTCGAAACCTTTGTTTTTGGCCGCGGCTCCAGCCGAGGAATCATCCTTCGCGAGCCCTTCCCCGAGCAACCCGGACAGCTTTTGCTGCCGGGTGACATGGAGCCCGTCTTCGCGGGCCATTCGCTCCACCTCGCCGGGGGCGATAACCTGATGGGCGTCAGCGCCTCGTTCGACGAAGCCGATCGCAAAAGGCGCGTGTTCGAGGATTTGCGATTTTTGCAGCTGCTGCAGCACGTAGACGGTGCCCGAGGCGGATAGGACGACGGCGCTCATGACCGTGATCACGAACAGAAGACGCGCGTTGTCTTTCATTTTGTAGACGAGCTGCGAGACGCTAAGCATATTCGTTCGATCATAGTAAAACCGCTTGCGGCGCATCAGCAGACGCAAAATTGCGACGCTGCCCTGGGCGTATAAAAAATAAGTGCCGATGACCGTAAGGCCGACAACCGGAAGCGAAAGGAAGAGGAAGGTGCGTGCGTTCATCGACAAAGCGAGCGCGTAGCCGCCTCCCAGCGTCACGAAGCCCGCGACCGCGGCCCAAACGGACAGGCGCGGCTCCGGCTTCGGCTTGCGGGCTTCGCACAGCAGCTCCACGATCTCGGAGCGGCCGACCCGAAACAGCGTAAGCAGGGTGATGATCATGAATAAGGCGAAGAAGCCGACCGCCGTCATCCATAAAGCCGCGGGAGGCACCGCAAAACGGATCGTCTGGCCGGAATTAAGCAGTGCGCCGAGGGCCAGGAAAAACAGCTTGCTGAACAGCATGCCAAGGCCGATGCCGGCCACGATGGACACCGCGGCGATGAACGCGCTCTCGTACAGCACCATTTTACGGATTTGGCCGCGCGTCATGCCGAACAGCGTGAATAGTCCGAATTCCTTTTTGCGCGTCTTCATGAACGCCGAGTTCGAGTAGAGGACAAAGAAAAACGAGAAGACGATGATCAGAAATTCGCAGGCGAGCATGCCTTGCTTCACTTGAAGCGCGCCTTTGATCTCCCCGCTCTGGACGTCGGGATGAAGCAGAAAAGCGGCATAGAGGTAGAAAATAAGGACGGAGAACACGCTGCTCAAAATAAAAGCGCTGTAAGCGCGCCAATTGCCGCGGACGTTGCTAAGCGCGAGCGAACGGAACGTCATCGAAATTCCCTCCCAGCACGCTCAAGGCATCCAGAATTTGCTGGAAAAACGCCTGCCGGTTCACGCCCCGGCGAATCTCCGAAAACAGCTTGCCGTCCTTGATGAACAGGACGCGCTTGCAGTAGCTCGCAGAAAACGGATCGTGCGTGACAAGCAGCACGGTCGCGGCCAGACGCTCGTTCAGATCCTGCAGCGCGTTCATGACGTCCTTGGCGGACTTGGAATCGAGATTGCCCGTCAGCTCGTCTGCGAGCAGCAGCGACGGCTCGTGAACGATCGCCCGCGCAATCGCCGCGCGCTGCTTTTGGCCGCCCGATACTTCGTAGGTGCGCTTGTTCAGGATGTCCTGGATGCCGAGCAGCTCGGCGATCGGGCGCAGCTTCTGCTCGATGACCGCCGGCTTCGCGCCTTCAAGCACGAGCGGGAGAATGATGTTTTCCTTGATCGGCAGCGTATCGAGCAGATTAAAATCCTGGAAGACGAAGCCGAGCTCGCGCCGGCGGAACAAGGCGATATCCCGCTGACTTAAACTTACGGGATTCGTCCCGCCAATCTCGAGCGTTCCGGACGTCGGCTTGTCGATCGTGGCGAGCAGATTGAGCAGCGTCGTTTTGCCGCTGCCCGACGGACCCATGATGCCGACGAATTCCCCTTTTTCGACGCAAAGATCGATCTGGTCGAGCGCATGGTAGGCGACGCCGCCTTTGGCGCCGTACACCTTGGATAAGCCTTGCGTTCTAAGCACTTGCATGTGGGTGAACCCTCCTGCCTGTTATCTTTATGCCTCAAGTATAGCGGCGTCGGGAGGGCCGGCCCATCGATTTTGCTTGCATTTGCGGCGCGATTACCTTACAAAGTTGTCACGTTTGGCCGGTATCGCCGGACAGGCGGTGGATGCCCGACGGTCGAAATTCAAGCGTAACCGTCGTGCCGACGCCCTGCTTGGAGTCGATGCGAAGACCGATGCCAAGCCGCGTGCAGGCCTGCCTGGCAAGATAGAGTCCCATGCCAGTCGATTCTCCGGTTAGCCTGCCGTTGCTGCCGGTGAAAAACGGATCGAACAGCCGGGGCAGGTCCTCGGCCGCGATGCCGATCCCCTCGTCGGTCATGCGAAGCAGCGCCGCTCCGTCCGGCTTCCCTTCGATCCGGATCAGGAGACGCTGCGGACTTTCGCCCTTTTTGGCGTATTTGATCGCGTTGGACACGAGCTGACCGAGGATAAAGGAGAGCCACTTGGCATCGGTCTCCACAACGGCCTCGCCTTCGAGCGAGGGGAAGATCGAGCGCCGGATAAAAGGCCGCTTGTGTTCGCTCAGTACCGCGCGCGCGATCTCGGACAGGGACACGGCGCGAAACGAAGCATCCAGCTCGAACTTGTCCAGCCTAGACGTATGGAGCATCATATCCAGACCGTGCCGCAAGCGGTCGGTCTCCTCCATGACGCTGCGCTCGGTATCGCGCGGTCCCGCGTCTGCGCCTTGATCGGGATGCCGCTGCATGAGCAGCTCGATGACAGACAGCGGCGTCTTCATCTGATGGACCCAGCGCGCCGTAAAATGGCGGTGGAACTCCTGCTGCCGGCGCAGCTCGCTCAGCTCGTTTGCATGAGCCGCATACAGCCGTTCCACCAGCGCAACCAGCGCCCGCTGCTCGCGCGTAACGGGCGAGGCGAGTGCGAGCGAGGCGGCAGCATCGCCTGCCGCCGCCTGTCGCCAGGCTTCGTCGAGCTCGCGCGCGAACGCCTTGCGCCTAAGCCAGCCGACGGTCAGCCATGCGGCCACCACAAGCGCTACGAGCAGCGCGATATAGGCGTCGTCGGCCCAAGAGAGCGGCAGACCGACATTCCACAGCAGCAGTTGGACAAAGGACAGCGCGAGCAGCACCGCGACGACGAGAACGGCTACATGGGGGATCCGGTCGGCCAGATAATCCCTGAACGCATAAGGCGCCTTGCCGTCCTTGCCGTCCGCGCCGCGCTCAGTCATGGGCGGCCGCCGCTCCGCCGTCTTCGTCCGGGTCCGCCTGCAGACGATAGCCTTGGCCGCGAACGGTGTCGATCGCCTCTTTTAGCCCCAGCTCCTCGAGCTTCCTGCGAAGCCTGGTGACGTTGACCGTCAACGTGTTGTCGTCCACGAACTGGACGTCGTCCCACAGCGCCTCGAGCAGCTCTTCGCGCGAGACGATGCGTCCGGCCTGGCGGAGCAGTGCGTACGCAAGCTGGCGCTCGTTTTTGGACAGCGGCACGCGCGCGCCCCGCCAAGACAGCTCGCTGCGGCCGATGTCGAGCGCGAGGCTGCCGGCCGCGACCGTGTCGGCGCTCGGCTGCGCCTGCCCGCCGGCGTATTCGCCATAGGCGCGCCGAAGCGCGCTTTTGATCTTGGCCATGAGCAGGTCGAGCGGGATCGGCTTCGCGACATAGTCGTCGCCGCCGTTTTCGATCGCCATGACCTGGTCCATCTCGCCAGACCGCGCGGACAGGAAAATAATCGGCACATTCGAGCGCAGGCGGATCTGCCTGCACCAGTAGTAGCCGTCGAAGTACGGCAGGTTAATGTCGAGGAGCAGCAGGTGGGGCTGCACGTCTTCGAATTCGGCGGCGAGATCGCGGAACCGGCTGGCGACATGTGTCGCAAAGCCGTACCTGCCGATGTAATCCTGCAGCAGTGCGCCGATCTTTTCGTCGTCCTCGACGATCATAATCCGGTACATGCGGCCGGCACCTCCTTTGTCGGATCGATTGCTGTTGGCTTCGCTTGGCGCTGTCTCCGGCGCTAATCTTGGGGGGACTGCTAGCGGTTCGCGCCGGCCACGTCGTCCAGCCAGGACCCGATATCCGCATTCAGCGCTTGCAGATTCGGCACGGCCGCTGCCGCATCGCTAAGCTTGTAGTGCGCTTTCAGCGTCAAAATGCGCGTCACGCTCTCGTCAATCCGCGCTTCCGTCAACTTGCCGTCACGTACCGCGTCAAGCAGCGCCTTGTAAACTTTGCGTTCGACGTCATAACCGTGCGCGACGAGCAGAATGTCGCTGCCGGCCGACACGCTTTTGACGGCGGCATCCGCCAGATCGTAGTGCTTTGCGATCGCACCCATCGTCATATCGTCGGTGATGACGACGCCCTTGAAGCCGAGCTTGCCGCGCAGCTGGTCGCCGATGATCACCTTCGAAAACGAAGCGGGCGCGTCGGGATCGATCTTCGGGAACAAAATATGCGCGACCATCACGGCGTCCGCCTGCTCTCCGATTGCCGCCTTGAACGGCACCCACTCCAGCTTCGCCAGCTGCTCGGCCGTCTTGTTCAGCACAGGCAGGTCGAGATGCGAGTCGACCGCCGTGTCGCCGTGGCCGGGAAAATGCTTGACGACGGAGACGACGCCTTCCTCGCGCAGGCCGCGCATGGCGGACAGCCCCATGCGCGTCGCCAGATCGGCAGTGGCGCCGAACGAGCGGGTACCGATCACCGGGTTGTCCGGGTTGCTGTTGATGTCGAGCACCGGCGCGAAGTCGACGTTGAAGCCGGCCGACCGGACTTCCCGCGCCAGCAGCTCGCCCATGCGCATGGCCAGGTTTTCGTCGCCCGTGCGTCCGACATCGGCCGCCTCCGGTATTTTTTTGTAGCTGGACGGCAGCCGGCTGACCTTGCCGCCCTCCTGGTCTACGCTGACGAAAATGGGCGCGTTGCCGGCTTTGGCGTTCGCGGCTTTGATCGCGTTGATAAGCTTGACCGTCTTCGACACGCTCGCGATGTTGTCCTTGTACAGGATGACGCCGCCGATGCGGTCTTCCCGGATCATCCGAAGCGTAGCCGCATCCGGCGCCGCGTCGCCAACGAAGCCTGCCAAAATCATTTGCCCGATTTTTTCCTCAAGGCTCATCTTTGCGATGCGGTACTTGATCGAATCGGAAGAAGAGGCGCCCTCCGTCGGCGTGGGAGCGGGCGATGCGGATGATGTCGGAGAGGCGGAAGCGGACGCGCTCGGCGAAGCCCCGGTCGACGGGGCGGCGGAGGGAGAAGCGCCGGGCGTCGCCGTTGGTGCCGAGACCGTCGGGCTTGCCGGGGCGGTCCCTGCGGCGGAGCCCGAAGGGCCGCCGCAGCCGGCCAGGAGCGCGACGGCTGCGGATAACGCGGCGGCGCGCAGCGACAAGCGGGGGAGATAGAGCGGCTTGCGGACGACTTTGTTGCGGGACATAATGAGCCTCCTTTTGATATCGTTCTGGCGGAGTGAAAAAGCCCCCGCCGCTTAAGGCGGCGAAGGGGCTGGATCGGGATATTGGATCGCCCGGGGCGGCTGGCCGCCGGATCAGGCTTTGGAAGCGTCGAAAGAGCTCTTAAGCGACACGATCCGGTTAAACGCCGGCCGTTCCGGCGCGCTGTCCTTGGGATCGACGTTGAAGTAGCCATGACGGAAAAACTGGAATTTCTCCTGCGCGGCCGCTTCCTTCATGCCGGGCTCGACGAACCCGGACAGCGTCTCGAGCGATTGCGGATTGATGCGCTCGAGGAAAGTCTTGTCCTCGGCGTCGTCCTCGTTCGACTCGTCCAAGATGAGCGGCTCGTAAAGACGAAAATCGGCCGGCACCGCCTGCGAGGCTTCGATCCAGTGAATCGTGCCCTTGACCTTGCGGCCGGTGAAGCCGCTGCCGCTCTTCGTCTCCGGGTCGTACGTGCAGCGGAGCTCGACGACGTCGCCCGCTTCGTTTTTCACGACTTCCTCGCACTTAATGAAGTAAGCGTGCTTGAGGCGCACCTCGTTGCCCGGGAACAAGCGGAAGTACTTGGCCGGCGGTATCTCCATGAAATCGTCCTGCTCGATATAAATCTCCCGTGAAAACGGAATGCTGCGGCTGCCCATCTCTTCGTTCTCCGAGTTGTTCTCCGCGTCGAGCCATTCCGTCTGTCCTTCCGGATAGTTCGTGATGACGACCTTGAGCGGCCGCAGGACAGCCATCGTGCGCAGCGCCTTGAGCTTGAGGTCCTCGCGGATAAAGTGCTCGAGCATGCGCGCGTCGACGACGCCGTAGCTCTTGGCGACGCCGATCTCGCGGCAGAACGCGCGGATCGCCTCTGGCGTATACCCCTTGCGGCGAAGGCCCGAGATCGTCGGCATGCGCGGATCGTCCCAGCCGTCCACGACCTTCTCGTCGACGAGCTGCTTGAGCTTGCGCTTGCTCATGACCGTATTGGTCAGGTTCAGGCGGTTGAACTCGTATTGGCGCGGCACGCTGGGCATCTCGCATTGCGCGACGACCCAGTCGTAGAACGGGCGTTGATCCTCGAACTCCAGCGTGCAGATCGAGTGGGTGACGCCCTCGATCGCATCCTCGATCGGATGCGCGAAGGCGTACATCGGGTAGATGCACCAGGCATCCCCGGTGTTGTGATGGTGCGCGTGCACGATCCGGTAGATGACCGGGTCGCGCATGTTGACGTTCGGCGAGGCCATGTCGATCTTGGCGCGGAGCACCTTTTCCCCGTTGGCGAACTCGCCGTCTTTCATGCGTCCGAACAGCGCGAGGTTGTCCTCGGGAGAGCGATCGCGGTAGGGGCTTGGCTTGCCCGGCTCGGTCAGCGTGCCGCGGGATTCGCGAATCTCGTCGGCGGACTGATCGTCCACGTAGGCGAGTCCCTTGCGGATGAGCAGGAGCGCGCGCTCGTACATTTCCCCGAAATAGTCCGAGGCGAAGAACAGGCCGTCCCAATCGAAGCCGAGCCATTTGACGTCCTGCTTGATCGATTCGACGTATTCGACGTCTTCTTTGACCGGGTTCGTGTCGTCGAACCGCAGGTTCGTGCGGCCCTTGAACTCGTCGGCGAGCTCGAAGTTCAGGCAGATCGACTTGGCATGGCCGATATGCAGATAACCGTTCGGCTCCGGCGGGAAGCGGGTGACGATTTCCTTGACGCGGCCCGCTGCCAGATCGTCGATCACAATGTTCTTAATGAAGTTGGAGGATGAAGTTTTATTTTCGGAGGTTTTGTCCACGGCGATCCGACCTTTCTATGCTGCGAGGATATTTATTCATGATACACAATTATACCCTTTCTTATAAAGACTTTGCTCAAAAAAACGAAGTCGGCCCAAGCGAAAGCGCCAAGGCGAAAAAACTTTCAGCATTTTTTCAGATTTCTCATAAATTTAATCTAAAGACGTAACTTTTTCGCGAAACCTCTCGTTATAATGTTGAACTGTAAGATGGAAGACCGAGGGAGGAAAGGCAATGGATGTTCCCGAGAAGCAGCCGCTCCTCAGCGTCAAGGGCGTGGAACGCTCCTTCGACGTCGGCGGACAGAAGCTGCGCGTGCTGAAGGGCATTAATCTGACCCTCGAGCCGAACCGGCTGATCATGCTGAAGGGCCGATCCGGCTCCGGGAAGACGACGCTGATGAATTTGATGGGGGGCCTCGACAGGCCGACAGAGGGAGAGATCTTTTTTCAAGGCAAGCCGTTTCACGCATGGAACGACGACAAGCGGACGGAGGTCCGCCGCAAGGATATCGGCTTTATTTTTCAAGCCTACGCCCTCATGCCTTTGTTATCCGCCTACGAGAACGTCGAGCTGTCCCTGCGGATGGCCAAGAAGCCGCGGAGCGAGTGGAAGTCCCGGGTGACCGCTTGCCTTGAGCTCGTGGGACTTGCGAAGCGGATGCATCACCGCCCTTTCGAGATGTCGGGGGGCGAACAACAGCGCGTGGCGATCGCCAAGGCGATCGCGCATCGGCCAAGCCTGCTGCTGGCCGACGAGCCGACCGCAGAGCTCGACTCGCAGATGGCGGCGCAGGTCATGGCGGTATTCCGGGAGATCGTGCGCACGGAGAACGTCACGATCTGCATGACCACGCACGATACCACGATTATGGAGGTTGCAGATCATGTCTATGAAATGGTGGACGGCGTCTTCGTCGCAGGATAAAAAGAAAAGCGGCATGCGCCGGGCGGCGGGCATCCTGGCCGCGATCGCCCTGTCCACGGCCGTGGCGGGCTGCTCGCTGCTGCCCGATGAGCCGGAAGAGGAGGATCTGTCGCAGATCCAGCTCCCGGAGATCTCCAAAAAGCCCGAGTACGAAGTGACGACCAAGACGCTCGAGACGACGGTGTCCGGTACGGGCAAGGTTTTGTCCACGCAAGAAAAGACGCTGTACTATTCCGCCAAAGCAATGGAGGGCATGCATCTTAAAAAGTTGTACATAAAGCCCGGCGATGTCGTGAAGGCCGGACAGACGGTCGCGGAGCTCGACGTCGAGGACATGAAGAAGCAGCTTCGCGACCAGCGGCTCCAGTTCCGCCAACAGGAGCTGCAAATGAAGCAGACGCTGCGCGACAAGGACGAGATGGATCCGATCGAATTCGAGCAGAAGCAGATCGCTTTCGAGGAAGCGCGCCAGAAGATCAGCGACCTGGAGACGGACATCGGCAGCGCCGTGCTGACGGCGCCGTTCGCCGGCACGGTCGTATCGGTGACCGTCCAGGAGGGGGCGGCGATCAAAGTATACGATCCGCTGTGCGTCATCGCCGATCCGAGCAGCCTGATCGTCGCGGGCGAGATGTCCTCCGACGACCTGCAGCAGGTCGCGGTCGGCATGGAGGCGACGGTCGACATCAACAGCGCCGGCGCGGTCAAGGGCAAGATTAAGTCGCTGCCGGTGCCGAAGGCCGACAACGGCAACGGCGGCGGCGCTCAAGGGCCGAAGGTCACGAACCTCAGCGACTATCTGCTGATCTCGGTGGCGAAGTTGCCGGCGGCGGCGGGACGCGGCACGCCGCTCAGCTTTTCCATCGTCGTCGACCGCAAGGTCGATGCGGTCGTCATCCCGCGCTCGACGCTGCATACGGCCGGCGCCAGGACGTACGTCCAGGTCGCCGAGGCAGACGGCAGCAAGCGCGAGGTGGACATCGAGGTCGGCCAGCAGACGGCGACCGATATCGAAGTGCTGTCAGGTCTGACGCCGGGACAGAAAGTCGTAGGCTCTTAAGCTATGGCGCTCATCCGGTTTTTATTTCGCAAAATGTGGAACACCCGCTGGCTTACGCTCAGCACGCTCGCGGGGCTGCTCGTGGCCGTCGCCTTCACGACCAGCATCCCGATGTACGCGGACGGCGCGCTTAAGCGCGTCGTCGCAAGCTCGCTGAAGGAGAACAGCCAGGGGCTGCCCGCCGGCTCGCTGCTGTTCCGCTACCAGTCGAGCGACGGCAAGACGGATCCGGCGAACTTCGCCGCGGTCGACCGTTATATTAATGAAGACGTGCCTTCGCGCGTGGGGTTCCCCAAGGAAGCCGATCAGCGGAGCCTGTCGATCCGGTCGGCGGAGGTTCAGCCCGAAGATCCGGGCAAAGTCGACGCGAGCCGCACGCGCAAGATGACGATCTCGGCTTTAAGCGGCCTGAAGGATCAAGTGGAGGTTGCCGGCGGCAATTGGTTCGCGGACCGGGCAGGCTCGGACGGCACGCTCCAGGCCGTCATGATGGAGGAGGCGATGCTTCGCCTAGACCTTCATGTCGGCGACGTAATTCTGTACCCGATCTACGGCGGCCTGAACGTGATGCTGCGGGTCGAGATCGTCGGCAGCTTCAAGCCGAAGGCCGATTCGGCCGCGTACTGGTACCAGGGACTCGATACGCTGCTCGGCACGCTGTTCATCGCCGAGCCCGCCATGCTGGAGGATCTCGTGGCGCAGCAGAAGATTCCGCTGCAGATCGCGGCCTGGTATTCCGCCTACGACCTGCGGAACATCCAGACGAGTCAATTGGCTCCGCTCGCCCATACGCTGTCTCGGGCGGACATCGAATCCAACCAGTTGCTCAAGGATACCCAGGTGGTCATCTCTTTCGCCGACATGCTGAGCGAATTCCGCAAGCAGAGCGTGCAGCTTCAGACGATGTTGTTCACGCTCGCCGCGCCCATGATCGCAATGGTATTCTACTTCATTACGATGAACGCGCAGCAGTCGCTTGAAAAACAGCGCTCCGACATCGCGGTGCTCCGAAGCCGGGGGGCGGGGACGCGGCAGATCTTCCTGCTTTTCCTGCTCGAAGGCATTCTGCTGGGCATCGTGGCGCTCGTATCGGGGCCTTTTATCGGCTGGTATATGGCGAAAAGCATCGGCTCGGCGAGCGGCTTCCTTGAATTCGTCAACCGCAAGTCGATTCCTGTCGGCTTCTCGACCGACAGCGTGCTTGCAGGCGCGGCGGCCGTCGTCGTCGCGATCGGTGCGGCCGTCATCCCGGCGCTCGTATTCACACGCACGTCGATCGTCGACTACAAGCGCAAGATGGCGCGCGGCGACCGCAGGCCGTTCTGGCAGCGCTGGTTCCTCGACGTCGTGCTCGTGGGCGTGGCCGCATACGGCTGGTACCTGTTCAACGAACGTCAGATGATCTCGTTCAAGACGGGGATGACGACCGACCAACTGAATGTGCAGCCGTTTCTGTTTTTCGTGCCGGCGATCAGCATATTCGCGGCGGGCCTCGTTTTCCTGCGGCTGTTCCCGCTATTGCTGGCGCTGTTCGGCTGGCTGGGCCGCTCGTTCCTGCCGGTGTCGCTCTACCTGACGCTGACGCAGCTGTCGCGCTCCGCGAAGTCGTATTACCCGCTGATGATCCTGCTCATTCTGACGCTCGGTCTCGGGGTTTACAACGCGTCGGCGGCCCGTACGATCGGGCTGAATTCGGAGGAGCGCATATTGTATAAGCACGGCGCGGATGTCGTCGTCTCGGCTGCCTGGGAAGGCAATGCCGAAGTGTCTCAGCCCTCCGGCGGCTCGGGAGGCGGTTCGGGCGGAGGAAGCGGCGGCGGTTCCGGCGGCGGCGGTTCGGGTGGCGGGGGCTCCGGCGGGGGCCAGACGCGCCCGGTGCCAACCAAGATCAACTACAATGAGCCACCTTTCGAGACGTTCCGGCACCTGCCCGGCGTCGTACATGCAGCCCGCGTGCTGCAGGCGAAGGCAAGCCTTACGGTCGCCGACCGGACGGCGGGCCAGGCGACGGTCGTCGGCATCGACAACGTCGATTTCGCCCGGGTCGCCTGGTACCGCAAAGACCTGTATCCTGCGGGCTTCTACAAGTACTTGGCCGTTATGGGCAGATCGGCCGGCTATGCGCTCGTCTCCAGCAACCTGGCCAAAAAATACAATTTGAAGCCGGGCGACCAGATCGACGCAATTCTGCAGGATCAGAAGATTCCGTTCATCATCGCGGCGTCGCTGCCCTACTGGCCGGCGCAGTACCCGGACGAATCTCCGTTCCTGGTTGCCAATCTGGATTACCTTTACGACAATATGCCGCTCATGCCTTACGACGTCTGGCTCAAGATGGAGCCAGACGCCAAGACGGCGCCGCTCATCCCTGCGCTCCAGAAGAAGGGCGTGGAGATCGCGTCCATCTCGGATGCCCGCAGCGACCTGATCGCGCAGAGCAAGCATCCGGCCCGCGGCGGCGTGTTCGGCATCCTCAGCCTCGGATTCATGGTCACGATCATCGTCACGCTGTCCGGCTACATTCTGTATTGGTTCTTTAACCTGTCGGGACGGATCGTGCAGATCGGCATCCTGCGCGCGATGGGATTGTCCAGGCGCCAATTGACCGGCATGCTGCTGCTCGAGCAGGTGTTCACCGCCGGACTGTCGATCGGACTCGGCATCGGCATCGGCAAGCTCGCGAGCCTGCTGTTCCTGCCGTTCCTGCAGACGACGGACAATACGGCCGGCCAAGTGCCTCCGTTCCGCGTCATTTTCGAGCAGACCGACACCTATCGTCTCTATATCGTCGTCGGCTTCATGATGCTCGTCGGCGTCCTGATGCTGATCACCCATATCCGCCGCTTGCGGGTCCATCAGGCCGTCAAGCTGGGAGAGGAGCGCTAATCCATGATCGATTGCGAAGGACTCGTCAAAATTTACAAGACCGACGATCTGGAGGTCGTCGCCCTGCAAGGGCTCAACTTGTCCGTCAAGGACGGCGAGATGATGGCGATCATCGGCAACAGCGGCAGCGGCAAGTCGACGCTGCTTAATATTCTTGGCGGTCTGGACCGGCCTTCCGCCGGCCAGGTACGGGTCGGACCCTGGGACCTGCTGAAGGTCACCGACCACGACCTGGTGAAGTACAAGCGAGAGACGGTCGGCTTTATCTGGCAGAACAACGCGCGCAACCTGCTGCCGTACTTGTCGGCGCTCGAGAACGTGGAGATGCCGATGATGTTCAACGGCAAGGTCGACCGCGCTTACGCCAAGCAGTTGCTGGAGTGGGTCGGGCTCAAGGAACGGATGCACAACAAGCTGACGCAGCTCTCGGGCGGGGAGCAGCAGCGGGTCGCGATCGCGATCTCGCTGTCCAACCGCCCGAAGATGCTGCTCGCCGACGAACCGACGGGCTCGGTCGACTCGCGGACGTCCGATATCATCATGGACATCTTCCGCAAGTTCAACCGCGAGATGGGCCTGACGATCGTCATCGTCACGCACGACTTGTCGCTCGCCGGCAAGGTCGACCGCGTCGTCGCGATCCGCGACGGACTGACGAGCACCGAGTTCATCAAGCGCAATCCGAACCTGGACGGCGCGCCGCCGCTTAGCGGCGTGGGCGTGAACGACGACGTGCACGAGGCGTTTGTCGTCGTCGACCGCGTCGGGCGGCTGCAGGTGCCCAAGGAATATTTGAAGCAGCTTGAGATCGGAGACAAGGCAACGATGGAGTTCGACGGAGACAAGATCGTCATCCGCGGACCCAAATCAAACGAGGGGGAATCCGCATGATGGACCAAAGAAAGAAAACAGTTAGACGCGTCGTGGCCGGCGGCCTGACGCTAAGCCTGCTCGTGCCGCTGCTCGCAGCGTGCAACGACAAGAACGAAGACGATCCGAACAACCGCCGCACGCTGCGCATCGGGATGATGTACGGCAGCTCGCAGGACGAATCGTATTATCGCCAGCAGTACACCGACCTTTTCGAATATACGCATAAAAATATCGATATCGAGCTCGTACCCGCGATCGACTGGACGGAGCAGCAGTTCGAAGAGCCCGACAAGCAGCAAAACGTCGACCAGCTCGCAAAAGTCAAAGAAATCATGACGGGCGCCAACCCGGTTGACGTCATGATCGTCGACTCTACGGCCATGCTGAGCCAGCTCGTCCAGGAAAACATGCTGAAGCCGCTCGACCCGCTCATCAAGGAAGACAAGATCGACCTGACGGATTACGTGCCTTCGGTCATCGACGGCATCAAGCAGGTCGGAGACAACCAATTGTACGCTTTGACGCCGACCTTCGTGCCTTCGGCGCTGTTCTACAACAAGACGCTGTTCCAGAAAAACAACATCGAGCCGCCGCACGACGGCATGAGCTGGGACGATGTCATCAACCTCGCCAAGCGCTTTGGAGACGGCAAAGGCGGCAAGGACGCGACGTTCGGCTTCTCCTTCAACCAATGGGGAGCGAGCGACGGCTTCTCCGACATGACGCAGTATGCCGCGCCGCTGAACCTGCGGGTATACGACGAAAAAGGCGAAAAGATGCTCGTCAATACGCCGCAATGGGAAAAGGTATGGACGACGATCGCCGATCTGTACAAAAAGCACGTCGTGCCGACCCAGGAAGACATGCAGAAGATTTACGAGGCGCAAAACAAGGAAGTCGCCGGCGGCGACGGCAACCAGGTCTACAACCCGTACCAGAACCAGCTCTTCTTCTCCGGCAAAATGGCGATGGTGCTCGGTCAGTATTACATGCTGAACGATCTTGAGACCTACAACAAAAACTATGAAAAGCTGAAGATGACGAAGCTCGACTGGGATGTCGTGACGGTGCCGCAATTCATTAACGAAGCGCCGGGCGTCGGTACGAACATCACGCTGAGCGCGCTGACGAGCATCAACGCGAAGGCTGCCAACCCGGACGATGCCTGGGCTTTCGTCAAGTTCATGAACGGCGAAGACTGGGCGAAGCTGAAGTCCCGCAGCAGCTACGAAATGACGGCCCGCAAATCGTTCATCAAGCCGCGCGACGGCATGAACTACAACATCAACGCGTTTACGCAGCTGCAGCCGGCTCCGCAGCAATCCCTGGCCGACGCCAAGCTTCTGCAGGAGCGTCCGAACCTGAACTACATCAATCAGCTGGGCAGCAGCGAATTCCAGCAGGTGCTGAGCGGCAAGCTGTCCGTCAAGCAAGCGCTCAAGGAATACGAGGAAAAAGGCAACGACATGCTGCAGAAGATCAAGCTGAACCCGAAGGGCCAGTTCGATCCGGGCATCGGTGGCGATGTGTACGGCGGCGGCGGCGTAGTCAGGCCGCTGGACTGATTGACCTGAACTTATAAATCATCGTTTTTTCGGGACTTTCGCTATTCATCACGATCTGCTAGCTTTGCGCGATCAGTCATCTTTTGAACTGATCGTGCTTTTTTTCGGCGACGAGCGGAATATATTACCGGTTGAGGAAACTCGAGGGGGACAATTCAATGATGAAGAAATTAAACAAAAGCTGGGGCTTCGCGCTTGCAACGCTTCTGGTAGCTGTACCTACGCTCGGCGCTTGCACGAATGGCCCGGAGAGCGGCGATAAGGAGCGCAGAACGCTGCGGATCGGCATGATGTACGGAAGCAAGGAGAGCGAATCGTATTATCGGCAGCAGATGACCGATATGTTCGAGGTGGACCACGGGAATATCGACATCGAATTCGTATACGGCACCGATTATTCAAGTATGCAGTTCGCGACCGACGAAGAGCGAAAAAAGCAGCAACAGCAGGATCCGCAAGAAAACCTGCGGGCGGTGATGTCGGGCGATAACCCGGTTGACGTGGTCATGACGGATATCGTGTCTATGAAAAAGATGGCATCGGACAATCTCCTGAAGCCGCTCGACGATTATATCAAGCAGGACAAGATGGATTTGTCCGACTTTTTGCCGGCCGTCATGGACACGATCAAGGCGCAGGGAGACGGCCGCATTTACGGCCTGTCGCCGACCTTTTCAAGCAATGCTGTCTTTTACAACAAAAAGCTGTTCGCGAATGCGAAGGTAGAGCCGCCCCGAGACGGCATGACGTGGAACGAGCTGTTCGCCGTGGCCCAATCGATGAAAAGCGGCAAAGACAAGGATGCGGTGTATGGATTCGCTTTTAACAACTACGGCGGCGGGCTAAGCATGTATGACGCCCAATCTACGGTCGCGAGCTTCTCGCAAATGAGAATGTTCGATACGACCGGGGAGAAGATGACCGTCCATACGAAGACGTGGGCCGATGCGTGGACCAGGCCGATCCAGCTCTATAAAGACCGTGTAATCCCGCATGCCGAAGACATGCAGCAAACCGCTTCCATGGCGTCTTCCGACGGCAGCTATGCATACAACCCATACCAAGGTAACGGATTCATCGGCGGCAAGATCGCGATGGTCGTCGGCGGCTATTATATGGTGAACGAGCTGATTAATTACAACAAAAACGTGAGCAAAATGAAAAACGCGCAGGCGCTCGAGTGGGACGTCGTGTCCATGCCGCAGCTTGAGAGCGGGGGCTCGAACGGCGTGTATTTGTCCAATCTGGCCTCGATCAATGCGAAGAGCGCCAATCCGGACGATGCATGGGCGTTCATCAAGCATATGAACAGCGAGGAAGTGGCGAAGTTCAAGGCAAGAAGCCAGGGAGAGCTCAGCGTGCGGCAGAAGTATATCCAGCCTAAAGACGGCGCCAACTACCGCATCGAAGCGTTCACCAATGTCAAGGTGAATACCGACGATCTCGGCGAGGCCGACCAAGCGCTGTACCGCGAGCGTCCGAATCTCAACCTGATCTCGGAGCTCGGCGGCTATCTGTTCCAGGAGGCGGCCGAAGGCAAGAAGACGGTAGACGAGGCGCTGGCCGAGTGGGACAGCAAGGGCAACGAGCTGCTGCAGAAAATCAAGCTGAATCCGACGGGAGATTTATCCTCGGAGCTGCAGACGTACAGGGATGCCGCGCAATCGGGCATGAAAAATATGCTGCGGGCGGCCGCAGGGGAGGCAGTCGCGATCGAACAATAAGAAAGCGTCTACCATGCCGGCCGTCGGGGTTAAATCGTATCCGATTCGAGCATCCTATACCCATAACGACCACATTCCGGAGGGACGGATAAGGGATGAATTGGGTGTACTGGTCGCGGCTCTACGATAGCAAATTCCAGGCGGGATGCCTCGTGCGCCGCATCGAGAACGACGGCTGGCTGTTCGGCGTCGAGATGCCGCGGGAAGTCGAAGTGTACCGTTCGAGAAAAGGAAAGTTCGGCGTCCGGTACATGCCGTAATCGCGTTCGGAAGGACCCGTTGCAGCCTACGGTTGCGGCGGGTCCTCTTGCTGTGGTATCGTCGAGGGAAAGAAGAGCGGCTCTCACCCGCTCCATTTTTTAGGACAGGAGGGGAAGCAGATGAGGAGAATGCCGCTGTCCGCGGATACCGCGCAGAAGCTTGCCGCACATCTGAAGGTGCCGCTAGAGCATCTGATGCACATGCCGCAGCATATCCTGCTTCAGAAGCTGGCGGAGATGGCCGAAAAGGAAGCCGGCGTCGCTTCGGAGACAGGGTCAAAAGAAAAAGAGGAAAAAAGTTAAAAAGAATAGCGAATTTTCCTTGACGGAAGATCTCTTTGTGCGGTATATTAATTCTTGTCGCCATTGAGGGACACTTGATCGTTTAACGACGCGGGGTGGAGCAGCCCGGTAGCTCGTCGGGCTCATAACCCGAAGGCCGCAGGTTCAAATCCTGCCCCCGCAACCAATTTTAGCTTCCTCGTAGGATCATGACGAGGGCCCTTAGCTCAGTGGTTAGAGCTGTCGGCTCATAACCGATTGGTCGGGGGTTCGAGTCCCTCAGGGCCCACCACAGCGAGGAACGGTCAAGCTCCCGCATCCATCCATGCCGGGGTGGCGGAATTGGCAGACGCACAGGACTTAAAATCCTGCGATGGGTGACCATCGTACGGGTTCGACCCCCGTCCTCGGCATTATGTTTTTCATAGGCTGCTGGGGTTGACGTTGTCGACAACGGAAGTCTCGCGGTACGATTGCAATCCTACATATGACTAACAACACGCTCCACTTTATTCATTCGCGAATCCTGCGAAATGAATAAAGTGGAGCGTTTTCGTTTGAGCAGCCACATCCGACATATTGTCGTGAGAAAGCTCTCATTTTCCGTTCAGGCTAACCTGGTAAGGGTACATATACCGTGGGCAGGCAAGCCCGATAAACCCTAAGGAGTGATTCTGAATGGCACGCAACGACGACAACAAGATGAGCCGCGAGGAAGCAGGACGTATGGGTGGAGAAGCGACTTCAAGGACGCATGACAGGGACTTTTACCAAGAGATCGGCGAAAAGGGCGGCGAAGCTCGCGGCGGCAGCGGCAACCGCAGCCAGAGCGACGATCGCGACGGCATGAGCCGCGAAGAGGCGGGCCGCCAAGGCGGACGCTCCTGATCGCACGATCTAATGTGAACGGATGCGAGCAATCGTAAAATAGCATGACCTGCAAAGCGCTGAATGCGGCCTCCGTATTCGGCGCTTTGCTTTTTCGCCGAAAACGTCTGGATAAATTCCAGCTCAATTTAAAACTGGTGATGAATTTATCCGGCGGACAATTCGTCTTCCGTTACCCAACGATGATCTTTGACCGTATTTTCGCCGGAGGTCGGTTGGTAGTCTACTGAATAGACGGTCCCCTCCACTGCGAGATCGATGGTGGCGTCGGCGCCCATCATGCCTGCCATATGGTCTGCGTTTAGGATGACCTTATCGCCCGGGGCGTAGGGCTTCCCGCCGGCATCTTTTATCTCTTCCTGGATGACCCACTTGTGCTCGTGCACGGTCTTGCCGCCTGGGGATGGCTGGTAGGTTACCGCGTATATCGTTGTTGCGTACGCACCGGAAACGGTCCCCCGGGCGCCGTTCATTCCTTCCATATGATCGGAATGAATCGTAATCTTGCTTCCGACCGGGAACACCGGGGCATGCGCTTCCTTTAAGTTCGGAATGTTTGTCGAACTGGAATGTGACTGATGGTTCATGCCTTTCATGCCGCCCTCGACATCTACGTTCGCACAGCCGCTTAATGCAAGCGAAGCTGACAAGCCGAGGACAACCAACCATTTTTTCATCATGTTCGCCTCCTTTTTTAACTACACTATACCATACCCCGCAAGGGTATATATAAATTCGTTTTTCAATTTCAATTGCAAACCGGTTAATGCTCGCATCCATTAATTCCGGCAGGAAATCCGCCTCCGGCGTTGAATTGATGAGAAGGTAATAGATAAGCAGTCCTTGTGAAGTGAAGAGGAAGCGGGGTATTACGGCATGATGAAGCAATACGCGATCGATCTGGCCAAAAAACTGTTCAGGGAGCACGAGCGGTCGTACTTCGTCATTCAGGAAGAGGACGCCGATTCTTACAGGGTCGTGGATAAGGCGGAGAAGGATGAGAAGCAGCTGAACCGGTATGTGGTGTTCAGCATCGAGGTTTAATAAAGGAACGGCTCCGCTGGCGCTTGTTGCGCGGCGGAGCCGTTTATTATTGCGCCAGTCCGATGGCGGCTGCGAACTCGTGCTGCAGCCTGCGCGTGATCGGACCGGGCTTGCCGTCGCCCACCTCGCGGCCGTCTACGGCTACGATTGGCGTGATCTCTACGGTCGTGCCCGTCACGAACGCCTCGTCGGCCTCGTATAGCTCGTCCAGAGAGAAAGGGCGCTCCTGGGTAGGGATCTCCGCGGCCAGCGCCAGGCGAAGCGCCACGGCGCGCGTGACGCCGTGCAAAATCAGGTTGTTCGCGGGATGCGTAAGGAGCGTGCCGTCTTTGACGATCATAACGTTAGAAGCGCTGCTCTCGGTAACGGTGCCGCCCCGGTGCAGAACGGCATCCGCGGCTCCGCGCTCCGCCGCTTCCTGCTTCGCGAGCACGTTGGCAAGCAGGTTAAGCGTCTTGTAATTGCAGTGCAGCCAGCGGATATCCTCAAGCGTGACGACCGATATCCCTTGATCCATCGTTTGAACGGGACGCGATACTTCCCGTGTATAAGCAAGCGCGACGGGCGCGGCGCCGGCAGGGAAGAGGTGATTGCGCGCGGCCACACCGCGCGTGATTTGCAGATATACAGTGCCTTCGGACAGCGCGTTCCGTTCCACTAATTCGGACATTGCCGCGCGAAGTCCGTCGATTCCCCAGGGCAGCGCCAGCTTAAGCCCTTCTGCGCTAAGCCGGAGCCGCTCGAAGTGTGCTTCGGCCTCGAACAAGCTGCCGCCATAAACGCGGAACACCTCGTAGATGCCATCCCCGAAGTTATAGCCGCGGTCATGCGGCGAGATAAGCACTTCCTCCTCGGGCAGGAATGCGTTGTCGTGCCAGTAGATCGAAGTCATGGGACGCATCTCCTTTTCCTTTTGGGCAAACAGATCGATTCTGATATAATAGAATCACTTCATAGCTATCATAAATCAGGAGGCGTGCCTCATGCCAGCGGTGTTCAAAAACGATTGGGAGCCCCTGCTACAACCCGAACTGGACAAACTCTATTATAAGACGTTAAAAACGCAATTGGCGGCCGAGTACCGCGAACGGACGGTCTTTCCCGACATGCACCATATTTTCGAGGCGCTTCATCTGACCTCCTATCGGGATGCGAAGGTCGTCATCCTGGGCCAGGATCCGTATCACGGTGCCGGGCAGGCGCACGGTCTCAGCTTTTCCGTACTGCCGGGCGTGAGGCAGCCGCCGTCGCTTCGCAATATTTTCAAGGAGCTTCAGAGCGACCTCGGCTGCCCGGTTCCAAGCCACGGCAATCTGTCGTATTGGGCGAAGCAGGGCGTCCTGCTGCTCAATGCGGTGTTGACGGTGCGGGAAGGCGAGGCCAACTCTCATAAGGGACTGGGCTGGGAGAGGTTCACCGACGCCGTCGTAGCGGCGCTGAACGAGCGGGAGGAGCCGCTCGTGTTCATCCTGTGGGGCAGCCATGCGCAGAAGAAGGCGGCATTTATCGATAAAAGCAAGCACTTCGTGATCGCTTCGGCGCATCCCAGCCCCTTGTCCGCCCACAACGGCTTTCTTGGCAGCCGGCCGTTCTCCAAGGCAAACGAATACCTGCAGCAAGCCGGTCTCAAGCCGATCGATTGGTGCGTGCCCGAGCTCGCGGCAGGGGAACGAGAGCTTATGCGCCAGGAGACGGCGGCGTCGGCGGAGGGATTGGATACGGCCGGCCAGGAATAAATCGGCGCATGCAAAAAAAACGAAGAGCCGTCGGGGGAATCCCCGGCGGCTCTTTTGAGCGGGATGGTTTATTGCGCCTCGCCGCCGATAACGGGGGTGTAGGCGTTGCTCACGTAGACGGATGCGTTGACTGTCGTAATCACTTGCGGATAGAACTTCGCCGGATCGGGCTTGACGACCCGATAGGTGACGATTGCCTGCTTATCCTTGAACGCGACGTTCGTAATCTCGATGCCGTAGCCAGGGTGCGGAGCTTGGGCAGAGATCGTAACTTTCGTCGCTTCGCTGCCGTACGCTTCGGTCGTCAGCTTCACTTCAGTCAGCGGAGAGGCGGGCTGCTCGGGCTCCGCAGGCGGCACGGGCTGCGTGTTTTTGACGAACGTAAGCGCCTTGGCGAGGATGACCGCGGCTTCGCTGCGGGTAATGGCGTCCTTCGGACGGAACTTCCCGTTGTCGAGCGATGCGATTTTGCCGACGAGAAGCTTTTGGACGCTGTCCATGTAGCCTTTCGTGACCTTATCCTCGTCCTTGAACGTCTGGTACATTTCGATCCAGGCATAATCGCCCTTTTTGCTGATCGCCTTAAAAATCCAGTGCGCGAATTGCTCGCGCGTGACTTTGCCGTTCGGATCGATGTCGCGCGGGATCTCAAGGCCGTTCAGGTTGGCGATGATAAAAGCTTTGGCGTAATACGCGTCGTCCTTGACCTTCGTAAAGAAGTCGCTTGCCTTGGGCTCCTTGATAAAGCGGATGTTGTCAATGTTGAGTCCGAAGCCGTTCACGATAAGCAAGACGGCCGATTGTGCCGTAAGCGCGCTTTTCGGCTTGAACATCCCGCTGCCGTCGCCTTTGATCAGGCCTTTCTTTTGAAGCTGCTCAATGTAGCTTTTTCCCGCGTCCTTGTCAATATCGTTGAAGGCGAACGCGGAGCCGCTTGCGGACAGGGTGAACAGCAAAACGGCGAGTAGAACGAACAAGCTCTTGTACGATTTTTTCATATTCGTGTCCTCCTTGTATGGATTGTTTTTCCCGAACGGTCAACCACTCAAACGTAAGCGTGCGGCGAAAGGTTGCATCAAATGAAAAAGGAAGCCCTTGCGGGCTTCCGTCCGTGTGACGGTCTTTGCGTCCGTTCAAGTTTTCGATATATTTATAACCCAGGTAGCCGACGACGCTCGTTTTTGAATTTGGCGATGAGCATGCCCAGAATGAAGAAAGACAAGTAATGAAGCGTATCGCCGGCGTTAATATGAGCGTATGCAATCGTCAGGGCGGACAATGCGGACAGTGCCGGCAGCGCAAGCAACGTTTCTCCCCATTTACGGGCCATCAATAGCAGGACTACGAAAGGGAAAATAATCGATATCCGCATTTCATGCACGAGCGTCCAAATAACGCCGTTCAGATCGACGGTCTTGAAGGGGGCCGATCGCAGTCGCGTGACTGATGATCTCTTTGGCGGTGAGTGCATGCGCGCTTTATGATATAGCTTCCGTGATCGACCTTCCGGCTGGCGAGTGGGGAGCGAGAGGACGAAGCCGCTGAGTACGAAAAAGAAGATAACGGCCGCATGGCCGTTCACGAGAAAAACAAAAGCGAGAAGGGGGAAAGGGTAGATGCACTTTGTATCATTTTCCGAAGATAGTCAACGCTGGTTTGCGATTCGAAAATAAAAAAGAGCTCTCGATCGAATCGAGAACTCTGTGTCGTGTAAGTATGGTGATCTGAACAGGGATCGAACCTGTGACCCCTACCCTGTCAAGGTAGTGCTCTCCCAGCTGAGCTATCAGATCATGTTTGGTGGCGACTTGATTGATTATAGAGGAAGATTAACGCCGTGTAAAGTGTTTTTTGAAAAAATATTAGAAGGACCAGATCGCGGGTCGACTGAGCGCCGACCCGCGATCTGGAGGCGGCCGCTTTACGTATTTTTTTTGGCTTCGGCAGTCCAGGAACGGTTGACTTGCTCCTTCAGGTGGACGCGTTCCTTATCGAGCAGCTTGTTGATCAGCTGATCCTCGCTCATGCCTTTGGTTTTGCCGATCTGAGCGATCGACTTGCCTTTCTTGAGCTCATCGATCAACTGAGCCGGCGTCATGCCCAGCACCTCGGCCATATCGTTCAGACGGCGATGGTGCTTGCGGCCATGGTGATGGCCTTCGCGGTGCACGCGTTCTGCGTTCGGTACCGGCGCGGCTGCGGCGGGCGTCTGAGCCTGCCGGGAAATGGCCGGATCGCTTCCGGCCGGCGTCTCGGCACTGGCCTTGCCAGCCATCGTGGGGGAGGCGAGCGCCAGCAGCAGCGTCGCTGCGAGCAGCGCGTTGCGGCGAGAAGTTTTTAACATGGTGAATTCCCTCCTTCGGATGTTATTGTGAGCAGGAGAGCCTGACTTTAAACGGGGGGAAAAGAAATGGCAGGAAAAATCGATTCGTGGGGGAGTGTGGACGAAAGGAGACGCTGTATAAAATGAAGAATGGGAATGAAACGAAAATAAAAAGAAGCCCTGCAACGCAAGGCTTCTGTCATAATAAAGTATGGTGATCTGAACAGGGATCGAACCTGTGACCCCTACCCTGTCAAGGTAGTGCTCTCCCAGCTGAGCTATCAGATCGTATCGGAATCGGAAGGACTTTTATATAATAGCAAGATAAGCTATCGAAGTCAACAACTTATTTCGTTAAAATTTTCGCCGCTTCGGGATGATTCGCCCAATCGCCGCGTAAACTGGGAATACCGGCAACTAAGGCTAGTATGGACAGAATCGGAGGCGCTTCCCGGGAATGGACAATATCCCGTTGTTAACGCTATGGCTCGTCTTGCTGTTCGGGCTGATCGGCACGGTACTGATTGCGGTCGTACGGCTGCTCGATCGCGAAGGATAGAAGCGGCACAATCGGTACAGACTGGGGATATCCGAGAGAAGAAAAGAGGAATCCCCGATGAACGTTCGCAAGCGGGGCCGCGCTCGCTGTGCGGCCAGGTTGTTGATCATTGCCGGAGCTTCTGCATCGATTGCCGGCTGCAGCCTGCTTCCCAAGCCGGAAGATACGGCGCCCGTGTTAACGACCGTCTATGCGCCATCCGTAGAGCATGACGTCTATTCGTCGTTGTCGCCTTCCCACTTTTTGGAGTAGGCTTTTTTCGTTACCCATATCGTCAGCCAGATAATGATGGCTACGATGATTGCAGCCCCGATCCACAAGCCTGTCAATGTTGATCTCCTCCTTCTAACATGAAGCGTTGTATGCTAAAAGCTGTACAAGCGGTGTTGTTCGACGAACTTCATCTCGCCACTGCGGCCGACGTAGGCCGGCTGCGCATCCCCGTAATGCATTAGATAGATTCTGCGCTGCAAATCCTCAGACAGCGTCAACAGCTGCGGAAGACAAGTATGTACGACGCCCGGCGGCTCCAGCTGGCAGTCGTGGAATATCGTCTTCACGCCGCGTTCGGCGACAAGCTGCCGGAGCAGCTCGGGCTCGAAAATCATGTCGGACGAGTAGAAGAAGGACGGTCCGAATAAAATGGAGTAACTTAGCTTTCCCGGGATATGCGGCGTACGCAGCAGCTCTGCGGTAAGTCCGGGCAGTACCTCGTAAGGCGTTTCTTCCCGCAACGGCCGGACGTCGAAATAATCGGCCAGCGAGAGCAAGCCTTCTTGCTCGAGTCCGCCCCGAAGCGAATGCTCCCACAGTATGCCGGTCAGCGAATCTGCGATATATAAAGGAATCCGTCGTTTGAACTGAAACTTTAGTTGAAAGGCGAGCTCCTCAAGTCCGCCGACATGATCCGCGTGAATATGGGTGATCAGCACGCCGTCGAGTTCCGGCAGGGCGATGCCGAGCTTGTGCATGGCCACATGCGCGGTCGTCCCGCAGTCGAGCAGGAGCTTCTTGCCCCCCGCGTAGACGATGGCGTTGTTATTGTAAAATTCCTTGGCGAACGCGCTTCCGCAACCCAGCATCCGAATATCCATCAGCAGCCTCCCGTGACCAGCCCCTACGAGCACCCGACCGTAAATTCTAAATTACTGTACCATAATTTATGAGGCAGCAGAAGATATCAATTCCCATACCGGACCGTCAGTGGCGTCCGGGCTTTTGCATGCATAAATTATTCTGGCGCTCCGCACACGGCCGCCGGGGGAGAAGCGCGAGATGAGCAAGCCAGCCAGCCAGACCAAAAGCGCTAAAGGCGGAGCCAAGAAAAAAGTGCACGCCGAGCATGTCCAGCCGCAGATGAAGGTCGTCTTGTCGGACGTATGCGCAGTATGCAAGACGCCGTGCGCGCGAGGCATCGCGTACCTCGAACGGATGTCGAAGCCGGGCGCGCTCGGCAAGGGCGTCCCTTGCGTCCTTACGCTTCCCAAAAAGGGGTGAAGCGAACGGGGAAATAAACGGAAGGGGAGAGCATTTCCCGGGCAACCGCATATTCCGATCCGTCCTGCCGACAATTCGGATTATCGGTCGAATCGTCCCGAAACTTTAATCTCTCCCCTTACCGCAACTTTTGCGAACGGCAGTGGTATATACGTTTACATACAACAAAAATATCGTTTGTCAACTTGCGGCGAAATCGGAGGGATAGGTAATGAAGCTGCGCAGGCTTCTGATATTGACCGTCGCGCTTTCCCTGGTCGGCGGCTCCGCCATATACGCGGACACGATCGTACAGAAGGTGCGGATCGTCATCAACAAGCAGGAGCTGGACGACCAGGGGATGCTTGAGGACGGCAAGGCTTACGTAGGCGTCCGCAGCCTGGCTGATATTATGAAGGCGCTCGTCATCTGGGACGACTCGTCCAAGAAGGTGTCGATCGTCAAGCCGAACGTGCACATGTTTTTGATGGACGGCAGCAAGCCGTTCGGAGGCGTGGAGCGCGGCAAAAAGAGCTTTAAGGTATTTTCGCAGGTGGACAATCTGAGCGTGTCGATCAATGCGTTCAAAGTGACGATCGCCGATCCTTACGGCGACGAAAAAGAAATCGAGACGCATACGAGCAAGGAAAGCGACTTCCCCACGGACAAGGATAACTTCTGGTTCACGAGCGGCGACTATGCTTATAACTTCAGCAGCGTGGGCAAGTACACAATCCGTTTCTGGATGAGGTCGGCCGACGGCGGTTCGTATCAGGTTGTGTCGGAGAAGACCGTATTCGCCAAATAAGCCGCGCCAGTCGCGGAATGTGCAAGGGCCGCGGACTTAGGAACGCGGCTTTGTCGCGTCGTTTGACCCGGTAGTGGGTTAGTGATAGGATAGGGCGAAGACTAATTTAACCGATGAACGGAGGTTCTCCCATGAGCGATCATGTTCATGACGAAAACTGCGATCACGAGCACGATGAAGCCGTATTCGTCGTGACCGACGAGGATGGCAACGAGCACGAGATGGTGCTGGTGTATACGTTCGAGAGCGGGGATCAAGCTTACGCTGTGCTGCTCGACCGCAACGATCCTGACGACGACGGCGTCATCTTCCGGATCGAGGAAGACGGCGAGGACGAAGTCCTGGTCAACATCGAAGACGATGAAGAATGGGAACGCGTTATGAAGGTGTACGAGGAGCTGGCCGCGCAGGAAGCGGACTGACCCTCGCACAAAAAAGCCAATCCGTTCAAATGGGCGACGAAGCCGTCATTTGAAGGATTGGCTCTTTTTATGTCCGATTAAGAGATGGCGGTCTCCTCGACGATGACTTTGACGAACTCGACGTTGCGGTCTTCGGGACCCTTGACGGGCAACCCGACCTCCAGGTGATCGACGATGTAGTCGATGTTGTCCTGTGAGATGACTTCGCCCGGCAGCAGGATCGGAATGCCCGGCGGATAAACGTAAATGAATTCGGCGATAATCCTGCCCGCCGACGCGCGGAACGGCACGATCTCCGTCTCGCCATAGAAAGCGTCTCTGGGCGTAAGGGAGAGATGCGGAATCTGCGGGATCTCGACGACCAGCTCCTTGATCTCGCCTTTGCCCATATAACTGTCGGAGAGCTCGCGCAGGGCTGAGAGCAGGATGCCCATCGTCGTATCGTCGTCGCCCGGCGTCACGAGACACAAAATATTGTACATATCGCTCAGCTCGACCTCGATCCGGTGCTTGTCCCGCAGCCAGTTCTCCGCGTCGTAGCCGGTGATGCCCAGATGGCGGACATGGATCGTCAGCTTGGTCTGGTCGTAATCGAAGGTTGCTTCCTCGCCCAGAATATCCTCGCCGAAGCAATACAGTCCGGGGATCCCGTTGATCTCCGCTCGCGCGCGCTCGGCTCTTGCAACTGCGGTTGCGGCCAGCTCGCGGCCGTTTATCGCCAGGTGACGCCGCGCCGCGTCGAGCGAGGCGAGCAGCGGGTACGAGGTCGACGTCGTCGTCAGCAGGCTCAGAATCGTCTGCACGCGCTTGACGTTGACGAGTGCGCCTCTGACGTTGAGCACCGAGCTCTGCGTCATCGAACCGCCGAGCTTGTGCATGCTCGTCGCGGCCATATCGGCGCCGGCCGCCATCGCGGACAGCGGCAGCTCGTCAGAAAAGTGAATGAGCGCGCCGTGCGCTTCGTCGACGAGCACCGGGATGTCATACTCGTGGACGAGATCCACGATCTCCTTCAGGTTGGCGCACACGCCGTAATAGGTAGGATTAATGACGAGCACCGCGGCCGCGTCGGGGTGGCGCTCGAGCGCCCTGCGGACCGACTGGGTCGTCACGCCGTGATCGATTCCCAGATTGCGGTCGCGCGCGGGCGACAGAAAGACGGGCCGCGCACCGGCGAAGATGATCGCCGACAGGATCGATTTGTGCACGTTGCGCGGAACGATGATCTTGTCGCCGTTGCCGCATACGGACAGGATCATCGCCATGATCGCCGTGCTGGTGCCCTGTACGGAGAAGAACGTCGCGTCGGCGCCGAAGGCGTCGGCGGCGAGCCGCTGCGCTTCGAGAATGACGCTCACCGGCTGGTGGAGGTCGTCAAGCGGCGCGATATTGATCAGGTCGATGTCCAGAACGTTCTGGCCTACGAAGCTGCGGAATTCGGGATCCATGCCCGCGCCCTTCTTGTGGCCGGGGATGTGGAACTGGACGGGATTGCGTTCCTTGTGGCGCAGCAGCGCATCGAACAAGGGCGTGCGGGAGTGGTCCACTTTAGCCTCACTGCCTTTCAATGCCGAACATAGATTGCGAACAAGCATGAGTATAGCAAAACCGCGGGGGATTGCAACCGTTGAAACGCACCGTCGGAACAAGCTGCGGGAGCCCGCCGCGCATGCCGGGGACGCGCGGCGAGCCGTCACCAAAACGTCATGCGCTTTCATTTGGAACGGTCCGGGTGTTGTGCTACCATATGAGGTAAAGAGGAAGGCCGGCTCCCGATCGATTTCGGGCGCGGGTCTTTAATAGGGTTAAAGGAGAAAAAGACGTGAAAAGCAGGCTGATCATCGTAGGACTTATGTTGTTCACCGTATTCGTGGGATTCGGCATCATCATACCGATCCTGCCGCAGCTGGTGACGGACGCCAGCCCGGAATCGGCGAACTGGCATACGGGCGGCATGCTGTCGCTTTACTCGTTCGTGTCGTTCCTGCTGTCTCCCGTATGGGGCGGCATATCCGAGCGGATCGGACGCAGGCCGGTCATCATGATCGGCGTACTCGGGTTTGCCGTCAGCTTCCTGATTTTCGGACTCGCGGACGGAAACCTGTGGATCATGTACGCGTCGCGGCTGCTCGGGGGGTTGTTCTCCGGCGCGGTCACGGCATGTATCGTCGCTTACGTCGCGGACATTACGTCCGAGGAGAACCGGACGAAGGGCATGGCCGTCGTCGGCATGAGCATCGGCATGGGCTTTACGTTCGGCCCTTTTATCGGCGGGGAGCTGAGCAATTTGTTCTCCTTGAATACGCCGTTTTTCGCCGCGGCCGCGTTGTCACTGCTCACGTTTTTCGCCGCCTGGCTCAAGCTGCCCGAGTCGCTTACGGCGGACAAGCGCGAAGCGGCCAGACTGCAGAGGCGCGAGTCCCGCTGGACCGCCTTTCAAGGACCGCTTAAGCAGCTGTACGTGCTCGCCTTTTTTGTCACGTTCTCGCTGGCCATTTTGGAAGGCACGCTGCAGCTGTACGGCATCGACAAGTTCGACGTCACGCCGCGCAAGATCGGACTCATGTTCTTCTTCTGCGGCCTGGTCGGCGCGCTCGTGCAAGGCGGGATCGTGCGGCGGCGCGTCAAGCCAGGGCAAGAGAGCCGCTATATCGCAGTGGGGCTTGTCATCTCCGCGGCGGGTTTTTTCCTTCTGCTGACGGCCCAGAGCTGGATCGCCGCTTCCGTCTACCTCTGCATTTTCGGCGTCGGCAACTCGCTCATCAAGCCTTGCGTCACTTCGTTGATTACGCAAAAGACGACCGTCTCCCAAGGCGTCGCCTCCGGTCTCAGCTCCTCCATGGACAGTCTCGGCCGCATCGTCGGTCCGCTGCTCGGAGCCGCGCTCCTGTCCGCCCAAGCCGGACTCCCTTTTATCGTGTCCGGTCTGCTGTCGCTTGGCGCGCTCGGCCTGCTCGCCGGTTACCGGAGCTCCGACCGCGCCTCGTCGCGTTCGCAGCAAGCCTGACCGCGCTTTGCTGGCGTACGATGGTTCCAACCGCCTCCTTGGGGGCGGTTTTTTTGCGCTCAGGAAGACATTGGAAGCGGCCCGGGTCCGATTCCGACTAAGACTTAAGTCGGAGAGAAGGTCCGGTCTCTGGCCGTTGTTGCCTGCGGTCCCTTCTCCTTTATGCTTGATCGTAGCTGATGCAAGCAAGAGGAGAGGGGCTATTTTAACGTGAGTTCATTTATTCAAGGCGTATTCAAAAACAAGGCGGCGATCGTCATTTTGGTCGTCATGACGCTGGGCCTGGGCGTCTTCAGCTATTTTAAGCTGCCCATGGAGTTTCTGCCCGAAGCCGACAACCCGCAGGTGACGGTCAGCGTTATCGGTCCGGGCTACAACACCGCCACCATGGAACGGGAGGTGACGGACCCGCTCGAGCAGGCGCTGTCCGCGATCAAGGGCAAGACGAGCATGCTGTCGACTTCGGGAGACGGATACGCGCAGGTCAATCTGAACTTCGATTCGAAAACCGACATGTCGGAGGCGAAAGCCGAGGTCGAGAAGGCGTCGGCAGCCGTGCAGCTGCCCGAGCGCGTATCGAAGCCGTACGTCATCCAGTACAACACGTCGATGATTCCGATCTCGTTCCTGTCGCTGACATTCAAGGACGGCCTGAGCGATGCGGAAAAGGCCAAAGCCGAAGCCCGCGCGGTGGATGCCTTCCGTGCGATCGACGGCGCAGGCCAGGTTCAGCTGTCGGGCAAGTCGAGCCCGAGCATCGTCATCACGCCCAACGCTGCAAAGCTCGCAGCCAAAGGCGTGCCGGCACAGGCTTTGTACGGGGTATTGCAAGGTCGCACCGCGTCGGCATCGGTCGGCGCGGCCGTGCTTGACGGCGAAGCCGTCAACCTGAACGTGAGCGCCGAGCTCGGCAGCGCGGAGGACGTCGCCAAGCTGCCGGTGGCGCCGGGCGTGAAGCTGTCCGACGTCGCCAGCGTGGCCCAGTCCGACGAACAGGAGAGCGTGAGCCGCATCGACGGCAAGGACGCGCTTATGATCGTCGTCTCCAAAGGCGCCAACGCGAATGCCGTCAGCGTGGGCAAGGAAGTCGCGAAGACGGCCGACCGGCTGATGGAAGAGGACGGGAGCATGGAGCTTAAGGTCATCATGAGCACCTCGGACCAGGTCGTTCACTCCGTGAACAGCATGATGCGCGAAGTGCTGATGGGCGCACTGTTCGCCACCGTCGTCATCCTGCTGTTTATGCGCAACCTCCGCGCTACGCTCGTCACGATCGTTTCGATCCCGCTGTCGCTCGGTTTGACTTTATATCTGCTCGATCTGTCGGGCATCAGTCTCAACATTCTGACGCTGGGCGGCGTGGCCGTCGCCGTCGGACGGCTCGTAGACGACAGCATCGTCGTTATTGAAAATATTTTCCGCAGGCTCCAGAAGGAGAAATTTTCCGTCTCGCTCGTTATCGACGCGACCAAGGAAGTGTTCACGGCGATTACCGCTTCGACGCTCACGACGGTGGCTGTATTCCTGCCGATGGGACTGCTCCGCGGCTCGCTGCAGTCGTTCCTTCTGCCGTTCGCCTTGACCGTTACTTATTCGCTGCTGTCCTCGCTGCTCGTCGCGCTGACCGTTATCCCGCTCATGAGCGCGGGACTGCTCAAGCGTTCCGAGATCAAGGAGCACCAGCCTTCCAAGCGTTTCGGCGGGTTCCTCGAATGGAATCTGAGACACAAGTGGCTGCCGCTGCTCGTCGCGCTGTTTCTGCTCGTCGGCTCGATCGCGACTTACTTCAGTCTGCCGAAAGGCGCGATCGACTCTTCCGACGCTTCGAGTGTCAGCGTGCAGCTATCGTATCCACAGGATACGCCGGTCGCCGACGTGCTCGAGAACGGCAAAAAGCTCGAGGCGTTCCTCCTGAAGCAAGAGGGCCAAGAGTGGGTCAACATGGACATGGGCAACAGCGGGGACGCCGCCATGTACGGCAACGTCAAGTCGCCTACCCGTGTTGACTATACGATTCAGATGAAGCCGAAGGCCGACGCCGAAAAAATCATCGAGTCGGTCAAGAACGAGCGCGCGAGCTATCCCGGCGCCGAACTGACCGCATCCGCAGGCTCGCTCATGTTCGGCAGCGGAGGCAGCCAGGTATTCGTCGACATCGTCGGCGACGATCCGGAAGCGCTGACCAAGACCGCCGACCTTGTCATGGGCAAGATCAAGCCGATTAAAGACGTGCTCAAGGTCGCAAGCAATCAGCAGGAACGCAAAACCGTCTATACGCTGCAAGTCGACCCTACGGTCGCAAAGGCATCGGATATCGTATCGCAGCTGCAGGGCATGCTGAACGCGGTGCCGCTCGGCAACGTCGTCAAGGACGGCCAGCTGCTCGCCGTTTCGCTCGAACCGCTGCTCGTGCCCGGCTCTTCCGCCGCACTGAACGATCTGACCGTAGCGACGGACGAAGGTCCGAAAAAGCTGTCCCAGATCGCCGAGTGGGTCAAGAGCGACCAGCCGACGGAAACCTACCGCAAGGACGGAAAGACGTATGTCCGCGTCAGCGCGACGGTAGAGGCGGCCCAGCTGTCGATCGTCGGCGGCAAGATCTCCGAAGCGATGAAGGATATCAAACCGGCAGACGGCGTGAAGCTGTTCGTCGGGGGCGCGTCCGCCGACCAGAACGCCGACTTCGCGAGCCTGTTCATGATGATGCTCATCTCGATCGGCATCGTCTATCTGATCATGGTGTTCACGTTCAAGACGCTGCGGGCGCCGCTCGCGATCCTGGCCTCGATTCTGTTCGTGCCGATCGGCGCCGTGCTCGGCTTGATCGTCACCGGCGTGACGCCCGACTTTACCGCGATCTTCGGCGTTGTCATGCTGATCGGCATCGTCGTCACGAACGCGATCGTGCTCATCGATCGCGTCAAGAAAAACGAGGCAAGCATGCCGATCCGCGAAGCGCTGATCGAAGCGGCGGGCACACGGATGCGTCCGATCCTCATGACGGCGATCGCTACCGTTTGCGCGATGCTGCCTCTGGTGTTCGGCACGTCGGAGAGCGGCAGCATCGTGTCGCAGAGCCTCGCCATCGTCGTCATCGGCGGCCTTGTCGTCGCGACGCTGCTGACGCTGGTCCTCGTGCCGTGCGTCTACGAGCTGCTGCACTTCCGCAAGGCGAAGCGCCAACGGCGCGCGGCAAGCCAGGCGGCCGCAGCCTGATTCCCTGCGAGCGCAAAGAGAAGCCTCTCCGTCCGGAGAGGCTTCTCTTGTCTCGTTCGCTGTTTGGCTTTGGCGAATTTTGGTGTATGAATGAGTATGCGGGTGACGGTCGGGGCTTCCTTTAGAAGGACAGCTGGTACAGCGGCAGCAGCCGGCGGAACGTATCCTCGGCCGTCCGCAGCAGACTGTCGGGACTCAACAGGCGTTCGTCGCCGCGCGCGATATGGAGGCCGCAGGTGATCTCCGCCGCCTTGACCGTTCTGAGCCTGGCCAGCCACTCGGTCAACGATTCGGCAGAGAGCTCCGCATGCGGCACCCCGTTCGGCAGCGTATGGTCCTTGGACCACACGAACGAAGCGGGAATCGATGCGCGGATCGAATCGAGCTCTTCCGCCGCGCGTTCCGCGAACACCGTTTTGTTGCCGCTTTCGTAGATGATGGCGAACTGAATGAACAGATGCGTGGACCACAGTCCGACCTGAAAATGAGGATGCGCTTTGTAGCCGCGGGGGTGACGCGACCACGCGACCCAAGTATCGTTCGGTGGATTGACCGACCGCCTGGCGTGCTTGGCCACGTGCGGATACATAGGCTCCGCGCACAGTTCGGCCAAATAGGGGGCCAGCGCGTTCCCGAGACCCTCTAGCTTGGGCCTGACCTGCCGGATGATCGCTTCCATCCGTCCCTCAAGACCCGGGACGGTCATGGCGCCGAAGTCCGAATCCGTAAAACCCGCGAATCCGGCGTTTAGTAGTGTGGACATGCTAGTCACCTCTTGCGGCAAATTTCGGTTGCTATTTTGCCCTCACTATACCGGAAAATAGTCAAGAAACCAAGTTGCCATAACATAAGATGAAGTATAAGATAAGGGTAAGAACAAATTATCTGAACATTCGGTCAACAACTCGATCGCTGCCCATATCGCAGGAGGGGGGGATGGCCGTGAACCGCAGCCATGAAGTCGAATATTGCAACCTGGAGCTTCGATTCGATCGCGGACAGATTCAGAGTTTGATTCGGGATTTGATCCAAGAAGGCTATTCCCTGTACTGGAACGAGAGCGAGTCGTATTTTCTCGTTTCCGTCCGCACGGGGAGGAGACTGCTGAAGCTGCGTTTCCAGCGAACCAGCGGACGCTACAAGATGGTCGGGGATTATTTGGTCAAGGACGAGAAGTTCGCGCTGTGGCTGGAAAAGCTGATCAACGATTCGAGAGGCCATGCCGTCGTCAAGCGTTTTCGCGACCGTCACTTGTTGATAGAGAATATTATGTTCGGCGAAATCATACGTCTCGTGGAGGTGTCAGGCATGGAGCATCGAATTATATTCCAGAAGCGCCCTCAGATCACGGTAGAAGATATGATTCAGGCTTACAAATCGAGGCGTGCCGAGCAGCGCGCGGGCGTGCTGCGGCTTGAGATCGACTACGAGCTCGCCGTTCTGCACGAAGCGATCCAGTCGGGCGACGCGGAGGGCGTCGAAGCCTCCAAGGCCAAGCTCGCATCGATGAGGGTCGAGAGCCTTCAGCTCGAGCTTTAAGTTTCTCAAACAGGCTGTAAAAATAAAGACGGGATGAAGCGGGCTTGCCCCTGCTTCGTCCCGTTTTGCGTTTTTGACAGCTATAACTGGACCTGCGTTGAGTAAGGCACAACAGCAGGAGATCCGTCGATTATGGCCTGCGCGATAGCCATCGCCTGCACTAGGGAGGGGATGCGCCGATTATGGCCTTGGCCTTAAAGCCCCCAAGCGAAAAATCCCGGCTGACATCCCCCTCCAGGCGTCATTTTTGCGACCGAAATGAAGGATTGTTGTTGTCCTGCGACGCATCAACGGGTTAAAATGTGGGATGGCAAAGAAGACATGGAAATGAAGGCGGGACATCGAGCGCGTACATGGATGCCATGGGGCGAATCCGGAGGAGGATATTCGAATGAAGCTATCTTCAAATGACAAGCTGGTCATGATCGGCGACTCGATTACGGATTGCGGACGGGGCCGACCGTTCGGCGAAGGATTGGGGGCCGGGCTTGGCACCGGTTATGTCTCGGTAGCGGCGGGACTGCTGCAAAGCATTTATCCGGAGCTTGCCGTGCGGATCGTCAACGTCGGCACGAGCGGGCATACCGTTCGCGATCTCGCAGGACGCTGGCAGACCGACGTGCTGGACTTGTCCCCGGACTGGGTATCGGTCATGATCGGCACGAACGACGTCTGGCGTCAGTACGATCAGCCGTACATCAAGGAGTCCCACGTATACGCGGAAGAATACGAGGAGACGCTTAGCGAGCTGGTCGAAAAGACGATTACGCACGTAAAAGGAATCGTGCTCATGACGCCGTTTTATCTCGAGCCGAACCGGAACGACGCGATGCGCACGACGATGGACCTGTACGGCGGCATTGTCAAGCGGATCGCGGAAAATCACGGCACGTTGTTCGTCGATACGCAGGCCGCGTTCGACAAGATCCTCGCGCACGTCTATCCGGCGACGATCGCTTGGGACCGCGTCCATCCGAGCGCGACAGGCCACATCGCTTTGGCGAAGGCGTTCCTGGACGTGTTAGGCTTTTCCTGGGACGGCGCCGCCCGGGTAGAATAGTCTCGAAAAGCGCGATCCGGCGCCGTTTTTCGCGGGTCGGGTCGGCCGGTTTTCATCTTCAGGCAAAAAGAGTACAATAAGGATTGGCTGAAAACGCGCAGAAAAAACGGCTTAACGGCTTGGAGAAAGGAATCGGAATATGTCTAATGCAAATATCGGCGTCGTCGGCATGGCCGTTATGGGACGCAATCTGGCGCTCAACATCGAGAGCCGCGGCTTTACCGTAGCCGTCTACAACCGTTCGCGGGAGAAGACGGACGATCTGATCAACACGGACGGCAAAGGCAAGAACCTCGTGCCTACATACACGGTCGAGGAGTTCGTGGCTTCGCTCGAGAAGCCGCGCAAGATTCTGATCATGGTTCAGGCCGGCTCCGGCACGGACGCAACGATCGAATCGCTCGTGCCGCACCTGGATAAGGGCGACATCATCATCGACGGCGGCAACGCCTATTTCCCCGACACGCAGCGCCGCAGCAAGGATCTGACCGAGCGCGGCTTCCACTTCATCGGCACCGGCGTATCCGGCGGCGAAGAGGGCGCGCTCAAGGGCCCGTCCATCATGCCGGGCGGTCCCGAAGAAGCGTACAAGCTGGTCGAGCCGATCCTGACCGGCATCTCCGCCAAGGTTAACGGCGATCCATGCTGCACGTACATCGGTCCGGACGGCGCGGGCCACTACGTCAAGATGGTTCACAACGGCATCGAGTACGGCGATATGCAGCTCATCTGCGAAGCTTACCAACTGCTGAAGGATGTCCTTGGTGTACAGCCGGACGAGCTCCACGAGATTTTCGGCGAGTGGAACAAGGGCGAGCTCGATAGCTACCTGATCGAGATCACGACCGACATTTTTGCTGAAAAGGACCCGGAGACCGGCAAGCCGATGGTCGACGTCATCCTGGACTCCGCCGGCCAGAAGGGCACGGGCAAATGGACGAGCCAAAGCTCGCTCGACCTGGGCGTGCCGCTGTCCATCATCACGGAATCCGTCTTCTCGCGCTTTTTGTCCGCGATGAAGGAAGAGCGCGTCGCCGCCAGCCAAGTGCTGAAGGGACCGGCCAAGACGGCGTTCGCCGGCGACCGTGCCGCGTTTATCGAGAGCGTGCGCAAGGCGCTGTTCGCCAGCAAAATCTGCTCCTATGCGCAGGGCTTCGCCCAAATGCGTGCCGCTTCCGAAGAGTACAACTGGAACCTGCAGTACGGCAACATCGCGATGATCTTCCGCGGCGGCTGCATCATCCGGGCACGCTTCCTGCAGAAGATCAAGGATGCTTACGATCGCGATCCGAGCCTTCGCAACCTGCTGCTCGACGAGTACTTCAAGGACGTCGTCGAATCTTACCAGGACGCATGGCGCGAAGTCGTCTCGTCGGCCGTCAAGTTCGGCATTCCGGTACCTGCTTTCGCGAGCGCGCTCGCTTATTACGACAGCTACCGCTCGGAGCGTCTGCCGGCCAACCTGCTGCAGGCGCAGCGCGATTACTTCGGCGCGCACACGTTCAAGCGGCTGGACAAGGAAGGCACGTTCCACCACAACTGGCTGCACAACTAAGCGTGAAGCCCGCATAGCTCTCTACAGGACGGCCGATCGAGCCCATCTAGTCCGGGACTCCTTCGGCCGTCCCTGCGATATGCGGTCGCGAGAGACTTCGGGTAGGAATGCGCCGAATATGCTATGATGAGGGGCGAGGCGTCCGCCAGTCATCTTGAATCGAAAAAAGACGCAGGCCGCGCTGCCACGCGACTTGCGTCCTCAGGTTCCTGCCGGTTTAAAGCTCGTTCCAGGCCAGCATGCCGCCGGCCATATTGACGGTGCGTCCGTAGCCGAGCTGGCTCAAGTACTCGCAGGCTCTGCCGCTTCGTCCGCCGCTGCGGCAGATGAAGATGACTTCCTCGTCCTTCGGAATCTCGGACAGTCTGTCCGGCAGCGTCCCGAGACGGATATGCTTGGCGCCCTCGATCATGCCCGCGACGACTTCGTCGTCCTCGCGGACGTCGATCAGGTGCAGCTTTTCGCCCGCGTCTAGCCGAGCCTTCAATTGATCGACCGTCGTCGTTTCATACATGCTCATGTGGATTGCCCTCCATCGCTCGATTAGCTTCAGTCCCATCATACGGACACGACGCGCCGCAAGTCAACTCGCGCGGCAACAACACCATACATAACCGTTTCCCCTCATGAACGGAAGGAGAGCGCTGCCAAATGGATATGATCGTCATACCGACCCCGCGGCTCGCGGGCGAGATTCAAGCCTTATCGTCCAAAAATTATACGACCCGGTATCTCCTCGTCGCCGCGTTGGCGGAAGGCACGAGCGTCATTCGCTATCCGGCCCACAGCGAGGATAGCGACGCGCTGCGCCGCTGCGTGCGGGATTTGGGCGCCGTGCTCGAAGAAGACGACGAGAAGATCGTCGTCACGGGCTTCGGCAACCGCCCGAAACCGGTCAAGGAGCTCGACGTCGGCAATGCCGGCGCGGTGCTGCGCTTCCTGATGGCCGTGGCGGCGCTGCTGCCCGAGGTGACGTTCGTCAATAAGTACCCGGAATCGCTCGGCAAACGGCCCCATGACGACCTGATCACGGCGCTCAAGAGCATGGGCGCGACGATCGAACACCGCGAGGGCAAGCTGCCGATCACGATTCGCGGCGGCGACGCTGTCCGCGGCGGCAAGATTCAGGTGTCGGGCAGCGTGAGCTCCCAATTCCTCAGCGCGCTGCTGTTCCTGACGCCGCTGCTCGCGAAGGACAGCGAGATCGAGGTGCTGAACGACCTTAAGTCGAAGGTTGTCGTCGGCCAGACGCTCGAAGTGCTGGCCCAGGCCGGTATCGTCGTCGAAGCGTCAAGCGATCTGATGCGCTTCAAGGTGCCCGGCGGTCAGCGCTACCGCGCGCAAGAGTACATCGTGCAGGGCGACTATCCGGGTTCGGCCGCGATCCTGGCGGCAGCCGCCGTCACTGAATCCGACGTCACCGTGCATCGTTTGCTCGAAGAGAGCAAGCAGGGCGAGCGTGCCGTCGTCGACGTGCTGAAGGCGATGGGAACGCCGCTTACCCACAAGGACGGCGTCGTGCACGTGCAAGGCAACGGCAAGCTCCGCGCCGTTGAATTCGACGGCGACGAGTTCACGGACGGCGTGCTCGCGATGGTGGCCGCAGCCGTGTTCGCCGAAGGCACCTCCCGTTTTTACAACGTAGAGAATCTCCGTTTCAAGGAATGCGACCGCATCACCGATTATTTGGCCGAGCTGCGCAAAGCCGGCGCGAACGTCGAGGAGAAGCGGGACGAGATCATCGTTCACGGGCGTCCGGAAGGCGTAGAGGGCGGCGTGACGATTGACGCGCACTACGATCACCGCGTCATTATGGCGCTCACGGTCGTCGGGCTCCGCGCGAAGGCGCCGCTTACGATCAAGGATGCGCATCACGTGGCCAAGTCTTATCCCAATTACTTCGACCATCTAACCGCGCTCGGCGCCAACGTGCGCTGGACCGAATAAGCCGCCGGACAAGCGTTAATTTTATCCTACGGAGGTAGATGAGCATGCCGTTCGAAAATCCAAGCCGCGACGAGATCAAACGAATCCTGCAGGAGACGAAAAACATAGCCGTCGTCGGCCTGTCGGGCGATCCGGACAAGACCAGCCATATGGTGTCTGCCGCTATGCAGGCGAAGGGCTACCGCATCATCCCCGTCAATCCGAAGGAAGCCGAGATTCTCGGCGAGAAATGCTACAAGTCGCTGGCGGAAATTCCGGAGCCGATCGATATCGTCAACGTGTTCCGGCGTCCGGAGCACACGCCGCCAATCGCAGAAGAAGCTGTCGCCGCAGGGGCCAAGGTGCTCTGGCTGCAGCTTGGCATCGCGAACGACGAAGCGGCATCGATCGCGGCGGGCGGCGGTCTGACCGTCATCATGGACCGCTGCATCAAAGTCGAGGATTCGATCCTGCTTCCCCAAGGGAAAAGCTGACCGGACATTCGCTTCTCGCGGACGGGCCGCGCCTTCAGCCATAAGCGATGCGGTCGGTCCGTCCTTACTTTTTATGCTATATTTGGCCGTTATATCTTGAACCTACCGCGAGAGAGGAGGAGGGAATGCTCGCATGTTCGGAATCGGCTATTTGCAAAGGCTCGGCCGGGCGATGATGCTGCCGATGACGGTTTTGCCCGCGGCCGCCATTTTCCTCATGCTGTCGCGCCTGCCTTGGGACTCCGTCGGATTACAGTCGGCGCCGGTGCTTTTGCATTCGGCGGGGATGGCGATTTTCGCTTACGTGCCTTATGTATTTGCGGTGGGCATCGCCTTGGGTTTATCGAACCAATCCGTGCACGCCGGCATGGCGTCCCTGGTCGGCATGATCATTTTCGGCGCGGTGACGCAGGCTTACGATCCCGGCGGCGTCCAGCCCTCTATGTTCGCGGGCGTCGTCATCGGCATGCTGTCCGGCTGGGCCAACGAGCGCTTCAAGTCGTTCCAGCTGCCCGAATCGCTGCAGTTTTTCGGAGGGACCCGGTTTGTCCCTATATTCATGAGCGCCTTCTCTTTCTTTTTCGCGTGGCTCATGATCGGAATCGGCCAAGGCCTGCTTGCCTGGATCGGCGCGACCGGCGGACTGGTGAATTCCGCAGGCGGCTTCGGCATATTCCTTTATGGATTTTTGCATCGCATTTTGGTCGCTTTCGGCCTACACCATCTGCTTAATCATCTGTTCTGGTTCCAGATCGGCGACTATACGGCGCCCGACGGCAGCGTCTATTTTGGCGATATGCCAAGATTTTTTGCCGGGGACCCGACGGCCGGCGTCTATATGACCGGGCTGTATCCGGTCATCATGTTCGCCTTGCCGGCCATCGCCTACGCGATCATCCACGAGGCGCGCGAAGACCTCAAGCCCAAGACTGCCAAGCAGTTCCGGGTGGCGGCACTGACGGCCTTCGTTACGGGCGTGACCGAGCCGGTCGAATTCGCATTTCTGTTCGTGGCGCCTTACCTTTTTATCGTGCATGCGCTGCTGTCCGGCGGGATCATGTGGCTCACGTACGAGCTGGGCATCCGCGAAGGGTTCACCTTTTCCGCGGGCGCGCTCGAGTATATCATCAACTTCAGGCTGTCTGAGCGGGGCTGGCTGATCATTCCGATCGGCCTGGCGGTCGCCGTCTTTTACTACGTGCTGTTCCGATGGAGCATCCGCAGGTTTCAGCTGTCAACGCCGGGACGCGAGGACTCCACGCGGCTCGACGATTGGGGCGGCGATATTCCGTACAGAGCGCCGCTCGTGCTGCAGGCGCTCGGCGGCAAGGACAACATTTCGCGGATCGAGGCCTGCATTACCAGGCTGCGGCTGACGCTGAACGACGACAGGCGGGTCGATGCGAAAAGCCTGCGTCATCTTGGGGCTGCGGGCGTCATCCGGCTTGGCGGCGGCCACGTGCAGGTCGTATTCGGCACTTACTCGGATCTGATCCGCGGCGAGATTGTCAAGCTGATGCAGCTCGACGTGCACCAGGTCCAATTCCATGCGCCGCTGCAAGGACGCATGATCCCGCTCGAGGAAGTGGACGATCCCATTTTCGCACAGAAGCTCGTGGGCAATGGCGTCGCTTTTATTCCCGAGAAGGGAGAACTGGTCGCGCCGGTGCGCGGGAAGATTATTCACTTGTATCCGACCAAGCACGCGATCGGGATCGAGACGCCGGAAGGTCTCGAGGTGCTGCTCCACATCGGGATCAACACGTCCCAGATGAACGGGGAAGGATTTACTGCGCTCGTCAAGGAAGGCGACGAGGTCATGCCCGGGCAGCCGCTCATCCGGTTTCATCTGCCCACGCTTAAAGCGCATGCCAAGTCGCTGGCGACGCCGATGGTCATTACCAACTCGGATATCGTGCGCTCCTGGCGCTTCGCGCCGTTCAAGGCGGTTAAAAAGGGTCAAGCGGCGGTCATGTCGGTCGTCGTAAGAGAGAGAGAAAACGGGGGGGCGGAGTTATGATCCAAGCGATCGGAGGCTCGGAGGGCATCGCCATCGGCAAGGCGTTCGTGCTGCCCAACTGGGAATGGGAGCTGCCCGAACAGAAGATCGACTCGCTCGACCTCGCGCTCGAATTCGAACGGCTCTACGAGGGGGTCAAGCGTTCAAAAACCGAGATTCGCCAAATGAAAAGCGATCTTGACGAAACGGTCGGCGCGGGAGAGGCCAGCATCTTCGACGCGCATCTGGCGATTCTGGACGATCCCGTCTTCATGAACGAGATCCAGGGCATCATTCAACGCCAGTACAAGGCGGCGGAGGTCGCGGTAAAGGAAGCGATCGATCACTTCGTGACGATGTTCGACCTGCTCGACGACGAGTACATGAAGGAGCGGGCCCTCGATATCAAGGACGTCGGCAACCGGCTGCTCAAGCACCTGCTCGGGGCTCCCGAGATCGCGCTGCCAACGGACGCCCAGCCATTCATTCTTGTCGTGCGGGAGCTGACGCCGTCGCAGCTGATCCATCTCAAGCCCGACGTCGTCCTCGGCATCGTGACGATGATCGGCAGCGCCTCCTCGCATTCGGCGATCATGGCCAGGGCGTTCGGCATTCCGCTCGTCATGGGCGTCGAGGGCAAGCTGTCCGAGCCGATCGTGACGGGCGACCTCCTTATTTTGGACGGCGGCGCCGGCACGCTGGCGGTCATGCCGAACGCGGAGACGGTCGGCAGGTATACGGAGCTTCGCAAGCAGCATCTGGATGCCAAGGAGCGGCTGCAGGAGCTCGTCCAGGTGCCGTCGGTCACGCCGGACGGGGAGCGGCTGTACTTGGCCGCCAATATCAGCTCGATCAAAGAGCTTGACGCGGCGCTGATGCGGGGAGCTGACGGCGTCGGACTGTTCCGAACCGAGTTTCTGTACATGGATCGCTCGCGATTCCCGACGGAGGATGAGCAGTTCGAGGTGTACAAGGCGGCGGCCGAACGTCTGGGCACGGCTACGCTGACGATCCGCACGCTCGACATCGGCGGAGACAAGCAGCTGGATTATTACGATATGCCGGAGGAAAACAATCCGTTTCTCGGCTATCGCGCCATTCGCTTCAGCCTCGACCGGAGCGATTTGTTCAAGACGCAGCTGCGCGCGATCTTGCGGGCGTCCGTCTTCGGCAACATCCGCATCATGTATCCGCTCATCGCATCGGTCGACGAGGTGCGTGCGGCCAATGCCCTGTTGGCCGAAGCCCAACGGGAGCTTGCGGCGGAGGGGCTTCCCTTCCGCGGCGGACTGCCGACAGGTGCGATGATCGAGGTGCCCGCCGCGGTAATGATCGCCGATCTGCTCGCGAAAGAGGTCTCTTTCCTCAGCATCGGCACCAACGACTTGATCCAGTTTACGCTCGCTGTCGACCGGATGAACGATCAGATCAACCATATGTACGAACCGTACCATCCCGCCGTGCTTCGCATGCTCCGCACCGTCGCGGAGTCCGCCGCCAGAAACGGCGTTCCCGTGAGCGTATGCGGGGAAATGGCCGGCGACGTAAGGGCGATCCCGCTTTGGGTGGGCCTCGGCATCCAGATGCTCAGCATGTCCGTGCAATCGGTGCTTCCCGTTAAGGCGACGATGCTGCGCACGAACGCCATGGCCTGCAAAAAGGTCACGGAGGAGCTGTTCGCGCTCGGGACGGCCGCCGAGATTAAGGAGCGACTCGAGCGGTTCCACGCCGGGGCTGCCGTGCAGGACGAACGGCTCCATCCGGGCAAACGCTAGGGACGGACGGCAAATGTGTATAATGAAAAATCCGTAAACGGGCGGCTGCCGCACCGTTTACGGATCTTTTTCTAATAGCCGATAAAAAATGAATCAGGACTGTCTTCCGTATAATACGTCGCAAAATGCCTTTGCATATTCGGGCAGGTCCGGCGGACGCCTCGCGGAGATCAGATTGCCGTCCACGACGACAGCCTCGTCGAACCAGATTGCGCCCGCGTTTTCCATATCGTCGCGGATACCGGGCGTGGACGTTACCTTGCGTCCTTGCAGGATCTTGGCGGAGATCAGCACCCATCCCGCGTGGCAGATCTGACCGATCGGCTTGCCTGCGTCGTCGATCTCCCGCACAAAAGCCTGTACGCGCTCGCTGCGGCGGATCTTGTCCGGCGCCCAGCCGCCCGGCACGAGCAGGCCGTCGCATTTCTCCGCATCCAGCTCCTCATAGGAAATGTCGGCGACGGCAGGCACGCCGTATTTGCCGATATGCTTGCGGCCTTTCTCGGGGCCGGCGTACAGGACGACTGCGCCTTCTTCGCGGGCGCGGTATACCGGGTACCACAATTCCAAGTCTTCGAACTCGTCGTCGATCAGACAAATGATACGTTTGGCTTCAGTCAATTCGATTCCTCCCAGTTCGGCTGTTCATCGGCGCATATGCGCATAAATATCTTCTATCCTAGCACATTTGCAAGATGCGTTCATCCGGATGCAGGTATTGTTTTAATACCGATTTGCTTCCATAATTTACAGCGGTTTGCTGAGAAGGAGTTAAAGGCGCATCCGCCGAATATACTCTCTCAACGTCCCTCTCGGGGATTTTGGAACCGCGCGCGCGGCGCGTAAGGAGAGAGTCAGTTGTTCAAACGGTGTATATGCGGGAAAGCGATGGCGCTCGGTCTCCGCAAGGTCTTTTATTCCAAGACGGTGAGCATCACCGGCGTACCCGTGTACGCTTGCGGGCATTGCTCGCGCAACGAAGTATATCCGGGCGTCAAGTCGGATCTGAGCAGCCTGTTGTCCGGATTGGGCTCGAAGCCCTTGCCGCGGGAAATTCGTTTTGACGAAGTGCACGAATGGGCCGGTATGCTGAGTCAAGCCGCTTCTGCGAGTCAGCCGCTGAACGCCGCCAGAATCGCGAGGCTGACGGAGGAGCGGACGAACGAATTGCTCGATCTGCTGCTGATCGCCGCCTCTCTGGGTGATCGGGCGTGGAAGCGCGAGCTGGAGGCAAAGCTTGCGCAGCTTAACGGACAATACATATTTTGAGTAAAACTTGAAGGAGCGGTCGCGCTCCTTTTCTTTTTTTTGCGAAACTTTTTCATTTCTGATACCATGAAAATCAATGAAACTTATTTTCAAGGAGGATGCATGCGATGTCGGAAGTGAAAAGACTGCAGACTGTCGAACAGTGGGAAGAAGCGCTTAAAAACACGTCGAGCAAACCGCTGCTCGTCTTCAAGCACAGCACCTCCTGCCCGATCAGCGCGGGTGCGCACGACGAGCTGGACCGCTTCCTCGGCGGACGCGACGAGCTGCCTGTAGACGTCGCCATCGTGCATGTCATCGAGGAACGTCCCGTGAGCAATGCGATCGCGGAAGCGCTGCAGGTGCAGCATAAGTCGCCGCAGGCGATTCTGGTGCGCGATGGACACCCCGTATGGAACGAATCGCACTGGCGCATTACCTCGGATTTTCTGAACGAACGCGTCGGTTCGGAAGGCTAAAAGCGCGACGGATGTCGGGGTTTGCCATTGCGGAAACGCCCCTTTTGTCGTATCATTACCTTAATATACCATGAACGGGTCCTCCAATCGGACAAAGACCTGACATGAGCAAATGGAGCGGTGAGATGTGACGGTAACTATCTATGACGTAGCCCGCGAGGCCGGCGTATCGATGGCGACGGTATCCCGCGTCGTCAATAACAATCCTAACGTAAAGCCCCAGACGAGAAAAAAAGTATACGAAGCGATCGAGCGTCTCGGTTACCGGCCGAATGCGGTGGCCCGGGGCCTCGCCAGCAAGAAGACGACGACGGTCGGCGTCGTTATCCCCGATATCGCGAATGCCAACTTCGCCGAAGTCGCGCGCGGCATCGAAGATATCGCGAACATGTATCATTACAACATCATCCTGTGCAACGCCGACAAGCGCAAGGAAAAGGAGATCCGCGTCATCAACACGCTGCTCGAGAAGCAAGTGGACGGGCTCCTGTTCATGGGCGGCGTCGTGACGGACGAGCATATCCAGGCGTTTAATACGTCCAATGTGCCGATTGTCCTTTGTGCGACGACCGACGAGAAGGGCACGATGCCCTCCGTCGATATCGACCACGAGACGGCAGCGTACGACGCGGTTCGCAAGCTGATCGGCGAGGGCCATACGCGCATCGCGATGATCAGCGGCACGCTTCAGGATCCGGCCAACGGTTACGCTCGTTATCAAGGCTATAAGCGCGCGCTAGAGGAGAGCGGCGTCGCGTTCGACGAATCGCTCGTGCGCGTCGGCAATTACCGCTACGAATCCGGCATCGAGGCCGTTCAGTACTTCCTCGAGCTGGAAGAACGCCCGTCGGCCGTGTTCGCGGCTACCGACGAGATGGCGATCGGCGCCATCCACGGCATCCAGGACGCAGGATTGTCGGTACCGGAGGACATTTCCGTGATCGGCGTGGACAATATCCGCTTGGCTTCGATGGTCCGTCCGCTGCTCACGACGGTTGCGCAGCCGATGTACGACATCGGCGCCGTCTCGATGCGTTTGCTCACCAAATTAATGAAAAAAGAAAACGTCGAGCAGGCTAGAGTGACACTCCATCACGAGCTGATCGTTCGCAATTCGGTCGCGCCGCGCGGCTAATCGTCGTTTTCGGTACGGATCGGCCCATAACCTGTTTGATCGCCCTGCGCGGACAGTAATCGCCCGCCGCAGGGCTTCTTATTCTAGTTTCAAAGGAGATATGCTCATGATCGGCATTATCGGCGCCATGCAGGAAGAGATCGACCTGCTGCTCGGCGCCTTGGAGGACGCGGTGGAGCTGCAGCGCTCCGGCATTCGTTATGTGGCGGGCAGCCTGCACGGACACAAAGTCGTCGTATGCAAGTCGGGCGTCGGCAAGGTGAACGCGGCGATCTGCACGCAGGTGCTCATCGACCGTTTCAACGCAGACAAGGTCGTATTTACAGGTGTAGCGGGCGCGCTCGATCCGGAGCTCGACATCGGAGATATCGTCGTATCCTCGAGCAGCATGCAGCACGATATCGACGTGACGGCACTCGGCTACGCGCGCGGCGTTCTGCCGTACCAGGAGATCTCGGACTGGGCGGCGGACGAAGCGCTGATCAAGGCGGCGCGCGAGGCCGGGGACAAGCTGTTCCCCGGTCATATCAAGACGGGCAAGGTGCTCTCGGGCGACCAGTTTATCGCCGACAGAGAGCTGGTCGTGCGGCTTAGAGACGAGCTTCAAGGCTCGTGCGTGGAAATGGAGGGCGCTTCCGTCGCGCAAGTATGCGCGATGAACCAGGTGCCTTACGTGGTCATCCGCTCCATCTCTGACAAGGCGGACGGTTCGGCGGACGTGAACTTCACGGAGTTTACGGTGACGGCATCCAACCGGTCGTTCGCGATCGTCAACGAGATGTTGCAGCATTTGGGCAAATAGCGATAATCGTCAAAACAGCAGGCGTATTTTCCGGCGAAGCCGGAGACACCTGCTGTTTTTTATTGCAAAAAAATTGGATGATGCCGAACGCTTGCCGGTTAGCCCAAATGCTGAAGCGCCAGCGCCACGATCTCGCGGTTTTTGGCCGTGATCTCGGCCCTGCGAGGCATCGGCGACCACAGCGACGTATCGTCTAGCCAGGTTCGCGGGAGGTCCGCGGGTCGGCTGGGCGACGAGAGTCGGGGCCAAGAGGCGGGGAGGGGCCCGCCGTCCGGCGAAGCGTCGATGGATGCGAGCAGCGGATGGTCGCTCATCTCCAGCCAGAGCAGGCTCCAAGCCCGTGGGACGACGTGCCAATGTTCGTAGCCGCCGCCGCCAAGCGCGATCCACCGCCCATCCGTATGCTCGTGCGCCAGCCGATGGATGAGGCGGGGCATCTCGCGGTAGATTCGCATGCTGCAGTGAATATGCGCGAGCGGATCGAGTGCATGGGCGTCGCAGCCGTGCTGGCTGACGACGACGTCGGGCTTGAACGCGCGCATGACCTGCGCAAGGCCGCTCTCGAAGCTCTCGAGCCACGATTCGTCCTCTGTATACGGTTCCACGGGAATGTTGAGGCTGGCGCCGTAGCCGCTGCCTTCGCCGCGCTCGTGCGCGAATCCGCTGCCCGGGAAAAGGAACTTGCCTGTCTCGTGAATCGAGTAGGTGAATATGTCCGGGTCCGTATAAAAACTCCACTGCACGCCGTCGCCGTGATGCACGTCGGTGTCGATGTACAGCACCTTGGCATCGTATTTGCGGTGAATCCAGGAGATGGCGCACGCGGCGTCGTTGTAGACGCAGAAGCCCGCGCCCCGCTCACGGAAGGCGTGATGCAGGCCGCCGCCGAGATGGAGCGCATGCCTCGTCGCTCCGGACATGACGGCCTCGGCGGCGCTCAGCGAGCCTTGCACGACGGCCAGCGCGGCGTCGTGCATGCCTGGAAAATACGGCGTATCGCCGTCCTCTTCGAGGCCGTACTGCTCGGCCAGGTCCTGGTAGGACACGGCCGGGGCCTCAACGCTGAGCGCACGCGCCGTCTCGACGTAGTCGGCCCGGTGGATAGCGTCCACGGCTTCGGCCGCGCCCTCCGCGGTCGGCACGAGCTTGTCTTCGGGACCGAGCGCGCCGCAGTCCTCGAGCAGCGCCTCGGTCAAGGCGAGCCGGATCGGGTGAAAAGGATGATCTTCGCGAAACGAGTACCGCTTTACGGCGCTGCAGTCGATCCAGCGCGCGTGATCGCTTTTCGATGACAACAGGGGTCGCCTGCCTTTCGTCAATACATAAACCGCTGACGGAATCTCACGCGGTCGAACTGCTCGGCCGACGACAGCGGCACGTCCTTGCCGATGCGCACCATCAGGCAGTTGGCCGGATGCGCGCAAATCTCGGGATCGTCCGTGGCGAACCACACCATGCCGACGGACTTCATTAACTTTTCCATCATCTCGCGGTATTGCCAGACGTTCAGCCCGCTTTTTTCCAAGTCCCAGTGCCAATAATATTCGGTCGTATACACGATAGCATTGTCCAGTTGCTCCTCCGCGAATGCTGCGACGATCATCGCTTTGCCGAGGCCGAGCGACCGGTACTCGTCGGCCACCTCGATGGCGCCAAGCTCGATCAGGTCGTCCATGCCGCCTTCGGACCAGCGCTCGAGCTCGTCGGGGTAGTGGAAGGTGACGTAGCCGACGATCATGTCTTCTTCGCGGGAGATGATGATCCTGCCTTCGGGCAGGCCGGCGATCTCGACGAGCGCCTCGTGCTGCTCCCGGGGCCTGCGGAAGGCATCGAGCTTGTCGTGGAGCCGGTAGTCCTTCAGCCGCTCCGGATCGACCGGACCTTCGATGACGATCGGACCCGCCCGTCCGGGCCTGGCGACGCGCTGATAGCGCTTGTAATGTTCCATGCGCACGCTCCTTTTGCCGATTCGAGTACGTCTTGCGCGAGGGTTTCGACGAATCTCATTATACAGCATTATACAGCAAAGCCGTTATCGCGCGCCTTTTTTACCGATTTCGCACGCATTTTTGCCATTGTTATCTACGTCTTGGAGAAAATTTCCCTCCTTCGGTTGCGTAGGTATGTCGGACGCATGGTATAATGGCAAAAGCAAGCCTCAAGGGCTTTGTTCTTCGTGTAAGCGCATTCGTATACTTAGCATCGGGTTTGCAGCAAATCAACGGGAAGGTGATCATTAATGACATTAAGTCAGGATGAAAAAGTGGCCGTAACGGCGACAACCGCAAATCTCGGTTCTTATGAGGACGCGGTGCGCAACTTTAATTGGGAGAACATCGAAAACCATTTTTCCTGGTCCAAGACCGGGAAAGTCAATATGGCGTACGAGGCGATCGACCGCCATGTCGAGGAAGGCAGAGGCGGTACGATCGCTTTGCACTATAGCGATGCTCAGCGCGACGAGAGCTATACGTACGCTGATCTCTCGCTGCAGTCCGCACGATTCGCCAACGTGCTCCGTGGGCTCGGCATCGGCAAGGGCGACCGCGTCTTCATCTTTATGCCGCGCACGCCGGAGCTTTACTTTGCCCTGCTTGGCGCGCTGAAGATCGGCGCTGTCGTTGGACCGTTGTTCGAAGCGTTCATGGAGACGGCCGTCCGCGATCGCTTGCAGGACAGCGGCGCAGTCGCAATTGTGACGACGCCGGCGCTCTTGCCGCGCATCTCGGGCGCCGAGCTGCCGGAGCTGAAGCATCTGATCGTGTTCGGCGAAGGCGTTGCCGCAGGCGACGGCATCGTCGACTTCAAGGCCGAGATGGAAAAAGCGTCCGAGACGGCCGATATCGAATGGCTTGACCGCGAAGACGGTTTAATTTTGCATTATACGTCAGGCTCCACAGGCAAGCCGAAGGGCGTCTACCATGTGCAAAATGCGATGATCCAGCATTATTATACCGGACGCATCGTGCTTGACTTGAAGGAAGGAGACGTCTACTGGTGTACGGCCGATCCGGGCTGGGTAACCGGCACGTCGTACGGCATATTCGCGCCTTGGTTGAACGGAGCGACCAACGTCATCCGCGGCGGGCGCTTCAGCCCGCAGGATTGGTATGCTACGCTCGAGAAGTACAAGGTTACCGTGTGGTACAGCGCGCCGACCGCCTTCCGCATGCTGATGGGCGCGGGCGACGATGCGGTCAGCCCGTTCGATCTGTCCAATCTGCGTCATGTGCTCAGCGTCGGTGAACCGCTGAACCCCGAGGTCGTTCGTTGGGGCCTCAAAGTATACAACCAGCGTATCCACGATACGTGGTGGATGACGGAGACGGGCGGACAGCTCATTTGCAATTATCCGAGCATGGAGATCAAGCCTGGCTCCATGGGCCGTCCGATCCCGGGCGTTCAGGCGGCTATCATCGACGATCAGGGCAACGAGCTGCCTCCGATGCGGATGGGCAACCTTGCGATCCGAACGCCATGGCCTTCGATGATGCGCAAGGTCTGGAACAATCCGGCCAAGTACGAGGAGTACTTCCGGATCCCGGGCTGGTACGTGTCCGGCGACTCCGCGTACATGGACGAAGAAGGCTACTTCTGGTTCCAGGGCCGGATCGACGACGTCATCAACACGTCCGGCGAGCGCGTCGGGCCGTTCGAGGTCGAGAGCAAGCTGGTCGAGCATCCGGCCGTCGCCGAAGCCGGCGTCATCGGCAAGCCCGATCCGCTCCGCGGCGAGATCATCAAGGCGTTCATCTCGCTGCGCGAAGGCTTCGAGCCTTCCGAGGAGCTGAAGGCGGACATCTCCAAGTTCGTCAAGGTTGGACTATCCGCGCATGCTGCGCCGCGCGAGATCGAGTTCAAGGATAAACTGCCGAAGACCCGCAGCGGCAAGATCATGCGGCGCGTCCTCAAGGCCTGGGAGCTTAATCTCCCGACCGGCGATCTTTCTACGATCGAAGACTGATGACGTAAGGAAGGCCGTCCCTACGGAGAAGCGATTCTCCGAGGGGCGGCTTTTTGTGATTAAATCACGTTTAAAGTCCGCAAGATCGGGCCTATCGATAAAACGGTAATCGAAAATCGGAGATGGGAGACTGGGAAGAGAGCTTGTTGTCTTCTTGACTCGGCGACGGCAGCGATTCGTCGATAGGTAAGCGTGCTTTCGCCTTGCCGGAGCTATTCGCATGTTTGTCGGGCGAAGAAGCTTCATTTGTATAGGTATTTTCTGCTGATTGATTACACGTTGGAAATGCATGCAAATGTGCAAGTAATAGAAAGGGCTTAAAGAAGAGGCCGATCATCGGAGTCATCACCCCTCGTTCGCGCGTTTTAACGATATCCCCTTCGCTCAGGAAACCGACTGCAAGATGCGGAGGCCCCTTGCTGCCGCAAGAGTCCTACCCGTGGTTGTCGGCTCTCTTGAAGGATGCCGCCTAGCTAGGCATGTTTGAGCTTATGATGCGCCACCTGACGGAAATTCGCGCGATCAGAACCCCACTTAATCCACTAGCCTTGCATAAAAATTAACATGAAAATCAATCTAAAATTACTATTTATGTTAATTAAAGCGGGTTTTTCATGGGCAAAAAACAAAAAGACCCCTATTGTAGAGAAGA
>NZ_JBHUJV010000020.1:0-94909 GCF_042683485.1 Cohnella sp. GCM10020058
AACATCGGAAAGCCGGATGAGGGAAAACCTCAAGTCCGGTTTGATGCAGGGGGTGCTGGAAAGTAAAAGGAGGGCTTGCGCCCTCCGATGAAATTTCAGTTCTCTACTCTACATGGTATGAACTGAAACGGCCAATCGTCCTAAGTCTTGCCTTGATTCAGGGTGAATGGCTAGGGGTACGATTGTAACAATTGCTGCTGAGCCGTCCAGGACTTGCTTCAGAAATTCGGGAATTGACATGCAATAAAGAGCAATTACGTATGGTCTGCCTCGCGTGCATGCGCAAGAAGCGGACGCGCTCCGGGAATGAACGCGCCGCGCCGGATGCATAATACAGGCGATGCGGTCAGATCCTGCCGCATGCGTCTCTGACGGAAGGAGCTAAATAGATGGCCATGGCCGATCTGACTCTCCATACGGACAAGTACCAGATTAATATGATGTACGCGCACTGGGTGCAGGGCACGCTCAACGAGCGGGCCGTGTTTGAGATTTACTTCCGCAAGCTGCCGTTCGGTAACGGCTATGCCGTATGCGCCGGTCTCGAGCGGATCGTCCGGTATATCGAGGCGCTCCGATTCGGAGACCGCGAGCTTGCGTATCTGAAACGGCAAGAGGAAAACTATGCGCCAGGTTTTCTAGAAGCGCTCCGCTCCTTCCGCTTCACGGGCAGCCTGCATGCGATGCCGGAGGGAACGCTGGCTTTTCCTAACGAACCGCTCGTTCGGGTCGAAGCGCGCCTCTTCGAAGCGCATCTGATCGAGACGGCCATGCTCAATTTCCTCAATTATCAGACGTTGATCGCAACGAAGGCTTCGCGTATTCGGCAGGTCGCTCCTGACGATATGCTCCTGGAATTCGGCACCCGCAGGGCGCAGGAAGCGGATGCGGCCGTATGGGGAGCGCGCGCCGCCTACGTCGCGGGCTTCCATGCCACCTCGAACATGCGGGCCGGCATGCTGTTCGGGATTCCGTCCAAGGGTACGCATGCGCATGCCTGGGTTCAGGCGTTCGGAACCGAGGAGGAGGCATTCCGCAAATACGCCGAGGCGCTGCCGGATCAGGTGACGCTGCTTGTAGATACGTACGACACGCTTCGCAGCGGCGTGCCCAACGCCATTCGGATCGGCCGTATGCTCGAGGCCTCCGGCAAGCGCATGGTCGGCATCCGGCTTGATAGCGGCGATCTGGCTTACCTTTCGCAGCAGGCGAGAAAGATGCTTGACGATGCAGGGCTCTCCTACGTCAAGATCACCGCGTCCAACGATCTGGACGAGCACATCATCGACAACTTGAAAAGCCAACGCGCGCAAATCGACGTCTGGGGCGTCGGCACGAAGCTGATCACGGCCGCCGATCAGCCTTCGCTCGGCGGCGTGTACAAGATGGTCGCCATCTCGAGAGACGGTACTTACGAACCCGTAATCAAGATCTCGGCCAACCCGGAAAAGGTGACGACTCCCGGTCTTAAGGATGTATATCGCATCATCGGCCGCGACACCGGCAAGGCGGAGGGTGATTATATCGCCCTCAAAGACGAAGAAGACATCCGCGAAGGCCGTCGGATCAAGCTTTTCGATCCGGTGCATCCATACATTCACAAGTACATCGACCGTTACGACGCCCTACCTCTGCTGAAGCCGGTCATCGTGGACGGCGAGCTGGCAGGACCGCTGCCCTCGCTCGAGGAAATCCGCGCATACCACGACGAGCAGATCGGTCAATTTTGGCCGCAATACTTGCGCAAGCTTAATCCTGAGCTTTATCGGGTCAATTTGAGCGAGAAGGCTTGGAAGCTGAAGATGGATTTAATCGCCAGGCATACACAAATTGAACATTTGTAATTTCCATTTACAAACATTAAATGGTAACTGACATATTGATGACATGTAATAGGATAGGGGATCTATAGATTGTGGATAAATCACAAAAGAATTCGCTTTCATTTATCACTTTGCATTGGTAAAGAGAAAACGCGTTAAAGAATAGCCGCTTTTATACACTAAAACGTGTAAAAATTATTTCAACGTTTGATTAAAAAATGTGCAAAATATCATAGATTTCTTAAGAATCTTGCTTTATAATCGCCTAGGAGAGAGAGCATCCGCTAGAAAACTGGAAAAAGTATATGCGATTTATGCTCGATCAAAAATCTGGGGAGGCCAGTACATGAAGACAAGGAAGATTGTGTCAGGTATTCTTACGTTGACGCTGCTCGGTGCTTCGTTGGTTGCTTGCGGCAACAACAATAACAACGCAGGCAGCAGCGCAACCGCCAGCTCCGGTGCAAGCTCGTCCGCGAGCGCGCCAGCCAGCTCCTCCGGCAAGACCGAACTCGTAATGAACTACCGTGCGGATCCGCCGGCGCTTGACGTATCGATCGCGGAGAGCGCTGCATCGTTTACGATTCTCGGCGCTATCAGCGAAGGTCTGTATCGTTTGGATAAAGATTTGCAGCCGCAGCCGGCGCTTGCCGACGGCATGCCGACGATCTCCGATGACGGCTTGGTCTACACGATCAAGCTGAAGTCCGGTCTGACCTGGGCGAACGGCGATCCGCTGACTGCGAAGGACTTTGTTTATTCCTTCAAGCGTACCGTCGATCCGCGCACGAAGGCGACTTACGCTTTCATGGTCGCATGGGTCAAGGGCGGCAACGATGTACTGGCCGCCAAGGACGATGCCGCGATCAAGGCTGCGCAGGACAAGATGGGCGTCGTCGCGAAGGACGACACGACACTGGAGATTACTTTGGACCACCCGGTCCCGTTCTTCACGGCTCAACTGGCGTTCCTGAACTTCTACCCGCAGAACGAGAAGTTCGTCTCCGCGCAAGGCGAGAAGAGCGGCGCAGATGCGGACAAGGTGCTCGGCGCAGGTCCGTTCAAGCTGACCAAGTGGGACCACGAGCAGCAGCTCGTGCTTGAAAAGAACGACAAGTATTGGGATGCTGCCAACGTTAAGCTGACGAAGGTCACGCTGAACATCGTCAAGGATACGTCCACTGGCCTTAACCTGTATGAGACTGGTGCGACAGATTATGCCGACGTCAAGGGCGACCAAATGCTCGCTTACGACGGCAAGCCGGATTTGCAAATGAAGAAGGAGCTCGTGACGGGCTACCTGAACTTCCAAGCGACAAAGGTTCCTGCTTTTGCCAACGCCAAGGTTCGCCAAGCATTCACGATGGCGATCGACCGCGCAGGCGTAGCTAACCTCGTTCTGAAGAACGGCTCCGTTCCTGCGACCGGCTTCGTACCGGCCGGCAACCAGGACGGCAACGGCCAGGACTTCCGTACGGTCGTAGGCGACACCGAGGCTGCTTTCGACGCAGCCAAGGCGAAGCAACTGCTTGCCGAAGGCCTGCAAGAATCCGGCGCTACGCTGCCTAAGCTGTCCATCATGGGCGACGACACGGAGACCGGCAAGAAAATGCTCGAGTACCTCGTTTCCCAATGGAAAACGAACCTGGGCGTAGACGTAACGACCGAACCGCTGCCGCACGCGAACCGTCTGGATCGCGAGCTGTCCAAGAACTACCAGATCGTCAGCACCCTGTGGGGTGCCGATTACAACGATCCGATGACCTGGCTCGACATGTTCCTGACCGGCGGTTCGTTCAACACGCAAGACTGGTCGAACGCCGAGTACGACAAGCTGATCAAGGCCGCTCAACTCGAGACCGACAACGCGAAGCGCGCCGACGAAATGGCGCAAGCGGAGAAGATCCTGCTGAGCGAAGCTGCCGTTACGCCGCTGTACTTCCGTTCCTCGCCGTTCGTCATCAACCCTAAGCTGAAGGATCTGATCCTGCCGCCTTACGGTCCCGATTTCGAATTGAAGTGGGCTCACTTCGAAGGATAAGACAAGCGTCAAGCTTGCTTCACGACTAACGCATCTGGTACAGTCAACGCCAACCATGAGGGAGGCCGTTCTTGAACGGCTTCCTTCATGTGCTTGACGCTCGTAAATTCCTATGAAGGGAGGGTTTTCCATGCTGAAGTTCATCGTGCGCAGATTTATTTATATGGTTATTACGCTCTGGGTCGTCGTTACAGTCACGTTTTTTCTGATGAAGTTGCTGCCGGGCAATCCGTTCGGCGAGAACGCATCGAAGCTGTCGCCCGAGAATCTGCAGATCTTGCGGGAGCAATATGGCCTGGACAAACCCGTCTGGCAGCAATACCTGAAGTATATGGGGAAAGTCGTACAAGGAGACCTTGGCGTCTCTTATCAATACCCGACACGCGAAGTCGTAGGGATCATCAAGCATAATTTCCCGGCATCGCTCGAGCTTGGGATCGAATCGTTGATTTTTGCCGTTATTATCGGCTTATTACTTGGCATTTTCGCGGCGCTTAGGCACAACAAGGCCGGAGACTATACCGCGATGCTCATCGCGATCATCGGCATCTCCGTACCTTCGTTCGTCATCGGGCCGCTGCTCTCATACTTTGTCGGCGTTAAACTCGGCTGGCTGCCTCCCGGCTTATGGACGGGACCTGAACACCGGGTGCTGCCGGCGCTTGCGCTCTCTTTCGGCACGATCGCGATTCTGGCCCGCATGATGCGCGCGTCGATGCTCGACGTTGCCAGCCAGGATTATATCAAGACCGCCAAGTCCAAGGGCATCGGCGGCAATGCGATCGTCTGGAATCACATGATCCGCAACGCCATTTTGCCGGTCGTCACCATTCTTGGTCCGATCGCGGCCAACGTCGTCACGGGAACGCTCGTCGTCGAGACGATCTTCTCCGTGCCGGGACTCGGCCATCAGTTCGTGCAGTCGATTCTGACGACGGACTACACGATGATTGCCGGCCTCGCGATTTTTTACGCGGCTATTCTGATCTTCGTCATGTTCATCACGGATATCGCGTACGGCTTGGTCGATCCGCGTATTCGGTTAGGGAAGGGGAGATAAGGGATGGACAACATCGCCAAGAGCCAATTCGAGCCGGCGGTCAAGTCTGGCGACAGAGAAGCGATTCTTCGCCCTTCCGTCAGTTATTGGCAGGATGCCTGGAGACGCCTTAAGAAAAACAAGCTGGCCATGGCCGGACTTGTCGTCATGATCATCGTCACACTGCTCGCCCTCATCGTGCCTGTCGTCAGCGGCTACGACTACGAGACGCAAAACGCCAGCGCCGTCAACCTTCGTCCGTCCGCCGCCCACTACTTTGGCACGGACGATTTCGGCCGCGATCTGTGGACGCGCGTTTGGTGGGGCGCCCGCATTTCCTTGTTCATCGGCATTATGGCCGCACTGCTCGACCTCGTGATCGGCGTCCTTTACGGTGGCATCTCCGCCTACTTTGGCGGCAAGGTCGACAACATCATGCAACGTTTCATCGAAGTTATTTACTCGATCCCGTACCTGCTGCTCTCCATCCTGCTGTTGATGGTGCTCGGGCCGGGCGTATCGACCATTATATTGGCTTATGCAATCACCGGCTGGGTCTCGATGGCCAGGCTCGTGCGCGGGCAGATGCTCGTGCTCAAGGAGCAGGAGTTCGTGTTGGCCGCCAGAGCGCTGGGCGCGAAGCCGTTCCGCATCATTTTGAAGCATCTGATTCCGAACGCGCTCGGCGTCATCGTCGTGCAGATCACGTTCGTCGTGCCGACGGCCATCTTTGCGGAAGCCTTCCTGAGCTTCATCGGCCTCGGCATCAAGCCGCCGCTTGCATCGCTGGGCAACCTGCTGAGCGACGGCGCGGCCTATATGCGCTATCATCCGCACCGGCTCGTGTTCCCGACGATCGTATTCAGCATGATTTTGCTAAGCTTCAACCTGCTCGGGGACGGCCTGCGGGACGCGCTCGATCCCAAGATGAGAAAATAAGGAGGAGAGTCCGATGAGCACGCCTCTATTGGAAGTAAACAACCTGCGCGTATCGTTCAAGATGCATGCGGGCGAGGTACAAGCGGTTCGCGGCGTCTCCTTTAAATTAGATAAAGGCGAAGTGCTCGCGATCGTGGGAGAATCGGGCAGCGGCAAGTCCGTCACGGCCCAGACGATCATGCGTCTGACGCCGACGCCTCCCAGCTATATTAAAGAAGGTTCGATCGTATACGAAGGCAAGACCGATATCACCAAGCTGAGCGAGTCTCAGATGGGCAAGGTTCGCGGCGCCGAGATGGGCATGATCTTCCAGGACCCGATGACGTCGCTGAATCCGACGATGACCGTCGGCATGCAGATCGCCGAAGGCATCCGCAAGCACGAGAAGCTGTCGAAAAGCGAGGCGCTCTTCCGCGCTGTCGAGCTGCTCAAGCTCGTCGGCATGTCGAATCCGGAAGGCCGCATTCATCAATATCCGCATGAGCTGTCCGGCGGCATGCGTCAGCGCGTCATGATCGCGATCGCGCTGGCTTGCCATCCGAAGCTGCTCATCGCCGACGAGCCCACGACGGCGCTCGACGTGACGATCCAGGCACAGATTATGGACGTCATGCGCGACGTACAGGAGAAGACCGGTACGTCTATCATTTTGATCACGCACGATCTCGGTGTCGTCGCCGAGCTAGCGCAGCGCGTCATCGTCATGTACGCGGGACAGGTTGCCGAACAGGGCAGCCTGCACGATATCTTTTATAATCCTCGTCATCCTTATACCTGGGGACTGCTGAACTCGGTGCCGCGTCTCGACTCCGACAAGAAGAGCGAGCTGTCGTCCATTCCGGGCACGCCGCCGGACCTGTACGCGCCTCCGAAGGGCTGCGCGTTCGCGGCACGTTGTCCGTATGCCATGAAGGTGTGCATGGAGAACGATCCGCCGCTATTCGAGATCGACGGACCGGCTCATACGGCCAAGTGCTGGCTGAACCATCCGGACGCCCCCAAGGTAGAAAGGCCGATCGAGACAGGGGGTGCCGCAAATGTCTAATGCGCCAATTCTGGAACTGACGGATCTGCGCAAGCATTTTAATCTGTCCGGCGGCCGCGTGCTTAAGGCTGTCGACGGCTTGAACTTCAACGTGAAGCGCGGCGAGACGTTCGGCCTCGTCGGCGAGTCCGGCTGCGGCAAGTCGACCGCCGGCCGCACGATCATGCAGCTGTACGAACCGACGTCCGGCAGCATCAAGTTCGACGGCCGCGACGTGAGCAAGCTTACGAAGTCGGAGCGGATCAAGTTCACCAAGGAAATGCAAATGGTGTTCCAGGACCCGTATGCATCGCTTAATCCGCGGATGACGGTCGGCAAGATCATCGGCGAAGGCTTAGAAATTCACGGGCTGGCCTCCGGCCGCAAACGCACGGAACGCGTCGCCGAGCTGCTGGACGCCGTCGGCCTGAACGAAGAACACGCCAACCGGTTCCCGCACGAATTTTCCGGCGGTCAGCGCCAGCGGATCGGCATCGCGCGCGCGCTGGCCATCGAGCCCAAGTTCATCGTGGCGGACGAGCCGATCTCCGCGCTCGACGTATCGGTGCAGGCGCAGGTCGTCAACCTGTTCAAGAAGCTCCAACGCGAGCGCGACCTGACCTATCTGTTCATCGCGCATGACCTGGCGATGGTCAAGCACATCTCGGACCGCATCGGCGTCATGTATCTGGGCAAGCTGGTCGAGGTTGCCGAGTCCGACGAGCTCAATGAGAACCCGCTGCACCCGTACACGCAGTCGCTGCTGTCCGCGATCCCGCTGCCCGATCCCGAGCAGCAAAAGTCGCGCGAGCGTATCATCCTGAAAGGCGAGATTCCGAGCCCGCTGAATCCGCCGAGCGGCTGCCCTTTCCGCACGCGATGCCCGCACGCGATGGACGTCTGCGCCAAGACGATGCCCGAGTTCAAAGAAGCCAAACCAGGCCACTACGTTGCCTGCCATCTCTATTAAAGTAATCGCACGACCCGCGTCGGAGGATACGCCTCCGGCGCGTTTTTTTGTCGCTGCCCCTCTCGGAACCCGTCAACCGGGGCAACCCAGTCAACCGGGGCAACCCCGTCAACCCGTGCGACCCCGTCAACCGGGGCAACCCCGTCAACCGGGGCAACCCCGTCAACCGGGGCAACCCCGTCAACCGGGGCAACCCCGTCAACCGGGGCAACCCCGTCAACCGGGGCAACCCCGTCAACCGGGGCAACCCCGTCAACCGGGGCAACCCCGTCAACCCGGGCGACCCCGACAACCCCGGCATCTCCCAGGCACCCATACTCTTTATGTACTAGTAAGCCTCCTAGGTCCGGTTCCGTAACCTCCGGTAGCTCCGCAAGCTAAACTAGCCCCGAGTAACGTCGAGTAACGCCGAGTAACGCCGAGTAACGCCGAGTAACGCCGAGTAACGCCGAGTAACGCCGAGTAACGCCGAGTAACGCCGAGTAACGCCGAGTAACGCCGAGTAACGCCGAGTAACGCCGAGTAACGCCGAGTAACGCCGAGTAACGCCGAGTAACGCCGAGTAACGCCGAGTAACGCCGAGTAACGCCGAGTAACGCCGAGTAACGCCGAGTAACGCCGAGTAACTCCGAGTAACGCCGAGTAACTCCGAGTAACTCCGAGTAACCCCGATTAACCCCAGTAACCCCGAGTAACCCTCTCCCGCGGGCTCCATTTCAAATAAGTGTCAAAAGGCATTTATTTTTTTCTTCTTCATCAAAATTTGAGGGATAAGGATCAAAAGGCAGTTAATCGTTCAATAATGACTCGTTTTTCGAAGATTTCGTCGAATTAACTGCCTTTTAACAACTATCGCATCCGAAATCACATTTATTCGCTGAATTAACTGCCTTTTGACAACTAATCAATTACTCTGAACGATGTGACTCCACAACGAAAGCCGATGAACGATGAACACAGTAAAGATAATGAGCAACACGAGCACAATAAGCATCATGAGCAGCAATACGACCACAATGAGCATCATGAGCACAATGAGCACGGCCATTCAAAGCCATTTCCAAGCAGCGTCCGTTGCTGCGTACTTTACGATTCGATTTCCTTCCGGCCCGCGAATCTCGGTAAACAAACCTGCCTCACACAACGCGGTAAGCGCACGTTGCGCGGTCCGGTGACCGAGACGCAAATGTGTCAAGACATCGACCGGCCGCAACGGACGTGCGAGTGTAGCAGCCATTCGAATGATCTCGCGCTCGATGAGCTTATCCGTGCCGATCGGGAGCGATTGCGCATGGAAGCGGGCGAGCAGTAGACGCAATAGCGTCACGCACAATTCCGGCCTCGCCGCCACGTCATCATACGCGAAGCTGATGACGTGATAGCCCATCGCGGTCAGAAACGTCTCGCGATTCAGCTCGTTGCAGTATTTCTGCCGGTCCATGTCGCGCACATGCGGACCGAAGCCCTTAATTTCGATGACCAGCTTCACCGCAACGCCGATCCATACAAAATCGCAAAAGTAAGACAAGCCGCGCCAATCCCTCACCTCGTACTCCGGGTGCAGCCCGTCAAAGTGTCCATGCAGCTTCCACCATACGTTTTGACAAAACAGCTTCTCCGCCTCCCGATGTCCGCGTTCCAGTCTACCTCTGCGCTCGCCCGATCTCGCAGACAAATGCTGCGCGATAAAGGCTTTGTGCGCTTGCTCAAATCCCATCGACCCCAACCTCCCGGCAAATAAAAAACGCCCCGCGGCAATCCCCGAAGGGGATGCAGGCGGGACGTTCTTCGTCTCGATAGTTACATTATAGAAGGGGAGCCGCACGACGGCAACCTGTTATTGAACTTGCTCGCTAACTCGTCTTGCTCGCTAGCTCGACTTGCTCGCTAACTCGACTTGCTCGCTAACTCGACTTGCTTGCTAACTCGACTTGCTCGCTAGCTCGACTTGCACGCCTAGCTCGCCTGACAGTCAGATCTTACTTCAACCCCGCCCAAGCCGGCTCCTGGATCTCCAGCCAGCGGTTGCGGATGTCGAGGATCTCGCGGTCGGGGAGCTTGCTCTTGGCAGCATATCCGATATTTTGCCGGAAATGCGCCAGGTTGGTCGTACCTACGATGGCGGTGTCGACGTAAGGGACGGAGAGCACGAAGCGCAGCGCCTTCTCGGCGATGGCGTCGGAGTCGTTTTTCAGGAACGGATAATCGAGCTTTTCCAGCCGCTCCACATAAGGGTCGGGCGCGTTCTCGAGCCCCTGCCGCACCCACACCGCGTTGGCGATCGGCCGCTTCGCGATGATGCCCATATCGCGTTTGGCCGCCTCGCTCACGGTGAGCTGCAGCGCTTCCTGGTCGGCGATGTTGATCGACGTCTCGAGCGCGTCGAAGACGCCTGTGTTCACCGCGTACAACGCATCCGTGCTGTCGCCGCTGTATCCGATATAGCGCGTCAGGCCTTCCCGCTTCAGATCGCGCAGCGCCTCAATCAAATCGCCTTGCCGCAGCACGGCTTCCGAGCAGCTGTGGATCATCATGAGGTCGACGTAGTCGGTCCGCAGGTCCCGCAGCGTACGCTCGATGCTTGGCCGTACGTTGCGCACGTCCCAATCCGGATAGGGAAGGCCGACGCTCTCGCCTTCGCCGAGCTTGCTGAAGACGTAGTATTCGCTGCGCCGGCTCGAGACGAGCTGGCCGATCAGGCTCTCGCTGCGTTTGTAGCTCGATGCGGAATCCAGCACGTTGACGCCCTCATCCAGCAGCGCGTTGAGCAGATCGCCGACCTCGCGGTCCGTCGCCTTTGAGCTATCCATGCCGATCTCGGCGCTGCCGAAGCCGAGCACGGACACCTTCATATCGGTTTTGCCGAATTTACGCGTCTCCAAATCCAATTCCCTCCCGTAATTCGATTGTTGGTCTTGCTACCCCATTTGTACCCTTGATGGCTGCACCTAACGCATAAAAACAGGCATAATGCCGCACAAGCCGCTCACCTCTGGGCTGGTCCCCGCATATGCTGAATCCAGAAACATAGTCGCCTGCCTTTCCTTCCAGCGCGTTTCCCGTTCGTATCCATACAGGGTCGGTTTCGCTTTTCAGAGCGCCAGTGTTAAAATGGAAAGAGCTAGTCCGCATTTCGGAAGGAGATCTGCAAGATGGCGAACACCTATGTGTACACCCGCAGAGAAGAAGTGGCCAACGCCATTACGCATGGATTGGGCGCAGTCCTCAGCGTCTCGGCGCTGACGATTCTAATCGTCTACGCGAGTCTGTACGGGACGGCCTGGCATGTGACGAGCTTCGCGATCTACGGCACGACCATGCTTCTTTTGTATACGGCTTCGACGCTCGTTCACGCGCTCCAGGAGGGTCGACTGAAGGACTTGTTCGAGACCTTCGACCATTCTTGCATTTATTTGTTCATTGCCGGCACATACACGCCGATCTTATTGACCGTGCTTCGCAGCCCGTTGGGGTGGACGCTGTTCGGCCTTGTATGGGGGCTTGCGATCGGCGGCGTTATTTTTAAAGCGTTTTTTACGAAAAAGTTCCTCTACTTGTCCACGTTAGTCTACATTTTAATGGGATGGATGATCGTATTCGCCTGGGGGCCGCTTACTGCGGCTTTGTCGACGGGAGGCATGCAGCTGCTTATCGGCGGCGGATTGCTGTATACGATCGGCGCGATCTTCTACGTTTGGCGCGGCTTTCCTTACCATCACGCGATCTGGCATCTGTTCGTTCTCGGCGGCTCGATCGCGCACTTTTTCGCAATTCTGTTGTTCGTTCTGCGAATTTACTAATATTTCCCCGGAAATTGTAGTAGAATGGCCCATTATACCGTTATTTTTACCGGGGGCAGCGCATGATTAACACATTGATCGCCAACTTTGCTTTGTTGACCGCTTTCCTGTTTTTCTTTAACGCCTTGTACGGCAAATATGAAGCGGACGGCCACAAACCGCGGCGGATTGTCGCCTCCGGAGCCGTCTCGCACGGCGCGTTCGCCCTCGTGCTCATGTACTTCAGCGTACGGCTTGACGCGCATGTGCTTCTCGACTTTAGACAGCTGATGATAATTTGCTCGGCGGCTTTCGGCGGACCGGTTGCAGCGTTGATTACGGCGGGGATCGTCATGCTTGGCCGCATCCTGATGTTTGGAGGAATCAACGAAGCTTCGCTGATCGCATGCGCCTCGGCGCTCGTAGTGGCTGCAGGCAGCGGCGCCATAAGCCGCTGGCTGCCAAGGCGGTACGGGCGCTTCTGGCTGTTGTCGATCGCGCTCTGCATGCTATGCACGACGATTACGTTCAGCATCCTGCTTGGCAAGCAAGCTATGGATGTTTTGCCTCCGTTTTTTCTCATTATGGCGATCGGCGGGATCATTGTCAGCGGTCTGACGGCTTACTTCTCGACGGCCAACCGGCTGCAGCTGGAGCTGCGTTCGAGCGAGCGGCGTTACAGGCAATTACATGGGCTGCAACAATCGATTCTGCAGTCCGCGTCCGACGTGGCGATCGTGGCGGCGGACCTTGCGGGGCGCGTCACGCTGTTCAACAAGGGCGCCGAGAAGCTGCTTGGTTACGATGCCGACGATGTGGTCGGACGCACGATGCCTGAGGTGCATGCGGCTGCCGGCCATGATCGCGCGTCGTCGGACAAGCCCGGCAAGGCAAATACGGGTGCGAGGGACGTCGATGCGCTCGCCGTCTTCGTGCAGCGGATGATGTACGGCAGCGCGGACGAGCAGGAAAGGACGATCGGACGCAGCGACGGAACCGCTTTTGTGGCTAATGTGATCGTGTCGCACGTGCTCGATTCCGATGGCGAAATCATCGGATATATGAGCGTGTCCACGGATATCACGGAGCGCAAGCTCGCCGAGGAAAAGCTGAAGGAGGCGAACAGCCTGCTGCAGAGGCTCTCCCTGCTGGACGGTCTGACGGGCATCGCGAATCGTCGGCGCTTCGATCAGGCGTTGACCGCCGCCTGGGCGTCGTCCGTCTCGGAGGGCTCGCCGCTCGCGCTCATTTTGTTCGATATCGACTACTTTAAAAAGTTTAACGACGCATACGGCCACCAGGCCGGCGACGATTGCCTGGTTCAGGTCGCGGCCGCCGCGACGGCATCCCTGCGTACAGGTGCAGATACCGTGGCCCGTTACGGCGGCGAAGAGTTCGGCGTCATCTTGCCCGGAGCGGAGGCGGCAGAGGCGTTGGTCGTCGCCGAGCGGATCCGCGCCGCCATCCTGGACCTCGCGATTCCGCACATCGGCTCGTCCGAGGGGGTCGTGACGCTTAGTCTCGGCATCGCTTGCCAGGTTCACGGCAGTGCCGACAGCGAGCAGCGACTGATCGCCCAGGCGGATGCGGCTCTTTACGAGGCCAAGCAGTCCGGCAGAAACCGTACCATGGCCGCCAAGGAATCCCTCGGCACGCCTGCGGTCCGCTGACCGCAATTGGATTCATTCTCTCGAATAGGTTTGGAATGCGCTTTCCGCGTTTAATTAGGGGTATGCGCTTTGACCATGCTCGGCGGAGGGGGCGATCGGAATGAAGCATCATGTCAACAGCTGGTCATTTGAAAAATGGATGGGTCCGCTGACTTACGTGGAATGGGATGCGGGCGCTTCGGCACTGACGACGAGCGTCGAGACACATCCCGAGCGGTGGGGGCTGCCCGAGCTGATCGCTCGTCTCGGCGCCGAAGGCTATGGCGGGATCGAGCTTGCTTATCCGCATCTAAAGGACAGCTCGGCCGAGGGCCTGTCCGAATTGAGACGGATCGCGGCGCTTGCGGGGGTGGAGCTGAATTCCCTGCTGCTCGACTTCGGCGATCCGGGAACTGGCGACGCGGCCAGGCGCGACGCGGAAATGGCGCTGTATCGCGAATGGATCGACGCTGCTGCGGAGGCGGGGTTCCGCAGAGTCCGCATCGGAGCGGGCGACGGCGACGACGAGGCGTCGTTTGCCCGCGCTGCCAAGACGCTCTCGCTGCTGGCGGCTTACGCGGGGAATGTCGGCGTCCGGGTCGTCACGGAAAATCTCGGCGGCTTGCTGAGCCGTTCCGAGCGCGTGCTGCGCATGCTGAGCGAGACGGGCGGCAGCGTCGGGCTAACGGCGGACTTCGGCAATTTTAAGCAGGACAAGTATCGTCAGCTGGAAGCCATTCTTCCGCAAGCCGAGACCGTCCACGCCAAGGCGCGGGAGGATGGAGGCGGCCAGCTGGATTCCATGGACTTCAGGCGATGCATTGAACTCGCCAGGCAAGCCGGATACGAGGGGCCGCTCTCGTTGACGTATTTGGGCGAGCGGGATCCGTGGCCGGCGCTTGCCGAGATGCGGGAGCTGGCCGCGCTCAAGCCGGCTGCAGTCCCAAGACCGTTATAGCGCCTGGCACTGCCATCATTCGAAAAACCTCATACCTGCAAGACCGCATCCTGCCCGCGCGCTTCGTCCCTGGAAGTCGCATACATGCGCGTCTTGAACGTCCGCGGGCATAAGTCCGCGGTTTTTTGCTACAATCCGACGCAGTCCGTTGCCTGCACACTTTACAACCAAGGAGGAGATTGGCATGCAGAGAGGATCGACCGCCTTACAGACGCCGGCATTCGTCGCTTCGTACGATTATCGCGCCCAGGAAGGGACGGAGCGTTACTTTGACTACGCGAGGACCGTCGCGAGAATCGCCGGCTTGCTCTCGGAACGCTTCGGCTGCGAATTCAAGCTTTACGACCAGGCGGATCAAGGAGACGTATGGGACGGCTTGGCCGAAGACATCGAATCGGATTATCCGGGACTCGTCCACGTTGCATCCGTCTTCGACCTTGTCGAATCCAGGCAAATCTCCTTTCAGCCGAAGCTCGGCGAGACGATCTACCGGATGCGGCCCTCGGTCCGCAACAATCTGTTCGCTTACCCGGAATACCGCGTCGCGCTGGTCAGGATGCCGATGCTCGTTCATCTGGGGCTGCTCTCTACCGAGGACCTGATCTTTGCGTCCGACGACGAACAGCTCAGCGCCTGTCTGCAGGCGATGCAGCTGCGGCGTTCGGAGGAGCGCAAGATGCATGTTTACACCGACACGCGCGAAGGGCTCCAGCATTGCCGCGAGCCGATCTCCCAGGCGATTCCCCGGGAAGACGTCGTGATGGACGAGACGCTCAAGCAGCAGATTTTCCGCTCCGTGGACGAATTTTTCGGCGGCGACCGGACGTTTTTCGAGCAATACCAGATTCCGTACAAGCGAGGCATCCTTCTTTACGGCAAGCCTGGCAACGGCAAGACGACGCTGGTCCAATCAATCGCCGGCAGCGTAGAGTCGCCGGTTTTCTACTGGCAGATCACCGAATATACGAACAGCGAGTCGATCCGCGAGGTGTTCGCCGCCGCCGTCAAGCAAGCGCCTTCCGTGCTTGTCATCGAGGACATCGATTCGATGCCCGACTCGTGCCGGTCGTTTTTCCTTAATATATTGGACGGCGCGACGGCCAAGGAAGGCGTATTCCTGATCGGAACGACCAATTATCCGCAAAAAATCGATCCTGCGCTGATCAATCGCGCCGGCCGGTTCGATCGGGCTTACGAAGTCAAGCTACCGGACGATGCGCTGCGTCTGGCGTACTTGCGGCGCAAGGGACTCGCCGAATTGGCCGGGGAGGAGCAGGCCGCTCATGCCGCGGAACGTACCCAAGGCTTTTCGCTCGCGCAGCTCAACGAGCTGTACGTATCCGCGGCGTTGCAGAAGCGTTACGACGATCATATCGATCTGGAGCAGCTGGTGCTCGGACTTCGCAACGATCTGGACAAGGCACGCAAGCGGGATTGGCTGAACGGCACGGACTGGGGCGGCGCCTCTAATCGCATTGGATTCCAATGAAATTACTAGGAATTATAAAGGTGTTGCAGGAATTTAGCGATAAGGATCGAATTGTTACATTGTCGAATCTTACCAATTCCCGAGGAGCGTGACTTTACTCATGTCCGAGCAACAATATCAACCCGAAACGCTAGCGGTCCATGCAGGCCAACAGATCGATCCGACGACCTTGTCGCGCGCTGTGCCGATCTACCAAACTTCCTCCTACGGCTTCCGCGACGCGGAGCACGCGGCGAACCTGTTTGCGCTGAAGGAATTCGGCAACATTTACACGCGGCTCATGAACCCGACCTCGGACGTATTCGAAAACCGCATTGCGGCGCTCGAAGGCGGCGCTGCCGCGCTTGCGACGGCATCCGGCCAGGCGGCTATTACTTATTCGATCCTGAATATCGCCGGCGTCGGCGACGAGGTCGTGTCGTCCTCGACGCTGTACGGCGGCACTTATAATCTGTTCTCTACGACCCTGCCCAAGCTGGGTGTCAACGTGAAGTTCGTCGATGCGGCCGACCCGGAGAATTTCCGCGCGGCGATCACCGACAAGACGAAGGCGCTGTACGCCGAGACGATCGGCAATCCGAAAGGCGACGTGCTCGATATCGAAGCAGTCGCCAAGATTGCGCACGAGAACGGCATTCCGCTTATCGTGGACAACACGTTCCCGAGCCCGTATCTTCTCCGTCCGATCGAGTGGGGGGCGGATATCGTCGTGCACTCGGCGACGAAGTTCATCGGCGGCCACGGCACCTCGATCGGCGGCGTGATCGTCGACGGCGGCAAGTTCGACTGGGCGGCCAGCGGCAAGTTCCCTGGACTCACGACGCCCGACCCGAGCTATCACGGCGTCGTCTACAGCGAGGCGGTCGGTCCGATTGCGTACATCATCAAAGCGCGCGTGCAGCTGATGCGCGACATGGGCGCCGCGATCTCGCCGTTCAACTCGTTCCTGCTGCTGCAGGGCCTCGAGACGCTGCATCTGCGGATGGAGCGCCACAGCAGCAATGCGCTTGAGGTGGCCCGTTACCTCGAGAATCACCCGCATGTCGAGTGGGTGAGCTACACCGGCCTGCCTAGCCACGAGTCGTACGAGCTCGCCAAGAAGTACCTGCCGAAGGGGCAGGGCGCGATTCTGACGTTCGGCATCAAGGGCGGCGTCGAAGCGGGCAAAAAGGTCATCTCTAACGTGAAGCTGCTGTCCCACCTGGCGAACGTCGGCGACTCCAAGTCGCTGATCATCCACCCGGCCAGCACGACGCACCAGCAGCTCTCGGAAGAACAACAGAACGCGAGCGGCGTCAGCCCGAACCTGATCCGCTTGTCGATCGGCACCGAGTCGATCGTCGATATTCTGGCGGATCTCGGACAAGCGATCGAAGCGAGCCAGCAATAATTCATCTTTTTTGATTCGAAGACGATCTCTTCGGCTGCCCGTCGGCCGCGGAGGTCGTTTTCCTTTGCGCGGGGAATATATAATGGTTAGGCCTGCAATCGGCGAATGGAAGGCGGTTCGGATATGGAGAGCAAGCTGCGATACCGCAAGGACGGAACGTTTAAGATCGTACAATTTACCGATCTGCACTGGCAGAACGGCGAGTCCGAGGATGGGAAGACGAAGCGGTTGATGGAGCGGATTCTTGGCGAGGAAAAGCCGGACCTGGTCGTCTTTACAGGAGACATCGTCTTCAGTCTGGGCTGCCGGGATCCATACGCATCCATTGCGCAAGCGGTGTCGACGGTAGCGCAGAGCGGGACGCCTTGGGCTGCCGTCTTCGGCAACCACGACAGCGAAGGCGACGTGTCGCGCGCGCGGCTTATGGAAACGCTGGTCGGGCAGCGTGGATGCCTTGCCAGCGCGGGACCAGACGCGATCCACGGCGTCGGCAACTATGCGCTTACAATTGACAATGCAAACGGCGAAACACGTCACGCGCTCTATTTTTTGGACTCCGGCAGCTATTCCGAGCTGGACCGGATCCCTGGCTACGACTGGATCCGCGAGGACCAGATCGACTGGTTCAGAGAGAAGGCCGCGTCATTAAGTTCGAAGAGCGCAGCGCAGCTGAACTCACTCGTCTTTTTTCATATTCCGCTGCCCGAGTACAAGGAAGCCTGGCTGACGCGTCGGTGCGACGGGCGCAGATTCGAAGACATTTCTTGTCCCAAGCTGAATTCGGGCATGTTCGCGGCCATGGCGGAGGCGGGCGGCGTGCTCGGCACGTTCTGCGGGCACGATCATATCAACGACTTTGAAGGGACGCTGCACGGCATCCGGCTGACTTACGGGAGATCGACAGGCTATCATACTTACGGCAGGCTGGGGTTCAAACGGGGAGCGAGGGTGATCGAGCTGCAGGAGGAAGGCGCGCGGTATACCACTTGGATCAGGCTGGCCAACGGCCGGAAGCTGTCCGCACCGAGAATCCACAAGCCCCGCAAAAAGCGGCGGTAAATAAAGGATCAGCGCCCTCGCTTGTGCCCGGCTTGCGGCAGAAGGAGCGGCGCTGATCGGCCTTCCTATTCGGTTGGATCTGGGTATACGGCTTGCGGACCCACTCGCTCCGCAGCGCTTCCGGATTTAACTTGCCTTCGCGTACAGCTTTGCGCCTTGCCTTTTTCGAACCTGACATTCCCATTCGGAAACACCTCCGCTTATCAAGATTAAGCTCGATTGTAACGCATCCTTCCATGTTGGGCAATAGGCATCGGCACGAAGGAGACGCGGTTAAACTTATCGGGCCGATTCGCCCTTTATACCCTTCGCGGACTATAATAGGGAGAACGATAGAGCGAGGAGCGCTGCTTAACGATGCCCCACTTATACTTTAGAGGCCTGTCCGTCGAACAGGTCCAAGCCATCGGCGGTTCGCTGGAGACCGAGCTGTCCGCGATTATCGGCTGCGAGCCGAGCGATCTCATGCTGGAAATCATTCCTACGACATGCGTGTCCGGAGGCCGGATCGCGCCTTCCTATCCCTTTGTCGAGGTCGCCTGGTTCGAGCGCGGCCGGGAGATTCGCGACGCGGTCGCCCGCTGCCTGGACAAGCATATCCGCGACAGCGACGTGCCGGAAGCCGAGGTTGCGTTCCGCAGCTACCGGCCGTCCGACTATTATGCGAACGGCAAGCCGTTCGGCGTCGATCCTGCGGAGGCGGAGCTCGAAGCGCTGCGCGCGGACAACGCCAAGCTGAAGGATGATCTGGCCCGCGCGCGTAAAGCCGCGGCCGCCGCGGCCGCAGGCTCGATGTCGACCCGTCTGCGGGACGCGCTGAGAGAGTAGCCACCGGGAGGATTCGTACATGATCGTTTTTTATTACCTGCTGGCGGTCAATCTGATCGCCTTCATCATTATGGGCTACGACAAGACGAAGGCCATGCACAAGGAACGACGCGTACCCGAGAAGCGGCTGTTCCTGATCGCGACGATCGGCGGTGCGCTCGGCATGCTGCTAGGCATGCGCTTTTTCCGCCACAAAACAAAGCACCGCTCCTTCACGGCTGGCATTCCTGCCTTGCTCGTGCTGAACGCGGTGCTGGTCATGGTTTGGTTCGGTCGCTAGTTTAGCGAGAGGCGGCGAAGTTATCTGGCGTCGTCGGGATCCGGGGCCGGGTCGGTGCCGACGACATCGGCCAGCTTCAGGTCACTCGGCTCATGAATGCCGGCCTCGGCGCGAAGGGCATCGAGCGCTTGCTCTAGATCGTCTTCCTTGACGATAATATAAGGGCTCTCCCAACGGCTCTCGAGCGGCAGCACGTTCAGCGTGTCCGGCTTCATGTCCTTCACGTTATAAATATAATCGCGGAGGATCGATTCGGGAATGTCGGTCTGCACGTTTTTGCCGAGCAGGTCGAGCACCTTGCCCCACTGCAGCATCCCCTGGAACGAAGCGAGCTTGTCGGTGAGCTGGTTGAGCACTTGCTGCTGGCGCGCGTTGCGGGCAATGTCCGAGGATTCGGCGGTGCCGCGGTTCGATTTGCGGTACCGGACGAAGTCGAGCGCTTTGGCGCCGTCCAGATGCTGGTAGCCTTTTTTCAGATCGATGTCGGTGCCGTCTGCGTTATCCACGTAACGCATATCCATGTCGACGTCGATGTCGACGCCGCCGACCGCGTCCACCAGCTTGCGCAACCCGTCGAAGTTGATCATGATCATATAGTCGATTGGGAAGTCGAACAGGTCGCTGTAGAATTCCTTCGTATTCTCCATCGCCGTATCTTTGTCTTTGTTGTAAAAATAGGCGTAGTAGTAGTTTGCCTTGTGAGAGCCTAGGTCCTCCGGCTTAAGCTGAAGGTCGCGGGGCAGGGAGATCAAGCTGGCCGAATTGGTCACCGGATTAAGGCTGCCGAGCATCAGGACGTCCGTATTAAGCGTGCCGCCGCTCCCTTCCCTGTTGTCGATGCCTGCCAGCAGGAAGGTGACGGGCTTCTTGATCAGCGTGCTGTCGCTTGCGTAATCGGCGTCTTCTTGCTGCTCTCCGGACGCCGTGGCGGACGGAGCAGGGGATGGGGCGGGCTCGTTGCCGGCCATGAGCGTGATGGCATGATTCGCTTTGTACACCAGGTATCCGGCGTAGCTTCCGACGACGATCACGAGAGCGCCGACGACAATTCCCGCATATTTTAGCGTTTTGCGCATCAAGGCGCGTTTTTTTTCTGGCGTGTTCATTATGTTCCTCCGCATGATTTGAAATTAAAAAATGAGGCAACCCTTTCTATTTTAGGGCAAACGCCCTAAGAGTAAAGAAAGAAATTCCACATTATTTGACGATTTGAAGACTGAATCGGTTGCGGATTTCGAATGACTGGCGAGATGTTTTGGTAAATGCAATTTTTGTTATAATAAAGATTGTTGAATATAGCTAATGAATTGGATAACGAATAGGGGGATATCTATGAGCAAGCCTAATAATTCGGCGATTCGTCATCAGGTCATCTTCGATCTGAAGCATGGGAAGGGGTCTGCGGAGGCGGATCGATTCCTGAAGGACGGTTGGCGTATACTTACCTCGATTCCGGCCGTTCGAAACTTCGAGGTTTTAAATCAAGTCAGCCCCAAAAACGATTATACATACGGCTTCTCTATGGAATTCGCATCGCAGGCCGATTATGACAGCTACAATGCGCATCCTGCCCATGTCGCGTTCGTAACCGAGCGATGGGAGACCGAGGTCGCGCGTTTTCTGGAGATCGACTTTGTCCGGGAGACAGGCGCGGAGGAAGGACAAGGCGATGCAAATTAATCTGTCGGGCCAAACCGCGCTCATCACCGGCGCTTCCGGTCAGCTGGGCCGCGTGATGGCGCGCACGCTGGCGGGCTGCGGCGCGAACGTCGCGATTCACTACCGGGGCAACGTCGCCAAGGCGGAGGAGCTGAAGACGGAGCTCGAAGCAATGGGCGTGCGCGCGTTGGCCGTGCAGGCGGACGTAACCAAGCTGGACGACGTGCTGGCGATGAAGGATGCGGTAAAAGCCGGACTGGGCGCCGTCGACATCGTCGTCGCCAACGCAGTCATCCAGTATCAATGGACGAGCGTACTGGAGCAGGCGGTGGAGGACTACGTCGGCCAGTTCGAATCCTGCGTGCTGCAGAGCGTGCATCTGGCCAAGGCGTTCCTGCCCGACATGATCGCGAAGGGCGGCGGCAGGCTGATCGGCATCAACACGGAATGCGCGATGCAGAACTTCCCGACGCAGTCCGCGTACGTCGCGGGCAAGCGCGGCATGGACGGCGTGTACCGGGTGCTGGCCAAAGAGGTCGGCGAACATCAGATCACCGTCAACCAGGTTGCGCCGGGCTGGACGATCAGCGAGCGGGACCGGACGGACGGCACGGAGCGCAGCGAATCTTACGAGAGCACGGTTCCGCTCAAGCGGCGCGGCACCGACCAGGAGATCGCCAATGTCGTGGCGTTCCTGGCTTCGGATCTTGCGAGCTTCATCACCGGCGCTTATGTGCCGGTCAGCGGCGGCAATGTCATGCCGGCGATCTGAACCGCCGGGCGGTCAGTTGGCGCCGTCGCGCCATACGCGATCCAAGGCGTTGTCCGGCCGAATATCGGCTGGAGAATAACGCGCCGGAATCATGGATTTCCGCGCCGATATCGGTTATGCTGTCGTTGACGAAATGACCGATCGATCTAAAGGCGGGACGCGACATGGACATCCTGAACGAATTGCGGCACATAGATGAACGGAGATTGCTGGAGTGGCTCGATCAATACCGCGCGTACGGCCCGCTTCCGGGCATTCTACTCACCTTCTTGAAGTCATTTGTGCCGCCGCTGCCGACCATCCTTATCGTAGGCGTAAATGCGGCGGTGTACGGACTGTGGCTGGGCTTTCTCTATTCCTGGATCGGTATCGTGCTCGGCTGCATCGTTACGTTCGCCGTCATCCGCAAGATCGCGGACCGTCCCTATTGGCAGCGGTGGGCGGAGCGTCCGCGGGTGAGGAAGGGCATGCGCTGGGTGCGCCGCAACGCGTTCAGCTACGTGTTTTTACTCAGCTTATTTCCGGTGGGCCCCTTCGTCGTCATCAACATCGCTGCAGCGCTGGCCCGCATGCGATTCCGCTCGTTTCTGGTCGCGATCCTGCTGGGCAAGGCCGTCATGGTTTTCGTGATCTCCTTCATCGGACACGATCCCGCGCAGTTCCTCCGCCATCCGGAGCAAGCGCTGTACGCGCTGCTGTTCGTTGCCGCTACCTGGTGGATCGGCCGCTGGGTCGAGACTTATGGGATCAAAAGGACGGAACGGCGAGAGGGAGTTGTCGTAGAAGAGGAGAGGCCTGCCTAGCATCGTGCTCCCAGTAAGTTTGCTGCTCTGTAAGCGAGAAATGTGCGGCTAAGATGCAGCGTGAAGCACACGCCGTTCGACTCTTCGGAGCGAGCGGCGTTTTTGCGTTCAGTTTCTTGAGTCAGGCCGAGGAGGGTAGATTGTGGACGCTGATGCGCAAATCGCAACAATTCATCGAGAACCAACGTAGAGAGGCTCGCGGTTGAGACGGGAGTTGCTGGAGAGAGATCTCTACGGGACCCGCATTTTACGATCAAAGCTGCTGTTCGAACCGCTTTTCACTGCCCAACGCATGCCAGGCTCTCAACATTGGAGAAGCTTCTGCGCGAAGGCACTTGCGTTCGTTATATAAAAAGCAACTGCTTCGTCCTATCGGAAACGGTAATCGGCGTCATCATTATTATCAAATTACGGACGAGGGCCGGGCATGCTTTTACTGACTGGTAAATAAAAAACCAACCCCGCACCAGCGGGGTCGGGGACTTTACAATCAATCCTGCAGCCTGCCGCGCGCCCACACGCCCCGCAGCTCGAGCGCTTCGTCCAGCAGGAGCACGTCCGCGCGTTTGCCGGCTTCGAGCGAGCCGGTGACGCCGCCGAGCCCGAGCTGGCGGGCGGGGTTGCCGCTGGCCATGGCACTGGCGGCCGGGATGTCGATGCCGACCTCGCGAACCATGTGGCGGAAGGCGCCGATCATTGTGAGCGTGCTGCCCGCAAGGTTGCCGCCGTCCTTCAGGCGGGCGACGCCGCATGTCATGACGACGGGCAATCCGCCGAGCTCGTAGCCCTCGCCGTCCGGCATGCCTGCCGCCGCCATGGCGTCGGTGACGAGAATGACCTTGCCGCTGCCTTTGGCGCGGGCAAGCACCTTGATCGCGGCACGATGGACGTGATGGCCGTCCGCGATGACCTCGGCGCTGATCCGGTCGTCGGACAGCACAGCGCCGACGGTGCCTGGATTGCGGTGGTGGAGCGGCGTCATCGCGTTGTACGTATGGACCGCGTGCCGCAGGCCGCGGTCCGCGGCGGCGACGATCTGCTCGTAAGTCGCGTCGGTATGCCCGGCCGACGGCACGATGCCGTGCGAAGCCAGCCGCTCGATATAGTCGAACGCGCCGGGCAGCTCAGGCGCCAGCGTCTGCAGCTTGAGGACGCCGGGATAACGCGAGACCCATTCGTCCAGCCATTCCGGCTGAGGCGGTCCGATGTAGTCCGGATTTTGCGCGCCTTTCCACTTGAGGCTGACGAAGGGACCTTCGAGATGCACGCCCAGCACCTGCGCGAACGGCATATCGCCCGACATATACCGGCTCGCCCGGTCGATCATGGCCGTCAGCTCCTCGCGCGTTGCGGTGAGCGAGGTCGCCAGCATGCCGGTCGTCCCGTGCTTGGCATGGAACCGAGCGATCGCGCCGATGCCAGCCAGCGACTCGTCCGCATCCATGAAGTCATGCCCGGCGCCGCCGTGCACGTGGACGTCGACGAAGCCGGGGAGCACCCAGCCCCCTGCGCCGTCGACTCGCTTTGCGCTTGCCGCCGCAGCCGGCAGCGGGTCGGAAGCCCCGCCGATCGCGACGATGTCCGCGCCCCGCAGCCAGATCCAGCCGCCGTCGAGGACGGCGCCGGGCGTGACGATGCGGGCGTTCGCGATCAGCGTTTCGCCGATCCCGTCGCTGCCGCTGCTGCCGACCTGTCCAGCCAGGCCGCTCATGACAGATGCCTCGCGGCGGCGCGGTCGAGCAGCACCGTCAGACGCGGATGCGTCTGCAGCAGCGAAGCCGGCACGTCGGTCGTAATCGGGCCGGTCAGCGCCCGCTTGGCGATCTCCGCCTTGTCTGCGCCGCGGATGACGAGCAGGATCGACTTGGCCTTGAGAATGCTGCCGATCCCCATTGTGATCGCCTGCTTCGGCACGTCGTCGATCGAATCGAAGTAGCGGGCATTCGCCTTCAGCGTCTCCTCGGCGAGCGTCACGACATGCGTACCGCGCACGAGGTCGGTATCCGGTTCGTTGAAGCCGATATGGCCGTTATGCCCGATGCCGAGCAATTGGAGGTCGATCTGGCCCGAGCGCTCGATCATCTCGTCGTATGCCGCGCATTCGGCATCGGGATCCGCGGCGTTGCCGTTAGGCAGATGCGCGCTCTCCGAAGGGAGGTCGATATGGTCGAACAGGTGCTGTCGCATGTAGGTGTGGTAGCTCTCGGAATGATCCTCCGGCAAGCCGACATACTCGTCGAGGTTGTAGCTGACGGCGTTGCGGAAGCTCACGAGCCCTTGCTTGTAGTTGCGTACGACCTGCTCGTAGATGCCGACGGGCGTCCCGCCGGTTGCGAGGCCGAGAACGGCCCGCGGATTCGTCTGCACCAGGCTTACGATGATGTTCGCGCCCGCTTCGTTCAGCTTTTCGTTCTCGTCGAATACCAACAGATTCATGACGGATTTCTCTCCCTTTTACCTGTATATTGGCGCACGGTCTGGAACGATCGCTCCAGTCTCGGCACATACTCGTCAAAGTGCTCGCTCACGAGACCCGTGAAGAGCACGTCTACCACGTGAAGCTGCGCGATTCTGGAAGCCATGTCGCCTCGCCGCATGCCCGCCTCCGAAGATGAGGTGAAAAGGCGAATCGAGGCGTGCGAGGACAGCGTCGATTGCCCGAAACGCGTGATGGAGATGGTCGTGGCGCCCCGCTCTGCGGCATAGCGCAGTGCGTCGATGATCTCGAGCGTCTCTCCCGAGTAAGAGATGCCGACGGCGACGTCCCGTTCGGTTAACGATGCCGCTGAGGTCAACTGCATATGATGGTCGGAGAAGACGGCGGCCGCCTTGCCGATTCGAATCAGCTTGTGAAAAAAATCCTCCGCAACGAGCCCGGATGTCGCCACGCCGTACAAATCGATCCGTCCTGCGCCGTGCAGCGCCGAGATAGCCGCGCGCAGCTGCTGCAGGTCGAGCAGGTTGGTCGTATCGGTCAGCGAGCGGACATGGTTTGCCGTAATGGCCGTTACGATGTCCGCGAGCGGATTGCCGGCGACGATATCCTGATACTGCCCGACCGCCGGCTGGCTCGCCAGCTCCGCCGCCAGCTTCATCTTGAAGTCGGCGAAGCTCTGGAACTGCATCGCGCGGCAGAAGCGGGACACGGTGGCCGAGCTCGCGCCGGTCCATTCGGCGAGCTTGGAGATCGTCATCCCGACCGCTTCCTGCGGATGCCCGAGCAGCTTCTCGGCCAGCTCGCGCTCCTTGGGATGCAGCGTGTCCAGCCGGTCCTCGATCGCTTGCAGAATGCCCATGCGCGCCCGCCTCCTTTTTTCATAAGAAAATAAGTTACTTATATTTCGGATTATATATGAAAAAAAATTTCTTGTCTATCCATAGCCTGTGACTATCAACTTGATACTTTGTATGTATTTCTATCAATAAACCAGCTTTGATAAGCTGTCATTAAATCAAAGTTTTTTTCGGAGAGGCGGTCATTCGCATGACAAAGGACCGAATCGACATCGGCCGTAAAACCGAACTGGACGGCAAATTAAAAAACGTGCTGAACGCGCGCACCCTGGCGGATTCGTTCCCGCTCCTCGCTCGGCGAGTAAAGCCGGGACTTCGGGTTATCGACGTCGGCTGCGGAACGGGCGCGATCACGCGAGGCATCGCCGAAGCCGTCGGCCCGCAAGGCGTCACTATCGGCGTCGACAGCAACGCGGCGTTGATCGCGGAGGCGCGCGCCATGCACGTCGGCACGCCGGGCCTGACCTTTGACGTTTCGGACGTCTACAGCTTGGCGCCGGACGGCGCTTTCGACATTGTCGCCGCGTCCCGGCTGCTCGTTTGGCTGTCGGATCCTGGATCGGCGATGGCGAGTCTGGCCGGCGCGGTCCGGCCGGGCGGCACCGTGCTGATCGCGGATTATAACCATGAGAAAATCCAATGGTACCCGGAGCCGCCGGACAGCATGAAAAAGTTTTACGCGGCTTACCTGAAGTGGCGCTCGGACAAAGGCTTGGACAACGCGGTCGCAGATCGGTTACCCGCTTTGATGAGCGACGCAGGCTTGCGGGACATCTGCGTTTTTCCGCAGCACGAGGAGATGAGGCGGGACCAGCCGGACTTCGAGGCAAGCGCGTCCATCTGGGCGGACACGGCGGCCAGCAGGGGCCCCCAGATGGCAAGGGACGGATACGGAACGCAGGAACAATGGAAGCGGGCGGAATCCGAGTACAGACGTTGGGTGGCGGAGGAGGCGGTCTCGGTCAAAATGTATATGCTTGCGGCGGAAGGCTTCAAATCCCACTAATACGCTCTCCCCGTGATCCGGTCGCATCCGCGGCCTCGCCGTTCCCGACGGAACGGCTTTTTTTATCATTGTCCCGAAAAAGACGGATTTGAGGGGTGAAAAGTGGAGTTCGCCGGGTTGCCCGAATCGGGCCGCGGGTGAAAAATGGAGCCAAGACGGATCTCGCGCCGCCGAAGCGCGGCCGTTAGAAGACCGTCGTAAACAATCGCTGCCGGCGAAAGGAGGAAGCGCATACCGTTTTGACGGCGTCTACGAACAGACAGGCATCGCTTGCACGGCACTCATCCGCACGATTGAGGAGGAACATGACAAGTGAATTACGCTAAAGCCTGGAAAGTCTGCCTGATTGCGCTTTTGACCCTGGCTGCAGCCCTCGGCGGCATCTCGTTTGCGCCGGGCCAAGCTGCTGCGGCAACATCCTTTTCCAACGTAGCCTTGAATACGACGACGCCGGCCGAGTACGACAAATTCGAGATTAAATTCGACCTGAGCTCGACCTACGCCAACCCGTTTAATCCGGACGAAGTCGACGTGCGCGCCTACTTTACGACGCCAAGCGGGCAGACCGAGGTCGTACCGGGTTTCTACAACGCGAACTCATCCCCGAGATGGGCGGTGCGCTACGCGCCGCGGCAGACGGGAAGCTACAGCGTGTACCTGAAGGTCACGGACGGCAGCGGCACGGGGACGTCGTCCACGTATACGTTCACGGCAGGCGGACCCGGCGCGAACCGCGGCTTCATGGGCGTGAGCGGCAGCCGGTTCGTCGACAGCTACGGCAAGCAGTTGACGCTGATCGGTACGAACTACGCATGGGGCGAGCCTTCCGAGATTTTGGCCGCCATGCCGCAGTATAAGGACGCCAAGATGAACATCATGCGCGTATGGTACAGCGTCTGGTGGGGCAATTACGCACCGGAATGGGGACCGACGTCCACGACGCAAAACGGCATTACGATGTCCTACGACGGCGTGGGCAAGTACCAGCTCGAGAACCAGGCGCGCATGGACACGCTGATGGACACGGCCGCAGCCAATGGCATCTATGTCATGCTCACGATGAACAGCTTCGGCGATTTCTACTACGACTGGCCGCAGAACGCCTACAACACGGCCAACGGCGGACCTTCCTCCTGGAGCGAGAACAACACGGACTTCTGGACGAATCCGACCGCAATCGCTTATCAGAAAAAGCTGCTGCGCTACGTGTTCGCCCGTTGGGGTTATAGCCGTGCGCTCGGCATGCTGGAGTACTGGAACGAGTCCGACAATCGCGTGGACACGGACGCGACGACGCGCGCCAATTGGCATGCGTCTGTCGACAACTACTGGAAGAGCCTCGATTTCTACAACCATCCGACGACGACCAGCTTCGCCTGGAAGGATCACCAGGAATTCGGCCAGACGACCTGGGAAAACCTGACGACGATGAACGTCACGAACTACCACGCGTACGACAGCGCGTCGAACGTGATCGACAAGTGGGAGACCGAACTGAAGCACTTTAACTCGGCCTTCGGCGGACGTCCCGCATTCGTCGGGGAGGTCGGCATCAGCGGCGGGGGCGAGGATCCGAACGACGCCTCGGTGCAGCGTTACGTGCATGACGGCCTATGGGCTCCTATCTTCCGGGCCGGCGCGGCCGGCGGCAATCTGTGGTGGGAGTTCGCGGGCAATACCGGCTTCAACGTGCCCGCGAATATTAAGGCGCTGCATACCGCGCTGGCGAATTTCGTGCAGCCGGATGAGCAGTACCTGATCGGGATGCCGTTCACGGATCTCGGCGCGCAAGCCAACTCGACCAAAGCGGGCGGCTACAAAAACGCGGACCGCGCGCTGCTCTGGGTGAACGATACCCAGTCCAACTATACGGTCGGCAGCCCGCGCACGGTCACCGGTCTGTCCGTCTCGCTGACGGGCATGAACAATGGCACCTATGACATTACGTATTTCAACACGGTGACGGGCACGAATGTGTCCACGGCGACTGCGACCGCATCCGGCGGCACCGTGACGCTGAGCATTCCTTCGTTCACGCGGGATATCGCGGTGAAGGCCGTTCGTCAAGGCAGCACGACGCCGGACACGACGGCGCCAAGCGCCCCGACGAACCTGGCTTCGCCGTCGAAGACGGAGAACACGGTCAACCTGACGTGGAGCGCTTCGACCGACAATGTCGGCGTAGCGGGCTACGACATCTACCGCGGCGGCACGCTGATCGGTTCGACGACGGGCGCAGGCTCCACGTCCTATACGGCAACGGGGCTGACGGCCAACACCGCCTACAGCTTCACGGTCAAGGCGAAGGACGCCGCAGGCAACGTCTCCGCGGCAAGCGGCGCGCTAAGCGTGACGACCTCCGCCCCGGACACGCTAGCGCCGACGGCGCCGACGGGCTTGACTTCGCCGTCCAAGACGGACGTCACGGTCACGCTCTCCTGGACGGCATCCACGGACAACGTCGGCGTCACCGTCTACGACGTCTATCGCGGCGGCACGCTTGCGGGCTCGACCAGCGGCACTTCCACGACGTTTACCGATACCGGCCTGACGGCTTCCACCGCCTATTCCTACACGGTGAAGGCGCGCGACGCGAAGGGCAACGTCTCGGCGGCCAGCTCCGCCTTTAGCGTTACGACGCTGCCCCCGATCCCGGCGAACCTGCTGGCGAATCCGGGCTTTGAAGCGGACGGCGGCGGCCAACCGGCCAGCTGGACGTACGAGCAAAGCTACTATGCTTCGCGCGATACGTCGGTGAAGCGGACCGGCAACGCCTCGCTCAAGGAATCGAGCACGACCGGTCCTTGGCACGGCGTCTACCAGGACGTGAATGCGACCGCAGGCTCCGCTTATACGTTCGACGGCTACATTAACATCGCGTCCAACACGACGACGGCGGCGAGCGTCAAGGTACAGTTCCTGAACAGCGGTGGTACCGTGCTGGCCGACAATACGGTTGCATCGTACGCCGCAGGCTCCACGACGACCGGCTTCGCGAATATGCACGGCACGTACACCGCGCCGGCGAACACCGCGAAGGCGCGCATCTACATCTACTTGACCGACCACCGCGGAACTTTGTATTTCGACGACTTCGCGTTGACGGGCGGTTCGGGCGGCGGCGCGGACACGACGGCGCCGAGCGCGCCGACGGGACTGACTTCGCCGTCCAAGACGTCGACGAGCGTGAATCTTTCCTGGACGGCAGCTACGGATAACGTCGGTGTGACGGGCTACGATATTTACCGCGGTACGACGCTGGCAGGCTCTACGACGGGCGCGACGACGTACACGGCGACGGGTCTGACGGCAAGCACGGCATACAGCTTCACCGTCAAGGCGAAGGACGCGGCGGGCAACGTCTCGGCGGCGAGCGGCGCGCTGAGCGTGACGACCAACGCCGCGGCGGACACGACGGCGCCGAGCGCGCCGACGGGACTGACTTCGCCATCCAAGACGTCGACGAGCGTGAATCTTTCCTGGACGGCAGCTACGGACAACGTCGGCGTGACGGGCTACGATATTTACCGCGGTACGACGCTGGCCGGCTCTACGACGGGCGCGACGACGTACACGGCAACGGGCTTGACGGCAAGCACGGCTTACAGCTTCACCGTCAAGGCGAAGGACGCGGCGGGCAACGTCTCGGCGGCGAGCGGCGCGCTGAGCGTGACGACCGACGCGGCAGCGGGCGGCACGAATCTGCTGGCCAACCCCGGGTTTGAGACCGGCAACGGCAGCGGCAAGCCGGCGGCCTGGACGTGCGAGCAGGATTATTACTGCTACAGCGACACGTCGGTCAAACGCTCCGGCAGCACCTCGCTGCGCGTGGACGGCACGACCTCGCCTTGGTTCGCGATCTATCAGGAGGTGAATGCCAGCGCAGGTACCGCCTATACGATGGATGGCTACGTCAACATCGCGTCCAACGCGGGCACCCGCCTCGACTTCAAGGTGCAGTTTCTGAACGGCGCGGGCAGCGTTCTCTCCGAGAGCATGGTCGCCACCTACAACAACGCAACGACCAGCGGCTTCGCGAACGTGCATGGCGGCGCCTATACCGCACCGGCCAATACGGCCAAAGTGCGCGTGTACCTGTATATTACGGGACTGAACGGCACGTTTTACCTCGACGACTTTTCGCTGACGTAAACGGTTGATAAAACGTTCGGCTCGCAAAAATAGAAACGCCCGCCTTCCGCATGCTAGCGGAAAAGCGGGCGTTTTTGCCGATAAGCGGATACTGCGGGTATTTCAGGCATTGCGGATATTGCAGGCATTGCGGATGAGGCGAATTAATAGCTTTTCTTGTAATCCACGATGTTTTTCGCAGGCGTTCCTGTCTTCAAATAAGCTTCCAGGTTTTCCACGAACAGGTCCGCCATGCGCGCTTTGTACTGGTCCGTCGCGCCGCCGATGTGGGGCGTGATGATAACGTTGTCCAGCATCCACAGCGGATGGTCGGCGGGGAGCGGCTCCGGATCGAAGACGTCGAGTCCGGCGCCAGCGATCGTACCGTTTTGCAGCGCTTCGGTCAGGGCCTCCGTGTCGACCGCAGTTCCGCGTCCAATATTGATGAAAAGGGAGGACGGCTTCATGGCCGCGAACCGCCCGGCGTCGAACAAGCGGACGGTCTCGGCGGTATGCGGCAATACGTTTACGACGATGTCGCTCTCGGCGAGCACCGTGTCCAGCTGTTCCGGCGTATGCATGGCATCGATGTGCGGAGCGGGGCGGCCGCTTCGCCGCAAGCCCAATGTCCGCATGCCGAACGCTTGCGCGATGCGCGCAATCTCCGCGCCGATCTCGCCGGCGCCGATGACGGCAAGCGTACGTCCGCGGAGCTCGCCGTAGCCTTCAGAACGCGCCCACTTGCGCTCCGTCTGATTGCGTACGGCATGATGCAGTTTGCGGGTGAAGGCCAGCAGCATTGCGAATACCGTCTCGGTCATCTGCACCGGATGAACGCCGCTAGCGGTAGTAAGCACGACGCCGCGCGCTTCGAGCTCGCCAAGGGGAAGATTGTCGACGCCGGCTGAGCCTGTCTGCACCCATTTCAGCTTGCCGGGGTTCCCGGCGCCCTTCCCCCAAGCCGCCTTCCACCACCCGCACAGCACCTCCGCTTCCTCCAGCAGGCCGGGGTCCAGGTCCGCCGGTCTGCCGAAGATGACGTTGCAGCCGGGCGCCGCGGCTTGAATCCGACGTTCCTGCTCGGAGTCGAATCCGAACAGGCTGACGATCGTGCGCATATCGATTCCTCCTTCCGATTTCTCCTATTGTACCGCGGCTGACGGTTTTCCCAAAATAAAAGGACCGAGCCGGCCCTTGCGGGCGGTTCGGTCCGGCGCGGAGGACGCGTTCCGGCTTAGTCGTAAGGCAGCAGCTTGGCGAGCGATTCGCTGTCTTTCTTGGACAGCTTGACGTAGCCGGAGCCTTTTTCCTTCACGAGCTCGTAGGCGTCGGCATTGCCGGCCCAAACGTAATAGACGTCCGTCTCCCGGTCGCCGGCCAGCGCCGACAATCTATACGAAGGGGCGGAAGGCATGGCGACGCTCTCCTTCCTTTCCCAGTCGGCATCGTCCAGCACGGCTTCGACCTGTTTGGCGTTCTCTTCGCTGATCTGCATGAACGGCTTATACATGCTGCCCGAAGGCAGGCTGATCAGAAAACCGGGCGCGTCTGCATTTTCGCCTGCGGAAGCTGCCGGGGTGGACGCAGAAGCGGAGGCGGAAGCCGAAGGAGCGGCTTCGGTCGCCGTCGGCGAGCCGGGCTCGGTTGCCGTCGCAGAAGCGGACCCGGAGGCGGATTGGGTGGTACCGGGCGACATTGAAGCGGAGGCTGTCGGGTCCGCGTTTTTATCGTGATTCGTGCAGCCGGCTGCGGCTAGCGACACGGTTAGGAGCAAGGCTGCAGTCGTGATTCGAAGTTTCATGGCGGTTCTCCCCTTCCGGAACGTGATACCTTTTAGACGAATGTCGGACAAGGGAAGTTGCGGATGTGGGAAAAAGAGGAAAATAAAGAGGGGCTCTCATCCTGCAGCGCCGAAGCGAAGTCGGCTCCTGCCGCATCCGGCGGACATGCTATACTGTTGGTTACATAGAAGAGAAAAAGGAGGCGTTCGCATGTCGGCGATGCCGGTGGATCGGACGATCCCGGATATTAAGGCCGCGCTGCGGGAGCGGGGAGGCGCCGTGCTGGTCGCCGCACCGGGCGCGGGCAAGACGACGCGGGTGCCGATCGCATTGATGGGGGAGCCGTGGCTCGCGGGTCGCAAGATCGTCATGCTGGAGCCTCGGCGCATCGCCGCCCGCAGCGCGGCCGAATACATGGCGGCGGGACTCGGGGAGCGCGCGGGAGAGCGCGTGGGATATCGGGTCCGTATGGATACGAAGGCAGGTCCGAAGACGGTCGTCGAGGTCGTGACCGAGGGCGTGCTCACGCGGATGCTGCAGCAGGACCCGTCGCTTGCGGACGTGGGGCTCGTGATTTTCGACGAGTTTCACGAGCGGAACTTGAACGGCGATCTCGGGCTTGCGCTCTGTCTGCAGGCGAAAAGCCTGTTCCGCGACGATCTGCGCCTGCTCGTCATGTCCGCTACGCTCGAGCCGGAGCCGGTGGCCGGGCTGCTCGGCGGAGCGCCCGTCATCGAGAGCGCAGGCATCATGTATCCGGTCGAGACCGTGTACCTCGAACGGCGATCCGACGCGCCGGTCGAACGTTTGGCCGCGGAGACGACGGCGCTTGCGCTTGCGCGGCATGACGGCGATGCGCTCGTGTTCCTGCCGGGCTACGCCGAGATCCGCCGCACGGCGGCCGCACTGTCGGCGCGGCTTCGCGGCGCCGGCGTGGAGGTCGCGGCGCTTCACGGCAGCATGTCGCCGGGGGAACAGGATCGGGCGCTCGCGCCGGCCGCAAACGGCGGGCGCAAGGTCGTGCTCGCGACGCCCGTGGCCGAGTCGAGCCTCACGGTCGAAGGCGTGCGCATCGTCATCGACGGGGGACTGATGCGTGCCCCCCGCTTTTCGCCGCGGACCGGCATGTCGCGGCTCGAGACGGCGCGCATTCCCGTGTCGTCCGCCGATCAGCGCCGCGGCCGGGCGGGCCGGGTCGCGCCGGGCGTCTGCTACCGGCTGTGGACGGAAGAAGAGCACCGGCAGCTGGCGCCGGCCGGGACGCCGGAAATACGCGAGGCAGACCTCGCGCCGTTGGCGCTGGAGCTGGCCGTGTGGGGCGTGTCCGATCCGGCGGAGCTGGATTGGCTGGACGCGCCGCCCGAGGCGGCATATGCGCAGGCGCGGGAGCTGCTCGCGGCGCTTGGCGCGCTTGGCGCGGACGGCGCGCCGACGCCGCACGGCGCGGCCATGGCCCGCTTCGGCGCACATCCGCGGCTCGCGCATATGATGCTGCGCGCGCGGCCGCTCGGACTCGGGGCCGATGCCTGCCGGATCGCCGCGCTGCTTGGAGACAGAGACCCGCTGCAAGGCGGCGACGCGGACCTGTCGCTGAGGCTTGCCGCGCTGGCAGCGGGGGACGGGCGCATCGAAGCCGGCCGCAGGGAGCGCCTGCTGGCCGAGGCGCGCCAGTTCGAGGCGCAACTCAAGTCGGCTGGCGGCGAGACAGCCGGCGCCGGTTCAATCGCGGGAACCGCCAAGGTCGCGAGCGCGGGCTCGGCTGCGGGAACCGTCTCGGTCGCGAGCGCAGGCTCGGCTGCGGCAACCGCTTCGGGCGCCGGTACAGGCTCCGATGCGAGAACCGCGGGCCGTTCCGCGCAGCAGTCCGCGTACGATTGCGGCTTGCTGCTGGCCTTCGCCTATCCGGACAGGATCGGCAAGCTTCGCGGGGGCGGCAAATATACGCTGTCGGGCGGCAGGGGCGCCTACGTGCCCGAGGGGCAGCCGCTTGCCGGAGAAGCCTGGATCGTCGCAGCGGAGCTCGACGATCAGGGAACCGAAGGGCGGATCCGGCTGGCCGCGCCGCTGCGCGCCGACGATCTCGAGCGGCACTTCGCAAATCTCATCGCCGAGCGGCGGACGATCGCCTGGGAGTCTGGCGCAGGCGCCGTAAGGGCGCGGCGGACGGTCTATCTTGGCGCGCTGACGCTGCGCGAAGGACCGATCCCCGATCCGGATCCGGCAGCCGTAACCGATGCGCTGCTGAGCGGTATCCGGCTTGAGGGGCTTGAATTGCTGCCATGGTCCAAGGTTTCCCGTCAATGGCTGGAGCGTGCGAGATTCGCGGGGCTTCACGATCCAGCCGGTTGGCCGGACCTATCCGATGCTGCGCTGCTTGACGGGCTGGAGACTTGGCTGAGCCCGTTTGCCGTCGGCATGCGAACCAGAGGGGACCTGCAGCGTCTAAATATGGCAGAGGCGTTGTCCTCCATGCTCTCTTGGGAGCAAAGGCGGAGGCTGGACGACGAGGCGCCTACGCATGTCGCCGTTCCGAGCGGCTCCCGCCTGCCCGTCGATTACGGCGATCCTGCCGCGCCGGCGCTGCATGCGAGGCTTCAGGAGCTGTTCGGCTGGCCTGCGTCTCCGCGCATCGCGGGAGGAAGGGTGCCGCTCACGCTGCATCTGCTGTCCCCGGCTCAGCGGCCGGTTCAGGTCACGCGCGACCTGGCCAGCTTTTGGCGGGAGGCTTACTTCGAGGTGCGCAAGGATTTGAAAGGGCGCTATCCCAAGCATTACTGGCCCGACGATCCTTTGCAGGCGCAAGCGACGAGCCGGGCGCGTCCCCGAACATAGTCTCCCTTTTTTTTCCTATCATGTGATATGATCGGTTCAGGCGCATGAACGCGGCTTTATCGTCTGATGCGATGTCGATCGGGAGGTTGCTCGATGAAAATCTTCTTTATTTTCGTTCTTCTTTCATGGCTGCTTGGCAATCCGTTTCTGGCTCTAATCGTAATGCTCGTTATTTTATACCTGCTCGATCGGCGATTTTTGGGCATCACTCCGAGTCTGCTCAAGCCTTTTAAGCGGCGCAGCCGCGTAAGCAAGCTGAGGCGCCAGCTGTTGCTCAATCCTCACGATACGCCCGCTAAGTCTGAGCTGGCGCACGAGCTGATCGGGATGCGCAAGTTCGGGGAGGCGCGGAGCTTGCTGACGGGCATGGAAGACCGGATGGCGCAATCCGCCGAATACTGGAGCGATCTGGGGCAATGCGAGCTGGAGCTGGGGCAATTGGAGGCCGGGGAAAAGCATATGCTCGAGGCGCTCGAGCTCAATCCGCGCGTCAAGTTCGGACTGCCTTATCTGCTGCTCGGCGATGCCTGGGCAGGCAAGGACGACGCGAAGGCCGCTTCTTATTTGCGGGCGTTTCAGGACGTGCACGCTTCGTCGTGCGAGGCTTATTACTTGTTGGGGAAAATCTACGAAAGGCTGGGCGACCGGGCTGCCGCGAAGCAGGCCTACCGGGATTGCGTGGGCGTCTATCGCACCCTTCCCCGATATATGAAGCGGCGTGAGCGCAGGTGGGCGCTGCTCTCATCCGTTCGCAGCCGCTGAAGCGTATGGCTTGACGACGATGCGGCATTTAAAATGCAGCGGGACCATCGGTCGCGGTCCCGCTGCAGACCATTATTTTTCAATCCGCCAGCGCGTCCTCTTCTTCGGCTGCGTCATCTTCCGCCACGGCTTCGGCATCGTCTTCCGCCACGGCTTCTGCAGCATCTTCCGCGTCCGATTCGGCTGCCTCTTCAATTTCGATCGATGCGGCAGACGCTTCTGTTTGGACAGCCCAGTCGTCCGTCAGTACGGCGTCTTCGACGGCGGGTGCCGCCTCGACTTCTGCTTCTTCCGAATCGTCAGCGGACGCGACGGCCTCGGTATCCTCCGCGGAAGCCTCCTCGCCAAGCTCTTCCGTATTCGCTTCCAATACCTCTTGGTCCAGCTGCTCTTCGTTCGTACTCATAGCGCTCTGCCTCCTTGGCGATGTTTGGGGCATGTCCCCGACTTCAAAATAACACGAAGGTCCCGGTCTGAATACGGGTGTAAAATGACGCTATTTGTCCGGAAGACTCGAAATGGCCGTCTGTAATCAAATTGTAATCCGATCCGACTTGAACCGACAAAACCTCCCCCTCGCGGCGTTTGATACAATTCGACGAGCGAGACCCGAATGAGGCCGGACGCTGACGAAATTGACATCCATAGGCCGTTCACTTATATTGTGCGAATAAGAACCTAAGAGAGTACGGAGTTGAAGCGTATGAGCGGGGCCGGACGCAATCGGCAGGGCAAACCGAAGCAGCATAAAGGACAGCAGCAGGGAAGCCGGGGGACGGCGCAGGGCTCTCGCTTTGGCGGCGACGCGAATCAGCGGCGGGGCCGGGGCGGCCCGGGGGCGGGTAGCCCGGGGAGCCGCAGAGGCCCATCGGAGCAAACGCGGGGCGGTACGGGAGCGGGCAGGGCGGGGAGCCGTAGAAGCGAAGCGGAGCAACCCCGGAGCGGGGCAGGCAGGAACGGATCGGACCGGCCGGCAGCAAGTCGGAACGGTGGCGGGCGAGGCGGACGCGAGCAAACGAGACCGGATGCTGCCAGAGGCTTTTCCGGGGCCGGTCGCGGAAGCGCCGGAATACGAAGCCGCGCGAAAGGAAACCCGGCTGCGGACGGCTACGGCGCAGGCAGCAGGGGCGGCGGCCGGTCGGAGCCGCATGCGGCCGTGCTTGCCGGCATGGACGATTCCATGCTCAAGCTCGGGCGCCGCAAGGCCGAATGGATGGAGCTTCGCCTCCCGGGAGAGCTGGCCGCAGCGCCGCTGCCGCAGATCATGAAGCATACGCCGCTGGCGCCGAAGCTCGTTTCGAAGCTCGTGCAGACCAAAGGCATCTTGCTGCAAGGCTCGTCGCTGCGACTCGCGTTGTTCCCGCGCGAAGCCCGCGATTTTCCGCCGGACTGGATGGAACTGAACGTTCTGTATGAGGACGACTTCACGCTTGTCGTGAACAAGCCTTCCGGCTACGAGGTTCATCCAAGCGAGCGCGGTCAGCGGGGAACGCTGGCGCACGGCGTCGCCTCTTATTACGAGATGAGCGGGCAGGACGTGCGCATCAGGCATATCCACCGCATCGACAAGGAGACGACGGGGCCCGTTTTATACGCTAAAAACGAATTCGCCCACTACCAGTACGACAAGGCGATGCGGGAAAAAGGGATCGAGCGTATCTATCTCGCGCTGGCGGAGGGAGAGCTTGCCCAGGCTCGCGGCACGATCAACCTGCCGATCGGACAGGATCGCCATCACTCGACGCGACGCCGGGTGAGCGAGACCGGAGATCCGGCCGTCACGCATTACGAGGTCGTCGAGCGGTTCGAAGGCTTCACGCTTGTACGCCTGCGTCTGGAAACCGGCCGTACGCACCAGATCCGCGTGCATCTCGCCGCGATCGGGCATCCGCTGGCGGGCGACGGTCTGTATGGCGGCAAAAGGACGATCATCTCCCGGCAGGCGCTGCACGGCGAGCGGTTGATCTGGCCGCACCCTTGGACGGGAGAGCGTCTGTCGGTCCGGGCTCCGCTGCCTGCGGACTTCGAGGCGGCGCTGGCCAAGCTGCGCGACGGAGAATGAAGATTTGCTTGCTTCTTTTCACCGCGAGTTGTATCTTATAAGCAATTGATAGATTGTAATGGTCCTGAAGCACAGGCCGTTCGTCGGATTTCATCCGGCGGGCGGCCTGTTTTAATTTTACTAAGGGAGAGATGGACATGGGTGAGATGGGCATGAGCATGGATCAGGCGTTCGAACGCGCGTACGATAACATGATGGAAAAAGCGATTAAGGCGAGCGCGGGCGAGAGGAAACGGAGGCTGCTGCTGGACAGGTTCAACGAGAAGCTGTTGGCTAGGCATGTTTGGTGGGAGGTAAGAGGCGACCTGGAGGGACTGATTCCCGAGCTGGAAATTAAAGATTTGAAGGACGGAACGCGCTTCAGCGACTAAGGCTTTCATCATCCGATCCGAAGTCGTAGGGGGTTACTGATGGAGGCGGATGCCTTCGGTACGCACCTGCGCGACGTGAGCCGGTGGAAATATGCCGACAATCTGGAGAGACAGAATCATTTGCTCATCGACGGCTGGCACCTGCTCCGTTTTTCGCGCGACGACATGATCGAAAAGCCAAGGCGCTGCCAGCAGACGCTGCTCTCCGCGCTATCCGCCTGGAACTTCATCGCTCCCAAGGACCGGCCGAGGTTGAACGTGTACGAACGGGCGATTTTGCACGATGCGCGGGAGCAAGCGGGGATCGTCAGAATTGGGGAGTTAGTCGAACAACTGCAGGTCAGCTACAGATCGATTGGTAGGCATACGCTCGCACTAGAGCACAAAGGGCTCGTAATTTTAGACCGCTCTGCCGGTGGGGAAATCATGAAACTAACGTCCGCCGAGAACTAATAACGCGCATCTTATGAAAGTACCGTCGAGGGAAAGCGCATGCGGCGGCATACGAGCACAGGTAGCTGAAGTACTGTCGAGGGAAAGCACCTGCTCAAAACACGAAGAGTCCCCCGCCTAAGCAGGGGATTCTCTACAGCCTTCAGCGGCACAGCGCCGCGGTCATTAGATAAGCAATGGTGGACTCGGCGCCGCAGTTGACGTTGGGGCCGTTCTCCTGGAGGCCGTCGCAGCCGCTGCCGTCGCTAGCATCCGCCATGATGGCGCCGAGATCGTTGTCGCCGAAAAACCACTGCAGGCAGCGATTGCGCGCGACGCGCAGCTGTGCCGCGTAATCGGCGACCTCGATCGCATGCGCGTCGGCTTCGCTTGCCGTTTTGGCGTCGCCGCGCTCCTCGGTCTGTCCGTCCTCCGTCTCGGAGCGGACAGCGAGCGCGATCCCGACCTCCGGCGCCCGGATGGCGCCGGCACCGCGGAACCCGCCCGTGCCGCGGTCTCCGCCCGGTGAACGCGCATCGGCTAAGCCGCCTTTCGAAGAGGCGCCTTGATCGTAGGCAAGCAGCAGCGCGACCCCTTGCTTGCCCGCTTCCTCGAGGGCGACGGCGCCCTCCTCGAGCGCCAGCGCCAGCTTGAAGATCTCGAGCGGCTGCTGGTCCCACTTGCTGCTGCGCTTGCGCGTGCGCCAGCCGGCATTGCCGACCGGGCGGAACCAGCCTTCCTCCGCTGTCATCGCCGCTTGCAGGGAAGAAAGGCTGTCGAGCCCGATCTCAAGCGCTTCCGGCGCATGCGTCACGCGGTAGGAGCGCAGCAGCGCCCAAGGCAGCACGCCGTTGCCGTAGCTCATCTGCGTCTCGAACCAGCGCCATTCCTCGTCCGATTGGCGGAGAAACGTATCGATCAGCTCGTCTTGGAAACGCACGACGTGCGTCTTGAGCTGCTCGCGCCAGCCCGGCTTGAAAGAGATCGCGCCGAGGCGCTCGCTTTCGAGCGCGTGCGCGCAGGCTGACAGCGCGTATGCCTTTCCGCGCAGCGAGCCGAGTTGTCCGAGCGTCGGCATCGCGCATTCGAACATCGCTTTTGCAGTGTCCTTGTGCGAATCCGGCAAGCCGACCCAAGCGCTGACGCAAGCCCATATCGAGCGTCCCTGGCAATCGTACGAGACCGATTCGGCTTCGGGGGAACGATCGTAGGCGACGTTGTTGTGCCACCAGCCGTCTTCCTTTTGCTGCCATAGCATGAACGATAAATAAATGGATGCCAGATCAAGCAGCTGATTGCGATCGGCTTCGTTTACTTCCGAGCCGGGCACGTCCCGCAGCCATTCGGTGACAGCCCATAACGAACGCGCATTGTCGTCCGTCGTATAGCCTTCGCGTCTGCGGGGCGTCCGCCCGAGCGCATGCTCGAGCAGTCCCGTATCGTCCGTCATTCGGCGCAAATGGGTAAAAGAGGGCGGATGGCTCCGCCCCTTCGGGTTAGATAACATCGGCCATCCTCCAGCGCTTCTCCGCAGCGGTCCGTTCAAGCAGCTGCAGGTATTCTTGGCCCACGACGGGCCATTGCATGCTCTTGCCGATCTCGGCAGCCGTTTTTTCGCATAGCTTGAGCTGCTCCGGGTACGAGAAGAGCTCGATCAGCTTCACGCCCCAAGCTTCGACATCGCCGTAAGGGAGCAGGAGCTCCTCGCAGCCTTGAAGCAGATCTTTTGCGTAAATATAAGGCGTGCTGAGCACGGGCCGGCCAAGACCGACCGCATAAGCCAGCGTACCGCTCGTAATCTGCTGCATGCCTGGATACGGCGTTACATACAGATCGCAAGCTTGCAGCAAGGAAGTCAGCTCTTCCTCGGGAATATAACGATCGATCATGCGCACATGATGCTGCAGGCCAAGGTCTTCGATGAGCGCATTCAGCTCTTCGCGATAGGCTTCGCCTTCGTGTCTGCGCACCTCGGGATGCGTCTGGCCGGCCAGCACGTAAAGAAGGTCGGGAACGGCCTTGACCGCGGCAGCCATGGAGCGCAGGATCAGCTCTACGCCTTTGCTGCGGCTGAGCAGCCCGAATTGGAAGACGACCTTGCGCTGCTCCCAGCCGTATTCGCTGCGCGTCCGGATGCGATCCGCCTTGCTCGGTACCGGCGTTCCGTGCGGAATGTAGGAGATTTTCTCGAGCGGGATGTCGAAGTTGTCGTTCAGGTAACCGATCGCTTTGCGATTCATGACGTGAATACGGTCGCTTCGCTTCGCGATTTCGGCCTGAACGGCCGCATAGGGCTCTTGCGGGTTTTCAAATACCGTATGGAAGGTCGTAACGACGGGTTTGTTGAGACGACTCAGCAATTCGAGCGCATAGGAGCCGGCTTCTCCGCCGAAAATCCCGAATTCATGCTGAAGCGAAATGACGTCAATCGCGCTTCGGTTCAAATAATCTGCCATTTTGCGGTATTCTTCTCTATCGTTTTTTAGAAGAGGATAGTGCCAGCTTTCATTATAGAGCTCCAACTCGTCTTCGTTGCACATCGCCACGACCGGATCTGGAAATATGCCGTTGTGCGCAGCGCGAACCGCATCCCGAAGATGATGCGTGTAAGTGGCCAGGCCGCATTTCTTCGGTACGTAGGTGCTCACATAAGCGATTTGAAAAGTTTTTGGACTCATTAATGTCGCACCTCCAGCTTATTGTAGCTAATCTCATAATTCATAAAGAAGCTTCGGCGACGGTGACGCCGGAGCCGAATACATGCTCGCTGAGCCGCGACGAATCGTTGACGACGGATCGTGCAGGGACGATCGTTCTCGAAATTCTCGCACCTTGACCGACCGTACAATAGGGACCAATGACCGTGTACGGACCGACGATCGCTTTGTCGCCGATCTCGGCATAGTCGCCGATCACGACGGGAGGGACGAGCAGCACGCCTTTTCCGATGACCGCGCCTTTGCCGATCCAAATTCCTAATTCGTTCATTTCCGTACCGCTGATCGAAAGCGGAAGCTTGCGGTCGAGCAGGTCCCAATGAAGCTGGACGTAGCTCTCGGGCGTAGTTGTCATCATGCAATAGGTGTCCGGTATGTAGCCGGAGATCTTGCTTCCATTGCCGATCAGGAGAGGAAATGTTTCGTTTTCCAATGAGACGCATCGTCCCTCTGGAATTAGCGACAGCGCGGATTTACTCATCATATATACGCCAGAGTTGATAAGGTTAGACGGCGCATTCTTGAGGCTTGGCTCCGGGACGAGCGTAAGGACATCCGATTCTGAACCGACCGTGGCAACGCCGTAAGGCGAATCCCGTCCGCCGGGTATCAGGCAAATCGTTGCCAGCGCTGCCCGGTTGGCGTGGAACGCCATGACATCGTCAAGTCGAAAAGCGTGTACGGCGCCCGCATGCAAAACGATGAACCGCTCCTGCAGCAGCGGCTCGGCCAGCTTGATCGTACCTGCCGTTCCAAGCGGCTCAGAGCCGGGCAGGTATGCAATACGCATGCCGTATCGGGTTCCGTCTCCCAGCAGGCTTTTAAGGTCCGCTTCGTCCTGCATCCCGACGGCTACGATAAGGTCGACAATGCCCTGCTCGCGGCCTTGCGCAATCCAATGCTCGATCCAAGGGCGATTGGCGATCGGAATCGACCAGCCGCCCGACAAGCCAGCCGCCGGATTTGCGCCGAGTAACATTGCTTGCATAGGCGTATCGACCTCCGAGAACGGGGTATTGCCATCGCGAATACGACGCAAGCGGCATGTTCTTAATTAACGCATTTCGGCCGCCATGAAACAGGAATTGTCAGAAAAACAATTGTTTCGCACCTCCTTTCCGAACGTTATAGAGGGACAAACACAACAAAACGGCAACCTTTTCGGAAAGATTCCGCGAAGGTTGCCGTCAGGTCACTCAAGCATTGAAGTCGATGATTTGGGCCAAGCGCTTCATCTATAATGAGCTTATATTTGAAGCTTTAATCTATCGGCGACCGTTATAGATTCCGGCGACGGCCGAAGATGAGGGAGATGACGAACAGCACAAGGAACAGGAAGAAGAGGAATTTGGCTACGCCTACGGCTGCGCCGACGATACCGCCGAATCCGAAGATGGCCGCGACGATGGCTACGAGCAGGAAAATAAATGCCCAGTATAACATAAGAACGCCTCCTAGTATGGATGATGGTCATACCTCAGCGGGATCGTGGCGGGTTGGGAAGGCCGAGCTTGTTCAATCGAACGGCTCTACCGCCTTGCCGAACGGGTGCGGCTCTTGTCCGCGGTGTATTCAAATCGCCCTATCGGCCCCGCTAGTTTCGAGCGTCGGTATGATCTTGCTGCATCCTTACCACTGCCCCAACCGGCTGAATCACCCTGGGACGAAGGCAAATTAATCCTACATTAACTTCATGATTTTAAATGTGCGAGCGGTAAAAGCTTCGGCGCAGAGATGCCCCGTACATCGTTTCGCGGTCAGGCGGCAAGGGTAATTGACGATATGCAAGAGAGAATGAAATTCCCTAGAAAGGAAGGTGGTACGCATGAGCAATCAGGCATTGATGGCTTGGAGCGTCGTCGTCGTCGCGATCAGCTTCGCCGCCCTCTGCGTATACTTGATTGTCACCTTGAAGGCGGCCCGGGAGACGCTGGTCTCCGTCCAAGGCACGATCAAAGAAGCGAATCAGACGGTTGGGATGCTGCATACCAAAGTCGAGGACTTGACCAACAACGTCAAAGTCATCTCCGAGGACGTGAAGAACAAGATCCGTTCGACGGACGACTTTTTCCAGGCTGCCCGCAACGCAGGCACGACGCTGAAGGAGACGACGGGAGCGGTAAGGGATATCTCGTCGACCTTGTCCCGGGCGGTAAGACAGCAGGTGGCTGCGCTCGAACCCGGCCCGGAGCATAAAAAGACGTGGACCGAATGGTTTAAGATCGGCATGAACGTCGTATCCGCCATTCGCAGCGCCAAACAGCAGAATAAGGAAGAAAAAGCGGTTCTTGCTGCCGAACAGCACGAAGAGGAGCACCGTTTGTACGACAGCGCCGCGTATGTGCCGGAACCGTTTCAACCGGGTTCGCACCGGGTATATAACGGTCACAGTCACAACTGAAGATTTAAAGGAACGCAATATCGCAATAACGCAGACGATACAAGAAGAACGACAAGGAGGAATCTAACATGGATAGAGCGTACGCCAAACTGGTAAACAACGGACTCGAAGCGTTTGACACGGTAAAGGATCTGCATCGCCAAGGCTATCGCGAAGAAGAAATTTACGTGCTGGCGCACGGCGAGAGCCGCACGGACCGGATCGCGGACGTGTCGAACGCCAACACGATCGGCGCTTCCGAAGAAGGCGTGATTCAATCCGTGGCCAACTTGTTCAGGGATCGGGGCGACGAGCTCAGGTCAAAAATCAAGGCGCTCGGATTCGACGCCGATGAAGCGGAGCAGTACGAAGCGGAGCTCGATCGGGGCAAGGTGCTCGTTCTGGCGAAGCATTGAGCATTTGAAGCTGCACGGATCGCTTTCCAAGGTTAGGGAAGCTGGTTGACGGGAATAAGGAATGAGAGGCTTTTGCCTGCTCATTCCTTATTCCCGTTTGCCGGCTTTGCTTTACAGCGACCATCCGCTGCGATAACTTTAACGTATGATACAGGCGAGGAGAATTGGACAAATGAGCATTTTGGTCGTAGACGACAATCCGATGAATGTGATGGTTGTCCGGGAGATGCTGAACCGGTCGGGATATGAGGATGTGCAGATCGCCTATTCAGCCGATGAGATGTTCGATATACTTAGGTCGGACAATCGCGGCGTTCAGGCGCCAACGTCGGTCAACCTGATCCTGCTCGACCTGATGATGCCCGGCATGGACGGTATCGAGGCATGCGGCTTGCTTCAGAAGGACGAACGCTTGCGAGATATTCCGGTCATCATGGTGACCGCGATCGGCGACTCCCGCAAGCTTGCGGAGGCGCTGGACGCGGGGGCGACGGACTACGTAACCAAGCCGATCAACAAGATCGAGCTGCTCGCGCGGATCAGGTCGGCCCTTCGCCTGAAGTCCGAGCTCGACTGGCATAAAGAGCGCGATCGAAGGCTGCATGAGGAACTGAGTCTGGCCAGGCAAGTCCAGGAAGCCGTCATGCCCAACGACGTGGACGGCGAGAATCTGAGCGTGGAGGCATATTTCCGTGCGTCCGAGGGATTGGCGGGAGACTTGTATGCCTGGCATGCGCTCGATTCCAAGCATTATTTGATCGCCATCATGGACGCGATGGGACACGGGATCTCATCCTCGCTGATCAGCATGTTCACCGCGTCGGTGCTGCACGAAGCGATGCGCACGACCGTAACGCCGAAGCGGATCGTCCAGGAGCTCAACCGCCGCTTGCTGCAGCTGCAATATGAGAACGAGATGGTTCAATACTACTGCACCGGCATTTGCGCCTGGATCGATTTGGAGAACGGGATCATCGAATACGTCAACGCCGGCCACCCGCCAGGGCTTCTTGCGCGAGGCGACGGCGGTACGCAGCAGCTGGGCGCGACGGCGCCGCCGATCGGCATGTTCGAGCAGATGGACGTGCAGATGGAGACGACGAACATTCGGACGGGAGACGTCCTTCATTTATTCACGGACGGTTTGCTCGATCTGTTCCCGGGCGACATGGAGCAGCGAATCGAACAACTCATGGGTACCATTCTCGAAGCCGCGGGCGATCACAAAGCGCTCGAGGACCTGCTGGTCAGGGAGTCCCTGGACCGGCGGCCGGACGACCGCTGTCTGGTTCGAGTCGAGGTTAAGAAGGCGCTGCGTTAGAGCGGCATAAGTTCAGCGGCATTCTTACATAGCGAGCTTGACCGATCAATTGCAAAGACGCTGTCTAAGCAACCGGCTTTTCTCAGCGGCTAAAGGTGTGTGGTATTACATTGACCGATTTTTTAGATATCAGTCCGTATGACGAGCGCCTGGAGAAAATCGAGATCGAAGGTCTTCTCGAAGCGTTGTTTAAGCGATACGGATACGATTTCCGCAATTACGCCTATCCGTCGCTGCGTCGTCGAATCTGGCATCGCGCATCGATCGAGCAGCTCGATACGATATCTTTGCTGCAGAATCTGGTGCTTCACGATCGCGACGCTTTCGAGCGGCTGCTGGCGGATCTGGTCATTCCGGTGACGGAAATGTTCAGGGATCCCGGGCTGTTCAAGGTTCTTCGAGCGCGCGTGATGCCGATCTTGAAGCAAGCCTCATTCATTCGCGCCTGGCATGCGGGCTGCGCAACTGGCGAGGAAGCTTACTCGATGGCGATCCTGCTGGACGAGATCCAGATGCTGAACCATGCCCGCATCTATGCGACGGATATCAGCGAGACCAGCTTGCAGCGCGCCCGGCAAGGCTTGATCGCGCAGGAGCGCATGAGCCTTTACGCGCATAACTACGAGCTGTCCGGGGGCAACGAGCGGTTCGATTCCTTCTACGAGACGAATCACGGGCAGGCGATGCTGCATGCCAAATACCTCGAACGAATCGTCTTTGCCGAGCACAACCTTGTGACGGATCGTTCGTTTAACGAGTTCCAGATCATTTTTTGCCGCAACGTCATGATCTACTTCGATGCCGGACTACGGGAGCGCGTCCATTCGCTGCTTTACGAGAGCTTGTCTCCAGGCGGTTTTCTCGTGCTGGGCAACAAGGAATCCGTCGCTTTCACGAGCTTCGCCGGGCGTTACGAGACGTGGAACGACGAGTACCGAATCTACCGCAAACCGCGCTGAATAAAGCCGTTATCGCGCTTGGAGCACGGTTCAAAGAGCCATCCCTCGGGTAAAATTACAAAAAGGCGAAGGATTCGTTTGCCGCCTATAAGGAGGGAATGGCCGTGGGAATCACGATCGGTATTTTTGAAAGTGAACAACGTGTCCTCGACGCCGTGGAGCTGCTTCGCGCGAACGGCGCGCATAAAGGCGATGTCCGCGTCATCGTCAAGAGCGAGGAGAACGTGCCGCTTCTGTCCGGCAGCGACACGATCCAGGTCGAGAGCATCACCGGAATCAAGGAAGCCAGGGATCACTCCTATGGCAACCGGGATGGCGACGGTTCTTGGGGCGACGAGGGCGTAGTTCCGCTTCCGGCAGCCGGCCTTCTGGCGACGCCGCAGGTCAGCGGAACGGGCGGATACGTAGGCGGCGTCGTTCCGGCAGGCATCGCGGCGGCGGGCATAGCCGCTCCGTCCGGCGGATTGCTGAACTTAGACGGCGACGGTCCGGGTACCGGCGACGTGCTGTCGGATCTCGGCTTGCCGGACCGTGACGCGAGCCGGCTGGCCGGCGAGGTGAACGACGGCCGCTATCTCGTCGTCGTCGGCGAGCGTTCCGACGATCAGGCGAGCAGCTTGCTGAGTCAAGCGGGCGCTGTCGAAGTTCTCCATTGACAGCAAGCGCCGTAAAAAAGAACCGGTCTGCGCTACTTCGGCAGACCGGTTCTTCGATTGCGGAGTCCGACGAGATCGTCCAGCGGATGCGCTATACCTTGCACGGCGTCCAGCAGCACTTCGCTTGCGAGCATGCTGTATACGGCGCCGTTGCCTCCGTATCCCAGCGCCACATATCGGCCAGGGCGGTCGGGGTCTTCCCCGATCCAGGGCAGGTTGTCATCGGATTCGCCGAATGTGGCGTTCCAGGCGAATTCCGTTTCGAGCGATAAGTCGGGGAACAATTTGCGGGCCGCCTCAAGCAGGGATTCTTCATATTTTTTTAACTCGCTCTGGGAGGCGATGGGCTGACGGATGTCCTCATCGAAGCCACCGATGACGACGCGACCTTCCTGTGTCGTCCGGGCATATAAATAAGGCCTTGCCGTCTCCCACAGCAGCCATCTTTGATGCCAATCCGCCAATGAGGGCACGATACGCGTCGCTATTGCGCTGGTACGGGCAAATTGGACGCCGAGGCCGCCGACTCCGGCGATCTCCGGTTGATAGCCGACTGCATAGATGACAGAGGACGCCTTAATCGTACCGCTCGACGTGCGACACAACAAATCGCCCTTCGGTCCTTCGACGGAACCCAGGGCTGTACGCTCGTAAACGCGCGCGCCTCTCCCCGCCGCTTGCTCGGCGAGTCTGATCGCCATTCGGTGGGGGTTCACCTCGCCGTCGCCGTTCGTCACGATAGCCGCAGGTTTGGCGAAAGGAAAAATGGCGCGAATATCGGCCTCTTCCAGCCAATCGACGCTGAAGCCATGCGCGTGGAGCGTTTCGTATTCTTTTTTAAGCTTCGGGACATCGGCGGCGGAACTGGCAAAATAAAGACTGCTGCGTCTTTTAAATGCAACGTCCTCGGGGAGGGTTTCTGCAAGCTGGCACAGCCGCTCTACGGCGCTTTTGCAAGCGGTGTAAAATTGCACGGCCCGATTGTCGCCGAGTTGGGACAAGAGGTCCGTCAACATGATATCATTGGAATATTGAAGCAAACCGGTGCTGGCGGCAGAACTGCCCGAGCCGATCTGTCCTTCGTCGATCAGGACGACAGACAAGCCGGCAGCGGCCAGAGCGCTACCGACCAGCGTGCCGGTCAAGCCGCCGCCGACGATCAGTACGTCGCACCGCTCGGATGTGCCGGAGAGGGGCGGATACCGAACGGGCTCGCCGCCGGCGGACGGCCAGAGCAAGGAACCAAAGTGTAGCGGTTGCAATGGAACGCCTCCGTCATTAGGGATTCGTCCAAGTATGTCCGAAACGGTCTTGGATTAGACGAGCGGCAGCAGGTAGTAAATAATTAAGTACAGCACGCCGAAGAAAATAATCAAATATGCGGCATACTTGATGAAGGTCGACCAAACCATGCTGGAATCCGACTTCTCCTGCACCTCGTGCCTTTCAATGTCGACGTCCTTGTTCATGATGTTCAGCTCCCTTGTGATAATTTTATCCAGCGTTGGGTTATGCTTCTTTACCCGGCCCCGGACGGCCCCAAACAACAGGTATTTCGCTTAAAAAAGCTGTTTCAATAGACGAGGTCGATGGGTAATAAAATTTATGAATAACGGAGAGGGGTTTCGTATGCAAAACGATAAATTGACTTTTCAAACAGAAAATCTTGACGGCCTTACCGTCGTTCGGATCGCAGGCGAACTCGACCTTGAGGTTGCGTCGCAGATGAGGTCCGTGATGGAGCCCCTGATGGAATTGTCCGACCGCAAGCTTGTACTTAATCTTCGGGATCTCAAATACATCGATAGTACCGGCATCGGCATTTTGATCAGCATCGTGAAGGCTCGCCATTCCCGTAACGCCCCATTCGGAGTAGAAGAAGTGCCTTCGACGATTCAAAAATTATTCGACATGACGGGGATTACCCCGTTCTTGGCCGCTTCTCCCAATGCTTAACGCGAGCGAGCAATTACATTCCGAAGGGAACGAGGACGAAACAACGATGAGAAACGATGGGACAGTGACGCTTACGGTACCCGCCAAAGCCGAGTTCGTTGATATTATCCGATTGACCTTGTACGGCATAGCCGCCAAGATGAAGTTTTCATTCGAAGAGATCGAAGATATGAAGGTTGCCGTCTCGGAGGCTTGCAATAACGCCGTTTTGCATGCCTACGACCATTCTCAGCCGGGCCAGATCGAGGTATCCTTCACCATCATGAACGAAGACCGTCTCCAGATCGCGGTTAGCGATTCCGGCGTCAGCTTCGAACAGGTGACCGATCGGTCCACGTCCACCTTGCATGGAAAGTCCATCGAAGAAATCCAGTCGGGCGGATTGGGACTTTACCTGATGCAAGCGTTGATGGACGAAGTGGAGATTCGAAGCAATCAAGGCACAAGCGTCATCCTAACAAAACGGCGGCTGGCGCAAGAAACGGTATGAGTCTTCAATCGAGCGCCCGTCTGCCCGACGACGCGATCTTGAAGCTGCTGGAGTACCAAAAGACGCTGCGAAACGAACTGGCCGAAGAGCTGATACGGCACTACGAGCCGCTCGTTCGCATGGCTGCGCATAAAATGTCGCGCAGCCATCTGAGCTTGCAAGAGGATCTGTTCCAAGTCGGCCGGATGACGCTCTTCAGGCTGCTGAAGCAGTTCGACCCTGATCTGGGCATGCCGTTCGAACCTTATGCGATGAAGAGCATCGTGGGACAGATGAAAAATTATCTGCGCGATAAGTCCTGGTACATTCAGGTGCCGAGACGCATCAAGGAAAAGGGACTCGTCGTACAGCAGGCGATCGATGAGATGACCGTACGCCTCGAACGCTCGCCGAGCGTAGAGGAGATCGCCGAGTTTCTGGAGATGAGTGTCGAGGATACGCTTGAGGTGTTGGCCGGACGCGAGCTGCATCATTACGTTTCCCTCGACACCCCCGTATCCCAGGAAGAAAATACGGCCACGCTCGGTGAATTGATCGGCTCAACCGCCGACGATTTTGCCGGTGTGGACCGCCGTATCGACCTGCAGGAAGCGATGATGAAGCTGAAGCCCGAAGAACGGCAGGTGCTCCTGCTCCTGTACGAGGAAGGGCTGTCCCAGCGGAGTGCGGCCGATCGGCTGCAGGTATCGCAGATGAGTATCTCCCGGATTCAGCGTCGCGCCATCGAAAAGCTGAAGGGCTGGCTTACCGAGCCCGACGAAGACGAAGACTCCGATTAATTTCCAACTCCATAGACTGTTTCTACCGTCCGTCCGCCGGGTAATAATCGGTAAGCTACACCATTCACTTCGCCGAAGGCGGTGGACATGATGACAGTCAAATATCGAATCGAATGCTTCGAATGCGACATCGTGGTCAGGCAAAAAGACGAGGCCCATACACTTAGCATCCAATCCCGCAAAACGCCACTTGGCAACGGCAACCGGTTAGCCGAATATGCATCCGAGCAAGAAGCTGTACACGCGGCGGATCAGCTCTGCCAGTCGTACACCATTGCAAGGGAATTCGGCTACCATCTCTCCGGAGGAGAATTCGTCAGAGACGGCGTTCCTTCCATCGAAGTCGTATCGCTGCTCAGTCAGGAGCTCGACGCATCCGATCTGAAGTCGCTTCTCAATAGGGAAGCCATCAAGCACGGCATTCAGGAGACAGGATGAAACCGGTTGCAACATAAATGAGGGCCTCTGCGGAGGCCCTTTTTTAATTCTTTATTAATGCTTTTTCAATCCTTTTTTAATCACTGTATGGCTTGATTTCCTTGGCTTTCCTTTTTACTCATGCGGCTGCGAATTGTGGGCAGATAAGAGCGCGTTCGGAGTGCCTGGGGCCTTTCGGGTATTTGGCGGATCAAAAGCCTGCATTTGAAGTCAATTTCATAAACATTTTTTACCAGAACAAATCCGAACTTTTAATACAAAATAGAACCTCTGAGATTCGGAAATAAGTCCAAAACCGAACGTTATTCGTCAAGTCTTATGATTAAGTTTGTTTAAACTAGCGACTTTTTGAATTATGAAATTGACTTTTTGTACATGTATTTTCAACCGATCCGCGACATGGGACGAAATACATGCAAATATGCAGGTAAATCCAAAGCATAAGCCGTAAATCGGCTAATGGAGGAAAATAACTGCGCATTTGCATCTAACTTGTCCAAAAGGGGCGAGATCGGCCGAAATGGATGTATATTTGCAGGCATTGGCGAAAGGACGGCGGGCGACGAGAGACCAAACTCTCGGAACAGGTGGCTGTTGAGCTATCGATCGGCGTTCGCTCGAATTCAGTTTTTGAATATCCGCAAAAACCGAAGTACCCGATAGAGCTATCTTCCTCAGACGGGTTTCTTAGGTAGGCTGTTATCCATTCAGCCGTCGGGATCCGTCTGTCAGAATGGTAGCTAGCTCTAGCTAGCGTGGCGAGGCAAGGATCGCTGACTATAGCCCACTAAAACGTTCGCTAAGGCAGCCACTGAAGCGGGCGCTATAGCAGCTTCTCAGGCTTTCTCCTGGATCGGGTCGCTGACAAGACCTTCCTCGCTCAGCTCGCTGCCGGTCTTGACACGTTCCATGTCGCGTCCTAGGCGCTTCAGATCGTCGAAATCCTGCACCATCGAGCCGTTCATCGCTTCCTCGACCGGGCGCGTCTCGATCGGGCCGGAGGGTCTGCTATCTTCATCAGGCCGGTAAGCGACGCTCTGGCGTTCCGTCTTGTCAGGCTGATTGCCGGTGCCTTCCGCTACGTCTTCCCGCAAGTCAGGTTGTTTGGGTTCTTTCAACTGGATCGCCCCTTTACGAAAATTCGCACAGACAAAAGCCAATCCCGAGCGGGGCTCGGGGTTGGCTTTTGAAGGTTATTCAGTTCGGCTTCGTGGATTCCTGAAGGGATCCGGTAATGTCGTCCTTGGCGGAGCTTATGCCGTCCTTCGCGTTCGACAGTGCCGATTTGGTCTGGCTGATCATATCCGAAGCGGATTGGCCGACTTTGGAGGCCAACTCCTGGGTCTTGGTTCCGGTTGTGGAAGCCCATTCCTTGGATTTATCCATGGACTTGCTGTATGCGTTCATCAGATCCTGGCGCGTCTCTTTACCGGGTTTCGGAGCCAGAAGCAACGCTGCCGCTGCGCCAACTACGCCGCCGATTACAACACCTTTTACCATTCCTGCCATGTGAATTCCTCCTTGTAATGGCATCGCCATTTTGTTATATGTGTTAACGTCCTGCATGAGCTTTTTTACCCGGGCGAGTACGCGCTGAATCATTGCGGACTTTTCGCAAGGCGCGCTTTAGACTACAATAGGTAGCAGATGATCAAAGAGGGCGAGGACGTTCATGGAATCACAAGAATACGGCGGCAGCCTGTCTTCGTACAGCTGGAGCCGCAGCGAATCCGAGCGGGACAGAAGGCCTTGGGGCAGGATCGATTTTATTCTGATCGGGATTCTGATGCTCGTCTCGGCCTGGTTGTCGCTTCACGACCTGGGCAACCGGCATGCGCCTCAGACCTTTTGGCGGCCCGACGTATCCGGAGAAGGATTCGTGGCGGACTTTGGGGAGACGCGCCAGGTCGGCCGCATCAGTCTGTATGAGGGACCGGGCGCAGCAGGTGAGACGCAGATCGAATCGTCTACCGACGGCATCCATTGGTCGCCATATCTCACGGTCGAGCACAAGACCGGACGGGTATTCACCTGGATGGCGGAGGACAAGCCTGTCAGTGCGCGGTATATGAAGTTTACGGCCAAGCGCACCGGGTACAGTCTGTACGAGGCCGGCTTTTTCGAGGCGGATACGAAGGCGCGAATCGCCATCGCGAATATCGAGCCTGCCGGAACCAAGGGAGAGACCTCGGCCGGCGGCGGAGAGCAGGTTTTCGACGAGCAGGACGAAGCGCCTTACCGGCCGGACTATCGCAACAGCATGTATTTCGACGAGATCTATCACGGTCGTACCGCTTACGAATTCATCCATGAGATCCAGCCCTACGAATGGACGCATCCGCCGCTCGGCAAGTGGCTGCTCACGTTCGGCATTCGTCTGTTCGACATGACGCCGTACGGGTGGAGGTTCATGGCGGCCGTGTGCGGCACGCTGATGGTGCCCGTGTTTTACGCAGCGGCCAGGGCGATGTTCCGCAGCACGAGGTATGCATTCATCGCGGCGCTGCTGCTGGTGCTGGAAGGCTTCCATCTCGTCCATTCGCGGATGGCCAACGTCGATATTTTCGGCGTGACCTTCACGATATTGATGTATACGTTTATGTACAAGTACGGAGAGAAAAAATGGGAAAGCGGCGGCTTCGGCCGAAGCTTCGGCTATCTGGCGCTGTCCGGCATCTTTTTCGGATGCGCTTCGGCTGTCAAGTGGAACTACATGTACGGCGGCGCGGGCCTTGCCGTCCTGTTGTTCCTGGCGCTCTTCAGGCGCTGGCGCGAGTCCCGCTGGGAATATGGCAGCTCGTATTTCAAAAAACTAACGCTGACGCTTTTGTCGTGCGTAATCTTGTTCGTGGTCGTACCTGCGGGGATCTATGCGGCTTCGTACATTCCTTATGAGAAGGCGACCAAGGCGGACGACGGACTAAAGGATCTGCCGCGCTACCAAAAGGATATTTACAATTATCATAAAGGCGTCAAGGAGAAGCATCCGTACTCGTCCAAATGGTATACGTGGCCCGAGATGCTGCGTCCGGTCTGGTACTACGGCGGCAAGGATCTGGCGAAGGGGGATGCGCAGAGCATCGCGGCCATCGGCAATCCGTTGATCTGGTGGGGCGGCTTGGCGGCCATGCTGCTGTCCTGGTGGCTGGGCGCGCGCAAAAGGGACAAGGCGGTGCTGACGATCGCGGTCATGTATTTGTCGTTTTACGTGCCCTGGATGGTATCGCCGCGCAGTATTACCTTCCTGTACCACTACTTCCCGATGGTGCCGCTGCTGATCCTGTCCATCGTGTGGATGCTCCGCTGGCTGGAGCAGCGCTGGTACTATGGCAGGACGTTCACCGTGCTCGTCATAGCCGGAGCTGCCGTATTGTTCGTCTGGTTCTATCCCGTCCTGACCGGCATGACCATCAGCCGCGAGTGGATGAACTTCGGCATACGCTGGCTGCCGAGCTGGGGATTCTGATCGATATTCGTCCTGAAGTTCAGGCAAGCTGAGGAGGGAGCCGCATGGCTGCTGTGGTGACGCTGTCCGTCGTCGTCCCGATGTACAACGAGGAAGAAGTCATTGAGACTACCTATGGGAAATTGACCGAGGTGCTGGAGGCGACCGGGGAGAGCTACGAGCTCGTGTTCGTTAATGACGGCAGCCGGGACAGGACGGCCGCCATCGTGCGCGGGATCTGCGCCCGGGATGCCAGAGTGAAGCTGCTGGACTTCGCCCGCAACTTCGGCCACCAGATCGCCGTGACAGCGGGGATGGACCACGCTTCGGGGCGAGCTGTCGTACTGATCGACGCGGATCTGCAGGACCCTCCGGCATTGATCCCGCAGATGCTGACGCTCTGGCGCGAAGGCTATGACGTCGTCTACGGCAAGCGGATCTCGCGGCAGGGCGAGACCTGGTTCAAAAAAACGACCGCCAAGTGGTTCTATCGCACGCTGGCGGCGATGACCTCGGTCAACATTCCGGTCGATACCGGCGACTTCAGGCTCATGGACCGCAAGGTTTGCGACGCGCTGAGCGGCATGCGCGAACGCAGCCGCTTCATCCGCGGGATGGTGGCCTGGGCGGGCTTTCGCCAAATCGGTCTCGAGTATGCGCGCGAAGAGCGTTTTGCCGGCGAGACCAAGTACCCGCTGCGCAAGATGGTCCGGCTGTCGCTGGACGCGATTACCTCCTTTTCGACCAAACCGCTCAAGCTCGCCGGCATCCTCGGATTCCTGCTGTCGGCTGCGGGCTTCATTTACCTGATCGTCGTCATTTGCCAACGCATCTTCACCGACACGACGACCGCGGGATGGACGTCGCTTATCGTCATCAGCCTTTTTTTCCACGGGATCACGCTATCGCTGCTCGGCGTGCTGGGCGAGTATATCGGCCGCATCTACGAGGAGTCCAAGCGGCGCCCGCTGTATCTGGTGTCGGACAAGCTGAACTTCGAGGGGACGGAGGACGTTTCCCGCGCGCCTCGGGAGCTCACGCCTTACGAGCTGCGCAGATGATTGCGCCGTAATCTATAAAAAAGGGACATCGCGAGCGCTATACGCGCTCTGCCATGTCCCTTTTTTTGCTGACTTATTGCGCTCGCTGAATGGCGTCATCGCCGTCCTTCCCGGCCGCCTCGCGCAGCAGCTCGATCATATGGCGTATCGCGGGATCGCGCCATTTTTTGCGGTGAATGACGATCTGGGTATAGAAGGTGATGTCCGGGTGCGAAAAAGGAAGCCGGATCAGCCTGCCCTCCTCGAGCTCCCGTACGACTGCGATCCGCGGCAGCAATCCGATGCCGAGGCCATAGGACACGCACTGCTTGATCGCCTCGAGGCTGCCGAATTCATGGTGGACGTCGTACGCGACGCCGTGCTTGCCCAGCAGCTTTTCGAACGCGTTGCGATAAGTGCACGTATGCTCGGTCGCGATATAAGATTGACCGTTCAAGTCTGCGGCGCAGATCTGGACGGCCTGCTGCAGCCGGTGACCCGGGCTTGCGACGAGCACCAGCTCCTCCTCGCGCAGCTTGATCGTCTCGATGTCCTCTTCCTGGATCGGCTGGTCGAGGACGATGCCCAGGTCGATCTCGCCGGCCTTGATCAACTGCAGAATCTGGGTCTCCGTGATCGGATGAACCTGAAGGTTGATCTCTGGGTAGACGCGGCGGTATTGATGGAAGACTGGGGGCAGGAAGTAGGAGAAGAGCGATTCGATCGTGCCGATGTCCAGATGTCCCTTGGCGGGTCTGGAGATCAGATGCTTGGAGCTCTCGTACAAAGCCAGAATCTGCTCGAACGTATCGCGCAGCTGCTCGCCTGCCGAGGTCAGACGCATCGATCTGCCGAATCGCTCGAACAGGACGACGCCGTACTCCTGCTCCAGCTTCTGGATATGCGTCGTGACGCTGGACTGCACGTAGCCCAGATTCTCGGCCGCCTTGGTGAAGCTGTGGCAGCGCGCTACTTCAATGAACGACCGGATATAAATAAAGTCCATACTTGCCACCACCTGTCTGAGGGCGGATCAGTGCCTGTGCAGCGAGCCGAGCAGCATCAGCGCCAGCCAGTAAGCCGGAGCCTGCGGGCGGGGGCGCTTCGTCTCGTGCGGGTGACGTTCGAACGCCCATCGCCGCTCGTTTTCTTTGACCGCGTTATCCCATATTCTATAAGCCGCGTGGTCCTGGATCAACAACTAAATCGCCCCCTCGGTCTTTTGTTGAGGAATATCTTATCATCCTCGCTGTACCGGGGGTTATCGAGCGATTTGCATGCCGATTATCGATAATATCGATGGAAACGCCATCATTGGAGCGCCAGCGATATGAATGTGCGGCACCCGGAGCAGGGCAAGGCAGGGCATGGCAGGCAAGGCAGGCAGGCAGGCAGGGCAAGGCAAGGCAAGGCAGGGCAGGCAGGGCAGGCAGGGCATGGCAGGCAAGGCAGGGCATGGCAGGCAAGTCCGGGCAAGTCCGGGCAATTCGGCTCAGGAACGCAATGTGTCGGTCCGGTAGCCCGTCGGCGTCGCGCCGAAAGCGCGTCTGAACTGCTTGGAAAAGTACAAGGCGTCTTGAAATCCGACGGAGGAGGCGACCTGCTCGACCGTCAGCTCGGGCCGCTCCCGCAAGAGACGCTTGCCGCGGTCGATCCGGATGCGCGTCAGAAAAGAGATCGGCGTCACGCCGGTATGCCGCTTGAACAAGCGGGACAGATAGGCCCGGTTGTAGCCGAGCGTCTCCGCCATCGCCTCGATCGACACCGGCTCGGCGTACTGGGTGGCGAGATAGCCGATCACCTGCCGGACGAGCTCTTCGCCGTGCGTGTCTGCCATCGGCGGCTGCTCGGCACGCTCGGCACCGTCGGTCATCAAGGAAGCGAGCAGGAGATGAAGCAGGCCCGCGGCTTCTAGCGATGCCGACGGACTCCGCGCGCGGAAGGAATCGTAAATCTCGCGGCATCGCTCCGCAGGCGACAGCACGTCGCCGCTGTCGACGACGAGGCGCTCCGCGCCCAGGCCGGCCTCGGCCAGCAGTTGCTCCGCCCGGTCTCCGGCGAAGGCGACCCAACGGTAGCGCCAGGGGTCGTCCGCATCCGATTCGTAGCTGAACAGGCGCTTGGGCCGAATCAGGAATGTGTGTCCGGGGCCGAGGGCGTGAGTTCGGCCTTCGGTCTCGAAAATGCCGTGTCCGGAAATCACATGGTGCAGCAAGTAGTAGTCGACGACCTTCGGACCGACGCGATGCATGGGCCGGGTCTGGCTTTCGCCTGCGAAAAGAGCGGCAAGTCCCTGGGGAAGCGTTGGTGCGGGATTGGAGGCAACACGGTAGTCGGGCGTTTGGGTCATGGGGATCCGGTCTCCTTGTTATGCTTCTAATTGCGATTGTACCGCACGAAGTCACATTTCTCCATAGAGACCGCATTTCATGCCATTTCCCGTTCGCGCCTTCCGGCGTTATACTGGAAGTAAATCGCAGCCCTAATTCAGGAGGAATCCCATCATGCCTCATTATCCGACGCTTCGCGAACAATTCATTACCCGCCTCGGCGAGGGCGAGTCCGATATCCGCATTTTCGCTGCGCCGGGCCGCGTGAACCTGATCGGCGAGCATACCGATTACAACGGAGGCGCCGTGTTCCCCGCAGCGCTGACGTTCGGCACGACGCTGCTGATCCGGCCGCGCGAGGACCGTCAGCTGCACCTGGCGTCCACGAACTTCCCGCAGTCGCGGCTCGTCCCCGCGGACGATCTCGTCTTTTCCGAAGAGGACGATTGGACCAACTATCCCAAGGGCGTCGTCTGGGAGCTGGCGCAGCGAGGCATCTCGCTGTCGCGGGGTTACGACATCCTCTATCACGGCGAGATTCCGAACGGCGCGGGGCTGTCTTCGTCCGCTTCGATCGAGGTCGTCACCGCGTTTGCGCTGCTGACGCTCGAAGGTCGCAAAACGGACACGGTGGAAATCGCGCTGTGGTCGCAGCATGCGGAAAACGAGTTCGTCGGCGTAAAGTGCGGCATCATGGACCAATTCGCGGTCGCCAACGGGCGCAAGGATCATGCCATCCTGCTCGATTGCGACACCTTGAAATACGAGCTCGTTCCGTTCGAGTCGGGCGATTACAAGCTCGTCATCGGCAACACGAACAAGCGCCGCGGACTCGTGGACTCCGCTTACAACGAGCGGCGCGCGCAGTGCGAGACGGCGGTCGCCGATCTGAAGGCGGCGTTTCCTGAGTTGACGTTGCTGGGGCAGCTTACGCTCGCCCAGTTCAATGAGCATGCGCATCTGATCGCCGACGAGACGGTCAGAAGACGCGCGCGGCACGTCGTAGAGGAGATCGACCGCGTCGGCCGCTCCGTGGAAGTGCTGCGCCAGGGAGATCTGTCCGCCTTCGGACAGCTGATGAACGCGTCGCACGACTCCCTGCGCGACCTGTACGAGGTGACGGGCGCGGAGCTGGACGCGATGGTGGCCGCTGCCCGCGAGGTGCCTGGCGTGCTCGGCTCCCGCATGACGGGCGCAGGCTTTGGCGGCTGCACGATCTCGCTCGTGTACAAGGATCAGGCAGAGCGCTTCATCGCCGAGGTTGGCGAAAAGTATAAGGCTGCGACGGGATTGACGGCAGATTTTTACGTATGCGACATCGGCGACGGCGTGCACGAAATCAAGGAGGCGAACTGATATGGCGGTATTGGTGACGGGCGGAGCGGGCTATATCGGCTCCCATACGGTGGCGGCGCTGCTGGACAAGGGCGAAGAGGTCGTGGTGCTGGACAATCTGTACCAAGGGCACAAGGAAGCGCTGCTCGGCGGCAAGCTGTACGAGGGCGATCTGCGCGACGAAGCGGTGCTGGAACGGGTTTTTTCCGAAAACGAGATCGACGGCGTCATCCACTTCGCGGCCAACTCGCTGGTCGGCGAGAGCATGACGAATCCGGGCAAATACTACCATAACAACGTGTACGGAACGCTCGTGCTGCTGGAGGCGATGAAGAAGGCGGGCGTCTCCCGCATCGTATTCTCCTCGACCGCGGCGACGTACGGCGAGCCGGAGAAGGTGCCGATCGACGAGTACGACCGCACCAAGCCGACCAATGCCTACGGCGAGACAAAGCTGGCCATGGAGAAGATGATCTCCTGGTTCGACGTCGCACACGGCATCAAAAACGTCTCGCTCCGCTACTTCAACGCGGCGGGCGCCCACGAGAGCGGCAAGATCGGTGAGGACCATACGCCAGAGTCTCACCTGCTCCCGCTCGTGCTGCAAGTCGCGCTCGGACAGCGCGAGTTCATCTCGGTGTTCGGCGACGACTATCCGACGGAGGACGGCACTTGCATCCGCGACTATATCCACGTCAGCGATCTGGCCGACGCGCACATCCGCGCCCTGGAACGACTGCGCGGCGGCGGCGAGAGCGCCATTTATAATTTGGGCAACGGTACGGGCTTCTCCGTCAAGCAGGTGATCGACGTTTCCCGCGAGGTGACCGGTCATGCGATTCCCGCGAAAATCGTGCCTCGCCGCTCGGGAGATCCTGCGGTGCTGATCGCTTCGTCGGAGCGGGCCCGCACGGAACTCGGATGGACGCCGAAGTTCGCCGATCTGCGCCCGATCGTCGAGAGCGCCTGGGCTTGGCATTCGGCGCATCCGAACGGGTACGGCAAATAAATGGCTGACGGCGGCGCGTAGCTAGAGGCGATTGGACATTTGGCGAGTGCATATATCGAGTGAGTGCATATCGATCGAGTGCAACGTCTCTCGCCTAGCGCGCCGCACCGGGCAACAAGCGAAGCTATAGCAGACGAAGGGATGACGCGAAATGAGCAACAAGGGCGAGACCGCGGACGCGAGCGGCATGACGGAGGCGCGCAGGGACGAGGTCGGTTCGTTAATCCGCAGATTGGTGCACTTCGCGCTCAGGCGCGGCATGATCGGCGAGCTAGACGAGGACTACGCGCACAACGCGCTGCTGGATTTGTTCGGGCTGGCGGGACCTGCGGGCGGCGGATCGCTGCCGGAGGGAACGCTGGACAGCCCGGTGCCCGTGCTGGAGCCGCTGCTGGACGCTGCCGCCGCGCTCGGCCTGATCCCTGACGACACGACGACGCAGCGAGATCTGTTCGATGCCCGGATTATGGGGCTGCTGATGCCCCGTCCTTCGGAGACATCGGCGACGTTCGACCGGCTGTCGGCCGCGGACGGCGTGCGCGCGGCGACGGACTGGTTTTACCGGCTGAACATCGACTCCAACTACATCCGAATGGACCGGATCTCCAAAAACGGCTATTGGCTGCACCCGACGGACGACGGCGAGCTGGAGATCACGGTCAACTTGTCCAAGCCGGAGAAGGACCCGCGGGAGATCGCGCTGCTGCGCAGCCTGCCGCAGACCAAAGCCGAATATCCGAAGTGCCTGCTCTGCCGCGAAAACGTCGGCTATGCGGGCAGGCCCGATCATCCGGCGCGGCAAAACTTGCGGATTCTCCCGTTGATGCTGCGGGGCGAACGGTGGTTTTTCCAATACTCGCCTTACGTGTACTACAACGAGCACAGCATCATCCTGCGGGGGGAGCACGTACCGATGCGGATCGTTCCCGAGACGTTCGAGCGGCTGCTGGACTTCGTGGACGCGTACCCGCATTACTTTGTCGGCTCGAATGCGGACCTGCCGATCGTGGGCGGCTCGATTCTGAATCACGATCACTTCCAGGGCGGCAGACATGTGTTCCCGATGGAAAAGGCGGGCGTGGCGGGATGGGCGACACACGGCACGGAGCGCGCGGTGCGCGGGGGCATCGTACAGTGGCCGATGTCCGCGCTGAGGCTGCGCAGCACGGACCGGGCGGCGCTGCTGCGCACGGCCGATCGGGTGCTGGCCGGCTGGCGGGCTTATAGCGATCCGGAGGCCGAAGTGTACGCGGCGAGCAGCGACGTGCCGCATAATACGATCACGCCGATTGCCAGACGCGCGGAGGGCGGAGAGTACGAGCTCGACCTCGTGCTGCGCAACAATCGCACGAGCGAGGAGCACCCGGACGGCATCTTTCATCCGCACCGGGAGCTGCATCATATCAAGAAGGAAAACATCGGCCTGATCGAAGTGATGGGCCTTGCGGTGCTGCCGGGACGTCTGGACGCGGAGCTGTCCCAGATCGCGCTGCTGCTGACGGGCGAGACCGCCTACGATGCCGCGGCGATCGGCGGCGGTCAGGGCGATGCGGCATCGCATCCGCTCGCGAAGCACGCGGGCTGGATCGCGGAGCTCGTCGCCGCGCACGGCACGGCGCTGGCGCCGGAAGCTGCGCGGGCTGCGCTGCAGGCGGCCGTGGGCGACAAGTTCCACGCCGTGCTGCGCGACGCCGGCGTGTTCAAGCAGGACGCCGCGGGCCGGGCGGCGTTCGGCCGGTTTCTGGCGACGGCAGGCTTCGAGCCCGGCGGCGCGAAGTAGGCTGTATGCGGCTTTGAGCATAGCAAAAACGCCTTTGTTGCCTGGCGGCGACGAAGGCGTTTTTGCTGTAGGGTTTGGCTGCTTGGCCTGCACGGCATGCAATAATAGTCCGTGACATCTGTATGACGCTCAAAGCCTCGACAGCCTGCGAATAAAGATGTGCGACATCGTTATTGCGCCCGGGTCGCTTGTTTGCCTGCAAATAAGGATATGCGACATCGTTATTGCGCCTGAATCGCCCGATTGCCGACGAATAAGGATGTGCGACATCGCTATTGCGCCCAAATCGCCTGATTGCCTGCGAATAAGGATGTGCCACATCGCTATTGCGCCCGAATCGCTTGTTTGCCTGCGAATAAGGATGTGCGACATCGTTATTGTGCCTGAATCGCCTGTTTGCCTACGAATAAGGATGTGCGACATCGTTATTGCGCCCGCATAACTCGATTGCCTGAGGATAGAGTCTGGCACAACTCTACTGCATGCACACTATCCGTTTCACTGCGAATAAGCGTCTGGAGCCTCTCTATTACGCCCGCTTTTAATCCGCCTGTTATCCGCCAGTCAATCGTCAGTCATCCCCAGCCCACGCAAAGGCTCCATTTAACTCCGCAGTTTGCCCAGCTCCGACACGAGCGCTTCGACCTCGCTGATGCTGAATCGGTCCTTGGAGGCGACCATGTCGTAAATATCCTTGAGATCCTCGTATCGATCGGCGTTGAAGTGCGACGCCTGCATCGCGGCCCCCGAAGCCATCCTCAGCTTCGTCTTGATCGCTTCGATCATATATTCTACGTTCTCTTGTGTCGGCTTGGTCAGATCCATTCCTGCAGCATCCTCTCTCGATATAAGCTCACCCCATTGTATCACAGCGCAGCCCGCTCCGCGCTGGCATAACCGGACGGCGCATGATACGCTGTAACCTGAACAAGCCATCATCGAAAGGAGCAGGACGATGACCGCGAACCGCGTCCCAGGCGCATCGCCTCTATTTTTTGCAGCCTCGGGCGCGAACGAGCTCGAGCGTTTTTTTAGAAGCGCGTTCGAACGCCATCCCGGAGAGCCGATCGTTTTTCTCTGCATCGGCACGGACCGCTCCACCGGGGACTGCCTCGGTCCGCTGGTCGGCACGATGCTGGAGGAGCGCGGCGTTGGCGACGTGATCGGGACGCTGCGCGAGCCTTGCGACGCGGACAGGCTGGGACGCGAAGCGTCCGCGCTGCCCGCGGATGCCGTCGTGATCGCGATTGACGCTTGCCTCGGACGACCGGAGAACGTCGGCAGATTTTTACTGGGAGAAGGACCGCTTCAGCCGGCAAGGTCGGTAGGCGGAGCGCTCCCGCCAGTCGGGGACTATAGCGTCGCGGCCGTCGTGGGCGAATTCGGTCCCAAACCGTATATTACGCTCCAGACGACTTCGCTGTACGCCGTCATGGAGATGGCGAAGCGGATTGCCAATGCCGCAGCAGCCGCGCTTTACGGCGTTCGTCCCGAAGCATTCGGCGCGAGCGAAGCCGCACAGGGCGCGGCTGCATTTGAGTTCAAGAACGATCGTTCGTTAAAATAAATAAAAACCGCGGAAGGATGTGCACGATATGGCTCGCAACCGATTGACATTAAAAAACGGTCTGGAAGTCTCGTATTTGGACGAGGGACAAGGCGTCCCCTTGCTGCTGCTCCATGGCTATTGCGGCAGCGCAGGTTATTGGGACGACGTGCTGCCGCTGCTGTCGGCCCACGCGCGGGTCATTGCTCCCGATGCGCGGGGCCACGGAGAGACCGCGGCGACCGAAGGGACGTACACGATGGAGCAACTCGCGGAGGACGCGCTGCAGTTGCTGGACGCTTTGAATATCGGGCAAGCGCTCGTGCTGGGTCATTCAATGGGCGGCTATACGGCGCTGGCGTTGGCCGAGCGTGCGTCGGACCGGCTGCTGGGGCTCGGTTTGCTGCATTCCACGACATTTGCCGACGACGACAATGGCAAGGCCAACCGGGAAAAGGTGGCGGCTCGCATCTCCCGGGAGGGCATGCAGGGACATATTCGCGATCTCGTACCGAAGCTGTTCTCGCCGGATAACCTGGCGCCGCTGCAAGCGCAGGTCGACAGGGCGTTGTCGATCGGCTTTGGCACATCCGCCGAAGGCGGCATCGGATCGGCGCTCGGCATGAGGGAGCGTCCCGACAGGCGCGGCGTACTCGAAGCGCTCGAGGCGCCGATATTGCTGCTCGCGGGCGAGTCCGACAACGTGATCGGTCCGGACAAGCGGTTTCCGATCGACGGTCAGAATGTGACGCATCGCTTGCTCAACGGAGCGGGGCACATGGGCATGATGGAGCAGCCGGCTGCCTTCGCCGAAGCGATCCTGGCATTCGTCGCCGCAGCGAAGCGAGGCGAAGCCGATGTTTGATCGCGACTATTTCATGCGAATGATCAATCAGATGTCGGTCGCCTTCGGCGCGTTGATGGGACTCAAGCAGCAAGGCAAGCATGAGGAAGCGCTGCTGCTGATCGACGAGTTCATGAGCAAAGAATTGCGCATGCGGGCCAGGCTGGCGCTCGGACTGTCGGATGCGGATCTAATCGCGATGTTCGGCGGGGGAGGACGTTCGGATGCCGAGGCGATCGGGGCGATCGGCGCCTTTTTGCAAGAAGAAGGCGACATTCTGGCGGACATGGGACGCGAAGCGGAGAGCTTGCTGCGCCTGGAAAAGGCATTGCGCTTGATCGGTTACGTGCTGCGCACGCACGGCCCGGTCGAAGGGCTCGATTTGGAGCGGCGGATGGAGCGACTGGTCGAAGGACCGGCGCGTCTGGACGGCTCTGCGCTGACGCTGCGCGCAGCCTGGGAATGGCAGGAGCACGACGGACGGTATGCGGATGCGGAAAACAGCCTGTACGATCTCTTCGACGCCGGCGATGCCGGCACGGAAGAAGGTTTGTCCTTCTATGAACGGCTGCAAACGCTGGATGACGAGGAGCTGGGGAGCGGCGGACTCTCGCGCGACGAGCTGCGCGAAGGCGTCCGTCAGTGGAACAATCTGACGAAGGAGACGGCATCATGAGCGCGGAGACGATAACGGAGGAATTGAACGCCCTCGTCCGGGGAGCGATTGAAGAGGGCAAGCTGATTCAGGCGACCGTCAGCCAGCCCCGCAGCAAGTCGGAGGAGACGCGCAAGATCGCCGTCCGCCCCGTCCTGCTGAAGGGCGAGCTGCGCTACCAGTTCGAACGGTTCGCCGGCGCGAAGGCGCTTCATCAGAACCTGGCGCCCGGCGAAGCGGCGGACGAGCTGCTGCGCCTCGTCGAATGCGATTACCGGCAGGCGCTGCTGAAGACGTCTGAGAACGACATACAGATTCTCGTCAACAAAAAAGGCAAAGCCGCCGTTCTCCGCGGCGCGCCGACGGCCAAGACAGCGGGGGGCGTCCTTGCGGCGCCGCCTTCGCACAACCGGACCAAAACGTATGTGCTTCCCGAGGGAGAGCCGGTGCCTTTCCTGGAAGCGCTCGGCGTCATGACGCCCGAGGGACGGGTGATCAAGGCAAAATACGATAAGTATAGGCAGATCAACCGGTTTCTCGAGATGGTGTCCGACGTCATCTCGCATTTGCCGACCGACAGAGAGCTGACGATCGTCGACTTCGGCTGCGGCAAGTCTTATTTGACGTTCGCGCTGTATCATCTGCTTGCGATCAAGGAACGTCTGCCCGTGCGGATCATCGGACTCGATCTAAAAGCAGACGTCATCGAGGACTGCGCGAAGCTGGCCGACCGGCTGGGTTGGGACCGCCTGCGATTCGCGGTTGGCGATATCGCGGATTATGCCGACGCCGACCGGGTGGACATGGTCGTGACGCTGCATGCCTGCGATACGGCGACGGACGCCGCGCTGCTCAAGGCATTGGGCTGGCAGGCTTCGGTCATCTTGTCGGTGCCTTGCTGTCAGCACGAGCTGATGCGCCAGATCGAACAGCCGGTGCTGAAGCCGCTGCTGCGGCACGGTATTTTGAAGGAAAGATTCTCCGCACTTGTCACGGATGCGGTGCGTGCTCAGCTGCTTGAGGTATCGGGCTACAAGGTGCAAATGCTGGAGTTCATCGATTTGGAGCATACGCCCAAAAATCTGCTGATTCGTGCTGTCCGCAGCGATTCGCCGGTCTCCGCACAAGCCTTGCAGGATTACGAGAAGTTCCGGGATTTTTTGTCCATTTCGCCTTATATGGAAAATAATATGGAATTAAAGTCGAAAACGAAATAAATTAAAAATGTTATATTTACAAAGTTTGCCATTCGTCTTGTCGGCAAAATCCCGGCTATGTTAGAATGAATCAATTACCCCAGGTTAAAGGGTTAGTCTTTCCATGAAAAGGTGAGCCGATTGGAATTTCTACGGCCAGACTTTCTGTTATTCGTTTGTCTGTTTGTGCTGCTCGGCCTTTTCATTGCCTTGAATCCGATTTCCAGAACGCACAAGGTTTATCTGGCATTTCATTTTATTATGATGCTCTGGCCGCTAGGACAGGTCGGCGTGCGTTCGACGGATATCCCCTCCTACCAGCATTTCTACTTGACCGTTTCCTTTGTCGCGCTTAGTTTGCTTGGGCCAGGCTGGCTCGCGTTCGTGCTGTTCCTTACCAGGCGCACGCATTATTTGCGAAGGCCGCTCCGATTGCTCGCGTTTCTCATGCCAGCGTTTCTTTGCGCGGCGTCCGCGATCGTCAATCCGTTCGGCCAATTCCTGAAGCCGGAGGACGGGCAATACGGAGACCGGGAATACGGTCCACTTTTTTGGATCATGACTTTCGTTCAATTCGCGTATTTCTTTATCGCGCTTCTCCATATGTTCAACGCTCACCGGACAGTGCGCTCGCTCAACGAGCGCAAGCAGCTGGCGACATCCTTGCTCGGCATGTTCGTGCTCACGGTGTTCGCGGTACTCGATCTGCTGTTCAACGTCGTGCTGTCGCCTTGGCTGGGCGTGGTTCAAGGCCTTACCTCGGCAGGCATCGTCTTGTCGGACATCTGCTTCGTCATTGCGATTTACAGGTACGGCGTGTTCGATCTGGTCGATACCGCCAAACACAAGATTTACGAACAGGTAGAAACGGGAATCATCGTTATCGACGAAGGCTGCAAGGTGTTGGACTTCAACCGAAGCGCCGTCGGCTTCGCGCAGCCCGTGAAGGGAGAGACCTTCGATCTGGAGCGATTCTTGATGGCCGGGCAGCCTGCGAACGACGTGAGCGATTTTCTGTTCAGATACAGGCATCACCCCGGGGACAGAATCCGCACGGAGATTTTGTTGACGGACGGTCCCTACAGATCGGTCTCGCTGCAAATATCGCCTCTCCTGGATCAATTCAAGAGTCTGCAGGGCCGGATCGTCGCCTTCTTCGACGTCACCGAGCAGCGCAAGCTGATCGACGAGATGAACGAGAAGAACGAGGCGCTTCACGAGCGGAACCTGGAGCTGATCGCCATGCAGGACGAGCTGTACCGCGTCAACAAAAAGCTGGAACAGGCTGCGATTACGGACGGTTTGACCGGTTGCTACAACCGTACCTTTTTCCAGCATTACGTCGAGCATGAAGCCTTTCTATGCAAGCAGCGCAACGTTCCTTTTTCCATTTTGCTGTTCGATATCGACCACTTCAAGCAGATCAACGACCGGTACGGCCATCTCACCGGCGACGAGGTGCTCCGCGCGACGGCCGAAGCCGTGCGCTCGACGCTCAGAAGTTTCGACTTGCTGGCGCGGTACGGCGGCGAGGAGTTCACCGTCTTCCTGCCGCAGACAAGCCGGGAAGAAGCGCAGAAAGTGGCAGAACGCATCATGGCTTCCGTGCTTAACAACAAAGTGCGGGTCGCCGGCGAGACGATATGCGTCACGATCAGCATGGGGATCGTTACAGACGAGACCGATGAAGAGTCCGCAGCGGCATCGGATAACGGCACGGGCTCCGCTGACATCGGAGACGTCTTGCAAGCGTTATTTTCCAAGGCGGACGTTGCGCTCTACAAAGCCAAAAACGAAGGGCGCAACCGGGTCGTCGTCTCGTAATACCATGAGGCAGTGAGAAGGAGCGATCGGCAAATGGATCATCGCGGACTCCTGACCGGACTGGCCGCCGCTGCGCTGGTAAGCGCGGCCGTCGGCGCGGCGGGATTGGCACAGCGGTATATGGCATCTACCGGGAACTATGCGTTGTGGGAAGCCGCAGGCTTCGCGCTTGTCCTGTTCCCTGCCTTCGGCTTGCTCGGCAGACGATACGACCGGTTGAAGCGGCGCGCGGACCGAGACAGCTTGACCGGCTTGTGGAATCGCAGCTTCGCACATCGCTGCATCGTCGGCCTCCTGAAGCAGGCCGCGGCGCGGCGCAAGCGTCTGGCGGTTATGCTGATCGATCTGAACGACTTCAAGCTGATCAATGACGGACTGGGGCATGCCGAAGGAGACAGAGCGATCTCGCTGGCAGCCGCCGCGCTGGAGGACGCTGCCGTCCGCGGCGAGATCGTTTGCCGCTGGGGCGGCGACGAATTTTTGCTGTTATGCCCTTACGCGGACCGGCAGGAAGCGGACGCGCTGAAGCGCGCGATCGACGAGCGCATGGAGAGCTTGTCCCTGCACAGCGGGTTCGTCTTGTCGGCGTCTTGCGGGTACGCCTTCTATCCGGACGACGGTACGACACTGGCGGAGCTGTCGTCTTCGGCGGACCGGCGTCTGTATGACAGTAAGCGTCAAGCGAAGCTTCAGCCGAAGCCGCGCAGGCTCGAAGCATAAATAATGGCCCCGGATCTTCGTCCGTGCAGCTTATACCCTTTTCGTAGACGGCAATCTTCCGTCTGGCAGAGGGTTATTCGCATTTGCGAAGGGTGGAGGAGAGGGCCTTGCTTGCGGCCGGCCGTCAAAGCCGCTACGCTAGAGACATAACGCTGACCGAAGCAGGGATTTTACATGATCTATAAAGGTATTTTGCGGCTGTCGACCGTGCTTGCCGGCGGCCTGCTCTTCGCTTTCTTTTTATGCTGGGCCGCATACAGGCAAGGACTCTTCTACGACGCGGATCTGTATGGCGCGGAGGCGGCCCTGATCGTCTTGGCGGCCGTCGCCGCTGTCGTGTCAGCGTTCGGGTCTGGACGAGCCCTTTCTTGGTGGGCGCTGGCGCCGCTGGGTCTGGCGGCCGCCTACGGCTGCGCCTGGCTGGCGGGCCCTGCTTCCGTCAAGGGAACGGCGGACAGCCTGCTGCGATGGTGCGCATATGGCGCCTGGCTGACGCTGGCGGCGCTGCTTGCAGCAAGGCGCGGCGGAAAAGCGGCGGGCCACGCCGCCTTGCATGCCGCAGGCCTGTTCTTCGTATGGGGCGGGCTGGCAGGCTGGTACGGCTGGATTCGCTATCCCGACATCGTCTATCGGTCGTCGGATGCCGCTCTGTCGATGACCGGCGCACGGTTGGCCGGGTTTCTTCAATATCCCAACGCTTGCGGTGCCGTGGCAGCCTTTTTCGTACTTGCGCTATGGCAGCTGCTCAACCGGCCTGGACGCGCGGCAAGCGCTTTTGCGGCCGTCTCGCTCGTGCCGGCGTTGACCGGGCTGCTGCTGACCGAGTCGCGCGGCGCCATGCTGGCGATTGCCGCCGCAGGGGGCGTGTCGCTGCTCGCGGCTTATCGCCGGGAACGCCGAGGCTACGGCCTCGCGGCCGCAGGACTTGCCTTGCTCTGCGCCTCAATTGCAGCCAGGTTCGCATTCGATGCGATGGAGGCGGGGACGCCGAGCGACGGCATCTGGGCGCTTGTCGTTTCGACGGCGGTATTTGTTGTGACGGTGCTGGCGCTGCGATTGCCGGAGGTACTCCGGAAGTCGGAGGGGGTGGCCGGGCTTCGCCGACTGCTGACCGGGATATGGGGCGGAGCGGCTGTTTTTGCGATCTGCGCGATAATCGCATATCTGTTGCTTGCTTCCGGCAGCGGCTCGGGCGGACGTGCGGAAGGCAACCTGGAGACGGCCGGCGCACGCACGCTTTACTATGCTGACGCGCTGCGCATGTTCGCCGACCGCCCGCTGCTGGGCGCTGGAGGAGAGACATGGCGGATGCAGGTGGGCTTGTACCAAGGCGGACCTTATATCGGAAACGAGGTGCACAGCGGCTACCTGGAAGTGCTCATCGATACGGGCGCGCTCGGTTTTGCCGCTCTGCTTGCCATGCTGATCGGCTTCGCGGTTATCCTTTGGCGGCGCAAGGGAGGCAGGCAAGCTTGGGGACCCGCAGCGGCTCTGTTGCTGCACGCAGGTGTCGATTTTGATTGGTCCTACGCTTATATTTGGCTGCTGCTGCTCTTCTGGCTGGCGCTGCATTTGACTCTTCCGGCGCGGGAGCCTGCGCCGACGCGACCGCTGACGTCCCTGCGCGGCGGCGTAGCTTGCAGGACGTTGCGCGCTGCACGGCTGGTCGTTCCGGCGCTGCTGCTGCTTGCAGTTGCGATCGCCGTCGCGGCGCCGGCCGTCCGCTATAAGTCGGCGGCCGGTGCGTACGCAGCTGCGCAAACGGCCAGAGGCGATACGGCGAAGCTTGCGCTGCTACGCGAAGCCCAGCGGCACAACCCGCCGTGGAACCGGCCGCGCCTTGAAGCTTCGCAGCTGCTGCCCGTGGCCGAACGTGCCGATTGGCTGCTTGCCGGGCTGCGCTATGAGCCGCATTCGCCAACGGTGCATTACGCGCTCGGAATGGCGTACGCGGACGCGGGCGAGGTTGGGGAGGCGGAGACGCATCTGCAGGAGGCGCTGCGCCTTGCGCGCTACGACCGCGATTCGCAGAATGCGGTCATCGCCAGGTTCGCCAACCTCGCGCAGCAACTGAAGGATGAAGGAGACGAAGAAGGCGCCCGTCGCGCCGGACTCGCGGGCGTCGGTTTTTTTGAACGGTACAAAGCGCTGTACGCGCGGCAATACGCCGGCAAGTCTAATCCGTGGTCAGGCACCGAGCTGTTCGTCTCCGCCAAGGTCAACGCCGCGAGATGCGCCATTTTGGCCGGTCGCCGCGATAAAGCGGAGCCGTGGCTGCAGGAGGCGCTGCAGGATGGAGACGCGGATTGGCAAAGAGAGGCACAGACCTTGCTTGATTCCGCAGGCCAATAAAAACAGACCCGGCAGCATCCGCATCTTTTTCGACGCGGCGTTGCCGGGCTTTTATTTACGGAGCAGACCGGAGATTAACCGCCGAACGCGTCTCGAAACGCCCGGGCGAGACGGTCCTGGTCGATTTCCCACAGGCTCGCGATGTCGGAGGCGACTTCGGCTTCCCACCAGTCCGCCAGCTTTTTGCGGTCGCTGCGGTGCTCGTGAATCCACAGCAGATTAAGCATCACGCGGCGGACATACAGTTCCTCGGCTTCCTTCACCTTGGCGTCGGGCACGTATGCCTTGAGCCGCTTGACGGTTCGGTACAATTCATTGCTGCACGCGCGCCTGATGACCCTGGCGGTAGGCAGCGAGCCGGCGTGCTTGCCCAAGTCGTTTTTCATGCAGAAGCGCTCCTCTCCGCGTTAATCTATGCGGTAAAGGAGCGCAGGGTTACGAGGACCGCCGGCTTTGCTGCAGACGATCGAGACGGTTATTGAACGACGAGATATCCGACCATCGGGACGCCGTCCTTCGGATCGCTATGCGTCTCGCAGACGATGGCGTAGGTACCGGCTTCCTTGGGCGTAAAGCGGACGATCGTCGTTTTTCCTTTGTTCACGGTCGCTTTGACGCCAAGTCCTTCGATCGTGAAGGGATGCGACTGGCCGTTGACGCCGGTGATGCGCAGCTCGACGGGCTGTCCTTTTTTGACCGGGATCGTGCCGGGATCCCAGCGATACGCCTCGATCTCTTGCCCGCTTTCGGTTGTCGATTTGAATTCGGTCGTAACGATGTAACGGACCTGCACGTCAGACGGCGGAGGCGCGGAAGCCGCCTGCGTCCGGTGCCACCCCGCGTAGGCCGCGCCAAGCACGACGATCGCCAAGGCTGCAATGTACCACTGAATTCTTTTTTTGCTGATAAACATGACTCTGCTCATATCCGCTCGCTCCTCTTCGGCTTTGTCCTATTGAATTTGTATGCACAGGCCCGTCCCCGCATGACATCGTTTCTACCGGGCCCCCGCCAAGTAGAATCGGGATGCGCGGATATGCTAGAATAAAAAAGGTTCCGGCCCCTACTTATATCGCGTTTGTCCCACGACGCAAATACGATGAAGAGAGCAGGTACATACGGTTATGATGGATACGGTACATGAATGGCTTAACCACTTGCTGCAATGGATCGAAGGTCTCGGTTATCTCGGTATCGTTATCGGTCTCGCCATCGAGGTCATCCCCAGCGAGATCGTACTCGGCTACGGCGGCTATCTGGTCTGGAAGGGCGACGTCAACTTCTGGGGCGCGGTCGCATGCGGCGTGCTCGGGGCGCTGATTCAGCAATGGATCTTGTATGCAATCGGCCGTTACGGCGGCAGGCCGATCGTGGACCGTTACGGCAAATTCCTGCATCTGAAGCCCAAGCATGTCGACAAATCGGAACAGTGGTTCCAGAAGTACGGGCCGATTATCGTGTTTACCGCTCGGTTTGTGCCTGTCATGCGACAAGTCATCTCCATCCCGGCGGGCATGGCCAGGATGAATCTGGCGCTGTTCAGCGGCTTGACGCTGCTCGCGTCCATCCCCTGGTCGATTTTGTTCGTCTGGCTGGGCAAGTCGCTTGGAGACAACTGGGAGCAGATCGACGAGAAGGCCGCTCCTTACGTACAGCCGATTATCCTGATCGCGCTCGCCGCACTGATCGTATACTTCGTTTATATTTTCTTGCGCAAGCGGGGCAAATCCGTTTAAGACGGATTGGCCTTCTTTTTTGTGTCTGAATTGTTTTCCTTTTGGCGCAGGGATTGCTACAATAGGATCAAGTTCATTTATGTTGTCGAAACGAGGGATATCGCATGAGCCAACAGCTCGCACACAAGTTTAACCAGGGCATCTCGCCGCGCGCTTTTATGGACGGGATGGAGAAGAACAAAGAAGAATTTAACGCCAATTACGACAGCTTCACGTGGCCGGACGCGAAGAGCCAGGCGTATTTCGAATCGCTTAACAACCGCGACGATCTCCGCGCCATGATCATTACCGCGGATTGGTGCGGCGATGCGCTGCGCAGCGTGCCCGTCGTGTTCCGCGCATTCGAGACCGCAGGCATCCCGACCGAGGTCATGATTATCGAGCAGCACTTCGATCTGATCGACCAGCACCTGACTTTGGGCGGACGTTCGATTCCGATCGTTCTCGTCACTGACACGGGCGGCGCTCTTCTGGGCAAGTGGGGACCTCGTCCGCAGCACGTCCAGGATGTCATGATCGCCTTCAAGGAAGCGAACCCGGACAATCAGGCACCTAGTTATCAGGACAATCTGTCTGTCGCGCGCAAAGAGATCGTCAAGCAGTACGGCGATGCCTCCGAGTACACGCCTGTTATCCTTTGGGAGCTGCAGGACGTGCTCGAACGCGTTTAAGGGAGTTTCACGATGCTGACATTCCAAGCCTTTCCGCTCGGTCCGCTCCAGACCAACGCCTACGCGGTCGTCGATTCCGCGCGGACGCGGGCGATTGTAATCGATCCGGGCACTGCGGATTCGGCGCTTGTGCGCAAGGTCGCGGGTCTTAAGGTCGAAGCGATTTTGCTCACGCATGCGCACTTCGACCATATCGGCGGCGTGGACGAGCTTCGTGCAAAATGGGGCTGCCCCGTCTATCTTCATCCGCTGGAGAAGGATTGGCTGACCGATCCGGCGAAGAACGGCTCCGCCCGTTGGAGCGACGTGACCGCGCCGGTCAAGAGCGGCCCGCCCGAACATACGCTCGAGGACGGGCAGAGGCTGCAACTGATCGGCGAGACGTTCGAGGTGCGCCATACGCCCGGGCATTCGCCGGGCAGCGTCAGCTTCGTGTGCGGGGACCTGCTGTTCGCCGGCGATGCGCTGTTTCGGCGTTCCGTCGGACGTACCGACTTGCCCGGCGGTCATCAGGATACGCTCACGAAGTCCATTCGCAGCAAGCTGTACACGCTCCCGGACGATACGCTCGTATTGCCCGGACACGGTCCCGAGACGACGATCGGAGAAGAAAAACGGGAAAATCCGTACGTTCCGGCGCTGTCTTAAGCGACCCGTTTTCTGGATTCCCCGGGAAATTGTCGAACAATGGAAAAAAAGGGGTTTACAACTCCGGCATTCCTCTGCTATATTGGCGGTACGAAGATATATGTTATTGCAACGGCTGCGAAGAACGCAGGCGACAGAGAGCTTAGTCTCTCTTGCGCCTGCGTTTTTTTGTTTGCTGTCGTCAAGGGAGGCTAGTCGTTTGAACAGAGGGAGACAGATCCGAATCAGCGTTTCCGCGGCCGTACTATCAGGCTTGCTTGTCTACGGCGTTTATTTGCTGCAGATGAGGCAGATCAGACTGACGGAGACGACGGAGGTGGTCGTGCCGAAGCAGTTCGTGCCTGCCGGTACATCGCTGGGCCGGGAGATGCTGACGAAGCTTCGCTTGCCTAGCGGCGCAGTTACCGATGAGATGATCGTCGACATGGACGATGCGGACGGGCTGGAATCTTCCGTTCCGCTGGGCGGCGGAGAGCCGCTGCTCGGGTGGAAGCTGGACAAGTTCCGGTTGTTGCCGCGAGTCGGCGAGGCGACCTTTCAGTTGCCGCGGGACTACGTAAAGTCCGTTTCAAGCGGCATCAGGGCGGGCGACCGGGCGATCGTGTACCTGTCGGCGGAGGGCGGCGCCTCGCGGAGGCTGTTCGCGGAGCCGGTCGTCGTGGCGGCGGTCAAGACCGCTTCGAATCAAGAGATCGACAGCCCGAAGAGCTCGAATCTGCTATCCATGGCCGAAGGGGACAAGGAGCGGATGTATGCTTCCAGGCGGGATGCAAACGGCACCATCGACGCCGTCAACCTCAACTTGACCGAAGTGCAATGGCTTGAGCTGGACAACGCATGCAAGGAAGGGAAGTCCAAGCTGATCGTCGCCTTCGACGCATCGTCGTTCGAGTCGGGGGAGGCGTCGGGTTCATGAGCGGCCAACGGGGATCGCTGATCGCATTCGCGGGGTCGACGCCGAATATCGGCACTTCGCTCGCGGCATTCGGAACCGCTTACCGGATCGCTTCGGTGACGGGCAAGCGTGTCGGCTATCTGTGCTTGAACTTAAAGAGCGCCAAGACGCATCTGTATCTGGGTATCGATAGGCCCGAGATCACGCTCAGCGGCATGCGGCCGGAGCTGAAGTCGGGCACGCTGACAGGCTCGAAGCTTAGACAGTACGCATTTGCGCCTTCGAGGCTTGACGGCCTGCACGTGCTATTCGGCAACCTGGCGCGGGACCAAGCCGAGTATTACGAGCCCGAGCAGATGAATGCGCTGCTTGCGGCAGCGCGAGACGCATTCGATGTGACGGTGGCGGACGTGAGCGCCTATTGGGACAACGCCGCGACCGTATGCGCCATGCGGGCCGCAGATCACCGGTGTCTGGTGACGACCGGCAGCCTGACGCATTTCCAGGAGGACGTGAACCGGTGGACGGGGCAGGTCGGCTCGCAGTTCGGGCTGTCGCTTGCGAATTATCATCTAGTGCTGATGCAGAGCAAATACAGGCACGCGGGAGGGTTTGGAATGAAGGAAATTCGCAAGGAAACGGGAGCCATTTCACTATCAGAGCTGCAGCTCGCCGAGAGCGTACATTTGCAGCTCGACAGCGGGCGTCTGGACGAATGGCTGGCGGCGGACGAGCGCCATGCCTCCGCTTTCGATCCGGTCGCCGGCACGCTGCTGCGGCAGTTGAATTGGGAAGAACGGTTAAAGCGAACGGAGCGACCCTGGCTGCGTAGACTGCTGCAGCACAGGAGCAGAGGACGATGACAACTGTTTATCGGCAGGTCGACGAGGAACAGGACGAAGAGAGGCCCGATGCATCGTCCCGCTTCTCAGCAGCGGCTTACGCGGCGAGGCTGCAAGAGGGCGAGCAAGGTCTCGTGTCTTACGGCACCTCGGAGGAAATCGGCCTGGGTTCCGGCGGTCAGGACTTGGGGGCTTTGACGGAGGAAGCGCGGCACATGCTGGCGGCGCCGCGAGGCTTCAGCGACGAGGATCGAAGACGCTACGCGGAAAAGCTCAATCGGGCTGTAATCGGATTTCCGCAGGAGCGTCAGGAGCTGCTGGCCATTTTATCCGACTGGATTATAAAAAAAAGACTGCAGCATGCCAGCTTTGGTCCGCTGCCGTACGGCTCGCTCGCCGAAGCGTTATTCGCGGAGGTCATCGGCCTGAACGTGCTTGAACTCGTCCTTAAGAACCGGGAAGGGCTCGAGGAGGTGCAAGTCGTCGGCACGCGCATTTTCGAGGTGAGGGACGGCGTGGCGTCTCGTTCCCCCTTCAGCTTCAGTTCGATTGCGCAGGTGGAGCGGATTCAACAGAATCTGGTGCTGTTCAACGACGATTCGATCAGCCCCCGCAAGCGGTGGGCGGAGGTGCTGCTCCAGGACGGCTCGCGGGTAACGATGACCGGTTTCGGGTTTACGGCGCAGCCCTCGCTCACGATTCGTTTTTACACGGTCAGGCGCTTCGATCTGCAGACGCTGCTTAGACCGGAGTATCGCTCGATTGACGATTCTGTGTACAGGCTGCTCCGTTGCATCGTGAAGTCCCGGTTCAACATGGTCGTGATCGGGCCTACCAATACGGGGAAAACCCATCTGATCAAGGCATTGATCGCGGCGATGCCCGACGAGGAGCGGATCGTGACGATCGAGGGCAGGTACGAGCTGCGGCTGCAGCGGGATTTTCCCGACAAAAACGTCATCGAATACGAGGCGGACGAGGATGATCCGCAGCACGGCCCGCAGCAGGCATTCAAGCTGGCTCTGCGGCAGTCGCCTCAGCGTATCTGTCATGCCGAGATCCGGGACGCCGATGCCAATATTTATGTTCGCGCCTGCACACGGGGACATGAAGGGAGCATTACGTCCGTTCATGCGAACAGTCTTGAGGACGTGCCGGACGCGATCACCGATATGTGCATGCAAGATGGTAGGGCCATGAATGCGGCAAGATTAACCCGAAGGATCGCAGAGCATGTCACGCAGATCGGGTTCGAGATGCGGATGGTCGGCGGCAGCCGCAAGCTGGTCAGAATCGGGGAATACGTCTGCAGCGGCGACGCGATCGAGGTTTGGGATTGGGCGCGTTACGACGAAGCCCGGGATACTTGGAAGCTTACGGCGGAGCTGTCGGAGCGGGCATGGGAACGGATCGGCAGGCTCGATCCCGAGAGCTGCGCATGGCTTTGCAACGAACGAGAGACGAGTTTATGTTGACGGCGTGGCTCGGAACGGCTGGCTGCTTGTTATTTTTGCTGCTGTTCGCCGCGCTGAGGGCAATATTCGCCTTGGCTGAGGATAGCCACAGCCGTACAAAGCGGCTTGGAAGGGAAGAAGCGGCGGATCTTCCCCTAGATACGAGCATCGTGTGGCTTCGACCGTTGTTCACGCATTTGGCGGACATGATCTCAGCGTCCGGCTGGCGGATCAAACCGAGCGCTTTTTGGAAATCGGCTTTTGGGCTCGCGCTAGCGGGTCTCGCGGGAGGCGCTGTCGTTTTCCAATCCTTGCGCTCCGCCGCACTGCTTGGCGCGATGCTCGCTGTGCTGCCGTACAGTTTTTTACGGATGTCGCTGATCAACCGGCAGCTTTCCGCCAGGCTTAATTTCTTGCCTGCTGCCGAGCTGTTTTATCAATGCTACCTCGTGAACGGCTCCCGGCACGTTCGCACCGCGCTGCAGCGGATGGTCGAGGAGAGGCAGCTGCCGGGCGATACGCATGCCATCTTCGAAGAATTGTATCGTCAGCTGAACATCCATCACGATGACGAACGCACCTTAAGGCGGTTTTCGATGTCCATCGGGCATATTTGGGCGGATTATTTCTCGAGCCTGTTAGGCGTCGCTTTGAGCGAAGGCAACAACATCGCGGACAATTTGCGGGAGCTCATCGACGATATGAGAAAGGCGCGCATGGACGATCATGCTGAGCGCCACCGGCTGCTCGAGATTCGCTTGGCCAATTTTACGCCCGTATTTTTCCTTGGATTGTTCTTAGCAATCAATTTTCGGCTGAACGCCGAAGCCAGCACGCTATATTACTTTTCCGACCCCGGCGGACGAAGCATGCTGCTGAATGCCTTGGTGCTCATTTTCGGATCGTTTCTCATGGGATTGTACTTATCGAGGCGGAAAATGTGAGGCGGATCGCCTTATCTGTTCTTGAAAAGACGCTTTATTTCGCAGGGGGATTGGAGGTGGAAAAGGTTGGCGGGAGTGAGTCAGACCATTTACGAAGCCTTGTTATGGCTAGTCCAATTTTTAGCGGGCGCCGTCGGCGTTGCATATGTATTGCACGCAGTCACTTACCGAAAGCCACGATGGCGAGTCTCAATCGCCAACTGGCGAAAGCGCGGCCCGCCCGAGTGGTGGCTCCGGGCAGCGGGTTGCGGAGCCGAGAGCTCCGCCTTGCAAGAAAGACGGCTGCTGCTCGCCGGCTGCGGCATTCGAATCGATCCGGCTATTTATTTGGCAGCGAGAAGGAGCCTGATTTTCGTTTGTGTCATGGCGGCGGCAGCATCGGCTGCCTGCGAAACAATCGGCCTGCTATCCGGCATCTCGCTCTGGAAGTCATTGCCGATTATCGCGGTGCCGGCAGTCGTGGCGGCGTTCGACAAGACGTTGCTGGATTCGTTCAGGCGCTACCGGAGCGACCGGATTCGCCGGGAATTGATCGCCGTGATGAACCAGCTGATCTATTACATGGGCTCCCGCCTGCACCTTCACGGCAAGCTCATGCGGTGCATGTCCTATACCCGGATCATCCGGGGAGATTTTCAATTGCTGCTTAACGAATGGTACTACGATGCGGACAAGGCGCTCCTTCGCTTCAAGGAGAGGCTTGGAACCTCCGAAGGCTACAGCTTTGCCGAGACGATGCGATCGATGCGGCTGCACGAGAGCGAAGAAGTATACCGGATGCTTCGCGACGTGCTGGCCGAGTACAAAGCTGGTATCGAGCTTGCCAAGGCAGGGAGAAAAGAGACGGCCTCGTACGCACTGTTCGTGCTGGCGGGCCTGCCGATCCTTTATACCTTTCAAATTTTCCTGTATCCGTGGGTCCAGGAATCCCAGAAGCTGTTTGAAGTGTTGAAGCCATAACGTATGCTGGTACGTTGCCCGGCAAAGAAGGGAAAGGAGGTGCTTAATATGCGGAATATTCTGATTACTGTTATGATGTTGATCGTTGTCGCTCTGATGTTCAACGGCATCGTCGCCAACGACACGACGGGCACGAGAGCGCGTATCGAGACGCACGGCACAACGGCCAATACGACGCTTGGATCGATGGAGCCTTAAGGCGTTTTAAGGAGCAATGCTCAAAGGCAAGGAGGAATTCATCATGAGACAGCTGCTGATGACCGTGATGCTTATCCTGACCGTCGCGCTCATCTATATGAACGTGGCGGGAGGGGAGGCGGGCACCAAGGCCACGCTTCGCGATTCAGGCGCCGGAATGGCCGGCGCGATCGCCCGGATCAGTCCATGAAGCAGTTGCTCGTCTTTGTATTGTTCGCGACGTTGTTCTGCTGGCTGATGTTCTCTCCGGTATACAAGCATGTGGTCGTGCTTCGACAGTCGCTGCTGCAGCAGGAAGTCGATTATATGCTCGAGATCGGAGCGAGCGGGCGATACGGCTATATCGATGCGACCATGATCGGCGACTCCCGTATGCGATTGTCCGGGTATGGATTCAAGCCCGAGACTCTTGAGTACGAGGTGACGACGACAAGCGGCATGCCAGGGACGGATCCCGCGTCGCCGCTTGAACGTGGCGACGGTCTGCGGCTGGTCATCCGTTACCCGTACGACGGTCTGATGGACATCGACAGGCTCATCGGCGTGGCCCCGCCTTCCGGTACGGCCCGAATGGCGGCTGCGGGCATGAAGATGAGCGAATTCGTTCCCTAAAGCGAAGGGAGAGCTTCGCCAGTGCATAAGCTATTTTTCGGCTTCCTTATGATCGTCCTCTGGTGGCTGCTGCACGCGATGCAGCTAGAAGAGGAAACGGCGCTCGGCACTTTACACGAGGGTAAAAGGGCCGTCGACAGAGCGGCGCATGCGGCAGCCCAGCAGGTGGACGAGCTGAGTCTGGAGGCGGGCACGCTTTCCATTGATCCGGTGCGCGCGGAAGCGGCGGCACGCGCTTATCTGGCAGCCAACCTGCGGCTGGCTTCCGATTTGTCTCCCCTTAGCGGGGGATGGATGGAGTCGGCGCCCGAAATCGTCGAATTCGCCGTGATCAATGAGCGCCATGCCTTCCCTTATACATATCGCAATGAGGCTTACGATTACGAGGTTACGCTTCGCCGGCCAGGCATCGTTATGATCGTTCATCTCTCCTGCCCGCGCATCTTCGGCGTCATCGATCCGATCGAATGGGATTTAAAAGGGGCGGCTGAGCTTGTCTTCGCTTGAGCGTGGATAATCACCCGTATGTGATAAACTAGAGAAAAGCACATACGATAGGGGAAATCCGATTTGAACGAGACAACGCGTCGCTTGGCCCAAGAGCTGTTGGAGAGGCGTTTCCGTCTTCAACGGCAAATGACCGGAGGCGGTCTGCAAGCTTGTTTGATCACACAGAACGTAGGCATGTATTATTGGTCGGGATCGATGCAGACCGGTTATTTATTTATTCCCGCGCAGGGCGAACCGACTTATTATGTGCGCCGCAGCTTGAACCGGGCGATCGGGGAGTCGGCCGTCAAGACCGTGCCGCTTGGCTCGTTTCGCGCATTTGGCGAGACGCTGGCTCGCGATTACCCGGAACTGTTCGCAGATGGCCGCCGTCCATCGGTTGGCGCAGACCTGGACGTGCTTCCCGCGCAGACGTATCTGCGGCTGCAAGAAGCGGCTCCGAATGTGGAGCTGCGCGACGGATCTGCCGTGATGAGGCAGGTCCGCTCAGTGAAATCGGATAGCGAGATTGCGCTGATCGAGACGGCAGCCAAGGCGGCTGCGGCTGCGCTCGATCTGGCGCTCGGCCGCATTCGCGAAGGCATGACGGAGCTTGAGGTCATGACGATTCTGGAGAGCGAGCTGCGTAGGCACGGGCACATCGGTCTCATGCGGATGCGCGGCTACAACCAGGAAATTATGACGGGGATGGTCGCGGCGGGAGAGGCAGCTGCCCAGCCCTCTTACTTTGACGGGCCGGCCGGCGGCAGGGGCTTGTCGCCGGCAGCGCCGCAAAGCGCAAGCCGAAGGCCGATCGGAGCGGGCGAGCCGATCTTGCTCGATATCGGATGCTGCATCGACGGCTATACGATCGACCAGACTCGAACGGCCGTTATCGGCGAGCTGGACGAAGAGCTTTCCCGCGCGTATGACGTCTCGGTGCGCATCCTCAGGCATACAGAATCCCAGCTGCGCCCCGGCGCATTTCCGGAATCGCTGTATGCGGAGGCTCTTCGGCTGGCGGACGAAGCCGGATTGGCGGCGCATTTCATGGGCTTCGGCGCGGATCAGGTACGCTTCCTCGGCCATGGAATCGGGCTCGAGATCGACGAATGGCCCGTCCTCGCCCGCGGGTTTTCAGATCCGCTCGAACCGGGCGTCGTCCTCGCGATCGAGCCCAAGTTTACGTTCCCCGGCCGCGGTGTCGTGGGCATTGAGAACACGTACGCAATTACCGCCGACGGCTTTCGTACGCTGACGGCGTCGCCGGAACGGCTGTACCGTCTTCCTCTCCACCCCTGACAAGTCTATTGCTCTTGGACAATCGCTGCGTTATCTAGTAGGATAGTAGGATAAGCAGCTACGATTTATGTCCGCTTGATCAGGGGAGGGAGAAACGGCATGCTGAAGCTGGGGGAGAAGATCATCATCGTAAACGACCGTTTCGAGCAGAATATGCCCGTCGGCGAATACGGCTATGTCATCGCCTATGACCGCAACAACGACAGCGCCTTCGACTATATTATCCGGGTTCCGAACGCGAACCGTCAATATTATGTGCCGGCATCCGACGTCGAGCTGGAGGAAGTGTTACTCGAGCTTGAAGCGGAGCGGATCGGCCGCGAGGCGCTCATCGACTATGCGCTCGCAACGCACAACGCAGAGTTGTTCAAGCGCATTATGAACGGCGAGCTTGAAGAAGAGACCGAGGAAGAGACGCCGCGCGAGGTGCAAAGCCGCGAGGATTTCATTCGGCTCGTCAACCTGAAGGCGTGGATCTAACTGTCATAGCCGCAAGAAAAGAAGCTTCCGAATTCGCCCCGGGCGAATTCGGAAGCTTCTTTCATAATTTGCGTCTGTCGCTCGTGTTCATTGCTGCGGCGCGGCCGATTTGATCTCGACGTCGATATCGCCGCGGGTCGCTCTGGAGTAAGGACACACTTGATGCGCTTCGTCGGCCAGCTGTTGAGCCTGTGCCGCATCGACACCGGGGATGGACACGTTAAGCATGACGGACAGTCTAAAGTCCGCGCCGTCCCCTTTGAATAGGGAGACCTCGGCAGCTACCTCCGAGCCTTCCGTCTCGATTCCTTTATTTTTGGCAATCATCTTCAGCGCGCTGTGAAAGCAGGCCGCATAACCTGCCGCGAACAATTGCTCGGGATTCGTCGCGCTGTCGGCGGAATCCGACGGCTGGGACAGCTTTAAGTTGAGCTTGCCGTCGGACGATTTGACGAACCCTTCGCGGCCGCCTCTCGAAGTCACTTGCGCCGTATAGATCTTGTTCATTTTCACATCGCTCCTTTAATAATTATGATGGGCTCAGACGGAGACTGTCGAAGCGGTACGCTCGAACCTGACCGGCATGGGTACGGGGGATGGGCGGCCGAACAGATAGCCCTGCATGAGCGGGACCCCCGCCTCCCGCAGATAACGCCATTCTTCCTCGCGCTCGACGCCCTCGGCCAGCACGACGCCATGGAAGCGGGAAGCCCGCTCCAGCACATCCTCAATCCGGCGCTGCTTGTCCGCGTCGCCGTCGCAGCCCGCGACCCACTTGCGGTCAAGCTTGATGTAGTCCGGCTGCAGCTGCTCCATCGCTTCGACCGTGGCGAACTCGTCGCCCAGGTCGTCCATTGCGAGGCGGATGCCCATGTTGCGGTATGCCGCAAACACTTTATTCAGATGCTTCACGTCGTCCAAGCGCTCCGTCTCCACGACCTCGAACACGAAGTCGGCCGGATCCATGCCGCTCATAATGATGCGTTCGAACGTCTGCTGCAAGCATTGGTCTGGTCGGTAAATCGAAGAAGGCAAAAAGTTGATGAACTTCTTGACGCCTGCCGGCAACTGCCGCGAAGCGACACGGATGGCGCTGTTCCGCGCCTCGCGGTCGAGGAAGGAGTGCAGGCCGGCTTCGCGAGCCGCCTCAAACAGCTCCGAAGGCCGGAACGGCGGCTGTTCGGGCAACGGACGCAGCAGCATTTCATAGCCGATGGGCGACCCGCTTAATTGCACGATTGGCTGCATATAGCTTGAAAATCGCCGGTTCGCGATATAATCGACGACGCGATGGGAACCGAAACCGGTCAGCAGCCGCGCTGCCTGTACCCATCCGTCGCTCTCGTCCGGCATTGACGCTTCTGAAGGTTCTTCGTAGAATATTCTGCATTCCGCAGATTGCTTCTGCGCGTCCGTCAGTTTGCGGTCCGCGGCGTTAAGCATCTGAAGGAGCTGCTGGTATGTGTCGTACCGAACGCTCCAGTAGCCCGCATCTCCCGGAGGACCGAGCAACTCCCTCAACGTCCGGGCAGCGCCTGCATCCCTGTCCGCTCTGAATTCAACGTAGCCGCTGTCGCGCAGCGGCGCCTGCCGTTCGAAGGCTTGACGAGTCAACATCAAGACAACCTCCCTATTTTTATAAATGGCGTTTAACTCCCGACTACCCGTTTATTCGATCTAAGTATTTCCCCGATTATCGCTCTTATGAAACAATTCGGAATGCCCGCGCGCATTGAGTTCCCCCGGCATGTCCGATATAATAATGAGAATTGAAAGGGTATTGAAGCAAAGGAGAGAAACGGCCCATGAGCATCACTGCGAAGGACGTCGAACATGTCGCCAACCTGGCGCGCTTGACACTTACCGACGATGAAAAAGCGCAATTTACGGGACAATTGAACGCCATCCTTAAATATGCCGAAAAGCTGAACGAGCTCGACACGGCCGGCGTCGAACCGACAAGCCACGTTTTGCCGCTGTCGAACGTCATGCGCGAAGACGCGCCCAAGGCTTCCTTGCCGATTGAAAAGGTGCTGCGCAACGCGCCGGAAGCCGAAGACGATCAATTTAAGGTTCCGGCCGTACTGGAATAGAACAACTCCGAGGAGGAAGCTGCATTGTCGCTGTTTAACCTGAGATTGTCCGAAGTGCACGACAGGCTTCATCATAGAGACTTATCCGTTCAGGAGCTCGTCGAGGCTTCCGTAGCCCGGATTTCCGAGACGGACGCGAAGGTCGGCGCGTTTCTGACGCTGAACGAAGAGGGCGCGCTTGCCCAGGCCAAGGAGATGGATGCCTCCGGCGAGACCGAACGAGGGTTGCTCTACGGCCTGCCCGCCGGGATCAAAGACAATATCGTCACCGAAGGGCTCCGCACGACTTGCGCTAGCCAGTTCTTGTCCAATTACGATCCGATTTACGACGCAACAGTCGTAGAGAAGCTGAAGGCCGCTCAGTCCGTCACGATCGGCAAGCTGAACATGGACGAATTCGCCATGGGCGGCTCCAACGAGAATTCTTCGTTCCAGCTGACGCGCAACCCCTGGGACGTAGATCGCGTGCCCGGCGGCTCAAGCGGCGGATCCGCGGCTTCCGTGGCGGCCGGTCAGGTTTATTTCTCCCTGGGGTCCGATACAGGCGGCTCGATTCGTCAACCCGCCGCTTATTGCGGCATCGTCGGCCTGAAGCCGACATACGGTTTGGTCTCGCGCTACGGTCTCGTCGCGTTCGCGTCGTCGCTCGACCAGATCGGGCCGCTGACCAAGAACGTCGAGGATTCGGCATACGTCCTGCAGGCAATCGCAGGCCACGACAAGCGCGACACGACGTCGGCTAACGTCGAGATTCCCGATTATACGGCTGCGCTGACCGGCGACATCAAGGGGCTTCGCATCGGCGTCGCCAAGGAATACCTCGGCGAGGGCATCGATCCGCAGGTCAAGGCGCGCGTGATGGAGGCGCTCAAGACGTTCGAATCGCTCGGCGCCGTATGGGAAGAAGTATCCCTGCCGCATACCGATTATGCGATCGCTACCTATTATTTGCTGGCTTCGTCCGAAGCATCCTCGAACCTCGCGCGGTTCGACGGCGTCCGCTACGGCGTCAGAGCGGAGGATCCCGCCAACCTGCTGGATCTGTACAAGAAGTCCCGCAGCGAAGGCTTCGGCCCCGAAGTCAAGCGGCGGATCATGCTGGGCACATACGCGCTCAGCTCCGGCTATTACGATGCTTACTATAAAAAGGCACAGCAGGTTCGCACGCTCATCAAGCGCGATTTCGATCAGGCGTTCGAGCGGTTCGACCTTATCGTAGGACCGACGGCGCCTACGACGGCGTTCCGCATCGGCGAGCAGGTCGGCGATCCGCTGACGATGTACCTCAACGATATCTGCACCATTCCGGTGAGCCTTGCAGGCGTGCCGGCGATCAGCGTGCCCTGCGGTCTGGCGGACGGCCTGCCCGTCGGTCTTCAGATCATCGGCAAGCCCTTCGACGAATCGACCGTGCTGCGCGCGGCCCACGCCTTCGAAGGCATGACAGAATTCCACAAGCTGCGCCCGGCGCTCTAATAGGAGGAACAACCACTCATGTCCACCGTATCCCCATACGAGACGGTCGTCGGCCTCGAAGTGCACGTGGAGCTGCACACGAAGACGAAGATCTTCTGCGGCTGCGAGACCTCGTTCGGGGCGTCGCCCAATAGCCATACATGCCCCGTGTGTCTAGGCCATCCGGGCGTGCTGCCCGTACTGAATCGCCAGGCGGTCGAATACGCGATGAAGGCCGCTATGGCCATCAACTGCGAGATCGCCGATTGGTGCAAGTTCGACCGCAAAAACTATTTTTATCCCGATTCGCCCAAGGCTTATCAGATCTCCCAATACGACGAGCCGATCGGCTCGAACGGTTGGATCGACATCGAGGTCAATGGACAGACGAAGCGGATCGGCATCACCCGACTGCACTTGGAGGAGGATGCGGGCAAGCTGACGCATATGGACGGCGGCCTAGGCTCGCTCGTCGACCTCAACCGCGTCGGCACGCCGCTCGTCGAGATCGTCTCCGAGCCGGACATCCGCTCGCCCGAAGAGGCCAAGGCGTATTTGGAGAAGCTGAAGGCGATCATGCAATATTGCGACGTTTCCGACGTCAAGATGGAGGAAGGCAGCCTGCGCTGCGACGCCAACGTCAGCATCCGCCCTTGGGACCAGGAGAAGTTCGGCACGCGCACCGAGCTCAAGAACATGAATTCGTTCCGCGGTGTGCAGCGCGGCCTCGAGTACGAAGTCATGCGTCAGTCCGACGTGCTGGACGGCGGCGGCAAGGTCGTGCAGGAGACGCGCCGCTGGGACGAGTCGCAGGGCAAGACGTTCAGCATGCGCTCCAAGGAAGAAGCGCACGACTACCGTTACTTCCCGGATCCGGACCTGGTGCGGGTGCAGATCGACGCGGACTGGAAAGATCGTGTGCGGGCTTCTATTCCCGAGCTTCCGGACGCCCGCCAATCGCGTTATACGCAGGAGTACGGATTGCCGTCCTATGACGCCGGCGTCATTACATCGTCGATGAAGCTGGCCGATTTCTTCGAAGAATCGCTTAAATATACCGACGATGCCAAAGCGTCGGCGAATTGGATCATGGGCGATCTGCTCGGCTACTTGAATGCGAACAATCTGGAGATCCAGCAGGTGCCAATCACGGGCCAAGGACTTGGCGAGATGATTCAGCTCATCGCCAAGGGCACGATCAGCTCCAAGATCGCCAAGACCGTCTTCAAGGCGATGCTGGAATCCGGCAAGCTGCCGCAGCAGATCGTCGAAGAGCAAGGGCTCGTGCAGATCAGCGACGAAGGCGCCATCCTGGCGATTGTCGACCGGATCGTCGAGGCCAATCCGCAGTCGGTCGAAGACTTCCGCGGCGGCAAGGACAAGGCGATCGGCTTCCTCGTCGGACAGATCATGAAAGAAACGAAAGGCAAGGCCAACCCCGGCCTCGTCAACAAACTGCTCATGGATCGTTTGAAGAATTCATAAGAATGGCTAGAGGAGGCGGCATACCCGACAGCAGGGAGGCCGTCTCTTTTTAAAGTCTTCATGAGGAGCTGGAGCAATGCCAACGATTGAGCGGCTGGACTTGACCAGCCAGGACAACGCCAGCGATCTCTGGCGCCTACAGCATGCCGCTTACCGGATCGAAGCCGAGCTGATCGGCGTGCCCGACCTGCCTCCCCTGCACGACACGACCGCCTCCCTGCAAGCGTCTGAGGAGACGTTCTGGGGGTGCAGAGACGAGGAAGGGGAGTTGGTCGGAGCGATCGCGGCGGATCTTGCCAAAGACGGCTCAGGCGTCATCAGCCGGATGATGGTGAATCCGGACCATTTGCGCCAAGGAATCGCAGGAGCGCTGATTTCGCATATGATGCAAGCATGGAATGAAGTCGCGGATTGGGAGGTCACGGCCGAGGCGCGCAACCTTCCCGCAATCGCGCTGTACGAGCGCCACGGTTTTCAGGCGGCCGATACCTTCCATCCCCGCGAAGATATTACAATGATCACCTTGAAGCTGCGGGCCAAGACCTAAGTCGGGCATCCCTCCCCGACGGGAAGCCGTTGCCGCTGCAGGCGATCCGCAAGTAAAATGTGACTTATAAGGCGTGATACTGACTTGGACAATCCATGGGTTATCGATGATTGGCACCTGATGCTTCGCCTCCTGCTGTCCGTGCTGCTCGGCGCCTTGATCGGCTACGAGCGCGAGCGCAAAAATCATGCCGCAGGCTTACGCACGCATACACTCGTCAGCTTGGGCTCCTGCTTGATCATGCTGCTCTCGATCTACGGCTTCTCCCAATTTACCGGCCAGTACGGCGTGAACCGGGATCCGGCGCGGCTTGCCGCGCAGGCGATCACGGGCATCGGCTTTCTCGGCGCCGGCACAATTTTATTTACGGGCAAATCGATCAAAGGCTTGACGACGGCCGCATCGCTGTGGGTCGTCATGGCGATCGGGCTTGCAGTGGGAGCCGGCTTCTACTTGGGCGCATCGTTTACGGTTTTTTTGGCGCTCGCCGTGCTGTGGGGGCTGAACGTCGTCGAAAAGCGCTACGTCGCCCATCCCAGAGAGTTCGTGTTCACCATGGCGGCGCAAGCCGACCGGGAGCTCACGGAGCCGATTCGTATGCTGCTGGAGACGAAGGAAGCCAAGCTGATCAAGGTTCAATTCGATGAGGGTGCGTTTGAGGTCAGAGGAGAGAGCAGTATCCGGATCCGATTGACGATTCGGCTCGGCGATCCACTGCAGGCGGTGTCGCTCGCGGAGCAGCTGCGCAGGCTTGAGGGCATCCGGACCGTGTCCGCGGAGTAGCGCCAAAATTGATGTCGGGGGATGAATGATGAATAACGAGAACAGTGATTGGCAGCAGCCACAGGTACAGCGGTCCGATGCCACGCAGGGTCCCTCCGGGGAGACAGTCTGGACCGACCCGGGAACGCTGCCGTATCCACCCGGTTACGACCAAAGCACGGTGTCTTCGGCGCACAAAAAGAAGAGCAAGTTCCTGGCGGGATTATTCGCTTTTATTTTTCCGGGAACCGGCTACATGTACTTGGGGCTTATGGGAAAAGGCGTCATGATGATGCTGCTTCTTGCGCTCAACATATGCGGTGTCGTCTTTGTCGTCCAGGAGATGGAGGGGAACGTGCTGACCGTCGTGCTCGTGAGTCTGCTACTGCCGATCATCTATTTGTACAATCTGTTCGATACGCTGCAGAGCGCCGATGCCGTAAACGAGCGGATCGCCTCCGGCGGTTACCTCTACCGTCAGCCGCCGTTCGGCTGGGACGGGCGTCCAGCTTCGCGTGCCGAAGGCGACTCGCGCGCTTTTCCCGCGCTAAGTCTCGTGCTGCTGGCTGCAGGTGCGGCGATCCTGCTCGGCTCCTCGAACATTCGCTGGCTGTTTCATTCGGCTGGCGCGATGATCGGCGCGATCGTATTGATCGGGGCCGGCGCCGCGCTCTGGTTATGGGAGAATCGCGGCCAACAAGGCCGCAAATCTTAATTTTTCAGCAGGGCCGTCACGATCGTGGCGGCCTTTGCCATTGACAGCGCCTTTTTAAACCGCTTAAAATATAGTTTAACCCGAAGGAAAGGCTGTGAGGAGCATGGAAACCCGGATCTATCATGCCGTGGACCAGCTCAAATCCGGAGGCGTCCGGATGACGCCGCAGCGGTACGCGATTTTGAAGTACTTGATGGAGTCTACCTCGCATCCGACGGCCGACGATATTTTCAAGTCGTTGTCCCCGGCTTATCCTAGTTTGAGCGTAGCTACCGTTTATAACAATCTGAAGCTGTTCGTCGATGCCGGATTGATTCGGGAGTTGACCTACGGCGATGATTCCAGCCGATTCGATGCGGACTTGTCCGATCATTATCATGCCATTTGCACCGGATGCGGCGCGATGGTCGATTTCGATCACGATCCGGTCGTAGAGGTCGAACGCGCTGCAGCGGAGCGTACGGGGTTTCTCGTGCAAGGACACCGTATGGAGATTTACGGCCTATGTCCTTCTTGCCGTGGGCTAATATCCTGACTTTTCTATCAACTTGACGAATACGTGCATAGATCGCGCCGGGCATCCGGCGCGTTTGTCATATCGCGGGCAAATATTGGTCGAAACCTCTGGCGCCTTTCTTTCGTCCTTTTATAGAATAGAAATAGGAGAGTGAGAGATTGCAGACGACGATGATAGGCGGACGCGGCAAACGGCGTAGAAAATGGACGCCGATATTAGGCCTCTTGCTGCTGTTTTGCCTTTCCGCCGCCGCGGCGGCGTTCGCATGGTGGTCATCCCAACCGAACCGGGATCACGAGAAGCCCGATTATATGGCTCAGTCGCATCCGATCATGAACAAGGGAGATTGGACCGGCGATTACGCGTTGGGAGAAGGAGAAGGATTGTGGATTCCGCTTCCGCTCGCCAAAGAATTGATCGGAGACGGCGTGCGGTACGAGACCGAGACCGAGTCCGTTATTCTGACCTCGGATACGAGCGTGCTTCATTTTACGACGGGCAAGCTGAGCGCGACGCTCAATGCAAAGCCTTTTAATATGAGCTTCGGCGCCAAAAAAGCCGAGGATGGGACACTTTATCTGCCATTCGCGCCACTCCAGCAGCTTTTCGGATTAACGGCGGTGACGGATTCGACTACAGGCATCGTTACCCTTGCCCAGCCGGGGCTGGCGATTCAGAAGGGCGAAGCGCCGGCTGGAAGCAAAGGTGCCAAACTGCGCAGCGGCGCGGGCAAGTCGAATCCGATCGTGGAAGATTTACAGGCCGGCCAGAGCGTTATCGTATGGGGAGAGGAAGCGGGCTGGTATCGCGTCCAGTCTGCCTCAGGCTACCTTGGCTATGCGAGCAAGCGCGACATTGCGCTGATTGGCGTAGAAGAGACGGCCTCCGGCGCAGTCACCGAACAGGGCGAGCCGTACGTGCCGTGGAAGGTGACCGGCAAGCGAATCAATCTGACGTGGGACGCTATTTATAATGTAATGCCGGATCCGGCCAAAATCGGGGACTGGAGCGGCGTCAATGTCGTCAGTCCGAGCTGGTTCTCACTAACGGACGGCAAAGGCAACATTCGCAGCAAGGCCGATGCGGCCTATTCCGCTTGGGCGCGCAACAAAGGCATGCAGGTATGGGCAATGTTCGGCAACTCGTTCGAACCCGATATTACGCATGAAGCACTGTCCTCATATGCATCCCGCAATTTAATGATCCAGCAATTGATCGCATACGCGCGAACCTTCAGGATACAGGGCATCAATCTGGACTTCGAAAACGTGTATACCAAAGATAAAGACAACTTGATTCAATTCGTCCGCGAGCTCACGCCGATTATGCATGAACAGGGCTTGTCCGTTTCGATCGACGTAACGCCAAAGTCCAATAGTGAGATGTGGTCGGCTTACCTGGACCGCGGACGCCTTGCCGCTGCTGTCGACTATTTAATCCTCATGGCTTATGACGAGCATTGGGCGGCTAGCCCGGTGTCTGGCTCTGTCGCGTCGCTGTCGTGGACGGAAAATGCGATTACAAAAATTTTGAAAGAAGATGGCGTAGCGCCGGGCCAATTGATCTTGGGCGTTCCGTTCTATACGAGGGTATGGACTGAGAAGACGGATGATCAAGGAAAAGTTGAAGTTTCGTCCAAAGCGATCGGCATGGACGCTGCGCAGCAGCTTATTAAGGACAACAAATTAACGCCTTCTTTATCCGAGGAGACGGGGCAGCACTACGTCGAGTTTAAGACCAATGGCGTAGTGCAGCGCATCTGGCTTGAAGATGAAGGCTCGATTCAAGCCAGAGTTCAGCTCATCAAAAAGTACAAGTTGGCGGGCGTAGCTTCCTGGAACCGCGCATTTGCCTCGAACGGCATTTGGAGCGTGCTGGATAAGGCGCTTCAGAGTTATCCGTAAACGTGAGACGTTTTATTGCAACAGAAAGGGCGCTTGCCGCGAATGCGGCGAAGCGCCCTTTCTTATACCGTCGTCGGAGTGGATTCGTGTTCATTAGCGATCGAAGCGTTCGTCGCCTGGGAAGCATCCCACGTTAGGATCGTGTGGCAGTACATGCAACGGTCGGTTTTGCCGAGCATTTTCGTGCGTTTGCCGCATTCCGGACACTCGATGACCGGTGCGCTCGTCGATAACATTCCAACCCAGAAGTAGATGAACATGCTCGCTCCGCAAGTGAGAATGCCGATGACCATAAAGATCGCGGCGATGATCTTCCCGACTTGTCCGAACAGGATGATGCCGCTTGTCCCGAGAACCATGAGCCCCATCCCGCCGAGCACCAGCAGCAAGCCCCAAGTGCGCATCGTCGATATTTTGCTGGCCTTCATTTTCATTGCCTAATTGCCCCCATGATCTTAATTCGCCTGTCGGCAGGAAACTTGCGCCCGGCGTAGAATTAAAATTAATTGTCGAGCTTTTCCTCGAATAGAGATATCTCATTATAGCCTACAAATAGCAGGCAAGCCACTTCAAAGCCTGACTACGGTGGTGAAATTTCTTGAAGCGTCTCGAAGACACTAATCTATTTTATACGGCACTGTTCGGCTCGGACGAGCGGCTTTGCGGGCTCCTGCTTGTGAAGAACCTCGAAGGCTCCCCTTCCCTGATCGACGGCATGGATCGTTTGATTCTTGCCTTGTACGACGATGGGTACATCGAAGGCAAAGCGTCTGCTGAGCACTGGAAGTGGGGCGACATGACGATACTTGTGCGCAGGTCAACGCCTGAGCGGCTGAGCGCCTGGATCGCGGGCGCAGCGCATTGGCAGCCGTTTTTTCAATGGATGAACAACGGCGAAGTGCTGCTCGACAGGGACGGCTACCTCGCCAACACAAGGAACAAGCTCGACCGATGGCCCGAACAACTGCGCGAGAGACGTCTTATCAGCGAGTATTCGAGATTTCTGAGCGCCTACTTGCAAGCCAAGCAGAACTTGAAGGATCAACACGCGATGGATGCGTATACGAATATATTGGCGGCGCTTAATCATTGGGCTCACATCGCTATTATTGAGGAGACGCTTCATCCCGAGCCGAGCTTGTGGGAACAGGTAAGACGCGTGAATCCGGGAATATTTAAGCTTTACGACGAATTGACCTCGAGCGGAGAAACCATGGAGCAACGGGTGAATCTCGTCATTCTTGCCGTCGAGTTTGCCGTTCTAACGAAGATGAAGTCCTCGTCGTCGCTCCTTCTGCGCATTTTGCAGAGCCGTCCGGAGCCATGGAGCCTATCCGAGCTGCAAGATCATCCGGCGCTGTCGGATCTCCATCTTGAACTATCCCCATTGCTCCGCAAGCTTGCGCACAGAGGATACGTGGCTGAGATCGCGAGAGGGGTCAAGGAACACGGGCTCCATTTGCTTGATCTGCGTTATACCGCGTCCGGTTTCGAATAATCTCCATTTTATACGCAGAGTCTTCTTCGGAGGGCTCTTTTTAACGAGAGAATCATTTCAGACTGCTGGTTCAGACTTTATTTCAGACAGCTTGCGGTATGTGGAGCGGGAGGCTATAATCATTTTTATTGATAACGATTATCATTATCGGAATTTGAGGAGCGATTATAGATGTTTCGAAACTCATCCCGCATGGAACATTTGCTATTTCACCAGTCCGCGGTTCGAACGCTGGACGATCGCAAGCTGCTCATTTCTCCTGCAGGCCGGGGGCTTTGGAGGTCTTCCGAAGAGGGAGGATGGGAAGCGTTCATGGAAGGCATACCGTCGAAGGTGCACGTAAATCGTCTCGAGCCGGCTTCCGATGGCCCCATCGTCGCCTGCACGAATCATGGACTATACAGTCTCAGCAGCGGCCGCTGGTCCGATATGCGACTGCCCTTCGTCTGTTATGCGTACAAAGAAATCGGCAGCATCGGATTTGCGGCAACGGAACGCGGGCTCTGGTGCCGGACCCAAAAGGGCTGGAAAAACATCGCTTCCACCGAAAATCCGGTATACGACTTGTTTGCTACGCCTCATTTTATTTTTCTGGCTCTGCCCTGGGGGATAGCCATGTATGATCGCTTAACCTGCGCTTGGGAGCAGTTTTCGCTTAAGACGGCGATCGTGCGACTGGCTGCGATGGACGGTGCGCTCCTTGGAATCGCGGAGAGCGGGGAGATCGCCTTAGGAGATCTTAAAGGCGGTTTCGATAAGCTTCGCATGCCCGGCATTTTTGCTTTTAATGCAGTTCGTCTGGGACAAAGCCTCTACTTCTGCACGGATCGTGGCCTGTACAGGGCGGCGAAGATTCGCGGTCAATTCTCGCTTGTATCCGTATCGCTGGGGTGTCCGGTGACCGATGTAGATATGAGGGAAGGGCAACTGCATATGGCTACGCTCAATGAAGGCATTCAGACCATTCCGTGGAATTAAAACAAAGCTCGAAAAAAATCGAGATTTGGTGTTGACGGAGCTTGTACTTCTGTGATAAATTAGTTCTCGCCGCCTTCGACAGAAGGATACGGCGAACGGCAGCAAAAAAGAAGATGTTGAGCGGTTGAAAAAAAGTGCTTGCATTGAACTCGGCTGCTGTGATATATTATAAAAGTCGCCGCTGAGAGGTCATCGAGAAATAGGCCGAAAGCAAACGACAAGATTGCTCCTTGAAAACTGAACATCGAGCGTTAAAACAAACGGACGCTGAAGCCTTTCGAGGCGGAAGCAAAAGTTATACCAGCTTTATCATGAGCAAGTCGAACTACCCTTTATGGAGAGTTTGATCCTGGCTCAGGACGA
>NZ_JBHUJV010000021.1:0-16866 GCF_042683485.1 Cohnella sp. GCM10020058
GAGGGCTTATCCTACTGTTCCTTACGGGGAACAAACGGCAAGCCGCACAGGCAAGAGCATTTCTAAGCGCATATTCGTTTCGCATCCGGTTTTCAGGGCGCAAGCTCTGTGAACATAAGCTCTCATAGCTCAGTAGGTAGAGTGCATCCATGGTAAGGATGAGGTCACCGGTTCGATCCCGGTTGAGAGCTCCAGCTTTATGGCCCGTTGGTCAAGCGGTTAAGACACCTCCCTTTCACGGAGGTAACGGGGGTTCGATTCCCCCACGGGTCACCATACATACGGAGGCTTAGCTCAGCCGGGAGAGCATCTGCCTTACAAGCAGAGGGTCGGGGGTTCGATCCCCTCAGCCTCCACCATCCATTATCTTATCCGTTGGGGATTAGCCAAGCGGTAAGGCAACGGACTTTGACTCCGTCATTCCTAGGTTCGATCCCTAGATCCCCAGCCATTTGGTTTTACCTTACATTTTGGTTTTACCTTACATGGATGTATTATTGCCTTGCGCGTATGGCGGAATTGGCAGACGCACCAGACTTAGGATCTGGCGGGCAACCGTGGGGGTTCAAGTCCCTCTACGCGCACCATAATGAATTGCTGACCTTTAGTTCAATCGAGCTAGAGGTTTTATTTGTTTTGTTCTCTCAATCAAAAAATGAGCTTAAAGTAGGGATCTTATGGGCAAGGGGAAAGGATTTCATCCGGATCTTGTCACTTTGATGACTGGCGTAGAGCCTCCCACGGGGAAGACGCCAACAGTAGCGATGCTGCCCGGAAATTCAAAAAAGCTGGTTGTAAAAAACTTAAGCAGGATCAAGCCGTTATATGAGCCGAAAAAGCAGCGGCTAAGGTGCGGACACTGCGGTCATGTGGGAAACTATGATCTCGGATTGATTGTATTGGACTTCGGCGGATGGAAAAAAGCAGCGGAAGAGGCACCGAAATCAGGCTCGGATCCACAGCAAAGTACGAGTATTCTTCTCGACCACACGCAATTTACCGGTTATTTTCGTTGTGTCGAGTGCAATGCTGCGGGGGCCTGGGAGTTCGCCACGATTTTTTTCGGATTTGAGCTATTGGGGTATGTGTTACGGGCCAACTTTGAAAAGCAAGACCTGCATTCAGGCTATATGATTGGCAAAATACAATTGCATAACGGTATGAGCCCGCAATGGGCAACGCAAGGCGAAGAAGGTTTTTTAAAGCAGCTCAGGGAAGAGCCTGACAACAGTTTGCTATGGAACAAATTGGGCAACTTGTATAGCAAGGGTGGAAGGCCGGATTTGGCGGCAGCCGTGTTCGAGTATTCGATCAGCATCGACCAGGCGCAGGTAGAATCCCACTATTCGTTGGGCAGTTTGCTGTTTGATATTGAAGAATGGGAGCTTGCCGCGAAGCATCTGCGTCTGTCTCTGGCATATGCTCGTTTTTACACCAAGCTTGATTCTTTGAGGCTGCGCGAACTTTTGGCAAACGGGCTAAGCATGCTGTTTGATATGAGTCGTGGGCTCCCAAATAAAGTTTCCTTCTTGCCTACAGTTGAGGAGCTTGCAGCAACAAGAGAGGGCGATGAAACGGCGTCTCCGCAATCACCTGCTTTACAATCCTATGAACTTTCCTTGCTTTCAGGTGATGTGGAGACCTTCCTGCCATTAGCTGAGTGTTATATGGGCGGGCGGTTAGACGAAATACCCGAGCATGAACGTTTGCTGAGCAAGTTTGTATCCGAGCCTTTGCCGCTCGATTCGGAGCAGACAGCAATTATTGAGAAAAAGGCCTATCCGGAGAAGGGATGGGGTTCCGAGCATCAGCCGATTGTGGTCATGGTGAACGTTCCGGAGCGAGCGGCACAGGTTACTCGGGTATGTGAGCATTTCAACTGGAATTATATAATGGGCATGGACTATATGGAAGATCTGACTGATTTGAAAAAGGCGATTCGGGAAAAATACGCGCCAGCGAATGTGTATGAGCCTTGCCCTTGCGGCAGCGGAGCGAAGTATAAATTTTGCTGCGCCCAGAAGATGAAAAACTTTGATTTGCATGATTACTTGAGAACATTCGAGGCGACGACGGAATCGTGAACGGACAAGCTGCCAAGGATCTGAGGGGCAACTTCTCGAGCAGGTCTAAGAAGTTATTCAGGGGAAGCGGCGGCTATCGCAACAGTGGGGACGAAGCATCGGCTTCGTCCCTTTGTTAGGGCGTCAGCCAAAGGCAAACGTTCCGAAATAAGGACTCAAGTGGAAGTCAGGCGCCGGAACGTCGACCGGAGACCAGGACACGTAATGCGGAATTGGGGTCTCGTCTCCGCACTTGTAAAAGTTACCTTTGAACGAACGGCCAGGCGCAGCGGAAAAGCGGGGAAACACCTCGGCCAACCAATCAAACGGAATGCGGAAGGATAGCGTCCAATAGATGTGCCCCGCATCGTCCGCAAGTCCGCGTTCGGCAACGATGGAAAAGCGCTCAGGCTGCAAGCCGGGCGACATGTCCCGATCTTCGCGGTCTGCGCCAAGGCCTAGCAGCAGCGTGCCTGCGGCGTTGAATTCGAAATTCAAATAGCGGGCGTCCGTCTCAGGTGTCGGTTGAATGAAAAACTCGACGCAGCTGTCGCGGTAAACCGGCGCATTGGCGCCAGTGTGGCGGACGACGGGGGATTCCTCATAGCATACGAATCTCCCGTGAAGCGCATCCTCCGTCCAGCAGAGCTGCGCATTCGTCTCCGGACGGTAATGTGCGTCCCCATCCGTTTCCCATAGATAGTTGGTAAGTTGAGCAGGTTGAACGTCCGTCCAATCCTTCTCATCGATACTTCCAGCGTGATAGGCGATCGAATAGTGCGGGGCCAAGGTCATGCTCCTCTCGTCATCAAAGCTCATAGTCAAAGTTTACCTCCAAACGGCGGCCGGAACAACGGCAAATGAAAACGCTGGCAGACGCTATTGCCGACGATCCGCGCAGCGTGATATACTGTCCTCGTCGATTTGGGGCCAAGGACAAGCGATAACTCCAGACGGCTTACGCTAGCGGTGAGATTCCGCTTCGTTTGCCGTGTGGAGTTTTTTATTGCCGGAAAACAACCGGAGGAGGGAAACGCGCATGCCAGACGGAATAGAAACGAGAGCGCTATCCGACATGCATACCTGGTTATTCGATCTGGACGGAACGCTCTACCGCGGCAGGGAGCCGATGCCTGGCGCGCGCGAAGTGTTGAATGCGCTCAGACCGGCAGGCAAACCGATTCAGTTTGTAACCAACAATTCCAGACATACGGCAGATGAAATCGCCCGCAAGCTGAGCACAATGGGCATTCGTGCTTCATCCGGCGACATCGTGACGGCGACCGAGTATACGGGGCGCTACATCAGGGAGAGGCATGGCTGTCTGAAGCTGGCGGCGGCGGGGAGCGATGCGTTCGTGGCGGCGCTTCGGGAAGCCGGGCACGATGTACTGGAGCCGGGCGAAAGGGGAGCGGTGGACGCCGCTGTCATCGGGCTCGATCCGGCCTTCACCTATGCGAAGCTGGAATGGCTCGCGCAGGCAGTCTCCGCCGGGGCAATGTTCATCGCCGCGAATGCGGATGCCTGTCATCCGGGAGAAGGAGGCCATCCGGTGCCGGAGACGGGTGCGCTCGCGGCTGCGGTCGAGACAGCTTCAAAAAAGAAGGCAACGTACGTCGGCAAGCCCGAGCCGTATTTATTCCGTTATGCGCTGCAGATTTGCGGTGGAGAGGCCGATCGTGCAGTGATGGTCGGAGACAACTACGATACCGATGTCACAGGCGGCAAGCGGGCTGGGCTGTACACAGTATGGTTGACTCCAAGTTCTGAGGATGCAGGAAGGGCAGAGATACCGGCGGAAGGACGCCCTTTGGCGGATAAGGTCATACGAAGCTTGGCGGAAATCGAACAAGAGCTGCGGCATGGAGGGGAAATACATGAGGTATGAGCACATACGTACGAACAGCGACAGGCAAACGATTATTCGTATAGAGGGATTGGCGGCGCCGGTCACCCTGCTGCACGTGACGGATAGCCATATGAACGCGTCGGATCTGACCGATGGCATTGAGACGTTGGCAGAATCGATCCGGCTCTACAACTTCGACGCATTGGATACGCAGACCCGATTCGACAGAGCGCTCGCTTATGCGAAGGATTTGCAGGTCGACGGCGTCGTGCTGACCGGCGATATCGTGAACGGAGCGACCGCGGGGAATTTGGCTTTTTTGGAAAAGCGACTATCGGATCTGCAAGCGCCCTATCTGTACACGCCAGGCAATCATGACTGGGAATATCCGGGCTTGCCGTGGGGAGAGGAGACCCGCGCCGAACAATATGCAAAGTTTGCCAGTTTCACGGCGGGAGACCCGACTTTTCGCGCGATAGAGATCGGCGGCGTCCTGCTGGTCGCGGTCGACAACAGCACTTATCAAATCTCGGAAGCGCAGCTGGCCGCCTTCGAACGCGCTTTGTCGCGGGGGTTGCCTACGGTGCTGTTCATGCACATCCCGATCTATATTCCTTCGCTGCTGCCCGACGTCGTCCGCGTCTGGGGATCTCCCATCATGATGGCTGCGCAGGGATGGGATGCGGATCTAAGGAGGCAATGGCAGGTAGAACCGCCTGGAGAGGCGACACTTGCCTTTTACGAGCTGCTGCTGAACAATCCGGAAGAAAATCTGATCGGCATCTTCTGCGGTCATGTTCACTTCGCCCATGAAGATGCCTTCGGCCAAGGCTCGCGCCAGTACGTGACAGCCGCCGGCTTCGATGGCGGATACCGGGTCATTCGGCTACTGCCCGCACGGGAGTCGGACGATTCGACGGGAAAGGCGGAATAACAAATGACGCTACTGCACCGGTTGGCGCAAAGTCCGGTGATCGCCGCAGTCCGCTCCGAGGAGGCCGGCGAGCAGGCGCTGGCAAGCGGCGCAGCCAATCTGTTCGTCATGGACGGTACCGTAGACGCGGTCGCACGTCTCGCCCAGGCTGCGAGGTCCCGGGGCAAAGGCGTGTTCGTCCATCTGGACCTTGTGCGGGGGCTGTCGAACACCGACAAGGAAAGTCTTGTTCTTCTGCGTGACTGGATCGGCGCGGACGGCGTCGTCACGCCCAAGGCCCACCTCATCAAAGAGGCGAAGCGAATCGGATTGTACGCGATACTGCATCTGTTCGTCATCGATTCGCGCGCGCTGTCCGCCGGCTTGTCGCTGGCCGAATCGCTTCGGCCCGATGCGGTCGAGATCATGCCCGGCGCGATCCCTAAAATTATCGGCGCCTTCGCAGACGCGCTCCCCGACATTCCGGTCGTCGCGAGCGGCTTGATCGACAATTCCATCGAGGCTGCCGCGGCGCTGAACGCGGGAGCGACCTCCCTGTCCGTCAGCCAGCCCTCGCTTTGGGCGTTGACGCACAATGACTTGTAAGCAAGCTTGACGCCGCTCCGCTGCCCGCGGATGCGGCGTTTTTGCCTTTGTGCCGAGTCGATATCGAGTCGAATGAAGACTACAGCCTCTCTCCCCCAAAAGTGAATAGCATTTAACCACATCCGGATAGAAGCAGATGCGATACCATGCTATTTTTAAAGTCGATCGGCCCATTTGCAACCATTTGATGACAAGAGGAGTTGGGATGATGGGAAAGAAAACGGTCTACTTGCTTGGCTGTGCCGCCGCCTTCGCACTGCTATTGCTTTTCGCCGTACGCAGCGGCGAAGCGGCAGCCGCGACGTATTATGTAAGCGATTCCGCGGGAAACGACGCGAACAGCGGTACGAGTTCGGCGGCGCCTTGGAAGACGCTCGCCAAGGTATCCGCCACATCGTTCAGTCCAGGGGACCAGATTCTGCTAAAGACGGGAGACACGTGGACGGGACAGACGCTCACGCTGCATGGGGAGGGCTCGGCTGCCGCGCCTATCACGCTGTCCGCCTACGGAACGGGAGCCAAACCGGTGATCGCGCCGGGCATCGTAGACGCGATCTGCATCTCGCTGAACGGCGTCGGCGGCTGGAATATCTCGGGTCTGGAGCTGCAAAACGCGATGACGGGCATCATGCTGACGTACAACGACGTGTACGACAAGAGCCATATCGCCATCGACAACATGATTTTCCGGCACATGAACCATACGTACAACAGCGCACCTGAGACTTACAATCACGTCTCCGCCGGCGTAGACGTGCGCGGCCTGCAGCCCTGGCCGGGCGGCGTGCCGGGAGATGCGACGGATTTTAGCATAAAACGCACGGCGCTGGACGGCTTTTCGCTGACCAACTCGAGCTTTTACGACTGCGATACGGCCAACTTCTTCGGGCGGGTCGGCACGGGCTACATGCATGAGGTGAACGCGCCGGCCATCAAAAACGTCGTCATGTCGAATCTGTATACGGAAAACGGCGGCATGTGGGGCTTCGATTTCCATTGGATCGACGGCGGGACGATGTCGAATCTGCGCGCAAACGGACTCGGCACGGCGTACAATCCGTTCGGCGTCGGCGGCATCGTCGTTCAGGTGTGCCGTAACCTGACCTTTGACGGCGGGGAGCTGGCCAACATTCGCAGGAACACGGCCGCCTACGACGGCGTCGGCTTCGACTATGAAGGCGCCAACGACCGTATTACGCTCAAAAACTATTACATTCACGACACCGATGCCGAAGGCGTATTTATTTTCAATAATGCGGGCGTCAACACCAATATGACGATGGAAAACAATACGATCGCGAACTACGCCAAAAATCCGGCCGTCGCCGACGAAAACTACGCAGTTCGCATCCTGGGCAATTCGACGGGATCGGTGCAAAATAACCAGTTCGTCAACTTCAAGCCGTCCGCAGGGACCTTCAATGCGCAGCCGGCCACGCTTACTTATTCGAGTAACGTGACTTACGGCGCGCAGGACTGGGACTTTGGCGTCGCGGCCTCTCCGGCGGACTACCAGCAATGGGTGATGGCGAGCGAACTGGCGGGCAACGTATCCGGCGGCATCCTTACGCTGACCTCGACCGGCGGAGATCCCTATATGATCTCGGCCGAAGGCTTAGGCTTGTCTTCCTCCAATCGCTACTTCAAGATTCGTCTGAAAAACAATACCAGCGCCACGCAGGCACAAGTGTTCTTTAAAACGGCTGCGGATTCCGTGTTCACGGAAGCGAAGTCCAAAACATTCGCGATCGCGTCCAACATGACCGGCTATGCGGACTACGTCGTCGATCTGGGTACCGTCAGCGGCTGGAGCGGGACGATCAAGCAGTTGCGCCTGGATCCGTTCACGAATACGGGTTCGATGAATATCGACCGAATTTCGCTTACCAATACGTCGGGCGGAATCACGGTGACGAATGCCGGATTCGAAGCGCCGGTCACGACGAATTACGCGTACGGGCCGATCACGAACGGCTGGACGTTCGCGAACTATACGGGCGTGCAGCGCAACGGCTCGGACTTCGGCGCGCAAGCTGCGCCGGATGGCGTGCAGACGGCGTTCATCCAGCACGATGCGGTATTCGAGCAAAGCGTGTCCTTGAATGCGGGCATGCACACCGTCGGCTTCAAAGCGGCGATGCGGACGAACTTCGGAGGGCGGCAGACGTTCGATGTCTTTTTCGACAACAGGAAAATCGGCACGTTCTCTCCGTCCACGGGTACCTTCGCAGCATTCGAGACACGCGCCTTCTATACGACAGCCGGTACGCACGTTATCAAGTTCAAAGGGGCGACGACGGGGGACAATACGGCGTTCGTCGACAGCGTGACGGTGAATTAGCGCGCGGGTGACATAAAAGCAGGGCGGCGCGAATCGCGATTTTTGCGGAATCGCCGCCATGAAGAGACTCGCCAGGGGGAGAGAGACATGAAAAATCGATTTCGGAATTCAATTGCGGCGGCTTTGCTCGGGATAGCGGCGTTGTTCTGCTTTCTCTATTTCACGGGGCAAGGAAAAGGAAACGATAAAAGGGTGGAGACTGTGCAGGGACAAGAGCAGGCGCAAGGACGAGAGAAAAACGCGAATGCATCGGCGCCACCGGCGGCGACCGGAGGAGAAGAGACGGCTGCAGTCGGGGGCGTCCAGGGGGCGTCCGAGACGGGTACCGAACCAGGCGCCGAACGGCCGAAGCCGGCCGCCTTCGACGAAGCGCAGTTTGCCGATCCGGACGTCCGGTACCGGCCGCTGCTCATGATTCACGATAAGCTGCATACCGGCATCATCAAGAAGCTGAGCGATCTGGGCTACGGCGGCATGGTGACGAACGTCGACTACAACGGCTACCTGAAAAACGAAGAATTCTGGGAGATTCTGAAGCAAAACGTGGCTTATGCGATCGACAAGCTCGGGCTCCGCGTATGGATCTATGACGAAAAAGGATATCCGAGCGGCACGGCGGGCGGTCTGGTGCTGGCCGAGCATCCCGAGCTGGAGGCGCAGGGGCTGGCCGTCGTCGTCAAAGAGGCGGCAGCCGGCAAAAAGGTCGTCATCGAGCGTCCTTACGGACATGGGGAGGTCCGGTACGCTGCGGCATATCAGGGGACGGCGTCCAGCTTCGATGTTGCTTCGGCAGTCGATCTGCGTTCGTCCGTCGACGAGCAGGGGAAGCTGACCTGGCAGGCTCCGGCCTCCGGCCGCTGGGTCGTCTTTTACTTCGTGCAAAAGCCGTTTTACGAAGGGACGCATGCCGTCAACAACTGGTTCGAGCAGCGACGCTACATCAATCTGCTGGAAAAGGACGCGACGGAAGCTTTTATCGACGTGACCCACAAGCCGTATTACGAGCGGCTCGGGTCTTATTTCGGCAAAGGCATCGAAGCCTTCTTCACCGACGAGCCGGCATTGACGGGAACCTACATCGGCACGCCGCCCCGGCAGCCGAGCATCCTCGATACGCCGGATCCCGCGGTGCCGCTGCTGAAGACGCTGAACTGGGGCAACAAGCTGGCCGACGAGTTCCTGAAGCGGCGCGGATACGAGCTGCTGCCCGTCCTGCCGTACCTGATCGCGGGCGAGGGCAAAGAGGCACAGCGCGTGCGCGGAGATTATTACCGGACGCTGTCCGAGCTCGTCCTGGAGAGCTACTTCGAGCCGCTCGAGGCGTTCTGCGCGGATACCGGAGTCGCCTGCTCCGGCCATCTGCTGCTGGAGGAGGAGATGTACCATCAGGCCATCTACGAGGGCAACCTGATGAATATCTATCGGCATATGCAGCTGCCGGGCATCGATCTGCTCACGGCGCATCCGAAGCTTGCCAAGGAGTGGGCGGCGACAACGGCCAAGCTCGCCAGCTCCGCGGCTCAGGAGGACGGCAAGCCGCATGTGATGAGCGAGATTTCCGATGCGTTCGATGGTGACAAGGCCGACTTCAAGGGGCGTCTTGCGGCGGTAGCCGTTCAGTTCGCCTTCGGCGTCGACCGGTTCAACTCTTACTATGAATACGACCGGATGAGCGAAGAGGAGAACAGGCGCTTCGCCGACTATATCGGGCGTATTGGCTATATGATGGACGCCGGCAAGCCGGCGCCGCAGGTCGCGGTGTACTACCCCATTGAGAGCGTGTGGGCGGAGACGCTGCCGCCGATGTCGCTCAATCCGGCGGATTACGTCGCTCCCGCCGTGAAGGTCAGCGACAGCTTTAAGCAGACAGCGCTGCGGCTCACGGCGCGTCAGCTCGACTACAATTTCATCGATGCGGACGGGATTGCGGACAGCCGTGCCGAGGGCGGTTCGTTGTCGGCAAGGGGCGGGCTAAGTTACAAGGCGCTAATCGTGCCGGAGACGACCGTCGTCGATGAAGCGCTCGCCGCCAAGCTGACCGAGCTTGCGACCGCGGGCGTGCCGCTCGTGCTGGTCGGCGCGGGCCCGGATTATATCCGGACCGACGGCGGCCTGGAGGAGGCGGACGGTCTGTTCGACAGGCTGGCCAAGTTCCCGGGCGTGAAGCGCGTCGGTTCGGCAAAGGCGCTGGACGCGTGGCTCAAGGCGTTGGTTGCGCCCGATCTGAAGCTCGGGCGGGCGGATCCGGATATATTAAGCGCCATGCGCACGGGCGAGGGAGGCAAGACGTACCTGCTCGTCAACACCGCGGACGAAGCGAAGACGCTCTCCGTGCAGTTCCGGGCGACCGGTTCGCGCGCACGGCTGTGGGACCCGGACGGCGGCGAGGTGAAGCCGCTGGCCGTAACGATGAACGGCGACGGCTACGCGAAGGCAGAGCTTGCCATTGGAGAGCGGCAGGCGCTGATCGTGACGTTTGAAAATGAAGTTTGAGAATGAGGCTTGAAAAAGAAAGGCAATAAGCGGGAAAAAGGAAGCCTGAACAAAGGAAGCCTGGACGCAAGAAAAAAGGGATGGCGGCGATCGGCCGTCATCCCTTTTATTCCGCCGCGGACCGGATGAAGTGATTGCGTTTGAAATCGCTCGGCGTCTGCCCGGTCAGCTTGCGGAACGTGCTGGCGAACTGCGAGCTGTTGGAGAAGCCGCAGTCCAGGGAGATGGCGCACATCGTCATGTCCGTGGACAGCATCAGCTTCTTGGCGTGCTCGACGCGCTTATTGATGATAAAGCTGAGCGGCGATTCTCCCGTCTTGTCCTTGAATACGTGGCGAAAGTGATCGTAGCTGTACCCGGTAATTTTGGCGAGCGAAGGCAGGTCGATTTCCTGATGGAAATTCTCGTTGATGTAGTTCTCGATATACTCCAGCAGGTCCGCGAACGATCGGGACGACCGTGTCCGCTCGATCTCGATGATGAACTCGTTGAGCAGCAGCTCGAGCTTGTGCTGGTAATGCAGACGCTGGGTCGAGAGCTCGTGCTTGAGCTTGTTGACGATCTGCATGAGGAGCGAGGAGCGATCCGGATAGACGCCGTTTTCGAATTGAACGGAAGCGCTCTCATTTAACGAAAAGCCGATACAAAGCAGCTCGGTCGTCTCGTCATGCACTTCGTTGTGCGCGGTGCGGGGCCTGATCAGGCTGAAGGTGTTGGGCGCGTAGCGGTATTCCGTGCCGTCGATCGTCGTGGAGCCGGTGCCGGACGTGTAGTACACGAGCTCGTAGCAGTTGTGGTGATGAGACGTAATCTCGGTCTGCGGCTTGTGAAGGTAGGTGAAGGCGAATTCAAGCTGATCGGCGAACATGCTCGTCCTCCTGACATCCCCATATATGAATGATTGTCGGTCGGCAATCTCACCAACAGTATAGTGGCAAAAGGCATTTTTGTCTGCACCGGCCCAGAGAAGATCGCCATTTTTCGATAATGTTCAACCACTTCCGGATAGATGACCCTTGGGTGCTGTGTTACATTCAGATAGGACAGGAAAACAGCTCTCGCGAGGCTGCATGACAGAAAAAGGCAGGTCTGAGTCCGAAGGGCTCCGGTACCACGGGCTTCAGCACCACCCGGGAAAGGCCGAGCGCGCGACAATGGTGAAGCGCTTCCAGAATGGGCGTTCGGAGAATCAAAGGAGGTTGCATTCATTTTGTCTACGATAGCAGGGAGCGCGCAGCGCGTTATCATTGACACCGATATCGGGGACGACATCGACGACGCGCTGGCGATATGGCTGGCTGTCAAATCGCCGGAGCTCGATATCGCCGGCATCACAACCGTATACAAGCAAACGCACAAGCGTGCGCAAATGGTATCCGCGCTGCTGCGGGCGACTGGCAGATCCGATATTCCGGTCGTGCCTGGCGCCTCGCTGCCGCTGGTCAGCCGGCAGATCTACGGCAAGCCGGTGGATCCGGAGGAGGACCCGGTTCAGTACCTCGAGGAGATGCGGAGCGAGCCCGTCGACACGCGTTGGACGGCAGCCGAATTTATCGTGCGGACCGCGCTCGAGGCCGAGAAGCCGATCGCGCTCGTCACGCTTGGCGCACTGACCAACGTCGCGTTGGCGCTGCGCGTCAAGCCGGAGATCGCGGGCCGTATCGCCAAGATCGTCGTCATGGGCGGCGCCTACGATATGAACGTGTCCGAGTACAACTTCTCGTGCGATCCGGAGGCGGCGCAGATCGTGCTGGGCGCGGGCGTTCCGATCGTCGCCGTCGGGCTTGACGTCACCTTCAAGTGCCTCTTGTCCGAACGGCAGATGGCGGCGATCCGCGAGAGCGCGGATCCAGCCGCCAAGCTCGTCATGCGGATGCGAGAGTACTGGGCTTCTCCGTATATCTACCTTCACGATCCGCTCGCGGTGGCTGCCGTATATCGGGAGGATCTTGTCCGGACGGAGCGACGGGTGATCGATATCGAGACCGGCGGTACCTATACGCGGGGGATGAGCATCAGCTTGTCCGGCATGAACTGGCATCGGCCGGCCGCAGATTCGTATGTGCGGGTATGCACGGCCGTCGAGCAACAGGCTTTTATGGATCTGTATATGGAGCGAATATTGGCTTTTACCCCGATAGAGGAGCGTGACGGCATTGCTTAAATTCAAATGGCAGTCCCAGACTCTCATGCTGGCGGCGGCTGCGCTCGTTGCGAGCGGCTGTTCCGGCGGATCCGGCAATTCGGAGTCGACGGCGACGGCATCGCAGACGGCGAGCGCATCGCAGACGGCGACCGGCTCGGCAACCGCATCGCCCGAAGGGACGGATGCAGGTGCCAAGGAGATCGCGGGCGGGCGTCCCGTGACGCTGACCGTAGACCTGCACGGTTGGATGCCGACGGTCAATACGGAGCCGACGGCGGAAAACCCGACGGTATTCCTTTCCACGCAAAAAATCGCCGACGCGTTCATGAAGCTCCACCCGAACGTGAAGATCGCCTGGGCGCGCACGAAGCCGGTCGGCAAGCTGCAAAACGAGATCGCGGAATGGCTGACGACCCAGATCTCCGCGGGCACCGCGCCGGCGATCACCTTTACATGGGGCAACAACTATCTGGACCGCGACTGGTACGAGCCGCTCGGCGACGCGCTGTCCACGCCGGACGAATACGTGGCGGGCAACGCGAAGTGGAGCGACCTGTTCCCCGACTATCTGATGAAGCACCGTTCGCTTGTCGATAACAGCAAGCAGCCGGTCGCCGTACCGATCGTTCTGTACTCGGGACCGGCTACGGGCTACTACTACAACAAGGATCTGTTCGAGTCGCTCGGCATCAATCCCCCCAAGGACTGGGAAGAGATGTTCAAGGACGCCAAGCTGTTAAAGGAAAAGGGCTATGTGCCGTTCGCCCAATGGGGCAACTTCAAGCAGATCGAGCTCGGCCAATGGAACCAGCAATTCAGCGTCGGCCCGTTTTTTGCGGCGGCGCTCATGGACAAGACCGACTACGACAAGGACGGCCAAGTCGACACGCTCGAGACGCTGCGAGCGACGAAGGCGGGACTGTTCAACGCGGCGGAGCACGATTATGCCCAGGAGATGTACCGGCAGTTGAAGCGTATGTACACGGAGCTGCTGCCTGCAGGCTGGCAGAACACCGATTTCTCGCAGCCCTGGAACGACGGCAAGGTCGCCATGCGCGAGGAAGGGCTGTGGGCGCTCCAGGCGGAGAACGGCAACAAGCAGCGCAAATTTAATTACGGGGTTATTCCCGCGCCGCCCATTACGAAGTCTACCTCGCCCGACGTCGCCGACGTGCAATACACGGAGAAAGGGCCGTACCAGCCCGATCCGGACCTGTCGCTCAACATCCTGAAGCCGATCGTCAAGGACAATCCGGATCTGAAGGAAGCGGCGGTCGCCTTCCTCAAGTATCTGACCGTCCCCGAGAACATCTCGATGATGGTGCTGGAGCAAGGCGCCTCGCTCGGCGCGGTCAAGGGCTCGGAGATCCCGCCGCTGCTCGACGACTGGATGAACAACGCGTTCCCGATCATGCCCAAGGCCAGCTGGCCGAACGCCTTCACAGACGAGCAGGGCATCGCGCTCAACAAGCAATTTGAGATGTGGGTGAAGGGCGAGACGGACGACGCCAAGTTTTTCGCGAAGAGCAATGAGATCCAGCAGAAGAGCGCGGACGACTATATCAAAAAAATGAACATCGATACGACCGGCTGGTAAGCAGCGGGAGACGGGGCGGCAGGCGATCGGCTTGCCCGCCCGCGTACCGTCCCGGGCTCCCGGCCGGCGTGGAATGGAGAGCGGCATGAAAAGAAAATGGACGATCGCGGCGGTTGTAGTGGCCATCGTCGCCCTGCTCGCCGGTTACGACGCTTACCGCGCCACGCAGTACCGCATTGCGCTGCTCTCGATGGACCCGCAGCAGGCGCCGGCGGACGGCCAATCGCCCGTCGCGCTGCGATTGAAGGTCACGGACGCAAGCGGCCGGCCCGCGAAGGGACATTCCCTCTACGCGCTCCCGAGGGGCGGCGGCATTCTGTCCGCGAGCCGCGTCGTGACCGACGACGCGGGCGAGGCGTCGTACACTTATTATCCTTACAAAGCTTCCGATTTGCAGCCGGCCAAAGACGTGCAGATCAAGGTCATCGACGAGTCGAACTCGGTCTTTATCGAGATCAACGCCAAGACGACCGTGACCGTGCCGCTCGTGCAGCCGGAACGGTCGGCCAAGAGCAATCACAGTCTGGACGACATTTTCGGCGAGTGACGGACTAGCGTCGCGCCGGGCAGGAAAGGAATGACACAAGGATGGCAACCGGTTCTGCGCTTTGGGCGAAAATCTGGAGCAGCCGCAAGGCGTATCTGTTTTTGTCCCCGCTGTTTCTCGGGCTGATTCTGTTCTGCTATTACCCGCCGTTCAGCGGCATTTACCACTCCTTTTTCGATTGGGACAGCGTGGGCAAGGCCGTCTATGTCGGCTTGGACAATTATAGGGAGCTGTTCAGGGACCAAGTGTTCCTCAATTCGATCCCGACGGCGTTCCTCATCCTCGTGCCGCGCCTGATCATCGGCATCGTCGTGCCGCTGATCGCGGCCGAGATGATTTTTAACGTGAGACAGAAAAAACTGCAGTCGGCGTACCGGGTGCTCGTACTGCTGCCGATCGTGGCGCCGGGCGTCGTCGGTCTGCTGATCTGGAAAAACATATACGATCCGACGAACGGCCTGCTCGTCTCGCTGCTGCGCGGAACGGGGCTGATCGCGCCGGACCGGGTCATCGACTGGCTCGGCAGCGCCGACCTCATCATTCCAAGCATTATTTTCATGGGCTTCCCCTGGATCGGGGGGACGAGCGTGCTGATCTACATGGCGGGCCTGATGAACATCTCCAGCGAGGTGATCGAGTCCTCGGAGCTGGACGGCGCGGGGCTGCTGCGGCGCATCTGGCATATCGATCTGCCGCATCTGATGGGCCAGGTCCGCTTCTTTCTGATCTTCGGCATCATCGGCGGCTTGCAGGACTTCGGCATCCAGATCGTCCTCACGTCGGGCGGTCCGGGCTACAGCACCTACGTCCCCGCGTACTACATGTACATCGAGGCCTTTACCGCCGGCCGGATGGGCTACGCGACGACGATCGGCACGGTCATGTTCGCCGCGATTTTCCTCCTGAGCCTGATCGCGTACCGCGGCATGAAGACGGAGACGAATTAATGGAACGGGGAGAAGAGGCATGACTCAATACAGACGGCTGCCGCAATGGTTTCTGAACGCCGCGCTCGCCCTGCTGCTAGCCCTGCTGCTGTATCCGCTCGGCTTCACGCTGTGGGGCGCGTTCAAGTCGGACGTCGCATTCGCCGCGACCCGGTGGTATCCGACGCTGCCGCTCCGCGTCGGCAACGTGTCCAGCGCGTTCGGCAGCATCTGGCGGTATTTGCTCAACACGGTGTTCGTAGCGGGCGTAGGCACGGCGGGCATGCTGCTGATCGCCTCGCTGTCGGCTTTTACGTTCGCCCGCATGAAGTTTTTCGGCAAAGAATGGCTGTATATGCTCGTCCTGGCCCTCATGATGATCCCGGGGGCGCTCACGCTCGTGCCGGGCTACATGCTGTACAAGACGTTCGGCCTGCTCAACTCCTACTGGGCGCTCATTTTGCCGCTCGTCACGGGCGGTCCGATCTTCGGCATTTTCCTGCTGCGATCGTTTTTCGAGAGCATCCCGAAGGACTACTTCGAGGCGGCCCAGATGGACGGCGCGCACGACTTCAAGCTGTATTACCGCATCGCGCTGCCGCTCTGCATCCCGATCATGGGGACGCTCGCGATCATGCAGATCGTCGGCGCCTGGAACGAATATCTGTGGCCGATGATCACGATCGCCGACCACGAGAAGCTGACGATCGCGGCCGGCCTGCTCATCAGCTTCACCGGACAGTACTCGTCCAACATGCCGGTGACGTTCGGCGGCTATCTGGTCGCGTCGGTGCCGCTCATCCTGCTGTTCACGTTTACGAATCGCTATTATGTGCAGGGCCTGCTGTCGACGGCCATCAAGCTGTAGGCGCCGGCAAGGTTTAACGTTCAAGCGGTTAATGTTTAAGTATGCTTAACGTTCAGGTGCTTAACGTTCAGGTGGTTAACGTTCAGGTGCTTAACGTTCAGGTGGTTAATGTTCAGGCGCTTAATGTTCAGGTGCTTAACGAATGAATCTAGCGGCCGGCAAAGTCCGACGCCCTTTGGGGCTGCGGGCTTTTTTGGCACTTCAGAAAGTATGAAAGTACAGGCCTGTTCTAAAAGATCGGCCTGGCTATCCATACCGACTCGGGAGGCAGCGATTCGCGGATAGGCAGGCACGCGTTTGGTGCAGCGGAGCTTATTAAAAGTTTGGCGGGTCGAAAAGCCTGCATATAAAGTCAATTTCATAATTCAAACCCCTTGCTACGACTGACTTTTTTGGCGCACCAAAGAGGAGTACCTCCCCACATTCTCGAAATTAAGGTTAGCCAACCAAAACGAGAAAGAAAGGAAGTACTCCTACGATTCCAATTCGACAAGAAGAGCTCTTTTCCTTTGAGACC
>NZ_JBHUJV010000021.1:16975-17336 GCF_042683485.1 Cohnella sp. GCM10020058
TGCAGAATTCAGATTGCGCTGTCACTTTACAGGCTCTGATCGGGTACCGAGCCAAGCCGCCTATTCCAGGCTTTTCACCAAGCTTCAGCAGTCCGGCATCCTGCATGAGGTCATCGATATTACGGTGGATGCAGCGATTACAGAAGGCTTCCTGAAAGGTGAAAGCATGGCAGTGGACTCTTCGCATGTGGAAGCCTTTGACCGAAACCCCAAAATTGACGCGTCTAAACCGGCCCCGTCCATTCTCCCCAAGGAGGTAGAAGACAGCGAAGAGCCTGCTTTTCTGGACGCCGTCAGCCATGTCCCGCAGCCAGCCCCCAAGCTCGAGAAACCCAAGCGTGCCAAACGCGGGCGCGTCCCC
>NZ_JBHUJV010000022.1:0-48863 GCF_042683485.1 Cohnella sp. GCM10020058
ATAGGCTCGGGGTGGAAGCGCAGCAATGCGTGCAGCTGACGAGTACTAATCGGTCGAGGGCTTATCCTACTGTTCCTTACGGGGAACAAACGGCAAGCCGCACAGGCAAGAGCATTTCTAGCGCATATTCGTTTCGCATCCGGTTTTCAGGGCGCAAGCTCTGTAAGCTGCAAAGCTGTATGGCAACAGCCAAACAGTAGGTCTGGTGGTAATGGCGGAGGGGTCCCACGCGTACCCATCTCGAACACGACCGTTAAGCCCTCCAGCGCCAATGGTACTTGGACCGCAGGGTCCTGGGAGAGTAGGACGTCGCCAGGCCGGATGCATGCCCGAGCAGTCGAATTCTCAGGCTAACAAAGTCTGGGATCGACGATCAGGGCTAAGAGCAGCAAGAGAGAACCACCTTCTTCGGAAGGTGGTTTTTTTGTGCATGCAAAATGCACGATCGGATGGTGATGGTGGGGCAGGTAAGCGCAAATACGACGTGCTGGCGCTTTTCGATGGTTTGGCGGGTCAAAATTCCTGCATTTGTACAGGTATTTTCTGCCAATGCGCGAAGCCTGATAAAATGCCTGCAAATATGCAGGTAAATTTAAAGCTCAAGCCGGAAATGGGGCTGGAGAAGGAAAAAAGATGTATATTTGCATCTTTTCAGCCTAGAAAGGCCGACATCGGCATAAAAAGATGTATATTTGCAGGCTTTGCGTTGAAAGAGCGATAGATAAGAAACTGCACGGATAGGGGGGATCTTTATGGCAACTTCCAATCAGCGAACTGATGCACGGCATTTCGTTTCTCAACAGAATAGCGCCCAATAACGATGAGGTCAAATAACTGATAAATGCACTGCGTACCTCGAAAGCGGATAGGTTATTCAAACACGAGGCGAAGTGGTTGGACGAAAAGATGAAAGGCTGGCCAAAGCAAAGAAGAGCAGCTTGCGGGCTGCTCTTCTTTGTCTAGACAACTATGCGGTTACGTCTGGTCCCTGTCATCAGGAGCGCTTCACGCGGGCGGTTTCGGGTCAAGGTCCGTAAATTTCAAGCTCGCCGATCATCGTCGCGGTGCTGACCGGCGCCACGTTTACGCGAACGTATCGCGTGCTAACGGTACTCGGCAGATTAATCGTGACCGTATAATTGTTGGCGGAATAGAAGGCTTGCGTACTTGTCGATTGGGTCGCAAAGCTGCTGTCGTCAGTCGAATTGCTGGTCTGGATCGTGAACGCTTCGACGAAGTGACCATACGTCGGCGTCTTCAGGACAATCTGGTTAACGGACTGGACGCTGCCAAGATCGACCGTAATCCAGCCCGCCGCGCCAAAATTCGGCTGCCAGAAGGTGCTTTGTCCGCCGTCCACCGCATTTGACGGATTGGCTCCGCTGCTTGCCCATACATACCGGGTCAAAGCCAGGTTATACGAAGCGGATGCGCTGCTCAGATTAAACGACAATTGCGCAACGGCAATCAGCAGCGTGAGCAGAAGAGCGATCGTTGACCTCTTTTTTACGACTTGAATACGAGTGGACATGAGTGGCCTCCTTGGCACAAAAAAGATAAGTATCAAAATGCGCAAGATCTAACCTGCGATGCCAGCCTTGCTGTTGCATTTCCGGTAAGCGCTGGTTTCCGAGCGTCGATCACCTCCGATTTGTTACCCGTTTTACGCGTTTCTCCGGCCGGGCTCGCCCCTCGCCCGAATCTCCGAGAGAGCGCCGACCATACACCGCGCATTTTTCAATTTCAGCTATACAATACCAACTATGGTTAACAATAAGAATGTCTATAATTATTGTAATTTTACACATACCTAAAAAAAACCTCGTATTATTAAGCAAAGGGAGCGGTAAAGTCAGGCGCATTTCAATGGAAAATATGCGTGATATTACATATCTAGGTGAAATTGGTTGATTAGGCGGGAAGGTGCATGTTAGATTATCGTTGCTTCCATCCAATATCATCTCATACCAAAACGAGAGGACGTGTATGATGAAAATTCGCAAATGGTTAGTGGGTGCCTTGATCCTGGCATCGACGCTGCCGGCAACGACAGCCAGCGCCGCAGTAGGCGCATCGGTCACCAATATCACGGCTAATTCTCTGCAATTGAACTGGACGCTTCAGCCGGGCGAAGGGGTCGTGACGGTCTATCAGAACGGCAGCTATCTGACGGCCTATGCAGGCAACGGGATGATTGTAAACGGGCTGTCACCGTGCACCGCTTATACATTTACCGTTGTCGGCGGGAGCGGCTACGCGACCACTTCGGCTGCTGCCACGACGCTAGGATGCGCCCCGGCCCCGAGTGCGCCTTCGGTTGCGTACACGAGCACTTATTCGTCCGTTAATTTGTCGTGGACCGCCACCAATGCCGTAAACTATGAAGTGTACAGGGACAATGTACTGCTCGGCACGACGAGCGGCACCTCCTATACGTTCAGCGGTACGCCGAGCCGGACTTATGCGGTGCGGGTGGTCGCGATTAACAGTACAGGTCAAACGGCATCCGCCTCCCTATTGGCGACGACCCAAGCTTTCTCGGGATCGTGGACGAGCGCTTTATCAGGAAATATCCGCGTCGGCGGCGCATGGACCAATACGAGTTCCGTTAACAGCACCGCGATGAACATGACGCTTTACCGCGTTACTTCAGCCGGAGATGTGTATGTCGGCAGCAACTCCGCTTACATCGGACCGGGCCAGACGATCGGCGGATGGTACAACCTCGCGAGCAATCAGCCTAGCGGCACCTACAAGGTCGTATTGACCTCCGACTATGCGATCACGTCTGGCGCCACGCTTGGCACTTATTAGAAACGAAGGTTTCCTCTTCTAGCTTCAGCACAGAATTTAAAAGAAAACAGGAGCCGGCCGCTTCTGCTTAGACTGTCGAGAAATGCTCGGCAGTCTTTTTCATGTTTAAACGGTCCGCTGCTGGAGCCGCAGGAGCTGTTACAATGAACTCTGAGTACGCGTTGAAGGAATGTCCAACCGTTACCTCGGGAACTCGTATGGAGAAGGTTACGGACATATTGAGACTTGGGAGCCTGCGTTTTCTCTTTAAAGGATAAAGAGAGGTTAAACAACGATGGAATAGTAATAAAATATCGTATGGCTCCTATGGGAAGCTACGATTCAATTACAAAGCCAGCCGGCAAGATCAGCCAAGCTGCCTATCTAACTGGCAGACAAGCGCAACTGAATGACGCGTGCTGGGATCACGCGCCGATGATGGAAAGGAATGTTTCCGAGGAGGTAACGAAGCTTACGACAGAAGGGAAGAACCTGCTCGTGAACGGCGGTCCCGGCCTCGGTTCGACCCTGGCGCAGCTGGACTTGGTGGACTTGGTGGACTTGGTGGATGAATATCACTTTCTCCACGCCCGCTAGCTAACCGATGCCGGACTATTTCAAATTTAAAGACAGAAAAAACCGGCAGGATTAACGTTATCGGCTGGTTTTTCCTTTATTCCTTGTCCTTCAAAGGTTGTCCGTCATAAGGAATCGGATTCCATAACTAGAGGGATATGTACTTCAACAATCATGCCATCTCCGGGTGAGCTGAAAAATTGCAGTCCGAATGTTTCGCCATAGTACAATTTAATTCGTTCCTGAACGTTACGTATGCCGTAGCCGCTCCCGGAGGAATTCATACTTCTGTTGCCAGACCGAAGCGTTTCCAGTTGTTTGTCGTCCATGCCGACCCCATCGTCGACGACAGAGAGGACGATCCGATCCGCTTGGCGTTCACAGGTTACCGTAATCGTTCCCTCTCGGTTTTCGCTCTTCAAAATTCCGTGCAGTATAGCGTTTTCGATGATCGGTTGAAGGGTTAACTTGGGAATGAGTCCTTGTTGAAATTCCTCATCGACCTGCAAGTTTAGCTCGATTTTTTGTTCGAATCGAATATTCTGAATTTCTACATAATAAGCGACCAGCTTTAACTCGTGTCCGATTGTAATGATGTCTTGTCCATCGCTCAGCGTGAGTTTATAATATCCGGCTAGCGAACGGACAAGGGCAGCTATCTCGTTGTTCATCCCGAATTGCGCCATCCAATTGATCTGATCCAGTATGTTATATAAGAAGTGGGGATTAATCTGGGATTGAAGCGCCTTTAATTCCGACTTGACGGCCTTCAGTTCTGCATCCTTTAACAATGCCAACCGTTGCGACAGATAATTATAGCTTTGGATGAGTTCCCCGACTTCGTCATCGCCGGACGGCTTTATGATGGGCTCAAGTATTCCGGCTTCCATTGCCTTCATCTTTTGACTTAAGTACGTAATTCGCCTTGTCATATGAAGGGAGATGAAATGGGCGAGTCCGATGGCCAGCAATCCGACGGCAAGCAAACTAAAAAGGAGCTCGTGTTGGAGGCGTGTGCTTCTGGATACGATCTCCTGATGTGGTATCACGGTAATCATGGTTAGGTCTGTATCCGGAATTTGCAGCTGGAGGAATTCTAATCTCCTGCCGCCAACGACCTGCGTATTACTGCTGCTCGAAGACAAGAGTAGCGGTGCTGTTGCGCCCTCGGCAGGAAGATACGCCTTAAGGAGCGTATCGTCCGAGGCGATCAGAACCAGGCCATCGCCGCTCTGCAAATAAGTTAAACTATTTTTAACCGTGTTCGCCCGGGAAACGATTTCTTTAAGCATGGTTTCGTCCATATCCAAGCGCAATATGCCGATCGTTTCGTTATAGTGGTCGGGATGTCGGATGAGACGTACCAGCGAAATGACTGGCGCAGAATCGGCGGCTTGGTCCGGATAATTGTGTGAAGAGAACCACATGAGTTTAGTATTCAAAGTTATTAATTTAGCATACCACGCCGTGTTCTGAGCATCTTCCAAACGGAACATGCTGCTGCCTTCATTGGCAAACAGGAACCCGTCCGGCAGAAACAATCGAATCGCACTTACATCCGTACCGTCACGGTAAGAAGAAAGAAACACACTTAGCTTGTTTCCGTCCTCCAACTGTTCGTGAATGCCGTAATCGGCCACGTTTTTTGTCAGTACGCGAGTCATCTGATTCTCATCCAAAGCGATCAGATCCGATACATCCGTAATGCGTTTCAATTTATAAGAGAGAAACGAATGCGTCTGTCGGAAGCTTTGATTAAGCGAAAAGCTTACCATCTCCTGAATGATGCCCGTCACCTTGCCGGATGCGTAAAACTGGAGGTAGAGAATAGGGAGCAGGATGAGCAGCAAATATGACAGCAGCAGCTTTTGCTTTAATCTCAGTTTAAGAAGAAAACGATTGATTACTTTAAACATCGGCGATCCTCTTCCTGAATTCCGAAGGCTGCAGATTCGTGATTTTTTTAAATATTTTACTGAAATATTCGCCATCCCCATAGCCAACCTGCAGGGCAATATCGAACAGCTTGAGCTCCTTGTTAGCCAACAGCTCTTTAGCCCGCTCAATCCGATATTCCGAAAGAAAATGCTTAATCGTCACGCCGGTACCTTCTTTAAAAACGGAACATAAGTGGGGGATCGTTACACCCACATCATTACTGATGTCCGATAAGGACAGCTGACGATTCCGGTAATTTCGTTCGATATAATTCGTCACCTGCCGAATGATGGAGTTACCTTTGCGCGAAGCCAGGTATTCAAAAAGAACATCGAGCTCCCCGTTTAACAGCATTTGCAGTTCCTCGAGCGTCTGGCAAGCATACAAACGCTCTACGTACGTCCCCAACGCCATCTCCTGCTTGAATGCGGGAATACCGCTTTCTTTACCGATTTGCCGGACGGTTTGGTAGAGCTGCAAATAAAGCCCTTTCGTATAACTGACAAGCGTATCCGGGCGCTTTCGGATGTCTGAAGTCAACGCAGCCAACCATGTTTTTGCCTGATACGATCCTTCTTGCTGAAGTGAAAGGGCGAAGGAACCGAACCGCTCATCGTCCATGAAGAATCCGTCCGCGGGAGGGATAGAGGTCTCCCATATAACGGAGTTAGGCGCCTGATAAAAGCCTCTCTGTAGATAGACGATTGCGGAAAGGTAGGACGAATACAGCTGATCCATACGATTGACTTTCGGGCCAACGGCCAGGTGGTAACCGGTTAGCTTAGATACACGGATTTTAACATCGTCAATCCAGCGTTCGAGTTGATCCTCGAACGGCATGTCTTTATCCGAACGGGTGAACAAATGGATAACGAGATGATGGTCATCCTTCAGTAGGCCGAAGCAATCCATATCGATCTTCTGAGCGGCATCTTCAAGCTCTTGCATAAGGGAATCAGGCTGAGCGACCGGTTGATGGAATTTGAGAACGGCGCATACGCAGGAGATCGAGTCTGGCAGCTTATAACCGAGTAAAGGGAGCAGCCGTGCAAGCTTATCGGACGGATATTCGGGAGAAAAGAGCAGACCGGCAATTTCTCGTTTAATTAGGGGTACGCTCGCTTCCTCTCCCATGTCGGCTCGCCGATCGTTCATGACCATTATAGAAGCGTTGCGGACCGCTTCATTGAGCTCATCGGGATGGATAGGTTTTTCTATGTAATGAACGGCCTGCAAGGAAATCGCGGATTTCAAATAGGCTTTGTCCGAGAAACCGCTCATGAAAATAATGCGCATTTTCGGACAAAACTTCCGTATGCAGCGAGCGGCTTCGATACCGTCCATCCAGGGCATTCGGATATCGGTAAGCAGGATGTCGGGCCGGAACTGCTCGGCGATCTGAACGGCATCGCGGCCATTTTCCGCATGCTTGACTTCCTCAATCCCGTATTGCTGCCAGTCGGTCTTCACCAGGATCCCTTTGCGAATCAAATGTTCGTCCTCCACGAGCAAGAGCTTCACGATGTTCCCCCCGATACGCATTCCTATTAGCTTCATTATAGTACGATTGCTGCGGCTTCCAAACGGAATCTTAATTTTAGACATAAAGTCGAAAGATTGATGGGGACCCAAATGATAACGGTTCCATTAGAATAACGGATATAGAGCGGTGATCAAAGACAGGAGGAGAAAAATAATGAAAACACCGTTCATTCGCGATTTGTTCAGTTACAGAACCATGCTGCTTATGCTTATCCCTTCCGTTCTGTTCGTGGCGTTATTCAGTTATGTTCCAATGCTGGGGTTGGTATTGGCATTCAAACATTATACGTACGGCAAGGGGATTCTAGGCAGCGACTGGAGCGGCTTCGACAACTTTCGATTTTTCTTTATCTCAGGGGATGCCTGGAGGGTGACTCGCAATACCGTGCTGTATAATGCAGTCTTCATCCTGATCAATCTTGTCTTGCAGGTGGGACTTGCCATCCTGATATCGGAGATTAAAGGCAGATGGTTTAAAAAGATCAGCCAATCCGTCATGTTCTTGCCCTACTTCTTTTCCTGGGTCGTGGTAGGAACGATCTCCTACAACTTGTTGAATTATGAACATGGCACGGTCAATACCTTATTGCGTACATTCGGTATGGAACCAGTCAGTTTCTACAGCACGACCGGTATTTGGCCATACTTGCTCGTATTCTTCTCCGCTTGGAAATCAGTCGGTTATGGCGTCGTTTTTTATCTGGCAGCCATCATGGGCATCGATCAGGAAATGTATGAGGCGGCCGAGACCGATGGAGCCAACGTTTTTCAGAAAGTCTGGCATATTACCGTTCCTTGTTTGAAGCCGACGATGATCATTCTGACGCTATTGTCGGTCGGTCATATTTTCCGGGGCGATTTCGGACTCTTCTACAATTTAATCGGAAACAACAGCTTGCTATTCGCTAACACGGACGTCATCGATACTTACGTTTACCGCTCATTAGTGCAAAGCAACGAAATCGGCATGTCGGCGGCCATCGGATTCATTCAATCCATCCTGTGCTTCGTCACGATCATGCTGATTAATGGAATCGTGCGTAAAGCGGATAAAGATTCGGCTTTGTTTTAGACGGAAAGGAGCTTAAATCTTCGATGAAATCGGCAATTAGACACCAAACGAAAATCGCGACGGGCGTCGCGGACTCCGGGAAGACGCGCGCCCCAAAGATCCATACAGACCAGTTCATCATGAACGTACTGGGCTATGGCTGCGTATCGTTCGTAGCGCTGGTTTGTATCATCCCCTTCCTGCTTATACTCAGCGGTTCCATCACGGAGGAGAAAGCAATCATCCTGGATGGATATAAACTTTTTCCTTCAAGCTTTTCCCTCGAGGCATACCAGTTGATCTTTAAGATTCCCGAGCAGATTATTCGCGCCTATGGCGTGACCGCATCCTTGACCGTTATCGGTACCTGTGCATCGCTGTTTCTGATTTCCATGAGCAGCTATGTGCTTCAACGTTCGGACTTTAAGTGGAGAAATATCTTCTCATTCTACTTTTATTTTACGACCTTGTTCAGCGGGGGACTTGTTCCCATGTATATCTTAGTCGTCAACTATTTGAAATTAAACAATACCTATTGGCTGCTGCTCGTGCTTCCGCTTATTAGCGTGTTTAATATTTTGGTTATGAAAAGCTTTATGCGGAGCATCCCTGCGGCGATCACGGAATCGGCTAAAATCGACGGTGCAGGCGACTTTACGATTTTTATCCGGCTTATTCTGCCGCTATGCAAGCCCGCGCTCGCCACGATTGGATTGTTTGTGGCGCTCGGATATTGGAACGATTGGTTTAACTCTCTTCTATTCATTAGCAATCCGAACCTCTATTCCTTGCAGTACTATTTATACAAAGTGATCGGCAATGTGGACTCTCTCAAGATCGTTACGGAGAAAAGCGGAATCAGCGTACCGGATTTACCGGGCGAAAGTCTTAAAATGGCTTTGACCGTGGTCGTAACCGGGCCGATTGTGTTCTTATATCCATTCATTCAACGTTATTTCGTCAAGGGACTTACGATTGGCGCAGTCAAAGGGTAATTCCGGAAACGCCGGTTTATCATAGCATGACCATTATATTAGGGGGGAAGCGCGCATGGAAGGAAGGAAGATCATGAAGCGTATGAAAAGCAGAGCTTGGATGGGAGTTGTGCCGCTCCTGCTGCTGAGTATGTTGGCAAGCGCATGCAGCGGAAACAATTCGGGTACGGCATCTCCGACCGCCTCGACGACATCCAAGCCGTCCGAGAGCGCGGCGACGACATCTGCGACAACGGCAACGACGGCGGCGACTGAAACGGCAATAGACACTTCAGAACCGGTCAAGCTCAAATTGGTGTTGCTTGGTGCCAAGCCGGCAGATATGGATGAAGTATATGCAGAGGTCAATAAAATTCTGAAGAAAAAAATCAACGCCGAATTAGAGGTCCGGTTTCTCGACTGGAACGAATACGGCGAGAAATATCCTTTATTGTTTGCCGCTAATGAAGATTTCGACATGATTTATACTGCCGACTGGGCGTTCTATAACCAAACGGCCAGTAAAGACGGGTTTCTGGCATTAACGGAAGATATGCTGAAAAAATATGCGCCAAACACGTGGGAAAAGGAAAATCCGATCGGTTGGGACCAAGCGAAAGTGAACGGCAACATTTACATGGTACCCCATGATTCTTTTGTGGTCGGCGAGACGGTAGCCTTGATCCGAGGCGACTTGAGAGAGAAATACAATTTGCCGGAAGTGAAATCGCAAAGCGATTTGGCCAACTACTTGACTACGATCGCCAAGAACGAGAAGGGCATGACCGCATTCAGCGGGCCGGGCACCAATTTAAGCGGTACGGGGCTTCCCATTTTCTTCAGCGATATGGAAATGCGCTTTGTCAATGGAAGCGTTCCATTGGTCTATGATATGAACAGTGAACATCCCACGCTTACCAATTATCTCGAAAACCCGAAAACGTTAGAGAAATTAAACATGTTTTACGATATGGCGCAACAAGGTGTATGGTCGAAGGATGCGATCGTGTCCAAGACGGATTGGCGCGCGGCATTCAAAGAAGGCAAGACGGCCGCCGATATGCATAACGTAACGACGATGGCTGCATCGATGGATAGCATTCTGAGAACGCATCCGGAGTGGAAGCCCGAGCTGATCGACGTTAATCCTACGGTACATAGGTTCCAAAGCGCGCTGATCAGCAACGGGATTGGCATTCACGCGACCTCTAAAAACCCGGAGCGGGCATTGATGGCGATTGATCTTCTCCGCTATGACCAAGAGCTGTTCGATTTAACCAACTACGGCATCAAAGGAAAGCATTGGGAACCGGTTGGCGATAACAAATACAAAAGTTTGCCGGCATCTACCGGCTATCCGCCCGAAGGCGCTTGTCCTTGGGGCTGGAAAACGCCGCTCGCCCGCCAGCTGGAAGGCGTAGCCGGCGATAAAATTACGGAAGTTTACGACAAATGGAAAGCGGAAAATATCATCCACAGTCCGTTTGAAACGTTTGCGCTTGACGATACCAATATCAAAAATGAGCTAGCCGCACTTAAAAATGTTCAACAAACGTATTTGCTGCCTATCTATTTCGGGTTGGTCGAACCGGCTAAAGGACTTCCCGAGGTGATGGAAAAGCTGAAGCAAGCAGGAATGGAGAAGGTTCGGGTAGAGATGCAAAAGCAAATGGATGCATTCATTGAAGCCAAAAATAAAGAAGCGAACTGAAAACAGATTGTAAGCAAATAAATAAACCGCCGTCAGTCGATTCGTCTAGCGGCGGTTTGTTTTATTCAATAGCGCGATAAAGGGGGTGAATGGAGAGCGCATTCATAGTGAGGTGGCATTCGTATTGAAAGGGAATTCCAAAAAAGTAGGAGGCGAATCAATTTGGTTCATCTTAATTGGCAACGCAAAACTTCTACGTTTGTTGTATTCGTACTGGGAATGAGCATGATTTTGAACTTGTTTACTTTTCAATTCGCAAGCGCTGCCGGAACGAACCCGGTGATGGGACCCGAGCTGGTCCCCAATCCCGGGTTCGAGCAGGTGTCCGGCAGCATGCCTTCCAGCTGGACGATCTTCGAAAATGCAACCGGCATAACCGTAGCGTCCGCTACCGACCAGGTTGCGGAAGGGACGCGCAGCGTGAAGCTTACGGACACTTCCACGACGGCAGGAGCGGGAGTCGTAAGTCAAAGGATGCCGTATTCCCCGGGAACCTCCTACCAGGCCAGCGCCAAAGTGAAGGTGTTGGAGGGCGGCGTTTCCATGCTCGTCCGTTATTTCGACGCGAACAATGCTTTTTTCGCGCAAAAGGTTGCCACCAAATTGCCCGCCGCGGACTGGCAGACGTTGGAGGTTAGCGATACGCCTCCAGCCAATACCGTGACGGTACAGCTGGTTCTCGTCGTTCCGAGCTTCTCCGTCACCGGTACTGCTTATGTGGACGACGCATCGTATAAGACAACCGAGCTGCTCCTCAATCCGAGCTTCGAAGCCACGTCGGGTTCAAGGCCAACGGAATGGACGGCGGTCGATCACGGGCTGTCATCCAGCATCGCTTCGGTCGCCGCCGCTGTCTATTTGGCTCACGGCAACAGATCGCTGCACATCGCCGATAACTCGGCAACGGACGCTTACAGCGTTAAAAGTCCGACGCTTCCTGTCGTCTCCAACAAAATGTATACGGCAGCCGTAAAAACCAATGTGCTGTCGGGCAAAGGAATTCTGACCTTGCACTTTGTGGGGGCTTCAGGCCAATCCGATATGGAAGCGCAATCATCGGCCGTCGGCAGCTGGGAAACGTTGACTGTATCGGCTGTGCCGCCTGCCGGGACGACCGCGGTGCAGGTGGAATTGTCTACGCCTGGCGCCGGGCAAGCCGACGTATATTTCGATCAGGCATCATTGACGGCAGCCGATGCCCCTCCGGCACCGACGCCGACAGCGACGCCAACAGCGACGCCAACAGCCACGCCAACAGCCACGCCGACAGCGACGCCAACAGCGACGCCAACGCCAGGGACGATTTTATGGCCAACCGGACTCGAGCCATCCGAAACAAGGCATTTTCAACCGGTCGATAACTTGGTAACGACCCAGAATCCGCCGGATTTCGGCTGGCCATTCATCGCAGGCGGGGATGTATACGAGCTGCAAGTGGCAAGCGACAACGCCTTTAGCAACATCGTCTATCAGAAGAACGATATCCCTACCAACTTCTACAATTTCCCGCAACCCTTCGTTGCAGGTCAGTCGTACTTCTGGAGAGTAAGGTTTCATAAAACGGCAGGCTGGTCGAATTGGAGCGATACTCGCAAATTCCGTATCGATGCGGATGCCGTACCGTTCCCGGTGCCCCCCGTATCGCAGCTGTTAAATGCCGTGTCGACTTCTCATCCGCGCATCCTGACGAGCGCGTCCGATCTGAGCGCATTCCGCGCCCGGAAGGACGGCGACGGCAAGGCGACCTACGATAAAATCTTCTCGAAGGTCAATTTGAACGACACGACCTTGCCGGCTGAACCGACGTCGACCGATATATTAACGGTACGTTCTGAAACGGGAGCGGCAACGGGCAAAATGATGGATGCCGCCTTCGTTTATTTAATCACCGGCAACACGGCTTACGGGGACTATGCGAAGGCGAGGCTGCTGAATCTCGCGACTTGGAGAACGACGACAGGATCGACTACCTATACGGCCAACGACCAGGCGCATCGGGAAATCGCATTAAAAAGCGCCATCGCCTACGACTGGATCTACGACCGCCTCAGCGCGCAGGAGAAAGTAACGGCTCTAACGATGATCATGGACAGATCCCAGACGATTGCCGACGATGTGCTGTACGATGCTTTGCCGATCTCTTCAAAGCCCTATGATTCGCATGGCTGGACCGTGTACGGTTACCTGGGTATTATCGCGACGGCTCTTTTGCATGACGACGTCAACATTGGCGGCACCGTCGTTTCGGCGAAAGCGCAGGAATGGTTCAACAAGATCGTTCCTACTTACATTAATCTGCTGCCGCCATGGGGCGGGGAAGACGGTGCCTGGGGCAACGGCATCGGCTATTGGCAATGGTCTACCCTCAGCAACAAGGCTTTCATGGACGTACTCTATGCGGCGACTAATTTTAATACGTATCAAAAGGCATTTTCGCGCAATGAGTCATGGTTTCCTCTATACATGTTGCCGGTCGGCCAGAAAAACGGCGAATTCGGCGACGATATCAACAACATCGCAACGAGCTTCTTTTCTGAAAGCGTGATGCGAAACGCACAGATGCTCCAAAATCCGGTCATGCAGTGGTATGCGCAGAAGAGCCCCTACAATAGCGAGGACTTTTTCAGCTACCTGTATGCCGACGGCAGCTTGACACCGCGCCCGCCCGTAGAGATGCCGACGGCCAAATACTTCGATACGATCGGTTTGGTGGCCATGCATTCCAGCCTATACGATCCCAAGCGAATATCGCTCTATTTCAAATCCAGTCCCTTTGGCAGCTATAATCATAGCCACGCCGATCAGAACGCGATTATTATCAACGCGTTTGGCGAGGAGCTTGCATTAGACGGCGGGTTTTATGACAACTTCGATTATCCGCATTATCAAAATTACGCCAAGCAAACCTTCGCCAAAAATGCGATTACGTACGACGGTAAAAAAGGACAAAAGGCTTGGGATATGAAAGCCTCGGGTCAAATCACGGGCTTCGCGACCAACAAGGATTTCGACGCTGCGGTAGGCGACGCCACGACGGCCTACAACATCGATCCGAACCATATCGGCCTGGACCAGGCACAGCGCAGCATCATTTACGTGAAGCCGGGCGCATTCGTGGTCATCGATAACTTGAAGGCCCGGGAGCCGGGCAGTTCGAGCTTCGAATACTGGCTGCACGCCGATAAGCAGATGACGCTGGACGCAGACCAGAGCGGCGCGACGATCGTCAAAAACAAGGCTGCGATGAAAGTGAGATTGTACTATCCGAATCTGACGGCATCGATCACGGATAAGTATCTCGGCTTTAACGGCGAAGAGTTGCCTCCGCAAGGTGCATTTGCGAATAACACGCGGCTTCATGCCGGGTTTAAGACGCCAAAAACGGATTACGCGACGATCGTCTCCACGTATGTACCTTACAGCGTGGATGCCGTGCCGGAGAATATCGCAAGCGAGGAATTCGGCACGTACCGGAAGCTGCATTTTAACGACGGGACGGACGTTTATGTTCGCAAGGCGCAAAGCGGTGTCGTCAATACCGGCAGCATTCAGTTCGATGGCATTGCGGCTACCGTAAAAGGAGATTCCATTCTGTTGGTTGGCGGGACCCAGCTGATCAAGAACGGAGCAACGCTGATCAGCAGCACGCAGCCGGCGACGATCGCGCTGTCGGTCGACGAGCTGTCCATCACCGGTACGCAGGCAACGCAAGTGAGCCTGCAAAAGTCCGGCGTCACAACGATGCTTGATGAATCCTACCGCAGCATTCCGCAAGGCGGCAGCGTGACGGCAGCCGTTTATGCGCGCGGCGTCCATTGGGTTACGTCCGCTAACCAATTAACGTTAAACGTTGAGCCCGGGCAGCATCAGCTTCGACTGAGCAATGTCCCGGCACCGGCTCCCGTGGCCAACGTAGCTTTGCCGGTCGAGATTAACGGTACGGCATCGTCGGTAACGTTGTCGGCCTACGGCAACGGAAAAGGGGGCGTTGCGGCATGGGGCGCATTGACCAATACGGCCGGCCTGTACGAAGTGCTTGAAGCGCCTAGCGGCCTTACCTTCGAGTCGATCGGCGGCGTGCAGCCGGTCATGTTCTTAGGCGCGAATGCCAAGATTATCGTGCCTAACCAAGGCGGCACGCTCAAGCTGCGCAGCGCCGGGTCGGGAGCCAAAACGGCCGCCGACGCTACGGCCGATTACGATACCGTGAAGAGCGATCTGGATGTTTTTGCGGAAGCCGAAAGCTTCAGCGATTCAGACGGCGGCGCGTTTTCCGTCTACAACACGCGTCCCTTTTTATCAGGGGGGAAAGGCGTCACCGGATGGACCAATCCCGGTCAGAGCATATCGTGGGCGCTGAACGTTCCCGAAGCCGGCAAATACGATATCGTGATGAAATACGTGGGCGGTTGGGACGTTACCAGCGGCCTTACGACGCGATTGATCAAGCTGGGCGCTCAATTTTATTCTGCGGAAGCGCCGACGACGACGGACTGGGGGACGCTGCCGGAATACTGGCGAGCGCTGACGATCCATTCCGGAACGGATCTGCCCGCGGGACCTGTCGAACTCAAAATGTGGGACGTCGTGGGGTCGATGAATTTGGACTGGGTTGGCTTGGTCAAATCCGAGTCGCCCGATCCTGCCTTTAATAACGACAAAATAGCGCCGGTCACGACAGCGAGTTTATCGCCTTTGCAGCCGGATGGACCGAACGGGACGTATGCAAGTCCAGTCACGGTTAACTTGAATGGCGCCGACGACGCATCGGGTGTAGCCAAAACCGAGTACAGCCTGGATAACGGGACGACATGGCAGCTGTATACGGCGCCGCTCACGTTTGATAAGCAAGGTCAGGTTAGCGTGCGTTTTAAATCGACGGATCAAGCAGGGAATGTCGAGACTACGCAAATGGTCGGTTTTACGCTGACGACGACAACGGTTAAGGTTCAACTCAAAGACAGCAGCGGAAATCCGCTCAGCGGCGGGATCGTCAGCTACTACGACGGAGGATGGAAGGATTTTGGCACAACGGATGCCACCGGATCCGTCAGTAAAGCATTGCCCGATAAAAGCTACACCTTCTCGATGAAATACGAAGGCACGATTAAGGAGAAGGTGCAGCATACGGGGACCGATGCCGTGGTCGGATTTCAGACGGTCAAAGTCAAGCTGCAGTTGAAGGATAGCCAAGGAAATCCGCTGGATGTCGGCAGCGCGAGCTATTATTCGGGGAGCTGGCGGGCGATCGGAGCGACAAGCGGCGGGGAGATCAGCAAGGAGCTGTTGCCTGGCTCCTATACGTTTAGCATGACTTATGAAGGAACGCAAAAGGAGAAGGTGCAGAATACGGAAACCGACGCCGTCATTGTGTTCCAGACCGTTAAAACCAGGCTGCAGTTGAAGGATAGTCAAGGAAATCCGCTGGATGTCGGCAGCGCGAGTTATTATGCAGGGAGCTGGAGGACGATTGGAACGACAAGCAGCGGCGAGATCAGTAAGGAGCTGTTGCCCGGCTCCTATACCTTTGACATGAATTACGAAGGGACGCACAACGAAAAGGCGCAAAATATCGGGACCGATCCTGTGATTGTGTTCCAGACGATTAACGTGAAGGTGCAGCTGAAGGACAGCCAAGGGAATCCGCAAGGCGGCGGCATCGTAAGCTATTATGCAGGAAGCTGGCGGCCCTTCGGAACGACGGACAATGGGGAGATTAACAAGGAGCTGCTGTCGGGTACTTATACGTTTCATGTAACCTATGGAGGAACAAGCAAGGACAGCGTAGTTAACCTTGCAACAAATCCAACGATCCTGTTTCAGCTATGAGTGTAGAATGCGTGCTTTAAACCCTTGAAACAAAGAGAGCCGTCAGCACGGAACTCGTGCGCGGCTCTTTGTGCTTTGCCCGGGGGAAGGGAGCATCTACGTCTCCAATTGGTAAAGATCGATAAAGTTCCGGGCTGCCTTCGATAGGAGACGTTGCGAAGGGCCACAATATTTTGCATATGAACCTCTTCGTGCTACCATGGTGGCATAAGAAACAACAGGGAGGAACAATCATGATTAATGAGATCGATCTGATGCATCTGCGACGTTGCGTCAAGCTGGCGGAGGACGCGTTGGATGACGGCGACGAGCCTTTCGGCTCCATCCTCGTAGCGGGTAACGGCAACATGCTGATGGAGGACCGCAATCGTGTGGCGGGCGGAGACCATACGCAGCATCCGGAATTCGCGATTGCCCGCTGGGCGGCTAATCATCTGACGCCCGAGCAGCGGCGGGAAGCGACCGTGTATACGTCCGGCGAGCATTGCCCGATGTGCGCAGCAGCCCATGGCTGGGTCGAACTGGGCCGCATCGTATATGCGAGCTCCTCCGCGCAGCTGGCCGATTGGCTTGACGAATGGGGGGTTCCTGCGCCTAAGGTACGCACTTTACGGATCCAGGACGTCATTCGGGAGACGGAAGTCGAAGGACCGGTTCCGGAATTGGCAGCGCAAGTGAAGGAGCTTCATCGCCGGATGCGGTCTGCTCCGCAACTATAAAAGGAAGAAGAGGGTGCAGCGCGAGGCGGGGATCCATCCGCGTTCAGTTTGCTGCTTAGCTTCGATTCGGTGTAATTCGCGTGTCCGACATTTAATTAATAGCATAAATTAAAGCAGCGCATTTTCGGCAAGCGGGAGCTTTTCGATGTTTGCGGATCAAAAACCTGCATTTGTACAGGTATTTTCAGCCGATCAACGACACTTGATGAAATACCTGCAAATGTGCAGGTAAATTCAAAACGCAAACCGGAAATCGGACAGATAGGATAAAAAAGATGTATATTCGCATCTTTTTACTAAAAATGGTATATATCGGAATAAAAAAGATGTATATATACAGGAATTGCGGCGGCAGAATGACGCTGAGGGCGGTAGAACGACGCAGCCGGCGGCAGAACGACATTGGCGGCGAGACGCCAGGCCTGTCTGAACGAATGTTCGCCCCCCATCGAAACGGGCGGATGAGCCGGCTGCAGGCGTTCCGCGCGACTCAAGTTTCAGAATTCCGCCAAAACTAAAAGGACCGTCAGGGCGATCTTCCCTGACGGTTTTCTTATTTTCTTTGACTGCTAAGCTAGAGCTTATTTCTTGCGGGCCGGCTTATTTTGCAAACAACTTGGATCGCCTTACAAAATTGCAAGGTACATGTAAGGAAAATCGATAGCTCGGGCTCGCCTCGCCGGATAAGATTGGGTCAAACGAAATCACAAATGGTGTAAAAGGAGAATCGGGATGAGGCTGTTTGAATGGTTGCTTTTTTTATCAAACATTGGCACGTTCGCATTATCGGTCCGATTAAAAAAGGGCCAGCGCAAAGTTCCGGTATTCGTTGCAAGCGGCGTCGCAGCGCTTTTCATGGTCATTCAATTGACAGTAGAAGGCTACAGAGTCCAGCTGATCTTTCCCTACTGCTTAACAGTCATTTATTTGGTCATTTCAGGTTATCGCTATTTTAAAAAAAGCCGCTCAAAAAACATCCCGCGATTCATATCGGGTTCCGCTAGTATTGCTGCAGCGATCATGCTGGTCATCACAACTGTTCTTTTATACGCCTTCCCAGTATTTAAGCTGCCAGAGCCGACAGGCGAGTATATGGTAGGAACGCATGCGTTTCATCTCGTGGATACAAGCAGAGACGAGATTTACGACAAAGCCGGCGATCGTAAGAGAGAGTTGATGGTTCAGGTATGGTATCCCGCTCAAGTCGGCAACGGCAAGCAAGCTCCCTTTATTCCGGATACCCGGACTTTAAGTTATATGGCCTCGAACTATGGTCTCCCCGGATTTACTTTGCAACACTTGAAGTACGTATCCAGTCATGCTTATTCGGGGGCCGAAGTCTCTACTGCACAGCCTATATACCCTCTGATCCTTGGGAATCCAGGCTTCGGCTCTTCCCGGTTCCTCCATACGACGCAAGCCGAAAATCTCGCGAGTCACGGCTATATCGTGGCAGTGATCGACCACACCTACAACACATTCGCGACCCAGTTCCCGGACGGCCGAATCACGACGAGCACGACAAACGGCTTATTCTCGTCCAATCATGATTATCGAACGGAAAGCGGCAATCGCGATCAGCTGGGAAAAGTGTTAACCGACGACGTGACATTTGTGCTAGATCAATTTGAACGCATCCAATCGGGTCAGATTCCCAGTCTCCTAAAAGGGAGAATCGATCTCGGTCATGTCGGGACGTTCGGTCATTCAATCGGCGGCGCGACGGCCTTTGACGCATCTTACGATCCGCGAATCGCGGTTGGCGTAGACTTGGACGGAGCGTTGTATCGACTGCGCGACAGGGAGGGGCTGCAAAAGCCGTTTTTGTTCATGAACTCGGAAAGCGAATTCGAAAGACTAAAGATGGCGATGGATAATCACGTCTATACGGACGCAGAGCTAAAACGCATGGGCAACTCGCGAGCGTGGATGGACCAAGTAACGGCAGACAAAAAGCTGGAGCTTGAGCGAATGCGCGATACGGTTGCTGCAGGGGGACAATTCCTTTACATCGATAAAACGGAGCATTTGAATTTTACCGACGTAGCGTTCATTTCTCCTGTATTCAAATGGCTGGGCGTTACAGGAAAGATCGACTCCGTACGAGCGAATGCCACTATCAATGCCTATATGCTCGATTTCTTCGATCTGTATCTCAAAAACCAAGGGGGGCGCTTGTTGAAGGGACCGAATAGCCACTATCCGGAGGTGAGGGTCGTAACCTCGTTACTTTAATTTATGAGTCATATTAAATAATTTAATGAGTCATATATAAAATATATGTTATATTTATGATGCATTATATATGAAGGGGGTTGTGAAATGAGGATTGGACTTAGCGGAACAGGCAGAATCGGCAGACTTGTTCTTCGAAGGTTGATAGAGCAATCTCCCAGGAATGTGGAGCTTGTTGCGATCAATTCCACCGGTACTTTAGAAGCCTTGGCACATTTGTTAAAGTATGATACCGTACACGGCACGTGGGATGCCGACATCCTCATTGGAGATGGCGAACTGTCGATCAATGGCCGGAAGATCGCGATCTTGTGCGAAAAGGATCCGGAAAAACTACCATGGCAAGCGTTGGGCGTAAGTCTGGCCATTGATGCGACAGGACGCTTTAATAACCGCGCCGATGCGTCCAAACATCTGACTGCCGGCGCCAAACGAGTCCTGTTGACGGCGCCGGCAGACCAAGCGGACTTCACTTTGCTAATGGGCGTCAATGAACGCAATTATGATCCCGAACGGCATCGCGTCTTGTCGGCTGCGTCTTGCACGACAAACTGTCTGGCGCCGGTCTTGCATGTGCTCGATCAAGCCTTCGGCATCGAAAAAGGTTGGATGTCCACGGTGCATGCGTATACGAACGACCAGAATCACCTGGATAATCCGCACAAGGATTTGCGTCGGGCGCGTTCTTGTACGAGTTCGATCATTCCTACAAGTACAGGCGTCGGCAAGGCATTAAGAAAAATTTTGCCGCATCTTGCCGACCGGATCCACGGCATATCCATTCGCGTTCCCGTGCAAGACGTATCGTTGCTGGACGTCGTGCTTCAGTTGCGGACAAAAGCAGAACCATCGGAAATACGTGATATTTTCGTTCGCGCAGCGGAAGGCAATCATCGCGGCATCATTGCGTACAACGATCTCCCGCTCGTGTCCGCCGATTACATTGGCAACGCGCATTCGGCGATCGTCGACGGATTGAGCTTGCAGACGCATGAAAATGAATTGAAGCTGCTTGTTTGGTACGACAACGAATGGGGGTATGCTTCTCGCGTTGTGGATACTGCCATTCTGATCGCAGCGGTAGAGAATAATGCTATGGCCGTGGCTCTCGAATAGCAGTGGGCGAGCTGCGAATATCATTCGCGTGAAAGACTTCATTGGAAGTTTTCGCCGAATAACGACCGCAAACCGCGTTCATCCGAACGTGGTTTTTTGTGGTATTTTCATGATGATTCTTTAAAATGAACACGATTTCTTTAGTTTATCTGTACTTGAAAGTGCCGATATCGGCACATCGGTACGCCGAACGACGCAATTGTACCTATTTTTATGGCCGGTAGCCATAGATAATGGATCTAGCTCATTGTGAAAGCGCTATCATTCATTGTATAGCACCTTAGCTACTTTCAAGAGCGAGTCTGCCCGGAAAAGGGGGGATGCGGCGGAGAACACGGTATGTAGCTGCAAAGCGGCCGCAGGGAAGTCAACGCACCCTTCAGCGGTCTGTTCGTGGCTTCACGATCCAAAACAATGGGAGATGATGATCGTAATGTTCAAACCTTTTATTAAGCTTCGCTTTCTCTTGTTGAGCTTTGTTATTCTCGCGGCACAAGCGGGAATCGCGATTCCGCAAGCGCAAGTCGCCAGCGCGGCCATCAACGGACTCGGTCAGAAGCCCTACATGGGCTGGAGCAGCTACAGCATGCAGGTGTATTCGGGCAGCACTCCTTTTATCACGGCAGCCCAAATCAAGGCGCAGTCGGATGCCATGCACGCCACGCTGCAGTCGCACGGCTACGAATATATCAACATCGACGCGGGCTGGAACGGAAGCATGGACGGGTACGGCCGGCCGATCCCGAGCACGACGCTATACCCGAACGGCTTCCAGGACGTCATCGACTACGTGCACAACAACGGGCAAAAAATCGGGATCTATCTGATTCCGGGACTGTCGAAGGACGCGTACAATGCCAACCTGCCGATTTACGGCACGACTTCCTGCCACATGCAGGATATCGCCGTATTGCCGCTTACGACGGCGGATTACTGGAACATCGGATACAAGATCAACTTCGCCAATCCTTGCGCTCAAAGCTACGTCAACTCTGTCGCCGATCTGATCGCGTCCTGGGGCATCGACTTCGTGAAGTTCGACAGCGTGACGCCGGGCTCCGGCCATAACGATACGTCGATCGACGCGCGCGACGACGTGAAGGCGTGGGCAACCGCGCTTGCTTCGCATGGGATCTGGTTCGAGCTCTCTTGGGCGCTTGATCATAACTACGTCGATTACTGGAAGCAATACGCCAACGGCTGGCGCGTCGATTGGGACGTCGAAGCGTATCAGCCAGGCGTGAAGCTGACCGAGTGGAACAACATCGCCCGCCTGTTTCCGGATGCGGAAGTGTGGTGGCGCGATGCGAGGCCGGGCGGTTGGAACGACTTCGACTCGCTGAACGTCGGCAACGGGGCAATGGACGGACTGACTCAAGACGAACGCCGCACGGCGATGACGTTGTGGTCGATGTCGTCGGCGCAGCTCTATACGGGTAACGACTTGACCAATCTGGATAGCTTCGGCATCGGACTGTTGACGAATGACGAAGTGATCGCGGTCAATCAAGCAGGGCGACCGGCGCATCCGGTCTCGACCGCGACAAGCCAGCAGGTATGGTACGCGAACAACGGAGACGGCAGCTACACCGTCGCCCTGTTTAACCTGGGCAGCGCTGCGGCAACGGTGACGGCGAACTGGAGCGACATCGGCCTATACGGCTCCGCTACGGTCCGCGACCTGTGGACGCATACCGATCTCGGCAAGTTCGCGACGAGCTACAGCGCTGTAAGTCTCGCACCGCATGCGTCCCGGATGCTGCGAGTCGTTACGAACGGCGGCGCCAATGTCGTCAACGACGACGACACGGGCATCTCCTATACGGGAAGCTGGCAGCGGAGCTGGAATCGCGGGCTCGGCGATTTCAAGGACGACGTCCATTATACGCAGACGAACGGAGACTATTTTGAATTCAAGTTTAACGGCACCGGCATTGACCTGTATACCGAAAAGGATGCGTCGCAGGGGAATGTCGACATCTACGTCGACGGCGTGCTGAAGCAGACGGTCAACACGTACAATGCGACGCGACAGACACAGCAGAAGGTGTATAGCGTCTCCGGGCTCTCTAACGGCGTCCATACGTTGAAGGCGGTGAAAAAGACCGGTACGTATATGCTGCTCGACAAGCTATCGTTTAACGTAGCTGCGCCGATCGAAGTGAACGATACGGATGCAGGCTTTACGTATTCCGGATCCTGGACGACCAGCACTGCGCGCGGCTTCGGGGATTATAACGATGACGTCCACTATACGATGACGAACAACGATTATTTCCAATACGCCTTCAACGGTACGGGGGTCGATCTCGTTACCGAGAAGGATTCGTCGCAAGGAGACATCGACATCTATATCGACGGCGTCTTCAAGCAAACGGTAAGCACATACAACGCGACGCGGCTCGCGCAGCAGACCGTTTACAGCATCCGCGGCTTGACGAGCGGCTCCCATTCGATCAAAGCCGTGAAGAAGTCAGGCACGTACATGCTGCTCGACAAGCTGAACGTCCGCAGCAGCCGTATTCAGCTGAACAATACGGATTCCGGCATTACTTACTCCGGCACCTGGTCGGTGAACGCCGGCCGGGGCTATGGGGATTACAACGACGACGTGCACTTCACGGCTGTCAACAACGATTACATGCAATACACGTTTAACGGGACGGGGATCGAACTGCTTGGCGAGAAAGCGTCGGACCAGGGCAACGTCGACATTTATATCGACAACCTCCTGCAGACGACGGTAAACACATACAACGCGACACGCCTTGTCAATCAGTCGATCTACAGCACAAGCGGGTTGACCGCCGGCTCCCATACGATCAAGGTCGTCAAAAAGACGGGCTCGTATATGCTGGTGGATTCGCTGCGCGTGACGCCGTGATGCTTTAAGACATAGTTAACATACGTTAAATAAACGACGGCAGCCGGCCCAAAAGTGCGGCTGTCGTTTTTCATGCCCTCAGGAAGGGTTTTCCATCGCCTTGTCGAATTTTAAGATTTTATGATGGAATTCAAGTCAATGGAGGCTAACCATGAATCCTAAATTTATGCATACGCAATACCTCGTCAGAAAGCAAATTACGTCGCTTGTGGGAGCGAGCGTAGATATTTTCGATAGCAGCGGACAACCGGTGTTATTTTCGAAGATGAAGGCGTTTAAGCTGAAAGAAGATATTCGGCTGTTTGCCGACAACACGATGCAAGAGGAGCTCATTTCCATTCAGGCGCGCAGCATTATCGATTTCTCCGCGAGCTATGACGTCGTCGACTCGACAACGGGCGAAAATCTAGGTTCTTTTCGCCGTAAAGGCGTGAAGTCGACGCTCCTGAAGGACGAGTGGGCGATATTGGATCCCAGCGAGAGAGAGATCGGGCTCATTAAGGAAGACAGCGCGATTTTTGCGCTGCTTAGAAGATATTTAACCAATTTGATTCCGCAAAAGTTCCATGTCGAGATGGACGGCGTGCCGATTGCGCTGTTCAAGCAGGACTTCAATCCTTTCGTCGGAAAACTGAAGCTGGACTTCTCGCACGATACGGACAACCGATTGGACCGCAGGTTAGGGCTGGCTGCCGCGGTACTGCTGATTGTCATTGAAGGGCAGCAAGGATAAAATCGGTCGGCGACGATTCATGGCCCGTTATGTGCGCGTTCAGCGTGCCGAAGCTTTTCGGATGTGATGCGAGACGAAATACCTGCATTTGTACAGGTATTTTCTGCCGACCAACGGCGCTTGATGAAATAACTGCAAATGTGCAGGTAAATTCAGAGCACAAGCCGCAAATCTGGCTGATAAAGGAAAATAAATGCGCATTTGCATCTTTTCTTCTCAAAAGGGGCGGTATCGACAAAATTAGATGTATATTTGCAGGCTTTAAGCGTGAATCAATTTTCGGATGTCTACCAAACCTATAAGGACCGTTAGGGTGATCTTTGATCCTCCCTGGCAGTCTTTTTTAGTTTATGGGGATCTAGTTCTTAACCTTGCACAAGGGCCTTGTGAGAGTGTTCATCCATTCCGCTAGACGTTACCGTTATTTCGATTACTTTCAATAAAATTGTCCCAGTTAAAGCCGCTTTTATCGCGGCTTTTTTTGGAATAAATTGAGGTAGAATAAGGAATCGAGAGATCCGCAACGCCAAACGAAAATGGGTAGGGTGATCCAAGATGAAGATGCATTATAGCATGGCCCATGAGCCATTGCTGGAATTATCCTCACGGGATGGATTGGTTGCAAATATGAAAAAGGCCGGAATCGAGAAAATTTGGATTGCCGGTTTTTTCTCCGGCGACATGGTCGATCTCGAAGCGCTTAAGCAGGCGAAGGCCTATGCGGAACAAAACGGGCTTGAAGTCGGCGCACTGACGATCCCTGTCGGTCATCCGGGCAATTCGCTTAACCCGGACGATCCCGATTCAAAGCTTAAAATTCCCGAGCATTGGCATTATCGGATCGATAAAAGAGGGGAAAACGCCTATTATTGTGGGGCGATCGATACTTGTCTGATCGAAGACAACGGGAAAGCGGCCGAGCTGCTCCGCGATGCAGGCTTTAAAGAAGTGTTTCTTGACGACGATCTGCGCGTCGGCAACTTAAATGAGAATATTGAGGGATGCTATTGCGATGCATGCGTGGCGGAATTCAATGCGATTTATCGTCGTCAAGAGACAAGAGAAACTTTGAGGATGCAAATTGCCGACAGACTGGACGCGGCTCTAATGAAGGATTGGGTTGCCTTTCAATGCGACAAAATTACGGCTGTCATGAAGGCGACGGATATTGAAGGCGTGCAGCCCGGGATCATGGTCATGCACTTTGGCGACGAACGGCACGGAATCGATATTTCTGCGATTCGGGAGCGGATTCCGAACACGCTGTTCCGAGTAGGGGAACATCAATTCAATGATGGGAAATTTGCCAATCCGCACGCAAAAGGCGAAGAAATGCTAGGCATCGCGTACCACCTGAACTTTATCGAAAAGCCATTCGCGTTTAGCGAGACGACGATTTTTCCTCCCCGGTCTTTAAAGGCGCTTAATTTGGTCTATAAAGCGAAGCTGGCGATTGCAGCCGGGCTCGAGAACATCCTCTTTATGAGCGGCACATGGGCGATGGATGACAGCTATTGGAAAGCGATAGCAGATGCGCTTCCGGTGTTGCGAGCGTTCGACAAAGACTGCGCGGACGGGGAAAGAAGTTATCCGGTTCATCTCGCTTACGGGACGCATGGCGCTTATGCAGAGCCCATCATCCCGACCAGTTTGCCGGTGTTGGCGGGCTTGCCGGTCAAACCTTTGCGCGCGGACCAATGTGATGATGACGGGGAGTTACTCTTGTTTTTCGGAGATTATGAAATAACGCCGGAATGGCAAGCGAAACTGTCTCACTATAAACAAGTGATTTTTGACCAAAAGGCCGCGTTGAAAAATAAAGCGCTTATCGAAGCGTTAAAGTCTACGGCTTCCAATCTGGTTTCCTGGGATCCTGCAGCGACGTCAAAGCCTGATGCTGCGGAAGTATCGCTGCTCCAAGCGCGCATCGGTCAAGATTCGTGGGCGTTCCCGCACATCGTCGAGGGAAGCCATATCGGGCTGGTATGGCTCAAGAATAGCGAGAAGGTCATTTTATATAACCTGTTGGAAACCGAAAATCAGGGCGTTGTCGAAACATGGGGCAGCAAGCATCCTGTTCGCTTGGGGCCGCTGTCCTTCGCGGTTCTGGCCGCATCGGGCGCTATAACGCAATACGATACGGCAATTGAGCTTTAAGGGAGATCACTTGAGCGACAATTGAAAGGTTAGCGCTTTAAGAGATCGGCGAGAGTACCATTCTGCGGAAAAATATGAAGATTGCAGGGAAATCCACAATCGTTGCTTCTATGAAAGAAGAGGACGGCTTCGTTCTGGAGATGCGTTGGAACGGATGCCAAGAAAGAATTCCGAACGCACTTACAATTACCATTAATATGTAATATACTCCGGGCTTCGACGGCTATATCGGCGGCTTCGGGGCGCAAGCCTACATCGGGACGACGCGTATGAGCACCGCGGCGACGGAGATTTGCCATCCGCTGTTCGAGCGGCTGGCGGCGCTGCCGCGCGAGGTGACAATCAATCTCCCGCTCTATCAGGGCGTGCGGGAAATATGGATCGGTATTGCTCCGGAGGCTGTGATTGAACCGCCGATGCCGTATGAAGATAGCCGCAAAATTATCGTATACGGCACGTCGATTACACAGGGCGGCTGTGCCTCCCGGCCTGGCATGGCGTATACGAACGTTCTGAGCCGCAGATTCCCGTACGAGTTCGTTAATGAAGGGTTCTCGGGAAACGGCAAGGGCGAGCCGGAGGTGGCGCGTATTCTGGCCGAGATCGACAATCCCGGACTGCTCGTGCTCGATTATGTTGCCAATGTGACGCCCGAGCGCTACCAGGAGACGCTGCCGACATTCATCGGCTTGTACCGAGAAGCGCATCCCGACGTGCCTATTCTCGTAGTGTCCAAGATTCGCTACGCAAGGGAAGCCTTCGACGAAGCTGCCTTACAGGGACGGCTTGATACCCGGGCGTTCGGCAAGGAAACGGTCGAGCGACTGAGGCAGGAAGGGGATGCGAATATTTACTTTCAGGATGGCGACGAGCTGCTTGGCGACCGCTTCGACGAATGCACGGTGGACGGCGTTCACCCAACCGATCTCGGCTTCCTTCGTATGGCGGACGGCTTGATGCCGGTGCTGTCGATCATCCTGGGATCGCCCGCGTCTACAAAAATAGATTAGTACAATGTCACCTATGCGCTGACCCGGAATTCAAGCGGCGCTACGAACTTGACGGGCAAATATGCCGAAGATGTCGGAAGTCAAAGACATTGTCCCATTAAAAAGCCGCAGCATTCGCGGCTTTTTTGTGTTTTATGGGATCAATTTCTTGTTATTGGCCGTTGCGTCTTTTTTATGCGGGAATGGAAAGTCTCGAGATGTTTGGGGAATCGTATTTCATTATGAACAGGAATGGAGTGTGGAGGAATGAAAATATTATCCATGATTCAACCATGGGCGACTCTGCTTGTCCAGGGAGAGACTCTCTATGAAACAAGATCCTGGACGACCCGGTATCGCGGACCGTTGGCCATTCATGCAAGCCAGAAAGTCGATAAGCAAGCCTGCAAACATGAACCCATACGTTCTTTACTCGCCAAGAATGGCTATACGGAACAAAACCTCCCTACGGGGGTTATACTTGCAACTTGCGAGCTTACAAATTGTTATCAAGTCATTGACGCTAATGATACGTCAGCCATTCTGGATGTCGGGAAGGTTGTGACTGGGGAGGACTTCCTGTTAGGCGATTACAGCCCAGGTTATTTTGCGTGGGAAATAGCGGGTTTCCGTCTGCTGAAGCCCTATATTCCAGCGAAGGGTAAACTTGGGCTTTGGGAATATCCGATAGACGAAGCGTCGATGATATGACCTAGCGGGCAGCTTTATTACGGTAAAGGGCAAATAGGCATGGCAAGTACGCATTGTAGAGTAAAATATAGAATAGGTAATGCAAATTTCACACATGTAAACGATGAGGTCGTTCCCTTAAGATATTTTTGAAAGCGCTTAATTATCGGAAAAGAAGATCATCTCATCTAAAGTACTCTTGAGGAGGACGGGATCCGCAAATGAAAAGCCGAATTATGCTGTTGATGACTTCGATGGTCGTATTTATTTCGCTTGTAGCAGGCCAGTTGTCTATTTCAGTTCCGAGAGCGCATGCCGCCTATGCTGCCGAACTGTGGAAAGCGGTAGACATCACCTTGCATAGCTCGAAAAGCTACTCCAACCCTTATTTGGATGTAGATATCAGCGCCACGTTTACCGGACCCGGCGGCATTAGCTTAACAATTCCAGGCTTTTGGGATGGGGGAGATACATGGAAAATTCGTTTTGCGCCTACCGTAACAGGCACTTGGACCTTTATGACTACGGCTTCAGATCCGACGGATACGGGATTACACGGACAAACCGGAACTGTAGTGAGCCAACCTTATTCGGGCTCTTTGAGCATCTATAAACATGGCTTCTTAAAATCCGATTCTTCGAATCGCTACCTGACCTTTAACGATGGAACGCCTTTCTATTGGTTGGCGGACACCCATTGGATGGGACTGTCTTTTCGGGAAAGATGGTCTGCTTCGAATGATTCGAGATGGTCATCTCAGTATAAGGCAATGGTGGATCAACGGGTCAAACAAGGATATTCGGTCTATCAGATGAACTTTTTTGCTTTCGAGCAGGGCGATGTGAGTTCGAGCGGGACCTACAATGAGGGCGGTCATGTTTGGAATTACAATCGGTATGACGCGAATGCATCGAGTTTTATTACGTCGAGCAGCCTATACGATAGTTACGTGGCCCACCCTAGCAAAGCGCTGGACAATCGAGAAGGGACGATGTGGAAGGCCGCCACAAACGTTTATCCCCAATGGTTTTCCATCGATCTTAAATCCAATACGACGCTTGGTAAAATCGACACTTTATTCGGAGCGAACGACACGTGGCGTTACAAAATCGAAGGTTCTGCCGATAATGTCGCTTACACGACGCTGGTAGACCGATCGGCAGGCGTTTCCGGAGATCGCTTCTCCGATCCCGTAACGGCGACGGCTAGATACTTCAGGATTTCGATCACGGGAGCAGCTGGAGGCAGTATTCCTTCCATTCGGGAATTTAAGGTATACAGCGCAACGAATTCTCTTTTGAATTGGAACGGATTCGCTTCTGACTTGAACCCCGGTTTCTGGCAAAACTGCGATCTTCGCATTCAATATGCGGTTGAAAATGGACTGGTCGCAGCGTTGGGCATCGACTGGGGAAGGCTGCTGGACAGCGGCAACGAAGATGATTACAAAAGAATGGCCAAGTATATTGTGGCCAGGTACGGTGCTTATCCAACGGTGTGGACAGGCGGAGGGGAGTATGGTCAAGGTAGTGCGGCCAGTTGGAAAAACGTACTCGATTACACCTACGCTATAGATGTATATAAACGGGCGAATACGCTTCACAATGATTACACGAATACGATTGCATTTCGCAATGACAATGCGTATCATATCGATTTTCTGCAGGGAGGGCATGGCGCTTTACTGGACAAAAGTTACTGGTTGAATCATTACAATGCGACGCCGAACAAAGTTGTAATTGAAGCCGAGGCCAATTATGAGAATATTAACGGTATACCATCTTCTTATACGAGGGAAACAGCCTGGAATGCGAATATGGCTGGCAGTGCAGGGTTCTCCTATGGCGCTGAAGGATTATGGCAAGCAACTTGGGACAGCAATGACACTTGGCAAGTGTGGGGAGGTGCCCCGACTCCCTGGTACAATGCCATCGATAAGCCGGCCGGAGAACAAATGCGTTATATGAAAGACTTCTTCGAGGCTGTGATTTGGTGGTCGTTGAAACCCGATGCTTCCGTTATTTCCTGGATCGGGGCTCCCTCGGGAACGCAAAGACCGGCTGCCAAAACAAACGTCGATCGGTCAACGATTGTGGCGTATTTGCCTTCAACGACAACGACCTATAGCGGTACGCTGAATGGCTTGAATGCTTCAGAAACCTATATGGCAAGCTGGTTTAATCCGCGTACCGGAAAATATTCGACGATAAACCCAGGATTTTCTCCGAACGCATCAGGGCAATGGAGTATTCCCACCCAACCTTCTACGGAAGATTGGACATTATGGGTTACCAAGATCACGAATACGGTGAATCCTCCAACAATGAGCATCGGTGGAGGGACATACGACTCCATGCAGGGCGTAGCGATTACTTCAACCACTACTGGTGCAACGATTTATTACACAACCGACGGAACGACGCCGACGACGGCAAGTCCAGTATACACCGGTCCTTTGCTGGTTACATCGCCTTACCCCGAGACCATTGTCCTGAAAGCCATTGCCGTAAAGAGCGGGATGGCGATTAGTCCGCAATCCATTGCGTATTACAAGCTCTTGACTCAGAATTTGGCGCTTAATCGAACTTACAGCAGTTCCTCGCAATACGATGCCAGCCAAACTGCCGCAAAGGCGTTCGATGGTTCCGCTTCGAACTGGCAAGCCACATCGGGGCATTATGCGAATGAATGGATACAAGTCGATTTCGGCAGCAATTTAACCTTTAATACCGCCGTGATAAGCGAATATGGCCATCGTACGACGGGATTCCAGGTTCAATACTGGAACGGCTCGGGGTGGGCTGCGGCTTATACGGGAACGACCATTGGCGATTATGGCTCACCGCTCACGGTTACATTTCCAACCGTCACTGCGAGTAAGGCTCGACTATTTTTTACGGGCGGTACAGGCTTTCAACCTATTATCTACGAGTTTGAACTCCTGAATCGAAATCATGCCCTAAATAAACCCATATCCAATTACAGCAGTTCTTCACAGTACGATGCCGGTCAATCCGCCTATCAGGCGTTTGACGGGTTGCTCGCGACCAACTGGCAAGCCGGCAATCAAATGTTCTCCGGGCAATGGCTATCGGTTGATTTCGGACAATCTGTAACTTTCAGCAAAGCGATAATCACGGAATACGGAAACCGCACGACAGGCTACAGAATTGAATACTGGAACGGTTCTTCATGGGCCACGGCGTACACGGGAACGACGATTGGCGATGCGAGCACGCCAAGAACCGTTACTTTTCCTGCAGTCAGTGGAAGCAAAGCGCGGCTCTATTTTACTTCCGGAGCCATGCAACCTGTCATCTATGAATTTGCAATCTACTGAGGGAAACGCTTGGGAAGAATGATTGATCTGAAATCATGCAGGATATGAAGGAGGACGCGTACGATGTATCGAAAACGGGGACTTGTAGCCAGATTGATGGTTTGTTTGCTTGTGCTTGGACTGTGGGCCGGATCGAACGCCCCGGAGGGGTCCGCAAACCATGCTTCTCCCATCGTCAAAGTCGAGCAGTGGAAAGTCGCGGAAATTACATTGAAAAGTACAAAGGTGTATTCAGATCCGTTCAACGACGTCCAAATTACGGCGACGTTCTCCGGTCCGGGTCAAACGATCATTACTCGACCCGGCTATTGGGATGGCGGAAACACATGGAAAATCCGGTTCGCACCGACCAAACCGGGGATGTGGAGCTATCGGGTCTCCGCTTCTGATCCGTCCGATACAGGGCTTCACAAGCAAGCCGGCCAAGTTTTGAGTCAGAAGTACAAAGGCGACCTGGATATTTACAAGCACGGATTTCTGAAGGTGAGCGACAGTGGCAAGCACTTGAGTTATGCGGACGGAACGCCGTTCTTTTACTTGGGAGATACGCATTGGATCCTGCCGCATGAGCGGTTCTCCACGTCTAATGCGCCCGGCGTCGCTTCGCAGTTCAAGTACATGGTCGACAAACGAAAGGACCAAGGGTTCACCGTATATCAATCGGAGCCGATCTGGCAGCCGCATGGCGGAACGCATACCGGAGCGGATGAAGAAAAAACGGCGAATTTGAGCGACGGCTTTACGGCAGACGATCTGGAAGGCTTCCGCAATCTGGATCGGAAGTTCAAATATATCGCCGATAGCGGTCTAGTTCATGCAAATGCGCAAGTGACATGGGCGCTTGACCCGGCCCAATATCCGGTATATTCGGAAGCGTATATGGCACGAATCGCGAAATATTGGGTGGCCCGCTTCGGCGCATATCCGGTCATCTGGACGATCGCGCAAGAAATCGACAAAAATATGTATGGCAACTACAACGATGAAACGATGGGCAAGTGGTATGCCGTGGGGCAAAGCCTGACCGACAACGACGCGTACAAACACCCGATCATGCCGCATATGGAAAGTACGAATTCGACGCTGCCTGCGAGCTCCAGTTGGGCGGACAAACCGTATCATGACGGTTGGGCGGTTCAGTGGCAGGGCAATCTTTCCGGCATGAGGGTAGCCAAATCCTTCTGGAATGCTTCTCCATCCAAACCCGACGTGTTGTACGAAAGCGGTTACGAACAATTTTGGACCGATAACAGAGGCGCATTGGGCGCGGCATATAAAGCGTTTCAGTATGGAATGTACGGGTACGGGTATGGGGCAGCGGGCGTGTGGAACGATATTTATTCGAAAAAGGGAGAACCGGACGACTTCGGAACGGCTTCCGAGATGCCTGGCCGGTACTACTGGTGGTTTGACGGCGCGAATTTGAAAACGGGAGATCAATTGACCGATTTCAAAAGATTTTATAGCGCGCTGAAATGGTGGGCGCTCGTTCCTCGATTTAACGACGGATCCTGGGCTTCATTTAAGGACACTACCCGATCGCTGCTGTCATCGGACGGTAACAACACCTATGTCGTCTTTTTTTACAACGACGATGCAGCTACCGGAACATTGAAGAAGATGGACAACACCGCAATATATAATGCTTACTGGTTCGACCCGCGTCAAGGGGTGTACTACAGTATTCCGGAGACGGTCAAGGCAAAAACTTCTAGCTGGTGCATTCCCGCCAAGCCGAACAACGAAGATTGGGTGCTGCTGCTCGAGAAGCAGAAGAAAGGGAAGCCAGACAATAAGAATAAGAAAAATGCCGTTCTCGATCCGGTGATTCAGCAAAAGATCGCCGACACTTTGCAAGCGGAATCGCGTTGCTTCGTTCAGCCCGGCCAGGAGGGGGAACTACCCGTGCCGGTATCGACATGGAAATTCGACGAAAAGACGGGCAATACGTCTGTGGAATCTTCCGGATCCGGTTCGCCGGCCCAGTTGAAGAACGGAGCGGGGATCATACCCGGCGGCGTCGCAGGCAACGCGCTCTCGCTGGATGGCGTAGACGATTATGCCGAAATCGATAGCAGCGCATTGGATGGCAAGGATCAATTTACCATCTCCCTATGGGTGAACATGGCGAGGCTCCCGAAGCTCAATTATTCCTTGATCGGCAAGGAAGGCGGAGATACGGACAATGCGTTCAGATTGACGATATTGCCAAGCGGAGCGGGACATTTCGTCATGAGTACGCCGGAAACGCGCTGGTACAGTACGGTTGCGGCATTTGATTGGCCCTTGCAGCCCAATCAATGGCATCAGGTCACCGTTACTTATGACGGGAAAAATGCGCGTGTATACGTGGACGGCGAGGAAGAGGGCATGAGAGGAGAGATAAGAGGAGGACTGATGACCGTAGCGAATCCCATTCGTCTCGGCTATCAATCTGCCTCGAATATCGATTACGCGCAAGCCGACATGGACGAATTGCGATTATATGACCGGGCGCTGACGGGCGACCAAGTTGCAAAGCTCTTCTCGCTGCGATAAGAGAACGAGGCCCAAAATGACGATGGAGCTCCTACCGGACTTACCGGAAAGGAGCTCTTATCTTTGTCAAATACAGAATGGATAAAGCAAAACAACGCATTGACGGTTGCCGCCGCCTTCTGGGAGGATAAAGAGGATACATGCATTCGAATACGGTCGATGACAAGGAGAGGTTCACCAGTGAGAGTCGTTCGGTTCATTCGATCGAAATTGCACTACAAAATGATGTTTATCTATTCTCTCTTAACGCTGGTACCGTTAATCATTGTAAGCGCAACCTTCTACGTGACATCGAAAAGAATTATTGAAAATAATGTCGACCAGTCTTTCAAGCAAACGATGGCCGAGACCTCGGATAAAATCGACGGCGTTTTTAAAGCATTCGCAAGGGAGGCTGCCGGCATCGGCGACAATCGGTTCGTCAACGTTCTCCTTCGCAACGCTTCGGCGCCGGACAAGTATCCGCTGGCGCCATCCGAACGAGCGGCGTTGGAGGAAAGGGTGCAAGAAATGCTGCAAATCGAGCTGGACGACATGGGCAAGAACATTGGCGATCTCGCCGACTCTATTCATCTCTTCGACGTTCATGGTAAACAATATTATGCTGGTGCCGGCTCCGACATTCAATATTACGATGCGATCGTCATCATGCCGTTCGAGAAGCAAGGCGTTCCGGAGTGGGCGTTTTTCGTCGATCATCGTCGGCTGATCTGCAATTTGCAACTTGTCGATCCGGAAATGGGAACGGTTCTCGGAAATTTGGTCGTCCTGCTGGATCCGATCAAAGTGACTTCTTTATACGACTCCTACGACACGGGTTCTTTTTTCATTACGAGCGCAAGCAATGTCGTGTTATCCTCCGACCTTCAGCGTTCGATCGGCGAGCTCCTTCCCTCGCCGGCGACGGGAGACACGATAACAACGGAAAGAGAATCGAAATGGACGGGCTTTAAATATGTAAGCCGCATTCCCGTTTCCGAAGCGAGCGCGGGAATCCGAAGGCTGGCCGTCTTCTCGGTCGCGGTCGCGCTTGCGTCCTGGATCGCGGTCATCGTCATTACCTATTACGTGCTGCGAAAAATCACCAGCCCCTTGGCTACATTAAGCAAACTCATGCGCAAAGCGCAGAAAGAAAACTACCAGTTAATCGAAAACTTCGGGTCCCACGATGAGATCGCGCAGCTCTGTCATAGCTTTAATCGGATGATTCTGGAAACGAAGGAATTGATCCAGAAGGTCTATAAAGCAGAGATTGAGCAGAAGGAGGCCCAATTGGCTGCGATCAGGACTTATTTCAACCCCCATTTTTTGCACAACACCCTGGAATACGTGAGCATTCTGGCCAAATCCAAAGAAAATATCGAACGGATCCCTTACGTCGTGAAAAGCTTGTCCAGCATTATCCGTTTTTCGATTTCGCCGGGGGAAGCTTTCGTTTCTCTGGACGTCGAGATGAAATTCGCGAAAACCTATATGCAAATCCATCAATATCGTTTCGAGGACCGATTCGAGTACAGTATTGACTTGCCCGAACACTTGAAACGGCTCGAGGTTCCGAAGCTTATTCTTCAACCGATCATCGAAAATGCGTTCATTCACGGAATCGATCATATTCGCGGGATAGGCCGAATCGATATCAGAGCTTATGAGAGCCAGTTTAATCTTGCGATCGAGATCGAGGACAACGGCGGTTCGGCACAAACGCATCCCCGCGTGTCCAAAGGGATGGGATCCGGCTTGAAAGGAATCGAATCCCGGATTAAGCTGCATTTCGGCGATCGTTATGGCATGGAGAAGCGGCAAGGCGAACGAGGGATGATCGTAACGCTGCTTTTGCCGATCATATTAAACGAGTCAACGGATTTTTTATCGGAAAAGGGGATCCAAGCACCATGAAGCTATTTATTGTAGATGATGAAAAAGCCGTCAGAGATTATATCGTCTCCCTCCCGGCCTGGAATCGTCTTGGCTGCAAGATCGTCGGACAAGCGGCCGACGGTTGGGAAGCCTACGAAACGTTAAGCAGAACGAACGCTGACGCGCCGGATGTGTTAATAACCGACATTCGAATGCCTTACATGGATGGCATCGAGTTGACCAGACAAGTTCTCGAAGACTTCCCCGATGTGAAAGTGATCTTTCTGACCGCGCATGGCGAATTCGAATATGCCAAACAGGCCGTCAAGCTAGGCGCCGTAGACTTTATTACGAAACCGTTCAACGAAGACGAGCTCGTGGAACGCGTGAAGTGGATCAGAGATCATCGGTTGAATCGCCGGAGACCGGAATGGGTTCAACAGGAAGAATGGATCCGGATGCTGTTGTCCCCCGCGACGCCGGACCGGGAAAAGACCGGTCTGCCTGCAGAGCTCGAAACGATGAATCAATCGGCGGTTTTCCTCTCCGTCGAAATCGACAATGCGGGTATTCTGGCCGATACGGGAAAACCGTTTTCGAACCTTGCGATACGCGAATTCATCGCCGACGTCATGACCTTGCACCCGCATCCTTACTGGTCGTCCCTGTCGCAAAGCGGCGTTTATTTGGTTTTGTTCATGCCCCCGGCCGTTCCGAAGGAACAATCGGCGCACGAAGCGATGGAGGTTGCCCGGCATATTCTGGATGCGATCCAAGGGTCGTTCGGTTACAGCGTTTCGATCGGCATCAGCGATCTTTTGCCCTCCGCGGCAGCGCTTCGGAAGGGGCTTGAACAAGCCCAAAGCTGCTTGGATTACCGGATGCTGATCGGACGGAATTCGATCGTTGCTTACTCCGCCTTGCTCTCGATGCGGGAACAGAAGCGGGAGCAATCGGAGATGAACCGTTCCGAACTGACCGAGCTGTTGCGCAAAGGAGATGAAGCGCCAATCTCCGATTATTTAAAAAACCTGAATCGAACGTTCATGTTGGAAGGAATAAGCAAGACGCGCATTCAGGAGGCCTGTATGGAAATGGTGGAGACGGCGGGCCAAGCCCTGCATTCCTTCGGCATTCAACCAAGCCCGGAGGAGACGATCGCCGTTCGCAAAAGCGTTCTGTCCTTTACGATTCTTTCGGATTTGATGATCTATATGGAACAGTTTCTGAAGAAAACCGCAACGCTCGTAAGTTCTGCCAGACAAAGCGCTTCTGCTCATTACATCGATACCGCCATGAAGTTCATTGAAAGCCGCTATATGGAGGACATCACGCTGCAAATGCTGGCGGACAAACTTTTCGTTAATTATTCGTATTTAAGCAGGCTCATCAAGAAAGAAACGGGGCGTAATTTTAGGGATTTATTATGGGAGCATCGGATCGGCATCGCCAAGGAGAAGCTTTCAACGACCAACTTGAAGCACTATGAAGTGGCCTATGCGGTGGGATTTAAGGACGCCGCCCATTTCAGCCAGCTGTTTAAGAAAATGACCGGGAAAACGCCCGGCGAATATAAGGCTTAAAGACAAATACAGAACAGTTCAAGACAAATAGACACATGTCGATCCGCGGATCGATTGTATAAGCTTATGAATAGGGAGGCGCCGTCGCCGGGCGACGCCGAACCGAACTCGACAATCAGGAGGTCAAATCTAGTGAAAAGAAAAAGAATGCTTCTCGCATCGCTGACCCTCGTGCTGGCCACGCTGATCTCGGCATGCGGAGCAAACAAAGCAAACGATGCCCAAACTTCGAAAGCCCCGGACTCGGCCGCTTCCGAAGCAAGCGCAACCTCTGCCGGCTCGGTCGGTGGAACCGACGATTCCTTTACGATCCGGATCGGAGCCTGGTTCATCGACGACCGGCCCTTCATGCAAGAATTCAAGGCAAACGTCGAGAAGGCTTACAAAGAAAAATATCCGAAAGCCTCCATTCAATGGGATATTACGCTTGGGGATACGTATGCGGATAAGCTGAAGGCAGAGCTGGCCTCGGATACGGCGCCGGACGTTTTTTTCCATCAGGGTAAAACCGCTGCGTTCGGAGAAGTCGGATATTTGGCGGATTTGTCAGGCGAGACGTGGGCGGCTAAGCTGAATCCGGGAACGAAAAGCGCGTATTCGTCCAAAGATACGGTATACGCGCTGCCTATGGGCATCGCATCGAGCGGGATTTGGTACAACAAAAAAATATTTGCCGACCTCGGGATCGAAGTGCCGAAATCCTGGGCGGAGATGGAAAGCGCATTCGCGAAAATCAAAGCGGCGGGCATTACGCCGGTTGCCGCCGGATTTAAGGATGCTTGGACCGCAAGCATGACCTTTAACCTGTGGATGCAGCCCTACGGCAACGAGAGCAGCCCGACTTTCGGCAAAGATCTTTACGAAGGCAAGAAGAGACTGGACGGTCCGGAAGTTCAAGCGGTCATGACGCATCTGCAAGAAATGGTTGAGAAGGGCTACTTGAACAAGACGGCGCTTAGCATCGATTGGCCGCAATCCGCGGAGCTGTTCACCTCGGGGAAAGCGGCCATGATCGTTCAAGGTCCTTGGATGCCCGGCACCGCGCAGGAGAATTTCCAAACGAAAGGCCATACCGCATTCGATCTCGGCTACTTCCCGTTCCGAACGGACAAGGGGTACGCCAAGCTGTCATTAGGCATTGACCAATCTCTTTCGGTGAACGCCAAAACCAAGCACCTGCAGCAAGCGAAAGACTTGGTCGGCGTCATCGCGAGCCCGGAAGTGTATGGACCGTTTAACGTAGGCAGCGGAACGGTACCGGCCATTCAGGGTATGCAGCTCGACTATCCGAACGCCGCGTTAAACGATTTATTGAAGGTTGTCGACGAGACGGAATCCGGCATGGGATATGAAATTTATGTGCCCGCTTCCGCTATGACGTCGCTCGTGGAAACGTTCACGAAAGTAGCTTCGGGCATCAAGTTCGATCCGAAGGATTTGACGGAAGCCCAGAAAAAGCTGGAGAAAGACAAAGGAACGGTCATTCTTCCTGCAGAGTAATCAAAAACTATTCCAATTCGACCGGCCGGCGCTTAGCGCGGCCGGTCGAATAGTAAACGGGTGAGATCATGTTAAAAGCCAGTACCCGGGAGTGGTGGACCGGTTTTTGGTTCATTCTTCCGGCAACCGTGTTGTTCGTCGCGTTCGTCTATTACCCTTTCGCATCAAGCGTGTATTATTCGTTTACGGAATGGGATTCCATTCGTCCCGCCAAGTTTATAGGTTGGGACAACTACGCATTTTTGCTCGAAGATTCCAAAATGCTTCAGGCGGCCAAGAACACGATCTTGATCACCCTCTTCGGCATCGTCGTTCAGAACCCCTTGTCCTTACTGCTGGCGATCTTGCTGAACCGCTCTTTCCGTACGAAGGTTTTGCTCAGAGTCGCGTTTTATTTGCCCGTTGTCGTAAGTCTTGTGGTTACCTCTATCGTTTGGGGTCAAATTTTGCAATACGACGGCTTGCTTAATCATTTTCTGGAAAAATTGGGCCTGAATCCCTGGGAACGCGATTGGCTGGGAGATACGCGATCCGTGTTCCCGACCATTATCGCCCTGACGCAGTGGCAAGGGCTTGGGTATTGCGCGGTGATTTACTTGGCCGGTCTGCAAGCCATTCCCCAGGATTTGTATGAAGCCGCGAAAATGGACGGCGCCAAGGCGGTCAACCGGTTTGTGCACGTTACGCTTCCGATGCTCATGCCCGCGACAACGATCGTCGTGTTCTTGACCATCGTAGGCGGCCTGAAAATGTTCGATATTCCCTATATCATGACGGGAGGCGGTCCCGGTTCGGCTTCCTACACCCTTACGCTTGCCATCTATAATGCCGCATTCCGGGAAAATACGTACGGCTATGCGATCGCAGGCGGGATCGTTCTGATGATCTTCATTATGGCCGTTACGCTTCTTCAATTGAGGGTCATGCGGCGCAAAGAGGTGGAGATGTGATGAGCAAGCGCTCCGCCAAGCGGAATGACCGTACGAGCCTAACGTTGGAGATTTTATTGTTATTGATCGCATTGCTGTTTTTGTATCCGATTTTTTATCTCATACTGACGAGTTTTAAATCTCCCGATCAACTGTATCAGCCCTTGGCGATGCCAGATTCATTCTATTGGGGCCATTACGAGAAAGCCATCGAAAAGGTGAACGTTTTGCGCGGTTTTTTCAATACGTTTGCAATTAGTGCCGGATCGATCGCGCTGATGGTCATTGTCTCTTCCATGGCGGGGTATGTCATTGCGCGCATTCCGCGCAAGTTCTTTCAATTTCTCTTCTATTTCTTCATCTCCGGCATGGTGATTCCGCTGCAAACGGGAATGATTCCAATCTTCAAAATGGGGGTTGCCTTGCATCTGATCGATACGCGCACCTTCATGATCTTGTTGTACGCGGCGGGCGCGCTCCCTATGGCGACGTTCATGTACGCAGGATTTACGAAATCCGTCCCTAGGGAAATCGAAGAATCGGCTGCCATCGACGGGTATGGAAAGCTTCGCGCGTTCTGGATGATTATTTTTCCGCTCCTGCTCCCGGCGACGGGGACGCTCATCATGTTGAACATTTATGGAATCTGGAACGATCTTTTCGGTCCGCTGCTTTATTTGAAGGATCCCGCGAAAATGACGCTGATGGCACAAGTCGTCCAATTCAAAGCGAATACCCAATCGATCGATTACGGTCCGATTTTCGCGCTGTGCGTCATGGCGACTTTGCCGCTGATCGTTCTGTTTTTCTTCACGCAAAAATATATGATGAAAGGACTCGTTGCCGGTGCGGTTAAAGGCTGATCCCTTCATAATCGAGAATATTCAGAGGCCCGGAACGATCGATTTCGGCATTACGGATCTACGCATCGAATACAGGAGAAATCCGATCGGCATCGGCGTGCGCGTCCCACGGTTCAGCTGGAAACTTATCGGAACAGGAAGGGGAATCCGACAAGGCGCGTATCGGATTCAAGTATCCGAGAACGATCCGCAATTCCGCAATCCGATCTGGGATACCGGCGAGGTGGACTCGGATCAATCGGTGCACATCGCGTATGAAGGGTGTCCGCTTGCGTCTCGTCAAGTCTACCACTTACGCGTGCGTGCTTGGGACGCCAAAGGCCGGGAAAGCGACTGGCAGACCGCCTTCTTCGAGACGGGGATATTGGAATACAGCGAGTGGACGGCACAATGGATCACGCTCGATCCGGGGAAGCATGATCGTGCTGCGGAAGCTTTGCCCCTTTTCCGCAAAACGTTTGAAACGAAATCCCCCGTGCGCTCCGCCCGAATTTATGCGACCGCTCTCGGACTGTACGAATTGGAGCTTAACGGCAATCGCTTGAACGATCAACTGTTCGCGCCGGGGTGGACAAGTTACCACAAACGGCTTCAAACGCAAACCTACGATGTGACGGCGAATATCCGTATGGGCGATAATGCGATCGGAATAACCGTTGCGGACGGTTGGTACAAAGGCAGAATCGGGGGCCATCCCCGTGATTTTTACGGCAATCGCCGGGCTGCGCTGCTTGAACTTCATCTCGCCTACGAAGACGGCAGTGAGCAAACCGTCGTTACGGACGGTTCCTGGCGAGCGGAGACCGGTCCGATCGTCATGGCTTCCCTTTATGACGGAGAAAGCTATGACGCCAGGCTCGAGAAGGACGGCTGGAGTCTGCCGGCGTACGACGATCGAAATTGGCTGCCCGTCGAAACGATGAAACGCGGCAACCATATGCTGCTTCCGCAAGAAAACGTACCGACGGCAGTCGTAAAAGAGCTTCAACCCGAGCGGGTCTTGCGGTCGCCGAGCGGAGAGACGATCTTGGATTTCGGCCAGAATCTGACCGGATGGGTGTCTTACTCGGTGACGGGGGAAGCGGGTAGGCTTATTGAACTGGCTCATGCCGAAGTATTGGATTCGAACGGCAATCTATACGTCGATAATTTGCGTTCGGCTAAGCAGATGACCCGTTATATATGCAAAGGGACGGGGAACGAACGCTATGAGCCGAGGTTTTCGTTTCAAGGCTTTCGCTATACGAAAGTGAGCGGATATCCGGGTGACGTAATTCCCGATTATTTTACCGCGCATGTCATTAGCTCCGACTTGGAAGAGACGGGTACATTCGAATGTTCGGATCCGCTGGTCAATAAATTGCAAAGCAACATCGTCTGGGGACAGCGCGGGAACTTCCTGGACGTACCGACGGATTGCCCGCAGCGCGACGAAAGATTGGGATACACGGGCGACGCTCAGGTTTTCATCCGGACGGCAGCCCATAATATGAATGTTGCCGTTTTCTTTACCAAGTGGTTAAGAGACTTGAAGGCGGATCAATTGCCGAATGGCGGCGTGCCCAATACGGTTCCCGACACGCTGCCGGGTTGGGAGATGCATTCGGCGGCAGGATGGGGGGATGCGGCGGTCATCTGTCCATGGACGATGTATGCGTGCTACGGGGATCTGCGATTGTTGGAAGAACAATACGACAGCATTAAAGCATGGGTTGCGTTCTTGAGAAATTCGGGGGAACAGGAGTATCTCCGAAACGATGGTTTTCAGTTCGGGGATTGGCTGGCACTCGATGCTCCTGCGGGGAGCTTTACGGGCGCGACGCCGAAAGACTTTATCGCAACCGCGTTTTACGCACATTCGACGAATTTGCTCGCCAAATCCGCGCGGGCGTTAGGAAAAAGAGAGGAAGCGGCAAAGTACGAGGCGCTGTTCGTGAACATTCGCGACTGCTTCAATAGAGAGTTCGTTACGCGCACGGGAAGACTATCATCCCCGACGCAAACAGCGCATGTATTAGCGCTTCAATTCGGCTTAGTCGAAGGTCCGGTTCGCAAGAGAGTGGAGGAAAGCTTCATTCGGCTCATCGAGGAATCGGCGTATAAGCTGACTAGCGGATTTCTTGGGACCCCCTATATTTGCCCTACACTGTCGGACATCGGCAGAAATGATTTGGCCTATCGGTTGGCGTTATCCCGCAACTATCCGTCTTGGCTGTATTCCGTCGAACAAGGGGCTACGACCATCTGGGAACATTGGGATGGCAGAAAAGCGGACGGTTCGTTCTGGAGCGCGGATATGAACTCCTTCAATCATTATGCATTCGGCGCGATCGGAGAGTGGTTTTATCGCTACGTGGCTGGAATTGACACGGTTGAAGCCGAGCCGGGATTCAAAAATATTGTGATTCGGCCTCTTCCGGGCGAAGGGTTAAATTACGCCAAAGCGACTTACCAATCCATGTACGGCGAGGTCGTGTCCGGATGGAAGCTGGAGAACGGGGAGATGAACATGGAAGTGAAGATTCCACCGAATACGACGGCTACGCTGGAATTGCCGAACGCTTTGCAGGATCGGGTGACGGAGCACGGCATCCGACTAGGCGAAGCGGAAGGGGTTCGGATCGTAGCGCTCCACGACAATCGCGTTACGCTGGAATTAGAGTCGGGGACTTACCGGTTTCAATATGAATGGCGTACCTCCTCGGAGGTAAAAAATTGATCATCCGAATGGAGCAGTTTGGCGCAAAACCGGAACAAGGGTTTGGATTCCTGCAAGGAACTTGAAGGCGCCGTACTTGTATTTCCGCGTGGAAACTATCATTTTTGGCCTGACAAGGCGGTAGAAAGGCAACTGTTCATCTCGAATCACGATCAAAAAGGATGGCGGCGAATCGCTTTCCACTTGGCGGATCGGAGCGGGTTAACGGTCGACGGACAAGGATCGGAGTTTATTTTTCATGGTCCGATGATTCCATTCGTCATTGAAAACTGCTCCAAAGTGCTTGTTTGGAATCTTGTCATCGATTGGAAGGAACCGATGTTTGCGCAGGGCACGGTTTCTCGCGCAGACCATGAATCGTTTGATATTCAAATACCGGAGGGAACCGAATATAAAGTCGAAGATCATGCGGTATGGTTCACATTCGGCGGGAAACCCGAAAAAGTATGGGGATTGAACGAATTCGACAAACAGACGAAAGCGCCTGCCTATCAAAGCGGAGATCAATTAAGCTGGGGGAACTACAGTAAAGTCCGCATCGAACAATCGCGCTCGGGCGTCATTACTTTTCAAGGGGATAACATGAAGCTCCCGCGGATCGGTAATGTCATCGTCATGCGGTTCGGCAGAAGAGAAAATTCGGCTTTTTTCATCAACGGCGGGGAAAACGTCAGCGTGGCATCCGTGAACGTGCACCATGCACCGGGCATGGGACTCATTGCGCAATGGTGTACGAATATCCACTTGCACCAAATCAATGTGATGCGGAGACCCGGCTCGGACCGTATCGTAACCGCCACCGCGGATGCCACACACTTCGTATTTTGTCGCGGCAAGGTGACGCTTGACCATTGTCTATTTGAAAACCAATTGGACGATCCATGCAACGTGCACGGCATTTATGCCAGAATAACCGAAAGGCTCGGCGATGATAGGCTGCTGGTTGAACTCGCGCACGACATGGCGAAGGGAATCAAAATCGCCGATCCCGGCGATCGGCTTGAATTCGTGCGACGCGACTCGCTGTTGACTTATGCGAACTTAACGGTCAAAAACTTGAAAGTGCTAAATAAGGATTATGTGGAGCTGGAATTTGAACAGCCGCTGCCGGAAGAAATGGAAATTGATGACGGTGTCGGAAATACGTTATGGCAACCCGATTTAACCGTTACGAATACGACGGTCAGGTCAAACCGTGCCCGCGGTTTTTTGATCACCACTTCAGGCAACGTGCTGCTGGAGCATAACAAGATCAGCGCCCCGGGGGCGGGCATTAAAATATCCGGAGACGTCAATTACTGGTTCGAGTCTGGAGCCGTGAGACAGGTCATCATTCGCCATAATGAATTCACGGATTGTAATTATTGCTGTCCGGAGTGGGGAAAGGCCGTTATCGACATCGATCCCGAGATTGAGTGGCCGAAGGCGAACGAGGAATGCTATCATCGCCATATTTCGATTGAGAAAAATCGCTTCGTAACGTTCGATACCGGTATCCTTTACGGTCATTCTGTCGATGGAATCCGCTTTGTCGACAACGTCATTGAAAAAAGCGATTCCTATCCGCCGCATCATGTCATGTCATATCCCATTCAGCTTAAGGCGTGCAAAAACGTCACGATATCGGGCAATCAATGGCCGAATGGACCGCAAACCGTCGCATTGGTCGATGATGAAGAGAGGCAGGTTTGAGGATAGGAGACAATCCTTACTGGAGTTACAGCGCTAAATCAGCTCCGTTGACCTTCTTTACTGGCGACGGAGCTTAATCATCCCATAAATTTGTGCTTTATTCAGGTAGAACAGCATGGTGCAAATGCATCGAAATAGATTTCGGTTAAGTAAGCCACAGGAGGAGCAGGCGTTATATGAAGCTTTCAAAGTCAGAGCTCGTGGAGTTGTTAATCCGATCAGAGCAATACATCGCGCAGAATAATAAGCTCTGGTTGAAAAAAGAATTTGAAAGGCACCAGTAAACTTTGGAATGGAAGCAACCGGACACTATAGCGAGAGCCGGATGCAATTGGCATCCGGCTCTCGCCATCAGGCGATGGTGTGGGTCTTCTTGCGATGGGGAAATGACGCCAGGCATACTTCGGACGCCTGGCGCTTCAGGAGCTTTGCCTGATCCGCACCGCTATTGAAAAAGCGGTCGTCCCTCCAAATCCGGAGTAACGTCTCCATTGCTGCTTCATGAGCCATTTCCTCGCTGCGGAGCTGTGTGTAGCATAGCCGGTAACAGAACACCTCCATTTCTCTCAGACAGTTAATGCGCTGCGCTTTGTCCAACTCCTCATCACCCCGTTCCAAAACTCATATTTTGACGTAATGACCGACGTGACGAACTGGTCCTCTTTATGTGCTACTGATTCTCATGATAACGAACTTATTTCCCGGTCATTGGGCAGGAGTAAGCACTAGGGATTTCAGGTTTTCTTCCTGATGTTTGTCCACCCCAATGAAAGAGGCCGTGTAATAAATGCCATCTTGCTGCCACATGTAATACGTTTGTGTTTTGAACTTCAACTTATTGTTATCAGAATGAATAGGCTCCCAATAGATATGATCGTTATCTGCATATGCGGAAATTTCAATGCCATCGATCTCAAATTTCCGTAGGAGCGACAACTTATTCGCATCTACGACGGGTGCTTTGCTCTGATATAAACTGACACTGTCATTCATTTCATAAATAGTGGAATTGTAAGGAACGCCATAAGAATTCAGCAAGGTGTCCGAGACCGGTCTAATGGGAAATCTGGTGTTCTTATCGTCGGCTCTCAACATAAGCGAATCGGAAAGTTCAAGACCAAAATCTGAAATGTCGAACGGGAACTTCACGGGAAATCCAAGAATAGTCTTCGCCGCTCGCAAATCCGTCTCGTCGTATAAAGGGTATGAATTGCCCTCACCCTTATAGTCTACATTTTGAACTTGGTTAGGCAAGGCAAATGACCGCACGATTGGCACCAGTTCGTCCTGAGAAAGATCATTGCTAAAGTAATTAATCGAATACGTTACATCGTTATCCTGCCATACGAAACTTTTGGCCATAGCTGGTTTTTGCTTGTACCTGGGCATTTTACCCGTGTACAAAACACCTTTAACATCGCCTACGATCAGGTCTTCCTGCTTGTAGGAAAGCACGCGACCCGGCTCTTGTGTATTTTGAAAATGAGAAGAAGAAGCGCCCCATAACAAATTATGCTCCAGTAAGGTGCCCTTTCCTTTAGAAGCGTACACCACGATATTCTGCTCGTCTGTATGGCCAAAGTTCGATACGAAAGTGATCGTTACGAATTCAATCAAGTCTGCTTTATGCGCACTGCTGAAATTTTCATTCAATTCCACATCTTGCAGGTGATAACCTTCGGGCAGATAGTCAGGTACTTTAAAGTCAAACTTTGAAAAAGCGAGCGCCCGGTTCAGATTATTAAACCATTTGAACGAGGGTATGAGCCTGTCGATCTGAAAAGAGGAAACCGTATTTTTCGGCTTGGAATACGTTGCCTGGGAGGCATTCGATTCGGCATTCGCGTTGGTCAGCACAACTGCGCCTAAGACTAGAATCACTAAAATAGCGACCGCAGACAGCCGGTATGAACCTTGTTTAAACTTCGTGATCATGGTAATTCTCCGTTTCGTCTCATTCTTGTTGTTGAAGAAATAGGAAAGATAAATCCGTGAAGATGAACTCCGCGAAAATAAACGCGACAGCATAAGAAGTGTCAAGCCGTACGACGAAGATTCCCGCTCTCCCAGCGCCTCAAGCACAACCGCATCGCAGGCGATTTCCCTATCGGAAGCCATTTTTTGCCGAGCCAGCCAAACCAAAGGATTAAACCAATGCAGCCAAACAGCTAACGTCCAAAATGAATTGAACCATAAATCTTTACGTTTAAAATGTGCTAGCTCGTGCAGTAGAATATGTGTCAACTGCCGGGAATCAGCAATTATAACGATATCCTCGGGCAAATAAATTCTCGGCATTGTCATTCCGTAGATGCAAGGGCTGTGAAAACAACTTGTTTCATAAACGGGAATGGTTCGTTTAATGCCCAGTTTATTACTGCACGCTTTAAGAACAGAAAGCACCTCTTCGTTGTTGATCAGGCGGGAGAACCTGGCTTGTTTTCTGAATCTTAGTGTCACAATCAGGTAGTAAATAGCGAGTAATGCTAATCCTGCAAGCCAGATAAATAAGCCGATTGTAAGTGCATTTGACAAGCCCCGTTTTACCTCGCCGGTATAAGAGAGAGGAGTTTCTTTATCCGAAATAGTAACCAGCCTGGATGCGGATAAATCGGGAGGCGGGCTTTCTTTTGCTTTTTGTTGTAAGGTTGTCTTCGTTTCGTAGCCGGATTCGAAATTGACAGGGGAAAGGGGGTGGTTATCCTCTCCCTGTTCCACGGAATTATCAGCAGGATGGCTGAAATCAGTTGTCCATTTATCTGTTATCGTTTGCGGCACCAAATTAAACAAACTGATGGAGCTCGACGGACCAATAGGTACAAGCAATTTAATTAATACAAGGAACCATAAGACATGAATGAGTCTAGGTGTAAGCTGCAGATGGAACAACTTCCGAATGAAGAGCAGTAGCAAAATGATTGCCGCCGACGCCAACGATGCATTCAAAATAAGGGAGAACATCGAACTCATGAATATCATGATTTCTTCTTCTTTTCCAGCAGTTGTTGAAGCTCCTCGATAGCTTTCTCCGATAGAGTTTCTTCCTCAAGAAATTTCGTAAAAAGCATGCCTACGGCCCCGTTATAAACTCTGTCTAGAAAGGATCGGTTCTCGGTTTTCAAGTATTCTTCTTGTGAAACCAACGAAAAATAGAGATAATTCCTGCCGGCCTTTTCGAAACGAATCGCATGCTTCTTGTGCAGGCGGTTAAGGAAGGTTTTGATCGTCTGGTCCGTCCAGCTCATCTGATCCGACAACTTCGAAATGATCTCACTAGCAGACAAAGGTTCCTTCTGCCATAGAAGCTTCATTACTTCGCTTTCAGCTTCGGTTATGTGGGGAGAGTTGCTCATCTTAGTCACCTTTTTCTACGTACTATGTTTACGGGTGTAAACGATATTTCTAGTTTACACTTGTAAACAAAGTGAGTCAAGAGGACGGTATTGCTCGGTTTATTGGGGCAATTTAGGTGGGGTTAACGGGGAGTCTTGTTGGCGTGTGTAAACAAAACATCGGAATAATAATCAAGGCATTCATTATGTGTCGACGAGTAGTAAGAGTAAGCTCATCATTTCCACGTGGCTCGATCTGGCTCGGCTTTGTTCCATGGCAACCAGAAGACGAGTCAGCTTTCCGCAAAGCTTCATTATCAGGCACATAAAGAAAGACAACTTAGTATTTTAAGCGAGGAGAACTACTCATAAAGAGAGTTATATAATGTGGCACATCATAATAATAATAAGAAAGTCTTGATACAAAGGGCTTTGAGCCATAATGCATACATATGTACAAAATACAGGTTTTGTGTTTATGTACATATTTCGAGCAGCGGCAAGGCGTTTTTGCTCGAATATTTTTTCCAGTTCCGGAGGTTTAAATTGGACTCATACCGTCATCACGCCGA
>NZ_JBHUJV010000023.1:0-125681 GCF_042683485.1 Cohnella sp. GCM10020058
TAAACAAGCGCATCCGCGAAGCAAAACCAGCCGCTTAACCTCAAAAAAAAGGACTTCCCCAACATTGGCCTCATGCTTGGCTCCATGACCAAATTAATTATGAAATTGACTTTTTTTGCAGCAATTGTTCCTCAAAAGGGAGACATGAGTGGAAAAGGATGTATTTTTGCAGTTATTGCGGTGCCAGGGAGAGTCGGGTGCGATGCGGAGAGGTTCTGCGATTCTCGAAAAGGAAACAACCGTCAGGGTGAAGTGTGCCTGGCGGTTGTTCGTATGTATTGCGCGCTAAAACAAACAAACGTACTGGGTCGCTCGCTCGATCAAACTTGCCCGCGCATTCGCGCGATTGGATTGTTCCATGTCGCTCAGTTGCCGCAGCGCTGTGCGCGCCAGATGAGCGTAGACGCTGTTTTCGTCGCATCGTCGCTCTAACTCGTACGCGTCGCAAAAATCTTTGGCATTCAGCCACCTGCGAAAGCCGTACGACCAGGTCACCCAATCGGAAGGCGTATCGCACGCTTCTAGCAACCATTCGCTCGTAAGCGGTCCTGCGTTCGTGGATAAAAGTAAATGAATTTGACAGCAAGGACGATCCCTATCGAAGAGGGGTACGATGAAAAATTCCAGCCTTCCGATCCGGACGACTGGCGATGAGCTTGCCGGAGCGGCCGGCGGTTCGATGGCTTGCACGTGCATGTAACGGTATCTCTCCCTTCGAGCCGCGACGGCTTGCCATTTATGATAGGCCGATCCTCGCAATCTGTAAAATGCGGCGAAAGCGGATAGGCTCATCTTAAAGGCAAATTTTTCAGCCGCAGTAAATCAGGGCTCGTAAAAGCAATCATTTTGCGATAAATCTCGTCGTTTCTTGCATTTGCGTTTGTTCGACCAGTCCGGCGTGTCAGTCCCGCGAACGAAACCGATATCCGACGCCCGGCTCCGTCAATATAAACTGCGGCTGCGTCGAATCCGCCTCCAGCTTTTTGCGCAGATGGCCGATGTATACCCGCAGATAGTGGCTGTCGGACTCGCCGTGCTGATCGCCCCATACCTGCTGCAGCAGCTGCCGCTGCGTGACGACTTTGCCGGCGCTCGCGGCCAGCAGCTTCAGCAGGTCGTATTCGGTCGGCGTCAGCTTGACCCGCTCTCCGTTCAATTCGACGACGCGGTGAACCAGATCGATGGTCAGCGCGCCGAACGTCAGGAGCGGCTCGTTAACCGAACGGGCCGCCGCATGCCGCAGCGCCACCCGGATGCGGGCGACGAGCTCGCCCATGCTGAACGGCTTGGTCACATAATCGTCGGCGCCGCCGTCCAGCGCCACGATCTTGTCTTCCTCCCGATCCCTGGCCGTCAGCACGATGATCGGCGCCAGCGACCATTCCCGGATGCGGCTCAGCACCTCAAGGCCGGACAGATCCGGCAGCCCGAGGTCGAGCAGGATTAAATCCGGCCGCACGAGTGCCGCCTGCTGCAGACCCTCCCCGCCAGTCGAAGCTTCGTCGATGATAAACCGATATGCCTGCAGCGTCACGCGCAGCAGCTTGCGGATTTGCGGCTCGTCGTCCACGATCAAGATTCGTGCGCCTTGCTCATTCATCGCCATCGTTCTCCGTTCCCTGTTCCTTTAATCGATCATGTCGATCTTGCCGATCCAGTCGATCTTGCCGATCCAGTCGATCTTGTCGATCTTGCCGATCCGCCCGTTCATCCGGCTTGTTCAGCGGCAGCGCAATCGTCATGACCGTCCCTTGCGGCTCGTTGCGTCTGCCCGAGATCTTACCGCCGTGCAGCTCCGCGATTCCTTTGCAGATGGCGAGCCCCAATCCCGTGCCCGTCACCTGCCGGGTGGCGTCGGCGCGATAAAATTTATCGAAAATCCGGGCGTATTCCTCATCCGTAAGTCCGATTCCCTGATCGGCCACGGCGATGACCAGCGTATCCGAATCCGACGACACCGAGATGTCGATCTCGCTGTAGTCCGGGCTGTACTTGATCGCATTGCCGACGACATTTGCCAGCAATTGCTCCAGCAGCACTTCATCGCCCGACACCAAGGGGACTTGTTCGGGCAGCCGCACCCGCAGCTTGCGATGCTCCTTGTAGTCTTGAACCTGCGACAGCGTCACCCCGATCAGATCCTCCACGTCGCACCAGTTTTTCCGCAGACGAAGCATGCCGCTCTCCAGTTGAACCATGCTGAGCAGATTTTTTACCAACCGGTTCATCCGCAGCGCGCCGTCGCGAATGTTGATCAAGAGCTCCTTCCGGTCCTCGGACGTAAAAAGATCGTCGTCCGCCGCCAGAACGGTGGCTGAGCCGATAATCGCCGCAAGCGGCGTCCGCAGCTCATGGGAGACGGAGTCCAGGATCGCCGTGCGCAGACGCTCGGATTCCGCCGTCAGATGGGCGATCTTGGCCTCCTCGGCCAGCTTGGCGCGGGCGATGGCGCTGGCGGCCAGTCCGCCCAGCGCCTCGAGCATTTGCCGCTGCCCGGCGGTGAAGTGGCTTTTCCGCTCCTTCAAATTAAGCGCGAGCACGCCGTATACGCGGTCCTCGGTTCGCAGCGGCAAGTAATAGCCGGGCGCATCCCGCAGCGTGTTGGAACCGTAGCCGATCGCTTCGCCGTGATCGAAGGCCAGCTTGGCGGTCGCTTTTTCCGCTTCGCCGCGTCCCCAGTCGCTATCCGCGGCGGAGCGGTTGGTGAGCTTCAGATTGCCCGTCGTGTCCGGCATATAAATGGCGATCTCGCTGCCCATCGATTGCGCCGCTTGAGACGAGACGTTATCGAGCAGCACATGCACGTCGGTAATCGCGTTCATCTGCCTGCTCAGCGTGTATAGCGCTGCCGTCTGCGCTTCCCTCTGCTCGGAGTAAAGCAGCTGCTGCTTAAGCCTCGAAGCGAGGCTGGCGGTGAGCGCGGCGACGGCCACATATACGACGAACGAAATCACGTAACGCAAGTCCGCGACCGAGAAGCTGAGCGTCGGCGGAACAAAAAAGAAATCCAACGCGACAATCGCGAGCACGGCCGCGTAGACCGCGGGGCGAAGGCCCCACCAGACCGCGCTGACGAGGATCGGAAACAAATAGATCAGCGCAATATTGACCAGATCGAACGCAAGGCCGAGCAGATGCATCACGATCGTCATAAGCGCGACCAGCAGGGTGATGCTTGCATAAGGCCGCCAGAGCGCCCATAGAGCTTGCAGGTTACGCACGAATTTACACTTCCCGCCCGTACGAATTTCCGGACTCGTTTTCCTTAAGGTTACTGTAAAAAGCGGAGAAAATAAACCGTAAAGAGGTGTAAAAATACTATAAAAATCACTCATAATCTTAATAATATTCAGTATTCGAGAGGAAACGGGAGTACGGTACTTTTTTTATTTCCATTTTGAATGAATTTTATTGAATATCGACTTAAATCCAATTTGGGCTCCTTTACAGCAATGGAGGCCGGGCGTAAGATACGTGCAGAACGATGCCTTGCAAGCACGGAGGCAGCGGATAGACAGTTCGATGAGGGAAGGGATCCGGAGACTGTTTTAACTCGTAAGACGCTGAATCCTGGAACGAGCAGGAACGGGGGAACCAATCGGGGCCATAGAAGGCTCCATGGGGTGAATCGCCTGGCACATGACTGTGTCCGGCGTAGGGCGACTCTCTCGCCCGAATCCGACAGCTAACCTCGCAAGCGTATCGGAGAGGCAACACTTGTCGCGCGCGATCCAAGACGACGGTCTTGATCAGGAAGCCGCGGTAAAGGTTCCTCCTTTGCCGGGCTTCTTTTTTGTTGCCTTCTTCTTGTATTCGGAGGGGGAGCTTATGGAACAACGTCGTCTTTTGGTGGCTGCGCCCAACGCGGCGGGAAGAGCGTTCATTCGTCAGGCGCTGTACGAGAAGCTGCCGGTAGCCGCGCTCACGAACAACGGCAGGGAAGAAAAGGCGCTAAGAAAGATCGGAGTAAGCGAAGTTGTGCATGTAAATACTTCCTGTATAAAAGAGAACGCTGCCTCTTCCGTATTTCCGATTGGACGGGTGTTCATTTTTGAAAACAGTCTGCCGCTGACTTGCCGGTATTTGCAATGGGCGGCAGAGCGTTCGTGTCTTGCGATTACTGTCGTTACGCACGCCTGGCATCCGGAAGTCATTTACAAAAAGCTGGGCGCAGCATACGTGGTGCGCACACAAACCGGGGAAGTCGGATTTCTGCTCGACCGCCTGCTCGATTGATTTCAAAAAGGAGTGTATGAGCTTGCTGGATATTTGGATGACGTTGACGTTACTGGCCGCGTTTGCGCTTGTCGCCGGATTTGTAATCTGGTGCGACAGATCGATCGACGATGCGGGAGGCGAGCGCGCATGACGATCGTGCTGATTTTCACCGGACTGCTGCTGATCTACCTGGTGTACGCCTTGCTGCATCCGGAGAAATTTTAACGATACGCTGATCTGAGTCGCTTTAGCCCAAGGAGGAAAGGCCATGGATTTCTTGCAAATCGTCATCGTCATCGGCATTCTCGTGCTGATCGCCAAGCCGCTCGGAAATTACGTTTTCCACGTCTTCTCGAATGAGCCCAATCGCACCGATAGGCTGTTCGGCTGGGCCGAGAAGCCGATCTTCGCGGTCATCGGATTAAAAACGCGCATCGGAATGAGCTGGAAACGATATGCGATCAGCTTCGTCGCGACCAACTTCGTGCTCGTGGCAGTCAGCTACATTCTGCTGCGGGTGCAGAGCGGCTTGCCGTTTAATCCGAACGGCATCGGCAATATGGAGCCGACACTCGTCCTGAATACGGTCATCAGCTTCATTACGAATACGAACCTGCAGCACTACAGCGGCGAGACGGGCTTAAGCTACTTTTCGCAGATGGCGGTCATCATGATGATGATGTTCACGTCCGCGGCGACCGGGTTCTCGGTGGCGGTGGCGTTCGTCAGAGGCATTACGAGCAAAGGCAGGACGCTGGGCAACTTCTTCGAGGACTTCGTCAAGGCGCATACGCGGATTTTTTTCCCGCTGGCGATTCTGGTCACGCTGGCGCTGGTGGCGCTGCAGGTGCCGCAGACGCTGGACCCGACGCTGTCGGTGACGACGCTTCAGGGCGCCGCGCAGCAGATCGCGATCGGACCTGTTGCCTCGCTGGAAGCGATCAAGCATCTGGGCACGAACGGCGGCGGCTTTTTCGGCGCGAACTCGGCGCATCCGTTCGAGAATCCAAGCGCGCTGACCAACGTAATCGAGATTTTGTCGATGTGGGCGCTGCCTGCCTCGCTGCCTTTTATGTACGGCAGGTTTGCCAAGAGCCGCAAGCACGGCTGGGTCATTTTCTCGGCCATGATGGCTTTGTTCCTCGTGTTTCTAACGGTCGCCTACACGGCGGAGAAGAGCGGCAATCCCGCGCTTGAAGCGCTCGGCATCGACGCTTCGCAGGGCAGCATGGAAGGCAAGGAAGTACGCTTCGGCATCGCCCAGTCCGCGCTGTTCACCACGGTGACCACTGCGGCGACGACGGGCACGGTCAACAATATGCACGATACGCTCACGCCGCTAGGCGGCCTGGTGCCGCTCTCCGAGATGATGCTGAACGTCGTATTCGGCGGCAAAGGCGTCGGTCTCGTCAACATGCTGATGTACGCGATGCTCGCCGTGTTCATCTGCGGTCTCATGGTCGGCCGGACGCCGGAATTCCTCGGACGCAAGATCGAGCCGCGCGAGATGAAGCTGATTGCGGTCGCGATCCTGGCGCATCCGTTCATTATATTGGCGCCGACGGCGATCGCTTTTCTAACCGACCTGGGCAAAGGATCGATATCGAATCCCGGGTTTCACGGGATCTCGCAGGTCCTGTACGAATATACGTCGTCGGCAGCCAACAACGGCTCAGGCTTCGAGGGGTTGGCGGACAATACGCCGTTCTGGAATATTACGACCGGTCTCGTCATGTTTTTCGGACGCTACGTTTCGATGATCGCGCTGCTGGCCGTCGCCGGATCGATGACGCGCAAGCAATGGGTGCCCGAGACGATCGGTACGTTCCGCACGGATAACGCGCTGTTCACCTTCCTGCTGATCGGGACGGTCATTCTGATCGGCGCGCTGACCTTCCTGCCCGCGATCGTACTCGGACCTGTCGCAGAACATCTGACGATTCGCTAATTATGAGATGGAGTGAAGCTGCCGTGAACGATAAACGCAAAAAAAGCATGTTTTCCGGACCGCTGGTCGCAGACGCCCTGAAGGCGAGCGCGATCAAGCTGAATCCGGCGGTCATGATGAAAAATCCGGTCATGTTCGTCGTCGAGGTCGGCACGGTGATCGTGCTGCTCATGACGCTGTTTCCCGGTTATTTCGATGCGAAGGACCGCATCGGCTTCAATCTGGCGGTATTCCTGATCCTGCTCTTCACGGTGCTGTTCGCCAACTTTGCCGAAGCGCTGGCGGAGGGCAGAGGCAAGGCGCAGGCCGATACGCTGAAGCGGACGAAAAAAGAAATTACGGCCAATAAGGTCGTAAACGGCGGCGGCGTGAAAACCGTGCCTTCGACCGAGCTTCGCAAGGGGGACGTCGTCGTCGTCTCGCAGGGCGAGATGATTCCCGGGGACGGCGAAGTGATCGAGGGGCTTGCCTCCGTCGACGAGTCTGCGATCACCGGCGAGTCCGCTCCGGTCATCAAGGAGGCGGGCGGCGACTTCAACTCCGTCACGGGCGGCACGCGCGTCATCAGCGACCGGATCAAGGTGAGAATCACGAGCGATCCGGGGGAGACATTTATCGACCGTATGATCGCGCTGGTCGAAGGCGCCAAGCGGCAGAAGACCCCCAATGAGATTGCGCTGAATACGCTGCTCATCAGCCTGACGATCATCTTCCTGATCGTCGTCGTCACGCTCGGCCCGATCGCGTCCTATGTGGACGTCAAGCTGGAGGTGCCTGTGCTGATCGCGCTGCTCGTCTGTCTCATTCCGACGACGATCGGCGGGCTGCTGTCTGCGATCGGCATCGCCGGCATGGACCGGGTGACGCAGTTCAACGTGCTCGCGATGTCGGGCAAGGCGGTCGAGGCCGCGGGCGATATCAACACGATGATTCTCGACAAGACCGGCACGATCACCTTCGGCAACCGGATGGCCAGCGATATCGTGCCGGTCGGCGAAGCCCGCATCGAGGAGACGGCCGCCTGGGCGGCGATCGCTTCCATCCAGGACGAGACGCCGGAAGGCCGCTCCGTGCTGGAATGGATGAAGAAAAACGGAAATGCCTACGACGCGCAGTTAGGCGTAGGCGGCAGTTTCGTGGAATTCAAGGCCGAAACGCGGATGAGCGGCATCGATCTGCCGGACGGCCGCCAAGTCCGCAAGGGCGCCGTCGATGCGATCCGCAAATGGGTCGCGGCGCAGGGCGGCGCCGTTCCCGAGGATCTAAGCAAGCAGGCGGACCGGATTGCCTCGGAGGGCGGTACGCCGCTGGCCGTGGCGGTCGACAAGCGGATATTCGGCGTCATCTACCTCAAGGATACGGTGAAGCCGGGGATGAAGGAGCGGTTCGACCAGCTGCGCGCGATGGGCATCAAGACGATCATGTGCACGGGCGACAACCCGCTGACCGCGGCGACGATCGCCAGGGAAGCGGGCGTGGACGACTTTATCGCGGAGAGCAAGCCGGAGGACAAGATCGCGGTGATCCGGCGCGAGCAGGCTGACGGCAAGCTGGTCGCCATGACCGGCGACGGGACGAACGACGCGCCGGCGCTCGCGCAAGCGGACGTGGGGCTGGCGATGAACAGCGGTACGACGGCTGCCAAGGAAGCGGCCAACATGGTCGATCTCGACTCGGATCCGTCCAAGATCATCGAGGTGGTCGCGATCGGCAAGCAGCTGCTCATGACCCGCGGCGCCTTGACGACCTTCAGCATCGCCAACGATATCGCCAAATACTTTGCGATCATCCCGGCCATGTTCATGCTGGCGATTCCGCAGATGGACACGCTGAACGTCATGCAGCTCGGCTCTCCGCTGTCGGCCATCCTGTCGGCGCTCGTGTTCAACGCCATCATCATTCCGCTGCTCATCCCGCTGGCGATGAAGGGCGTCGCGTATCGGCCGATGAGCGCCTCGCGCCTGCTCAGCCGCAATCTGCTCGTCTACGGCTTGGGCGGGATCGCGGCCCCCTTCGTCGGCATCAAGCTGATCGATCTGCTCGTCCATGTCTGGATCTGATCGCGCGACAGCGACCGAGCTTGATTCCAATGAACTTCATTCATGTTCGTAAGCTTATTTATCAGGAACCTATCTGAAAAGAAAGAAGGAACCGGCCATGAGTACGTTTGTGCAGGACCGGCAGGAAGACGAGGGGACGCGCTCCGGAGGCTCGACGCTCTGGATCGCCTTGCGCATCAGTCTGCTATTCATCATATTGTGCGGTATCGTCTATCCGCTCGTCAGTACGGGGCTTGCGCAGCTGCTTTTCCCCCATCAGGCGAACGGCAGCTTGCTCAAGGATAAGGCCGGCAACGTCGTCGGCTCCGAGCTGATCGGGCAGACGTTCACGGATTCGAGCTACTTCCAGGGTCGTGTATCGAGCATCGACAATAAGGCGGAGGCATCGGGCTCCAACAACTACGCGCCCTCCAGCGCGGACCTGCTTGCCCGCGTCAAGGAATCGATGGCGCAGTGGCAGAAGGAAAACCCGGATGTGCCGGTCGACCGATTGCCGATCGCGCTGATCACCAACTCAGGCTCGGGGCTCGATCCGCATATTACGCCGCAGTCGGCGCAAGTGCAAATTCCGAGAATCGCCAAGCTGACCGGCTTGTCCGCGGCCGAGCTGACGTCGCTGGTGGACGCTAATACCGAAGACCGCGATCTTGGCGTCTTCGGCGACAAGCGTGTGAACGTACTGAAGCTCAACCTGGCTTTGAAAGAAAAGCTGGGCAAATAAGCAAGCGAGAAAGCCCTGTCCGAGCGTTTTTGTCGGCCGGGGCGGTTGCCTATATACGATTGGCGCCCTAATCCATTGCAAATAAAAGAGGTGCATTCTTTTGCCTGTCGCCAAGCTCAACGGAACGTCGCTTTACTACGAGACGCAAGGAAGCGGAACCGCCCTGATGTTTATTCACGGGCACGGCTGGACGCATCGCATGTTCAAGCCCCAGCTCGATTATTTTTCCAAGCGATACCGGGTCATCGCCTGCGATCTGCGCGGCAACGGCCGCTCCGGCGAATTGCGGCAGTCGCCGGACGACATTATCGATACGCAGTGCCTCGATCTGATTATGCTGCTGAACGCGCTCCATATCCGCGAGGCGGTGTTCGTCGGCATAGCCTATGGCGGACTGATCGTGCAGCAGATCGCGAAGCAGTACCCGGGGCGGGTCAAGGCGATCGTCATCGCCGACAGCTTCTGCCGCAGCGAGGCTTCGACGCTCATGGGCAAGCTTCAACTGGCGGCGGCGTATCTTAGCTGGGTGGATTACTATGCGCCCGGCGAGCTGTTGCTTCCCTCGCTGCGCCTTGCGTACAGGCGTTGGGGACTCGCTTACAGCGAGCTCAGACGCAATGTGCTGGATCGTAGGCCGCGCGAGCTGTACCGGCAGCGGCTGGCTACCAGGCGCATCGATTATTCGACGCATTTGTCGGACTTTAATCGGCCCGTTTTAGGCGTCGTCGGCGATTACACGGCGTTTGGCGTCGAGCGCATGAAGGAAGTCGTCGCAGGACTGCCGCAAGCGAAGCTGGCGATTATTCCCGATGCGAACGAACCGAGCAGCCTGTGCCAGCCGGAGTCGTTTAACGCCGTTATCGAGCAATTTTTGGAACGGCAGGCACTGCCGCCCCGTCGGGAGGAGGGGAGTGGATGACGGAGTTCAGGCGGAAAACGCCGGAAGAAATATTATATTCGATATCGAAATTGCATCGGGGACGCTTAAAGGTCATCATCGGCGCGGTCAGCGGGTCGGGCAAAACGTATCATATGCTGCGCGAAGGCAATCTCTTGAAGCAGCAGGGAATTGACGTGGTCATCTGCGCGGTATCGACAATGCGGCGTGCGGAAACGGTGCAGCAGACGCTCGAGCTCGAGCGCGTGCCGAGCATTCATTGGCAGAAGGAAGGCATTGAGCAGAAGGATCTGCCGCTCGATGCGCTGCTCGCCCGCAACCCGGAGGTGGTACTCGTCGACGGCCTGGCCCACCGCAACCGCGAGGGAGCGCAGTTTAAGACGCGGCTTGAAGACATTCGCTATCTGATGGATCACGGCATCAGCGTCATTACAACGATCAACGTGTACGAGCTGGAAGGGGAAGACGAGGTCGTCTACAAGCTTACCGGCATACGAGCAGAGGAGACGGTGCCTTCCGACACGCTGGAGCTGGCGGACGAGGTGCGTCTGATCGACGTGTCGCCGGAGACAATCCTGAAGCGGATCGACGAAGGCATCCTGGGCGGCCAGCGGCATCCGGCGATGTGCCGCCGCGGCAACCTCGGCGTGCTGCGGGAAATCTCGCTCCGGCTGATGGCGGAGGGCGTGAACGACTCGCTGGAAAAGCACCGGGAGGCACTGGGGCTCGTCGGCCCGTCCGGCGCCGCGGAACGGATCCTCGTCTCGGCGCAGTACCATTGGAACGGATCGCTTCACGTGCGCAGGGGACAACAGATCGCCAGGCGGCTCAACGGCGATCTGATCGTCGTTACGTTCGTGCGTCCCAAGCGGGCGCTGACCAAGAACCAGCAGGCGTTCAAACGTTCCATTCAGAAGCTGGCCCAGAAGGTGGATGCCAAGTTCGAGGAGCTGCCGCTTCCCCATAGACGCAAGCTTCCGGCGCTGCTCGTGCGCTACGCGACCGAGAACAACGTCACGCGCATCGTCATGGGGCATTCCGATAAAAACCGCTGGCAAGAGAAGTGGCAGGGCTCCATCGCCAACCGGGTGCTGCGGAAAACGAGGAATATCGACGTATTCATTATGGCGGACCGCGCGGAGCAGACGGGCGAGCGCATTCTGCCGGTCAAGCCGAAGCCCAGGGCGGCCGCGGAGCGTTATCGCCGGCTCAGCTCGGGAGAAATCGAGGAAAAAATCGAAACGATCCGACGAGGCACCTTTAAGGTTTATATCGGAGCGGCTCCCGGCGTCGGCAAGACCTTCAAGATGCTGCAGGAGGGCAATGGCTTGCTCGGCAAAGGAATCGATGTCGTCATCGGCCTTCTGGAGACGCACGGGAGAAAGGAAACGGCGGAGCAGGTCGGGGATTTGCCTGTCGTGCCGAGAGCCGTCATTTCCTATCAGTCGGCCAGGCTGGAGGAGATGGATACAGACGCGATTATCGCGCGACGGCCCGAGGTCGTCCTTGTCGACGAGCTGGCGCATACGAATGTGCCGGGGAGCCGGCACTGGAAAAGGTACGAGGACGTCATCCGCCTGCTGGACAGCGGCATTTCCGTCATCTCTACCGTAAACGTGCAGCATCTGGAGAGCCTGAACGACGCGGTAGAGCAGCTGACGGGCGTTCGCGTGCGAGAGACGGTACCGGATGCGATCCTGCGTCTGGCGGACGAGGTGGAGCTGATCGACGTCACGCCGCAAATGCTCCAGCAGCGCATGCGCGAGGGGAAAATCTACGCCGCGGAGAAGGTCGATCAGGCGCTGGGCTCCTTTTTCAAAATCGGCAATCTGATCGCGTTAAGGGAGCTCGCGCTCCGCGAGCTGGCGGACGACGTCGACGAACGCCTGGAAGCGTGGGACCGCAACGCTTCGCTTCGCGGCCAATGGCGGCGGCAGGAGGTGATCTTCGTATGCGTGGATGCAGGACCGCGCGCCGAACGGCTTATTCGCCGCGGGTTCCGCATCGCGCACCGGCTGAAGGCGGAGTGGCACGTCCACTATGTGCAGCGGGGCTCCGCGTCCGGCGGCGAGCCCGGAAAGCGATTGAACACGCTGCGACAGCTATGCGAACGGCTGGGCGGAAGGATGGAAGTCGCTCCCCTTGGCGGCCGCAGGCGGATCGGCGAAGCGCTGCTGCAGCGAATGAATGAATTGGATGCGACGCTGCTGATCGTGGGCCAATCCCGCAGACCGCTGTGGCATTCGCTGCTGCGGGAGACGGTCGTTCATTTTATGCTTCGCCGCGCGCGCGGAACCGATATGTTGATCGTCGCGGATTTGGACCGGAGCGCGGCGGAATAATATGGATGGATATGAAAAGAAGAGAAAGAGGTCGTCTTTCCTTCCAGACTCGGTCGGCGATTAGGGAAAGGTATGCGTGCTGTCGACGTGCCGGAGCTTTTCGGAAGTTTGGCGAGTCGAAATAACTGCGTATGTACATGTATTTTCTATGAACTCGCGACACTCGATGAAATACCTGCAAATTTGCAGGTAAATTCAAAGATCAAGCCGGAAATCCAGCTGATGAGGGATAATAACTGTATTTTGGCAGCTACCCTGTTCAAAAGGGAGAGATTTGGCGAAATTAGATGTATATTTGCAGGAATTGCGGCACGAGAGGACGGTTCGGCAGGCGATAGACCCGCCCATCCGGATGAACATGGCATGCGCAGTGCGGATGGTCTCGTCGTCGCCTTGCAGCATCTTGCTTTTTACTGGCGATCGCAGGTCAAACTTGGTGTGGAAGCTTTGTTTCTTGATGTTCGTGACGAGGACAACGACGATAGGGCTGTCCCGTGCCGGGACAGCCCAATTCGCAATGGTAAACCTTACATTTATTGCTTAGCGGGAGGGCATGGTACGCTCGTTCCGCCGAAACCTAAGGTCGCAGCGGAAACGCCGCAAAAGAGAGCTTGCCTTAGCCCTTGCGGCTAGGCAGCTTCGTCACGGAACCCGTGCCTTGGGACTGCTCGGACGCGAATTCCGTATCGCTTTGCGTCGAAGACGGAATTTTGTTCGCTTGAACGTTTTCGCCCTTGCGGGTCGTGTTGTTTTGCTTGTTGTTCGGCATGTGTCGCACCTCCCGGCTTTAAAATGAGACAGCCTAAATAGGGTTCCGATTGCAAAGACGATCTATGCTAGGAAGTGTCCATGAAAATAAAGGACAGAGGGATTGTCTCGAAAGGATGCTTCGCCTGGACGGGTGCCGCAGTTTCGCAAGAAGCACTGCACAGCGTCACTTCGCCGCGAATATCGCCGATGTCCCCCAAGAAACGCTGTGCAGCGTCTCTTCGCCACGATAAGCGCTGAAGTTCCCCAAAGAAACGCTGTGCAGCTTCACTTCGCCACGACTAGCGCTGAAGTTCCCCAAGTAACGTTGCACAGCGTTTTTTCGCCACGAATTTCGCAGAAGCTCCCCCAAGTAACGCTGCACAGCGTCTCTTCCTCCAAGAGATCGGGATGGCTTTGTCTTCCCCATAATCTGCTCAAGAAAGTGGCTGCCGACCCAAAATGCAAACGGGACGAAGCAGGAAATTCCTCTGCTTCGTCCCAATGTTTTTCTTTTAAAATCAAGTTGGTCTAACCGACAATCAATTTTCCCCCCGGGCTTTGAGCTGCGCGAGCAGCTTGTCGCCTTCGACGTCGAGATTCGGCAGGATGCGGTCGAGCCACTTGGGCAGGCGCCAAGCGGCGTTGCCGAAGATCGCCATGACCGCCGGGACGAGCGCCATGCGCACGATAAAGGCGTCGACCAGGATGCCGACCGCAAGGGCGAAGCCGATCTGCTTGATCATGATGTCGGGCGCGAATATAAAGCCGGCGAATACGGAGACCATGATGACGGCGGCTGCGACGACGACGCGGCTGGCCTGCTCGTAGCCGTGCAACACGCTGGCGATCCCTTTATGACCGTGCACATAGGATTCGCGCATCGAGCTGACGAGGAATACCTGATAGTCCATGGCCAGCCCGTACAGGATGCCGGTTACCAGAATCGGCATGAAGCTGAGCAGCGGCCCGCCGGTGTCGAATCCGAAAATCGAGTGGAGCCAGCCCCATTGGTAGACGGCCGTCGTGATTCCGAACGTCGCGAGTACGCTGAGCAGGAAGCCGACCGTCGCTTTGATCGGCACGATGATCGACCGGAAGACGAGCAGCAGGATGATCAGCGACAAAATCACGATAATGACGATGTAGACGGGGAAAGCCTCCGCCAGCTTGGCGGACATGTCGATATTGATGGCGGTGAAGCCCGTGACGCCGATCTTGACGTCGTTGGTCTGCGCGATCGGCGAATCCGCGGCGCGGAGCGCGGTCACGAGGTCCTTGGTCGCGTCGTCCGTCGGTCCGGTCGTCGGAATCAGGCTGATGATGCCGATGTTGCCGGCTTCGTTCACGCCCATCGGCGAGACGATCGCGACGCCCTCTTGCTTCTGAAGGCCTTGAACGATCGCGCCCAGCGTCTCCATCGTGATCCTGCCCGATTCGGCGCGCGGCTCGGCGACGAGCAGGAGCGGACCGTTGTAGCCTTCGCCGAAGCCGGCGGAGATGGCATCGTAGCTCTGACGTGCGCCTGTGTCCAGGTTCGCCGTCGCGCCGGACGGAATCCCCATCTTCATCTCGGCGACCGGAATGGCGGCGAAGCCGAGCACGACGATAACGATAACCACGACGAGCCAGCGTACCTTGACGATGCCTTTGACCCAGGCATGCGCGAAGCCGTGCTTTTCGGTTGCCGATGTCTTCTTTTTAGCGCGCGCCTTCGCCGAGCAGATGCGTTCGCCGATCAGACCGAGCAGCGCAGGCAGGAGGGTCAGGGCGATCAGCACGTTGACGAGGACGGTCGCCGCGGCGACCAAGGCCATGGCCGACAGGAACGTGATACCGATGACCAGCATGCCGCATAAGGCGATGATGACGGTCAGTCCGGCGAAGAAAACGGCGCTGCCTGCCGTGCCGATCGCCCGGCTGGCGGCTTCGCGCGCGCTGAGGCCCTGGTCGAGAATCATGCGTCGCTGCCGGTTGACGATAAACAGCGCATAGTCGATCCCGACCGCGAGTCCGACCATCAGCGCGAGCACCGGCGTTATGTCGGTCATCGTGATGAACTTGGAGAGCGCGAAGGCTGCGCCGACGCTGATGCCGACCCCGAGGATGGCGATCAGGAGCGGCAAGCCCGCGGCGACGACCGAGCCCAGGGTCATCAGCAGCACGACGGCCGCGACGACGATGCCGACCGCTTCGGTGGAGCCGATCGCGGGCTTGCTCTTCAGCGAGTCGCTCGGCAGCGCGGTGATGCCGGAGCCGTTCTGCTGGACGCTCTCCGCGGCTTCGATGATTTGATCCGGCACTTCCTCGGGCAGCGACGTCTGCTGCACGGTGAACTGGAATTGGAACAGCGCGACGCTGCCGTCGGCGGCAATAAGAACGCCGGGCACCGGCGCGCCGTCGATCATCATCGGCCCGTAAGGCGCTGCGGCGGCTGCGGTTTGGCCGGCCCCGCTATCCTGGGCCGCGCCGGCTGCCGCCGAACCGTCCGCCTGGCCGCTCGCTTGACCGTTCGCCTGGCTCGCATCGGCCGAGGCGCCCGCAGCTGCCTGCTGGGCCAGCTCCGCCGGATTGATGACGTACTTGCTGGTATAGACGTCGTTTATCGCCTTTTGAATCAAGGCGCCGCGCTCGGCGGTATCGAGGCGTTCGCCCTTGGGCGCGGTGAATACGATGCTGGCCTGGCCGCCGGATGCTGCCGGCAGCTCCTCGGCCAGCTGATCCAGCACCTTTTGCGATTCCGTGCCCTCGATCTTCATCTCGGAGCTGACGTGGATGCCGTTCACGCCGAGCATGGCGAGGACGACGGCGAGGATCACGACCCAGCCGGCGATGAACGGCCACGGCTTGCCGTAGGCAGTCTTGCCCACTTTGTACAGGAATGTCGACATAACGGGGGATTCTCTCCTTTATATATACGGATCTGTGCGAAAATCTAAATTAAAAGCCCTTGCGCAGATGGTTGAAAGCCGTATCCAGGTATTGCTCGAACGTCATTGCTTCAGCAAAATCTGCTGCCGGTTCGCCGGGCAGCAGGACGTTAAGACTGCCGTCGATGAGCGGCAGCATGACGCCGTAGGTTGCGCCGGCGAGCAGATGGGAATAACCCTCCGGATAACGTCCGCCCGACAGCTCGCTTAAAATCGACTGCGCTTCGAACTGGAGCTTGCGAAGGAGGATGAGAATGTACGGCTCGAGCGTCGGCGAATGCTTGGACATGGCCACCAGCGTGCGTATTTTGCGGAACAGCTCGGCTGTCAGCCTCATTTTCAGCAAATGATACATCGTATCGAGCGGATGGGCGTCTTCAGGGATGCTGGCCAGCAAGTTTTCCGGCTCGTGTTTTTCCTTGAAGGTGAGCGTCGCCATAACGACGGCCTCTTCCTTGCAAGAAAAATGGTTGGCGAACGTTCTTCTGGAATAGCCTGCGCGCTGCGCGATGTCGTCGACCACGAAGCCGTCCATTCCGCGCTCCAGCGCGAGCTCGTAGGCCGCATCCGCCAGCGCGTGGGCTGTCGCTTCTTTTTTGAGGTCGCGTAGGTTTTGTTTGATCATCATATCGTTCTTTTTGTTACACCTCGTTTCGGGATGAAAAGCAAAGAGCGGGCAAATGGCCTTCTTATGTATATTATTGCCCAAAGTGCAAAGTTGCACAATGGGTAACTTATTACGAATTTGTGAACACGTTTTGCCATCTGTTTTTTTGCGCAGCATCCTTAGCGTTGAATCCGTCATCGGCCCGTTGAATCCGTCATCGACGGGGCGGTCGGCTCGAATTAAAATAAGGTATACTTTTAGTGCGAATGATCGGTTTCCCAAATGGACATCGTTTCGCAGAAAGGGATGAAAGCGCTCTTGTATACCGTACTGGTCGTAGATGACGAAGCCATCGTATGCCGGGGCATCAAGGATTCCCTGGAGGCGTCAGGTCTGAATATCTCTCAGGTGCTTACCGCATGGAACGGCTACGAAGCGCTTGATTACGTGCGCATGGAATCCGTCGACCTCGTGCTGACCGATATTCAGATGGACGGCATGAACGGCATCGAGCTGATGGAGTCGATCTTGTCGGAGAAGCCCGACATCCCGGTTGTCGTCATCTCCGCGCACGACGAGTTCCAATATGCGCAGCACTGCATTCGTTTGGGGGCGCGCGATTATTTGATCAAGCCGGTGCTGCTCTCTCAGCTCACGCAGGTCGTCGAGAAGGCGCTCTCGGATCGTCACGAGAAATACAAGCGGATCGCGGAGGACGCGCTGAAGCAGAAATTTTCGCTCACCGGTATGACCTCGCTCAGAACCTACATTTTAAATGAAGCGATTGCCGGCGCGCTCATGCCGTCCGAGGACGATCCATTTATTTTCGAGCAGCTTGAGGTTCGGTTGGAAGGACCTTATTTCGCGGTATTCGTCATCGAGCTGCTCTGGGAACGCGCGGGGTGGGAGGGCGAAGCGATCCGTTCCTTTCGGGACCAGAATCTGCTCAAGTACGCATCGCTCAACATCGTCGAGGAGACGGTATCGGATTGGGAAGCGATCTCTTTTTTCGGCCAGGGCAACCGGCTCATTACCATTTTGCAATTCCGCGATTTCGGAGAATCTCAGGATCGGACGGAGCAAGTGACGCAGCTGAACCTTGTTGCGGCCGGCGTCGTGAACAACATTCGCAGCTGTCTGCGAATGGAAGCCGTAATCGGCATCAGCCCGCTGCGGCGCGGACTGGCGGAGCTGCCCGAATGCTACCGTCAAGCGGCGGAAGCGGTGAGATGGCGCGGCTTGTACGAGACGCACAACGTGTTCTATGCGGAGGATTTTTTGCGAAGAGAAGCGTCGATCCGAGTCCAGTGGCAGGAGAAGACCGACCGGTTCGTCGAATGGATGAAGACGGGGAGCAAGGGCGAAGAAGTCCATGACGCGGTCCGACGCTTCACCTTGGATATTGCGCCTGCGTTCGATACGGCCGAGGCGACCGCGGGGATCGCGCTTAGCATCGCATACCGCGTGTACGCCATGCTGCTGGATATGAAGGAGACAGTAGGCGAGCGTTACCGGGAGCTGGAGCCGATCGTTTATTTTCAACTGCCGTCCGCGTCGATCGAGATTCAGCACCGTCTGGAAGCCTATCTGACGGAGGCCGCGACGCTTATTCGCACGTCCATGGACGACCGCGATCACGTGATCGTGCAGCAAGCGATCGATTATATTCGCCGTACCTACCGGAACAAAGGCTTAAAAATACAGGATATCGCAGACCATGTCCACTTGAGCCCGAACTACTTGAGTTATTTGTTCAAGCGAATCGCGGGCGATACGGTGTGGGATTTCGTCACCAGTCTGCGGATGGAAGAGTCCCGCCATTTGCTGCTTAGCACGTCCAAGAAACGGTATGAGATCGCGGACGAGGTCGGCTACGAGTCGCCCGAGCATTTCAGCCGGATTTTTAAGCGCTTTTACGGAGAAAGTCCCAATACCGTTCGTCGATGAGGGTGACTACCATTGTTCAGGCAGGCCAATTCATACGGTTTGATGAAAAAAGCGCTGCTGTTTGTCGTCGTGCTGATCCTCGTTCCGATGCTGCTGATCTTCTGGGTCGCCTCCGACCAGGCGTCCCTGTCGATCAAGCAGCAGACGGGCAAGGCTTTTTTTGAGTTGAACAGACAAAATCATGCGACGATGGACCGCGTGCTGGACTCGATCGACCAGACGACGGTGGCGCTGATCGCTTCCGACGCCGTGCAGAAATGGAACGACGTCGAACGGATCGCGGACGACGAGCGCGTGCAGCGTTACGTGGCCACGGAGAAGCTGCTTGCCGACTATTCCACCCAGGTCAAATACTCGCTGTTCGTCATGACGGATCGCGTGTCCGAGTTCGAATTCGCGCCCAACTCGGACGTATCGGACGGCGGCGTTTTTTTTGTACGGGACTTCAAGGACATTCCTTGGCTGAATACGGCCATTCAGGCGAGCGGCCTCGGTACCGTATCGCTCATCGATAAGTTCGGCTTCAAGCAAAAGCCGCAAAAAACGATGGCCTACACGAGAGCGGTGACGGACATCTCCTTGGGGCGGAAGACCACCAGCGTACTCGTTGCCACGGCGATCGAGAACAAGCTCAAGACGGATATGAACGCATTCGCGCTGCCCAAAGGCACCGACGTCTTTCTCGTGAACGCCGACAACGAAGTGCTGGCCGGCACCGCTGCGCTCGGCTCGAAGTCGGAAACCCCGGAGACGGGGAAAGTGCTGTTTCGCGGCGTCCGCATCACGGGCAATGTCATGCATATTTTCCACGACAGCGTGGCATACAATAACCGCCTCATTTACGATATCCCGGTCGAATCGCTCGTCGGCGCCCACAAGAAGGTGCAGGAGATTTTGCAGCTTTCCGCGGTGTGCTATTTTATCGTCGTCATGTTTTTCTTTTTCTATCTTGGCAAGTCCTTTTTCAGGCCGATGGCGAGGCTCGCGAGTCTCACGAGATCGTACGAGCCTGGCCAGGCGTTCGCCAGGTTCGGGGAGGCGGAGCGCAAGGACGAGATCGGGTTCGTCTATCGCACCTTCTATAAAATGACGCAGCGGCTGAACCAGCTCGTCAAAGAGAAATACTTGATGGAGATCAAGCAAAAAGAATCCGAGCTCATGCTCATGCACTCTCAGATCACGCCGCATCTGCTCTACAACACGCTGGACTCGGTCTACTGGTACGGCATCCGGGGCGGTGTCCCCGAGGTGGCGCATATGGTGCGCGACCTGTCGACGATGCTGCGGATCGGACTCAGCCGAGGAAAAGAGATCATCACGATCCGCGAGGAGCTTAATCACGTCGAAGCGTATTTGAACCTGCAGGAGAAACGGTACGAAGGCTCCTTCCTGTACCGGATCAATGTGGAGGAAGGCGCCGACGCCTATTTGCTGCCGAAGGTCGTCATCCAGCCGCTCGTGGAAAACAGCATTCTGCACGGCGTCGGCAAGATGGACGGGGAAGGCGAGGTCGCGATCGATATCCGGGTATCCGGGGGATTGCTGCTGATCGCGGTCGAGGACAACGGATTTCGCCCCGTCGACCTGGCGAAGATCGAAGCCATCCTGTCGGGCACGGCCGACCCGGACAAAGGCTTCGGCATCCGCAATGTCCACAAACGCATCCAGCTGCGGTTCGGCGACGCGTACGGACTCTCTTATGCAGCTCGGGAGGACGGCGGGACAAGGGCGTTGATTCGGCTTCCAGCTATTTTGTCGGAGAGCGAGATCAAGGGAGCGGGATGAGGCGATAACAAGCATGTAACAGCGGAAACGGGATGAAGCGGGATGGTTCCTGCTTTGTCCCGTTTCCGCTGTTTTGATAAGCGGGGTTGTTCGGAGATTGCTGCGTAGGCCGGCGCGCGGGACTGTGGGGCTTAAAGTATCGACGTAGATTGATAGTTGGCCGGCGCGCTACCGCGGATCGGGGCCACAGCAGCGAAGGTGCACCAAATATGTGCATATAGGCGCCTTCTAGCCGCGGCGGCTGCGGGAGAGGGAGAGGGAGAGGCGCGGACGGCGAAGCCACGGGGCGAAGGCGCGAAGGCGTTCCGTGAGAATCCGTCACGCGATGCATAGGTTCGGTCATGGGATTGGCGAGGCCCGCCAATTACAATAGGAGGTATAACTCGAACAGTAGAAAGGATGGTGGCTGGTTTGGCATCGCAATCGACGGTTGCGCGCAAAGGAGAAGCCGGCGGCCGGCTATCGAAGTCGTTCAGAGAATACTTCTGGGGCGTCGCGTTCCTGGTCCCGGCAATCGCCGTATTCGGCTTGTTCTTATGGACGCCGATCGTGAAGGGCGTCGTTTACAGCTTTTACAACATCGACTTCGTCAACGGGAACCATTTCGTCGGCTGGACCAACTACGCCGAAGCGCTGGCGAGCAGCGATCTGGGCATCGCGGTCCGCAACACGCTGTTTTATATGTTCCTCGGCGTCCTCATGGGATTCTGGGTACCGAGCGTCGTCGCAATCGCCATATCGGAGCTCCGGCGATTCCAAAGCGGGATGCGGCTCATCGTTTACTTGCCCAACATCGTGCCGGCGGTGGCGCTGTACGCGATGTGGATGTGGCTGTACGATCCGCTCGGACCGCTTAATCAGCTGTTGTCGTGGTTCGGCATCGACCGCGTCGACTGGCTGACGAACAAGCACTGGGCGACCTTCTCGATCGTCCTGGCCGAGACGTGGCAAGGCTTCGGCGCGACGGCGCTCATCTACCTGGCAGGCATCGTCGGCATTCCGAAGGATCTGTACGAAGCGGCCGAGATCGACGGCGCCGGGGTGTTCAGACGGATTCGGCACATTACGCTGCCCGGCATCAGGCATCTGTATCTGCTCCTGTTCATCATGCAGCTGATCGCGACCTCTCAAGGCTTCCAGACGCAAGTGGCGCTGACCGGCGGCGGTCCTAACAACGCGACGCTGACCTATATGTATCAGATTATTAACCAGGCGTTTACCTATCTGAATTACGGCAGAGCCTCGGCGATGGGCGTTATGATGTTCGTCGTGCTTACGGTGCTGTCCGCCGTACTCTACCGCCTGCAAGGAAGGAGCCCTCAAGCATGAGCAAAGCCATCCGCGAACGAAGCATTATGTCCTCGTTCGACATGAACAAAAAGTCGGTCATGATCGCCTACGGCATCATGCTGTTGCTGCTCCTGGCGCTCGCCGTGACGCTCTTGTACCCGTTCGGAATGACGCTGTTCGGTTCGCTCAAGACCAAGGAGGAAATCTTCGTCTTTCCGCCGAGCTATTTTCCGCACCATCTGGAATGGGGCAACTATTCCCTGGGCTTCAAATACGTCAATCTGACGAGAGCGTTTTTGAATACGCTTTTGCTTTATGCAGGGAACGCCTTTTTCGCGCTGCTTATCCCGGGACTGGCCGCGTTCAGCCTGTCGCAGATGAAGGTCCCCTATCGCAAGACCGCGACGCTGTTTTTCATGAGCACGCTCATGATCCCGAGCGCGACCTATCTGATTCCGAACTTCCTTAATCTGCAGAGCCTTGGCATGCTTAATTCATACTGGGCGTTCTGGCTGCCGGCCGGCGCGAATGCGTTCAACATCCTGCTGCTCAAAAGCTTCATGGACGGCATCAACAAGGAGCTGTTCGAAGCGGCGCGCATAGACGGCGCCTCGGAGCTTCGCTGCTTTGTCAGAATGGCGCTGCCCCTCTCGCTTCCCGTTTTCTCGACGCTGCTCATTTTCACGTTTACGGCGACCTGGAACGATTGGTATTGGCCGTCGCTCGTGCTGTCGGTCAAAGAAAAGTACCCGATCTCGTCGCTTGTGTATTATGATATCGTAACCGCCACGATGCTGACCTGGAACGTCAAGTTCAGCGTACTAACGGCTATCATGATTCCGCCCCTTATCTTCTTTATTATTTTCCAAAAAAATATTATGCACGGTCTGAACCTGTCGGGCGTCAAAGGATAATCGGCGGTGAATCCGTCATCACATTGCTGTGGATCCGTCATCGAATCGGCAAGCCTGCACCGTTATGATGAACTTGTCAAATTAATCAGATATAGGAAGGGGAACTAAAAATGAACAACAAGAAAAAAGGCCTCGCATTTTCCTTGCTCACCATGATGCTGGTCGCCACCGCTTGCGGAGGCAACAACAATGGCAACGCAGGAGCATCCGCTTCGTCGAGCGCCTCCGCCTCGCCAAGCGCATCCGCATCCGCTTCCGATGCGGGCGCCTCCAGCCCGGCTGCTTCCACCGAAGCGCCGAAGATTACGATGACGATCCAGTACCCGAAGCCGGACAACACGGAATCCATCGCGCTCGAAGACAGCAGAATCAAGCGGTTTGAAGAGAAGTATCCGAACGTGACGATCAAGAAAAACGATTGGCAATACGCGCCGAGCGAGATCGGCATCAAGATGGCCGCCCACCAGGCCCAAGCCGCGTTCAACACCTTCGCTACGGAAGGAAAGACGCTATCGGAGCATCAATGGGCGGCAGATCTGACTAGCCTGATGGCCGGCTACGAGCACGCGAACGACTTTAATGAAAAGCTGCTCGGACCGATGACGATCGGCGGCAAACTGTATGCGCTGCCATACGACGGCTACATCATGAACGTCATGATCAACAAAAAGCTGTTCCAGGACAAGAACGTGCCGCTGCCGACCGCGGATTGGACCTGGGACGACTTCTATAACGCGGCAAAAGCGACCGCCGACCCGGCAAAGGGAATCGCGGGCTTCGCGATTATGGCCAAGGGCAACGAAGGCGGCTGGAACTGGACCAACTTCCTGTATCAAGCCGGAGGGACGGCGGAAAACGTGGCGGACGGCAAAGTCACTTCCGCATTTAACTCCGATGCCGGCGTCAAGGCGATGGAATTCCTGAAGAAGCTGAGATGGGAAGCGAATGCGCTGCCGCAAAACTGGGCGCTGAATTACAATGAAACGTACAACTTGTTCAAGCAAGGACGCGCGGCCATGGTCATCGGCCAGAAGATCGAAGACTCGGTCAATCAGGCCGGCATGAAAAAGGAAGACTTGATGGTGCTTCCGATGCCGTCTATGGAGAAGGGCGGCGATCATGTCGGCGTCATGGGCGGCAACTATCGCGTCATCAACCCCCAAGAGTCGCCGGAGGTGCAGCAGGCCGCGTTCAACTACCTGACACTGGATTACTTCAACCAGAGCGGTCTTGACGAGCTGAAGCGCATTCTGGATGAGCGGAAGGCGAACAATCAGGTTTACTTCTGGGATCCGACGAGCGTGTATTACAATATCGACTCCGATTACGGTAGTCAAATGAAGGACGTCCTCGCCCAGTATTCGGATACGGTGTTCACCGTGGACGATCAAGCGGTAACCATGATGAAGGGCGAACCGGAAGCGACTTACAACGCGCAGGATTACTATGGGGCGATCACGACCGCCATGCAGGCCATCCTGTCCGACAAGAACGCCGACCCCAAAGCCGAGCTCGATAAGGCGGCCAAGAAGTTCGACACCGAAGTGCTCTCGAAAATTAAAGTGGAATAGGAAGCGGAGGAAAACCGTATGGCCATCGTGCGCAGGCTGACGAACGAGGAAATGAAATTGGCTGTCCGCTTGTCGGACGATACGTTCCGCGACGCGGAGCAGACGTCGATGGGGACCGCGTTTCCCTTCATTTTTTCGGACGCGGCGGAGCACCTGTCATTCGGCGCTTTCGAAGCGGACGGAAGGCTCGTAGCGTTCATGGGGCTCGTACCCTGGACGATACGGATCGGCCCAGCCGAGCTGAGCGTGCTATCGCTCGGCTCGGTATGCACGGAGCCTTCGGCAAGGGGCAAGGGCTATGCCAGTCAAATGCTGGAGCAGGTCTACGCGTTCGCCCGCGACGCGGGCGCTTCGCTGCTGCTTGTATCGGGCGACCGATCGCTCTATACGCGTTCCGGATGCGCGTCCTTCGGACGGGTGCTTCGGTACCGCGTGAACCCGGCACAGGCGGCGACGCTGCTCGCCGGCGCCCGCGGCGAGGAAGGGATCGTCCGCGAGCTGCGCGCGGACGATCTGTTCGCGCTGCACGCGGCGATGGCTTCCCGGCCCGTGCGGTATCGGCTCGGCGTGAACGAGCTGGCGATGCTGCTCAAGGCCGAGGCATTCGCCAGCATCATGAAGATGTCGCACCGCGTGCTCGTACATGAATCGGGCGGATGGATAAAAGGCGCCGCCGTCATCGGCGTCTCAAGGAAGTCGGACGGATACGGAACCGTGCTGGAGCATGCGGGGGAACCGGTCGCGCTCGCGGCGCTGTTCGGGGAAGCCTTGCGCCGGTTCGGACTCGCGAAGCTCGACGTTCCGGTACCTTGGCACGAACGGGAGCTCCAGGCCAAGCTCGAACCGATTCCGGCAGACACGGAGAACCATCCCGGGACGATGCGCATTATGGACGGCGAAGCGCTGATCGATCAGCTTCGTCCATGGCTTCGGGAGAGGGGGGATATTAGCGAACTTAGCCTAGAGCAAGGGGAAGACGGCCGTTGGCTGCTCGGGAGAGAGGGAGGCCCGCCACCTGCCATTTACACTTCGCAGCAGCTGATTCGGCTCATTTTCGATTGCGCCGGCGCGCAGGACGAGTCGGCTCCGGAAGGCGCAGATGCCTTCCGCGATTTATTTCCGGTCCCTTTTCCCTACACCGCAGGACTGTGCTATATCTGAGCATTTCGATTTTATTTCATTGACGGAGGTATCCCGATGAAAAAAACGATCGGCTTCAGAATTCAAGCATCGCTGACGGTAACCGCTATTGTAGCAGTATCGCTGGGCGTTCCGCTGGGCGAGCCGCTCAAATCCGCGCATGCGGCCAGCGTCACCGCCGTCAGGGCAACGGACTTCCTCGATTCGCTCGGAGTCGCGATCCATCTGGGCCAGGGGCAGAGCGCCGCTACCGTCGGCGCTGCCATGTCCTATGCGGGTCTTCGCAACGCCCGGGATATGATGAACGAGCTCAGCGACGTTAACGGCTTGCTGTACCTGTATAACACCTACGGCATCCGGACAGACGCAGGCGTGAACGGCCCGAACGACGCCAAGCTGACGGATCAGCTGAACAAAGCCCGTACGCTGGCGAATGCCGGCGCGCTCATGGCGGTCGAAGGGCCGAACGAGCCCGGCAACTTTCCCGTAACGTTCCTGGGTCAGACTTCCTCCCTTACCGGCACCTTCATGCCTGTCGCCAAGTACCAGCAGTCCCTGTACAGCCAGGTCAAGGCGGACTCGGTGCTGCTGAACTATCCCGTATACAGCGCGTCCAACCTCGGCGCCGAGCCGGACAATGTCGGCTTGCAGTATATTAAAATTCCGAGCGGAGCGGGGACGCTGATGCCGGACGGCACGACCTATGCGGACTATGCGAACTCCCATAATTACGTGTCGGGCAGTAACGGCCAGCTGTTCGGCCAATCGCTCGGCGACAACGTGACCTGGAACGCTGCCGACCCGACGCTCGAAATTTACAATTCGCTGCATCAGGATTTCGGCGTGACCTGGAACAAAAAATTCAACGGTTATACGAACGCACAATTGCAAGCGCTACCAAGAGTGACGACCGAGACCGGCTGGCCTTCGACCGGCGGCCCGGGCAATGTCATTACGCCTCAGCAGCAGGGCAAGGTGTTCATGAACCTGTATCTCAGCCAGTTCAAGCGCGGCATCAAGAATACTTTTATTTATCAGATCAAGGACGACAGCGAAGCGAACTTCGGCTTCATCGACGTGAACAACAATTACAAGCCTGCGGCCGATTATCTCCACAATCTCACGACGATCCTGAGCGACTACGGCTCCAAGACGCCCGGCCAGCTCGGTTATTCCATCGCGGGCGCGACGGCGACCGTGCACGATCTGCTGCTGCAGAAGCATGACGGCACGTTCGAGCTTGTCGTCTGGAACGATCGTTACAGCGGCACGAACAATATTACGGTCAATCTGGATGCCCCGGCGGCGATCGCGAGAACGTACGATCCGACGGTCGGGACGACGCCGACCGCTACGTATATTAACGCAAGCGCCATCAGCCTGGCGATGACCGATCATCCGATCGTGATCGAGATTCCGGCCGCGTCGGCGGCAACGGGCTCGGGCACGTACGCCTTTGACACCGGTTACTCGTCGACGCAGGGCGGCAATCAATGGTTTTACAAGCAGTGGAACGGCTCGGCCTACTCGGATATGACCTGGAACGGCAGCAGGTGGAAGGGCGCGCAGGCGTGGAGCCAGATCGGACAGAACGTGCTGCACCCGGATACGAATGCCGCCGCGCTCGCCTGGAAGGCGCCGAAGGCAGGCACCGTGAATGTCAGCGGCAACGTCAGGAAGCAGGACATGGGCGGCGGAGACGGCGTCAACGTCAAGATCATGAAAAACGGCACGCAGGTCTGGCCGGCCAGCGGCTGGCAGGCGATCGCCTTTAACGACGGCACGGGCGTGAGCCCCAACTTGAACGTGACCGTCGCGCAAAACGATATGATCTATTTCGTCGTGGACAAAAAGGGCGATAACGCCAGCGACTCGACGTACTGGAATCCGACGATCGCTTACCCGTCATCCTACACCTTAGCGAACGGATTTTCGTCCACGCAAGGGGCCAATCAATGGTCTTACAAGCAGTGGAACGGCTCGGCTTACTCGGACATGACCTGGAACGGCAGCGCATGGAAGGGTGCGCAGACCTGGTGCCAGATCTCCCCGACCGTGCTGCATCCGGATACGAACGCGGCCGCGCTGGCCTGGCGTGCGCCGCAGGCTGGCACCGTTAACGTCAGCGGCAACGTGAGGAAGCAGGACATGGGCGGCGGAGACGGCGTCAACGTCAAGATCATGAAAAACGGCACGCAGGTCTGGCCGGCCAGCGGCTGGCAAGCGATCGCCTTCAACGACGGCACGGGATACAACCCGAACGTGAACGTGACCGTCGCCGCAAACGACGTGATCTACTTCGTCGTGGACAAAAACGGCGACAACGCCAGCGATTCGACGTACTGGAATCCGACCGTCGCCTATTAAAACGAACCGATCGGCAGCGAAACAAGAGCCGTCCCCCGTCATCGCGACGACGGGGGACGGCTCTTTTCGATTTATTCTCTTTCCCGCCCCAACTTCCGAAAAACGGGGACGCGAAACGAAATATCGAGCCTACCCATGTTACAGGAGGGATCGTACAATACAAACAGATGAAAACACTTACATGTAAAAAGTCAGGAGGTCGATCGTATGGATGCCCGGGCGGAGGCGCTGGAAGCGCAGCGAACGCAGGCGCGCGCGCGCAGGGGCGGAGCGGCCGGATGGGCCAGGAAGCTGCTCGCCCAGCGCTACCTCCAAGCGATGGCCTTGCTGGGCGTAGCCTGGATGCTCGTGTTCAACTACATCCCGATGTACGGCCTTATCATCGCGTTCAAGGAGTACAACATCATCAAGTCGGTCGGCGAAGCGCCGTGGGTGGGCCTTACGCATTTCCGGGAATTTTTCTCGGACGACCAGCTGGCGGGCGTCATCCGCAATACGATCGGCATCAGCCTGCTCAAGCTGATCGTCGGCTTCCCGCTGCCGATTCTGTTTGCCCTTTTCTTGAACGAGCTCAGGTCGATCCGGTTCAAGAAGGCCGTGCAGACGATCTCATACCTGCCGCACTTCCTGTCATGGGTCATCCTGGGCGGCATCCTGACGACCTGGCTGTCGGACGTCGGCGTCATCAACAAGTTTCTGCAGGCGCTGGGCCTCATCCGCAATCCGGTCGATTATCTGGCCAGCCCGGGCTACTTCTGGACGATCGTCGTCTCCTCGGACATCTGGAAGGAGCTGGGCTGGTCGGCGATCATCTATCTGGCGGCCATGGCGAGCGTATCCCCGGAAATGTACGAAGCGGCGACGATCGACGGCGCCGGACGCTTCCAGAAAATGCGGTACGTGACGCTGCCGGGCATCGCCGGCACGATCTCGATCCTGTTCATCCTGGCGGTCAGCGGCCTGTTGACCTCCAACTTCGATCAGATCTTCGTCATGCGCAATGCGCTGAACGACAGTACGAGCAACGTCATCGACATCTTCGTATACCAGACAGGCATTTCTCAATCCCGCTATTCGTACGCGACCGCCGTCGGCTTGATCAAATCCGTCATCACGCTCGGACTGCTGCTCGGCGCGAACGGCATCCTGAAGCGCATGAATCAATCCACGTTGTTCTGACCGAGCTCGAGAGAAGGGAGGGCATCCGATGTTCGCATTAAAACGAAAAACGAGAGGCGAGGCCGTCTTCGACGGCGTTAACGTCCTGTTGATGCTCGTCATCTGCTTTTTGACGCTCTACCCCGTCTGGTACGTGCTCGTCAACTCGCTGAACAGCGGGCAGGACGCTATGCGCGGCGGCATCTACTGGCTGCCCCGGGTGTTCACCCTGGACAACTACGCGGCGGTCGTCGACAATCCCGGCATCGTAACGGCGATGGGGATTACGATTGCCAAGACGCTCGTCGGCACCGTCCTGCACGTGTTTTTCACGGCGATGGTCGCTTACGCGTTCTCCCGCCGGGAGCTGATCGGCCGCAATCTTTATATGGTCCTCGGCACGGTTACGATGATCTTCAACGGCGGGCTCATCCCGACCTTCCTGCTCATCCGCGATTTGCAGCTGCTGGACAATTTCTTTGTCTATATCATTCCGGCCATGTTCAGCTTTTTCGACCTGATTATCTTTGTCTCGTTTTTCCGCGAGCTGCCGCAGGGACTCGAGGAAGCTGCCAAGATCGACGGCGCCAACGACCTGGTGCTGTTCCTCCGGGTCGTCATCCCGGTCTCGCTCCCGGTCGTCGCGACGATCGCTCTCTTCCACGGCGTATGGCAATGGAACGACTATTTCGCCGGCGTCATCTACATCACGCAGAATACAGAGCTGCAGCCGATCCAGACGTTCCTCTATCGCGTCGTCGCGCAGAACGATACGAGCCAGATGGTCACGGCGGCGGCCGGCGGCATCACGAAGTCCGTCACGTCCAACTCGGTGAAAATGGCGACGATGGTCGTCACGACGCTGCCGATCGTACTCGCCTATCCGTTTCTGCAGCGTTACTTCGTAAAGGGGCTCATGATCGGATCGATCAAGGGCTGACGCGGATCCGCTGCTTCCTCTCCATACCATACGGGCAACCACGAATTCCCACATAGAAGTCTGCCAATACGATGCAAAGGGGAACAAACATGAACAAACGCGTATCCAACAAAACGATCGCTTCCACGCTGCTGCTCGCGCTGACGTTCTCGCTGTCGGCCTGCGCCGGCGGCAGCAACGAGAGCCAGTCAAGCTCGAGCGCTCCGGCTTCAAGCAGCGCCAGCCCGTCCGCCAGTTCGCCTTCGGCTTCGGGGACAGCCTCCGCTAGCGCGGAGAGCGAAGGCGAAGCGTCATCCGACGCGCCGGGCTGGCAGGCGGACGCCGCCAAGCCGATTACGTTCGACTGGTATCTGAACTTCTCCTGGTTCCCGAACAAATGGGGCGTCGATCCGACCTCCCAGTACGTCACGAAGAAGACGGGCGTCAACATCAACTTCATCGTCCCGGCCGGCAACGAGAACGAGAAGATGAACACGATGATCGCTTCAGGCAAGCTGCCGGACTTCATCACGCTCGGCTGGTACGAGGACGCCGTCAAGAAAATGCAGGAGGGCGGGCTCGTGCTGCCGCTCAACGAGCTGGCCAAGGAATACGACCCGTACTTCTTCAAGGTCGCCGATCCCGCGAAGCTGAGTTGGTATACCCAGCCGGACGGCAACGTCTACGGTTACCCGAATGCGTCGTCCTCGCCCAAGGACTACGAGACGTACGGGACGAATTTTACGTCCAACCAGACGTTCCTCGTCCGCAAGGACATGTACGAGGCGCTGGGCAGGCCGGACATGCGGACGCCGGAAGGCTTCCTCGCCGCCCTCAAGGCCGCGAAGGAAAAGTACAAGGACGTGAACGGCCAGCCGCTCATTCCCCTCGGGCTGCACGAGTTCACGCCGACGGGCAACTATTCGCTCGAGGATTATTTGGCCGACTTCCTGGCGATTCCGCGCGATGTGGACGGCAATTTGAACGACAAATATTCGCTCGTCGACAACGAGGAATACGTGAGCTGGCTCAAGGTATTCCGCCAGGCGAACCAGGACGGCCTGCTTGCGAAGGATATTTTCATCGACAAGCGCACGCAGATGGAGGAGAAGATCGCGCAGGGCCGCTACTTTGCGATGATCTACCAGCGCTCCGACCTGGCCGCCCAGGAGAACGTGCTGTACGCCAAGGACCCGAACTCGGTCTACATCGCCGTCGACGGTCCGGCCAACGCGACCCAGGATCCGCCCAAGCTTGCCGGACCTTCGATCTCGGGATGGACGGTCACGCTCATTTCCAAGGAAGTCAAGGACAAAGCGCGGGCCATCAAATTCCTCAGCTACCTGATCAGCGAGGAAGGGCAGAAGGATCTGTACCTTGGCGAAAAGGGCTTCTCGTATGATACGATCGACGGCAAGGATCAATTCAAGCCGGAAGCGCTGCAGCTGATGCAGTCCGACCGCACTTCTTTCGACAAAAAGTATGGCTCGTCGTACACCTTCTGGATGCTGATGGATACGAACATGAACCTGCAATGGGCGCCGCCGAGCGTCGAACCGACCAAGCAGATGGAGGACTGGACCCGCGGCAAGACGGTCAGCTATTCGCAGTACGATCTGATCGATCCGCCGGCCACGTCTCCCGAAGGCATCGCCAAGACGAAGATCGACACGCTCTGGAGCAAGGCGCTGCCGAAGCTGCTGCTGTCCAAGTCCGACGCGGATTTTGACAAGACGCTGCAGCAATTCAAGTCCGACCGCGCCAAGGCCGGCTACGACGCCATGCAGGCGTTCCGCCAGAAGAAGTTCGAGGAGAACGTCAAGAAGCTGGCGGATTTCATGAAGTAAGGCTCTGACCAAGGACTGTCGTCCCTTCCGGGACGGCATGTCCTTTTGGAGTTTTCGGGCAACGCAACGAATACGACGGCAAACGGAAGTGAAGGCATGCGGATGCGGACATGGTGGAAAAAAAAGATGCGAAAGCTGATCGAACGTCAGGAGCAGTGGTCGCTGCAAAAGCGGCTTATTCTCTCGTACGTGCTCATCCTGCTCATTCCGAGCGTCCTGATCTCGCTGCTGCTGTTCCGGCAGTTCGCAGGAAACGCGGTGAAGGACATGGAGCGGAAAAACGAAAATACGCTCGAGATCGAACGGCTGAACATCGACAACAACATCGAGACGATCAGGCGCGCTGCCGACCTCAGCTTGGCGGACCAGGAAGTGCTCGATTACATTTCCCGGACGACGGACCCGGACACCGCCGAGCTGATCGAGTTCAGCACGACCGTCGTTCCTGCGATCGGCCGGCTTCAATACAACAACCCGAATATTACGCATATTCGCATTTACTTCGACAACAAGCGGATCAACGAGATCTATCCGGCGTTCGCGGACGAGGAGCGGATGGCGTCGGAGCCCTGGTTCGGCCGTCTGACCGCTTCAAAGGATCGGACCGAGTGGAGCCTTGCGCCAAGCGACCCGGATCCGTTCAAGCTGATATTCGATAACGAGTCGAATGCGGGACTGCCGAAGGTCGCCTTTCTGAAAGAGATCATGTACCCGCAGAGCGTTCATGCGGGCATTCTCGAGGTCGACATGTCGATGGCGAGCTTTTTTCCCAAGACGTTCGGCAGCAGCGAGGATGACGTGTCCCAGCTTGTCATCTCCGATGCCCGGGGCAATCTGTACTACAATCGTCAGCAGAAGCTGCTGGCATCGACGGGCATAACGCCGGAAGCGTTAGCTGAAGCCCTGGTTCCGGCGGGCCGGGAGCCGTCCGCGAGCTTCCGCCTGACATTTGGCGGCAAGCCGTTTCTGGCAGTATCCCGCGAGATCGAGCCGCTGGGCGCCCGGATGGTGAACATCGTATCGCTTCAACATGTGCTCGACAGCGCCAGGCAGATGCGCGACCGCATCATCGCGGTCAACGTCATCCTGATCGCCATTCTTAGCGTCGCGACGTACGCGCTCAATTCGTTTATTTTGAAGAAGCTGCATACGTTGACCGATTCGATGAAGCGCGTTCGCCAGGGCGATTTCGGATTCGATCTGACGGTCAGAGGCGGCGGCGAGGTGGGCGAGCTGGCCCATCATTTCCGCAAGATGCTGCGCAAGATCAACGAGCTCATCGCGGACGCGGTGAACAAAAAAGCGGCGTCCAAGGAGACCGAGCTGCGGTCGCTGAAAAACCAGATCGACGCCCACTTTCTCTACAATACGCTGGAAAATATCAAGATGATGGCGGAGGTGGAGGGACAGTACCCGATCTCCGACGCGCTCACCTCGCTCGGCGGACTGATGCGCTACAATCTCAAGTGGACGAGCGAATACGTCAGGCTGCGCGACGAGGCGGCGCACATCACCAACTATATCGCCATCATGAACATCCGGTACGAGAACAAGATCCGCCTCGTCCTGGACATTCCTTCCTCGCTGCTGGACCAGGAGCTGCTGAAGATGTCGCTGCAGCCGATTGTGGAGAACGCGGTCAAGCACGGTCTGCGCGCGTCGTCGATGCGGGAGCTGACGATCCGCATTGAGGCGGAGGCGCGAGAGGGGACGCTCCTGCTCGCCGTCCGCGACGACGGTTGCGGCATGCCGCCGGACCGGGTCGCGCAGCTCAACCGGTCGATCTCCCTCGAGGCGCCGGAGCCCGCCGCTACGGCGGTGCCCGACGCGGCCGCGTCGAGGCCGGATGCCGGGCAGGAAGGCGGAGGCATCGGGCTGCGCAACGTGCATCAGCGCATTCAGCTCTATTACGGCAAGGAATACGGATTGACAGTGGATAGCGAGGAAGGCGTCTATACGCGGGTAATCATACGGATTCCTTATTTTATATTGACGGGAGGCGCCGGCTGATGCGAACGCTGCTGATCGTCGACGACGAGAAAAACATACGCGCAGGCTTGAAGGCGATGATCGAGCGCCAGTACGGAGAGCGCTACGACGTGTCGCTGGCCGCCGACGGGGCGGAGGCGCTGGCCGTCATCGGGAACGGACGGATCGACATCCTGATCACGGACATTCGCATGCCCGAGATGGACGGCTTGACCCTCATCCGGCTTGCGGCGGAGTTGTCGCCGAAAACCGCCGTCATCATTTTGAGCGGCCATGACGACTTCAATTACGCCAAGGAAGCGATCAAATTCCATGTACGGGAATATTTGCTGAAGCCGATCGTCCGGGAGGAGATGTACGGCATTCTGGACCGGGTAGAGGAGGAGATCGGCCGCGCCGAGGACGCGGAGAGCCGGCTTGACGAAGCCGGTCGGGTAAGGGAAGAACTGCGGGCGGCCCAGCTGAATTATATATTCGTGCACCCTGCCGTCGATCCGGACGAAGCGGCGGAGCGCTGCCGGTCCGCGGGGCTGCAGCGTCTCGAGCCGGCCTACCGGGTCGGCGCGCTCAAGTTCGCCGGCGACCGCCGGCAGAACGTGCTTGCGCAGGAGTTTCTCGCGCGGAGTCCCGAAGGGCGCGCATCGTTTCATCTGGAGGATCAGGACGGGTATTTGATCGTATTGACGGACGAGGCGGCGCTGTTCGACCGGCTGATGCTGTACTTAAAGGATAAGAGCGTTTCCTCCGCCTATCATATCGGACTCAGCCGCCAAAAGAAGGCGCTTAAGGACATCCGTGCGGGCTACGCGGAAGCCCGGCGCGCCGCGGGTTATAGCCTGCTTATGCCGCGCTGCAGCTCCTCGATCATCCGCTACGAGAGCGTGATGGACAGGGAGGACGCGCTTGAGGTGCCGGTCGACGACATCCGCAGGCTCTCCAATATGCTGGGAACGGACCGCGAGCAGGAGATGAAGGCGATCCTCGTCCGCCTTTTCGACTTAAAGAAGACGACGGAGGTATCGCTGGATTACCTCGAGCGTCTCAGCAAGCGAATGAACGAAATAGTATTCGACGACGTGTTCCGCACGTACGGCGAGGAATCCCTGGAAATATTGCGTCTGTATAAGCGGGTCGGCAGCATCTATCACTTCTCGGACATACACGAATACTTTCACGAGGCTGAAAACCTGTTGTTCCGGCTCGACGACTACGTCCGGACGGTTCGCTCGGCACTCGGGGACCATCGGGAGATGCGGAAGGCCGTTGCGTATATCGAGGATCATTATGCGGAGGATCTGAACATGGCGACGGTGTCCAATCACGTGTCCCTTAATTACTCGTACTTTAGCGAGCTGTTCAAGGAATTCACGGGCCAGAGCTTCGTATCGTACGTCAAGGCCGTGCGGATCGAGAAGGCGAAGGCGCTGCTTGCGCGGACGGACGATAAAATTTACGATATCGGCCAGCGCGTCGGCTTCGAGAACGCGAAGCAATTCAACCGCGTCTTCCGCGAGCTGGAGGGTGTACCTGCGTCGGAATATCGCGCGCGGAGACTGGCAGCCGGACATGCGGGTCCTGACGCGTGATGCGAAAGGTTAGTTAAAACAAGCTATTTCCCCGCTCGATTTGTCTTATTCCGTTTTTTGTCGATGGAATACGATGTTGTATTCCAAGACAAGGAAGTGATTGAATTGGCCAATCGAAACGTCAGCCTAGCGCTTTGGTCCGGGATCAATTTCACGGGCCGTCGCATTCTGTTGAGACGCGGAGGCGTGGCGGTCCGGGATCTTGGCGCATTCCGGTTTAACGACATGCTGTCGAGCTTCAGGCTTAATAATGTCGTGCAACCAACCCTAGTCACGCTCGTGCTGTTTTCCAATGCGAACTTTCGAGGGTCGTTCCGCGTGTTCCGCGGCAGCCAGAGCATAGCGAATCTGGGGCGGTTCAATTTCAACGACGTAACGTCTTCGTTCATTCTGGTCGGGCGCATATTGACAAACGCGGAGATCTTGCGGATCCAAAGCACGGGTATCCAGCCGCAGGACGTCCTCGTCATTCAACAATAAGCGAATCGTCTGTTTCGCCTGTCCCTGATTCGTTTCCAGCGAACACAGCGTCAGACAGATCGTCATCCGAAAAACCGCCCTCCGCCGGGCTGAGATGCCTGCGGTCCGGGCGGTTTGTTTTTTTCGGAAGGTCAAACGGCCAGGGGATGCAGACTCATCTCCGTGCACATCAGAATAAAGGCGCCGGCGCCGTGCAGGTCGTTCTCGCTTGTCGGACGCGCGATATAGTGGGCATAGTCGCCGATGCCCGTGCCGATGCAGATGCCGCCGATGACGACGTGGCCTCGCTCGTCGAACGTCAGCGTATCGATGACGCCTTGATAGCCTTTCCAGGCGTTGCCCATATACTTCGCATCCAGATAGCCCATACGCACGGCTTTGGCGATCGCATGCACGTACAGAGAGGTGCAGGAATTTTCCAGCCAGTTGTCGGGCCGGTCCGTCTTATCCACGACCTGGTACCAGCGGCCGGTTGCGGGATCCTGGTAGTTCGTCAGCGCGACGAGCAGGTTGTTCAAAATGGCTGTCAGCTTCGGGATGTCCCGGTGGTCCTCGGGCAAGTGCTCGAACATCTCCAGCAGAGCGACAGGGTACCAGCCGATGGCGCGTCCCCAGAACTCCGATGCGAGACCCGTCTTTGGGTCCGCCCACTCGGCGGTCCGAGTCTCGTCCCAGCCGTGGTGCATCAAGCCGGTGACGGGATCCGTCGTATGCTCGGCCATGAGCAGCGCCTGATGCGTCATCAGGCCGAAGTACGTATCGTCGCCGAACGTCCGGCCGTATTGTACGGCGATCGGGCCGCTCATGTACAAGCTGTCGAGCCACATTTGATTCGGGCAGTAGTCCTTGTGCCACAAGCCGCCCGAAGGATTCGTTTTCCACGTTTTAATGAGCGGCACAAGCGCGTGCAGCGCCTTGTTGTAGCGCTCGTCTCCCGTTTGCTCGTAAAGGTTGAACAAGAGCACGCCGGGCTGAATGTCGTCGAGCTCCTCCAGGTTGATCTTCCGGATGCTGCCGTCCTCGCGTACTTGGCTGTCCACCCAACGCTTGATATAGGACAAGTATTCGGGGTTCCCGGTTTCCCGCCAGCACTTTTCCATCCCGGACAGGAAGACGCCCTGATGGTAGTGGAACCGGTCCGGAGGCAGCTGCTCGGGCTCAAACTTGGTCATCAGCGCCTCGCAGGCCAGTTCGGCCCAGCGAATCGGGGAGTAGGTATCCCGGGTCCGGCCCCGTTCTGAGGTTGCCGTTTGCGGCTGTTCCATGTTGCGCATTCCTCCTTTGTGTTATAAACCTATAGTAGCAGCGATAAAAGTTCATATTTTGCGATTTATGCGGAATTCTTCTTATATCTTGCGGTAAAATGGCATGCGAGGAGGGAGGCCGGCAGTGGAGGAGATCCGGTACGACAATGCGGAAGGCACCTTTACGGTTTCCCATCGGAAGGCGCCGCGGCATCATATGCCGGTTCGGCACTTTCACGGCACTTACGAGATTTTTTATTTGATGTCGGGCCGGCGGCGCTTTTTTATCCAGGACCGGACGATCGTCATCGGCGAAGGCGACATCGTCGTCATCGCGCCGAACGTCGTGCACCGGACCACCGACACGGACATGCCCGAGCACGAGCGGCTCGTCGTGAATCTGCGCGGCGAGGACATGATCGCGGTGAACGGCGCCTGCGCGGGTATGCTGAATGCGCTGTCCGGCCGGGAGTATGCGGTTGTCGCGGGGGCTTCGTCGTCCGACCGGCAGGAAGTCGACGTCCTCGCGCGGCGAATCGTGCGGGAGGTGCAGGGGCGCGAGCCCGGGTTCGAGATCTACGCACAGACACTCGCGATGCAGCTGCTCGTGACGTGTTTCAGGTTGGCGGGGCAGTGGAACGAGGCGCGCGTCGACGATCCGAGTCCGATGCATGCGCGGATCTCGGAGGTCGTCCGGCATATCAACGAGCATTACGCGGAGCCGCTGTCCTTGCGGCTGCTGTCCGAGCGGTTTTTCGTAAGCCCCTATTATTTGAGCCGTTCCTTCAAGGAAGCGACGGGCTTTACCTTCGTGGAGTACATGAACAGCGTCCGGGTCAAGGAAGCGAAGAAGCTGCTGGAGCAGACCGCGCTTAAAGTCAACCAGATTGCGAGAAAGGCGGGCTTCAGCTCCGTCGCGCATTTCGGACGCGTATTCAAGCTCGTCACGGGCCGTGCGCCGATGTACTACAGGAAGGGGAGGTAGCGACTCGATCGTCGTGCGCCTCCTTTTTTTCGTGCAGATCTTATCAGATAACAACAATCGTAAGATCTGCCTATTTGTCCGGTCCTCCGCTTCGGCTACAGTGTCTAGTAGGCAAGCTCAACAAGGAATGCAGGAGGCATGGAACGTCATGAGATTCGAAAGGTTCGAGGAGAAGCACGCAGAGGGCGCGTTGGCGTTGTGGAACAAGGAGCTCGGCGCAGCGTTCCCGATGCGGCCGAGGCTGCTGGCGCAGAACACGCTTGAGGACAGCCGGCTGCTGCATAAGGGATCGTGGGTTGTGCGCGATGCCAAGAACGGTGCGGTTATCGGCTTGGCCATCTCGAAAAGGTCGGGCAAGGACGACGGCCGCTTTGGCCTTCGGCGCGACGCCGGATGGATCCAGGCGCTGCTGGTCGATTCGGCGAAGCGAGGGCAAGGCTTGGGAAGCGAGCTGCTCCGCTTGGCCGAAGACTCCTTGCGCGACGCCGGCGCGGATCGCATCGTGCTGGGCAACGATCTGCACCGCCGGCTGTTCCCGGGCATACCCGGCGAGTTGGCCGCGGCGCGGCAATGGTTCGAGCGCAGGGGCTATGTTCACCGGGAAGACGTCTATGACTTGATCAAAAGGTATGATCTGGGGGAGCGCATCGACATGCCCGAATTCGGCGGCGGCGCGGAGGCGAGGGTCGCAGAGCCGGCGGACCGGAATGCGTTGACGGCATTTATGGCGCGGTGCTTCCCGGGAACCTGGGTTCTGCAGCACCGCGACTATTGGGAGAAGGGCGGCACGGGGCGCGAGTACGTGGTGCTTGAGAAGGATGGCGCAATCGTCGGCTTCTGCCGGATGAACGACGCGGCTTCGCCGCTGCTGGCGCAAAATGTGTACTGGGCGCCGCTGTTCGGTGACGAGCTCGGCGGCATCGGCCCGCTCGGGATCGACGAAGCGTGCAGGGGACATCGGTACGGCATCTCGATCGTCCAGGCCGCCATCCACTTCCTTACGGCGCGCGGCGTGCGGCGGATCGTCATCGACACGACGCCGTTCGTCGACTTCTACGGCAAGCTTGGCTATGAGGTTTGGAAAACGTACGCGAAGTACGATAAAGAGCTGGGCGAGGCTTAAGCGGGCGCGATCGGCAACGCCAACGCCATCGTCCGTAAATTGCTCCCGTAACACCGCTGCGGGATCCGGCGGATAGGGGACCCCGGTCCGCGAAAACGGAAAAATGGGCAATTTAGCATAGCAAATTAGCGAATCGTATATCCCGAACTCACCACCCGCGGACAGCCTCTGCAGCACTACTCCGAGTATCTTGCGCGAGTGATCTCGTCAACTCGCTTCGGCACCGTAGGAGCAGCAGATAGACTCGTTTGCTATAGGGGATACGAGCGGCACGCGCGTCAAACACCGTCAGGTCGATAAACCTGACGGTGTTTGACGTGCATCGCGCCTCGAGGCCGTCAACCCGCGATTTACGCTGAATTGGATGGTGCTACGCTGACTTTGAATCGCTAAATGGTCAGACTTGGAATAATAATTTTTAGACTGCTCCAAATATTAAACCAGCGACGGTCAAGAACCTGAAAAATAAAGTCCTGGACCACCGCCGGTTTTATTGAACTGACGTCTCCCGTTAGGAGTTTAACTCCCTCTAAATCAAGTTTTCAAGCGTTTTACATCCTGTCTAGGCGGTAAGCCATACATTCGGGAATACTCGCGGCTAAATTGGGATGGACTTTCATAACCTACCCGAAATGCTACATCTGTGGCATCTGCCCCTTCGGTTAATAGTAAACGCCGTGCCTCCTGAAGTCTTAGTTGCTTTTGAAATTGTATGGGGCTCATCGCAGTAACTTCTTTAAAGTGTCGATGTAGCGTAGAAACACTCATATTAGCAATGTCGGCAAGTTCTTCAATTCGTTGTGATCGTGAAAAGTTGTTTGTCAGGTATAAAATTACATCGTTGATTTGATGAGCGGAACTACCCATAATCGCTATTTGCTGGAGCGCCCTTCCATGCTTACCTTGCAGAACTCGATATAGAATTTCCTTTGTATAGAGTGGCGCGAGCAGCGGTATATCATTTGGATGATCCATTAAACGCGCTAGCCTAAGGGCTGGATCGAGTAAAGGTAGATCTATTTGGCTCACATACATACCACGCTTAGCATTTTCCTTTGAACCTTCCTCGATATTTGAGTCGCGTATAACCTCTAAAATTTGATCTGCAGTAAATTTGAGAATATAGCCTAAATACGGTTCATCGGTTGTGGCTTTAGTGATTTTGGCGATAACGGGTAGATGAACAGAAGAAATAAGATAATCAGATGGGCAGTATCGAAATCGTTCCTCTCCGAGTAAAACCTCTTTCTCTCCCTGAACGACAATACAAAAAGAAGGGGTATACATTCCATGGTTAGGTACAAGCGCATTGGAATCGCGAACAAAACGTAAGGATGGGATATCGGTTTGATAAACGCCGTCCTTTTCCGAATATCGAGTAATAATGCCGGCCAATTCTTGTTGCTGTTTTGCAAGGACTTCAGACATTGGAACAATTCCCTTCTGCCTTTATTGTAGTTGAATTATAGTCGACTTCAGGAGCGTTTATAAGTGTCATGGGACGATTAGGCAAACATTTGACATGATCGGGATAACGGTCGCCTTTCGATTCAGTGCATAATAAGTATGCGGGAAGGGAAGATATTCAAGGATGCTGAGCGTAGGCTTTCTTCAGTAGTGTGGAATAAAGTTCATAAAATTAACGGAGGATTTCATATGCAAAAAGTTGTTTTGAACAATGGTGTAGAGATGCCTGTACTCGGTTTTGGTGTTTTTCAGATAGCGGATCAAAATGAATGTGAACAAAGCGTTTACGACGCCATCGCGGCAGGCTATCGGCTAATTGATACTGCGGCTTCTTATCTGAATGAGGAAGCAGTGGGTAGAGCGATTAAGCGGAGTGGCGTGGCACGAGAAGAACTGTTTATTACGACAAAGCTTTGGGTGCAGGATACTGGCTACGAGAAAACTAAGAAGGCATTCGAGCGATCGCTGGCACGGTTGCAGCTTGACTACCTCGATCTATATTTAATTCATCAGCCTTTTGGTGATGTACATGGTTCTTGGCGAGCGATGGAGGAGTTGTATCACGAGGGAAAAGTCCGTGCGATTGGTGTAAGTAACTTTCATGAGGATCGTTTGATCGATATGATTATTCAAAATGAAGTTACGCCGGCCGTAAACCAGGTTGAAACGCACCCGTTTAACCAACAAATCGACAATGCAAAATTCATGAAGGAAAACAATGTTCAGATCGAGTCCTGGGCACCATTCGCTGAAGGGAAAAACGATCTTTTCCATAATGAGGTATTGGTGTCCATAGCTCAGAAGTATAATAAATCCGTTGCTCAAGTGGTTTTGCGTTGGATGACGCAACGAGAAGTTGTTGTAATACCAAAATCTGTTCGTAAGGAACGAATTATTGAGAACTTCAACATCTTTGATTTTGAATTAACCGAGCAGGACATGGAGTCGATTGCTAAGCTGGATACAAAAGAAAGCCTTTTCTTCTCGCATCGTGACCCTGCGATGGTAAAATGGATCAGTGAACGTAAGCTAGAAATTTAATCTCCATACTTTCCCTTAAGCTGATCTTTAGATTTGCTGCCGCTGTGTATGCTTGTGCTACCGTCTGCCGTCAACTGAAACCTTATCTAAGTGATCTAGATGCAGGTGTTAGCCAGTTCAAATGTTTTATGTATTCAGCTTCAGTTCTGCTTGCTCCTAAAATGCTCTGCTGTTTCATGAATTTCATCATTTTCTGAGAATAATCCTCGATCAATAAATACTTTTAATAATTCTGGGGCTACCTCTCGTGTCACTTCTAGTAATCTAATGTATTGCCATTCGTCCGCCCAATCAATACATCTATTAACAACTTCAGAATAGTATTGTGTCAACCACTTGGGTGGTATTTTCTTCATACTATCTCTTGCTAAAGTAATTACAGTTATGTTCTGACTCTCGCAAGCATAATTAACAAGAACTCCCAGCAAGTTCATTCCAATTTCACTTGGCATTTGGTCGAGGGTTTTTAGACTTTCATAGGCATCCGGTAGTACTTTGTTAAGCGCTTTGCGTAACTGTAACTCGTAGGGATCAACTGATGGGCTGTCCATTATTATTCACCTCCGTAATCCACTGGTAAGACCTTGAACTGACAATTGGCGGTTTCACTGTCGTACTTGTGTTTAACGACATCAAAGCAGCTACCTTTTCCACACTCCCTTTAGGTTAGGTCTTCAACTATCCTGCTCTTTAGCTGAACAGCCTGCCGGATCCTGCCGGCAGGCTGCGTAGCTGAACCATCGATCCTCGTTAGGCATCATTTTCGAATGGTTTCTTAAATAGGTTTGTCAACGGCGCGTACCCCTGTATTTTTTCATCAGGTTAAAAACCAAGTAAGCAACACTTGTACAGAGCAAGAGAATTCGATCAAGTTTGAAATTAAGCTCGGTATTACTTCCCCTGAAAATATATTCATTGTAAAAGAAATGATTTTCGAGCGTAAAAGAACGTCCTGAAGCATCCATCACGATTTTACTGGCGATAACATCGACAAGCCAACACGCCAAGAGATAAGAGAGCAGTAGAACCGCCATTACGAATATTTTTCTATACTTCGTAAATATCTCTCCTCGAAATATGAGCATCGTCTTCCAATCATTTGACGTTAATGAATTTGAATTTGTTGCGTTAAACTGCTCGTAAGACTTAATGCCAGCTGCCGGTCGGCGGCCGTCTCGTAGCCGCCTCTGTCTTTTACTGATTATGACTTCTCCTGAACTCGCTCGGCGTAAGCCCCGTGTACCGCTTGAACACGCGGTTGAACGAGGCGACGGTATAGTAGCCGACGAGCGAAGCGATCTCCTGGATGAGCAGATCGGTATCCCGCAGCATCTGGCTGGCTTTGTTGATGCGCACGGTCAGGATGTAATCGCTGAGATTCGTGCCCGTCTTTTCCTTAAAGTACGTGGACAAATAAGGTCCCGTGATGCCCAGCTTGCCCGCGATCGCGTCGAGCGAGAGATCGTCGCCGAAATGCTCCTCGACGTATTCCATGACGAACTTCGTGATGATATCGGTCTCGGATTTCTTCGCGCGCACGGCTTCGGCTGACCGCGACAGGAATTTCCCGCAGAACGCCTTGTATTGCTCCAGCGTGTAGCAGCTTTTCAATTGATCGTAAGGCGATCCGCCTTCGGCGAAGGTCGTGAACGAGATATTTTGCGCGTACAAAATTTTGATCGTCCGATTGACCACGTCCTTGGCGAAGTCCTGAAATTGATGGGCGAGCGCGCCCGCCCGCGCCAGCTGGTCGAGCAGCTGGTTCACGAGCGGCACCGTCACCTCGTCGCAGCCGGCCTGCAGGTTGGCCGTAAGCTCCTGCTCCTCCGAAGGCGCCGGTATCATAAGCGAAGGCTGCGGGATCCATTCGCCGATGACCTGTACGTCCTCGCCGAGCCTGCGCTGCTTGATCAGGTCGAGGACGTCCTGGTACGTCTCCGCGAAGTCGGCGGAGTGGCTGCGGACCGGGCTGATCGCGATCGTGAAGTTGCAGTACGGGATGTCCGTACCCAGCATGCGGACCAGCTCGTCCATATTTTCGCCTCGCTGGCTCGCGCCGCGATCGCTTTTGACGAACAGGATCGTCAGCACCTGATCCTTCTCCAGCTGGAAGGTCAGGGAATCGTCGTATAGGCTGGTAAAATGCGCGTCGATCAGCTCTTTGTACATGTTGAAGGCGCGTAGGGGCGCGTTCGCGATCTCCTTGGTGAAGCGCTCCTTGAATTCGATCTGCGACAGCACGAGCCGGTAATGCGCGTCCGAGTCGACGGTCACCGGCAGCTGATCGCCGCCTCCGTGAATCTTCTTCAGTTTCTTCATATAAGCGAACTGCTGCAGCAGGCTGTTTTTGGCGAGCAGGTCTTCATGATATTCTCGGTTGGAGCGCGACAGGTCGCTTAACGTGTCGTGCAGCAGGTTGAATTCCTTGATCCGGCTCCCCTCGCCTGCGGGGACGCCGACCGCGCGCAGGGACTGCACGGAGCGGATCATGTTCGCAAGCGGATTGTGGAACCGCTTGGAGAACCAGTACGATACCGCGAGGCCGATCAGCACCGACAGCGCGAGCAGCGCCAGCATAATCAGGTTCAGGCGGCGCAGCTGCGCCGCCAGCCCTTTGTCCGGCACCATCTCGACATAGGTGAAGCCGGTCTCCCCGCCGGTCCGGTAGAAATAGTAGCGGTTGTCGACCTTGACGTAGCCTTTGCCCGTTTTCCCGGCGATCTTCGGCGGGAGGGCGGGGCCGTCATCCGAAGAAAAGAGCACCTGACCGCCGCCGTCGACGATAAAAAACGTGCTGCTCGGCTTGGCCTGATGGAAAGCCGTATAGATCCGGTCGCCGTTCAGAAAAGCGATAAAGGCGAAATCGTGATCGTAGCCGTTTTTGACCAGAATCGGCAGCAGCGTTCCGAGCGGCTTGCGCTCGAAGGGCGTGACGGAGGCGAACGAAGCGGCGGGATACACTTTAAAGCTAACCTCGCGGTCCATCTCATGCCGCCAAAAGTCCGCCGTGTACGCCGGTTCATAATAAAATTTCGAAAACATCGTATTCGCGTCGCGCGTGCCGTCGCGGTCGATGATGAAGTCGTCGCCGCGGAAGTAATAGACGATATTGTCCAAATAAAGGGAGGTGTTGTTCAAATTGTGCGCCAGCGACTTCTGCACGTCGACGACGACGTCGTAACGCCGCATCGGATCGCCGCGCTTCAATATTTCCGTGTCGTTGTCGAACAAATAGCCGAGCATGAAGCTGCGCACGAGCTTGATATGCTTCTCGTAATTGGCGGCGGTCGCGTTCAGGTTGAGGCTGCTGTTCAGGATGATCTCGTCCCGGATGCTTTGCCTGAAAAACGTGAAGGCGACCCAATTGATGGAGACCAGAAGGAGAATGATCGCGATGAAGCTGCCGAACAAGGTGTAGAAAAGAGACATTTGGTTTTTGGCCGTCCCCCGGAATCGCGCCGTCCATTTCATCCGATTACTCCTTTTTTACAAATTCGTCGATCAAGCTTTACATAAATCAGAGTATAGCCCCGTGTCAGCTTTACGCTCAATACTCATCGCTTCGGAAACTTATCCTTTTTTACGATCGCCCTCAAATACGCCTTCCTTTTTAAGATTCGACAAGAACCGTAAGATTCCCTGATGGCGAGCCCCTCGCCGCCCTTGCTATGATGACCGCATTCGAACGGAGGAGGCGGTCTTACAAATGGGATATCGCGTGGCCGTGATCGGGGCCGGCATCATCGCAGGCTCGCATCTGAAGGCGATGCTGGGCAGAGATGACCTCGCGCCCTGCGCGATCGCCGACATTCGCCGGGATCGGGCGGGCGAGCTGGCGGCGGAGCACGGCATCCCGTCCTACGCGGACTACAAAGAAATGATCGAAAAAGAACGGCCGGATATCGCGGTCGTCACCCTGCCTCATTATTTGCACAGGGAAGCCGCGTGCTTCGCCGCCGCCCGAGGCTGCCATATCATGCTCGAGAAGCCGATGGCGATGAGCGTGAGCGAATGCGACGAGATCATCGAAGCCGTGTACGCCGGCGGGGTCAAGCTGATGGTCGGTCATACACAGCATTACGACGCGGCCAATCTCGCGGCCAAAGCCTGGATCGACGGCGGCCGGCTCGGACGATTGACGATGATTAACGACAGGCGCCACCAACGGTACGACATGCCAACCAGGCCGGCGTGGTTTTTCGAGAAAGACAAGGCCGGCGGAGGCATCCTGACGAATCTGGGTTCGCATTCGATCGACAAGATCTTATGGATGACCGGCGAGACAATCGCGAGAGTGACGGCAAGCATCCGCTATGCGGATATGAGAGGGGATATCGAAGGGGGCGGCTCGGCCTTGCTCGTGACCGAATCGGGCATCCCCGCGACGCTATCGCAGTCGGGCTACCCGGGCGCCGTCGTCGACGAGACGGAATTCCGGTTCACGGGCGGCAGCATGAAGCTGCTGACGGGCAGAGGGCTTTGGGTAAGCGACGGAGGCGATTATGAGCAAGTGAACGTGCCGCCGCAGCCGGATCCGTTCGTCCGCCAGTTCGAGGACCTGATCGGCGCGATTTGCGACAACCGCGAGCCCGAATGCTCAATGGCTTACTCCCGCAGCGTCGTGGCAGTCGTGGAGAGTCTGTACCGCTCCCACGAACGGCAGGCGGAAACGGCCGTCGAACGTTAAGAAGCTTCGCAGGCATTTCAAAAACCGAAGAAATGCGAGGTTTCCGCATATCGCATCATTGCGCCGCTGCCGGAACATTCATTAAGCTAGGCGGCATAGACACATCGCTTTAGACTGGAGGGTCGCAAGTGGCGTTATTCCGATTGAAATTCAATAGAAGCAAGTATCTGCTGCTGCTCTTTTTGCCGGCGCTCGTGTATTACATTCTTTTCAAGTACGTGCCGATGTTCGGCATCCTCATCTCGTTCAAGGATTACAACCCGTTCAAGGGGATCTGGGCGAGCGACTGGGTGGGGCTCAAATATTATTCGATGTTTTTTCACAGTCCGGACTTCCCCAAGCTGCTGAGGAACACCGTGCTGCTCGGGCTTTACAAGGTCGTTTTCGGCTTCCCGGCTCCGATCATTCTGGCGCTGCTGCTTAACGAAGTGAGGAAGGGCATCGTCAAGCGGCTCGTGCAGTCGATCAGCTACCTGCCTCACTTTATCTCGAACGTCGTCGTCGTGAGCATGATGTTCCTCTTTCTGTCTCCGACCAGCGGCCTCGTCAACCACGTGATCGAATGGATGGGCTACAGCTCCGTCAACTTCATGCAAAACGAGAACTATTTCCGCACGCTCTACATCTTGTCGGAGATCTGGCAGCATATCGGCTGGGAAACGATCATCTATCTGGCCGCGCTCAGCGCCATCGATCCGCAGCTGTACGAAGCGGCGACCGTGGACGGCGCCAGCCGCTGGCACCAGCTGCGCCACATCACAGTACCCGGCATCATGCCCGCGATCGTCATCCTGTTTATCCTGAACATCGGTCACGTCCTCGACATCGGCTTCGAAAAGGTGCTGCTCATGCTCAATCCGTCGATCTATTCGACTGCGGACGTGCTGAGCACGTACGTGTTCCGGACGGGCATCCAGGCGATGAACTACAGCTACGGCACCGCGATCGACCTGTTCACGAGCGTCGTTAACCTGCTCTTCATCCTCACGGCGAACTGGATCAGCCGCAAGACGAGCGAGACGAGCCTATGGTGAGGAAAGGAGCGAACGCGTCATGAAGCCTAAATTCGGTCTGTTCGATGTCATTTTGTATGTCGTGCTGTTCGCCGTCGCCGCGTCTGCGCTGTATCCGTTCATCTATATGATCGCGGTCTCGCTCAGCGGCACCGTGCCCGTGCTGAAGGGCGAAGTGTTCTTCTGGCCAAAGGAATTCAACCTGAACACGTACACGGCCGTCTTCGACAATCCGGAGATTGGACGCGCCTACGTCAATACGATCATCTATACGGCGATCGGCACGGCCATCTCGCTGATCGTCAGCGCGGCGGGGGCTTACTCGCTCTCCAAGCGTGATATGCTGTTCCGCAACGGTTTTATGGTCATGGTCGTCATTACGCTCTTTTTCAGCGGCGGCATGATCCCGACCTTTCTCGTCGTCAAAAGTTATCATCTGATCGACACCATCTGGGCGATGGTGCTGCCCGGCGCCGTCAGTACGTGGAACCTGATCGTCATGCGCACGTTTTTCTCCGGCATGCCCCAGGAGGTGGAGGAGTCCGGCAAGATCGACGGCTTGACCGACATCGGCATCTTTTTCCGGCTCGTGCTTCCGCTGTCCAAAGCGATACTCGCGACGATCGGCCTGTTCTACGGCGTCGCCATCTGGAACAACTTTTTCTCCGCGCTGCTCTATCTGCGGGATGCCGACCTGTTCCCGCTTCAGGTCATCGTCCGCAATATGGTGCTTCAAGGCTCGGGAGGCGCGGGCGGCGCGGGCAACATCGGCGGCGACAGCATGATCGTCGACGAAGCGCTCAAGTACGCGACCATTATCGTGACCACGGTTCCCATCCTCTTGATCTACCCGTTCCTCCAGAAGTATTTCGCCAAGGGGGCGCTCATCGGGTCGGTCAAAGGTTAACATACAGACATGGGAAAAATTCGTTCGGAAAACAGAAAGCGAGGGGCAACAATGAACAAAAAGACAGCAGTCGTATTGTCCGCGGTCATGGGCGCGAGCGTCGTGCTCGGCGCGTGCTCGAAAAACAACAACGAAGGTGCGAGTCCGTCGCCGTCCGCCTCGGCCACGACTTCCGCAAGCGCAGGGGCCGGCGCGTCCGCCGCGCCGACGACGCTCGCGCCGCAAACGTTCACGTTCCTGGACTACAGCAATCCAAGCTGGCCGTACGACGCGAACTGGAAGATCTGGTCTTATATTAAGGAGAAGACGGGCGTCACGCTGGACATCCAGCTGCCCGCGGGCAATCTGCTCGAGGACGCGATCAGCCTGGCCATCGCCGGCGGCGACATGCCCGACATCATGTGGACGCAGGAGAAGCGCCTCGCCGACAAGTTCGGCCAGCAGGGCGCGCTCGTCAACATCCTCGACTACGTCGACGACATGCCGAACTTCAAGGCCTGGATGGAGAAGTATCCGGCCGAGACGCAGAACATGCTGTCCTCCGACGGCAAGATGTATGAATTCCCGAACCAGGGGCTCGGGGAGTCGAATCGCCGCACGTGGATGTACCGCGAGGACATCTTCAAGAAGCTGAATCTGTCGACGCCGAAGACGTGGGACGAGCTGTACGAGACGCTCAAAAAGCTCAAGGCGGAATATCCGGACAGCTACCCGCTTACGGTGCGCAACGGACTGCGCTACTTCGAGGATTTCGCGGCGGGCTTCGGCGTGTCTGCGCCGGTCGACGCGCAGCGGGCAAGCGCTTATCTGGACGGGACGAGCGGCGAATGGAAGTATGCGCCGGTGCAGCCGGCCTACAAGGACATGCTCGTTTATTTCAACAAGTTTTATAAAGACGGACTTATTCCGAAGGACTTCCTGACGATCGATACGAAAATGTGGCAGGACATCGTGTCCACGAACCGCGCGTTCGTCACGCTTGACTACATCGGGCGGATCGACTTCTACAACAGCGCGCTGCGCAAGGACAATCCGGACTTCTCTATGAACTTTATGGCGCCGCCGGCGGGTCCGACGGGCCTGCAGAAGAACGCGTTCACGGCCGTCACGGAGGAAGGCTTCATGATCTCCTCCAAATCCAAGAAGATCAAGGACATCGTCAAGTTCATCGACTTCTTCTACTCCGAGGAAGGGCACAAGCTGGTGAGCTGGGGCAAGGAAGGCGATACCGTCAGCGGCGACAGCTTCATCGAGAAGTATACGGACATCTCGGACCTGCGCAAGAAGACGGGTCTGTCGACCGACGGCACTTATACCTGGTTCGACTTCAACGCCCACATCTCGGTCTCCTCGCCGGAGCTGAAGTCCGCCTACGAGCAGGCGCCGCAATACGACAACGCCAAGACGTCGACGCCGCCGTTCACGCCGGAGGAGCAGCAGGTGCTGAGCACGAAGGGCGATTCGCTCAACAGCCACCGCGACGAGAACTTCGCGAAGTTCATCATGGGCACGCGCAGCTTCGATACGTGGGACAAGTTCGTCGAAGAGCAGAAGAAGCTCGGCTACGAAGAGATTTTGGAGATTTACAAAAAAGCGGACGAGCGCGCGAAGGCGGCCGTGAAGTAAGCAAGCGAGCAGTTATCGGAACAAGCGGCAAAACGGAACCATCGCAAGCCCCGTTGGACGATTCGGCGGGGCTTTGCCATACCCCCAGGCGCGAAAGGAAGGTTCAGCATGACTCTACTCAGGTTGAAAAAGAAGCTCGCGGCCGCGATGGCCGCGCTCCTGCTCGTCTCGAGCGCGCTCGCGGCACTGCCGCCTCAAGCGGCGGAGGCGGCCGGCGGGAGCGACTCGCCTTTGATCGTCCCCTACGCGCAGCAGCTGAACGCCATGGATTCGGCGACCAACGCCACCGGAGATACGGTCGGCACGGCGGGCGTCGCGCTCGTCCCGAATGTCGACCCGGCCTATATCAAGGAAGGCACGGGCTCCAAGAAGTGGCTGCTTGCGATCAACGTCGATGCCGCGAACCCGACGGCCTACATCGCGGGCGCGGCGCTGATCTATCCGAAGCTCGCGCCGAGCGTCGATCTGAACGGCTACAGCACGCTGAAATTCTGGGCTTACAACTTGAAGGCCCGGACGGGCGACCAAGCGGACAAGCCCATCCAGCTCCGGTTTTTCATGAAGGGGGACAGCGAGTACTACTACTACCGGCTGCCGCTCGATTGGACCGGCTGGAAGGAAGTCGAGATCCCGCTGTCCGTCGTCAAGACGCAGACGAGCTCGGCAAGCGTCAAGGCTTGGGGATCGCTCGACTACGTCCGGCTCGATCAGGCCGGCGTCGGCGGCACGACGCTCGATCCGACCTTAAGCATGTACCTCGACGACTTCCGTCTGACGGGGACCGGCGAAGTCTATCCGGCCGTCGCGGACAAGCCGTCGGGCGAGTACGTCAACAAGACGACGGTGACCTTGTCCAGCGCGACCAAGCCCTCGGCGCTTGCGGGCGTTTACTACAAGCGGGTTGGCGTCGACGGCGATTTTCAGCGCTATTCAGCGCCGCTCGTGCTGACCGAGAATACGACGCTTGTGGTTAAATCGTCTCTCGCCGGGACGGACAGCGCGGAGACGACCTATAACTATACGTTCGTCTACCGCGACTTCGTGGAAAACGTGACGGCAAGCCCGGGTGCCGGAACGTACGCCGAACCGAAAACGGTCGCGTTGAGCTCGGCTACGGAAGGCGCAGCGATCTCATACAAGATCGAGGGCGTGGATGCGGCTTTCAAGCCGTACACGGCGCCGCTGCTCGTCGACCGTTCGCAGACGATCACGACGAAGGCGGCTTTCGAGGGCAAGGTCAGCGAGGAAATGAGCTACGCCTACGATATCGATCTGTCGAGCAGCTCGAGCCTTCAGATCGGCAATACGGAGACGTTCGCGGGGTGGACGAATACGACACCGTCGGCGGTGCCGGCCGTACTCGGGAGCTACTCGGGCCGATGGACGGACCCGACTTCCCCGATCGATATCACGGACGTGACGACCGCGCCGTGGAAGACGAACGACCAGCTGGAGTTCTGGCTGTATTCGGATCGCATTTCCAACAAAAAAATATATGTCATCATCAGCACGCCCGACGACGCGAATCCGGGCAACGAATATTTCATGAGCTCTTTTTTCGTCGACTGGACGGGCTGGAAGAAGATCGAGCTGCCGTTTAACAAATTTCTCAATTCCAACGGCGGCGCGAAGCTCGAGAATATCCGCAAGGTCGTTCTCCATCCGCGCTGGTACGATTCGGACCCGGTATCGAGTCCGGACGACAAGCTGTACTTCGATGCGATGGCGCTCGCTAAAAACGCGATCGAGCCGTCGATCCGGCAGATCGACAAGAGCGCGCTGCCGGCCAGCGACGTTCACTACGCCTTTTCGCTGAAAAACATCGGCGGCGAATCGACCGCGTATGCGCTGTCGCTGAAGACGGCGATGGGCGCGGGCTACGATACTGACTATCCGGCGACGACCGCCGTCGTGGCGAACGGGGCCGAGACGGACGTCGACGTGCAGGTGAAGGTACCGGCTTCCGCGCAGGCGGGCGCTGTGCGCAGGGCGGTGCTGAATGTCCATCCGCTCGCGGGCGGCAAGGATACGACGATCGAGCTGAATCTGAAGGTCGGTGCGCCGCGGACCGCGACGAAGCTGCATCCCTACGTGATGCTGTCCGCCGATCAGCTTGCCGAAGCCAGGACCAAGATTCAGTCGTACGGCTGGGCATCCGATTATTTGTCCGCGATCCGGCTCAAGGCGGATGAATGGGTGAATAAAACCGTCTATTACCCGTCCAAACCCGGCGGCGAGAGCACGCTTTACGTGTGCGGCGATACGCCGCTGGTCTTCGACTACGACAAGCCGCATACGCATCAATGCCCGACCGACGGCACCTGGCATACGGGCGACGACCTGGACGCCGCTTGGCGGTTCACCGCCCATACGGTGAACATCGAGGCCGCGCGCAATCTCGCGCTTGTCTACGCGCTGACCGGCGAGATTAAGTACGCGGCGAAGGCCAAGGAAATTCTGACGCATTATGCGGCGCTGTATCCGAGCTATCCGCTGCAGCCGCTGAACGGCAGAATTTACTATCAATCGCTCGACGAAGCCGTTCAGATCATCGAGCTGGCGCATGCCTACGATCTCATCGAGCCGAGCGGTCTACTGAGCGCGGCGGAGAAGTACGACATCGAGCAGAACCTGTTCGCGCCGTCGGCGAAGACGCTGCAAGGCTACGACGTCGGCAAGTCCAATTGGCAGACGTGGCACAACGCGGCGATCGGCACGATCGGGGCGCTTCTGGAGGACAAGACGCTGATGGACTTCTCGGTCGAGGGCCGAAGCGGCTTCAACTTCCAGATGGCGAACAGCGTGCTGTCCGACGGCTTCTGGTACGAGGGCGCGATCGGGTACCATTTTTACGCGCAGTCCGCGCTGTTCGACCATGCGCAGGCCTTGCTCGGCATGGGCTACGATCTGTTCGCCAATCCGAACTTCAAGAAAACGTACGACGCGACGCTGCAATATGCGTTCCCGGACCTGGGCATCATCAACGGCAACGACTCGGGCAAGTATCCGACGAGTCTCGCGGCGCCGGGACGGGTCGTGCCGATGGACTACGAGGCCGTCTACGCCCATTATCGGGATCCGTCATACGGCGCGCTGCTGAGCAAGCTCTATACGGACAAAGGGCGCGTGCGCGGCGGGTTCGTCGTGCCGGGCGACACGTCCTCGGGCATCGCCGGCGAGCAGGCGGTCTTCTATGGTGCGGAGGTTGTCCCAAGCGGCGGATCGCTGTCCGCGGAGAGCATGAACTTCACCGGACTCGGCCATTCGGTGCTGCGCGCCGGGGAAGGCGAGGATCAGCTGTACGCGCTGGTCGATTACGGCCTGCACGGCGGTTATCACGGCCACCCGGACAAGCTGCATCTAGAGATTTTCGGCCAGGGCGAGCGTCTCGCGCCGGATCTCGGCATTCCGCCTTACAGCAATTCGATGTACGAGACTTATTATAAAAAGTCGTTCGCGCACAATACGGTGCTGGTCGACGGGGATACGCAGCAGATCCCGACGTTGAACGGGACGGAAACCTACGAGCCGACGAAGCTGTTTCTGCAGTCGGGGCCGCTCGGCATCATGACCAATACATCGAGCAAAGCCTACGCGGGCATGGACCGGTACGAACGCACCGTCGCGGTGACGAAGGACTACCTGATCGATCTGTTCAGCGTCGCCTCCGATACGGAGCGCCAGTACGATTGGGTGCTGCACGGCATGGGCGACTTCTCGACGGACCAAGTGATGGCGCCATATGCGGGCCCGCTCGGCACGAAGGATGCGTACTCCTTTTTCCGAAACGGCAAGTCTCAGAACGTATCCGGCGAGTGGGAGGGCGCATGGAAACTGCCGTCCGGCAACGGGTTGAAGCTGTTCAGCTTGACCGGCACGCCGGACGCGCCGATGCAGATGATCGTGGGCGAAGCGCCCGGACCGGGCAATGCGACCGATTTGTATACGCCGACGCTGGTGAACCGCGTCCAGGCGAAGAGCGCGCAATTCGTCAGCGTGCTGGAGCCGTATGCCGGGGAGAGCGCCATCGCTTCCGTCGGCAAGACGGAGGACGGGCGGATCCAAGTGAAGCTGAAGGACGGCCGCGAGCAAGTTTTCTATTATAATGCGGATGCCGAGACAGCCGGCGCCCTGCAATATTACTTCGTCGACGGGAAGGAAGGGACTGCGGATCAGGCGAGACCGGAGACCAGCTTCTCGGGCGGCGTACTGGATCTCACTGACGATGATGAAGGCGCGTTCGAGAGCCTGACAGCCGTCGTATACGCGCCGGGCGCGACCAAGGTCCGCTGGAACGGCGAGGAGATTGCGTTTAAGTCCGACAACGGCTTTGTCATGATGAGCATCCAGTCGGATGTTGAGCCTGAGCCTTCCGCTTCGCCTTCTCCGACGCCAACACCAACGTCAACGCCTAGCTATGTACCGACACCTACGCCGTCTCCGGCCAAGCAGGCGGAGAAGCTCGTGCAGCCCGGCGAGGCCGCCTCGCTGTCGCTTGGCCAGGAAGTAACCGTATCCGTACCGGTTGGCGCGTTAAACCGGTCTGCGACCTACAAAGTCGTCAAGCTGGACGATACGGCCGTCATCGCGCAGCTGTTGAAAGATGGCGATCCTGCGGCCAGTGCAATCTACGAGATCGACAAGAGCGAGCAGGGCAAGTTCGCGGTGCCGATTACGATCCGGTTAACGTTCGATCCGGACAAGATCGGCGAAGGCCGGAAGCCTGCCATCCATTATTACGACGAATCGAAAAAGCAATGGATCGAGATGGGCGGGACGGTAAGCGGCAACGCCGTCGAAGTCGCGTCCGACCATCTCACCAAATTTGCCGTGTTCGCCGTGAGCGCGTCGCCGGCTGCGGCATTCACCGATACGCAAGGGCATTGGGCGAGCGCAGACATTCAGGCGGCAGTGAAAGCGGGCATCGTCAAAGGCTACGAGGACGGCACGTTTAAGCCCGATCAAAGCGTCACTCGCGCGGAATTCAGCGTCATGCTGATGAACGCGCTGCAGCCCGAGGGGCAGGCGGACAACGTGCCGGGCTTCGCCGACCGCGACCAGCTCGGCGACTGGGCGGCGGAGGCCGTCGCGCAGGCGGTAAAAGCCGGCATCCTGCATGGCTACGAGGATCGCACGCTCCGCCCGAACGCCGGGCTGACCCGTGCGCAGCTCGCCGTGATGCTCGCCGCAGCCTTGGGCGATACCGCTGCGGATGTTAACGCTGCCGCCGCCGCACCCGGCTTTGCCGACGATACGCGTATCCCGGCTTGGGCGTCAAGCGCCGTACGCGCGGTTCAGTCGAACGGCCTGATGAAAGGCCGTTCCGGCGGGCGCTTCGAGCCGGACGGTACCGTGACCCGCGCCGAAGCGGCGACGGTCGTCATTCGCTTGATCGAGGCGCTTAACACATATCAGTAAGCATGCTACGCAACACCGCCGGCAACCTTATAGGCTGCCGGCGGTGTTTTTCTATTGATCGTTCGAGGAGTACATGTATTTTCTGCCCAACGGCGACGCTTGATCACATACATGCAAATATGCAGGTAAATGTGAGTAACGTACCGGGAATCCGGTTGCATTGCATGGTGAGATTAGATGCCTTTCGGCAACTATCCGACTGTTAATAGTCCAATATGGCGGAAATAGATGTATTTTTGCAGGAATTACGAGCAAAGCGCATTTCATTTCTTATCGGCGGCATGGCAAGGCGTTAAGCGCATTTTCAGTAGGAATTCAACCAAGCATCAGTTGGCATTCACGCGGCTTTCAGCCTGGCGGGCTATCCTTGTCTTACCGGAACAACCGGTGAGAGAAGGAGGTGAGAACGTGAAACGCGCTTCAATACTTAAGGGAATCGCCATCGGCTCGCTTATCGTCCTGTTCGCGATTCTCGTGGCCAAGCTGCTCGGGATTCCCCATCACGAGGCGGTTGCCCATCAGCAGGCTTGGGGCCACGGGTTCGGTCGTCGCGGATGGCAGCCGTCATCGCCGGTCGAACAAGCTGTCGGCATCTTCCCGATCGTGTTGACCGTCTTGCGTGTGGTCATGCTGACTGTCGGCGCCGTCGTATTTTTCAAAGCGAAGGGATTGCTCAGATGGGCAGGCGCCCTGATCGCGGCCGTCTCTCTGATGAGTCTGCTCACGCCGTTCTGGGGCCTGGTCGTCGTCGCCCTTGTCATCTGGCTGACGCGCAGAATCAACAAAAACAAAGCTTTCGAAGCCTCTGTGCAAGAAGCTGTACCGTCGACGTATACAACCAGCGTGAGCCGCGGCCAATTTTTGGACGAGTGGGAACGCAGCCAATATAAGGAGGAACGATAAAATGGGAATTTTCTCGAGAATGAAGGATATCGCAACCGCGGACGTAAACCGGGTATTGGACCGCATCGAAGATCCGATCAGCATGGCTCGTCATTACATCAGGCAGCTTGAAGAGCAGATCGACCGCGCCCGAAGCGCGCTGGCGACCCAGATCGCGGCCGAGCAGCAGTACGATCTGCTCGTGGCGCAGACGGGACAGATCGCGGACAAGCGCGCAAGGCAAGCCGAGTTGGCTGTTGACCGCGGCCAGGACGATATCGCTGCGCTGGCTTTGCAGGAGAAGCTGCATCACGGAAAGCTGCTGCAGACCTATCTCGAGCAGCGCGACGTCATCCGCAATCAGACGGCGAATTTGCGGCAGGAGATCGAACGGCTGCAGAAGCTGCATCGCGAGCTGAACAACAAGCTTTCCTTCCTGATGGCTCGCGCCAACGCCGCGGCGGCAATCCGGGAGACCGTAAAAGCCGTTCCCTACAGCGATTCCGACAAAATTTCCAGAGAGTTCGGACGCATCGAACAAAAGGTCATGAGATGGGAAGCGGGAGCCGAAGCCCATCTGTCCACGGGCCGTCCGTCGGTCAATCTGGCGGAATGGTCGGAGCGGGACGAGATTCAGTCGGAGCTCGAGAAATTGAAGGCTGCAAGGCAGGCATAATAAAGGGCTGCCCAAAATTGCACGCCGATGCTCGACGGACAAGCTGGTTCCGGCACTTAGCCGGAGTCGGCTTGTTTCGTATGATTTGCGGACGTTATTTGCATGCAGCATGGACGGGATTCAGGAAGAGGCATCGTAAAAAAGAATTTCGTATATGGCCTGGCGTACGGATCCTGGATTATACTCTCACATAAAGGAGAGGACGACATGAGAATCGATGCCCACCAGCACTATTGGTCGATCGAGCGAACGGACTATGGATGGCTGGCGCCGGATAAAGGCATTTTATACCGGGACTATGGGCCCGAGGCGCTTAAGCCGTTATTAACACAGCACGGATTCGATGCGACGATCGCCATTCAAGCCGCTCCTTCGACGGAGGAGACGCGCTATTTGCTTTGCTTGAGCGACGCTGAGCCGACGCTGGCCGGCGTAGTAGGGTGGCTGGACCTGACGGATCCGCAGATGGAACGGGAATTCGTCAAGTTGCGGGCGCACCCGTTATTCGTCGGCATACGTCCGATGATCCAGGATCTCCCCGATGGCTGGATCTTGCAGGATGCGGTCGCGGCGAACATTCGGCTGCTGTCGGATGCCGAATTTCCGATCGACCTTCAAGCGCGCCCGCGTCATCTCCCCGACCTCATCCGCCTGGCCGAGCGCATACCGAAGCTTCGCGCGGTCATCGATCACTTGGCCAAGCCCGAGATCGATGATCGAGGCGCCTGGTCGCCCTGGAGCGAACGAATCGCGGAATTAGCCGGTCACGACGGAATCTATGCCAAAATATCCGGCTTCTCCGCAGAGCCCGGACGCCAGTGGAGGCTGGAAGAGGCCCGGCCGTACGTCCGCCATGTGCTGGAGACGTTCGGTCCGAATCGGGTCATGTATGGAAGCGATTGGCCGGTTTGCCTGGAGTCGTCCTCTTATCAGGACATATTGGGGGCAGCCTTCGATTTCGTTCCGGAAGACTGGACGCAGGAAGATCGCGATGCCTTATTCGGCACGAATGCCGAGACATTTTATAAAATAGCTTGCAACGTAAAGTAGGCTTCGTATATTCTGGCGATCTGCCTGCGAGGGGCATGCTAACAAAAGGAGACGGCGATTCGCCGTCTCCTCTTGCCCACTTCAGAACGGTCAATACAGCTGCGTGATCTTCCACCAGTTGATATCGAAGCCGCCCGTGACCGCATAGAGGCCGAACTGGTAGGTGCCGGCCGTGATCTGGACGACGTGCGAAACGGTCCGGTAGCTTGCGAAGCTGCCGGTATTCGGCACGTTAATCTCGCCCAGCACGGTTGCGCCCGAGTTGATATCGAGCGAGATCTTGCCGTTGTTGTTAGGGGACGCGACCCGGTATTCCACGAGATAGGTGCCGGTCTTCGGAATTTGCACGTTGCTGAACGCGATCCAGTCCTGGCTGTCGATGCCGCCGACATTTTGTCCGCCGCCCGTATCCGGCGTCGTCTCCTTCATGACGCCGCTCATCGACGTATAGTCCTCCGCCTGGAACGTGCGCGTGAAGCAACCGCCCGTGCTGAGTTCGCATATTTCCGACCGGTTCGTGGACACCTTCAAGTCGTCGTACCATACGTACGAATCGTTCGCGGGCGCGAACGAAGACGTCGCGCCGCCGAAGAACGAGGAGAAGTACGCTTTATCCACCAGATCCGCGTTCCGCACGAAGCGCAACCCCGTGATATTCGCCGCCGATACGCCGTTGTACCAGATCTGGATCTCGCCGTCCGGATTGGCGTTGCCGTTCGTCACCGTATTGACCTTGAGGCGCTGGACGATGTTTACCCAGGTGCCCTTCGGATAGTAGATGTCCGAGCCGTTGGCGTTTTTAAGCACCGCGTAGTCTCCGTACTGCCCCGCATCGTCCATATGATAGTAATATATGGCCGCTTGCCCGCCGCTGCGCCAGATCATGCGCGAGGTGAAGCCGTTGTAGCCCGTGCATGGAATTCCGCCCGAACACGCACCGCCCCCAGCTAACCCAAGCCCTAGCTTACCCGCGAACTCGGTCGTTCCCCAGCTGTAATCGCTGCTGAAGCGAACCCAATAAGACAAGTAATACTCTCTTCCCGGCGTCACCTCAAACGGCGCCTGAGCGCCTGAGTTGGGCGGATCGATCTGGCCTTGCGGATAAAAGACGCGCAGCGACTGGCCGCCGGAGTGGTTGAAGTTGTAGCCGTCGATCCACGTTCGTGTGCTCATGCCGTTGTCCCACGGCGCGCTCCAGCCGTCGAGCGCCCACTGGCTTAGCGTGTAGGCGCTGCCTCTGGCCGGCCGCTCGAACGTATTGATCTTGGGCGCGGCGAAGGCGGCGCCTGCATCCGTCAGCAGAAGCAAGAGCAAGATCAGCGATACTACCTTTTTCATCGTATCCCTCCTCGATTTGTTGACGCTTTGATAACGCTTCCAAATTTGCCGTCACATCCGATCCGTTCGGGTTTGCCGGGTCTCCATCCGCCACCCCCTTGTTCGCGCAAGTCGCCAGCCGTTATCGCTTCTCCGAGCTCGTCGTCCCGTTTGGCGCAAAACTAACTTATCATTAGGCATAGTCGGACGAAATTGGCATGTTTGCTGATTATTCGCAACGCGTAAGCAAGCAAGCATTAACACGCACATAAATGGTTTCGATTCTTTGCAATCGACCTGAAGCGGGGGCGTTCGAAACCGGAATGCGTTATAGTTAAGCCTGAAAATGTAAATGGCAGGTGTTCGCTCATGATCGGCTCTTATCTGTTTCCGATTTCCAATGCATTCTTAAGCTTTCCGATTGCAGCCGCGATTTTTACCGTCCCATTCCTGGTCGTGCAGTACCGGCGCCATGGCTACGTCCACAAGTTGCGGGCGTTGGTCCTGTATCTGCTGCTGCTCTACCTGCTGAACGCGGTGTTTTTAATCCTGCTGCCGCTGCCGCCTACGATCCACAATGTGTCGCCGGATGCGGGCTCGTATTTCCAATGGATCCCGTTCCACTTCCTGACCGACATCGTCCGGGAGACCGGCGTCTCGATCGAACGTCCGTCGACGTACCTGCATCTGCTTGGCGAACGGGCAGTGCTCCAGGTGGCGTTTAACGTGCTGCTGACCGTTCCGTTCGGGCTGTTCCTCCGCTATTACTTCAGCGCGCATTGGATTCGCTGCCTGCTGCTGTCCTTCGGCTTGTCCTTATTGTTCGAGACGACGCAGGTGACGGGGATCTTCGGCATCTTCGATTATCCGTATCGGCTGTTCGATGTCGACGATCTGATCACGAATACGGTCGGGGGGATGGTGGGATATGTATTGGCGCAATGGTTTGCAAACCGTTTGCCCCGAATCGACCGGCTGGATGCAGAGGTTGACCTATCGCTGAAAAGGGTGAGCTATACCCGAAGAGCGATTGCCGCCGGGATCGACTGGTGCTTGCTGCTGCCGGTCTGCGCCGTTTTGGGGATGCTGCGTTTGCCGATTCTTTACGTCTTCGGCTTCGTCGTCATCGTTTATTTTATCGTCATTCCCTATGCGACGAACGGCCGGACGGCCGGCAAATGGGTCGTTCGTATCCGCGTGCGCGGGAAGGGGGAGCGTGTATCGCTGCGGGAGCTTATCGTACGGTATGGCTTGCTCTATCTGCTCGCCGGCGGCATCAACCTGACCTATCCGATCGTTGCCGTCCGCGATTTTCCGCCGCTCGTCCTCATCCCGTATGCCGTCGGATTGTTCGCGATGAACGTCTGGCTCGGCATCCACGTGATCCGCTGCGTCCTGGGCCGCCGGCGCGTGCCTTTTCACGACAAGTGGAGCGGCACGCGGCATGTGGTTAGCTAGGGGAACGGGGCTTCGCATTGAAGAGGCTATTTCTCAGAATAAAGTTGTGATCGACGACATGCTCGTGCACCGTTTCCGGATAATAGTGAGCGATGACGGTCTCGATAGGGACATCTTGGGGTACGCGCAAAGATCGCGAATACAACTCCGTGCCCGATTGCAGATTTTCATCAAATAAGATGAAACAATCTAAAGCCCGGACGAATTTCCAGTCGACCGTTTCGCCGTATGGATTTTGGTAATCCATTTCATTTTGCTTGGCTTTCTTTTCGGAGATTGTATACGCTTGGTCCGGCGATTGCGCTTTAACCAAGAGAAGGCATTCTTCGAATGTCTTATGTGTATTGGCGTAATTTTCGTCTATCGTTTCAGGATCGGGATTGCCGGTTATGACGGCTTCGTACAATACTTTTACCGCGTACCATCCCCAGGTTGATTTTCCGGTTTTATGATTTTTCATGGGATCGACTCCTTACCGATTGTTATATAACGAAGATCCGTATACAAGTTTCTACCCGCTTTAACCGTTCGAAAAAGGAAAGATTCAGGCTGACTTCTGTATAAAAAACCAGCGGCCTCCGAGGACTGGAATTAAAGTCCCGGACTGCCGCTGGTTTATGGGATTGCCGGTTATCGTTCGTTAACGAGCCGGCGTGTAGCGGAGCGCCACGACGCCGGAGCCGAAAAGCTTGGTCTCGGTCAGCTTCAGGTTCAGCCGATCGTGAATTCCCCCCAATAATCGGGGGCCGTCTCCGGCAACGATGGGCTGCACCAGGAAGTGATACTCGTCCACCAAGCCCAGCTGGGCCAATGTAGAACCGAGGCCGGGACCGCCGTTGACGAGCAGGGTCTTCCCTTCCGCCAGAAGCTTCGGCACTTCCTCGGAAACGGGGCCCTTCAGCAAAAATGAGTTCTGCCACGGCAGGTGATCCAGCGTTCTCGAGAAGACGTACTTGGGTTTCCGATCGAGCTTGCGTGCGAAGTCGACCAGAAATGGAGGTCCTTTGCCGCTGCTGGCAATGGCCGGCCAGGCGCTTTCCATCAGCTGGTAAGTTTCGCGTCCGAAAAGCCCGCCATCGGCCTGGTCCATCAGATCCTCCGAATACTGGTGGAGCTCCTGGTCCGCAATCGCCTGTCTGTGGTCACAGCAACCGTCCAGCGTCACATTCATTTGCAGGATTACGCGTCCCATAGGCTTGCAGCCTCCTTTATGTCTGCATTTTATCATTCAATAGGAGGGACGGTTTCTCATAGATTGCTATTATGCAAAAAGCCGGCCCCGCATGTGCGGGGCCGGCTTTTTGCATAATAGCAATCGTGGCCGTCTATCAAGCTTCCTGTACTTTGACATCCGCCCGAGCCGACAGATCCTTGACCTCGTGCGGGTGATCCTTGCGCTTGATAAAGAAGGAGAGCAGCAGTCCGACGACGCCGATCGCGACGATGACCAGGTATGCGTCGTTGATGCCTTGAATCATCGCTTCCATCGACATATGCGCCTGATCGGTGCCGCCGGCGGCAGCCATCTCCGTGTAATGCGTCTTGGTCCGGTCCGTCATGACGGTGACCAGCAGCGAGGTGCCGATGGCGCCGGCGACTTGCTTGATCGTATTCGAGATCGCCGTGCCGTGGGCGCCGAGCTTCGGCGGCAGCTGGTTGAGACCCGCCGTCGTGATCGGCATCAGGAACATCGCCATGCCGATTCGGCGGCCCGTCGACATCAGCACCAGATAGGTATAGCTGGTCGAGTCGGTCAAGTTCATGAAGCCGATCGTCGTACCGATCGTGATGGCCATGCCGATGACGGACAGCCACTTCGCGCCGAAGCGGTCGAACAGCTTGCCGGTGATCGGCATCATGAAGCCCATCAGGAGCGAGCCGGGGAGCATCAGAAGGCCGGACTCGAGCGCCGTATAGCCCCGCGCGTTCTGCAGATACAGCGGCAGCAGCATCATGTCCGCGTACATCATCATCGTGACGGCGATGTTGATGATCGTCGTCAGCGTGAACATATCGTACTTGAAGGCGCGAAGTTCGAGCAGCGGGTTTTTGGACGCCAGCTGACGCCATGTAAAGAGGCCCAGGGCGACGATGCCCGCGATCAGATACGTAATGACTTCCGAGCTCGACCATCCGAGGCTGCCTGCCCGGCTAAAGCCGAACAGTACGGCGCCGAAGCCGACCGTGGACAGCAGAACGCTGAGCAAATCGATTTTTGGGAATGCCCGCTCCGACACATTGCGAAGATAAATAAAGCCCAGAATGATGACGAGCACGACGAACGGCAGCATGCCGTAGAACATCGTTTCCCAAGGGAAGTTCTCCAGGACGTATCCGGCGAGCGTAGGTCCGATCGCCGGCGCGAATATGATGGCGAAGCCGACCATGCCCATCGCGGCGCCGCGCTTGTTCGGCGGGAATAGCGTGAGAATGACGTTCATCAACAGCGGCATAATAATGCCGGCGCCTGCCGCCTGTATGAGGCGTCCCGCCAGCAGCACGGGAAAGCCGGTGGCGACGGCCGATACGATCGTGCCCGCCAGGAAAATCATCATGGAAGCCTGGAACAGCTCCCGCGTCGTAAAGCGCTGCATTAAAAAGGCCGTGATCGGAATCAAAACGCCGTTGACCAGCATGTACCCGGTCGTCAGCCACTGGGCCGTAGTCGCCGAAATATCGAAGTCCTTCATCAGCTCCGGCGTGGCCACGCTCATGATCGTCTGGTTCAGCGTAGCGAGAAAAGCCCCCAGAATCATGATGAACAAAATCGGCCCTTTTTTAAGCGAGCCGCTCTCTACAGCCAAGGTTTTACTCAACTGCCCCATCCCTTTCAAGTCCAAGGTGGACTAAATTTACACTGTGTAATATACTTAACACGGCATAAATTAGATTTTAACCGGATCTGCGAGGTTTGCAATCGACAGTAATCGATGGAATGTAAATTAACTCGCATGAAAACGGACGCTCGTCGTTTAGATTCTTTAAAATAGACAGAACGAGGAGAAACTGTCGTCCAACCGGCGGATCTTGAAAGGAAGGTTAACATGACTCATGCCACGCCGCGCACCGACCCGCGCATCGTTCGCACGCGCCGCATGCTGCGGGACGCGTTCGTCGAAATGCTGGAGGAGATGGACGTCGAGAAAATTTCGGTGAACCGACTGGCCGAACGCGCCACGATCAACCGGGTGACGTTCTACCTGCATTACCGGGACATTCCGGACATGATGGAGAAAATGGCGGACGAAATGATCGAGGACATTCGCGCGATTTTGCAATCGCCGAACTCGCTCCAGACGCCCGCACGAAACGAAGAGTGGCCGCTGATGGTGAACCTCCTCGAACATATCGCCGAGCACTTTCGGTTCTATAAGGTCATTCTCGCTACGAGAAGGGCGACGGTTTTTACGGAGCGAATGTTAAAGCTGCTGACGGATGTGGTCGTGGAGCGGATCGACAGCCCGCAAGCGGAGGCGGACCTCGCCGCCTTGGGCGTCCAGCGGGATATCGTCGTTTGGTACGGTTCTTCCGCATTGATCGGCACCATCGTCTCTTGGCTCCGCAACGACATGCCCTACACGCCGAGCTATATGGCCAAGCAGTTCATGCTGATGCGGCGCCATCACGAGAGAAAGTCTGACCGCGCCGCCGACGGCGGCAGCGTTTAGTATACGTATCTCCGCTGCCACCAATAGCTGAACAAGAACAGCGAGGCTTCGGTCAGCAGCTTGGCGGCGAACAGCGGCATGCCGATCGTCTCGTGGAACGAATGCAGCAGCACGTAATTAAAGAGCAGAATCGTGGCCGCCAGCGCATAATAACGGGGGAGAGAGCGGCGGACGCCTTTTCGCTGGCCGCCGAAAACGTATTTGCGGTTCATCGCATAGTTGAAGGCGGAGCTGACAACGCGGGCGCCGACGACTGCGACGAGCAGGTTCGCCGTCATCCACTGCAGCAGGAACAGCAGGACGAAGTCGAGCACGGCCGACAGGACGGACGATGCGCCGAATTTGAGAAACGGAAAGTAGATGCGTGCGGAGTCGGCGAGCGGGCGGAAATGAGAGGATTTGTTGTCGTCCAAGTAGACGGTGTCGATCGGCACCTCGACCGTCGCGTATCCCGCCGGTTTGGAGGCGAGAAGCATGTTCATTTCGTACTCGAACCGGTCGCCGGGCACCCGGCAGAGCCAGTCGAGCATGTCGGTCGAATAGCCGCGCAGCCCGGTCTGCGTGTCCCGGATCGGCACGCCCGTCGCGTAAGCGTACACCATTCGCGTGGCCGAATTGCCGAAACGGCTGCGCAGCGGCACTTTGCCGGTGAACCGCCGGCTGCCGAGCACGATATGGCGCCGATGCGTGCGAACCGTCTGCGCGATCCGCATAATATCGTGGGGCAGATGCTGTCCGTCGCTGTCCGCGCATACGACGCCGTCCGTATCATCGCCCGTGCGCTTGATATAATTGAAGCCTGTTTTTAACGCGGTACCCTTGCCTTTGTTGTCATCGTGCCTCAGAACGGTGCATCCGGCCTCCCTGGCCGATTGAAAAATACCGTTGTACTTGTCCCCGCTGCCGTCGTCCACGATCAGGATCGGCGTATCCGTGACCTCTCTCAGATCATGAATCAGCCCCAGCAGCCGCTCGTCGGGTTCGTAGGAAGGAATTAAAATCGTCATAGTCGTGCCTCCTCGGCGAGATTGTCGTGAGCCCTTATTCGGGCAGATAGATGATGTCGCTTACGCCTCTTTCTTTTTCCTTGCCCTGCGGATTGTTCACGACCTTGCCGTTAAAATACATCGTAGAGGAGCCGCCGCCGTCCAGGTTGTAAGCCTCGGTGGCGCCGAGCTCGGCGAACAGGTCCGCGAATTCATTCAGCGTCATGCCTCTGCTGTCCGACGAGCGGCCGTCCACGACGACGAATACATAGTGGTTCGGGGCGATCATGCCGATGCCCGTCCGCGGGTTGGCGCTGTCGATCGTGCGGTTGCCGAAGTTGGTGTCGATCTTGACGTTGTCGAAGTCGTCTACGGCCACGCCGTTCTGAACGAGCGTCGGACCGAACGAGAAGGTGTTGGTCACGCCCTCGGCCAGCAGGGAAGCCGAAGTTTCCCCTTCCTCGTCGTAGGACTTCATCGATCCGTCCGAGAGCAAGGCCAGCCCTTCGCGCGCCGGCTCGTCCCGGTAGAGCGTGCCGTTCCGGATGACGACGCCGTCATTGCGGAAGCCGTAGTAATCGCCGTTGATGGCGAATACGGCGCCGTGGTTGCCAGCGATGGTGGACGTGTTCTGCGTGATATTCGTGCCGAAGGCGTCTTTGGCGAACGCCGTCTGGATGCTCGTGCCGTTTTTGAGGATTACGTCCGCGACATAGTAGGTGATCAGGTCGTCGCCCGAGCCCTTCTGCACCTTTTGGATGCTAATCTTTTCGTTATCGCTCTCGTAGTTCCAGTCGTCGGACTGAACGGCGCCGTTCGAAGCCGTCGACGAGCCGGACGTTGAGCCGGGCGTCGAAGCAGACGAGTCTGTCGCGGAGCCGCCGGTCGAGCCGTTCGAAGTCGTCGCCGTGCCGGACCCGGCCGACAAGTTCGATATGTTCGACGAAGTCTGCGCACTTGCTACCCGAACCTCCACGTGCTCGATCAAATATCGGTCGGCGAGCTTATACGTGACGGTTCCGAGCGTCGCGAGGACCAGGACGACGGATACAATGATTTTGGTTTTTCGCTTCAGGCGTTTAATGGCAATCACTCCCTGTCGATATGAAGACGCTGTTTGCTGTACGGGATTCATTATCGCGGAGGGAACTGAATCGATCTTGAACGCGGGCTGAAGGAAAGGTGAGCCGAAGCTGATCGATTGCTGAAAGTGTGCGAAACGTGATGGCAAATGCAAAAAAGCCCCTTCTCGGCCGAATGCCGAGAAAGGGCGCGCATGAATGCTTAAGTCGGGAAGCTCGCGCGCTTCTGCTGCTCCTCCCGGTATCGGCGGGGGGACAGCCCGTAGCGCATGCGGAATTGTCGATGGAAGTAGGTGTAGCTGTTGAAGCCGCAGGACGCCGCGACGGCATCGAGCGACATGGATGTGTGCCGGATGCGCTCGCAGGCGGTCGCGAGCCTCACTTCGATCGCGTAGCTCATGATCGATTGGTTGAAGCAGCGCTTGAACAGCGATACGGTGCGGGATACGCTGACCCCGGCGTGTCTCGCGATCTGCTCAAGCGTCAGCGCCTCGGCCGCGTGCAGATCGATGAAACGTTTGATGCTGTAAGCGACATAAGCGGGCGTAGGGGCCTTTTCCGTACCGGCCGTCTCGTACAGCCGCTGCAGCGACAGGCAGAAGGCACGCAGCAGGTAGTCCGTCAGCTCGCCTGGCGCGTTGCCCGACCGCAGCGTCTCCCGCTCAAGCCGGCTCCATAAGTTCAGCAGGTCGTCGTCGAGCGGAACGGCCGTTTTTTGCGGCGGTCTGAAGCGCTGCCACCACCAATCCATCCATGAACCCGAGCAGATCGCGTAATAATCGATGCTGTTGTCGCTCAGGATCAGCTCGTACGGATCACCGGGCTTGAACACGAGCAGGTCGCCCGGCACAATCTTGTTGAATGCGCCGTCGATCAGCGCCTCGCAGGTGCCGCTCGTCTGAAGCCGGATCACGTACGTGTCCAGCTGCTGGACAGGCTGACGAGAGCGTCTCTTGTGATGCGCCATGCCGACGTACAGCGGAACAGCGCGAAGCTGCTGATCGTTCGACATGGCGGATCTCCTCTCCCGAATGGTGCATCGTGGCGTTAAAATGTGCGCGGTCAGCGGCCTTTCTATGTTAATATCCGCGTTCGCGAAGCCACTCTCTGCTGATGCGTACGCTCTCGAGCGCCGAACCGGCGCAATCGTCCTGCTCCACGAGGAGCCATTCGGTACCGGCTGTCTCGGCAGCTGCGAGCACGGCCGGCAGATCCATGTCGCCGCGTCCGAGCTCGACCGTCTCAATATCGCCATCGGGGGCTTTGCGCATGTCCTTGAAATGAATCAGGGGTACGCGACCCGCGTATTTCCGAATATATTCGACCGGATCGCAGCCGCCGTGCGCGACCCAGCATACGTCGAGCTCGCTCTTCAAGAAGTCGGCGGAAGTGCGGCCGAATAACGCGTCGAACCAGCGCTCGTCCTCGTAGGCGTCCGTAAATTCGATCCAATGGTTGTGGAAGCCGAACGAGATTCCTTGTTCCGCGAAGCGCCCGCCGCAAGCCTCGAAAAAGGCGGCAGCCTCCGGCAAGGGCATGCGCTCCGATTCGGCGATCCCCGGACAGACGGCGAATCGGTTGCCGAGGACCTCGCTCATGACAAGCTCCTCGTCCAGATGATGGCGCAGCCGGTTTACGTTCACGTGCGTGCTGACCGCTTTCAGCGACAGCCGGTCGAGCAGCTCGCGCAGCTGTTCGGGGCCGTAGCCGTAATAGCCAGCGAATTCGACGCCCTCGTAGCCGATCTCTGCCACCCGCCGCATCGTTTGCTCGAAATCCCGCTCCAGCTCGTCCCTTAGCGTATACAATTGCAATCCGACCTTCAATTTCGTCATCGTCCGCATCCTCCGATTCGCTGCTCGCTCAAGCTTTGTTTCAATTATAAGAGAGGCAGGCCGGCGCGAATATAAAGGATGTCATTAAAACATGAACGATCTGATTGCCGAAGGCGGCCGGAATCAGGCTTGATGCTTGCGGTAGTCGCCCGGCGTGAGCCCGGTATGCTTTTTAAAGGTACGGTTGAAATGGCTGATATGATTGTAGCCCGCCCGCGTCGCAATCTCGGTCACGCTGAGGTCCGTGCCCAGCAAGAGCTCCATGGCCGCCGAGATGCGCAGCGCGGACAGCAGCTCGATGTACGATTTGCCTTTGACAAGCTTGAGCAGATTGCTGAAGTACGACGGTGCCATGAGCGCCCTGGCCGCCATGTCCTCCAGATGAAGATCCTCGTCGTAATGCGACTCCATATAGGCAATCGTCTCGAAAAAAGCTTTGCGGTGGTAAACGACCTGCTGCCGTTCGCGCGAGCCGTCGGCGCTCGAATAGCGTTTGTACTGCCGGCAGGTCAACACGAGCAGCTTCAGCAGCTCGGCACGGATCGCCAGCCGGTAGCCTTCCTCTTTTTCTTCCCACTCGGCCGCAATGACATCGAGCAAGCTCTCGACGACGGCCTGCGCGGGCAGCGTGAGCGTCATCTTGGGCAGCAGGTCGGCCTCCGCGAGGAGCGGTCGGATAAAGGCGAAATCGACGAACGTCTCGATGCTCGACAAGTCCCGCAGGCTCTCGTGGATCGCGTGGGGCATAAAGTCGACCTGGAACATGACGAAGTCCATTCCTTCGCGCCGCTCCAGCCGGTGCTCCTGAAAGGGAGGGATCGAGAAAAGGTCGCCTTTGGCGAGCACGTGACACTGTCCGCCCGCCCAGTGGAGACAGCTGCCGGAGCGCATATAGCACAGCTGCAGGTGCTCGTGGGCATGCAAAACGTCGTTCATCGTCTGCGGCCGCCGGATCTCGATCTTGAAGGGAAACGCGTCGTCCAGCATTTCTTTGGAGCCGTATATCGGATACTCGGGCATAAGACCTCCGCTGCGTCTCGTTCTCTTCTTTTTATCGTACACGGATTCTCGGAAATGTTCAAAAGAAGCGCGGAAAATGGAAGGCGTGCACCCTTCTGGCCCTGCCATAATCTACATGACCGATCGCAAGCGACGGAAATGAAAGAGAGGTGCGGCATGAATCGATTGGCATTCAGCACGCTCCCCTGCGAAGGCCGGACATTGGACGAAATGCTTGAGCTTGCCGTCCGCTGGGGCTTCGGCGGTTTGGAGCTAAGGGAAGGCGCGTCCTGGGGAATATCCACGGAAATGACGGCGGAGGCGCGCAGGTCGGCGCTTCGCAGTTTCGAGCGGGCAGGCGTGCGGGCGACCGACATCGCCTCGGGCGTCTGTCTCGCCGGTCTTGCGGATGACGCGGCCCAGCTCGAAAACTTGCGGCGATCCGTGCGGCTCGCGCACGACCTGGAGGCCGGGGGCGTACGCGTTTTCCTCGGTTATTTCACCGAACGCAGGGACCAGGACATGCCGGCCATCCCATACGAGGCGCTGGTCGCGCATATTGCGTCCGCTTGCGACGACGCGGCTCCGCTTGGCGTGCCGATCTGGATCGAGACGCACAATGAGTTCGCCACCGGCCGCTCACTCCGCAAGCTGCTGGACGACGTCCGGCGCGACAACTGCGCCGTTATCTACGATATCATCCATCCGCTAGAAGAAGGCGAGCAGCCGGAAGAGACGGTGGCGCTGCTCGGGGCGCAGTGCGTTCATGTCCATGTCAAGGACGGCGTCCCGTTCGAAGATCCGCTGCGCAGCAGCTGGAAGTATACGCGGATCGGAGAAGGACAGGTTCCGATCGCCTCCGTCGTGGAAACGCTGGAGCGCGCGGGCTACGCGGGCAGCTACTCGCTGGAGTGGGAAACCAAGTGGCGTCCGGAGCTGCAGGTGCCCGGCATGGCGCCTGAGACGGTCTTTCCCGATTATGTGGCGAAGATGCGCGATTTATTAGAACGATTGAAGAAATGAGGGGCGCGAAATGAAAACATTAGTTACGATTGCGGATCCGGGGTTGCTCGATTTGTTCTGGCGTCCGGAGGTGCGAGATAAGCTGGCGAGCTTCTCGGAGGCCGACTTCGTCGCGACGGGCCAGACGTTCGACGGCGCTGCGCTCGCCGAGCGGATCGGCGATTACGATGCCTGCATCACGTCGTGGGGATCGCCGTTTTTCTCGTCGGACGTGCTTGCGCGCGCCGGCAAGTTGAAGTTCATCGGCCACGGCGCCGGCAGCGTCGCTTCGATCGTCGGCGAGGACGTATTCGACACGCCGATCGTCGTGACCAGCGCTAACACGGTGCTCGGACGCTCGACCGCCGAGCTTGCCGTGTCGCTTATTTTAGCCGGAGCTTGGAATCATGCCGGCTATGCTGCCAGACTGAAGCGGGGACAGTGGAGCAACAACAACCGCGAATCGGTGCTCGGCGTGACCCGCAGAACCGTCGGCATCGTCGGCTACGGCGAGATCTCGAAGCAGGTCATCGCCATGCTGAAGCCGTTCGGCGTCCGGCTGCTCATCCATTCCGGCTACTGCCCGCCACAGGAGGCGGCCGCGCTGGGCGCGGAGCTCGTGGGCTTAAACGAGCTGTTCGAGCGCAGCGATATCGTCTCGCTGCACAATACGTGGACGCCGCGAACCGAAGGCATGATCGGCGCGGAGCAGCTCTCGCGTCTGCGCGACGGGGCCTTGTTCGTCAACACGGCGCGCGGGCCGATCGTGCAGGAGCAAGCGCTTGCGGACGAGCTGCAAAGCGGGCGCATATTCGCGGCGCTCGACGTGTACGCGACGGAGCCGCTGCCGCGGGAACATGCGTGGCTGTCCATGGACAACGTGTTGTGCCTGCCGCATATCGGCGGCTTCCACGGCCTTCTGAAGCGCGACCTGTGCGACTTTATCGTCGACGAGCTGCACAGGTTTACGACGGGCGAGGCGCCGATCGGCACCGTGACCCGCGCGCATTTCCGAAGGCTCACGCCAAGATGAGTCGGAACGCCCATCGCTTCCCCGATGCCCAGGAGGGCATTGGCGGAGGCGATTTTTTTGTGGTCGAAGTTTAATTCCGGCCTTGAATCGGCGGACAGATCGCAACCGCTTGCTGCCTCCTGCGGTCGAAAAAACGCATAGCGCCTTCTCCCGTTGGTCATTCTAAAGATTGGCGCAACACCGTCTGTACCAGCATTTCAACCATATCGAATACAAAGGGGAGTCGGGCTTATGTGGCAAAAAGCAACCGCGGCCGCGCTCGTATTGACGGCGTCGCTGACGATGGCGGGATGCGGGAGCAAGCAAGGCGAGGTCGGCAATTCCAACATCAGATCCCAGAGCATAGGCGACCGGTTCGCCGACGACGGACGCAATGAAATGAACCGCATGCACGGCACGCAGCGCATGAACAACAACGTGGTCGGTCTCCACGGCAACAGCCACCTGGAGATGGACCAGAAGATTGCGGATAAACTGGCCGCAAGGTCCGACGTGCAGTCGGCCTACGTCGTCCGCTCCGACCGCAATGCCTACGTTGCGATCATGTCCGAGGGCCATGGCGATCACGAACTCTCAAGCAAGCTCAAGGGCGAGATCGCCGACGAAGTCAAAACGATCTCGCCGGCTACGGATCACGTATACGTGTCGTCGAATCCCGAGTGGGGCGACCGGATGCAGGGTTACGCGGAGCAAGTGCGGCAGGGGCATCCGATCCAGGGGCTCCTCACGGAGTTCAACGCCGTCGTAAACCGGATCTTCCCGACGGCCGAAGACGGCCACCGGGCTGTCGACAACGGCGGAGCGGCCGGCAATATGGAAGGCTATGGCGTCCACGGCAGCGGTACGATGGGCGGCGTCAACGGCGGCCCTTCATTCAGCACGAACGCCCGTCACCCGCATATGAACAACGTTTCCCACCCGTAGCCATTAACAGACAAGTAAACGCTGAACAGCCTGTCGCAATTGATGCGACAGGCTGTTTGCATTGACTTGAATCGATCTCATTGTTTTTGCGCCCAATTTGCGCACTGACCGCACCAGCCAATGACGCTCCTCATATGATAGATCGACTGTACCCTTCACCCTGCAAGCATCTGAATCCCGGGCAAGGAGGGGTGACATACGTTGAGAAACAGCGACCACAAGAACAAATTCCTTCTTACCAATCGGGAACGCGAAGTGTTCGAGCTATTGGTACAGGACAAGACGACCCGCGACATTGCCCAACAGCTGTTCATTAGCGAGAAGACAGTTCGAAATCACATTTCGAACGTCATGCAAAAGCTGAACGTCAAGGGTCGTTCACAAGCGGTCGTTGAGCTGATTAAGCTCGGGGAATTGAAAATCTGATCCGGAGCGATCCGGACGCGGACCGGCCTTCTTTTCACCGCTTTCAGGCGGAGGAAAAGAAGGTTTTTGGTTTGCCGAGGGCATCGTAATGTATCGCGCTGCGATCAATCGGGAACGCAAAGCGTTCGTACTATTGGTACAGGACAAGACGACCCGCAACATGGCCCAATAGCTGATTATTAGCGAGGAGACTGCTCTGCTCTGCGGGAATACGCTAGTCACCGATGATTAAGTAATTCCGCTGCCTTCTGATATCGCCTTATTCTGTTCTCGTCTTGATCCGATATTTTCTGCAAACGAGACAGATCGCTATTGTCCTCGATGTCAAGCAGTTAACCCGTGTAGCCAGTTCGTTTTCTTTAACCCGCAAGAACATCATGAAGCACTGCGACGATTTTTTCCTCCTCGCATTGGGCCTTTTGCATGACCCTCAACGGATGAAGAATATACGGACTTCCGCCTTTATCGAATTGTCCTCGATGTTTGTCATCAGCCAGTATAATGGCGTCGTTCAATGTTGCATTCATATGTCACCTCTGATCCGTATTTTACTGATAAGTAAAAGCGAATGGGGCCTCTCAATAAAGCTTTCTGCGGGCACTACTTTATCTAATATGGCATTTTATAACCTGAGCAAATGTTTTACCTTATCGAAGCTTCCCCGCACCGGTCCATACAATTCTTTCGCGCCTTGAATACGCTAAGCGAGAGTGGACATTCGCGATCGACGGGGAGGCCGATGCGCTTGAGGCTTCTATTCGCCTATTATTTGCCGAGCGGCGGCATGGAGACGTTAAATCGTTTGCGGGCCGAGTATCTCCGCCGCCATGGCGTCGATTGCCACCTATTGTATTTCTGGAGAGGCGAAGGGCTTGGCAACAACACGACGGGCATTCCTACGATCGTTACGAACGATGATTACGAAATCAAGCATCTGCTGGTGAACGGCGGATTCGACGCGGTATTCGTTTCCACCGACGCGCTGACGTTGGGACGCTTCCGCAGCTTGGGGTTCGTGAAGCCGCTCGTATACGAAACGCAGGGCCTCGGCTCCAAGGAACAGGCACGCGAGACGCTGCTTGGCGCCGCGCCGTTTCTTCGCAGCTACGCGAGCGCCGTCCTGTATCCGCGAACCTCGCATCTGCACGAACTGTTCCAGGGCATGTTCAGCGACCTTGCGCAGTTTTCCTTCGACAACTTGCTCGACGTCGAGCGGTTCGGATACCATCCGGTCCCGATTCATTCGAATCCGATCATCGGCTGGATCGGACGGATCGAGCCGAATAAAAACTGGCGGGCGTATTTGCAAATCGGTGCCGAGCTGATCAGGCGGGGACACGACGTGCATCTGTGGATGTTCGAGGATCCGACGCTGAACCAGCCGGACGAGGAAGCGGCGTTCGCAGATCAACTGAGCGCGCTTGGACTTGCGGATCGCGTCGTTCGCCATTACAACGTCCCGAATCTCGTCATGTCCGATTATTTGTCTATCATCGGCGATTCGGGCGGTTTTCTCGCGTCGACCTCCATCGCGGAGGGTTTCGGCTATGCGGTCGGCGAGGCGATGCTGTGCCGCTGTCCCGTCGTTGCGGCGGACTCGGACGGCGTGAGGGCGTTCATCGAGCACAGCCTGACCGGCTTGCTGTATCCGCAGCACGGCATCGGCATCGCCGCCGACCTGGGCGAAGCACTGCTCCGCGATGCGCCGTTCCGGGAGCAGATGAGAACGATCGGCAGGCACTACGTGACGCAGCGGTTCGCGCCTTCCTTGTACGTCAACAATTTGCTTCTCATGCTGCGGGCGCTCGGCATCGGCTGAGCGCTCTTCTTGTCAATTTTCGAGAGAAATCGCTTCAATTCCGCTTAATCGAATGCAATCGTGAACTTACAAGGGCTTCAAGGCGTATGAGGCGTCCAATTGCTCGCGTAGAGCTTGTTTTTATCGGTTTGTCCAGGTTTACATATCGATCCCAATGCTTGAAAATGAGGAAGTTAATAAATCTGTGAACACGCGTTAACAGCTTGTTCAAAGGAGTGTTCGCGATGAATACCGCCGCCGTCCCGAAGTCGGAGCCGACCTCGTACGGACTGGAGCATCTTTTCGAAAACGAAGCGTTGACGGATCGCCGTCCTTCGAGAATCTTGTATCTACTATATAAAGACCACTGGATCAAGCTGCTATGGTCGGCATTTTATTTCCTGATCAAGCACTCTCCGGTCTACGTGCTCCCGATCATCACCGCGAACTTGATCAACATGGCGACCAAGCCGGACAAATACAGCACAAGCTCGCTTTGGTGGAATATCGGCATTCTGTTCGTCGTTATCGTACAAAACGTACCTACTCAGGTGCTTCATATCAGCTATATGAGCAAGGCGATCCGCTACGTCGAAGCCAGCCTGCGGAGCACGCTCGTCCGCAAGCTGCAGCGGTTGTCGATGTCCGCGCACGGCGAGCTGGCCGCGGGCAGGCTGCAGTCGAAGGTGCTTCGGGACGTCGAAGCGATCGAATTTTTGTCGCGGCAGATGATGCTATCAGTGCTGCCGGCGATCGTCAGCGTCGTCGTCGCGGTCGCCATCACGGCGGGGAAGAGCTGGACGGTCATGCTGTTTTTCCTGCTGACGATTCCGGCGGGCGTTGCGATGGTGACTTTTTTCCGCAAAAAAATACAGCGCACGAACAGCGACTTCCGCAAGCAGATCGAATCGATGTCGGGCCAGGTGTCGGAAATGGTCGGGATGATGCCGGTCACCCGGGCGCACGGCTTGCAGGAGACGGAGATCAACAAGATCGACAACACGCTGAGCAAGCTGCGTTCCAAAGGGTACAGGCTCGACATCGTGGAAGCTTACTTCGGCTCGGCCGCCTGGGTGACGTTCCAGACGTTCCAGGTGCTGTGTCTCGCCTTTACAGTGCTGCTCGCGTTTCGCGGGGAGATCCAGGTCGGCGACATCGTGCTGTACCAGTCGTACTTTGCCATGATTCTCGGCGCGATCACGCAGCTGATCAACATCTATCCGAACATCGCCAAGGGCTTCGAATCGATCTATTCGGTCACGGAGATTTTGCTCTCGCAGGATACGGAGGAGTATCGCGGCCACCGCAAGCTGGAAGAGGTCAAAGGCGACTTCGACTTCAGAAACGTGAACTTCGGCTATCCGGGCTCGGATCGGCACGTGCTGAACGGCTTTGATCTGCAGGTAAAGGCCGGCGAATGCATCGCGCTCGTCGGCGCCTCGGGCGCCGGCAAGTCGACCGTGCTCAACCTGGCGATCGGCTTCAGCAAGCCAACTTTCGGAGAGGTCGCGATTGACGGGGTACCGATGGACGAGCTTGATATGACGTCCTACCGGTCCCGCATCGCGGTCGTCCATCAGAGCACGGTGCTGTTCTCCGGGTCGATCCGCGAGAACATTACGTACGGGCTTCCTTCGGTCAGCGAGGATCGGCTCGAGGAGGTCATCCGGATGACCTACCTGCAGGATGTTATCGCGCAGCTGCCGGAGGGTCTCGACACGGCGGTCGGCGAGCATGGCGGCAAGCTGTCGGGCGGCCAGCGCCAGCGGATCGCTATCGCGCGCGCGCTCGTACGCGATCCGAAGATCATCCTTTTGGACGAAGCGACCTCGGCGCTCGACAACGAATCCGAGTACTACGTCCAGCAGGCGATGCAAAAGCTAATCCAGAACCGCACGACGTTTATCGTGGCGCACCGGTTGTCCACGATCCGCGACGCCGACCGCATCGTCGTCATGAAGCGCGGACAGGTAGCCGAGATCGGCACCTACGACGAGCTGATGGCGAAAGGCGGCGAGTTCTACCAGCTGAAGCAGCTGCAGGCATGATGCGAGCAGATGCTGGTCCGATCAGCAGCGGCCGCAGGACGAAGTCGGGCAAAAGCGTACGAAGAGGCTGACCTATATTAGATTCCTCCCGGCTGTGGCGAGGTTAAATGGAGAGGCTCTGCAGAGAGCCTCTTTTTTCGGTGGATGGCCGCCATCGGCCAAGAGACGCTGCACAGCGCTTCTTTTTGCAGGACGGTGGGCCGTCCTTGCCATTCCGCAGGCGCGTTGCAAACTTATGAATGGGAAGGAATCTGGCGATCGGCGTCGAAAGAGGGGAATAGTACGTTTTTGGAGCGTCAAATGTCGGGGGGGTTGTCGAAATGAGCCGGGAGCGTTTTTCCGCGAACCCGCGGCTGTTGCTGGCCTTGCTGCGCAATCCGTCGGCTGCGCTCGCGCTGCGCGGCGCCGAGGATTTGCCGCTCGGCTTGATCGGAGCAGCGGTGTCCGTCGCGGGATTTTTTGTCTGGGTGCTGGCGGTTCAGAACCGGATCGAGCATGCGATGTCGTTTTTCTCCGTCCTCTTCGTGAGCCGTCTCTTCAGCTCGGGGCTGGCGTTTAAGCTGCTGCTGCTCGGCTTGCTGTCCTTGATTGCGGTGACGGCATCCCTATCCGCCGTAGGGAACCGACTGGGACGGCGCAAGCGTTCCTGGATCGAGATCGTCACGTATCAAGGAAGCTCGCAGCTGATGTTCGGGGCGGGCTACTTCGTCTCGGCGCTGGCGGCGTTCCTGTCGGTCAAGCTGTCGCTGGCGCTGACGGGCGGGCTGCTGCTGCTCAGCCTGCTGACCTTGGTCATTCATGCGCTGGAGCTGCACGAGGTGGATCGCAAGGACAACTTCGCCGCGGTGCTCATGTCCGTCGCAAGCTATGTCGTCTTGTTCTCCATTTGCTGGCTGCTGCTATTCTAAGATACGTGAGCCATGCATGCGCGACCGCATATCGCAAGGATCGAGCCGCTCAGGATAGCTGGGCGGCTTTTTGCGGCAGCCGGACCTGGAACACGGTGCCCCGCTTCTCGTCGGAATGAACCGTCAGCGTGCCGGCATAGTGGGCGACGCGCTCCCGGACGATCGGCAGCCCCAGTCCCCGATTGCCCCCAGGTTTGGTCGAAAAGCCCGGCTCGAACAACCGCGCGCGCGCCGCTTCGCTGATCGGCGGGCCCGGGTTGGAGACGGTCAGCTCGAGATAACCGTCATACAGCCTGAAGCCCGCTCGTACGCGACGCTCGCTTGGCGGCATTTTTACGACCTCGTCAAAGGCATTGTCGATCAGATTGCCCGCGATCTTTACGATGTCGATGACCTTGACAGGCGATTGCGGGTTCCATCGGCCGGCGAATTCGCTGGTAAAGTCGATCCCGAGGCCGAGCGCGACCGCCGTCTTCGCTTTGAGCAGCGCGGCGACGGCAGGGATATCGTGATGGACGATGTCGCCAACCTCATGCGTCTCCTTCACGATATCCGACATAAAGGCTTTCAGCTCGTGGATCTTGCCAAGTTTCAGCATCGTATACATGACCTGAATGTGATTAAGATAGTCGTGACGCTGCCCCCGGATGGACGTGAACATGCCGCTGATCTGTTCGATATAGTGCTCCTGCGTGGACAGCACGGTATCCTTCTGCGTGCGGTCGATCAGACGAACGACATAATAGATGGTCGGCAAGGTCAGCAGTACGGTTGCGTAAAACAGATAATCGAAAACGGCATAATGCGCGTAAGCGCCGGGCGCCACGCGGAACAGCAGCGAGGTGGCGCCGGCGAGCAACTGGAGCAGGAGGCAGACGAGCACGCGGACCAGCCCGTTGCGTCGAATATAGCCGCCTGCGGCGCGCAGGCCGGCGTACCAACGGATGGCCAGCGGACCTACGGCAGCGGCGATCGTCCATTGAACGAGCAGCGCCGGATACAGGCAGACGATGAACTCCCAGAAGTTTTCCGCCGCGGAAAACCCTTCTGCGTCGCTGTAAATCATGCCGTGAAGGTAGAGCACGGTCAGATCGCCCAGCGCGCTGATGACGTAGGAAAGCAGCAGGAGCATCAGCTTTTTTTTGACGCCGATATTTCTGAACAGCATGAAAAGCAGCAGGGTCGTAGCGGCTATGGAATTCAGCATATGGACAGGCGTCGGCAGGACAGGGAACAATAGATCCGTATAGATGGATTGAACCGACGCGAGGGCGAGGACGCGCCGCCAGCGGCCGGCAGGCCGCAGTCCAAGCACCGCAAAGGAGAGCCACAGAAGCGTGAACGATTGCGGAATGGAGATAAGCAGGTCTTGCCGGGCAAACGATGCCAGAGCTTGCATGAATGACGTTCTCCTTTTTAAGCGCGGCTCGACTAGGCTGCATTCGCTATGCTACATTGAGGGCGAGGGCAGTGTATGTTTATACTTTAAATCGTTTTGCTGATTTTGCCCACTGCGTTCGATACGAATCGATAAAGAGAGGCGTCGAAAATGGCGGGCAACGATAATGCCGGAGAAGAGTTAACGAAGCACGAGCAGCTGCTCGAATACATAAGAGACCTGCCGATCGGCACGCGCATTTCCGTGCGGCAGATGGCCAAGGACAGGGAAGTATCGGAGGGAACGGCTTACCGGGCGCTCAAGGAAGCGGGACTGGCAGGGTATGTAAGCACGAAGGAGCGGATCGGGACGGTCCGTGTCGGCCGGAAGCGGCGCAGCCACCCCGAGCAGCTTACGTTCGCCGAGGTGCTGGAGATCGTGCAGGGCAGCTTGCTCGGCGGCGGCGAGGGTCTCGACAAGACGCTGCACAAGCTGGTCATCGGCGCGATGGAGCTGGACGAGATGACAGGCTATATCGACGCGGGAAGCCTGCTCATCGTCGGCAACCGCGAAGGCGCGCACCGCATCGCACTGGCGCACGGGGCGGGCGTGCTCGTCACAGGGGGCTTCGGAACGAGCGAAGACGTGAAGGAGCTGGCGGACGACCGCCAGCTCCCGATTCTGACCTGCAAGCACGATACGTTCACGGTCGCGTCGATGATCAACCGGGCGATGTACGACCGACTCATCAAACGCAAGATCATGATGATCGCGGATCTGGTCGAGCCGACGGCCAAGGTCGGCTCGCTCAAGCAATCCGCGACGGTGGCCGACTTCCTCAAGACGAGTGCGGAGACGGGCTACTCGCGCTTCCCGGTCGTCGACGAGTGGAACCGCGTCGTCGGCATGGTGACGTCCAAGGACGTCGTCGGCCGGCCGGCGGATCAGTCGGTGGACAAGCTCATGACGCGCAGGCCGATGACGGTCACGATGAATACGCCGATCGCGTCGGCTGCACACCGGATGGTGTCAGAGGGCATCGAGCTGCTGCCCGTCGTCGACCGCCAGCGCAAGCTCGCGGGAGCCGTCAGCCGGGCGGAGCTGCTGCGGGCGATGCAGTTCGCCAACCGGCCCGAGCAGCTCGGCGAGACGTTCGACGCGCTCGTTTGGGCGGGCTTCGCCGAGGTGCGCGACACCGAGGGCCGCCAGGCATTCACGGGCCTCGTGACGCCCCAGATGTCGGGGGCGCTCGGCACGCTGTCCGAGGGCGTGCTGACGATGCTCATGCAGCAAGCCGTCGCCAGAACGGCGGCGGAGCTCGGCCGGCACGAGCATATCGTCGAGAATATGACGGTGTATTATCTGAGGACGATCCCGATCGACGCGCAGCTCCTGATCCGGCCGCATCTGATCGAAGCGAGCCGGCGCCATCTCAAGCTGGAGGTCACCGCCGCGCTCGCGGACGGGGAAGTCATGGCCAAGGCGATGATCACTGCGCAGACGATCGACGCTTCATGAAGAAGGCGTGATTGCGCATGCCGGCAAACAGGTTGAAAATACCGAGCACGAGGAATACGGCGCCGACGATGACGCGGAGCGTCGAGCCGCTGTAAATGAACATCTGCAGCAGCGCCAGCGCAATCAGCATGATGCCGAGGCAGATGTTCATGCGGGCGGCCATCAGGCCGCGCTGCGTCGGATCGGCGCTGCGCCGCGAGCGGAAGCTGAAGCTGACGGACAGAACCAGCGAGACGAGGATGGCGATGCCGAAGATCCAGGACATGAGCGCTTCGAGATTGGACAAAAGGGGCAGCTCCTTCAAATTGGCGAATTGTCCCCCATTGTACCATATTCCCTATTCCCTATGCCGAATGAATGGCGCCGACGTTCAACGTCTTAGCAGCGGCGCGGCTTCCGCCCATATCGTCAGCCGTCCGTCGGCCGCCAGCGCCGTGCGGATGTGCACGGTATAATCCTTCTTCTCGATATCCGGGTATACGGCGCCGTCCAGCAGGCTGCGGGCAAGCGCGGCATCGGAGCCGATATCGTAGATTTTCCTTCCCATGAAGCTCCGCTTCAGGCTCGTCATGAGCCGCTCCTTGAGCGCGCTCTCCGTGACGGCGTCGAGGGGCTCCCGGCCGGGCGCCTCGTTTACGTACAAGACGATGCTCGAGATGATCGTTTCGCCGGCTTCCGGCTTTTCCTTTTGCCGCGCCTGCTGCTCGGCCAGCTCCGCCTGCTCCTTGAGCTCGTAATTGTTCAAGACGATCCTGTTCGTCTGATCGAGCACGATCGCGCTGTAAACCGCCGCCCCCACGATCATGCCGCACAGAAAAAAGGCCGCGGCCTGCATCCCTCGCCCGTATTTCGCAAAAATGGGTACTCTCAAACGTCTCACCCCGGATTCCTGCACATCCATTGCACCAGCTCCGTCGCCAGATGGGCGCCGAGAAAAGCGCAGACGATATAGCCGATCTGCTGGACGGCCGGAGACAGGTACCCTTCCATCACATTTGCTTCGATGACGCGGATCGGATCGATCGACCCCCCTACGGCGACGACGACCGCCCAGATCTTGATTCGGCTCGCGATCTCGAGCACCGTCTCGGCCGGCGGACGCCAGAGGAACAGCGCCGCCATGCCTGCCAGCATCGCTCCGCCGAGCACCACGCCGAAGGCGATACAGAAATCGAGCACCGCATGCGCGTATACGCGGTTCATGTCCATCCCCTCCTATGCTTATATGTATGGGACGTGCCCGCGCCGATATGATACAATTCGATTAATGGGAACAAAAACGGGAACACGGGGAGGCATGGCGATGTGCGGATTCGTCCATCTTCATAACCATAGCGAATATAGTCTGCTGGACGGGGCTTCGCGCATCAAGGATATGACGGCGCGGGCGGCGGAGCTCGGCATGAAGGCGCTGGCGCTCACCGACCACGGAGTCATGTACGGAGCAATTCCTTTTTATAAAGCTTGCCGCGAGCGGGGGATCAAGCCGATCATCGGCATGGAAGCGTACGTCGCCGCAGGATCCCGGCTGGAGAAGGCTTCGCGCCGCGACCAGCCGATCTATCATCTGACGCTGCTCGCCAAAAATGCGGCCGGCTACCGCAATCTCATGAAGCTCAGCTCGATCGGCCACCTCGAAGGCTTTCACTACCGCCCGCGCATCGACTTCGAAGCGCTGTCGCGGCATGCCGAGGGGCTCGTCTGCCTGAGTGGATGCATGAGCAGCGAGCTGTCCCAGCATCTGCTTCAGGGACGGGACGCCGAGGCGCGCGATACGGCACTGCGCTACCGGGAGCTGTTCGGCGAGGACTACTTCCTCGAGATCCAGGATCACGGCCTGACCGACCAAAAGCGTATTACGGCAGGCGTGCTCAAGCTGGCGGACGAGCTCGGTATCCCGCTCGCCGCGACCAACGACTCGCATTATTTGAACGAGGAAGATCACGTTCTGCAGGATGTGCTCATCTGCATCGGCACCGGCAAGACGGTGGACGACCAGGACCGGTTCCGGATCGGAACGTCGCAGCTTTACATGAAGACCGGGGAGGAGATGTCCGCCCTGTTCCGCCATCGGCCCGAGGCGGTGGCCAATACGGCGCTCATCGCTGAGCGTTGCGAGCTGGAGATTGATCTCGGTGCGCATATACTGCCGAGGTTCTCGCCGATCCCCGAAGGGATGACGGCGGAGACCTGCCTGGCGGAGCTGTGCCTGGCCGGGCTGCGGGAGCGGTACGGTAGCGGTGAGGCGCCGGTTGGAGCGGACGGCGGGGGCGCCGCTGCGGAGCGCGCCGCCGAGGCCGAGTCGCGGCTGCGGTACGAGCTTGACGTCATCGCGCGGATGGGCTTTAGCGATTATTTCCTGATCGTCTGGGACTTCATTCGCTACGCGCGCGAGCAGGGCATCGCCGTTGGCCCCGGACGCGGCTCGTCCGCCGGCAGCATCGTTGCCTACAGCCTCCGCATCACGGACGTCGATCCGCTTAAACACAAGCTGCTGTTCGAGCGCTTCCTGAATCCGGAGCGCGTGAGCATGCCCGATATCGATATCGACTTCAGCGACGAGCGGCGGGACGAGGTCATCCGCTACGTCGCGGCCAAGTACGGCAGCGGCCACGTCGCGCAGATCATCACGTTCGGCACGCTCGCCGCCCGCGCGGCGGTGCGCGACGTAGGCCGCGTCCTCAACCTGCCGTACGGCGACGTGGATCGGGCCGCCAAGCTCATTCCCGGCGTGCCCGGCATGTCCATCGACCGTGCCGCCAGGGACAACCCCGACTTCCGCGCCCTGACGGAGAAGAGCGGACCGATCGCGGACCTGATCGCGATGGCGCGGCGCGCGGAGGGCATGCCCCGCCACGCGTCGACGCACGCGGCCGGCGTCGTGATCTCCTCCGAGCCGCTCACGGATTACGTTCCCCTGCAGGAGGGGGCGGAGGGCGTGCCGCTGACGCAGTATTCCATGGAGCATCTTGAGGCGGTCGGCTTGCTCAAGATGGATTTTCTCGGCCTGCGCAATTTGTCGATCATCGAACGCGCAATGCAGAGCGTGCTCGAGTCGACGGGCAAGGCGCTGCGCTGGGAGGACATTCCTTACGACGACCCGGCGACGTACGAGCTGCTCGGACGCGGCGATACGACAGGCGTCTTCCAAATGGAGTCCGCCGGCGTTCGGCGGGTGCTGCGAGACATGAAGCCCAAATCGTTCGAGGACATCGTGTCCGTCGTGGCGCTTTACCGGCCTGGCCCGATGGACTTCATCCCGCAGTTCATCAAGACGATGCATGGCGAGATCGCAGCCGAATATCCGCATCCGGATCTCGAGCCGATCCTGCGGGACACGTACGGCATCATCGTCTACCAGGAGCAGATCATGCAGATCGCGTCCCGGATGGCCGGGTTCTCGTTGGGCGAGGCGGACCTGCTCCGACGGGCGGTCGGCAAAAAGAAACGGGAGATTCTCGACGAACAGCGCGCGCACTTCGTGACGGGGAGCCTGGGGCAGGGATATACCGACGAAGAAGCGAACCGGGTCTACGACATGATCCTGCGGTTTGCGGACTACGGCTTCCCGCGTGCTCACGCCGCCGCTTACGGCGTGCTAGCCTTTCAGACGGCGTACCTCAAAGCCCACTATCCGGTCCCGTTCATGGCTTCCATGCTCACCTCGATCATCGGCAACCAGCGCAAAACGGCGGAATACGTCGACGAATGCCGGCGCATGGGCATTCCCGTGCTGCCGCCGGACGTGAACGAGAGCCGGGTGCTGTTCACGCCCGTACGCACGGCTGCTGCGACTGAGCTAGACGCTGCGCGGCATGCAAGCGCCTCGTCCGACGATCCCGCGCGCGCGTTCAATGCAATCCGCTTCGGGCTCGCCGCCGTCAAGAATGTCGGCACCCAGGCGATCGAGAGCATCATGAAGGAGCGGACCGACAGGTCGTTCGAGAGCCTGTCCGATCTGTGCAGGCGCGTCGATCCGCGCGCCTGCAACAAGCGCGTGCTCGAGTCGCTCCTGCTGTGCGGCGCGCTCGACGCGCTGCCCGGCCATCGGGCGCAACTGCTTGCGGCGCTCGACGAATCCGTCGAGGCCGCGGCGATCTGGCGCAAGGAAAAGGAAGAGCTGCAGCTCGAGCTGTTCGATCTCGGCGACGCGCCGAACTGGGAGGTGGACCTGCCGGAGGTCGCTCCGTATACGCAGAGTCAGACGCTGGAGCTCGAGCGGGAACTGCTCGGACTGTATTTGTCCGGACATCCGCTCGATGCATTCGACGGGCTGTGGGAGGAAGCGGGCTTGGACCGGCTCGCCGATCTGGCTGAGGCCGAGGACGGTTCGCAGATCGTTACGGCAGGCATGGTCGTCTCGCTCAAGCCGATCGTGGCCAAGAGCGGTCAGGCGATGGCCTTCCTGGAGCTGGAGGACCGGATCATGGGTGCGGAGCTCGTCGTGTTCCCGTCCGTCTGGAAGTCGGCGTCCGCCTTCGCGGGAAAAGGCGCCCTCCTGCTGGTGCGGGCCAAGCTCCAGCAGGGCGACGAGGACTTCAAGCTGCTGGCGGACGAGATCGTACCGCTGGCGGCGGACACGCTGAAGCGCGAGGCGGCCCGCATGCGCAGAGGCGGCTCCGGCGGCTATCGCGGCGGCAGGCTAGGCCCAGGCGCTGACGTCGGTCGCCGCCCGGAGCGGGCCGAAGCCAAGCCTGCCGCCGCGGAGGGCATGCGCCGGTCGACGTCCGTCGTCAAGCCGGCGTCGCCCCCGGACAAGGCACGAGCCGGCGGAGCGGGTCGATCGGATAGCGGTGAAGCGGTAGCTGCAGCTCAGCGCTTCTACGTCCGGATCGACGCCGGACACGAGGCGCCGTCCGTGCTCAAGGATCTGCAGGCACTGCTCGCCAAGCACAAGGGGCCGCTGCAGACCGTACTGTTCTACGAACGAGAGCGCAAATCGCTGGCGCTGAACGATTCTTACCGCGTCCTTCCGTCGGTCGCACTGACGGCCGCCGTCGAGCGCCTGCTCGGCGCGGGAGCGGCGAAGGTCAAATAATTAGTGTGTTGCCGATGTTCCGCGGCATGCTTTGCTAATAATGTGAGCCTGGGAGCGCCGTTGCACGGAAAAACCGTGTAACTCTCGCAGAAACCGCACCTGGGAGCGGAGTTACACGGAAAACCCGCATGATTCTGTGCCGATAAGCGCAAAACGGCGTTAACGCCAGCTTTGATGTGTCATTATTTTTGCAAACATTGGACTAATTCGTTTGCTTCAGAGTCCTGTCGTGCGTTTTTACTCAATCCTACGGCGTCGCATCGCCTCCAGGGTCTCACGGCACCGCGCCCGGAGTCTCACGATCGCAAGGCGCGGCACCAGTCTTGCGACGTCTTCGGCGCACGCGACGCCCGCGCGCGAAATAAATTCGGCGCCGCGAACGCGCGAATTCGCGGCCTCCCGGATATGCGCCAAAGCCGCGCCGCAAGCGGAGATGGCCGCCGTTTTCATCCGCCGGCGCGCATCGCTTTGCCCAGCGCTGCGCCCCGCCGGCCCCGTCACCAAGGCGTGTCACGGTTGCTAGTCCCGATCTTTGTATGCTATCATTTCCTTATTGTAGAATCGATCACCTATGGAGGTACCGCGTCATGTGGACGGTCATTTATATCGCGCCGACCGCCAAGATTGCGGAGCGGATTCAGAGTCGTCTGGAGGGCGAGGGGTTTCTCGTCCGGGTCCGGTCGATTAACCTGGTCAAGCCGCAATACGAGATATTGGTGCCCTCCGGTGAAGTGCAAGAAGTTCAAGAAGTGCTCGGCAGTATATTGCATATGTGACTCATGCGGCAGATTGCCGTCCTTCGCGGGTCGGATCGTCCTATGCATGTCGCGCCTGATAGCTGCGGATTTCGTCCGCGCGGGCCGCGTTTTCTCCGTACGGGGCATACCCGTGCGGAGCACCGCCCGCCGCCGGCGGGACCGCCATTTTTGCGCCTTGTGAGGTGTCGCTGTGTTTAAGGATTTATTCCAGAAGAAGAAATATGCTACCGTTCCTTCCGTCTCCCAGGCCCCTGCGGCCGGCGAGCGGCCCAAGCGCGAGATTCCCGAAGGTCTGATGAATCGCTGCCCCAAGTGCGGCAACATTCAGTTCAGCAAGGAATGGGAGAAGAACCTCAAGGTGTGCTCCACCTGCGGTCATCATTCGCGTCTCAACGCCCTGGAGCGCATTGCGATGACGCTCGACGACGGGCGTTTTTTTGAGATCGATGCGGACCTGACCTCTGAGGATCCGCTTGAATTCCCCGGCTATAAGGCCAAGCTGGAGCAGCAGAAGGCGAGCTCCGGTCTTAAGGACGCGGTCGTCACCGGCGAAGGCGAGCTCGGAGGCATCAAGGTCGTCGTCGGCGTCATGAGCTTCGACTTTTTCAGCGGCAGCATGGGCTCCGTCGTCGGGGAAAAAGTGACGCGCGCCATCGAGCTTGCCGCCGCGAAGAAGCTGCCGCTGCTGCTCTTCTCGACGTCGGGCGGCGCCCGGATGCAGGAGAGCATCCTGAGCCTGATGCAGATGGCTAAGACAAGCGCCGCGCTCGCGAAGTTCCAGGAAGAAGGCGGATTGTTTATCTCCGTGTTCACCGATCCGACGCTCGGCGGCGTATCCGCCAGCTTCGCAAGCCTCGGCGATTATATTTTGGCCGAACCGGGCGCGATCGTCGGCTTCGCAGGACGCATCGTCATTGAGCAGACGATCCGGCAGAAGCTGCCCGACAACTTCCAGACGGCCGAGTTCAATCTCAAACACGGCCAGCTGGACAAGGTCGTGCACCGCAAGGACATGAAGGCGTTCTTGACGAATCTGCTCGAGATGCATGTCGCAGGAGGTGCTTCAGATGGACAATAAGCTCCCCTTCGAAGGCCCGTTGTCCGAGCAGCGCCGCAAGATCGACCATCTCAAAAAAGTCGGCGTCGAGCAAAGCATCGACTTCAGCGAGGAGATCGCCCGGCTCGAAGAAGCTTACAAGAAGCTCGAAGACGAGATATACAGCAATTTGTCCGGCGCCCAGATCATGCATCTGGCCCGCGTGCATTCGAGGCCGACGACGCTCGATTACATCAATGAGATTTTCGAGGATTTCATCGAACTGCACGGCGACCGGCTGTATGGGGACGATCTGGCGATCGTCGGCGGCATCGCCAGGCTTAACGGCGTGCCCGTCACGGTAGTCGGCCACCAGCGGGGTAAAGATACGAAGGACAACATTCAGCGGTTTTTCGGCAGTCCGCATCCGGAGGGCTTCCGCAAGGCGCTTCGCTTCATGCAGCAGGCGAACAAGTTCGGGCGGCCGATCATCACCTTCATCGACACCAAGGGCGCCTATCCCGGCGATTCCGCAGAGGCGAGAGGGCAGTCCGATGCGATCGCCCGCAACCTCAAGGAAATGGCGCTGCTCCGGGTTCCCGTGATCTGCGTCGTGATCGGCGAGGGCGGGAGCGGCGGCGCGCTGGCGCTCGGCGTCGGCAATCGCGTCCTGATGCTGGAGAATTCCATATACTCCGTCATCTCGCCGAACGGCGCGGCCTCGATCCTTTGGAAGGACGCCTCCAAAGCCGACCAGGCGGCGGAGGCGATGAAGATCACAGCCAAGGATCTGCTCGAGTTCGGCATCATCGAGGAGATCGTTCCCGAGCCCAAAGGCGGCGCGCATCTGGATCCCGTACAGACGGCCTCGGCCGTCAAGACGGCGATCTGGCGTCACCTGGAGGAGCTGTCCGGCCTGTCGCCGGCGGCGCTCGTCGAGGACCGATATCGCAAGTTCCGCAGTGTGGGCAAGTTCGCCGCGCCGGAGCTGGTATGAGCATGACCGTGCGCCCTTCCGATCCTCGGACGGGCGTTCGGTATGAGTTTTAACATCGGCATTACCGTTCCGGCGTCTGAATCTGCGTCGGGGCGGGTACAATCGGTGGTATACGGTATGATCCGTCTGCTTGACATCCAATGGAGGTAACATTAATCATGCGCAAAACGAAAATCGTCTGTACGATCGGTCCATCCAGCGAATCGCTCGAAAACACGAAAAAACTGATCAACGCAGGCATGAATGTGGCTCGCTTGAACTTCTCCCACGGCGACTACGAGGAGCACGGCAATCGGATCAAAAATATCCGCCAAGCCTGCGAGGAACTCGGCAAGACCGTCGCGATCCTGCTCGACACCAAGGGCCCCGAGATTCGCCTCGGCAAGCTGAAGGAAGAGCCGATCGAGCTGGTGGCGGGCGAGCACATCACGCTGACGACCGAAGAGATTCTCGGCGACCGCGACCGTATCCCGGTTACCTACAAGGATCTGCCGGGCGACGTGCACGTCGGCTCGACGATCCTCATCGACGACGGCCTGATCGGCCTGACGGTGACCAAGATCGAAGGCACCGAGATCGCATGCCAGATCGTCAACAGCGGCCCGATCAAGAGCAAGAAGGGCGTCAACGTGCCGGGCGTCGCGATTTCCATGCCGGGCATCACCGAGAAGGATGCCAACGACATCCGCTTCGGCATCGAACAAGGCGTAGACTTCATTGCCGCTTCGTTCGTCCGACGCGCGAGCGACGTGCTCGAGATCCGCGAACTGCTGGAAAAGCATGACGCGCGTTACATCCAGATCATCTCCAAGATCGAGAACCAGCAGGGTGTGGACAACCTCGACGAGATTCTCGAAGTATCCGACGGCCTGATGGTCGCGCGCGGCGACCTCGGCGTCGAGATTCCGGCCGAAGAAGTGCCGCTCGTCCAAAAGCAAATGATCGAGAAGTGCAACCGCGTGGGCAAGCCGGTCATTACGGCGACCCAGATGCTCGACTCGATGCAGCGCAATCCGCGTCCGACGCGCGCCGAAGCGTCCGACGTCGCCAACGCCATTTTCGACGGCACTGACGCCATCATGCTCTCCGGCGAGACGGCCGCGGGCAAGTACCCGGTCGAGTCGGTTCAGACGATGTCCCGCATCGCCGAGCGTGCCGAGTCCGCGCTCCGCTATCGAGAGATCTTCACCAAGCAGGCCGAAGCCCAGCAGACGACCGTCACCGAAGCGATCAGCCAAGCGGTCGCCAACTCGTCGCTCGACCTGAACGCCAAGGCGATCGTCACGTCCACGGAGAGCGGCTATACGGCACGGATGGTGTCCAAGTACCGTCCGAAGTCCCCGATCATCGCCGTAACGCCGGTCGAGCAAGTTCGCCGCCGTCTGCAGCTCGTCTGGGGCGTCATCACGGTGGACGGCAAGTCCGCCGCTACGATCGACGAGATGGTCGACATCGCCGTACAAGGCGCGATCCACTCCGGCATCGTGCGCCTGGGAGACACCGTCATCATCACCGCGGGCGTACCGGTCGGCCGCTCGGGCACGACGAACCTGATCAAGATCCACAACATCGGCGAACTCATTGCCAAGGGCCAAGGTATCGGATCGCAGAGCGCGACCGGCCGCGTAGTCGTCGCGACTTCGCCGGACGAAGCCATCAGCAAGATGACCGAGGGCGCGATCCTTGTCACCCCGGCGACGGACAGAGAGTACATGCCGGCGATTCAGCAAGCGGCAGCCGTCATTACCGAGACGGGCGGCATCACGTCGCATACGGCGGTCGTCGGTCTGAACCTCGGCATTCCGGTCATCATCGGTGTCGAGAACGCGACGCAGCTGCTGCACGACGGCATGGAGATCACGCTTTACGCGGAGCACGGCGTCATCTACACCGGACAAGCCAAGGTACTGTAATAAATCAACTAACGGGACGACAGACGGAGCAAGCTCCGCTTGCGTCCCGTTTCTTTTGAGCGAACGAGGGAGGATTAAGCAATGGCAAGCGCATGGCTCCTGCACCCGCTAAGAGTGAGGTATCAGGAATGCGACCAGATGGGGGTCGTCTATCACGCCAATTACGTGAACTGGTTCGAGATCGGGCGTACCGAATGGGTGAGGCGAATCGGCTGCGACTACCGGGAGATCGAGACGAGGGGGCTGCTGCTGCCGCTCGTCAAGCTCGACGTCAACTTCGTGCAGCCGGCCCGTTACGACGATTGGATCACGGTCTGCACGCGAGTCGCCGACAAGACGGCGCTGCGCATCGAGTTTGAATCGCGAATTATGAAGGGCGACCTGACCGCGAGCGTCGGACGCGTGGCCAAGGACGATCCTGCGGGAGAATTGCTCGTATCGGGCGGCACCAAGCACGTGTGGGTGAACAAGGAATGGAAGCCGGTGCGGCTCGATCGGGAATTGCCGGAGGTTTGGGCCGCATTCAAGTCATTGGCAGAGGCGTAACGAGCCTTCGTTTTCGACAAAATAAGTCCCGACTTCGAACGCAAAATTGCCGCTCTTGCGCACTTTCTAACGTTATCCCCTTCGTTCAGGGACCAAGCTTCCGCTGCAACGCCGATTCGTGCGCTGCCGTATAAGAGAAGACGGAGAGGAGAGTTTGCCATGTTAAAACGCTTGATGTGGATCGTTTTCGTCGTCGTCCTGCTCGAGGCGTGCGGTATTTATATGATGCAGCGGTGGATCGGCGGTTGGCCGACCTTCCTGCTGCTGCTCGCCGGCGCCGTCGCCGGCGCGCTGCTGATGCAATCCGAGGGCCGCAAAGTATGGGTCGAAGCGCGCCTCCAGTTATCTTCCGGCCAAATGCCGGGGCATGCGATCCTCGACGGCATCTGCGTGCTCACGGGCGGACTGCTGCTGATCGTCCCGGGATTTCTGTCAGACCTCGTCGGGCTCGCGATGCTGCTCCCGTGGACGCGCTCGTTGTTCAGGATGGGTCTTTACGGCTGGCTCGCAGGAAAAGTGCAGTCGGGGGCGTTTCGGATTTCAGGCGGCGGGTTTCGCAGATTCTGACGAAAAGGATCATAACCGCTCGATTTTACATTCCCTTCACGTTTGTTTGACGCTGCGATAACATCCCACTAACATAATGGTCATAAGACTGTAGCTTCAAATATTGCAGCGCAATGGTTCGAATTGAAAAGGGGAGAGCGACAAGCATGCACGGATCCCAAAAATACATTAACCGTGATCTCAGCTGGACTGAATTCAACCGGCGCGTTTTAGAGGAAGCCGAAGACCCGGGCACCCCGCTGCTCGAGAGATTTCAATTTCTATCGATCGTGTCGAGCAATCTTGACGAATTTATGAGCGTACGCGTAGCCGGACTGCGAGAGCAGCTCAAGGCCGGGTTCAACAAGCCGGACTTTACCGGATATACCCAGGGCGGCTTGCTCAAGCGGCTGTCCAAGCGGGTCGGACGCATGGTGAGGCTCCAGTACAAAACGTACAGAGAGCTGCTGCGCCTGCTTTCCAAAGAAAATATTGCGCTGGCTTCCTGGGAAGATTTGAACGAGGAGCAGCAACAGGCGATGACGGTCTATTTTCAGGAGATCGTCTTTCCGGTATTGACGCCGATGGCGGTCGACACGAGCCGCCCGTTTCCGCTGCTGCACAACAAAGAGCTGTACCTGGCGGTCGTGCTGAGACCCGAGGAGATGGTAGGATCGGACCAGGAAAACGGGATTTATTTTGCCATCGTGCAGGTGCCGTCCATTCTTACAAGAACGGTAGAGGTCACCAAGCGCAAAGGAAGCCGGAAAAACGCTTATTTGCTCCTTGAAGAGCTCATCCGGGTACAGATCGGACAGTTGTTCAGCGGTTACGTGACCGAGTCCGTGCACGCGTTTCGCGTGACGCGCAATGCCGACCTGGCGCTTAACGAGGAAGGCGCGGAGGATCTGCTCAAGGAAATGGAAAAGGAGCTGCGCCGTAGGCGGAGAGGCTTCCCGATAAGGCTCGAGATTGAGAAGGGGATGTCGATTCAGGCCAGGGAGCTGCTCATGGAGGAGCTCGAGGTCGGCGAAGAGGAACTCTTCGAGATCGACGGACCGCTCGACCTGACGTTCCTCTCGAAGTTTACGGGCTCGCTTCCGAATATGGAGCAGCTGCGATATCCGCCGATCGAACCCGTCTATCCGGCAGCCTTCGACGTAGCGGACGATATTCTCTCCGTGCTGCGCGAACGCGGGGATGCGCTCGTCTATCATCCTTACGAATCTTTTGAAGTCGTCAACGACTTTATCAGCGAAGCCGCGGAGGATCCGGACGTGCTCGCGATCAAGATCACGCTCTACCGGGTCAGCGTCAACTCGGTACTCGTCCAGGCGCTTGCGAGGGCCGCAGAATCGGGCAAACAGGTGACGGTTGTCGTCGAGATCAAAGCACGGTTCGACGAAGCGCGCAACATTGCATGGGCCAAGCAGTTAGAACGCGCGGGCTGCCACGTCGTCTACGGCCTGGTCGGCCTGAAAACGCATGCCAAGATCACGCTCGTCGTGCGTCGCGAAGCCGGGTCGCTGCGCCGGTACGTGCATGTGGGAACGGGCAACTACAATGAAAATACGGCCAAGCTGTACACGGATGCCGGACTGTTCACCTGTCACCCGTGGATCGGCGCGGACGCTTCCGCGCTCTTTAATGAAATGACGGGTTATTCTACGCCGCACGATTGGCGCGCGTTCGCGGTGGCGCCTGCGGGTCTTCGGCCTCGGCTGTACGAGCTGATCGATCGCGAGATCGAGAGCGCCAAGCAGGGCAAGCCCGCGCGTATCGTCGCGAAAATTAATTCCTTGTCCAGCCAGCCTATGGTGGACAAGCTGTACGAAGCGTCGCAAGCCGGCGTCAAGGTGGATCTGATCGTGCGCGGCGTATGCTGTCTACGTCCGGGCGTGCCGGGCTTAAGCGACAACGTGCGCGTCGTCAGCATCGTGGATCGTTTCCTCGAGCATTCCCGTATCCTGTACGTATCTGCGGACGGGGAGGACGAAGTGTTCATCTCGAGCGCGGACTGGATGAGCCGCAACCTGAGCCGGCGCGTCGAGCTGCTGTGCCCGGTATACGACCGCGGCCTCCGGCTTGCGCTTCGGAACATGCTGGAGCTGAACTTGCAGGATAACGTCAAGGCCAGGGAGCTTCTGCCTTCCGGCGGCTATGTTCGCGTCCAGAACGACCAGCCGCCGCTGCGCAGCCAGTTCGCTTCCAGCGATATTCCAATTTGGAAGACCATTGCCGACGCCAAAGATTTCACATGAATAACTAATTCGCCTAATCTGCCATTTACATTCCCGGCATAAGATAAGATTGCGGGATGGAAATGGAGAGGAGGGACGAGGATGATCGAGTTCGATGTCATCGTCGGCGGCGAAGTCAAGGAGACGCTTAGGCCGAACACGTCGAGGCTGAAGGAAGTTTACGACTACATTAACGAGCAGATGAAGCTGATGCGTGGCAAATACGGCTACGAAGTCAGAGTGATGCGCAGAATTTTATATTAAAAAAAAGGAAGCCCATAGGCGTCCTTTTTTTTATGAAGAGATATAAAGCGATAATTCGCATGATGGCTAGACGAGGCGAAGCGATGGCGTCAGTCCCCAGCATTTCTTGAAGTCTTTGCCAAGCGCCAGAACCTCGGTCGTCTCGACGGGCAGCGCATGGCTGGCTGCGGCATCCAGCAGCAGTCGGCCGCCGACGCCGCCGGTGACATGCAGCGACGTAATGGCTTGGGACTCGCTGCGGTCCAGCGCGGCTGCGAGCTGCAGCAGCATGCCAAGCTTGGCGCAGAGCTCTTCGTCGCCGGGGCGGACGAGCGCCCGGTAGGCGGTCAAGCTGCGCTTCAGCGCATTGGCGTTTCGATAGGAGGCGATTGCCGCGACGAGCAGCTTTTCGCGGTGGGACATGCCGTTCCAGTGCGCATGCATGAGAATGTAGAACGTATGCTGCGCGCAATCGTTGTAATCGAGCACGGCCCCGATTCGGAAGAGCCGGGAAGCTGCGCTCAGCAGGCGGCGCCATTCGGCAGGCATCTCGATGCCAGGCGCGAGCTGGTCGTACAGGGCGAGCGAGAGCCGGTTCACCTGATCCAGATGGCTAAGGGGAGCTCCGGGGTACAGGGCGCATAGATTGCGGATGCTTTCTTCCGCGACGGCGTCCTCGCCCTCCATCTGAAGTTCCGGCAAGCAGGTATCGTAGAACAAGCCGTCGCGAAGGCCTGCGCCGCACACGACGATGCCGGAAGAACGGCACGAGCGGAGTACGGCTTGAAGGATAATGAGTCCGGGCACGATGACATCCGCGCGGTCCTTCGACAAGCCGGGGAGCTTCCGGCGCTTTTCCACCGTCAACGGTGCGAGCAGCTCGATGGAGGAAGCCAGTTGATCCGACTGAATCTCGTACCCGTGCAGGTTGGCGAAGGGATATTCGTCCAGGCGCTGGCGCAGCTTGCCGAGCGCGCGGACCGTGCCGCCCAGCCCGATGATCGGGAGTCCGGGATGCTGGGAGATCCACGCTTGCACGCCGAGCTTGTCCAAGATGTCCGCCTCCATTGCATCCAGCGTCGACTTGGCGACGGGCGCTTCGCCCAGACCGAAGCGGGTTGACGTATTGACGCAGCCGATGGGAAACGAGACGGAAGAAACGATCTGCCTGTTCCGAAGCAGGGTGATCTCCGTGCTGCCGCCGCCGATGTCGACGACGAAGCCGTCTTCCACGTTCATCGTGCGCAGCATGGCGAGACTGCCAAGCCGGGCTTCTTCTTCGCCGGGCAGCAGCTCGATGACAAGGCCGGTCTCCTCGAACAGCGCGGACAGTACCTGGTCCCGGTTCGAAGCCTGGCGCACCGCGGCCGTAGCCACCGTACGGATACGCTCGGCGCCGTGAATGCGGCAGATGCGTTTGTAATGGCGCAGCACCTCACCGAGCTCGGACACGGCTTCGGCAGGCAGCCTGCCGTCCGCCGTCAAGCGCTGGCTGAGCCTGGCCGGCCAGCGGCCTTGATCGATGACGCGGTAGGCGCCCTCTTCCGTCACGCGATAGACTGACAGACGAACCGTATTGGAACCGATATCGATCATAGCCGTCGTTTGGGCTGTAAATGACATAGAATCCTCCTCCGGCAGCGTTCGCGCTGAAGCGAGCGTCCGCCCTTTACGCTATATCGCTCTATTCTAACATCACGGGCTCCCGCGCAAAAGCATCGGGCCTGCCGACGATGCGCGAAAGGGCATAAATGCGCGGAACGCTTGGACACAATACGTGTAACATCAGCCAGCGCGGGGAGGATCTTTATGGAAAAAAACAAATATTACGTGTCGGTTCAGGCCAGGACGATCAATTCGCATCGCGGCGACGCCGCCTACGAGTTCGAGATCGAAGCTGGCGAAGAAGAGCTTGTTCAGCTCCAGGAGCTGTTCGACTCGATGGACGAATTCGACCAGGCCGGCTATTGGCGGGCGCATCAGCCTTATTTGGAGTACAGCAACGATCCGGAAAACGACGGCTACGATTATTATCTCAAGGAAATCTATCGCCGCCTGAGCGATTGGGGGACCGAAGAGACCAAACGCCATATCGCGACCATGGACGTCGGCTCGATGTGAGAAGCGGAGCTTGCAAACAGCGGCATGATCGCGGCGATCCGGGCTTCCGGGATCGCCGCGCCGACGCGTCAGCGCGCGAATGTGAGAGTATTCGTCTATACATGCGATAAAGCATTTTTATGTTTCGTTCGGTTCCATTCCCAATTGAAATCGTTTATCATTGAATAAGGCTTTAAAAACCGAAAGTAATTAGGGTTTACGCGGACTAAGCGGACGGCTGGCTTGAGGGCGCGTCCGAACCGCCGGTCCCGATTATCCGAATAGCGCGCCGTGCGCTTATTTGATTCGTTATCTTGGAATTGAAGGAGAGAGAACCATGACAGCTACCAAAGGCCTTGAAGGAATCGTCGCCGCATCCTCGTCCATCAGTTCCATTATCGACGGCGTGCTGACGTACCGCGGGTACAACATCGACGAGCTGGCCGAGAAGGCGAGCTTTGAAGAAGTCGCATATCTGCTCTGGAACGGCAAGCTCCCGACGCAAAGCGAGCTGGACGCGCTGAAGTCGCAGCTTAGCGAAGCAGCGGCGGTACCGAGCGAAGTCATCGACGGACTTCGTATCTATCCGAAGGACGCGAACTCGATGGCGGCGCTCCGCACGGCGATCTCGAGCCTGGCGCTCTACGATGCCGAAGCGAACGATCCGGGCAAAGAGGCCAACTATCGCAAGGCGATCAAGCTGCAAGCCCAGATGGGCACCGTGATCGCCGCCTTCGCGCGCCTGCGCCAAGGCAAAGAGCCCGTCGCGCCGAAGTCGGGTGTCGGCGTTGCTCACAACTTTCTGTACATGCTGACCGGCGAAGAGCCGGCCGAAGTCGCGATTACCGCGCTGGACAAGGCGCTTGTCCTTCACGCGGACCACGAGCTTAACGCTTCGACGTTCGCGGCGCGCGTCACCGTCGCGACGCTGTCGGACATCTATTCCGGCGTCACGTCCGCGATCGGCGCGCTGAAGGGTCCGCTGCACGGCGGCGCCAACGAAGCGGTCATGGTCATGCTGGACGAGATCGGCACGCTGGACAACGTCGAGCCGTACATCCAGAATAAGCTGAACAACAAAGAGAAGATCATGGGCTTCGGCCACCGCGTCTACCGTACGGGCGACCCGCGCGCCAAGCACTTGCAGCAAATGTCCAAAAACCTGAGCGAGCTGAACGGCGACAGCCGCCTGTACGACATGTCGGTTCGCATCGAAGAGCTCGTGACGGGCCAGAAGGGCCTGAAGCCGAACGTCGACTTCTACTCGGCTTCCTGCTACACGCTCCTCGGCATCCCGCGCGATCTGTTCACGCCGATCTTCGCAATCAGCCGCGTATCCGGGTGGACCGCGCACATTCTCGAGCAGCTTGCCGACAACCGCCTCATCCGACCTCGCGCGGAATATGTCGGTCCTGTCGACCAGCACTACGCGCCGATCGACGAGCGTTAATTTTGAAGCCAGGCGGCTTCCGGCGTGCCGTCCGACCGCTCCGGTCGCGCGGCGCGCCGGTTTGCCGCGCGTCTTCGCGCGCTTCGGCATTCGGCTTCGCGCCCATTCATTTACGATCAACCCATCACTTTATATTCCAGGAGGCTACCCATTCATGCAACTCGAAAAATTCGAACTGCCGCAATCCGGCGAACCGATCAAAGTCGACCAAAACGGCGTCCTGAACGTCCCTAACAACCCGATCATTCCGTTCATCGAAGGCGACGGCACGGGCCGCGACATCTGGCGCGCTGCCCAGCGAGTGCTCGACGCAGCCGTTGAAAAAGCATACGGCGGTGAAAAGCAAATCTCCTGGTACGAAGTATTCGCCGGCGAAAAAGCGTTCAACGCTTACGGCGAATGGCTGCCTGCAGACACGCTGACCGCGATCCGCGAATACATCATCGCGATCAAAGGCCCGCTGACCACGCCGATCGGCGGCGGCATCCGCTCCCTGAACGTTGCGCTTCGCCAAGAGCTTGACCTGTACGTGTGCCTGCGTCCGGTTCGTTACTTCGACGGCGTTCCTTCGCCGGTCAAGCGTCCTGAGCTGGTCGACATGGTTATCTTCCGCGAAAACACCGAGGACATCTATGCCGGCATCGAGTATCAAGCCGAAACCGCTGACGCGAAGAAGGTCATCGAGTTCCTGCAGCAGCAAATGGGCGTCAAGAAGATCCGCTTCCCCGAGACTTCGGGCATCGGCATCAAGCCGGTATCCAAGGACGGCTCCGAGCGTCTGATCCGTGCCGCGATCGAATACGCGATCAAGCACAAGCGCAAGTCGGTTACGCTGGTACACAAGGGCAATATCATGAAGTTCACCGAGGGCGCGTTCAAGAACTGGGGCTACGAACTGGCTGAGCGCGAGTTCGGCGACCAAGTTTTCACCTGGAACCAATACGACGCAATCAAGGCGGAGCAAGGCGAAGAAGCGGCTAACGCAGCGCAAAAGTCCGCACTGTCCGAAGGCAAGCTCCTCGTGAAGGACGCGATCGCCGACATCGCGCTGCAGCAAGTGCTGACGCGTCCGACGGACTTCGACGTCATCGCGACGCTGAACCTGAACGGCGACTACCTGTCCGACGCCCTGGCTGCCCAAGTCGGCGGCATCGGCATCGCTCCTGGCGCGAACATCAACTACTTGACCGGCCACGCGATCTTCGAAGCGACGCACGGCACCGCGCCTAAGTACGCTGACAAGGACGTCGTCAACCCGGGCTCCGTTATCCTGTCCGGCGTTATGATGTTCGAGCACCTCGGCTGGCTCGAAGCGGCTGACCTGATCTACAAGGGTCTGGAAAAGTCCATCAACAGCAAGATCGTCACGTACGACTTCGCTCGTCTGATGGAAGGCGCGACCGAGGTTAAGTGCTCGGCGTTCGCTGATGAAATTATTAAAAACATGTAGTTGAATGCACCCCCTAGATCCCCCATTCGGGGATGCACAACCCCCTAGATCCCCCTTCAGGGGATGCACAACCCCCTAGATCCCCCTTCAAAGGGGGACTCCGAGGGCTTTGCCCTCTGGACACCCTGGCGAATAACGGTTGGGGGACAGAGGCGCAGGGATGAGGGATTGGCGGGGGAGAAGAGCTATAGATAACGGTCCTCTTTGTCGGTGCTAACGTGTCGGCGAGGGGGATTGTTGTTTTTTAAGGCAAGGGCAGGGCAAGGGCAGGGCATAGGTAAGGCAATGGCAGAGCTAGGGAAGAGTAAGGCAGGCGAGGTAACGGGTAATCTATTCGTGAGGAACTTCTAGGAGGGAATTCGAATGGCAATGAAACGGGCGAAAATTACGGTCGTGGGTGCCGGATTTACGGGGGCGACTACGGCGCTGATGCTGGCGCAGAAGGAACTGGGAGATGTCGTTCTGGTCGATATCCCGCAACTGGAGAATCCGACGAAGGGCAAGGCGTTGGATATGGCCGAAGCCGCGCCGGTGCAAGGCTTCGACGCCAAAATCGTCGGCACCGCGGACTATGCGGACACGGCCGATTCGGACGTCGTCATCATCACGGCCGGCATCGCGCGCAAGCCGGGCATGAGCCGCGACGATCTGGTGAGCACGAACGCGGGCATCGTCAGGTCCGTCTGCGAAAACGTGAAGGCAACCAGTCCGAACGCTTATGTCATCATTCTATCGAACCCGGTCGACGCGATGACTTATGTCGCCAACCAGGCGCTCGGATTTCCTAAAAACCGCGTCATCGGCCAATCCGGCGTTCTGGATACCGCCCGCTACAACACGTTTCTGGCCCAGGCGCTGAATGTCTCCGTCGAGGACGTGCGCGGCGTCGTGCTCGGCGGGCACGGCGACGACATGGTTCCGCTCGTGCGCTACACGACGGTCGGCGGCATCCCGGTCGAGCACTTGCTGCCGAAGGACGAGATCGAAGCGATCGTCGCGCGCACGCGCGTCGGCGGCGGCGAGATCGTCAGCCTGCTCGGCAACGGCAGCGCCTACTATGCGCCGGCCGCCTCGCTCGTCCAAATGACCGAAGCGATCCTGAAGGACAAGAAGCGGATCCTCCCGGTCATCGCCCTTCTGCAAGGCGAGTACGGCTACGACAATCTGTTCATGGGCGTGTTGGCCGTGCTCGGTGGCGACGGCATCGAGAAGGTGTTCGAGCTCGACTTGACCGAAGACGAGAAGGCTGCGCTCGCCAAGTCCGCGGAGTCGGTCCGCAGCGTCATCCAGATCGTCGAAAACGCCTGATTGGCCCTAACGGCTGCTTGCGCATTACCCGACTCCAAGGTCAGACGGCCTTGGAGTTGTTTATGCTTAACGAGAAAGGGAGAGGGTCCGATTGTCATCGGAAGTATTCAAAGCGCGAAGAGATCGGCTTATTTCTTATATGCAAAAGGAAGGAATGCGGATCGGGCTGGTGACCTCACCTACGAACGTCGCCTATCTGACGGGCTTCGCATGCAATCCGCACGAGCGTTTTCTTGCGCTTGCACTGGACAGCGCCAATCGCGCCGAGAAGCTGTTCGTGCCGCTGCTAGACGCTACCGCCGCCGAAGAGTCCGCGCCGGGCCTCGCGATCGTGCCGATCTCGGACGTCGACGACGCTTATGCGCTGCTCGGCGAGCACATGCCTGCACAAGGCGCGCCGTCGATCGGCGTGGAAAAAGGCGCCGTGTCGCTGGCCAAAGCGGAACGAATTCAGGCGGTGTATCCCGGTGCCGGCTTTGCCGATCTGGAGCAGCCGATTCTGGATATGCGGATCATCAAAAGCGCGGACGAGATCGCCCGGATTCAGCGGGCTGTCGATATCGTCGAGGCGGTTATGGCTCACGCGATCTCGCAGGTTCGCATCGGGATGACCGAGCTTGCGCTGGCCGCGGAGATCGAGCGCAAGATGAGAGAGCTCGGCGCGGATCGTCCTGCCTTCGAGACGATCGTGCTCACGGGACCGCGTTCGGCGCTGCCGCACGGCGTGCCGGGCCAGCATGCGATTCGCAGAGGCGACTTTTTGCTTATCGACATCGGCGTGCAGGCGGACGGTTATTGCTCCGACATCACGCGAACCTTTGTCGTCGGCGAGCCTTCGGGGGCCCAGCGTGCCATTTATGAGGCGGTGCTGGCCGCCAACGAAGCGGGGATTGCCGCATCCGCGGCAGGCGTTCCCGTGTCCGCGGTAGATGCGGCGGCGCGCGAGACAATCGAGAAGGCGGGCTTCGGACCGCTGTTCACGCACCGGGTCGGGCATGGGTTCGGCATGGACATTCACGAGCAGCCGTCCATGTCCGGTGCGAACGGGACGCCATTGGCGCCAGGAATGGTGTTTACGATCGAACCGGGTATATACGATCCGGTCGTGGGCGGCGTACGGATCGAAGACGACGTCTTCATCCAAGATGACGGCACGCCGGGCGTGCTCACGCGTTATCCGAAGCAATTGACCGTCATCCCGGCAGCAGATCGATAAGGAGGGTTTTACATGAGCGATTTTACGAAAAAGCTGGACCGTTACGCCGAGCTTATCGTCAAGATTGGCGCCAATGTGCAGCCGGGACAGACGGTCGCCGTCAACGCTTCCTTGGACAGCGCGGACCTGGCAAGGCTGGTCGTGCGAAAGGCATATGAGGCCGGGGCGCGAAATGTGAAGGTATTTTGGACGGACGAGGTCGTCACGAGACTGAAATACGATCTGGCCCCGGACGAGGCTTTTCTGGAGGAGCCCAAGTGGTCAGCGGCTGAAAAGCTGGATCTGGCCCGCGCGGGCGCGGCTTCGATTAATCTGATGTCGGACGATCCGGATCTGCTGAGCGGCGTGCCTGGCGAGCGGATCGCCAACGCGCAGAAGGCTGCGAGCCGTGTCATGAAGGACTATCGCGTGCTGTCGCGGGGCTTCAAGTTCAGCTGGACGATCGCGACTTCCCCGTCGAAAGGGTGGGCGGACAAAGTGTTTCCTGACGCGCCCGAGTCGGAGCGGATTGGATTGCTGTGGGACGCGATCTTCAAGCTCGTGCGGGCGGACCGCGAGGATACGCTGGGGGCTTGGGAGACGCATCTATCCGAGCTGAAGCGCAGGGCGGACATTTTGAATGCCAAGCAGTACCGCGCGCTGCGGTACGCGGCTCCCGGCACGAACCTGACGATCGCGCTTCCGGACGATCACGTCTGGCTCGGCGGGCGCAAGCAAAATGCCGACGGCGTCTGGTTCGTGCCGAATCTGCCGACCGAAGAGGTGTATACCGCGCCGAAACGCGACGGCGTCCGGGGCACTGTATCGAGCACCAAGCCGCTCAGTTACGCCGGGCAAATCATCGACGGCTTTTCCTTCGAATTTGAAGAAGGCCGGGCGATTCGGACCTCGGCAGCGAAAGGCGCCGAAGCGCTCGCGACGCTGGTGCAAATGGACGAAAACGCCGCCTATCTCGGCGAAGTCGCGCTCGTGCCGCACCGGTCGCCGATCTCGGACAGCGGACTGCTGTTTTACAAGACGCTTTTCGACGAAAATGCGTCCTGTCACCTCGCCGTTGGCGGCGCCTACTCCTCTTGCGTCGCAGGCGGGGCGGATATGAGCCAGGAGGAGCTGTCGGCCCGCGGCTTGAACAACAGCACCGTTCATACCGACTTCATGGTGGGCTCGGGCGAGCTGGACATCTTCGGGGTATGCGCGGACGGCAGCGAGGAACAAGTATTCGTCAAAGGCGCATGGGCGTTTTAAATAAGAATTGCAAGTAAGACCGGCATCCCTAACGTGATGCCGGTCTTTTGGCGCTTTAAGAAGAATTTTTGCCCGTATTCGTTGCTCTACCGTCGGAGGAAGTCTGGATAAGGGCTTTTGCCGCCAGATCCAAGGTAAAGGTCCGATCCTGCGGGCCGGCTGCCGTCTCACCGCCCGGGCCTTCGGACGAGGGGAGGACCAGTTGGCCGCCGCGAACCGAAGGAATCCGGTCCGGCGGATAATAAGAGCTGTCAGCGATCGTCCCGTCTTCAGTTCGGAAAGTCAGCGGAAACGCTTGACCGCTTTCGTCGACGGCATACGCATAGAATGAGATCGCCCGGCAATCGGTATACTGCGGGGCCAATACAAATACCGTAGCTTCAGCGAAGGTTAATTTCATCATCTGAAACTTTTTTGCGGATGGCTGAACGAATGTCAATGCGGGCAGCTCGGCCACGATGCGTTCACTGCCGTCCGCGCCGACGTAAACGACGCGATAGTCACCTTCGAACCGTGTGTCCGTTTCTGTGCCGATACAGCTCGACGCGCCCAAATGCTCTTGCATCTCCTCGCCGACCGGCACGACCAGCAGCCGTCCCGACTTTGATACGCCTTCCGCCCGCACCACGACTGCCGAAGCTGTTTCAGGAGGGCTGCTTGTCACAGGATTGTCGATGGTCGGAACGTTTACTTCGGAAGGGGCGAACCAGTGACTCTGATAACGTGTCAGCAGCAGGACAGCGAGCAGCGTCGCCGCCGTGCCGGCTAAAGCAAAGGCCGCCATTCCGCGTTTCGCCCGCTCGCGCTTGCCGGCAACGCGCCGTTCGATCGTTTCTCGCATTTTTTCGTCAAATGCTTCGCGGACGAACGGGCCTTTGCCTGCGCGTTCGTACCAAGCCGGTTTGTCTTCTCTCATGACTGCGACTCCTCCTTCATCATCCGCTGTACTTTTTCACGGGCGCGATGCAGCCGCGATTTGACCGTGCCCGATGCGACGTTCAGCAGCTTCGCCATAGCCTCTGTCGACAAGTCGTAGCGAATATCCAGCACGAGCACCTCGCGGTATTTGTCGGGCAGCGCCATAATCGTCTTCCAGATATCGTCGGCATACGTTTCCTCCATGAATTCAATCTCCGCCGATTTGCCGGAACCTGCAGATCCGATTGAGGGGAGCAAGTGAACGCGGCGCAAAAAGGAAGAGCGTTTATATCGGAACGCCGTGTTTCTGGCAATCGTGAGCAGCCAGGTTTTAAGGGAGGATCGACCATGGAACGTTTCGATGCGGTAGTAAGCTTTAATGAAAACGTCCTGCGCTATTTCGTCCGCCATCTCTCTGTTTTTTGTCAGGAAATAAGCATAGTTCCATACATCGTTCCCGTACCGGTCCATGACGTCGCGAAGCGTCGCAGCGTCCATCGTCGTCGATACATGCTTAAGAAAATCGTATTCCACTGCTTTCACCTCAATAAATGAGACGCCATGAAAAGGCCGCCGGTTCCCAAAAATAAAAAGATTCGTAAACCTTCTTTTTTACTTGTCAGCCCGGTTTGTGTATACTAGGTGTGACTTGTCTTATTATGGTTGTGGAGGTACATATCGCGATGTATAACGTTATGATTTTTCTGCACATCGTCGGAGCGATCGGAATGGGGATCTATGCCATTTTGCCGTTTCTGGCCAAGCGCTTCCGGCAGCTGTCCACGCCGGCCCAGGAAGGCCTTGCCAGCGGACTGGTATCGGCGGGGCGATTCGGCCAATATTCGTTGGTCCTGCAACTGCTGACGGGCGGTTACCTGATCTCCCAAGCGGACTACAAAGTTTCGTGGATGGTCACGATTATCGTGCTGTTCCTGGCGCTCGGCGCGCTGTCGGGCATCGTACAAGCGCCCCTTAAGCGGATCGTTGCCTCAGCCTCCGGCGGACAGGACGCATCGAGCAACATCTCGCGCGTACAGACGCTGAGCTTTGTCATTCTGATTATTTTTCTGGTTGTCGTCTGGCTGATGAAAAATCCTTGGCTCGCTTAATGTTTCTGTACCTTTGAGATCGAAAAGGCTCCGCCCGGCGCGACATGCGCAGGCGGAGCCTTTTGCTTATGAATAAAAAATATGAAGTCTGCAAGATGGTGCGCAGAAAGAGGCCGCCATGCTTTCCTTCCTGATTCGTGGGCAGGTGGGCGCGCTACCGGCGTGCCAAAGCTTTCGGAAGTTTGGCGGGGCAGGCCCAAAACCTGCATTTCTACAAGTATTTTCTATCGGCTCGCGCCACTTGAGGAAATACCTGCAAATGTTGCAGGTAAATGCAAAGCGCCAGCACCGACAAAGGCAAAAAAAGATGTATATTTGCAGGCATTGGGGGGAAGGAATGGCGCAGGCTGAGATACGCAGGCTCCTTGGAACGGATGTCGGATGAGTCGTCGCTAGGCGTTCCGCGCGAATCGAGTTTTTGATATTCGCTAACCTAAATGAACCGTCAGGGCGATCTGCGATCTACCCTGGCGGTTTTTTTAATAAAAGAAAAGGCCAGCTTGACGGACTGTGCATCCGTCGGCGACAGGGGGGCTGCGGTCTGTTGGCACTGGAGGCCATGCGTCTACTTTTGGCCTCAATCGCTGAATTTACGATCGATCGCCAGCGCTTCGCCTAGCGTGTTCGCCGAGGCGATGAGCGTGAGACCGCTCGACTGCTTCTGGGTTGCTCCCTGCGGCTCGAAAACGGCGATCAGCAGCGGAATCACGATCCACAGCGCGTCTTTTGCGATGGACAGCACGCTTCTGAAGCCCGTCTGCTTAATCGGCATCGGCATCGGCATCGGGGTCAACATCCCGCTCCCGTTCGGACAGCTCGTCGATCGTCTTTTCAAAGCTCGGGGCGAGCCGGTTCAGGAACCAATCGATCTCCGGCATTCCGAGCGCTGCGAGCCGGTCCTCGAACTGTCTGCGTGCGGTAGCGAATTCGCGGTTGCCGGCAGACATCTCCGAGACGCATTTGAGATAGCCGTCGAGGATGTCGGCGGCCTTCACGTACCGGTTCAGCTCGTCGTCCTGGTTCTGCCGCATCAGCAGGGGCTCGTAGGCTTGGATAAGCTCCGGAGGCACGGTACCGAGCAGCCTTTCGGCGGCCAGTCGCTCCAGATCCCGAAAGTTGGACAGCAGCGCCGGATTATGATGTTTGACGGGCGTCGGTATATCCCCCGTGATCACTTCGGTCGCGTCATGAAACAACGCGCGGCTCGCCGCTTTGTCGGGGTCGACGTCGCGGCCGAATACGTCTCGGGCGATCGTGCACAGTAAATGGGAGAGCAGCGCGGTATGGTACGAATGCTCGGCGACGTTTTCCTTGGTCGAATTGCGCATGAGGCTCCAGCGTTCGATGTACCGCAGACGGTATAAATAAGCCAAAAAATGATGCTGCTGCATATCGCGGCGCTCCTCCTTATCTATTCCTCTCTTCACTATAACTTACATGAGACGACAGGGGCATCCCCTCCGGTCTGTTAAGTTCGTCTGAATTTACACTGCGCTAATACTCCTGTGTTAAGATAAAGAAAAGTCGGCATTTGGAGGATTGGCTATACGCATGGCAAGCCGCACGGGAGCGCAAATGAGCAAGTTCCGCTTGAAGCTGACCGCATTATTTATGCTGCTCATCGGATTGTCCGTTTTGGCGGCGGGCATTTTCACAGGTCAGTTTTACAAGCATAACCATCTCGAAGCGCTCGGCAGTCACATGGAGACGCAGCTTCGCGTGCTCTCTGCCGCGGCGCCCTGGCCGAAGGACGCGTCCAAGGAAACGCAGACCGAATATTTGCAGGCGCAGGCGGTACGCTTCAAGGAGCTCGCTGATATGCGGGTGACATACATCGCAACGGATGGAGAAGTGATCGGGGATTCGGACCACGCGCCAGGCACGATGGACAACCATGCCGGACGCGAAGAGGTACGGGAAGCGCTGGCGGACGGCCTGGGCCGGAGCATCCGGCACAGCGACACGTTAAATGAAAATATGCTTTATGTCGCTTATGCGGTCAAGGACGGCGCGACAGGGCAGACGCTTGGCATTATCCGCCTGGCCATGTCCCTATCGGCTGTTGAGCACAGCCTCGATCGCATGTGGATGGCGCTTGCGCTCGGACTGCTCGCGGTATTCGCGCTGGCAGCGCTCGTCAGCTACAGGGTGGCGCTCAGCGTCACGCGTCCGCTGGAGCGCATGACGTCCGCAGCCAAACGGATGGCGGGCATGGACTACAAGGTGCGCATCCCCGACGCAGGCAAGGACGAGGTCGGGGAGCTGGGTCGGGCGCTCAACGCGATGGCGGCGAACCTGCAGGACCATATGGGCGAGATCCGCAGGAACGAGCTTCATCTGCAATCGGTGCTCGACCATATGATCAGCGGCGTCGTCATGATCGGACCGGACGGCCGGATCCGCATTTACAACCGGAGTGCCGAGCTTCTGCTCGGCAGCCTGGCAAGGGAGCGGGTCGGCCGCAGTTATACCGAGGCCAAGCAGCAATACGAGCTGCTGCAGCTGATTCGCACCGGCTTCGAGACCGGCGAATCGATTCACGAGGAGCTGACGGTCTACTACCCGGAAGAGCGGCTGCTCGAGCTGAATCTGGTACCGATTCCGATGGACGACGATACGGCGCCGGGCTTGCTGCTCGTCCTCCAGGACGTGAGCGCGATCCGCCGTCTCGAACGGATGCGCAGCGAATTTGTCGCCAACGTATCGCACGAGCTCAAGACGCCCGTCGCCGCCGTCAAAGGCTTCGCGGAGACGCTGCTCGCCGGCGCGGTCAACGATCCGGAGACGGCGCGTTCCTTCCTGAAGATCATCCAGGACGAGAGCGACAGGCTTAACCGCCTGATCGGCGACATCCTGGAGCTGTCCAAGATCGAGTCGCGGCGCTCGCCGCTGCAATTTTCCCCGATCGACCTGAGGTCGTTCCTCGAGAGGCAGTTGGAGTTCCTGGGAACGGAGGCCGCCAAGAAGGAGATCACGCTGGAACTCGACGCGCCCGAGGAACTGTTTATCGAGGCGGACGAGGATCGGCTTGGACAGATCACGCTGAATCTGCTGCAAAACGGAATCAGCTATACGCCGGAAGGCGGCCGGGTGCGGGTGAAGGCGGTCATCGTCGAGACCGAGAGAGAAGAGGGCGGAGATATCGAAGAGCACGTCCGGATTACGGTTTCCGATACGGGCATCGGCATTCCGAAGAAAGACCTGCCCCGCATTTTCGAGCGTTTCTACCGGGTCGACAAAGCCCGCTCGCGCAGCTCCGGCGGCACGGGATTGGGGCTGTCGATCGTCAAGCACCTGGTTGAGCTGCATCATGGCACGATTCGAGTGGAGAGTACGGTAGGCGTCGGATCGACGTTTGTAATCGAACTGCCGCTTATTCAAGACTATTAGCATTACGTTATTTTACGTGGCGTTGACATTCGGATGATTCTGGATTTACGGCGGCATGATAAATTGACTGAAGAGGCCGGGACGTCAGACGGACCGATCGGACTGGAGGAGCTTATGTCGGACAAGGTGCTCATTATTGAAGACGAACCTACCATAGCACGTCTGGTCACCTACAATTTGTCGCAAGACGGATATGAGACCGAAGTGATCGGCAACGGCGCTGAGGGATTGCACAAGGCGATTCAAGACGAGTATGCGATTATATTCCTGGATTTGATGCTGCCCGGGATGAATGGCTTCGAGGTGCTGCAAAAACTGCGTCAGCATGGCGTGAAGACGCCGGTCATCATTCTGACCGCCCGCAATGCGGAAGAAGAGGTCGTACAAGGGCTCAAGCTCGGTGCGGACGACTACATCACCAAGCCGTTCGGCGTCGCGGAGCTGCTTGCCCGCACCTCGGCGGTGCTGCGGCGTTCGCGCAACGAGGAGGCTCGGCCCAAGTCCGATCCTACCGGCGAAAAGGTGATCTCGCTCGGTGCGCTGCAGATTTATCCGGACAAATACGAAGTGCAGGTCGGCAGCGAATGGATCACGCTGCGTCCCAAGGAGTTCGAGGTGCTGCTGTACCTGGCCGAACGCCCGGGCATCGTCATTACGCGCGACGACTTGATGAACGTCGTATGGGGCTTCGATTATATCGGCGGGCAGCGGACGGTGGACGTACATGTCAGTTCGCTGCGCAAGAAGCTGGAGTTGAACCAGCAATCGGTGCAGATCGAATCGATCCGCGGCGTCGGCTACAAGCTGACGGTCAGCCGGAAGACGGGAATCGCCGGAAAGGCATAAATAGGCTTGCCAAGCGGGACGGATTCGCCGGTTACGGACGGCGGATTCGTCTTCTTTGTGCTAAAATGGGAGCACGGATTCAAAGGAGTTGACACGAAAATGGACGACTATACTGCGCAGCCGGAAGGCGTATTCCGCTCGGTCTGCTCGCTTGATTGCCCGGACCAATGCGGCTTGCTCGTACACAAGCGGGAGGGGGTTATCGTCAAGGTTGAGGGTGATCCGGATCACCCGGTCACCCGCGGCGCGATCTGCAACAAGGTGCGCAATATGGTGTCGCGCGTTTACGACGACAAGCGCCTGGCCACGCCTCTTCGGCGCGTCGGTCCCAAAGGCGAGGGAAAATTCGTACCGATCGGCTGGGACGAAGCGATCGCGGAAATTACGGATCGGTGGAAAACGCTTATCGCGGAACGAGGTTCCGAAAGTATATTGCCATACAGCTTCTACGGCAACATGGGCCGGATCGGGACGGAAGGGATGGGGAGCAGGTTTTTCAGCCGGATGAACGCGTCTATGCTTGACCGGACGATCTGCGACGCGGCGGGGACGGTCGGCTATCGATATACGATGGGCGGCAGCTTCGGCACCGATCCGGAGCAGACGGTTCATGCCAAGCTGTTCATTTTCTGGGGGATCAACGCGGTCAGCACGAATATGCATCAGGTCACCATAGCGGAGCAAGCGCGGAAGGCCGGCGCAAAGATCGTCACGATCGACGTCCACCGCAACCGGACCGGCAAGTGGGCGGATTGGTTCATCCCGCTGCGGCCCGGCACCGACACGGCGCTCGCACTTGGTATCATGCACGTACTGTTCGCGGAAGGGATGACGGACGAGACTTTTCTGCGCGAGTATACGGTCGGTCACGAGGAGCTTCGCGCGCATGCGGCAGCATACGATCCCGCGACGGTGTCGGGCATCACTGGCGTGCCCGAAGCGGACATCTTGGAGCTGGCCCGGCTTTATGGACAGACGTCCCCTTCGTTCATTCGCATCGGCAACGGCATCCAGCATCACGACAACGGGGGCATGAATGTGCGCGCGATCGCCTGTCTGCCCGCGCTGACGGGGCAATGGCTCGTGCCTGGCGGCGGAGCGATCAAGGGAAACGGCGGTTACGTCAAGCACAATGCCATGGCGCTCGAGCGGCCCGATCTGCGCGGCGGCCGGCAGACGCGACGCGTCAATATGAACCGGATCGGCAGCGCGCTACTTGAGCTTGAGCCTCCGATTTCCTCGCTATACGTGTATAACAGCAATCCCGCCATCGTTGCGCCCGAATCGAACAAAGTCCGTAAGGGTCTGGCTCGGGAAGATCTGTTTACCGTCGTACACGACTTGTTCCTGACCGAGACAGCCAAGTACGCAGACATCGTGCTTCCGGCGACCTCCGCCTTCGAAAACACGGATCTGTACCATTCGTATTGGCATCACTACGTACAAATCCAACAACCGGTCGTGGCGCCATACGGGGAGAGCAAGTCGAACAACGAGGTGTTCCGCCTGCTCGCCGCGGCAATGGGTTATTCGGATGACGCGTTCAAGGATGACGACGCGGAAATGATTCGACAGGCTGTCGATTTCCCGGGCAATTCTGCCTACGATCCGGTCACATACGAGGCGTTGTTGGAGCACAAATTCGTGCGCGCGGACGTAAAGCCGCTGTTCCCGGGCCGATTGCCGACGCCAAGCGGCAAGATTGAGTTGTATTCGCAGGCAATGGAGCGTCATGGCTTGCCGCCGCTGCCGACGTACGTGCCGTTGGCGGAGGAAGGGAAAGAGGCTTTCCCATTCGCCTTCATCCCTGCGCCGAACCATAACTTTTTGAACTCGACATTTTCCAATAATGAGAAGCATGCCCGAATGGAAAAGGTGCCGAAGCTGCATATGAATGCAGCGGATGCGGAATCCCTCGGCATCGTCGAGGGGGATGAAGTGCGCATTTGGAACGAACGAGGCGAGGCTTGGCTGACCGCTTCGGTGGGCGAGGACGTTCTGTCCGGCATCGTTGTCAGCCAGGGGCTCTGGGCGGACAATAGCGAGGGGCGCAACGCGACGGTCAACGCGCTTACGCCGGACCGGCTGTCCGATATGGGCGGCGGCGCGGTGTTTTTCTCGGGCCGGGTCGCAGTTGAGAAGGCGTCCGTGCCTGTGGATGCGGTCGGCAGCTCGACCTGAGGCGCGATTGCATGAATTAGGAAGCAGGAGATGGTGCCTGCTTCTTTTTTGCGTTTTGAACGTCGAAGCGCGCGTGCTGATCCCTGCACTACAGAGTAGAGGAAGGTTCGTTGTTGTTACCGCATAAGCTTGACAAAGTCAAAATATAAATTTAAACTAAATCTAAATTTAAATAACTTAGGGATGAAAATCTAGGTTGGAATAGCGATGCGACACATCCTTATTTCGACGGAAACAGGTACTTGGGCTGGCCAGTTTTTTTATACACCAATTTTAAATAAAGAGGGGATTCCCATGACCAAACGCAATCTGACGGCCCCCCGCAAGCTTGTTTATGACATCGTAATGCAGGCCGACGATCACCCGACCGCCGCCGATATTATCGATCGCCTCAAGTCGCAGGGACAGTCCGTCGCCTACGCCACCGTTTACAACTCGCTCCGGTATTTGACCGACGAAGGCTTGATTCATGAGCTCAAGCTCGAGGGCAAGACGAGCCGGTACGACGGGCGCGGCGAGGACCATGCGCATATCGTGTGCATCTCCTGCGGCAAAGTCGACGAGGTGATGACGCCGCCGCCTGCGGAATGGCTCGCAAAAGTGGCTGAGGAGAGCGGATACGCGCTGACGGACGAGCAATTTATTTTCAAAGGAGAGTGCCCCGCATGCCGGACATCCAAGCTGAAGAATTAATGGGCGCATACTGCGACACGACGCGCCGGATCGTCGTCGTCAGCGCGTACCCCGCGCGATTGCAGCCACTGCTGGCGGAGCTGACGACACGCTGCTATGACGTGCTCGTGTTCCGCCATGGGCAGGAGGCGCTGCTCTCCAGCCTGCAGATCGATCTGCTGATCGCGGACCGTTCGGTCTCAGGTCAGGATCCGCTCAGCGGAATGGCAGAGCTTAAGACACCTGCGCTTTACCTGGTAGAGCCCGCCGCGCCGCAGAATAACGCCACGGCTGCGGGTTTGGGAGGCACCCCAAGCGAGGCATGGCCAGGCGACGTCGGCGCACTGCTTGCCCGGATCGAAGACCTGGCCGGCAAGAGCACTCCTTTGGCCGGGCCCGACGAAGCCGCGTTCAAGGACATCCGCATGGATCTCCGGCGGGTGACCGTGCAGCGGGACGGACGGCGCGTCGAGCTGACCAAGACGGAGTTCGATATTTTGCGGGCACTGATCATGGCCGGCGGCGGCGTTTTGTCCCGCCAGGACCTGATGGAAAAGCTGTGGGGCGAAGGATACTTCGGCGGCAGCAACTCCATTGACGTCCATATCAAGAGCTTGCGCAAAAAGCTCGGCGACGACCCGAAAAATCCGCTGTATATCGTAACCGTTCGCGGCGTGGGCTACCGGACGGCCGACTAGCCCGATCACGGCCACTTGAGACAAATAGGATCGACCGGAACAGCTCCGCATTTTCTTCATCAAACGTTCATGACGCCTTCATTCGGCCTTCATGCCCGTACGGTTGTCCGGTGATAAGATGAATACATCGAACGTCAAGCGCTTGAGAGGAGAGAGTCAAATGAGACATACGATTATCGTCGGCACGGGCCCTGCGGGATTGACCGCAGCCATTTATCTTGCTCGCGCGGGGCTCGCTCCCCTCGTCATCGAAGGTCCCGAACCAGGCGGCCAACTGACAACGACGACCGAAGTCGAGAATTTCCCGGGATTCCCCGAAGGTATCATGGGCCCGGAATTGATGGATAATATGCGCAAGCAAGCGCAGCGATTCGGAGCGGAGTTCCGCAGCGGCTGGGTGACGAAGGCCGATCTGTCCAAGCGTCCGTTCACGCTGACCGTAGACGGCAAAGAAGAGTTACAGGCGCAGTCCGTTATCGTCTCCACGGGCGCGTCGGCCAAGTACCTGGGCATTCCAGGGGAAAAGGACAACGTCGGACGCGGCGTCAGCACCTGCGCGACCTGCGACGGCTTCTTTTTCAGAGGAAAGAAGATCATCGTCATCGGCGGCGGCGACTCCGCGATGGAGGAAGCGAACTTCCTGACCCGCTTCGCGTCGGAAGTCGTTCTGGTCAACCGCCGCACCGAGCTTCGCGCTTCAAAGATCATGCAGGAGCGCGCCCGGAAGAATGCCAAGGTCAGCTGGAGCCTGAACCGCACGCCGCTCGAAGTCGTCGCGGGACCGCTCGGCGTGAAGGGCCTGAAGGTGCTGAACAACGAGACCGGCGAAGAGGAACTGATTGAAGCGGAGGGTGTATTCGTCGCGATCGGCCACACGCCTAACACGAAGTTCTTGGAAGGTCAGCTCAAGACGGACGAGACCGGCTACATCCTCGTCACGCCGGGCACGACCGAGACGAACATCCCGGGCGTGTTCGCTTGCGGCGACGTCCAGGACAGCAAGTACCGCCAAGCGATCAGCGCCGCGGGTACCGGTTGTATGGCCGCACTGGACGCTGAGCGGTTCCTCGAGGCGAACGAATCGCCGGCATCCATCGCTGCCGTTTTTTAAGGGAATACGCACACGTAACCATCACACCACACCTAGGAGGATTCTTCCCATATGACGACAATCGCCAATCCGTATCCATTCGCAAAAGTCGGCCTTCCCGCCCCTTCCTTTAATCTGCTGTCCACGAAAAACCTCGATTCGCTCGAGGAGAAAGTGTCGCTCGAAGATTATCGCGGCAAATGGCTCGTGTTCTTTTTCTGGCCATTCGACTTCACCTTCGTGTGCCCGACGGAGATTCGCGGCTTCAGCGACAGCTACGAAGAATTCAAAGCGCTGAACTGCGAGGTGCTGGGCGCGTCGGTCGACAGCATCTACACGCACAAGGCTTGGATCGATACGCCGGTCGACCAGAACGGCATCGGCGCGATCAAGTTCCCGATCGTATCCGACTTCACTAAGGAAACCGCGCATGCGTATGGCATTCTCGACGACGCGACCGGCGCGGCCCACCGCGGCCTCTTCATCGTCGATCCCGAAGGCGTGCTGCGTTATCAGGTCGTGACCGACATGAACGTCGGCCGCAGCGTGGACGAGACGCTCCGCATTTTGCAGGCGCTCCAATCCGGCGGCCTGTGCCCCGTGAACTGGAAACCGGGGCAAAAAACGCTGGGCTAATGCTTGATAACAGAAATAAGATGGACCGGAAGCGCGACTTCCGGTCCATTTCCCCGTTCGCTGCCCGTTCGTTTCACGATCGCTTCGCTTCAGGGATGGACGAAAAGGGGAAAAACGGGAAGAGGCTGACGGCTTGGCCGAGAGAAGCAGGCAGCAGCCGAGAGGAGGAAACGTAATGAACGAGGTTGTCGTTAAGCTTATGCAGCACCGCTCCGTACGATCGTTCGATCCGACGCCGATTCCGGAGGCGCATCTGCGGGAGATCGTAGCGGCAGGCCAAATGGCATCGACGTCGAGCAATGTGCAGGCTTATAGTGTTATCGCGGTCACGGATCCTGCGCTTAAGCGAGAATTGTCCGTCTTGACGGGCAACCAGGCCTATGTCGATACTTGTCCGGCGTTTCTCGTCTGGTGCGCGGATTTGAACCGGCTCTCCGCCGCTGCCGCGGCGCATATCGAGCCGGGCGGCGAGACTTATGCGGATTCCGCGGAGAGCTTTATCGTCGCGACGGTGGACGCGTCGCTCGCCGCGCAGAACGCAGCGACCGCAGCTGAGTCGATGGGGTACGGCATTTGTTATATCGGAGGCATCCGCAACCGGATCGAGGAGGTATCGTCACTCCTCGGCATTCCAAGCCTGGCGTATCCGGTGTTCGGCATGTGCGTGGGACTGCCGGACCAACCGAGCGGACAACGGCCGCGTCTGCCGGTCGAGGCGGTGCTTCATTGGAATCGTTATGAAGACGAACGGGGACAAGGCCCGGTTGAACAATATGACGAGACGATGACCCGCTATTTGCAAATGCGAACCGAAGGCCGAAAAAGCACGCCGTGGACGAAGATCATGGCGGAATGGGTAACGAGGCCTAATCGCCTGCATATGTTGGCATACTTAAAGAAACGCGGCTTCCTGCAACGGTGAATCCGGTCTTTTTTGTGACAGGGGGGGATCGCGCTTGTGATCGCATCGTTCGCTGTCCTATACTACTATCTATTGCGATACACTGGCGTAAGACGAGCCGCTTGAAGGAGGATGGACACGATTTTGAGTCCGACATGGAAAGGGGCCGCAGCGGCCTTGCTGGCGATGGCGCTGCTCGCCGGATGCGGGACGGGGAAGTCGGATTCGAACGGCGAATCGGCACCGAGCGGATCGTCCGCGACCGCTTCGGCATCGGCTTCGTCCTCGGCTGGGCAGGCGCTGCCGGCCGACGGAGAGGCGAAGACGTACCACTTCGACCTGAAGTCTACGTCGGTCGAGCCGCTGCCCAAGTGGGCCGGCCAGGTCGACATGACCAATAAGGATCCGTTGTACGTATCGGGAACCGATCTCGAAGGCGCGCTCACGATCGATCTGAAGCTGACGCGCAAAGGCAATTACTTGATCGCCGGCGGCGAAGGCGTGCTGTGGAACGGACAGCGTTCCGTCAAATTCGCCATGCCGGACAACTCCACGCTGATCGAGAAGCCATTAAGCGCGGATGGCACCCTCGTATTCGGGGGACTCCAGGCGCACTCGGACGAGATCGAACGGGACTTCTCCTTCGACCTGCGTCTCGTTCCGGAAGCGGGCGAGCTCGAGCTGCGCTTGCCTAACAAGGACGGACTCATCCGATTCGGCCGGAGCGCGGTGCTCGAACGGCACAAGGAAGAGGTCGCCCAGGTCGTCTCGGCTTCCTGAGGCTTGAAGCCCCGTCTCGCGTTAAGACGGGGCTTTTCGCAATGAACGAAGCTTGACGCCCGGAGAAGGATTCACATATAATTAATTAAAATCCGATGGTTAATATCGGAATAACGGAAAAGGTGTGAGCATTCATGGCCAAAATCGTCATTCTGCAAGGCAGCCCGACAGCTAAATCCAGACTTAACGGCGTACTGGATCGCGTGCGCAGCCAAATCGAGGAGAGCGGCGCGGAAGTTTCGGTCATCAACGTTCGTGACCTGCCGGCCGAAGACCTGCTCCATGCCCGCTTCGACAGCGAAGCGATCGCGGAAGCGAATCGGCTCGTCGCGGAGGCGGACGCCGTCGTCATCGCTTCTCCCGTTTACAAAGCGTCCTTTACCGGTATATTAAAGGCTTATCTCGACTTGCTGCCGCAAAAGGGATTGGAAAATAAAATCGTGCTGCCTCTCGTTGTCGGCGGTACGATCGCGCATTTGCTGGCTATCGACTACGCCTTTAAGCCGGTGCTGTCGGTGCTGGGCGCGCGCAACATTCTGACCGGCGTCTTCGTGCTGGATACGCAGGTGACCTGGGGCGATGACGGCAAAGCCCGGATCGAGGAGGAGATTGCGGGCCGGATCGATGCCGCGACTTCGCTGCTCGTGCAGGAAGCGCGCTGGCAAACGTCGCGGGTGCAGGGCTAAGCCCGAGATTAAGCGCCCGGCATCCTTTTATACGCAACTCTATACGCAACCGACCGGAGGCGAATGCCCGCCGGCCGGTTGCGTTTTGTTAAATAATAAGCAAAAGCTTGTAGACAACCGCCCTTTCGTTATAAAATTGATGTCATGTTGCGATTTACGGTGATATGTTGTAGAGACGAACGATAGTCGTTAGCGATAAGGCAGCTAAAAGGAGAAGGTAGTCATGATGACCATTCACAGCAAAACGAGCCATTGCAAAATCGTCGATTGTACGGTGCGCGACGGCGGACTCGTCAACAATTGGGACTTCAGCGTCGAATTCGTGCAGGATCTGTATCAGAGCCTGAACGAGTCCGGCGTCGAATATATGGAGATCGGCTACAAAAATTCGCCGCGCCTCCTGAAAGGCGCCGACCAAGCGGGACCGTGGCGTTTCCTGGACGACGACTTTCTGCGCAAGGTAATTCCGCACAAGCTGAATACGAAGCTGTCCGCGCTGGTCGATGTCGGCCGCGTCGACGAGAACGACATTTTGCCGCGGAGCGAGTCGTTGCTGGATCTGATCCGCGTCGCCACGTACGCACGCGATACGGAGAAGGCGATCGAGCTCGGCACGCTGTTCCACGAGCGCGGCTACGAGACGACGATCAACATCATGGCGCTGTCCAATGTGATGGACAACGAGCTCAACGAAGCGCTCGCCATGATCGGCGACAGCCCGATCGACGTCGTCTACATCGTAGACTCCTACGGCAGCCTCGATCCGGACGACATGCGTTTTCTCGTGGAGAAATTCAAGCGTACGCTGAAGCACAAGCGTCTTGGCGTGCACACGCACAACAACATGCAGCTTGCGTTCGCCAACACGCTGGCCGCGGCCGACCTTGGCGTCGAGCTGCTTGACGCATCCGTCTACGGCATGGGCCGCGCGGCCGGCAACACGCCGACCGAGCTGCTGCTTGCCAAGCTCACCAACCCGAATTACAGCCTGCGTCCCGTGCTCGGCATGATCGAGCGTCATATGCTCAAGCTGCGGGAAAAAGAGGAGTGGGGCTACCTCATTCCGGACATGATCACCGGCACGCTCGACGAGCATCCGCGTTCGGCTATGGGCTGGCGCGCTTCGCCGGAGCGCGACCGCTTCACGGATTTCTACGACAAGATGACGACCCCCGAGATTTTCCCGGGCAAATAAAGTCGAAACGGCTCGAAAAACGGGACGAAGCAGCGCTGTCTGCTTCGTCCCGTTTGCGTTGCCGCGAATGCAAATGCTGATTGCGCGCTCTTCGCGTTAATGGTAGCCCCCCAGCTCGCCTTGTCCGCGGACCGCGGCGGCATGCTTTTGGGGATTGGGGTGGAAAAAGGCGTCGCCGCCAAGCGACTTGCCGCCTACCGATACGGCTTGAACGGATACCGCGATGTCGAGCGATTCGGCGAACCGCCGGAGCAGCGCTTCCTGCTGCATGCCGTCGAGCTCGATGTACCAGGATAAAGTGCCGTAATGCTGAATGACGAACAGCCGCGCTCTCTCGAAGGTGACCTGCCATTCTTCGTCGCCTTGACGGACGAGCAGGGATGCCAGTTCAAAAGTTTCCATATTCTCATAATCTCCAGTCGTTAAAGGGAATGCCGATCCGATTGGCGGGACAAACGCGGCGGGCAATGATAGATAAAAACAAAAGCCGTCGCCGTCGATGCATACATTGTAGCCGTTCACGGGGTGGACGCGCAATGCGGGAAGGAGCGTGGAAGGCATGAAATACGGACGAAACGAACGCTGTCACGACCGCGAAACGGCGATGTGGCCGAGGATGGCGGGAGCGGGCTCGGGCGCAGCAGGCGGACTTCATCCGGTATTCGTCTACGGATCGCTGCTGCCGGGGCTGGAGAATGCAAGCTTGCTCTGGCCCTTCGCCAGATCGGAGCCGCAGCAGGGAACGGTCCGCGGGCGTCTCGTCATTGCGGACGGTTATCCTGCATTGATCCTGCCGCAGGCGGGGGCGACATCCGTACGGCGCGTACGCGGCTTGTGGACGCTCGTGGACCGGGCGACGCTGGGACGACTCGACGGGCTGGAAGAATATTTCGGACCTGAGGAAACGAACGACTACGAGCGCGTATGGGTGCACGACGATGATCGAAACGATCTCGCAGGCTGGGTCTATATCTGGCCGGATGACCGGGGACGACCGGATGCAGGGAGCGACTGGTGGCCCGACGCTAGGCGTACGCGCCGATCCGAGATTTGAAGCGGAATAGTCGCTGCGTTACGATATACAAATAGGATAGCGCACGCAGGCTCGGCCGCAATGCAACCAAGATGGCCCCTTCGCGTCATGCGGGGACATAACGGTATCGCTTATACTTGTAGTTACGAATTTTACGGACCGATGGAAGGCGGTAGTGCGGCGATATGAGAAACTTCGAAATGGCCGGGACGAGCGAGGGCCGCTCCCGGAAAATGTTCGCGCCGGCGCTTCGGCGAACGGGCATGCTGGCGCTATGGCTCGTCCTGATCGCTTCTTTGGCGGCGGCCTTCGCGCCGGCGGCAGCCGCGCACGCGATTCTGGAGCAGGCGGCGCCGGCGCAGGACGCACAGCTCGCAGAGAGTCCCGAAGCCGTCGAACTCACGTTCAACGAGCGGCTCGACGGCGGCTCGTCCGCGCGTCTGGCCGTATTGAACAGCGACTCCAAAACCGTGGCATCCGGCAAACCGGAGCGAACCTCCCAGGGGAAGGGAATTCGCCTTGCGCTGCCCAAGCTGGGAGAGGGCCACTATACGGTGACTTATTCGGTCATCTCCGCGGACGGGCATCCGGTCGAAGGCGCTTATGTATTCACGATAGGCAATCCCCCGCCGCTGACGGATGCGGCCGAGCTCGATCCGCATGCCCAGCTCGGACATAGCTCCCACAATCACGGCGGCGAGCAGGATCTGACGACGACCCGCTTTATTTTTTATGCCAGCCGGGTGTTGTTTTTCGCATCCCTGCTGGTGCTGTCCGGGCTGCTGCTATGGGGGCTCAGGCGCGAGACGTCCGCCGCGGAGAAGTCGTCTCGCGAAACGTGGATCGGTTGGACGGCGCAGTTCGGCGCGCTTGCGACGCTTGTGTACGTCGTGCTGCAGATGTCGAACCTGACCGAGGGCGAGCCGTTCTCCGAATGGGGCCGCATTCTGACCGATACGACTGTCGGACGCCTGTATGCCGCGCAGCTCGTGCTTGCGTTTGCCGCGCTGCTGCTTCGCGGTGCGGGCATGTATCTCAGGCTGGCCTGGGTGCTGCTCGCGCTTGCCGCGGAAGCCTGGAACGGACATGCCGCGGCGTTCAGCCCGGAAGCCTACACGCTGGCGCTCGACTTCGTCCATCTGCTGGCTGCGGCCGTCTGGTCGGGCGGACTTGTGCTCCTCGCTGCCGTCTGGCATCGCGAGAGACCCGAGGCGGGCAGATTCGCGATCGTCTTCTCCAGGTGGGCGCTGCTATCCTTCCTGCTGCTCGCGTTGACCGGCACGCTCAGCACGCTGCAGTTTTTGCCGACGCTCTCCTATTTGTTCGAGACGTCCTGGGGAACTTGGCTGCTCATCAAGATCGGCCTGTCTTTGCTGGTCGTCGTCACGGCCTTCTTCATACGCATGCGTCTGCGCAAGGGCGAGCTGCCCCGCGCCGGCCTGCTCCGTGCCGACCTCGGCTTGCTCGGAGCTATCGTGCTTAGCGTGGGCGTGCTGACTTATCAGAATCCGCTGCCGGCCAACCAGCCGATCTCCTACCACGAGATGGGAAATGACATGCACGTGACGCTTCGCATCTCGCCGGGCGTACCGGGAGACAATGCGTTTACGCTGAAAATATGGCTGCCGGACAGCGTCGGCGCACCGAAAAAAGTCGTGCTTCGCCTTCGTCCGCTCGGCAGCGGGGACGTCGGTTTTATCGACGTGCCGCTCGAAGCCTACGAAGATTCGGAGCTCGACGACTTCCCCGATTTCACAAAGGCGACCTTCCGGTCGAAGGGACCTTACTTGGCGGTGCGGGGACGCTGGGAGGCGCAAATCCGGGTGACGGACAGCACCGATACCGAGATCGTGAGATCCACGACCTTCCGTATCTATTGACGGCCCTCGAACGGCTTACAGCTTATGGGGACGGGAGAGAAGCCGATGAACGACCGCCGGATCAAATGGATGATTCTGCTCATCCCGACGCTGACGATCGGTCTGTGGGAATATGTAAGACATGCGTTTCTGTTGCCGTATATGACGATGGATCTGGGCAACTTTCTTGCGCCTTTCATCGTGCTCGCGGTGACGCTCACGCTCGTGCGGGGATTGTTCGCACGGCTGGAATCGTCCCAGCGCGCGCTTCAGCGCGAACGCTCGCTCAGCGCGGCGCTGGAAGAGCGGGAGCGGCTCGCGGGCGAGCTTCATGACGGCATCGCGCAGTCGCTTTTTTTGCTGGCCGTCAAGCTGGACAAGCTGGATGCTTCGCCGGACGAGGAGGCGCGTGCCGCTACGGTAGGCGGGCTAAGGGAGACGGTCCGCGACGTACACGAGGATGTGCGCCAGGCAATCGCAAGACTGCGCCTGCCTCCCGAAGCGGCCGACCATGCTTGGGTGGAGCCGCTGCGCGAGCTGCTCGGCGAGACGGCGGCTCTTACCGAGGCGAAGGCGGAGTTCCGCTGGGACATTCCCGAGGACATGCTGGGCGTTAAGGAAAAAGTCGAGCTGCACGCCTGCCTGCGCGAAGCGCTGGTCAACGTGCGCAAGCATGCCCGCGCGGATCGCGTTTTTGTCGTGGGCGAACGCACGCCGGGCGGCGGCTTCCGCTGCGCAGTCATCGACGACGGCGTCGGCTTCGCGGGCGATCCGCTGGAGTCGCCGGGCAGATTCGGCTTGCGCATGGTTCGAGAGCGCGCGAGCCGCATGGGGTGGACGTTCGGCGCCGAGTGCCGGGACGGTCTGACCGTGATCGAGCTGACCAAAAAAGGAGCGAACGAAAATGGAGGGCGGATGGCGCATTCTGCTCGTTGACGACCATCGGCATGCGAGGCAGGGCATGCGGGAGATCGTAGAAGGATGTCCCGATTTTATCGTCGTCGGAGAAGCCGCCAGCGGCGAGGAAGCGATCGGGCTCATGCCGGACGCCCGGCCAGATCTGGTGCTTATGGACATTCATATGCCGGGCATGGGCGGGCTGACAGCGTCCAAGGCCATCAAGGACGCTTATCCCTGGGTTAAGATCGTGATCGTCACCGTGTCCGACGAGCCGGCCCACCTGTTCGAAGCGCTCAAAAAAGGGGCGCAGGGTTATCTGCTCAAAAATCTCAATCCTTCGGCCTGGCGGGAGTATTTGCGCGCCGTCGCTTCTGACGACGCCCCGCTGAGTCCGGATATCGCGCTGTCGATCCTTAGAGAATTCGCCGGGCGCGGACGAGAGAGCGGAGCCGGAGCCGATACTCCAGCAGACGCGAGAAGCGCCTTTAAGCGGGCCGGCTCGCCGGATCGCGACGAGCCGATGCGCGAAGATCTGACGCCGAGGGAGAAAGAAATTCTGCTGGAAGTGGCAAGAGGTCTCACCAACCGCGACGTTGCGGCCGCGCTCGGCGTATCGGAGCATACGGTCAAAAACCATCTGAAAAACATTTTGCAAAAGCTCCATCTCGGCAATCGTGTACAGCTGACCCGGTATGCGTACGAGCAGGGAATTGTCGATCCGTGACGAGTTTTTTAATACTCCGGTTTCGGATATCCGCCATATTTAAAAGGAACGTCAGGGTGATCGCGGATCTCCCCTGACGTTTTTTTAAATTCCGCTCTTTTCCATTTATTTTCAGAAAAAACGCTGATTCTGACATGGAAAATAGTATACTTGATGAGGTTCCGGACATTCGCAACCACGGTAAAATCAAGCTAAGCGAAAATGGTAGCGCTTACCCTTCGACGACGAGGGAGGCGGCGCGCGAAAGAGAGGCGGATATGCGGCATTATTTTCGCCACTTCACCAATCACATGAAAATCCGGAACAAGCTGATCGTTTCCTTTGTCGCCGTCGTATTGGTGCCCACGCTAATCGTCGGTGTCTATCTGACCGTGGAACTGCGGAAAATGGCGCTGCGGGGAGCGGCGGAGCAGATCGAGACGAACATGGATCGGGTCAAAAAACGCACGATGGACCTGCTCAACGTTTCTTACGACATTTCCTACCGCTTGTCCAACGATACGCGCCTCGGCCAGCTCGCGAACGGCGCATACGATTCGACCTACAGCGTCGTGGACGCTTATCGGGAATACCCCGATTTCAAGGAGTATGTGAATCTGTACCGCGAGATTACGAGTATGCGGCTGTACGTGGACAACCCGACGCTGCTCGACAACTGGGAGATCATTCCCACCGACGAGCAGACGAAAAAAACGGAATGGTACCGGTGGGCGAAAAAATCAGAAGGCTTGATACGCTGGAGCTATATCACCGATTCGCGGGACGGACTCCGGTATCTCAGCCTGATCCGGCGCATCGATTTTTACAAGCATTCCACAAGCGGCGTGCTCGTGATCAATGCGAATTCCGCCATGCTCAACGGCATTCTGAGCCAGGAATCGTTCGATACGATGCTGGTCGCGGACCGGGATATCGTAGCGGCGAACCATCCGGATCTGGTCGGCAAGACGCTGCAGGACCTGGCGATCGATTCCAATATCCTCGACCGGCGGAGCGGCGCCTTTATGTCCAAGCTCGGCGAGCGGCGCGTTCGCATCCAGATTGCCGATCTGTATCCGGACAACGGGCTGATCAACTTGCGCATTTTATCCGTTTTCTCGGTCGACGATATCGTGCGCGAGCCCAATCAGATCATACGCTCGGCGCTTGCAGCCATCGGTCTGGGACTGGTGGTAGCCCTCGTGCTGATCCTGTTTCTGTCCAAGCTGATCGGCGACCGGCTGCTTCGCCTGAGCAAGCACATCTCCAGAGTCGCGACGGGCAAGCTTGATCTCAGACTCGCAATCGACGGCAAGGACGAGATCGGGCAGCTGTCCCGTCAATTCAACGCGATGCTCGGCAGCATCCGGGCGCTGATGGGCGAGGTCAACGAATCCAACCGGCAAAAAAGGGAGCTGGAGACAAAGCAGAACGAAATCAAGCTGCGGATGCTTGCCAGCCAGATCAATCCTCATTTTTTGTTCAACACGCTGGAATCGATCCGCATGAAGGCCGTCGTAAGGAAAGAAGCCGATATCGCCCGGACGGTCAAGCTGCTCGGCAAAATGATGCGCAAAAACCTGGAGGCGGGCAGCGGCGTCATTCCCGTCTCCGCAGAGATCGACATGATCGGGTGTTATCTGGATATTCAAAAATTCCGTTACGAAGACAGGCTGCAGTACAAGCTGAATATCGATCTGAAGACCATGTCCGAACGCATCCCGTCGCTGGTCATTCAGCCGATCGTGGAGAATGCCGTCATTCACGGCATGGAAAACAAAGAGGAGGCGGTAACCGTGGAGGTCACGCTGCAAAGCCGCGGCGACGGCCTGTTCGTCGAGGTAAGGGACGACGGCGCAGGTATGTCCGGGGAGCGACTGGCGGAGGTGACGGCAGGCCTGAGAGACCCGGGCGGCGCGGAAGCCTCCGATCACATCGGCCTGCGCAACGTCAACGCCCGTCTCCAGTTGTCGTACGGCGCGGCTTACGGGCTCTCGATCGAGAGCGCGCAGGACGAGGGGACGCGCGTCCGGTTCGTCATACCGCACGGAAAGGGGAACCGGTCCGATGTATAACATCGTTCTCGTCGACGACGAGCCTTCGATCCGGGAAGGCCTTGCGGAGCTGCTCGACTGGGAATCGCTCGGATACCGGATCGCCGGTTCGGCTGCGAGCGGCAAGGAGGCGCTGAGCCTGAATGCGAGAATTCGTCCGGATCTCATGATTGTCGATATTCGGATGCCGGGCATGGACGGCATCGCGCTGGTTAGCGAATTAAAAAAAGAAAGAGCGGACGTCCACGTGCTCGTCCTCAGCGGCTACGCCGACTTTAATTACGCCAGGCAGGCAATCGCGCTCGGCGTCGACAATTACCTGCTGAAGCCGGTGGACGAGGACGAGCTGGCGGACAATTTGCGCGCGATCAAGCAGGCGCTCGACGAAAGGGAGGCCAGGCGCAAGGCGGATAAACGAACGGAGGAGGCGCGTCTCTCCGAGCGGCTGGAGACGATGCTGTCAGAGGCGCCTGCGAGCGTCGGGGCGTGGGGGACGGAGCTCTCCTCATGGGGCAAGGGAGGCGGAGGCTTCCGGGTCGTACTCATCGAGATTGTCGCGGACGGCGAAGAGACGGCGCATTCGCGACGGCAGATCGGCGAGCGGCTGAAAGCCGCATACGAAAAAACGGGCTCGGGCATCGTCTTCCAGGCGGGCGCTGCGCTCGGTCTTTTGCTTCCGGACAGCCGGCTGCGCGATTCGGACCGGAGAAGGCTGGCGGCGTTCTTGCGCGACTGGGGGGCGCTTGCCGGCTGCCGGGTCTTCGCGTCGGCGGGCGAGGGCGTCCCGGACGCCGCCGGCATTCCGTCGTCGCTTGCGACGGCCAGGCTGCGCGCACAGCAGCGTTTCTTTTACGACGGCGCCGAGTTTATCGACGACGAGACGAAGCGGCTGATACCGTCCGGGCCGACGGGGCTCTTGGAGCCTGACCTGCTGCCGAAGCTGGCCGAGCGGCTATACCTCGCGATCTGCTCGGGCAGCGAGGCCCGCGTGGCGCCGCTCGTTGAGGAGCTCGGCGAGCGGATGCTGAGCGCCGGCGAAGGAGAAGATTCAATCAAAGCCCGGTTCGTCCAGCTGCTGACGCGCCTGCTCGAGAAGCTGTCTGCCCGTCAGCCGGGCGCAGGCTCCGCGTCCGCGCTGCTGGAGTCGAAGCTGCTGGCGATCCACCGCGCCTGCGGCTTCCAAACGATGCTTGCGCAAATTTCCGCCCTTCTGGCGGAGGCGATACGCTTGACGGACGATGGCGGGGGAGAACGTCAGATCCGCAAGATGACGCAGCTGATCGATACCCACTACAAGGACAATTTAAAGCTGGAAAAGCTCGCCGAGGCGTTTAATTACAACAGCGCTTACTTGGGGAAGCTTTTCAAATCCGTGACGGGGAATTCGTTCAACACGTATCTCGACAAAGCCCGGATTGCCAAGGCCAAGCAGTTGCTTCAGGCGGGACTGAAGGTATATGAGGCGGCGGAGCAAGTGGGCTATCCCAACCCCGATTATTTTCACGGCAAGTTCAGAAAATACGAGGGCCTGCCGCCCGGCGCTTACCGCAGCCTGTTCGAAGCGTCGTGGACGCACAGCCGCAAGGACGGATAACGAAGCTGATTCGGCTGCGTTATCCGTTTCTTTTAACCAATCGCTAGCAGGCAGGCGCGCATTCGGCATAATAGAGCTATTTGGTGGCCGGCTGGCCTCCAAAACCTGCATTTATACATGTATTTTCGACCGAGCGGCGTTACTGGATGAAATACCTGCAAATATGCAGGCTTATTCGGCGCACGGGCCGGAAATGGGGCTGATGGAGGAAAATAACTGCGCTTTTGCATCTAATTTGTATAAAAGGGTCGACCGCGACGGAAAAAGATGCATATTAAGTCAATTTCATAATTAATTTGGTCATGGAGCCAAGCGTGAGGCCAATGTTGGGGAAGTCCTTTTTTTTGAGGTTAAGCGGCTGGTTTTGCTTCGCGGATGCGCTTGTTT
>NZ_JBHUJV010000024.1:0-74974 GCF_042683485.1 Cohnella sp. GCM10020058
TCCCAGTATGTAAGACCCCTTGGAGAACACGAGGTTGATAGGCTCGGGGTGGAAGCGCAGCAATGCGTGCAGCTGACGAGTACTAATCGGTCGAGGGCTTATCCTACTGTTCCGATCTAGGAACAAACGGCAAGCCGCACAGGCAAGAGCATTTCTAGCGCATATTCGTTTCGCATCCGGTTTTCAGGGCGCAAGCTCTGTGAACGTACTGGACAAGCTCCAGTCGAAAAGTGGCGTGGCGGCGTAGCTCAGCTGGCTAGAGCGTTCGGTTCATACCCGAAAGGTCGGGGGTTCGATCCCCTCTGCCGCTACCATACCATCTATCCCGTGGAGGCTTAGCTCAGCCGGGAGAGCATCTGCCTTACAAGCAGAGGGTCGGGGGTTCGATCCCCTCAGCCTCCACCATTGATTTAACCACATGGAGCTGTGGTGTAGAGGCCTAACATGCCTGCCTGTCACGCAGGAGACCGCGGGTTCGAATCCCGTCAGCTCCGCCATTTTAAATGGCAATCTTTACGGCTCGGTAGCTCAGTCGGTAGAGCAGAGGACTGAAAATCCTCGTGTCGGCGGTTCGATTCCGTCCCGAGCCACCATTCATTTCCGGTATAAGCAAGCCATCAGGTGTGCAAGCTACCGGGGATCGGGTTCATAACGTGGAGGCTTAGCGAAGTGGCCAAACGCGACAGACTGTAAATCTGTTCCCTCTGGGTTCGGTGGTTCGACTCCATCAGCCTCCACCAGTTTACCCGAGCCATTAGCTCAGTTGGTAGAGCACCTGACTTTTAATCAGGGTGTCGAAGGTTCGAGTCCTTCATGGCTCACCAGTTTTTAATTCTAGACAGACGCAATGACGTCTGTTTTTTTGCATTTCAGGATCATTCTCCGATTTCCTTCGAATGAACAGGCCGCCGACTAGGGAACGTTAAGCGCATCCCGACAGTCCGGAGGCATCCACATGAAATATCCGTACACATTCACCTGCGCTTTTTTAATCGTGATGATCTTGGTTCCTTTTGTTCGAATTCTGGCCTTGAAAATCGGGTTTGTCGACAGGCCTAACAGCCGCAAAATACATAAAGTGCCGATTCCCCTGAGCGGCGGCGTTGCGATCTATCTGGGTGCTGTGCTTACTTGCGCTATTTTTGTCCAGCATGCGGCTCTGTTCAGGGCGATTTCCACGGGCGGAGCGCTCCTGGTGGCGATCGGGCTTATCGACGATGCTTTTAAATCTAGAGGCAAGGATTTTCCCATATGGCCTCGACTGATCCTCTATATCCTTGTATCGTATATTCCTTGCGCCTTCGGTATCACGATCCAGGGCGTCTCGACCCCTTCCTTATCGTCGATGATTTTATTCAGCGACGGCTGGAGCATTTTGTTTACGATGCTTTGGGTATTCGCGCTTATAAATATGATGAATTTTATCGACGGCGTGGACGGGCTGGCTTCGGGCATATCCGTCATATCGGCATTGACGCTGTTCGTCGCTTCGATCGTCGGCCACCAAGAGACAACGGCATTCGCCGCGCTGGCGATCGCAGGCTCCTGTCTGGCCTTTCTCGCTTATAATTTCCATCCGGCGAGGATCTTCATGGGAGACGCGGGAGCGACCTTTTTAGGTTACATGCTGGCGGTCATCGCGATGGACGGCACTTTAAAAGGCGCGACGTTTCTGTCGCTTCTTGTGCCTCTTCTTGCGCTGGGGGTGCCGATCCTCGATACGGCGATCGTTTTCGCAAGACGTCTGATCAAGGGGAAGGGGCTGCACCAGGCCGACAATCTCCATACGCATCATAGTCTAATGAAATGGGGGCTGTCGCAGGTTCAGACGGTCTCGTTCCTGTATCTCATCGCAGCGGTGTTCGCTTTAATGTCCGTCGTGGTACTGCTCCTGCTACGAAGCGGCTGATCGACGCAGCTTGGCCCGGCCGCGAGCCGATGTGGTACAATGTGGCTAACGCCAGGCAAACGAGGGGCTCGCAGGATGAACAATACGAGGCTTCAACAGTTGCAGCAGTTGATGAACGGGTCTGTCGAGATCGATACCATATCCAAAACGGAATGGGTGAAAGCAGGGGGCGCCAAGCTTCCCGAATCCGGAGATCAGTTAGATCTGGAACAAGGCTTCTTGCTCGTAACCAAGGTAGATAACCATCATGTACAGGTTCTAAGGATGCAGGCAGAGCTTACCTTGCTGGAAAAGGAGCTGCTAAGCTGGCTGGCCAAGCAAGGATCGATGTCGAAGTCGGGCAGCACCAGCGCATCGGAGTTGGAGCGCCAAGCCCGCAAGCTGGGGGATTGGCTGCAGCAGTCGATCGACGCAGGCGAGTGGCGAGCTGAGATTCCCGAACGGTTCGAGCTGCACCACCGGCTGTTTGACGGGATGATTCCTTTTTTGTTGATGAGCGAACAGGCTGAAAACCGCGAGCCCTCTTACGTTGAATTGGAAAAGGTATTCCGCTCTTATCTGTCGGACGAAATGCTCCTCATACCGCTGCGGGAGAGAGAGTGGCTTATACTGGGGACGGACAGGCTGCTCGCAGAGGTGGAGACCAACGAAGGCGATATGATTGAACGCGGCGAGACGAAGGAAGCCCTCGTGTCCTTGGCGACCGGCCTTCACCAGATGATCACCGAGGAATGGGGCGGCGACTGCCATGTCGCGGTCGGAGAGCCGATCATCCCGACCGAGAGCCTGGTTTACGCCGTGGCGACGCTGCGGGAGACGATCAATCTGGGACGCAAGTTCCATATGGGCATGCATGTACATATGCCATGGCTGGTTCACCTGGAGCGTCTTCTCAGCGGCATTCCCGAGCCCGTGCGATCCAGATTTATGGATGAGATGTCCGGGAGGCAGGACCTCTTCACGGATCCGGAGACAGTGTCGACGCTGGATGCCTTTTTTGCCATGGACTGCAACGTGAGCGAGACGGCGAAGCGCTTGTTCATTCACCGCAATACGCTCCTATACAGGCTGGATAAGCTCAAGCAGGAAGCAGGCTTGGACGTCCGCTCCTTTAACGATGCCATATTGGTGCGTCTGCTTATGCTATTGTACAAAGTTACGAAAAGGAAATGAATTTTTTGTACGGATTGTGCATAGTCAGTCGTCACGGTCTAAGGTAAGATAAGAACGTACCTTAAACGAAGCGTTAGGGGGAACTTCCAATGGCAGGCGTACGTTTAGAGCATGTATACAAAAAATATCCGGGTTCCGACAAAGCATCGGTAACCGACTTTAATCTCGACATTGCAGACAAAGAATTCCTCGTGCTGGTCGGCCCGTCCGGCTGCGGCAAATCGACGACGCTGCGTATGATCGCAGGCCTCGAAGAAATCTCCGAAGGCAAGCTGTACATCGGCGACCGCGTCGTGAACGACGTTGCACCGAAGGACCGCGATATCGCGATGGTATTCCAGTCCTACGCGCTGTACCCGCACATGAACGTATATCAGAACATGGCATTCGGTCTTAAGCTCCGCAAGTTCCGCAAGGACGAGATCGACCGCCGCGTTCGCGAAGCTGCGCGCACGCTCGAGATCGAGCACCTGCTCGACCGCAAGCCGAAGGCGCTTTCCGGCGGTCAACGCCAACGTGTCGCCCTGGGCCGCGCAATCGTTCGCGAACCGCAAGTGTTCCTGATGGACGAACCGCTGTCGAACCTCGACGCCAAGCTGCGTACGCAGATGCGGGCGAACATCTCCAAGCTGATGAAGCGTCTTGAGACGACTTGCATCTACGTAACCCATGACCAGACGGAAGCCATGACGATGGGCGACCGTATCGTCGTCATGAAGGACGGCTTTATTCAACAAGCAGCTACGCCGGATGAGCTCTACAACCACCCGGTCAACCTGTTCGTAGCAGGCTTCATCGGCGCGCCGGCAATGAACTTCATCACCGGCCAACTGTCGGAAGAAGGCGGCGCCGTTCGCTTCAAGGCGACGGGCATCAACGTCGTTATTCCGGCCGGCAAGGCGCAACTGCTTCGTGACAAGGGCTACATCGGCCGCGAGATGATCGTAGGTATTCGTCCTGAAGATCTGCACGAAGAGCCTGTCTTCATCGAAGCATCTCCGAACTCCGTCATCAGCGCCAGCATCGAAGTTTCCGAGAACCTCGGTCACGAGATGTTCCTGTATCTGAACGGGCTTGGCAAGGACAACGTCATCGCTCGCGTCGACGGCCGTTCCCAGCTGCAAGAAGGCCAAAACATCAAGCTGGCGATCGATATGAACAAGATTCATATCTTCGACAAGGATACCGAGCTCAACATCCTTGAAGCTTAATTCTCGGCTATTATAGATGATCATCAAAAAGAAGCCCGGCTTACCAACCCTACAGGGTTAGGCAGCCGGGCTTCTTTTTGTCGTTCGTTAGATTCCCGCGCCGTCCGCGAACTGGAATTCCTCGCCGGTCTCGAATTGACTGAGCACTTTTAAGCGCAGCGCCTGGAAGTCCGGGCTCGCCTTTTTACGAGGATGGGAGAGCTCGACGGGGACGATCGCACTGATCTCGCCAGGCCTGGGCTTCAGAATGATAACGCGGTTGGCAAGGAAGATCGCTTCATCGATGTCGTGGGTGACGAAGATCATCGTCGTCTTGTTGTTGCGCCAGACTTCGAGCAACACCTCTTGCATATGGGCACGCGTAAAGGCGTCCAGCGCTCCGAAGGGCTCGTCAAGCAGCAGAATTTGAGGCTGCCTGAGCAGGGCACGCGCGATGGATACCCGCTGCGCCATCCCGCCGGACAGCTCGCGCGGATAGGCTTTCTCAAAGCCCTTGAGCCGTACAAGCTCGATCAATTCGTCTACTTTTCGACGCACTTTTTTATCATTCAGAGACAAATCGGAAGCGATATTCTTCTCCACGGTCAGCCATGGGAACAGACGATGCTCCTGAAAAATAAAGCCTTTATCGATGCCCGGCTTGACGATGGGCGAGCCATTCAGGCTGACATGCCCGGCATACTGCGTATCGAGTCCCGCAACAATGCGGAGCAAGGTGCTCTTGCCGCATCCGCTCGGACCGATGACCGTAATAAACTCGCCCTCGCGCACGTCCAGATCGACATTTCTGAGCGCGGTCACCGTCCCCTTCGCGCCGACGAATTGCTTGCTAAGATGCTTAATCTCCAGCGAGACATTTCCCATAATTTAAGCCTCCCCATGTGAAGAGTGAATATAACATACAAAGTCTATAAGAATAATATGTTAACCGTAACATCCGGGTACTTGCCCTGTCAATGAACCCATCGATAGATAATTCCTATTTTACAGCTAGGAATTAAAGTGTTTATAATCTGGGCAATACAGGAAACCAGAATTTCAGCTGAATGGGCAGGGAGGGAGCGTTGATGAACAGTCGTATAGCGGATTCGCGGGAAGCAGGGGCTCCGGGGCGCTGGGTACAGATCGGTCTGGGTCTCCTGCTGCCGGTGGCGGTCATCGCAGTATGGCAAGTGCTGGCCGAGCGGGGATATCTGTCGGAGCTCATGTTTCCCGCGCCGGCGGTCATAGCCGGTTCGTTCGTCGATCTGGCGGCATCGGGCGATTTGTGGACGAACTTCCGCTTCAGCGCGATTCGGGCGTTATCCGGATTTCTATTGGGTGGAGGGCTGGGGCTGGCATTCGGCATCCTGGTCGGTCTGTTCCGCAGATCGGAAAAGCTGCTGGACCCGACGATCCAGATGATTCGGATGGTTCCGAGTCTCGCCGTCGTGCCGCTGTTTATTCTCTGGTTCGGAATCGGTGAGGAATCGAAGGTGCTGTTGATCGCCAAGGCCGCTTTTTTCCCGATTTATATCAATTCGTTCCTCGGCATTCGGCAGGTGGACAACAAGCTGTTCGAAGTCAGCCGCGTCCTCGGGTTTAACCGTGTGCAACAAATCATGCGGCTCGTCATCCCCGCTGCGATACCGAATATTTTGCTCGGCGTAAGGCTGTCGCTGGGATTGGCTTGGCTGGGGCTGGTCGTAGCCGAACTGATCGCCTCGACATCGGGCATCGGCTACATGATATCGGATGCGCGCCAGTTCGCGGACACGCCGGTCGTGTTCGTCGGCATCTTCGTATTTGCGCTCGCCGGGCTCGTGTCGGACACGGCCGTGCGGCTGCTGGAGCGCAGAATCGTGCGTTGGAAAGACACCTACAGCGGATAAAGGAGGCGTGAGAGATGAGCGAGAGAGTCGAAGCATGGATCGCGCCGGCCGGAAAATTAAAGGAGAAACGGGTTCGAGGCGCAGCCTTTAAATTACGCGCGGCGCTGGCGGATGTCGCAACCGGTTGGCTCGTGCCGGTCGCGGTGATCGCGGTCTGGCAGCTGGCCGGAAGCCTGGGCTGGATCTCTTCGGAATTTCTGCCGGCGCCGGCGAAGATCGCGGCCGCATTCGCAGACTTGGCGGCGAACGGCAGTTTGCTCCATCACATGGGAGACAGCATACGTCGGGCGGGGATCGGATTTTTGTTCGGGGGCGGGCTGGGTCTGGGGCTTGGCATATTGACGGGCTTATTCCGGCGGGCCGAATACCTCCTCGATCCCAGCGCGCAAGTGTTGCGGCTCGTGCCGCATCTCGCGATCGCGCCGCTCATCATATTGTGGTTCGGATTCGGGGAGATCTCCAAAGTGGTCATCATCGCCGCCGGTTCGTTTTTCCCGCTGTACGTCAACACCTTCCTGGGCATTCGCCAGGTGGACAACAAGCTGTTCGAGGTGTCGCGGACGCTCAGCTTCAGCCGGTTTAAACGAATCTCAAGACTGATCCTGCCGGCGGCGTCACCGCAAATTCTGCTAGGCTTGCGTACTTCGCTCGCCGTCTCCTGGATCGGGCTGGTGGTAGCGGAGCTCATTGGTTCTACCTCGGGGATCGGCTTTCTGATCAACGAGGCCAAGCAGAACGGCCAACCGGAAGTTATTTTCGTCGGCATTCTGATCTTCGCGATCGTGGGCAAGCTGCTCGACTCAGCCGTCAAATCAGTCGAACGCCGGACGCTGAAATGGCAGGACGGATACAAAGGCTAAGCGTTCGAGGGCCGGTAAAGAGGGATCGGGCAACGCCGATTGAATGAACATCAACCATTCCGAGGAGGAACAAATATGACGAGCACAGCTACAAGAGCTTCTGTCGAACGGATCACGGACGTACTGGTAATCGGCGGCGGACCTGCGGGAACCTGGGCGGCTATATCGGCGGCTTCGAAGGGCGCGAAGGTGACGCTGGTCGACAAAGGTTACTGCGGCTCGAGCGGCGCCACCGCGCCGTCGGGCACAGGCGTCTGGTACGTCGAGCCCGAACGCGAGAAGCGCGAAGAAGCGAAAGCCAGCCGCTATGCAATGGGCGGACAGCTGGCCGAACACAGTTGGATGGACCGCGTGCTCGACCGCACGTACGAAAACATGAACAAGCTGGGCAATCTCGGCTATCCTTTCCCCGTCGATGAAAATGGCAATCCGCACAAGCGCAGCTTGCAAGGACCGGAGTACATGCGCCTCATGAGAAAGCTCGTGCAGCGCGCAGGCGTCAAAATTTTGGACCACAGCCCCGTTCTGGAGCTGCTCGCGGACGAGCACGGCGTAGGAGGCGCGGCCGGCGTGAACACGCAGACCGGCGAGACATGGGAAATACGGGCGGGCGCCGTGGTGATCGCCACCGGCGGGTGCGCCTTCCTGAGCCGCGCGCTTGGCTGCAACGTGCTTACGGGAGACGGCTATCTGTTCGCCACCGAGGCGGGAGCGGACCTGTCGGGAATGGAATTCTCGAACGCCTATGCGATCTGCCCGACGTTCTCTTCGGTTACGAAGACCGCGTATTACAGCTATGCCACCTTTTACTACGAGGACGGGACGGTCGTCGAGGGCGCAGGCTCGAAAAAGGGCCGGTCGGTCATCGCGCGCAACCTGCTGCAAGGCAAGCAAGTATACGCCAAACTCGATCAGGCGCCGGAGGACTTGAAGCCGCTGCTGCGCGTCGCGCAGACGAACTTCTTCCTGCCGTTCGACCGCAGGGGCATCGATCCGTTCAAGGATCTGTTCCCGGTCACGCTCCGGCTGGAAGGTACGGTCCGCGGCACCGGCGGCATTCGCGTCATCGATGAGACGTGCGCCACGAGCGCGCCCGGTCTGTACGCTGCCGGCGATGCGGCAACGCGCGAGTTGATCTGCGGCGGTTTTACCGGCGGAGGCAGCCATAACGCGGCTTGGGCGATGTCCTCGGGCTCGTTTGCCGGTGAAGGCGCGGCAGCTTACGCGCTGAAGCTTGGCGAGACGGCGGGATCGCGCAATCTGAGGGGCCTGTCCTCTCAATCGTTGAGAGATCACCAAGAAGCGGGCGCGGCTGCGCGTACGGAAGAATACGTGCACGCCGTGCAGGACGAGGTAAAGCCGTACGACCGCAACTTGTTCCGTACGGAGAAGGGACTCGGCGACTCGCTCGTCAGGCTCGACGATCTGTGGCGGCGCCAGCGCGAAGCGGGGATCGGGCGGACCGCCGAAGGCGTGAAGGCGCGCGAGGCCGCCGCGATGACGGCAACGGCCCGCTGGATGTACCATTCGGCGCTGGCGCGCACGGAGACGCGCGGCATGCACAAGCGAGAGGATTTCCCTACGGGCGACGCCGGCCAGCATCATCGCCTCATCAGCGGCGGACTCGACCGGGTATGGGTCAAAAAGGAAGAAGTGGCGAAGGAGCGTGTGTCGGTATGATCGAGGTCGTCAGCGAATCCCGTTGCGTATCGTGCAACCAATGCGTCTCCGTCTGCCCGACGAACGTGTTCGATCGCGGCGAGGACGGGATTCCCGTCATCGCGAGGCAGGACGATTGCCAGACTTGCTTCATGTGCGAGCTGTACTGCCCGGTCGACGCGCTCTACGTATCGCCGGATTCGGAAGGCGTGATGGGCGTTACCGAGGAGGAAATCGAGCGTCAGGGCCTGCTTGGCGGCTATCGGGAAAAAGTCGGTTGGGGCAAAGGACGCGTCCCGGTCGCGAAGCATCAATTCATGTACCAGCTGTCACGGCGATCAGGATTCTAGGGAGGAGCAATCGGAGATGAAACAGAGACAAAGACGGATCAAGGGGGGCAGCCGGCGCAGATGGTCGCTCTTGCTGCTGGGGACAATCGTGGCGCTGACGCTCGCGCTGCAAGGCTGCGGGAACAAGAACGAAGAAGGAGCCGCTTCTTCGTCGGCTGCGTCGTCGCCGTCGGCAGCCGCTTCCACGGCAGCTGCGCCCACTGCGGCTGCATCGTCGCAGGCCGCTTCGACCGCAAGCGCGGAGCCGGAGCGCCATGTGCCGGAGGTTATCAATTACGGCTACATCGGCCTGAACGACCAGAATCAGACGACGGGCGCGGAAGGCTGGGGCTTTTACAAAGGCATCATTCAAGAAGAGCTGAAGAAATACGGCGTCAAGGAAGTGAAGCTCGCGGGCTTCCCCAACGGACCGGACCAGACGGAATCGCTCATCAGCGGGAGGCTTGACTTCGGCAGTCTCGGCGACACGCCGGCGATCATCGCGCGGGCGGGCGGCGCAAAGACGCGTCTCATCACGCAGCCGGGTACCCGTACGATCGGCTATCTCATTGCCAAGAAGGACGGCCCCAAGACGCTGCAAGATCTGAAGGGCAAGACGATCGCCATTCAGAAGGGCTCCTTTATGCACCGCTATATCGTGGGACTGCTCAAGGATGCGGGCGTCACCGACTATAAGCTCGTGCACATGCTGATCCCCGACGCGCAAGCCGCGCTGGCTAACGGCAGCGTGGACGCGATGACCAATACGGGCGTTAACGCCCTGACTTCGCTGGCGAACGGGTATCCGCAGCTGGATATCTCGTCGGATCATCCCGAGCTGCTCGGCACGAGCGCGACGGTGGTGTCGGAGGCATTTCTTGAGAAGTTCCCGGATTTCCCGAAAGTATGGAACGCTGCGCGCGAGAAGGCGCTGGCCGACTTGAAGCAGCATCCGGACGAGTACTACGAATATATCGCGGGCATTCAGAAGACGACGGTCGAGAACGTGAAGAAGCTGAGTCCGATCGAGGATATCAAGGACACGGCGTTCACGGATGACGGGCTTGCGCTGATCGAAGGAACGAAGAACTTTCTGGTCGAGGAGAAGATTGCGAAAAAGGACTTCGATATTAGCGGTTGGGTGCTGAAGGCCGAATAATCGTTGAATGGGAGGAAACGTGCATGAGCGAGCAGACGATCACGACTGCAGCCTTCCGGCTGCCGCTGGATAACGGCTTGTACATCCGCGGCGAAGTGAAGACGGCCGGCGAGGGCGCAAGCAGACCGGCCGTTATCGTGAGCCACGGCTTCAGAGGGCATAAGAATTGGGCGTTCTGGCCGGAGACGACGGACCGGCTCGCCGCGGAAGGCTTCTATACGGTGAGCTTCGATTACTCCCGCGTCGCTGCGCGGGAAGCGGGTGCGAGCGAGGCGCGAATCGCGGAGGCAAGCACGCTGTCGCGCGAGCTGGAGGAGCTGACGATCGTGGCGAACGCGCTGCGGGCGGGCGAACTGCCGCTGGCCGATCAAGCCGATGCGTCGCGGCTGGGACTGATCGGGCATAGCCGGGCGGGCGGCGGCGCGATCGTGCATGCGGCGGAGCAGGACGGCATTCGGGCGCTGGTCGTCTGGAACGGCGGCTCGTCACCCGCGCGCGGCGGCGAAGAAGGAGGCCGCACCCTTCTTGAGGCGGCACTCGACGCTGACCAGGTGCGGCATGCAGACCGTTATGTGATTGAAGAGCGGTTGAAAGAGGTGCGGGCGGAGGTTCTCGTCGTGCAGGGCGGCGCGGACCGCGAGTCGCTGCTCGCGCAGAACCGGATATTCAAGCAAAATGCGCCGCACTTTCAGTTCCACGATATCGAGCGGGCGGACCATACGTTTAACGCAGTGCATCCTTATGCAGGCACGACGCCCGAGCTGGAGGAAGCGCTGGCCGTGACGATCGGCTTTTTGCGAAACCGATTGGAGCTTTAAAAGAAGCGGACACCGGCGATACGTCGACGGAAGCGAGAAAGCGGGGGGATGCGCATGACGATCGAGCCGGGAACAACGTTGACGGCTGACGTGCTGGTGCTTGGCGGCGGGCCGGCCGGCGCTTGGGCCGCCTGGAGCGCGGCTGCGGAAGGGGCAAGCGTCGTGCTGGCCGACAAAGGCTATGTCGGCACGAGCGGCGCCACGGCTCCCGGGGGCACGACGCTGCTCGTGATCCCGCCGGTCGCGGAGCTGCGCGAACGCGCGGTGCAGGCGAGGCTCAAAGCCGGCGGCTATCTGTCCGAGAACGCCTGGATTCACCGTGTCCTCGACGAGGTCGAGATCCGGCTGAGGCTGCTCGAGGATTGGGGATATCCGTTCCGCAAGGACGAGAACGGCGCGACGCTGCGCACGCATCTGCACGGACCGGAGTATATGAAGCTGATGCGCCGCGCCTTACGCAAGGCGGGGGTCCGGATCCTGGATCAGTCGCCCGCGCTGGAGCTGCTGGCGGACGAGCACGGCATCGGCGGCGCCAGAGGCATCGACCGGCTGACCGGACGTTCCTGGGAGGTCCGTGCGCATGCAGTTGTCGTCGCGACCGGGGGATGTACCTTTTTAAGCAAAGGCCTGGGCTGCAACGTGCTCACCGGGGAAGGGCTACTGATGTCGGCGGAAGCCGGGGCGGAGCTGTCAGGAATGGAGTTCAGCAGGCAGTATGCGCCAAGCTACGCGGACGGCAGCGTGACCCGAGGCCGCATGCTGGCCTGGTCGACGTTGTACGATGCGGTCGGACGGCCGCTTCACGCGGGAGACCGCACCTTCGGCAGCCTGCACAAGCTGCTGCTGGAAGGGCCGGTCTACGCTTCCATCGACTTGGCGGATACCGAAGAGAAGCGAAGGTTCCTGCGTCAGGCGCATCCGATCTTCTTCATGCCGCTCGAGCGGGCGGGCATCGATCCGTTCAAGGATAAATTTCCGCTGACGCTGCGCTACGAAGGCACGATGCGAGGCACGGGCGGACTGCGATTGACGGGGGAGGATTGCCGGACGACGGTGGCGGGCTTGTACGCGGCCGGCGATGCGGCATCGCGCGAACGCGTGATGGGCGCGGTCAGCGGAGGCGGCGCCTACAACGCGTCATGGGCGATCTGCAGCGGGAGCTGGTCGGGGCGCGGCGCAGCTCGTCATGCGCTGGCCGCGGGGAAAAGCGGCGGTCCCGATAGCCGAACGCTGCGGCCTGTCGGACGGAGAGGGCTTGAGGCCGGCCGGGAGACGGACGCGCCGATCGACGCGAAGGCGCTGGTCGAGGCTATTCAGCGGGACGTGCTGCCGCTGAACATCAATTTCTACCGCAGCGAGTCGGGCATCGCCGGTGCGCTGGGACGGCTCGACGCGCTGCGCGAGATGCTGCGCGGCAACGTGCCGGATACGGTGCAGGGGCGCGTGCGTGCGCGGGAGGCGGCCGGCATGCTGGCGGTTGCCCGCTGGATGTACACCGCCGCGCTCGCGCGCAAAGAAACGCGCGGGCTTGCGGCGCTCGCCGAATATCCGGCGCTCGATCCGGGGCAGACGCATCGCCTGGTCCTGTCGGGCATCGACGAGATTAAGGTCGGGACGGAGCGGGTGCCGCATGCGGGCGAGCTCGAACGGGCGAACGCGCATGCGAAGGGAGAAGCGTCATGATCGAGCTCGTCAGCGCGGAGCGCTGCATCGGCTGCAAGCTGTGCGTGAAGGCTTGCCCGACAAACGTCTTCGATATGGACGAAGGCGCGAAGCTTCCCGTCATCGCCCGTCTTGAGGATTGCCAGACCTGCTTCATGTGCGAAGCGTATTGTCCGGCGGACGCGCTGTATGTGGCACCGCAAGCCGAGGCCCGCGCGGAAGCCGATGAGGCCGCGTTGGCCGCGTCGGGCACGCTGGGCAGCTGGAGGAGGGAGATCGGTTGGTCCAAGGGAGCGGAGACGACGATGGCGGAGCGGGATACGACGCCTTTTTTCGAAACGTTCACCGAACGGTACCGGCAAGTTTGAGCCATGCCGCAGGGGATCGGGCGATGACGGATCCGAATAAGCCTCAAAAGCCGAGCCAGCCTCTCTTCGAGAGCGCTGGCTTTTGCATGCCCAGGCTTGCGGCTGGCGGCATGTCGTGCTCCGGATTGCCCGCAAAGACGCGGTTTACATTGATTTCCGCGCTTATTTTCGATACGATGAGGAAGATGAACAGAGCGTTGAAGGGAGCTGTACGATGGCTAAAAAAGTAAGGGTATCCGAGCTCGTGCAGCAATTTCAACTCGAGGTCGTCGCCGGCTCGGAAGGCATGCGGCGCACGATCGTGACGGACGACTTGAACCGGCCGGGCCTGGAGATGGCCGGATATTACGATTATTACCCGGCGGAGCGGACGCAGATTCTGGGCAAGACGGAGCTGGCTTTTCTCGAGAAGCTAACTTCCGAAGAACGCCTGGAGCGGATGCGGCAGATCTGCGCGGAGGAGACGCCGTGCATTATCATTACGCGCGGGCTCGATGCCCCCGAAGAGCTGATTCAGGTGGCGGAGGAGCGCCATTTTCCGGTGCTGCGTTCCACGACCGCGACGACGACGCTGCTGAGCCGCATCACCAACTTTTTGGAAAAGAAGCTGGCGCCTACGACCACGATTCATGGCGTTCTTGTGGACGTCTACGGGGTGGGCATGCTCATCACCGGCGGCAGCGGCATCGGCAAGAGCGAGACCGCGCTTGAGCTCGTGAAGCGCGGCCATCGGCTCATCGCGGACGACGCCGTAGAGATCCGGCAGACCGCGGACAACTATCTTTACGGCAGCGCACCGGAATTGATCCAGCACCTCCTCGAGATCCGGGGGCTCGGGATTCTCAACGTTATGACGCTGTTCGGGGCGGGCGCCGTGCGCAACACCAAGCAGATCGGACTCGTCATCAAGCTTGAAAATTGGCAGCAGGACAAGCAATACGACCGGCTTGGATTGGACGAGGAGACGACGCGAATCATCGACACCGATGTGCCGCTCGTGACGGTTCCCGTTCGTCCCGGACGCAACCTGGCGGTCATCCTGGAGGTAGCGGCCATGAACTTCCGTCTTAAGCGGATGGGCTACAACGCGGCCCTGCAATTTACCAACAAGCTCACCGAAGCGATCGCAGACGAAGACAACGAATAAACCGCGCTCGCGGCCTCTCGGTCGATTGCGTTAGAGACGGAGGATACTCATGTTGCTGCCCATGCGGCTCGAATCGATTGCGTTTCACCTCGGCCCGATCCCCGTGCACTGGTACGGGCTTATTCTCGGCACGGGAGCCCTCGTCGGGCTGCTGCTCGCCATCTGGGAGGGCAAGCGCTTCGGCTTGTCGGCCGACTTCTTCCTGGACCTGATGCTGTACGGCGTGCCTTCGGCCATCGTCGGCGCCAGGTTGTACTACGTGCTGTTCAAATGGGACTACTACAGCAAGCACCCGGGCGAGATCATCCAGATCTGGAACGGGGGCATCGCCATTTACGGCGCGCTGATCGGCGCCTTCGTCTGCGGATTTTTCTACTTCCGCAGCAAGGGCTATACGTTCATGCGTATCGTCGATATCTGCGTGCCGTCGCTGCTGGCAGGTCAGATGATCGGACGCTGGGGCAACTTCGTCAACCAGGAAGCCTACGGCGGAGAAGTCACGGGTACATATCTGAGCAACGAGCTTCACCTGCCGGCTTTTATCGTCAGACAGATGTATGTCATCGACGCGAACGGAGCCGGCGCCTACCACCATCCCACCTTCCTTTACGAGTCGCTGTGGAGCCTGGTCGGTCTCGTCATTCTGTTCATTTTGCGCCGTCAGAAGTTCATGCGCGTAGGAGAGATGTTTTTCTCCTATTTAATCTGGTATTCGATCGGCCGCTTCTTTATCGAGGCGCTGCGCACGGACAGCCTGGCCTTCAAGGGACCGGACTGGCTGGCTTCGCTGATCAACGGTCTGTGGACGCCGATGAAGTGGATATTCGGGGATCAAGGCTACCTCGATCCGGCATACGGCAACGTTCGCAGCTCGCAGCTGCTCGCGGTGATCCTCGTCGTCGCGAGCATCGTGGCCATTATCGTGCGCCGGGCGATGAATCCGGACAGAACGCGGTATTTGGACCCGCTCGCAAGAAACAAGGCGGTCGAAGCGGACGCGGCGGACGCGTCCCTCGCCGAAGCGCCTGCGGCTGCCGGCCGGACGGTCGAAGAGACCGTGTCGGATGCGGATCCGGCCGATACGGAAGAAGAGAGGAAGCCTGCAGATGAGTCACAATCAGACAGAAGGCAAGAACGGGACCCGGATTGACGCGGTGCTGTTCGACCTCGACGGCACGATCGTCGACACGAACGAACTGATCATCCAATCTTTTCTATATTGTCTGCAAGGGATCGTCCCGCCCGAATTCGGACGCGAGCAGATTATCCCGATCATGGGGCAGACGCTGCTCTCGCAGCTGCAGCAGTTCTCGGGGCGCGAGCAGGTCGACGATCTGATTGCAGGATACCGCGAGTACAACATCAAGCATCACGACGACATGGTGTCGCTGTTCCCCGGCGTGCTGGAGGTCGTCCCTTTATTGAAGCAGGGCGGGCTCAAGCTGGGAATCGTCACAACGAAGATGCGACTGACGACGGAGCGGGCGCTCAAGCTGCTGGGGCTGTACGAATACATGGATACGATCGTGACGCTGGACGACGTCGAGCATGCCAAGCCGCATCCGGAGCCGGTGCAAAAGGCACTGCGGGCGCTTGACGTCGCGCCGGAGCATGCGATCATGGTCGGCGACAGCACCGTGGATATGGGTTCGGCGCTGGCCGCCGGCGCTTACGCCGTCGGCGTCTCCTGGTCGCTCAAGGGAGAAGCCCCGCTGCGAGAGGCAGGCGCGCACCGCATCGTTCACGATATGCGCGAGCTGCTGCCGCTAAGCGGGTTGGAGGGATAAGCCTTGCGGAAAGTCGAGCGGTACCCGGTCGAAGGCCCCAACGCTTTATGGCAGGTGTATCGTACGGTGTCCAGGCTGAAGGCGGTCAGGAACTTTGTCTTTATCCAGATCGCACGGTACTGTCCCGAGCTCTCGGTGAAGAACTGGATCTACCGCCGCGTGCTGGGCATGAAGGTAGGCAAAGAGACGTCGTTTGCGCTGATGGTGATGGTGGACGTCTTCTTCCCTGAACGGATCACGATCGGCGACAACTGCATCGTCGGCTACAACTCCACGCTGCTGACGCACGAATACCTCATTAAAGAGTACAGGCTTGGCGATATCGTCATCGGTTCGCATGTGATGATCGGAGCCAACGTGACGATTCTGCCCGGCGTGACGATCGGAGATCATGCGGTTGTCGCGGCCGGATCGGTCGTGCACCGGGACGTACCGGCTCACGCCAGAGTCGGCGGCAATCCCCTGCGCGAGCTCGGGAGAGCTGGCGAATCTTCGGGAGATGAGCAAGGCTGACCCGGCTCGGCGCGCTTGGTGAGGTAACCAGTGAAGAACGCGTGGCAGGGACAGGCCGGACGAGCTGGGATCGGCGGGAACCGGGGTTGGCGAGCAGGCCGGCCGGCGGTTCTTTTTGCTGTCGCTTGCAGGAAACATGCCGAAGCTGCCCAGCTTGACGCTTGCAGGCGTTCGTGATAAAGTGAGACTTAAATCTTTACTTTGGCAGTATGGTAACATGGTATCGCTTTAACGTATTAAAGTTTATGAAGAAAAAGTATTGCATTAAATTGAAGTAAAAGGCGGCTTTGGCCGCCTCATTATAGCGAGGTGTTTTGTCGTGTCCAAACCCAAAGGCTTCGAAAAGCCGATCGGCGTCAAGGACTATCTGCCCCATGCGGTCGCCAAGCTGAGGCGTATCGAGCATGAGGTATTGGCGTGCATGCGAGGCTGGGGCTACGAGCAGATTCTGACCCCTACGATCGAATATTACGATACGGTAGGCGTGGCGAGCGCGACCTCTGATCAGAAGCTGTTCAAGCTGCTCAATCAGCGGGGGACGACGATCGTGCTTCGCTCCGACGTTACGGCGCCGATCGCGCGCGTTGCTTCGTCGCTGCTCAAGGATCATCCGTTTCCGCTGCGGCTCAGCTACCACGCGAACGTCTTCCGCGCCTTCGAGGAGGAAGCGGGACGCGAAGCGGAGTTTTTCCAGACCGGCGTCGAATTGATCGGCGATCCCTCCCCGGAGGCCGACGCGGAAGTGATCGCGCTCGCCATCGCCTCGCTGAAGGCCGCGGGCGTGCCTTCCTTCAAGATCGCGGTCGGCCACGTCGGCTTCCTGAACGGCCTGTTCGAGGATACGCTGCCTGGACGTGCGGAAGCGCAGGAGCGGCTGAAGGAGTGCCTGCTGCAGCGCGATTATGTCGGCTACCGGACGGCGCTTGGGGAGCTGCTGCTCGAGGAATCCGTGCATCGCGAGCTTGAGGGATTGTTGCGGCTGCGCGGCGGCCAAGAGATTTGCGAGCGGGCACTGGAGCTTCGCGTGAGCGACGGCGCGCGCGAGGCGATCCGCCATCTGTGCGAAATGTGGGACGTACTCGGCGCCTATGGCGTCCAGGACCATGTCCTCATCGACCTGACGATGATCGGCGACATTTCCTATTATACGGGCATGACGTTCGAGGGCTATGCGTCTCAGCTCGGCTTCCCGGTGTGCAGCGGCGGACGTTACGACAACCTGCTGGCGCAGTTCGGCAGGCCGGCGCCAGCGACGGGATTTGCGCTCAAGACGACGCGCATGCTCGAGGTTGCCGAGGTCGGCCAGGAAGAGCCGGTACGCGCGCTCATCCGCTACGCGCCGGCACGCAGAAGCGAAGCGCTGGAGAAGGCTGCCGGCTTGCGGGCGGAGGGGCTGGCGGTCGTGACCGAGGGCATCGCGCAGACCGGCGAGGACCGGAGCGCGGACGACGGAGCTGGAGGCGCGCTCGCCTCGGCGCAGAATGGGCGTTACGAATATAAAGGCACCGTTTACGATCAAGTGTTCACGTTCGACGAGAAGGGAGGGGATCCGCAATGACGGACGGCAACGCAGTATTGAAGGTCGCGATGCCCAAAGGGCGTATCTACAAGCAGGCGAGCAAGCTGTTCCGGCAGGCGGGACTCCCGATTCCGGAGGACTTCGACGACTCGCGCCGGCTCATCATTCCGGTGCCGGAAGCCAATATGGAGTTTATCATGGCCAAGCCCGTTGACGTGCCGACCTACGTCGAATATGGCGTCGCGGACATCGGCATCGTCGGCAAGGACGTGCTGATGGAAGAGAACAAGGATGTCTACGAGCTGCTCGATCTGGGTATCGCCAGGTGCCGGATGTCGGTCATCGGGCTGCCGGACTGGGCGCCGGACATTCATCCGCGGGTGGCGACGAAGTATCCGCGGGTAGCGTCCCAGTATTTCCGCGAGCGCGGCCAGCAGGTAGAGGTCATCAAGCTGAACGGCTCGATCGAGCTGGCGCCGCTCATCGGCCTGGCCGATCGGATCGTGGACATGGTCGAAACGGGCAAAACGCTCGAGGAGAACGGGCTGGTCGAGAGGGAGACGCTGTTCCAGGTGACAAGCCGGCTGATCGCGAATCGCGTCAGCTACAGGCTGCAGAACGCGGCCATCCAGTCGCTGTGCGACAGACTGTCCGATACGCTCGCCGCGAAGACCTAGCGCTTGGCATTGGATTGGCTTTGGCTTTGGCTTTGGCTTTGGCTGGGGGCAAGGATAAGCAATTAAGAAATGGCAGGGGGAGAGCGCATGTACAAAGGGCCTGCGAGCGGCTTTAAGCTGGAGCGGGAGAGCGATTACGGCTCGCCGGAGCAAAATGCGGCGGTCGCCGAGATCGTAGCGGCGGTCCGTTCCGAAGGAGATGCCGCGCTGCTGCGGTACACCGAGGCATTTGACCGCGTGCGGCTGGAATCATCGCAATTGCGCGTGACGGAGTCGGAGATCCAGTCCGCGTACGAACGCGTCGAGCCTGAATTTCTGGATGCGCTGCGCCGGGCGGCGGCGAACGTCACTGCGTTTCACGAGAAGCAGAAGCGTCAATCGTGGATCGACGTGCAGCCGGACGGCACGATGCTCGGGATGTCGCTGCGCCCGCTCGCTCGGGTAGGCTTGTACGTGCCCGGGGGCAAGGCGGCCTACCCGTCGTCGGTGCTCATGAACGTGCTGCCCGCCAAGGTCGCTGGCGTGCCGCAGATCGCGATGGTTACGCCGCCCGCCACGGGCGGACGCGAGGGCATCGACCCGTACATTCTCGTCGCGGCCGCCGAAGCCGGCGTCACCGAGATGTACCGGGTCGGAGGCGCCCAGGCCGTAGCCGCGCTGGCGTACGGCACGGAGAGCATCCCGGCCGTGGACAAGATCTGCGGCCCCGGCAACATCTACGTGGCGCTGGCGAAGCGCGCCGTGTTCGGCGCCGTCGACATCGATAGCATCGCCGGGCCGAGCGAGATCGTCGTGCTGGCGGACGACAGCGCGGATGCGCGCTTCGTCGCCGCAGACATGCTGTCGCAGGCAGAGCATGACGAGATGGCGTCGGCGATGCTCGTGACGCCGTCGGAGAGGCTTGCGCGCGAGGTCGAAGCGGAGCTCGCGCGGCAGGTTGCCACGCTGCCGCGGCGCGAGATCGCCGAGCGGTCGCTCGAGCAATACGGCGCGATTCTGACGGTGAACGACCTCGCGGAGGGAATCGACGTCGTGAACAAGCTGGCGCCGGAGCACCTGGAGATTATGACCGAAGATCCGCTCGAGCTGCTCGGGCGCATCGAGAACGCGGGCGCGATCTTCCTCGGCCCGTACAGCTCGGAGCCGGTCGGCGATTATTTTGCGGGACCGAACCACATTTTGCCTACGAACGGCACGGCCAGGTTCTCCTCGCCGCTGAACGTGGACGATTTCGTCAAGAAGTCGAGCCTCATCCGGTACAGCCGCGAGGCGCTGCGCCGGGACGCGGCGGGCATCGCATCGCTGGCGCGGCACGAAGGCTTGGAAGCACATGCGAGAGCGGTAGAAATTCGCTTCAAGGAAGGCGGAGATCAATAAATGGCACAGGACAACAACATCGCGGCCGGAGCTAGAAGCGCCGAAGTCGCGCGCAAGACGAACGAAACGGACATCAAGCTGGCATTCGGCGTGGACGGCTCGGGCGACGTGAACCTGGAGACGGACGTTCCTTTTCTTAACCATATGCTCGATCTGTTCGCCAAGCACGGCCAGTTCGACCTGAAGGTCGAGGCGCGCGGGGACGTCGACATCGACGATCACCACACGGTGGAAGACATCGGCATCTGCCTCGGGCAGACGCTGCGGGAAGCGCTCGGCGACAAAGCCGGCATCAAGCGCTACGCCAGCGTATTCGTGCCGATGGACGAGGCGCTTGCGCAGGTCATCGTCGACGTAAGCAACCGTCCGCACTTCGAGTACCGCGCGGAATATCCTTCGCAGACGGTGGGCAGCTTCAGCACGGAGCTCGTGCATGAATTTCTGTGGAAGCTGGCGCTCGAGTCGCGGATTACGCTGCACGTCATCGTTCACTACGGCAAAAATACGCACCATATGATCGAGGCGGTGTTCAAGGCGCTGGGACGCGCCCTGGACGAGGCAACGCAGATTGATCCGCGCGTGAAGGGCGTGCCGTCGACGAAGGGAGTGCTGTAAGATGATCGCGATCGTCGACTACGGCATGGGCAACCTGCACAGCGTGAGCAAGGCGGTCGAGCGTCTGGGGCGCGAGGCGCTGGTCACGTCTTCGCGGGAGGAGATTCTCGCGGCGGACGGCGTCATCCTGCCGGGCGTCGGCGCTTTCGGCGACGCGATGCGCAACCTGCGAGAGACCGGGCTGGACGCGGTCGTCCGCGAGTCGGCGGCTGCGGGACAGCCGCTGCTGGGCATCTGCCTGGGCATGCAGCTGCTGTTCGCGGAGAGCGAGGAGCACGGCACGCACGAGGGGCTCGGCCTGCTGCCGGGCCGAGTCGTGCGGTTCCGCGGCGACTACAAGATCCCGCATATGGGGTGGAACGAGCTTAGCTTCGAGCAGCCGTCGCATCCGCTGTTCGAGGGGCTCGCGCCGGGACATGTGTACTTCGTTCATTCGTTCCATGCGCTGCCGGAGCGGCGGGAGGATCTACTGGCGACGGCGGACTATCATCAGCCGGTGACGGCGATCGTCGGGCGGGACAATGTGAGCGGCATGCAGTTCCATCCCGAGAAAAGCGGCGATCTGGGCGTGGCGCTGCTGCGCAGGTTCGTGGAAATCGCGGAAGGCGCGAAGGCTTAAGAACGTAGCTGATGCTTGAACGTGTTATAAGCGAGAAAAGCGAGGCAGCAGAAAATCAAGCGCGCTGTAAACACAATAAGTGAGCTTGCAGTGGCTGGTCGTACGAGGGCATGTGCGCTAACCACAAAGCGCGCGGCTGCAGGCTCGAGGAATGTCAACAAGTTGGAGGTCATCCCTTTGTCCAATTTCATCATCTACCCGGCCATCGACATCCGCGGCGGCAAAGCCGTCCGTCTGGTGCAGGGCGACTATAACCGCGAGACGGTGTACAATGACGATCCGGTGTCCGCGGCCAAAGATTGGGAAGCGCAGGGCGGCGAATGGGTGCATCTCGTCGATCTGGACGGCGCCAAAGCCGGCCACCCGGTCAATGACGAGCTGATCGGCCGGATCGCGCGTTCCGTGCAAGTGCCCGTGCAAGTGGGCGGCGGCCTCCGGACCGAAGCGGACGTGGAGCGGCTGCTGTCGCTCGGCGTATCGCGCGTTATTCTGGGGACGGCGGCGATCGAGGACCGCGCCTTCGTATCGAAGGTGCTGGCGAAGCATGGCGGCAAGGTGGCGATCGGCATCGACGCGCGCGACGGCTTTGTAGCGACGCGTGGCTGGCTCGAGACGTCGCAGGTGCGCGCGGAAGATCTGGCCCAGGAACTGGCCGCCGAAGGCGCGGAGACGTTCATTTTCACCGACATCTCCCGCGACGGGATGATGGGCGGACCGAACGTCGAAGCGATCGTACGCCTGGCGCAAATATCGGGCCGCACGGTCATCGCTTCAGGCGGCGTCAGCAGGCCGGAGGATCTGGCGAACCTGTCGAAGCATGCGGCGGACGGCGTCGGCGGCGCGATCGTCGGCAAAGCGCTCTATACGGGCAGCATCTCGCTGGCTGAAGCGGTCGCTGCTTACAAATAAGCGGAGGTGCGACATGGCCGGCGCCGGACAGGCGTCGCCATATCGCAGTTAGAGCCGCGCACGACGCGGCTGACAAAACGATTAGCTGCATCACTGCAGCGTATCGCAAACGCCAGGCGTTCGCCGGACGACACGTCTTAGGCGGGCGCTTTGCGGACTGGAGGCAAGCTTATGTTGGCAAAACGCGTCATTCCCTGCCTCGACGTCAAGGACGGGCGGGTCGTCAAAGGCGTCAATTTCGTTAACCTGCGCGATGCGGGGGACCCTGTCGAGCTGGCAGAGATCTATGATCGCGAAGGCGCCGACGAGCTGGTGTTTCTCGATATCTCGGCTTCGGTCGAGGGCCGCGCCACGATGGTCGACGTCGTGCGCAGGACGGCAGGCGAGATCACGATTCCGTTTACCGTGGGCGGCGGCATCTCTACGGTCGAGGACATGAAGCGGCTGCTCCGCGCCGGAGCGGACAAGATCGGGATCAACACGGCGGCGATCCGCAATCCCGATCTCATCTCGGACGGCTCGCGCGTATTCGGCGCGCAGTGCATCGTTGTCGCCATCGACGCAAAGTACAACGTCGAGTGGGGCGAATGGGAGATCTTCACGCACGGCGGACGCAATCCGACGGGCATCCGGGCGGTCGCCTGGGCGCAAGAAGCCGAGCGGCGCGGCGCAGGCGAGCTGCTGCTGACGAGCATGGACGCCGACGGCACCAAGGACGGATTCGACAACGCGCTGACGCGCGCCGTGTCCGACAGCGTAGGCATTCCCGTCATCGCCTCGGGCGGCGCGGGCAACGCCTCGCACTTCGCGGACGCCTTCTCGCAGGGGCACGCGGACGCGGCGCTCGCCGCGAGTATTTTCCACTACAAAGAAGTGACGATCCGCGAAGTTAAGGACGCCCTGCGGAGCCAAGGAGTGAATGTGAGATGAGCGAGACGCTGACGGATTCGATCAAATGGGACGCGGACGGGCTAGTGCCTGCGATCGTGCAGGACGCAGTCAGCAAGGAAGTTCTCATGATGGCCTATATGAACAAGGAATCGCTCGCCCTGACGCTGGAAAAAGGGGAAGCGGTGTTCTGGAGCCGTTCGCGGCAGGAGCTGTGGCACAAAGGCGCGACGAGCGGCAATACCCAAAAGGTCGTGTCGCTGCGCTACGATTGCGACGGCGACACGCTGCTGGTCCAGGCGGTCCCGAACGGCCCGGCATGCCATACCGGCAGCTACAGCTGCTTCTACCGGGATGCGTCCGGCGAGCTTCCACAGGAATCGCTGCCTGCAGCCGACCGCTTCGCGCCGCTCTCCGAGCTGGAGTCGACGATCGCGAAGCGGCACGCCGAACGGCCGGAGGGCTCGTATACGACGTATCTTTTCGATAAAGGTCTGGACAAGATTCTGAAAAAGATCGGCGAGGAGACCGCGGAGGTCATCATTGGCGCGAAGAACCACGACAAGGCGGAGACGCGTGCGGAAGCGGCCGATCTCATCTTCCACTTGATGGTGCTGCTGCGCGAGGAAAACATCCCGCTCGACGATGTGCTTCAAGAGCTGGAGTTCCGCCACCGCAAGCCGACCAAAAAGAACTGACTGTGCAGCCGCCGGTCCCCATTTCCGCGAGGAGCATGGAGGCCGGCGGCTTGCCTTTGCGACGGCGATAGGACCGGATTCGACTCGCTTGGCGCGAAAAGTGACGAAAATGTGCCAATTGAATCGAATTACCAGTCGATATATGACACAGAACCCTTTGGCTATCCTACCGGCGTCATGTATAATAGAGGGGATAAATGCGGCGATGCCGCTAGTGAAAAATCTTGGAGGCGCACAATGTACAGCAGCAAGCTTCGTATTTTTTCCGGATCGTCGAATCCCGTGCTGGCGGAGAAGATCGCCGAGCAGCTCGGGCTGCCGCTAGGCAAGATTACGCTGTCTCGCTTCAAGAGCGGCGAAGTGTACGTGCACTACGAGGAGACCATCCGCAACTGCGACGTGTTCCTCGTGCAATCTTTGTCACATCCGATCAATGACTTCTTCGTAGAGCTGCTGATCATGATCGACGCGGCCAAGCGGGCATCGGCGCGTACGATCAACATTGTGCTCCCTTACTATGGATATGCCCGTCAAGAGCGCAAGGCAGCGCCGCGCGAGCCGATCTCGGCGAAGATGGTCGCGGACGTGCTGACGACGGTCGGCGCGACCCGGATCGTCACGATCGACCTGCACGCGCCGGCAATTCAAGGCTTCTTCAACATCCCGGTCGATCACTTGACCGCGCTGGATCTGATCAGCGATTATCTGCGGGCGAAGAACATCCGCAATCCGGTCATCGTATCGCCGGACGCCGGACGAGCCTCTACGGCGGAGAAGCTGGCCAACCAGCTCGATTCTCCGTTCGCGATCATGATCAAGAAGCGCCCTGCGCACAACGAATCGGTCATTACGCACGTCATCGGCGAAGTCGAGGGCTTTACCCCGATTATCATCGAGGACATGATCGACACCGGTACGACGATCGTGAACGTCGTCGAGGGTCTCAAGGAGCGCGGCTCCGAGGACGTATACGTCTGCGCGACGCATCCGCTCTTCTCCGGCAATGCCCTGCAGAAGCTCGATCATCCGAGCATCCGCGAGGTCGTCGTGACGGATTCGATCCTGCTGCCCAACGACCGCTCCGACCGCTTCAAGGTGCTGTCCGTAGCGCCTATGCTGGCCGAAGCGACCCGCATCATCACCGAAGGCGGCTCGATCAGCACGCTGTTCAAGACGGCGGGCGTCTGACCCTAAGCAAAGCATGCTAGGCGCGGCAACCTGCGCGATTTGCGCAGGGGCCGCGTTTTTATTTGCCCGGCAGCCGCAGTAGGCAAGGCAGAGACGATACGCGCTGCGCATGTTGGCGGACGAGCCGCGACACGCCCGGGCGGTCCTTTTTCATTTGATGGATGGCATTGCTGTGTTATAATCGGTTTAACCTGTTCCGGTCCGGCCGAGGACCGGCGGCTCGCCGCGTGCGGCAGCCAACGAAGTGCGATGTCTGACGCAAGACGAACAAACTATTATACGACCGGAGGGAGGTGCCTTGACGATGAATCCGCGCAAGCGTATGGTCGCCGGCCGCCGCACCAAAGTCATTCCGTTGTCGCTGGACGCGACGTTTTTCTTTGAGCGCGCCGTCCAGTCGCTGGATCGCTTTCATTACGACAAGGCGCTGAAGTATTTCCGCCGTGCCGTCGAATACGAGCCGGAGAATCCGGTGAATCATTGCAATATGGCGGGCATCCTGTCCGAGATGGGGCGCTACGAGGAGTCCAACGACATCCTGCGATCGGTGCTCGAACGCATCGATCCGGGCATGACGGAGTGCCATTATTATCTGGCGAACAACTATGCGAATATGGAGCTCTTCGAGGCGGCCGAGGAATCGCTCGTCACGTATTTGGAGAACGATCCCGACGGGCAGTTCCTCGACGAGGCGGACGAATTGCTGGACCTGCTGGTCTACGAGCTCAAGCGTCCGACCAAGCTGTCCACGATCAAGGCCAAGGAAAGTCTTTACGAGCACGACAAGGCGAGGGAGCTGCTGGAGGCGGGACGTTTCTCCGAGGCCGTGCGGCTGCTGGAGGACATCCTGGTTCAGAAGCCGGATTTTCTCGCCGCGCGCAACAATCTGGGGCTTGCCTATTACTACATGGGCTTGTTCGACAAGTCCGTGCAGACGATCGGCGAGGTACTCAAGACGGAGCCGGGCAATTTGCACGCGCTTTGCAACCTGGCTATTTTCTATCAGCACGTGAACCGGCGAGAAGATCTTGCGTCGCTGCTCAGCCTGCTGAAGAAGACGATCCCGATTCATCCCGAGCACGTATTCAAGCTGGGCACGACGATGGGAATCGTCGGCGAGCACCGCGAGGCGTACGTTCACTTCACCAGGCTGCTGCGCAAGGGCGAGCTGTCCGCGGAGCCGAGCCTGCATCACTTCGCGGCCGTCGCATCGGCGAACATCGGACGGTTCGACGAGGCGGAGCGCCATTGGCTGCAGGCGAGGCGTCTGGACGCGTCGCCTGCCGTCGCTGATTTCTATTTGGGCAAATTGGCTAAGGTAAGACAGGGAGAAGCGAGTCCGCCGACCCAGTACCACTACCATATGCCGTTCGACGAGCAGTTCCGCGAGTGGGAAAAGCACCCTGAGCGGATCTCCGAGACGCTCAAGAAGGATCCGCTCGTGCGCTCCTCGTTCTTCTGGGCGCTGCGCCACGGCGATCGCCGGACCAAGATGCAGGTCATCCAGGCGCTGGGCCTGGTCGCCGATGAAGAGGTCATTGAGGCGCTGAAGGCGTTTCTCGTCGACGCGGAGGAAGAGGACGATCTGAAGCGCGTCGCCGTGCTGGTGCTGCGCTCGATCGGCGTCGAGGACGCACTCTCGGTCGTCTTCGACGGCCGGTCGCTCATGCTCGACGCGAGGCGCAGGTCCGCCAGGCTGCCGGTATGGGACAGCGACTGGCAAGGCGTGCTCGAGCAGGCGATGGAGCGGATGGCCGGGCGGTACGACGTCGTGCAGCAGCACGACATGATGACGCTGTGGGTCGACTATCTCTCGCGCGTCTACCCGGACGTGCCCAAGCTTCGCAATGCGGCAGGGTGGGCTGCGGCGCTCGAGTATTGGACGGCGAAAATGCACCGCAGGAGCATTACATACGCCGAGCTGATGGACGTATACGGCGCTTCGCAGGCTAGCATCAGCCGTTATGCGGGACGAATCGATGAGGCTTGCGGCATTCGCGAAAAGCTGAAGCTGACGAATCGTGCATTTCAGGATCGCTCTTAATGAAGAACCGATCCCTACTATCTCAACAATAGGCCGAGGAGGACCAGGACGCATGACTATCTACAAGAGCATCGTAATCGGAACAGGACCGGCGGGCCTCACGGCCGCCATCTATTTGGCGCGCGCGAACATGAACCCGCTGGTCATCGAAGGCCCGGAGCCGGGCGGACAGCTGACCACGACGACCGAGGTCGAGAACTTTCCCGGCTTCCCCGAAGGCATTATGGGACCCGATCTGATGGCCAACATGCGCAAGCAAGCGGAGCGATTCGGCGCGCAGTTCCGCACGGGATGGATCAACTCGGTCGAGCTCGGCGAGCGGCCGTTCACGCTTCATCTTGAAGGCGGCGAGACGCTGAAGGGCGAGAGCCTCATCATCTCCACCGGCGCGTCGGCCAAGTATCTGGGCATCACCGGAGAGAAGGACAACGTCGGACGCGGCGTCAGTACTTGCGCGACCTGCGACGGATTTTTCTTCCGCAACAAGAAGATTATCGTCGTCGGCGGCGGCGACTCCGCGATGGAGGAAGCGAACTTCCTGACGCGCTTCGCCTCGGAGCTGACGCTGGTCCACCGCCGCGAAGAGCTGCGCGCTTCGAAGATCATGCAGGACCGCGCACGCGAGAATCCGAAGATCGATTGGGGACTCGACAAGACGCCGCTTGAGGTCGTTGCAGGCCCGCTGGGCGTCACCGGCCTGAAGGTCCGCGACAACAAGACGGGCGAAGAAGAAGTGCTGGCAACGGACGGCGTTTTCATTGCCATCGGCCATACGCCGAACACGAAGTTCCTCGGCGGTCAGGTCGAGACCGACGAGAACGGCTATATCGTGACGAAGCCGGGTTCTTCGGAGACGAACATTCCTGGCGTATTCGCTTGCGGCGACGTGCAGGATACCAAGTACCGTCAGGCGATCACCGCCGCGGGCAGCGGCTGCATGGCCGCGCTCGATTGCGAAAAGTACCTCGAGGGCAGCATGGTTCACGACTGGAGCCAGACGCTGGGCTGATCGGCAGTTGGAGGCGCGTCGGCCTTGGGGCCGGCGCTTCTCGCGTGATGACTTATCCAATACTTTCAAGAGGTGTCTAACACTATGTCTCAATCGCTATACGTTGGCGTCGACCTGGGCGGCACGACGATCAAGATCGGTCTTTGCAACCACCTAGGCGAGCTTTTGCGGACCTACGAAGGACCGACCGAGACCGAGCTCGGCACCGACCGCATTTTGGACAATATCGCGGCTTACGTGCATTCACTCGTACCTCCCGGCACACCGGAGTGGGAGCAGATTCACGGCATCGGCATCGGGATCGCGGGCTTCCTCGACATTCCGGGCGGCATTATCAAGTTCTCCGCCAACCTGCCTTTCCGGCAAGTGCCGTTCCGGCATATCATGGAGGAGAAGCTCGGCAAGCCGGTCAAGATCAACAACGACGCCAACGTAGCCGCTTTGGGCGAAGTATGGGGCGGCGCCGGCCGCGGCGTGCAGAATTGCGTGTGCTATACGCTCGGCACCGGCGTCGGCGGCGGCATCATCGTGAACGGCCGGCTGATCGAGGGTTTTAACGGCATGGCGGGCGAGCTGGGCCATATCTCCATCGTCCCCGACCTGGAAGCGATCCAGTGCGGCTGCGGACAGATGGGATGCCTCGAGACGGTATCTTCGGCCACGGGCATCATCCGAATGGCCAATGACGCGGTCGCGCGCGGCGACCGGACCTCGCTGTCCCTGGTCGACAAGATCATGGCGAAGGACGTATTCGACGCCGCCAAGGCAGGGGACGAGGTTTCCCAGCGCATCGTGGCGCGGGCGGCTTTCTATCTGGGCAAGTCGATGGCCGCGCTGGCGGTTATCGTCAATCCGCAGCGGTTCATCATCGGCGGCGGCGTGAGCAAGGCCGGCGAATATTTGTTCGAGCAGATCCGCGAGACATTCGAGAAGTTCTCGACGGATACGGCGAAGGAAGGCGTGGACATCGTCCCTGCCGAACTGGGCAACAACGCAGGCGTCGTCGGCGCGGCTGGACTTTTCTTATACGCTTGATTCGATTGAGAGGCGCCTGCTTGTCCGGTTAACGGCGGTCAGGCGCTTCGCATGTGGCAGGAGGGTTGCACGTGGACACTACGAACTCGACGGTATCAAGACCGACGCTCGTCATCATCACGGGAATGTCGGGCGCGGGCAAGACGATTGCGGTGCAAAGCATGGAGGACCTCGGCTTTTTTTGCGTCGACAATCTGCCTCCGGTGCTGATTCCGAAGTTTGCCGAGCTGATCGATCAATCCCAGGGCCGCATCGGAAAAGTCGCGCTTGTCATCGACCTCCGCGGCCGGGAGTTTTTCACGGCGCTGTCCGAGTCGCTGAATTATATTCGCGAGCACTACACGCTGCACTACGAGATTCTGTTCCTGGACGCGACCGATTCCGTGCTCGTTCAGCGCTACAAGGAGACGCGCCGGCGGCACCCGCTCGCGCCGGAAGGCATGCCGCTCGAAGGCATTCATGCCGAGCGCAAGCTGCTCGAGGATCTGAAGGGCTGGGCGACGCAGGTCGTCGACACGAGCAGCATCAAGCCTGCCCAGCTCAAAGACAAGATCATCTCCCGCTTTACCGAGGAAGGGCGCAATTCGCTCGCCGTCAACGTCACATCGTTCGGCTTCAAGTACGGCGTGCCGATCGACGCCGATCTGATTTTCGACGTCCGCTTTTTGCCGAACCCGCATTACGTGGAAAATCTGCGTCCCAAAACGGGGCAGGATGCCGAGGTTTACGATTACGTCATGAAGTGGCCGGAAACACAGACGTTTCTCGCGAAGCTGCTCGACATGCTGCAGTATCTCATCCCGCTGTACCACAAGGAAGGCAAGAGCCAGGTCGTGATCGGCATCGGCTGCACCGGCGGCAAGCACCGTTCCGTGGCGCTCGCCGAATATCTCGGCCGCATGCTGAGTGCAGGCGAGACCGAGGCGGTCCGCGTCAGCCATCGCGACGCAGAGAGAGACCGTCATGGCTAAGCCGGGGCAGGGCGCGAGAAAGCCGCGTATCGTCGTCATCGGCGGCGGCACGGGATTGTCCGTCATGCTGCGGGGCCTCAAGCAAAAACCGCTTGATATTACCGCGATCGTCACGGTTGCCGACGATGGGGGGAGCTCGGGCATTCTGCGCTCGGAGCTGCAGATGCCGCCGCCGGGCGATATCCGCAACGTGCTCACCGCGCTCGCGGATACCGAGCCGCTCCTGGCCGATATGCTGTCCTACCGTTTCATGGGCGGCGCGGGATTGGCCGGTCATAGCTTGGGCAATCTGATATTGGCGGCGATGACGGACATCTCGGGCGACTTCGTCGCAGGGGTGAGAGAGCTGAGTCGGGTGCTCGCCGTGCGGGGGCGCGTGCTCCCGGCCGCCAATCAGGCGATCCTGTTGAAGGCCGAGATGGAGGACGGCAGCATCGTCGAGGGCGAGTCGCAGATTCCGAAGTCTGGACTCGCGATCCGGCGCGTCTTCATCGAGCCGGCCGATGTCGAGCCGCTTGAGGAAGCCGTCGAGGCGATCGGGGAAGCGGACGCGATTCTGATCGGCCCGGGCAGCCTGTACACGAGCATCATGCCCAATCTGCTCGTGCCCAAGCTGGCGGAGGCGATCCTGAATGCGCAGGCCGTCAAGATTTTCGTATGCAACGTCATGACACAGCCCGGAGAAACCGACAACTACTCGGTCGGCGACCACCTCGATGCGATTCATGCGCATATCGGTCATCATTTATTCGACTATGTCATCGTCAACAATGGGGAGATTCCCCCGCAAGTGCACAGCATGTACGCTGAGCAGGGCTCGGCGGCCGTCCATTTGGACCTGGACGAGGTAGAACGGCGCGGATACAAAGTCATCGCCGATCGCCTGGTGCTGTTCCGAACCTATCTGCGTCATGACGCCGCCAAGCTGAGCGAGCACATCTACCAGCTGGTGGAGGACTGGATGCTGAGGAAGGAGTGAAGGCGACGTGTCGTTCGCCGCACAGACCAAAAAAGAATTGACGCTCATGGAGTCCGAAGGCTGCTGCGATATCTCCGAGCTGTCGGCGCTGATCCGGATGAACGGCGCGGTGTCGCTGACCAACAAGCGGATCGTGCTGGACATCTCGACGGAAAACGCAGCCATCGCCCGGCGTATTTATACCCTGATGAAGCGGCACTACTCCGTGCCGACCGAGCTGCTCGTTCGCAAAAAGATGCGGCTCAAGAAAAACAACGTCTATATCGTCCGCGTGCCTGCGGGCGTCGAGCAGCTGCTCGGAGAGCTGAAGATCGCGAGCGCCGGATTCCAGTTCAACTCGGATATCGACAAGGATCTCGTGCGCAAGTCCTGCTGCAAAAAAGCCTACCTGCGCGGCGCCTTCCTCGCCGGCGGATCCGTGAACAATCCGGAGGGCTCGTCTTACCATCTGGAGATCGCCTCCATGTACGAGGAGCACTGCCAAGCGCTCGTGGAACTCGCGAACAAGTTTCATCTGAACGCCAGGTTCATCGAACGCAAAAAGGGCTTCATATTGTACATCAAGGAAGGCGAGAAAATCATCGAGTTCCTTAGCATCATCGGCGCGCACCAGGCCTTGTTCAAGTTCGAGGACGTACGCATCATGCGGGACATGCGCAATTCGGTCAACCGGATCGTGAACTGCGAGACCGCGAATCTGAACAAGACGATCGGCGCGGCCGTCCGCCAGATCGACAACATCAAGCTGCTGCAAAAGGAAGTCGGACTCGAAAACATTCCCGACAAGCTGCGAGAGGTCGCGGAGATTCGCCTCATGCACCCCGACATGAACCTGAAAGAGGTCGGAGATATGCTGAAGGGACAGGTCAGCAAATCCGGCGTAAACCACCGGCTTCGCAAGATCGACGAATGGGCGGAAAAAATACGGGGCGGGGCTTTATAAGCCTGTGGCACAACCAAGCGCTCTAATGCTATAATAGATAACAAACCATGTGCGGTGGGTCCCGTGTACCGGGATGAGAACAAAGACAGGGGGATTCGTTCCATGACGAGACAGCCGGTTGTTGTTCGGCTTAAGACGGGGCTTCACGCCAGACCGGCGGCCTTATTCGTGCAAGAAGCCAATAAATTCTCCTCGGACGTGTTCGTGGAGAAGGAAGACAAGCGTGTGAACGCGAAGAGCATCATGGGTATCATGAGTCTGGCGATCAGCTCGGGCACCGAAGTATCCATTAGTGCGGAAGGTTCGGACGCAGAGCAAGCTGTAACCGCTTTAGTCCAACTGGTCAGCAAGGAAGAGCTGGAGAACCAATAACAAGCAGATGCGCGAGCTCCCGGACGGGGGCTTTTTGCTTTTTTTGGACTTTTTTTGGTTGGGCTGCAACCTTTTGCCTATAATATCCGTTGAGTAGACAAACCTGAATATGGAGGCGTCTATAATGGGTAAAAGGACCGTGCAAGTGGCACTGCTAGCCGTAACGATGGTAGCTGCAGGTTGGTTCGGAGCGACGAAGCTGGGGGCGGATCAAGCATTGGCGGAGACGACAGGCACCGTGCAGGCGGCAAGCGTTCAAAACGCGGTAACGGTAGGAGCCGAAGGCTCGATTAAGGTGGACCCGGACGTGGCTTACCTGAGCTTCGGCGTGGACGCGCGGGGCAAGACGGCGCAGGAGGCACAGCAGGCTTCGGCGGCGAAGTTCGCGGCAGTCGAGAAGACGCTGTACGACACGTACAAGATCGATAAGAAGGACGTGCAGACGACGAACTTCGGCGTGCAGCCGGAGTACAACTACACGGAGAAGGAAGGCCAGGTGCTGAAGGGCTACCTTGCTACGCATTCCGTGCGCGTCGCTTATCGCGATCTCGCCGGCATCGGCAAGCTGCTGGACGCCGTATCCGCGGCAGGCGCGAACCGCATCGACGGCGTGCAGTTCAGCACGGAGAAGCAGGATCAGTACGAGCTCGATGCGCTGAAAAAGGCAATGACCAATGCCGGCGCTAAGGCTTCGGTACTTGCGACGTCCGCCAGCCGCACGCTGGGGCCGGTCATTAACATCGTACAGGGGAATGCGGCGAACGTGCCGATCATTACGGAGAGTTTCGGCATCGTGAAATCGGCAGCGGCTTCTGACGCCGGCGCTTCCTCCTCTGTGCAAAGCGGGCAGATCGAGATCTCGGCATCCGTGACAGTGCAGTACCAGTTGAAATAATAAGCGTCGCGCGCGGCGCTGGAAGGGCCGCTCTCCGGTGGAGGGCGGTTTTTTGCACGTTGCGAGGTTTTGGGATATCGGCTAAAGGCTGAGGCGGAGATTGCCGAAAAAAAGGGGCTAACGGTGTTGACTCTCCCCTTGGAGGAGGCAGTACGATCGGAATATCCCATAGGAGGTGTCCGCATGAGATATACGGTCAAAGAAATGTCGGCCTTGTCGAAGGTGACGATCAAGGCGCTTCATCATTATCACAAGCTTGGTTTGCTCGTCCCCGTGGAGGTCAGCGAAGCCGGTTACCGGCTGTACGGCCAGGAAGAGATCGAGCGTCTACAGGAGATTCTGTTCTACAGGGAGCTGGAGTTCCCGCTGGAGGAGATCAAGCGATTGCTGGACGGGGCGCCGGACCGCCTGCACATTCTGGAAGCGCAGCGCGAGCTTATACGCGAGAGGCAGCGGCGCATGGAACGTCTGTCCGTCACCTTGGAGGCATCGATCGTTTCGGAACGGGAGGGCGCTGCTCTGCCTGCCGCGGAGTTGTTCTCCGGATTCGTTACGGCGGAGGAATGGGAAGCGGCGTTGTCGGAGCAGAACCGGCATTTGAAGGATACGTACGATTTTGAGCTGCCCGGTGCAGATGCGATCGACCCCGTGCAGCTGAATCGCCAAGCGGCCGAGGCTGCGCAGTTTATGGAGAGTATGGCAAGGGCGCTTCGAGAGGGACGCGCACATGACGACGAAGACGTGCACTCACGAATCGAACGTCATCTGGCGGTACGCGCGGAGGAGGGGCAGCCTTTAAGCCCGGACGATTTTGCGGGACAGTCCCGGTTTTTCCTGAGCGACGCCTTCCACCGGGGCATGCTGGAGTCGATGCAACCGGCCTGTCCTACTATATCTGCCTCGCCGCTGAAGCCTATGCGCAGGCTGCCCGTCACGCGTCATGAAAAAAACCTCCTGCTGATGCCGGTTTATCGGCTGGAGCAGGAGGTTTTTGCATGAATGACTCAGGCTTTGAGACGATGCTCGAGGTTGCGCAGCTCAATGGCATCCTCCAACAGCTCGATAAACTCGTTGGACAAATTCATTTTCTTCGCTTCGCGATAAACCTCGAGCAGATGCTCGTCCTTGAGCGGGCGGAGCAGGGAGGCTTTATCCTTAAGCGTACGTGCAATCATATGGCTTGATTCATCGTTAAAGGTATGAGACGGCGTAATCGGGTTCTCGGATGAGTGACGCGGCACCAGGTGCAAGGAATGATAAGATTGGTTCATGGTAAAACTCCTTTCCGGCTTGCTGTCCCATTCCAATTCCTATTCCATAGCAATATATGGGGGGAAATGGAACGACTTGTGATTATAGAATAACATGCAGAAGAGCGTCCGCAGAGGGGGCACTCGAGTTGTTAAATTTCCCTTGACGAAAATGACGACTTGTGTTAAATGATCAGTTCTTCCGCACGGAAGTGCTCCTTTCCTTGCTTACCCATATCGTCCAATCTTCCACCTGAAGTAGGCTTGGTCGCCGCGACGGAACGGGGCTGGACCGGCTCTGCGGACTGATGGCGGGCTGCCGCCTATGGTGCGGCTTCTGTCTTGAGCGGCAAGGCCAAGCGGATATTCGCGGATAATGGATTCTTGGCCGTATCCAATCCGACTTTTTCAATTCAATCGCGAACCCGCACCGAGAAGAGCGACGAGCTGTGGTCAAGATCAAGAACGATGCGCGACTGCAGTATATCCGTGGCGAGATCGACGATGCGGGCTGGAATAAAGCGGTTGTAAATGGGATGAAGGCGCGGGTCGCGGGGATTGGCGGAACTGAACGGGGATTATGTAAAAGTAAGGTTGCAGGAAAGGTGATGGAGCCGGAACGCGCTGATGCAAGCGTGTCGGAGCTGTTAATGTTTTTCGGATCGAAAAGAACTGCATATTTGCATGTATTTTATGCAGACCAATGACTCTAGATAAAATACATGCAAATATGCAGGTACATTCAAAATGATGTCCGGATTTGGAGCTGGGGCAGGAAAATAAATGCGTTTTTAGCATCCATCCTGTTTAACAGGCCCGATATGGGCCGGAAAGGATGTAAATTTGTAAATTTGCAGGCATAAGGCGAAAGGAAGACGCGGGCGAAGATGGTCGAACCACGCAAGAGGATGATCGCCCGGCCAAAGCAAAAGCCCGCATGAAGCGCCGGGATGCAGCGGTTCATGCGGGCTTTTTGCCGATGAGCGGGTTCCCCTTATACCTTCTCGATAACCTTGTCGACGAGGCCGTACTCTCTGGCCGTCTCGGCTTCCATGAAGTTGTCGCGGTCGGTATCCTTCTCAATGCGCTCAAGCGGCTGGCCCGTACGCTCGGAGAGGATGCGATTCAGCTTGTCGCGAAGCTTGAGGATGCGGCGGGCGCGGATCTCGATGTCGCTCGCCTGGCCTTCGGCGCCGCCGAGCGGCTGGTGGATCATCACTTCGGCGTTCGGCAGCGCGAAGCGCTTGCCCTTGGCGCCTGCCGCAAGCAGGAACGCGCCCATGGAGGCGGCCATGCCCACGCAGATCGTGGAGACGTCCGGCTTGATGTACTGCATCGTATCGAAGATCGCCATGCCGGCCGTAATGGAGCCGCCTGGGCTGTTGATGTATAAGTGGATGTCTTTCTCCGGATCTTCGGCCGCGAGGAACAGCATCTGCGCGATGATGGAGTTGGCGACCACATCGTTGACCTGGGTGCCCAGGAAGATGATGCGGTCCTTGAGCAGACGGGAATAGATGTCGTATGCCCGCTCTCCTCGATTAGTCTGTTCGACGACCATAGGGACAAAGCTCATTGCGTGATCCCTCCTCGGGGTTGTGAATAGTGGTGTGGCGGTCCTTGCTCCGACATCTCCCGGAAGGGCGCGGATCGACCGTGAATCCATTCTAATGGATCATGAACCCAATGTCAAAGAAAGTCAAACATAGGTCAAAAAAAAGCGCCCGTATGGCACGGGCGCGTCTGCTGTATCATAAGTTTCGGCAAAACTGCCTATTAGAGCGAATATGGCGCGCCCGTAGGGAATCGAACCCCAATCTCAGGCTCCGGAGGCCTGCGTCATATCCGTTGGACCACGGGCGCATGTCGATAACAGCAAGACTCATTATAGGCGATAGGATGTGGAAAAGCAAGGGCTTTGAAAAGGATTTGATCGGGTTAAAAAGGGTACGAGGTCTTCCCATGTCTATGCGGCTTCGCGGGGCTCGCATGCTTCGTCCGCGGTCGTATCTTGGGCTTGCATCGCGCCGGAGAATCCGATAAAATGAAAACAGGAAGTGGGACTTAAAATGTCACAGTGGGACTTAATTAGTCCCACTCCGTGATTCCCCGTCGCATTCCGGCCATATTTATACGGCATTCAAGGGAGTGACGGTAAAGGATGCGGAGCATTCTCGAGATGCAACAAAAGCTCGTGCCCGACATCATGCAGGTGCTGCAGAAGCGCTACGACATTTTGCGCCGCATCGGGGTTACGGGCACGGGCGGCAGGCGGACGCTGGCGGCCAGCCTGGAGCTGACGGAGCGGACGCTGCGGGCGGAACTCGACCTGCTCCGTTCGCAGGGCCTCATCGAGGCGGGGACGACGGGCGTCAGCCTGACCGAGCGCGGACGCCGCCTGCTGGACGAGATGGAGCCGATGGTCCGTGAGCTGTTCGGGCTGTCCGATCTGGAGGCGGCGCTTCGCAAGCGGTTCGGCCTGAAGCAGGCGGTCGTCGTTCCCGGCGACTCCGACGTTTCCGAGGAGGCCAAGCGCGAGCTGGGCCGCGCGGGCAGCAAGGTGCTGCGCCGCGTCATCGGTCCCGGCGACGTCGTCGCCGTCATGGGCGGCACGACGATGGCGCGCATGGCCTCGCAGTTCTCGGTGCCCTCGCCGCTGCGCGACAACTGGTTCGTACCGGCGCGCGGCGGTCTCGGCGAGAGCGTGGACTACCAGGCCAACACGATCGCCTCGGAGCTCGCCAAGCGGACGGGCGCCCGGTACCGGATGCTGCACGTGCCGGATCATCTGAGCGAGGACGCCTACCAGACGATCATGCAGGAGCCCAACGTGCGGGAAGTGGTGGACATGATCCGCAGCGCGCGTATCGTGGTTCACGGCATCGGGGACGCTAGCGCCATGGCTCGCCGGCGCAAGCTCGACGCCGGTACTGTTCAGGAGATTCTGCGAGACGGCGCGCTAGCGGAGGCGTTCGGCTACTATTTCGACCGGGAGGGCGCCGTCGTGCATCGCATGGCGACCGCCGGGCTCCGCCTCGAGGATATCGAGGCGGCCGAATCGGTCATCGGCATCGCCGGCGGACGCAGCAAGGGCGAGGCGATCGCCGCAGTCATGCGCTTCGGGCACGACGACATGCTCGTCACCGACGAGGCGGCCGCCGAAGAAGCGCTCAAGCATGCCGGCGTCTGACGCTGACGCCGGCACCCCAAGGACTGGCGCTCCTGCCGGTCCGGAAGCAACGTGGTCTCGGCGCTCCGTGCGCCTGACATAGATCAAATCTTATTTTCACAACCCAAGGAGGAACTATCAATGACGGTCAAAATCGGTATCAACGGCTTCGGTCGCATCGGTCGCAACGTATTCCGCGCTTCGCTCAACAACCCTGAGGTAGAAGTGGTCGCCATCAACGACCTGACGGACGTTAACACGCTGAAGCACCTGCTCAAATACGACACGACGCACGGCAAGCTGAACGCGACGGTCGAAGCGGGCGAAGGCGCGCTGATCGTAAACGGCAAGACCATCAAGGTATTCGCAGAGCGCGATCCGGGCAACCTGCCTTGGGCTTCCGTAGGCGCCGAGATCGTCGTTGAATCCACGGGTATCTTCACGGCGAAGGAAAAGGCCGAGCTTCACCTTAAGGGCGGCGCGAAGAAGGTTATCATCTCCGCTCCTGCTACGAACGAAGACATCACGATCGTTATGGGCGTTAACGAAGACAAGTACGATCCGTCCGCGCACACGATCCTCTCCAACGCTTCTTGCACCACGAACTGCCTGGCGCCTTTCGCCAAGGTTATCAACGACCAATTCGGCATCGTCAAGGGCATGATGACGACGATTCACTCCTATACGAACGACCAAAGCGTACTCGACCTGCCGCACAAGGATCTGCGCCGCGCACGCGCCGCTGCCGAGAACATCATCCCGTCCACGACGGGCGCTGCAAAGGCTGTATCGCTGGTACTGCCTGAGCTGAAGGGCAAGCTGAACGGCATGTCGTTCCGCGTACCTACGCCTAACGTTTCCGTTACCGACCTCGTAGCCGAAGTTAAGGGCAACGTTACGGTTGACGAAGTCAACGCTGCGCTGAAGGCTGCTGCAGAAGGCCCGCTGAAGGGCATTCTGAACTACTCCGACGAGCCGCTCGTATCGAGCGACTACAACGGCGACCCGGCTTCTTCCACGATCGACGCGCTGTCCACGATGGTCGTCGAAGGCAACATGGTGAAGGTCGTTTCCTGGTACGACAACGAGTGGGGCTACTCCAACCGCGTCGTGGACCTGGCTGCGTTCGTCGCTTCCAAGGGTCTGTAAGAGTTACTTCATAGATGCATGAAAACGGCAAAGAGGAGACCTGGCGCTCCTCTTTCCGTCCGTACGGGCTTTATTGAAAATCGGAGGGAGAGTCTGCCTTATGAACAAGAAGAGTGTCCGCGACGTGAACGTATCCGGACTGAAAGTATTCGTCCGCGTGGACTTCAACGTTCCGGTCGAGAACGGCGCGATCACCGACGACACGCGCATCCGGGAAACGCTGCCTACGATCAAGTACCTGATCGAAAACGGCGCAAAGGTTATCCTGGCGAGCCACTTTGGCCGTCCGAAGGGCGAAGTCGTAGAAGAGCTGCGCCTGACGCCGGTCGCTGCACGCTTGTCCGAGCTGCTCGGCAAGCCGGTCGTCAAGGCCGACGAAGCCGTAGGCGCTGACGTTCAAGCCAAGGTCGACGCGCTGCAAAACGGCGACGTGCTGCTGCTTGAAAACGTCCGCTTCTACCCGGGCGAAGAAAAGAACGATCCCGAGCTCGCGAAGCAGTTCGCGGCGCTGGCCGATCTGTTCGTCAACGACGCATTCGGCGCCGCTCACCGCGCGCACGCGTCCACCGAAGGCATCGCGCACCACCTGCCGGCCGTATCCGGCCTCCTGATGGAGAAGGAGCTCGACGTGCTGGGCAAGGCGCTTAACGATCCGGACCGCCCGTTCACGGCGATCGTCGGCGGCTCCAAGGTCAAGGACAAGATCGACGTCATCGACAAGATGATCGAGATCGCCGACAACATCATCATCGGCGGCGGCATCTCCTACACCTTCTTCAAGTCCCAAGGCTACGAGATCGGCCAATCGCTGCTCGACGAGTCCAAGCTGGAGAAGGTCAAGGAATTCGTCGAAAAGGCGAAGCAGCTCGGCAAGAAGCTGTACCTGCCGGTCGACCTCGTCATCTCCGACGACTTCAAGTCCGACAAGAATATCGAGATCGTCGGCATCGACGGCATCCGTCCCGACTGGGAAGGCGTCGACATCGGTCCGAAAACACGCGAGATCTATGCGGATGTCATCAAGAACTCCAAGCTGGTCGTCTGGAACGGGCCGATGGGCGTCTTCGAAGTCGAAGGCTTCTCGAACGGCACGCGCGCGGTCGCGCAGGCTTGCGCCGACACGTCCGCATACACCGTGATCGGCGGCGGCGACTCGGCTGCGGCAGCGGAAAAGTTTAAGCTGGCAGACAAGATGGACCATATCTCCACCGGCGGCGGCGCGTCGCTCGAATTTATGGAGGGCAAGGCGCTTCCGGGTGTCGTAGCCCTTAACGACAAGTGAGGGTGAACCCATGAGCAGAACTCCGATCATCGCAGGCAACTGGAAAATGTTCAAGACCGTCTCCGAGGCGACTGCATTCGTGTCCGAAGTAAAGGGCACGGAAGTCGCCGGCGTCGAGACCGTCGTCTGCGCGCCGTTCACGGCGCTGCCGGCGCTCGCCTCCGCGGTCAAAGGCACGTCGATCAAGGTCGGCGCGCAAAACATGCACTTCGAAGACAACGGCGCCTTCACCGGCGAGATCAGCGGCGTCTTCCTGAAGGATCTGGGCGTCGACTACGTCATCATCGGCCACTCCGAGCGCCGGCAGTACTTTGCCGAGACCGACGAGACCGTGAACAAGAAGACGCATGCGGCGTTCAAGCACGGCTTGACCCCGATCGTCTGCGTCGGCGAGAAGCTCGAAGAGCGCGAAGCCGGCAAGACCGACGAAGTCAACCGCGTACAGACGACGGCTGCGCTGGCCGGCCTTACTGCCGAGCAAGCGGCCTTGGTCGTCATCGCTTACGAGCCGATCTGGGCGATCGGCACGGGCAAGTCGTCGACGGCGACGGATGCGAACGACGCGATCAAGGCGATCCGCGGCGTCGTAGCCGAGCTGTTCGGCGCGGAAGTCGCTGCGAAGGTCCGTATCCAATACGGCGGCAGCGTCAAGCCGAACAATGTCGCCGAGTACATGGGCGAATCCGATATCGACGGCGCGCTCGTCGGCGGCGCCAGCCTGGAGCCGGCTTCCTTCATCGCCCTGGTCGAGGGGGCGAAGTAAGATGGCCGCTCCCAAGCCGGTCGCGCTCATCATTCTGGACGGATTTGGCCTTCGCGAGGAGACGCACGGCAATGCCGTTGCGCAAGCGAACAAGCCGAACTTCGACCGTCTGTGGGCGACTTACCCGCATACGCAATTAACCGCTCAAGGCGAGGCCGTCGGCCTCCCCGAGGGCCAGATGGGCAACTCCGAGGTCGGACACCTGAACATCGGCGCCGGCCGCATCGTGTACCAGGACCTGACCCGGATTACGAAGTCGATCCGCGACGGCGATTTCTTCGACAACGAGACTTTGCTCGGTGCCGTGAATCATGCCAAGCAGAACGGCAAAAAGCTGCATCTGTACGGTCTCGTATCGGACGGCGGCGTGCACAGCCATATCGCGCATCTGTTCGCGCTGCTTGAACTTGCGAAGCGCGAAGGCTTAAGCGACGTATATATTCATGCGTTCCTGGACGGGCGCGACGTGGCGCCGGACAGCGCGGTCGGCTATCTGACTCAGCTGCAGGCCAAGATCGAAGAGCTCGGCATCGGCAAAATCGCCACCGTGCAAGGGCGCTACTACGCGATGGACCGCGATAAGCGGTGGGATCGCGTCGAGAAGTCCTACCGCGCGATGGTGTACGGCGACGGACCGACGGCTGTCGATCCGATCGCGGCGGTCAAGGCTTCGTACGAAGCGTCGGTGTACGACGAGTTCGTGCTGCCGACCGTCATTGTCGGCGCAGACGGCAAGCCCGTCGGCCTGGTCGAGTCCGAAGACGCGGTCGTGTTCTTCAACTTCCGACCGGACCGCGCGATTCAGCTGTCCAACGTATTCACGAACGAAGACTTCCGCGGCTTCGAACGCGGCGAGGGACGTCCGGTCGGCCTGTACTTTGTCTGCTTGACGCTGTTCAGCGAAACGGTCGGCGGGTTCGTCGCGTACAAGCCCAAGGAGCTCGACAACACGCTGGGCGAGGTGCTCGTGCAGCAGGGCAAGACCCAGCTGCGCATCGCCGAGACCGAGAAGTACCCGCACGTCACGTTTTTCTTCAGCGGCGGGCGCGATCATCAACTGCCGGGCGAGACGCGGGTGCTGATCAACTCGCCGAAGGTCGCGACGTACGACCTGCAGCCGGAGATGAGCGCCTATGAAGTGGCGGACGCGGCGGTGAAGGAAATTGAGTCGGAGAAACACGACGCGATCATCCTGAACTTCGCGAACCCGGACATGGTCGGCCACTCCGGCATGCTGGAACCGACGATCAAGGCCGTCGAAGCGACGGACGCGTGCCTCGGCCGTGTCGTCGACGCAATCCTCGCGAAGGGCGGCGTCGCCGTCATCATCGCGGACCACGGCAACGCCGACATGGTCATCGACGAAGCGGGCCGCCCGTTCACGGCGCACACGACCAATCCGGTCCCGTGCATCGTGACCAAGCACGGCGTGACCGTGCGCGACGGCGGCATGCTGGCCGACGTCGCGCCGACGCTGCTGACGCTGCTCGAGCTGCCGCAGCCGGCCGAGATGACCGGCCGCACGCTGCTCGCGCCGCTCGGCGAGTAATTCTCGCAGGAGGGGGCGGGATCGCCCCCCTCGCCTGCAGATATCGCCTTTCGTCGAATCTGCGTACGGGCGACGGCAGGCGGGATCGCCATCTTCGTCTGCAGATATCGCCCGGTCTTCGAATCTGCGTCCGGGCGACGGCAGGCAGGATCGCCACCTTCGCCTGCCGATATCGCCCGATCGTCGAATCTGCGTCCGGGCGACGGCAGGAATTCACGCCTTGCGCGGCGAAGCTTGAGGGCAGAGTAGTGTTTAGGCTGCGGTTGTCTCCCAGTCAGCATAAAATAGCTGCATTTTGGAAGCTAATCGCTCCCGTCTGGCGTTTTCGTGCGAAATAACGGTTAAAAAGCATTTAATTTGCGCCAATTCGAGGCAATCGTCCAGAAACAACGGAATTAGCTGCTTTTTAGCAACTATTTGTCTCGATTCCGCACACACGGCGCAAATAACTGCCTTTTGACAACTATTGTGAGGTTGACAGCCGACACGCGCCGCCGCACCTTGCGCGAGGAGCTGCGCAACCGCCAGATGCAGCGCCACGCTCGCGCGGAGAGCTGCGCGACCACCAGATGCAGCGCTGCGCTCGCGCGGGGAGCTGCGCGACCACCAGATGCAGCGCTACGCTCGCGCGCCTAGCCATTGTTCGCCTGCCGCCGTGCTCCAGCTCGCGATTGAGCGCCAACTCGAGACTGCGCTCGAGCCGGCATCGCAGGTATCGGCAACAACCTATTACAACTAAACACAAACCAAGGAGTGTTCCCTCACTATGACGATTATCTCTGACGTCTATGCACGCGAAGTACTGGACTCCCGCGGCAACCCGACGGTTGAAGTAGAAGTTCGCCTGGAATCCGGCGCGTTCGGCAGCGCCATCGTACCGTCCGGCGCATCCACCGGCGCTTACGAAGCCGTTGAGCTTCGCGACGGCGACAAGGACCGCTACCTCGGCAAGGGTGTCGAGAAGGCCGTCGACAACGTCAACTCCATCATCGCGCCGGAAATCATCGGCTACGACGCGCTCGACCAAGTCGCGATCGACCGCAAGATGATCGAGCTCGACGGCACCCCGAACAAGGCGAAGCTGGGCGCCAACGCGATCCTGGCCGTCTCCATCGCCGTCGCGCGCGCTGCCGCCGACGCGCTGGACCTGCCGATCTACGCTTACCTCGGCGGCTTCAACTCCAAGACGCTGCCCGTGCCGATGATGAACATCGTCAACGGCGGCGCGCACGCCGACAACAACGTCGACGTGCAAGAGTTCATGGTGCTGCCGGTCGGCGCGCCTACCTTCAAGGAAGCGCTCCGCACGGGCGCCGAGATCTTCCACTCGCTGAAGAGCGTGCTCAAGTCGAAGGGCCTGAACACGGCTGTCGGCGACGAAGGCGGCTTCGCGCCGAACTTCGGCTCCAACGAAGAAGCGCTGTCCACGATCATCGAAGCCATCGAAAAAGCCGGCTACAAGCCGGGCGTCGACGTGTTCCTGGGCATGGACGTCGCTTCCACCGAGTTCTACAAGGACGGCAAGTACCACCTCGAGGGCGAAGGCAAGTCCTACACGTCCGCCGAGTTCGTCGACCTGCTCGCAAGCTGGGTTGACAAGTACCCGCTGATTACGATCGAAGACGGCTGCTCCGAAGACGACTGGGAAGGCTGGAAGCTGCTGACCGAGAAGCTCGGCGATAAGATCCAGCTCGTCGGCGACGACCTGTTCGTCACCAACACCGAGCGTCTGTCGAGAGGCATCGAGCAAGGCATCGGCAACTCGATCCTCGTCAAGGTCAACCAAATCGGCTCCCTGACCGAGACGTTCGAAGCAATCGAAATGGCAAAGACTGCCGGCTACACGGCCGTCATCTCCCACCGCTCCGGCGAGTCCGAAGACAGCACGATCGCCGACATCGCGGTCGCGACCAATGCCGGCCAGATCAAGACGGGCGCGCCGTCCCGTACGGACCGCGTCGCGAAGTACAATCAACTGCTTCGCATCGAAGACCGTCTCGCAGGCTCCGCCGTATACGCGGGCAAGAAGGCGTTCTACAACCTGAAGAACTTCAAGTAAGCCCGGCTCAGCCCGCCGCGGCTGCGCACATAGCATGACCTACCGATCCCCGGGGAACGATGCCTTTACGGCCGTTTTCTCGGGGATTGTTTGTTTCATGCTATAATGAAAGCCGTTCATCCAGACTGCGGAGGAGCTTTCGAAGTGCGAATCAAAAAGGTTTACCGGAACTATTTTCAGAACAATCTGTTCGTGAAAGTCATTCTGGTGTTCACCGTCATTGTCAATCTGACGATCATCGCGTTTTCTTATTTTTTGTTCCAATTCAGCTCGGCCTCTATCGTGCGGAGCCAGCTTAACAATCAGCGCGAGGCGATGGATCGCGTCAACCTGTACATGGAAGAAAAGTACGATTGGGTTCAGAATGTCGTGCAGGATATCTACAGGAATAACCTGCTGGCGGACAACGTGTCCTACCTGCTGCGGCATTCTTACCAGGAGTACATTCAATATACGCTGGGCGAAAATTACGCCAACGGCAGCGCCAGCGCGGCCAATGCGCTCGAGTACTTCGGGAACAAGCTCGGCACCGACTCCGACATCCGCAACCTGATTCTGTACAGCGCCGATCAGCAGCTCATGTACGTTTACAAATACGCCGGAAACCCGAAGCTGTACCAGACGAACGCCGCCCGCTCCTTCATTCCCGACATCATGTCGCTGGAGGGTCCCAACGCTTCGACGCCGAACGTGTGGATCCGCAAGGCGATCGGACAATGGGATACGCGGCTCTATGCGATGCGGAGCCAGATCAACGACAAAAGCACGCTCAAAAGCGTCGGTCAGCTCATGGTGTATTTCGATTCCGAGATGGTTCGCCAGGCGCTGCTGCGCGTCTCGTCGCCTTTCAAAGGCACGATCCTCGTCCTGACCCAAGACGGCAGCGTCATGTTCGACTCGTCCGGCAAGTATTACGGGCAAGCCTATCCGTATATGGACCAGGTCAACGGCTCCCAGGACACCGGCAATACGGGAGAGCCGGCCTATATCTCGCGGCTGACGCAGAACGCGGCGGGCTACACGGTCGTGGGCATCGCGCCGAAGGCGGAGATCGCGCAGGCATATGCCGGGCTGAAACGGGCAATCGTGCTCATCGGCGCCGTCTGCATCGCGTTCGCGGTCCTGATCCCGTCCCTGCTCATCGTCAACATCGCGAAGCGGACCAACAAGATCGTGCGCTTCATGAAGAAGGTCGAAGGCGGCGATCTGAGCGTTCGCCTGCAGGATGCCCGGGAGGACGAGCTCGGGCAGATCTCCCAGAGCTTCAACGAGATGGTGGAGGAGCTGAACCGGACGATCGACCGGGAGTACAAGTCGGAGATCCGCCTCAAGCAGACCGAGCTGGCCGCGCTTCAGGCGCGGGTCAATCCGCACTTCCTGTACAATACGCTGGAAGTGATCCGGATGCGGGCGATGTCCCAGGGGGCGAGCGATGTCGGGGAGATGATTTACAGCCTGGCCGCGCTGTTCCGCAACTCGGTCCGGGCAGGAGCGGACTGCACGCTCGGCGAGGAGCTGGAGACGTGCCGGCTGTACCTCGAGCTTTTCCGCATCCGGTTCAAGGACCGGTTTTCTTACGCGATCGACTGCTCGCCTGCGTACGCTTCGGTCGTGATCCCGAAGATGCTGCTGCAACCGGTGGTGGAAAATTATATCGTGCACGGCATGGAAAACGATCGCACCGACAACCGGATCGTCATCGAGGTCGCAGCCGAAGACGGTATGCTGCAGATTAGGGCGATCAACAACGGCGCTCCGATCGATCCGGAGCGCCTGCGGCAAATCCGGACCGAGCTCGACTATCCGGAGCAGCGCGAGGGCTCGTTCGGGCTTAGAAGCGTGCATGAGCGGCTGAAGCTGATGTACGGGCCGGAATATGGCATCGAGCTTGAGAGCGAGCCCGGGAAGGGAACCCGGGTAACGATCGGCATCCCGTACGCGGGATAAACGGCGAAGACCGAAGGAGGACGATGCGAAAATGTACAAGGTATTTATCGTGGACGACGAACCGTTCATCATCGAAGGCCTCATCGACTCGATCGACTGGCCGGCCTTCGGTCTCGAAGTCGTCGGCAGCGCCGAGAATGGCGAGCAGGCGCTTCGCCGCATCGGGGAGACGCCCGTCGACCTGCTGATCACCGATATTTCGATGCCCCGCATGAACGGTCTGAACCTGATCCGGGCCGCCCGCGAGAGCCGCCCCGACCTGAAGGCGATCATTCTGAGCGGGTTCAACGAATTCGATTACTTGAAGGAAGGCATGCGCCTCGGCATCGAGAACTACCTGCTCAAGCCGATCAACGTCAAGGAGCTGCACGATACGCTGAGCAACGCCGTCGAGAAGCTGAACAGCGTCCATACGGACGCGCTGCTGTCGCCGTACGACGTTCAGATCATGAAGGACAACACGCTGTATCGGTGGATCGGCGGCCGGATCTCGGAGGCGGAGTTCAACGAGCGTGCGGGCCTTCTGAATATCTCGTTGACGGATCCCTACGGCGTCATCGCCCTGCTGAGGCTCCCGTCCGCCGGCTCCGAAGCGCAGGAAGCAACGTTCGAGCGCGTCGCCCGAGCATTCGAGGGGAGCGCCTCGGTGTATCCTTTCCGCGACATGGACGGAGACGTCGTCATCGTGGCCGGCCTTCCTTCCGAAGAGGAGGCGGGGAAGGTGGAGCTGGTCCGCCGCGTACTGCCGCTGCTCGAAAAAGGCAGCCCGGGCGAATCGGCGAGGCTGTCGCTCGGCGGTGTGCATCCGCTGCGGACGGCGATCGCGTCCAGCTACGGCGAGGCGAAGAAGGCGCAGGAATATTTCATGATCTATCCGGAGCGCGAATGGATAGACTATGCGGAGACGGAGCCGTTCAAGGAAGCGGAGTCGTCCGAGTTCCCGATCGATTGGGAGGCTTGCCGCAAGCTGCTCGTCGCCAGAGACAAGGAAGGCCTGGCGACGGCCGTCGAAGCCGATCTCGAGCGGCTAAGGCGCCGGGAAGGCGTCACGCCGTCCTATCTGCTCGAAGTGGCGGTGGAGCTGATCGTCCGCTTCAAGATGGAGCTGAAGGCGATCAAGCATTCTGACGAGACGGAGATGTTCTCGCAGGGTTTTGCGCAGGTGAACGCGGCTTCGGACTATCCGGAGCTCGTCAGGGCGCTTCGATCCGTCGCGGAGCGCTGCGTGGATTCCCTGGTGAAGGACAGCCGCAGCCCGGTCGTGCTGCAGGTGCTCGAGGAGATCCACCGTCACTACGCGGACGAATTGTCCTTGAAGCAGCTCGGCGCGCGGTACCACATTCACCCGGTATACCTGGGGCAGTTGTTCCAGAAGGAGACGGGCGAGAGCTTCACGGAGTACATCAACAAATACCGGATCGAGCAGGCCAAGAAGCTGCTGAAGTCCTCCACGCTAAAGGTGCACGATATCGCTCGCCAGGCGGGCTATTGGGAGACGGGGTACTTTTACAAGCAATTCAAGAAGTACGTCGGCATCTCTCCGACCGAATTCAAAGGCCTGCATTGACGCCAATCGAGCCAATAATATCCTCCGGACTGCCAGCCGCGCAGTCCTTTCTTTATTTTGAACATGATTTATTAGGTTTGTGTTCTATTTGAAACTGCTTTCATGAATTAAAGTTGAATTGTTGCTTGAGGGAATCGAAATAAGGGAGGGCACTAGAAACATGAGTAAAATGACTAGAAAAACCGGCCTGACGGCCGCGGCGACCGTAACCGCGCTATCGCTTGCGCTGAGCGCATGCGGCGGCAACGACGCCAAATCGGACAGCGCTTCCGACAAGCCGGTCGAGCTGATCTGGTACACGATCGGCACCCCGCAGAAGGATGTCGACACCGTCATGGCGGAAGTCAGCAAGTACACCAAGGAGAAGATCAACGCCACGATCAAAATGAAAATGATCGACTGGGGCGACTACACGCAGAAGATGCAGGTACTGGTCGCATCGGGCGAGCCGATGGATATTATGTTCACCTCGGCAGGCGGCTTCGACTATGTGCAGAACGCCCGTAAAGGCGCGTTCCTCGAGCTCGACGAATTGCTGGACAAGTACGGTCAAGGCATCAAGGATACGATCGATCCGGGCTTCCTGAGCGGCTCCAAGGTCGACGGCCACAACTACGGCATCCCGGCGAACAAGGAGCTCCCGCAGCTCGAAGTATGGCGCTTCAACCAGAACCTCGTGGAAAAGTACAAGCTGGACACGTCCGGCGTCCGCACGCTGGACAGCCTCGAGCCGCTGCTGAAGACGATCAAGGCGCAGGAGCCGTCGATCACGCCGTTCGCGATGGACAAGAACTACGTGCCTTACGTGCCTTACGACTATCTCGTGACGAACATGCCGATGGCCGTCAAGCTCGACGGTACGGAGCTGAAGGTCGTCGACATCCTCGAGACGGACGAGATGAAGCAAGCGCTGAACACGATGCACAAGTACTACCAAGCGGGCTATGTCGCGCCTGAAGCCGCGACGACCGGCTCGACGCAAGACCTGATGACTTCCGGCAAATGGCTGCTCGACCGCGCGCAGACCCAGCCGCTTGCAGAGACCTCCTGGTCGGCTTCCAACGGCTATCCGATCACTTCGACGCCTGCCAGCGACGCCGTGATCACGAACACGTCGGTACAAGGCTCGATCATGGCGATCTCGGCCAACTCCGAGCACCCGGACAAGGCAATGGAATTCCTGAACCTGCTCAATACCGATCCGGTCCTCCGCAACATGGTCGACTCCGGCATCGAAGGCACGCACTACGAGAAGATCGACGACAAGCACATGAAGAACCTCGACGCTTCCCAGAACTACAACATGCCTTCGTACTCGCTGGGCAACAACATGCTGCTCTACCTGAACGAGAACGATCCGGACGACAAGTGGGAGCAATTCAAGAAATTCAACGCGGAAGGCAAAGCTTCCCCGATCCTGGGCTTCAACTTCGACAGCACGAAGGTATCCACCCAGATGACGGCCATCCAGAACGTCAAGGAGCAATTCTGGGCGTCGCTGATGACCGGTACGGTCGACCCGGCCACGTATCTGCCGAAGGCGATCGAACAGTTCAAATCGGCCGGCCTCGACAAGGTCATCGCCGAAGCGCAAACCCAGCTCGACGCTTGGGTCGCCGCCAACAAAGCATAATATTCGCAACGTAAATCGCGAGATCGGGCGGGTGAGCAATTCGCCCGATCTTTCGTTATTTTTTGTCGTATTCACAAAAGACCATAGGAGGGATTGGCGAACATGGTCGGATCCTTTTTCCGCTCGTTCAACCGCAACAAGGTTATGCTGCTCATGGTGCTTCCCGGCGCCATCTGGTTCCTTTTCTTTTCTTATCTGCCGCTCGTAGGCACGATCGCCGCGTTCAAGGAATACCGCTTCAGCCGCCACGGCTTCTGGTACAGCCTCATCCACAGCAAAAACGTCGGATGGGAAAACTTCAAATTTCTCTTCAGCACGGACGCCGCGTGGTCGATTACCCGCAACACGCTGCTTTACAATATTGCGTTTATCGTTCTTGGCCTCGTATTCTCCGTCGCCCTGGCCATTCTCCTGTCGGAGCTGGCGAACAAGAAGCTGGCCAAGCTGTATCAGACAGGCATGTTCCTTCCCTACTTCCTGTCGTGGGTCATCGTCGGCTACTTCGCGTTCAGCTTCCTGAGCATGGACCGCGGGCTGCTTAACCATACGCTCGAATACTTCGGCGTCGACCGCATGCAGTGGTACAACGATCCGAAGGTCTGGCCTTATATCCTGGTGCTGGTCTACTTGTGGAAATCGATCGGCTACAGCAGCGTCGTCTATCTGGCTTCCATCCTCGGCATCGACCGTTCGCTGTACGAAGCCGCGATGATCGACGGCGCCAGCAAGATGCAGCAAGTACGCAACATCACGCTGCCGATGCTCAAGCCGATCATTATCATCATGACGCTACTCGCCGTGGGCAAGATCTTCTACGCCGACTTCGGCCTGTTCTATCAGGTGCCGCGCGACTCGGGCACGCTCTACTCCGTGACAAACGTTATCGACACGTATGTGTACCGTGGCCTCAAGACGACCGGCGAGATCGGCATGAGCACCGCAGCGGGCCTGTATCAGTCCGTCGTCGGCTTCGTGCTCGTCATGGTGTCCAACTACGTGGTACGCAAGGTCGACAAGGACAGCGCGCTGTTCTAAATTCCTGAATCGAAAGGAGGGCATATCCGGTGCCCAACGTGATGAGAAAGAAACGCAACTTCCACCAGGCATCGCCGGGCTGGAACATCGTGTTCAACCTGATCGCCGGCATATTCGCTTTTCTGTGCGTGTTTCCGTTCGTGTTCGTCGTCATCATCTCCTTCACCGAGGAGAAGACGCTGGCGACGGACGGGTATCGCATCATTCCCAAGGCCTGGAGCCTGGATGCTTATCAATATATATTCAAAACCGGCGATACGCTGCTGCGCTCCTACGGAGTCACGATCCTCGTAACGGTCATCGGTACGGTCGTCAGCTTGCTGCTGATCTCGCTGTATGCTTACGCGGTATCGCGCCGCAGCTTTGCGTACCGCCGCTTTTTCTCCCTGTTCGCGATCTTCACGATGCTGTTCAGCGGCGGCATGATTCCGACTTATATCGTCGTGACGCAGCTGCTCGGCCTGAAGGACAGCATCTGGGCGCTCATCCTGCCACTCGCGCTCAATGCCTTCTATATCATGATCCTGCGGACGTTCTACATCACCGGCATCCCAGACGCCATCGTCGAGTCCGGCAAGATCGACGGCGCCGGCGAATTCCGCATCTTCACCCAGATCGTGCTGCCGCTGTCGCTGCCGGGCCTCGCCACGATCGGTTTGTTCAGTACGCTAGGCTACTGGAACGACTGGTTTAACGCGCTGCTGTACATCGACGATCCGAACAAGGTGCCGCTGCAGGCGATGCTGATGCGGATCGAATCGAGCATGCAGTTCATCCAGCAAAATTCGGCGAACGGCTCCATCAGCCTCGAGGTGCTGCAGTCGATGCCGCAGGATACGGCCCGCATGGCCATGGTCGTGCTGGCGACGGTGCCGATCATTTTCGCTTATCCGTTTTTCCAGCGTTACTTCGTTCAGGGTCTGACGGTCGGGGGCGTTAAAGAATAAGCGGGATCCGCTTGAAGGGCAACGTGATCTGTGTGAAGGAATAACGTGATCTGCGTGATGGAATAAGCGGGATTCAACCAATAAGCGGGATGTGAAAAGATGGATTACAAGGACCCGTCGAAGCCGCCCCGCGTACGCGCGGAGCTGCTGCTTCGGCAGATGACGGCGGAAGAAAAGGTCGGCCAGCTCGTGCAGCCGTTCGGCTGGCAGGCCTATGAGCATAAAGACGGAAACGTCGTCCTGAAGGAGACGTTCAAGGATCAGGTCGCGCGAGGCGGCGTGGGCTCGCTGTACGGCACGCTGCGCGCGGACCCGTGGACCGGCGTCACGCTGGAGACGGGGCTGTCGCCCGTGCGCGGCGCGGAGGCGATCAACGAGATCCAGCGCTATGCGATCGAGAACTCGCGTCTCGGCATCCCGCTGCTCATCGGCGAGGAGTGCTCGCACGGCCATATGGCGATCGGCGCGACGGTCTTCCCCGTGCCGCTGTCGATCGGCAGCGCATGGAACGTCGACCTGTACCGCGAGATGTGCCGCGCGGTGGCGAAGGAGACGCGCGCCCAGGGCGGCGCGGTCACGTATTCGCCGGTGCTGGACATTGTACGCGATCCGCGGTGGGGGCGGACGGAAGAGTGCTTCGGCGAGGATCCTTATCTTGTGGGCGAGCTGGCGGTCGCCGCGGTCGAGGGCATGCAGGGCGAACGTCTTGACGCGCCGGACAGTGTCGCCGTGACGCTGAAGCACTTCGTCGGCTACGGCAGCTCGGAGGGCGGCCGTAATGCCGGTCCCGTCCATATGGGCTGGCGCGAGCTGCTCGAGGTCGACCTGCATCCGTTCCGCAAGGCGGTGGAGGCAGGCGCGGCGTCGATCATGCCGGCCTACAACGAGATCGACGGCGTTCCTTGCACGACCAACGCGAAGCTGCTGGAAGAGGTGCTGGTCCGGGACTGGGGCTTCGACGGCATGATCATCACCGACTGCGGCGCGATCGATATGCTCGCGGCGGGTCATGACACGGCGGAAGACGGCATGGAAGCCGCGGTCCGGGCGCTCGAAGCCGGCATCGATATAGAGATGTCGGGCGAAATGTTCGGGAAGTACCTGCTGCAGGCGCTTGGCGAGGGCAAGCTGAACGAGGCGGCGCTCGACCGCGCGGTCGAACGCGTCCTGGCGCTCAAGTTCAAGCTCGGCCTGTTCGAGCGGCCTTACGTCGATGCGCAGCTCGCCGCCTACGCGATCGGCGCGGATGCGCATGTCGCACTGGCGCGGCAGCTGGCGGCCGAAGGCGTCGTGCTGCTGAAGAACGAGGGCGGCGCGCTGCCGCTGGATGCTGCGGGCGGCATGGTCGCTGTCATCGGCCCGAACGCCGACCTCGGCTACAACCAGTTGGGCGACTATACGTCGCCCCAGCCTGCGGACAAGGTCGCCACGGTGCTCGCTGGCATTCGCGCTAAGCTGGGCGAGGAGCGCGTGCTGTATGCGCCGGGCTGCCGGATCCGCGGCGAAGACCGGGACGGCTTCCCGGTCGCGCTCGAGATTGTGCGGCAGGCGGACACCGTCGTCATGGTCGTCGGCGGCTCCAGCGCGCGGGACTTCGGCGACGGCACGATCGACCTGCGGACCGGAGCGTCTAAGGTGACCGAGGACGCCTGGAACGACATGGACTGCGGCGAAGGCATCGACCGCATGTCGCTGCGTCTCTCCGGCGTACAGCTGGAGCTGATCCAGGAAGTTCATAAGCTGGGCAAGCGACTCGTGGTCGTCTACATTAACGGCCGGCCGATCGCGGAGCCTTGGATCGACGCGAATGCGGACGCGATCCTCGAGGCATGGTATCCTGGGCAGGAGGGCGGGCATGCGATTGCCGACATCCTGTTCGGAGACGTGAATCCGTCCGGGCGCTTAACGGTATCGATTCCGAGAGATGTCGGGCAGTTGCCCGTGTATTACAACGGCAAGCGCTCGCGGGGCAAGCGTTATCTGGAGAGCGATTCGAAGCCGTTGTATCCGTTTGGCTACGGACTCAGCTATACGAACTACGAATACGCGAACCTGGCGGTGACGCCCGCCGCGATCGGACCCGATGGAGAAGCGATCGTCTCCGTTGATGTGACCAACGCGGGCGGCGTCGCCGGTTCCGAGGTCGTGCAGTTGTATATATCCGATGTCGCGAGCGCGGTCACGCGGCCTGCGTTGGAGCTGAAAGGCTTCGAGAAAATCGGACTGGCGCCGGGAGAAACGCGTACCGTGCAGTTTCGGGTAGGGAGAGAACAGCTTGAATACGTAGGCCCGGCTTACGAGCGGGTCGTCGAAGCGGGATGGTTCAAGGTGCTGGTCGGGCGGCATTCGGCCGACACGCTGGCAGCCGATCTGCTCGTCAAGGAGGACGGAAACCGATGAACGCAAAAGACATTCTGGAACGTCTGCGCCGCTTCCTTCGCGAGCTGTCCGAGGCACAATGGCTGGAACGAGCGGAAGTGAGCGATTGGGCGATCGACCGGGCGACCTACGTGCTGCCGGGGCAGTATGAGGAGAGCGCTCCCTATAAGACGGAGGGACTTGCCCCGTTTCCGAGCAAGCAGGGGAACACTTACTTTTTTCGCAAAAAGCTGGAGCTGCCCGGAGACTGGATCGCGTCGGGCGGTAACGTCGGGCTCATATTCGAATCCGGCGGCGAGGGGTTGCTCCGCGTCAACGGCGCTTCGTTTCAAGGGCTTGATCGCAACCATACGTTCGTAACGCTCGATGCCGCTCGCATCGGCACGTCGCCCGAGCTGGAGATCGAGCTGTACGACCCGATCCCGGAGCCGGTCGACCCGCTCAACCGGCAGGCGGTCATCCAGCCGCCGATCACCGCGATCCGCAGCGAGCTGGTGCTGGCGAATGGCCCGGTGCAACGGCTCCTGTACGCCGCAACGGTCGTGCGCGATGCGGCCGTGCTGCTGCCGGATACGGACTTCCGCAAGGCGCGGCTGCTTGAAGCGCTGCTTCGCGCGATGGACGCGTATGTGTCCCTGAGCGATGGGGATATTCGCGAGGGCGCGTTGGTTGCGGGAATTGAGGCGCAGCTGGCGGACGAGGTTCGCGCGATCGGCGGCAACGCCGAAGGCGTCCAGCACATGGTCGGACAGTCGCATATCGACGTCGCCTGGCTGTGGCCGGTGCGGGAGACCGTGCGCAAGACGAGCCGGACGTTCTCGACGGTCGACGCGCTCATGCGCGAATATCCGGACTTCCGGTACGCCCAGAGCCAGCCGCTGCTGTTCGAGTTTTTGAAGAACAACGATCCGGAGCTTTATGGGCGGGTGAAGTCGCGGATCGCCGAGGGCCGCTGGGAGCTTGTCGGGGGTATGTACGTCGAGCCCGACTTGAACATTCCGAGTGGGGAGTCGCTTATGCGGCAGATGCTGTATGGCCAGCGTTTCTACCAAGAGGAGTTCGGGCGCGTCTCCCACATCGAGTGGCTGCCGGATACATTCGGCTACTGCGCGTCGCTGCCTCAGATTCTGAAGCACGGCGGCGTCCGCTACTTCATGACGACCAAGCTCAACTGGAACGATACGAACGTGTTCCCTTACGACCTTTTCCGCTGGGTCGGCATCGACGGCACGCCGATGCTGTCGTATCTGAACCACGGCATCAACGAACACACGACGCCCAAGGATATCCACGAGCACTGGCAATCGTACCGGCAAAAGGATGTTTATCCCGAGCAGATGCTGCTGTATGGGCACGGTGACGGGGGCGGCGGCGTGACGCGCGAGATGCTCGAGTACGTCGATCTTGCGGAACTGATGGTCGGGCAGCCGGCGAGCAAGCACAGCACGGCCGCCGATTTCTTCGCGGGCGCGGAGGAGAAACGGGAAGACGTGCCGGAATGGCACGGCGATCTGTATCTTGAGCTGCACCGCGGCACGTACACGACCCACGGCCGCAACAAGCGCGCTAACCGCAAGGCCGAGGTGCTGTATCGCGAGGCCGAGCTGTGGCATGCGCTCGCGCTGCCTCGGCTGGACGCGGGACTGGACGGAAGGCTGCGCGGCGACCTGCATGAAGGCTGGAAGCTGATCCTGCTCAATCAGTTCCACGACATCATCCCGGGATCGGCGATTACAGAAGCGTATGTGACGTCGGAGAAGGAATATGGGACGATTTTCGAAAAAGGACGCACGAGCCTGCGCGCGATTCTGCCGGCGCTCGTCGGCGGGGTGGATACGACGGCCGGCGAAGGCGTGCCTTATGTTGTATTTAACGGACTTGGCTGGGCGCGGGACGTGCAGGCTGAGCTGGCGGCAGAAGGGTTGTCCGCGGGCGGGCTTGCCGCTTATGACGTGGACGGCATCCGTTTGAACGCCGATTCGGTCGGCGAAGATCGTCTGGCCGTGCGCGTGCCGGCGGTGCCGGCGTTCGGCTATAAGACAATCTGGCTGCGCGAGCAGAACGAGGCGGGCGCTGCCGCTGCGGACGCCAGGGCTCGCACGCTTGGCGACAGCTGGGAAACCGGAGCTTACCGCGTCCGGTTCAATGCGCGGGGCGAGATCGTCAGCCTGTTCGACAAGGCGGCCGGACGGGAGATCGTCAAGGACGGCGAAGCCGCGAACCGCTTCGGCTTCTACCACGACCGTCCGACGCTGTGGGACGCCTGGGATATCGACGAGCGCTACGAGCTGCAGCCGGCCGGAGAGGCCGTGCTGCTGGAGAAGTGCGTCGTGCTGCAGGGCGAGACGATGGACATTCTGCGCTTTCGCTGGCGGCTCCATCAGTCGGAGATCAGCCAGGACGTCGTATTCTACCATGGCGACCGGCGCATCGACTTCCGCACCTTCGTCGTCTGGAACGAGGCGCACAAGCTGCTGAAGGTCGGCTTCCCGATCGACGTCGTGGCGAGCAAGGCGACGTACGAGATTCCGTACGGCGCGCTCGAACGTCCGACGCATCGCAACACAAGCTGGGAGCAGGCCCAATACGAGGTTTGCGGCCACCGGTTCGTCGACGTGTCGGAGCACGGCTACGGCGTCAGCCTGCTGAACGACTGCAAATACGGCTACGACGTTCAAGGCACGACGATTCGCCTGTCCCTGCTCCGCGCCCCCAAGTGGCCGGACGTCACCGCCGATTTGGGCGAGCATGAATTCACGTATTCGCTCTATCCGCACGAGGGCGACTGGCGGACCGCGCATACGGCGCGCCGCGCGGCAGAGCTCAACGCGGAGGAAATCATTGTCTCGGCGGACCGTCAGAGCGGTACGCTCCCGGCAACCGGGGCGCTGCTGTCGTTCGAGAGCGAGCATGTCGTGCTCGACTCGGTCAAGCCCGCCGAGGACGGCGACGGCATCGTGCTGCGTATGTACGAATCTTCCGGCGGCCGTGGCCGCGCGGAGCTGAACTGGCCGCGTCCGTTCGCGCGCGCCGTGCTCTCGAATGCGCTCGAGGCGAACGGAGAGGCGCTTGCGGCCGAGAACGGCCGGATCGCGCTGTCGTTCGCGCCGTTTGAGATTAAGACCGTTAAGCTTTTAAATCGCTAATTTAGCGTGGCGAGATGGGCGGTTCGTGACGTAATAGCGATGCGTTGGAATCGGCGGTACGAGGCGGAATAACGATGTGCCAGCGTCTTATTTCGTTGAAATCGGCGGATCGCGGCGGAATAACGATGTGCCAGCGTCTTATTTCGTTGAAATCGGCGGATCGCGGCGGAATAACGATGTGTCAGCGTCTTATTTCGTTGGAATCGGCGGTGCGAGGCGGAATAGCGGTGTGCCAGCGTCTTATATTAGTGGAAGACGGTATGCCCGAGCGCTTATAGCGGCAAGGAATGCCGCTATCACAAGCAACCGCGCCGCTTCCAGGTTCGTTAGCGGCACGGAATGCCCTTAACGGATGCCCATCATGCCGATCAAGCGCCCATAGCGGCACGAAATGCCTTTAAGGGATGCCATCATGCCGATCGAAGTCCCATAGCGGCACGAATTGCCGCTATCACAAGCGACCGCGACGTTTCGACCTCGTTAGCGGCACGGAATGCCGCTAACAGACGCCATCATGCCGATCGAAGTCCCGTAGCGGCACCAAATGCCGCTAACACACGCCGCCGTTCGCTCCGAGATGTCTAGAGGTAAGCAACGGGATCGCGCTGCATCGGCGTCTAACTCGACGAAAGCATGTAAGCTCGGTCGGATCGGTGGTTTACGGTCCGGCGGTAATGCTTTATAACGTTAATTTAGCTCGTAAATCACAATAGAAGCGGGGTCTTGCCTGCCATGGAACAATTCAGATTGCCACAGATCGCGATGCCGAAGCTGACGCTGCCGGCGGCCGTGCTGGACGTGCTCGCCGAAGCCGAGCAGCGTCTCGCGCACCGTCCGAAGCTGCTTCAGCTTTTTAAAAACTGCTTCCCGAACACCTTGGAGACGACGACCAAGCTGCTCGACGACGGCACGACGTTCGTCATTACCGGCGACATTCCAGCTTCCTGGCTGCGGGATTCCGTCGAGCAGGTTGTCCACTACGTGCCGCTGGCCAAGGACGACGCGGACCTGCAGCGCATCATCGCGGGCCTCATTCGCCGACACATTGCGTACATCCAGATCGACCCGTACGCGAACGCGTTTAACGAATCCGCCAACGACTGGCACTGGAATACGACCGACGTCACCGAGATGTCGCCGTGGGTGTGGGAGCGCAAGTTCGAGATCGACTCGCTGTGCTTCTCGATGCGCCTAGCCTACCTGTACTGGAAGGAAACCGGGCGTGCGGACGTATTCGACGCGGGCTTCAAGCAGGCGATGCGCCTGATCGTCGACCTGTTCAAGACCGAGCAGCGCCACTTCGAACTGTCTCCGTACCGCTTCACGCGCAACAACGGCATCCCGACGGATTCCCTGCGCAACGGCGGCATGGGCATGCCGGTCAACTACACGGGCATGGTCTGGTCCGGTTTCCGCTCGAGCGACGATGCCTGCGATTTCCACTACAACATCCCTGGCAACATGTTCGCCGTCGTAGCGCTGCGCCACATGCAGGAGTTCGCCGAGTGGGTGTTCCGCGACATGGCGCTGCTGGCCGAGTTAAAGGCGCTCGAAGCCGACATCGACCACGGCATTCAGCTGTACGGCATCTACCGCCACCCCGAGTTCGGGCCGATCTACGCCTACGAAACGGATGGCTACGGCAACTACTGCCTGATGGACGACGCGGGCACGCCGGGCCTCATGTCCATCCCTTACCTTGGTTACGTTTCTGCGGACGATCCGATCTACCAGAACACGCGCCGCTTCGCGCTGAGCAAGGAAAATCCGTTCTACTACGAGGGCAAAGTCGCGCGCGGCATCGGCAGCCCGCATACGCCGCCGGACTACATCTGGCACATGGCGCTGTCCATGCAGGGCATCACGGCATCGACCGCCGAGGAGAAGCTTGAGATGATCGCGATGCTCGAAGCGACGGACGGGGACACCGGGTTCATGCACGAGGGCTTCCACGCCGACGATCCGGCCGTGTTCACGCGCAAGTGGTTCGCCTGGTCGAACAGCCTGTTCTCTCAGCTCGTCTACCGCGCGATGAAGGATGGCTTGCTCGATGGATAAGCGTGCAATGGAGAAGGATTCGATGGAGAAGGCTGCCTTGAATAGGGACTCTTCGAAAATTATCGTTTTCTACGACCCTGCATTTCCGGGCGCGCCGGCGTTGTCTGAAGCGGAAGCGCGGCTGATCGGCGAAGTGGCGAACGCGGAGGAATTGGGCGAGCGGCTGCGTCGGGCAGACGGCGGCAGCTTCGTATCGCTCCATGCGCCTTATTTTCCCGTCAGCGCGTGGGAGGACATCCTCGCGTACCTGAAGCGCGGGGGCGGGCTGCTCAGCGCGGGCGGCGCGCCGTTCCGCAAGCCGGTTCGCCGCGAGAACGGCGCCTGGCATGTCGAAGCCGAGCAAACGGCTTATCATCGCCAGCTTCGCATTCACGAGATGCTACGGGTGTCCGCCGAGCCGGTGGCGCGGCACGCTTCGCATGCCGACATCCCGCTGTTCGCGGGACAGGAAGCATTGCTTGACGTCGCCGATACGTGGAACCTTGTGCCGCACGTGACAAAGTCCAGCGACCTGCCGCATCAGATGGGCTCGGCAGGACCGATGGACGCGCACGTATACGCGCTGCTCAAGGGCATGTCGGCCGACGGACGCGAGCGGTCCGCGCCGGTCGTCCTGTGGGAAAACACCAAGGGCGACTTCGCCGGAAGCCGCTGGCTGTTCGTGAACCAGCCGCTCGGCGACGCTTTCGCCTCTCGCGGCGGTTGGGCGGCGCTCGCAGGCTGGGCGTGGTTCTGCGCGCGCGGCGTGACCGAGCTGTGGCTGAAGCCAAGCTACGCGGTCTATGAAGCGCACGAGCGTCCGCTGCTGACGCTGCAGGCGCAGGCGCTCGGACGCGGCGGCCCTGCAGGCGGCGAGACTGTCGGTGCGGCCGATCGCCGGAAGTCGAAGTGGACGTTCGACCTGCGGGTCGATCGAGAGGCGAAGGGCCAAGACGGCGGGGAACAACCGTTCCGTCTGACGCTTAGCGAGAAGGTGGGCCGGGAACTGGATCTATGGCGGATTCCGGTGCCGCAGGACGTCCAAAGCGGCTTCTACCGGGTGTCCTGCCGGGCCGAGTCTGAGGATGGCGAAGTCCGTTATCTCCGCCAAGGCTTCTGGGGCGCGGATCCGGCTTTGCTGGCCGAAGGCACGCCGATCCGGGCGGGGCGCGACTACTTCGAGCAGGACGGGCGTCCGCTGCCGATCGTCGGCATGACGTACATGACGAGCGACGTCGCGCGCAAGTTCCTGTTCCTCCCGAACGTATCGGTATGGGACCGCGACATGGCGCAGATGCGGCGCGCCGGCATCAACTGGATCCGTACGGGCATCTGGACGGCGTACCGCAATATTATGCAGGTTGACGGCCATGTCTCGGAGGACGCGCTCCGCGCGATCGACGCGTTTTTGTTGACCGCCAAAAAGCACGGACTGCAGATCACCTTTACCTTCTTCTCGTTCACGCCGGAGACCTGGGAAGGCGTTAACCCGTACCTGGATCCCCGCAGCGTGGAAGCGCAGAAGCGGTTCATCCGCTCGATCGTCGGTCGTCACCGGGAGACGAAGCACGTCGACTGGGATCTAATCAACGAGCCGTCGATGTTCGATCCCGAGCGAATCTTCTCGAACGGTCCGCGCTCGAGCCGCGATTCGTTCGAAAAGGCGGCTTTTACCGACTGGCTGGAACGCCGTCACGGCACGATCGACCGGCTGCGCGAGCGCTGGAGCATGACGCCCGGCGAGCTGCCGGACTTCGCGTCGGCGGCGATCCCCGAGGCCGAGCAGATCAACTTCGATGTGCAGGACATGCATAGCGGGAAAAAGGGAACGCGCTGGCTTGATTACGCGCTGTTCTCGATGGACATGCACAACCGGTGGGCGCGTGAGCTCGTGGCGACGATCAAGGATCTTTGCCCGGACCATCTCGTGACCGTCGGCCAGGACGAGGCGCTCGGCGCGCAGCGGCCTTCTCCGTTTTTCTACGGAGAAGAAGTCGACTACACGACGGTGCATTCCTGGTGGCTGAACGACCAGTTGCTGTGGGACGGCGTCTTCGCCAAGACGGCGGACAAGCCGAACGTCGTGCAAGAGACCGGCATCATGTACGTGGAAACGCCGGAGGGGCTGGCGAAGCGCTCGGAGCAAGAGTTGAAATCGCTGCTGGAGCGCAAGTACGCCTATGCATTCGCGGCGGGCGGCGCAGGCGCGATTCACTGGATTTGGAATACGAACTTCTATATGGACAACGCGAACGAATCCCATATCGGCGCACTGCGCGCGGACGGCACGGAGAAGCCCGAGGCGGACGTCTCGTACGATTTTGGCGCGTTCATCGAAGCTTCGCGCGATCTGTTCAGCGGACGCGGGCTCGAAGACGTGGCAGTCGTCTTCCCGTATTCGAACGACCTGTCCAACCGCAAGCTGGCCTTCGACGCCACGACGAAGCTGACCCGCGTGCTGTCGTATGAGCTGAACGTGCCGTTCCGCGGCGTGTCCGAGTACGACCTGAAGCCCCTGTTGGACGATCCGGCCAAGCTGATCGCGCTGCCGTCCGCGCACAATGTGGACGATGCTGCATATGCGGAGCTGATGGACATCGTCGGCCGGACGGGCGCGACGCTGCTCGTCACCGGACCTGCGGGCCTCGACGCTTATTGGCGGCATACGGACCGGCTCGCGTCGGTGCTGGGCGAGCGTGTGCCTGCCAACGTCGTGCGCGAGGAACGGCTGGAAGTCGGCGGCAAGCGTTACGCGGTCAGCTACGGCAGCCGGCGCATCGCGGAGGTCGCCAAGGAAGTGCCGGCGGACGACGCCGGCCGCCATGCGGATGCGGTAGTCGAGGTGCCTTGCGGCAGCGGCCGCATTCTCTGGTGCCCGCTGCCGGTCGAGCTCAACGAACGCAGCGAGCCGGTCGCGGCGCTGTACGCGCATGCGCTGGAGACGGCAGGCTATACGCCTGCGCTCGAGTGGCTGGAGGGCGGCGATCTGCCGGGCGTCTATGGCCGCAAGCTTTCTTTTGCGGAAGGCGCGCTGTTCGTATTCGTTTCGGAGTATGCGTACGATACGCCGGTCCGGGTGAAGGATGCTTCGACCGGAGCGACTTATTCGTTCCTGCTGGAGCGCGAGCGCTCGGTGCTGTTTGCGGTCGATCCGGAGGGCCGTGTGTACGCCGTTTATCGCCCGGGCGAGACGAATGTGGACACAGACATCGGCGCTTGACGCGTTTGGAGAGGAGAGAATCATTTTGGAGCAAAAAAGAACCGCCCATATCATCTCGCACACCCACTGGGATCGCGAATGGTATTTACCCTATGAAAAGCATCACGTCCGGCTGATCCGATTGATGGATACGCTGATGGACACGCTGGAGCGAGACGGGGAGTACCGCAGCTTTTTCCTCGACGGCCAGACGATTATCCTGGAGGACTACCTCCAGGTGCGTCCGGAGCGCCGGGAGCGGCTGGAGAAGCTGATCCGCGAAGGCCGGATTCATATCGGACCCTGGTACATTCTGCAGGATGCGTTCCTGACGAGCGGCGAGGCCAACCTGCGCAACCTGCTCATCGGGCATCGCGACGCCGCGCGGTACGGGACGATCTCGAAGGTGGGCTACTTCCCCGACACGTTCGGCAACATCGGCCAGGCGCCGCAGATCATGAAGCAGGCGGATATCGACAACGCCGTGTTCGGACGCGGCGTGAAGCCGACGGGCTTCAACAACACGGTGGCTGATTCGGAGTACGAATCGTCGTTTTCCGAGCTGATCTGGGAAGGGCCGGACGGGTCGCGGGTGCTCGGCATTCTGTTCGCCAACTGGTACAGCAACGGAAACGAAGTGCCTGTCGACGCGGCCGAAGCGAAGGCCTACTGGGACCGCAAGCTGGCGGATGCGGAGCGCTACGCGTCGACTGGCCAGCTGCTTTATATGAACGGCTGCGACCACCAGCCGATCCAGACGGACCTGCCCGAGGCGATTCGCGTCGCCCGCGAGCTGTATCCGGACACGAAGTTCGTGCATTCGAGCTTCGAGGACTATCTGGCGTCGGTCAGGCAGTCGCTTGGCGATAACCTCTCGGTCGTCAAGGGAGAGCTGCGCAGCCAGCGCACCGACGGCTGGTCGACGCTCGTCAACACCGCCTCCGCGCGGGTGTACCTCAAGCAGATGAACCAGTTGGGGCAAGCGCTGCTGGAGCGGGTGGCGGAGCCGCTCGCCGCGATCGCGCACGGCGTCGGCGAAGCCTACCCGCATCACCTGCTGACCTACGCGTGGAAGACGCTCATGCAAAACCATCCGCACGACAGCATATGCGGCTGCAGCGTCGACGAGGTCCATCGCGAGATGGTGACCCGGTTCGAAAAGAGCCGGCACGTCGCCGAGGCGATCATCGACGACAGCAAGCGGGCCGCGGCGGATGCCGTGGATACGTCGGCGTTCGCCCGCTCCGGCGCGGATGCACTGCCGCTTGTGGCGTTCAACACGACCGGCTGGCCGCGCACGGGCACGGTCGAGCTCGAGCTCGACATCGAGCGCCTCTACTATCGCGACGGCGTACCGCCAGAGGAGATGAAGCGCCGCATGAAGGCGCTGGACATCGGCGGTCGCGTGTTACTGGATGGGGAAGGAAGTGCCGTGGCCTGCCAGGCGGAAGATCTCGGTCTGCAGTTCGGCTACGATCTGCCGGACGACAAGTTCCGCCAGGCGTACTGGACGCGGCGCGTGAAGCTGACGTTCGAGGCTGCGGACGTGCCGGCGCTCGGCTGGAAGGCATACGCGTGGGTCAAGGCTGCTGCCGGGGAGAATGCCGGTGAACCTGCTGGTGGAAAAGTTGTTGCTGGAAGGGCTGCGGCGTCTTCGGATGCTCCGCTCGTCAGCGGCGAACGCGCGCTGGAGAACGACCGCCTGCGCGTCGAAGTTGCGGACGACGGCACGCTGTCCGTGACGGACAAGCAGACCGGGCGCACCTACCGCGATCTGCTCGTCTACGAGGATACGGGCGACATCGGCAACGAGTATATGTACCGGCAGCCGGAAGGCGAGACGGCGCTTACGACCCGCGGCCTGGCGGCCGACATCCGGGTTGTGGAGGACGAAGCGTATCGCGGCGCGATCGAGATCGTGCACCGCTGGGCCGTGCCGGCATCGGCGGACGCGCTGTTTGAGGAAGAGAAGCGCGAAGCCGTTTACTTCCCTGAGCGCAAGGCGCAGCGCGTGACGGAGACGGTGCCGATGGAAATCCGGACTGTCGTCAGCCTGGAGCGCTCGGGCCGCGGCGTGGGCATTCGCACGACGATCGACAACCGTGCCAAGGACCATCGGGTAAGGGCGTTGTTCCCGACGAATATTCAGGCGCCGACGCATCTGGCGGACGCGATCTTCGAAATCGCGCGCCGGGACACCGAGCCTGCGGCCGAATGGCGCAACCCGAGCAATGCGCAGCATCAGCAGGCGTTCGTGGACGTCGCGGACGGCGAAGCGTTCGGCTTCGCGGTCGCGAACCTCGGCCTGAACGAGTACGAGGTGCTTCGCGACGGTCGCGGTACGATTGCGGTGACGCTGCTGCGGGCGGTTGCCGAGCTGGGCGATTGGGGCGTCTTCCCGACGCCGGAAGCGCAATGCCTGGGCATGCATACGACCGAGCTGCTGCTCGTTCCGCACGGCGGCAACGGCGCGACGGACGGCGCGTACGCAGAGGCGTATCAGTTCCAGGCGCCTTGGACGCTGGCGCAGACCGGCGTGCACGCGGGCGCGCTGGCTGTTGCCGGGCAGCTGCTGAGCTGGGAAGGCGAAGGCATCGCCTTCTCCTCCGCCGCGATCGGCGAGGAGAGCGGGGACCTGCTCGTCCGCTGGTTCAACATGCGGCCGGAGGCGGCCGAGCTGCGCGTAGCGGCGACAGCAGAGTCGTTCTACGAGAGCGACGTGCTCGAGCGGCGCGGGGCGGAAGTCGCCCCTGCAGCGGACGGCGAAGCGCTTGTCCGCACGCTGGGCGCCTGCGAGATTTTCACGTTGGGCATCCGGGGAACGTCGTCGGCGAGCGCGAAGTAGTCTCAATCAGAGTCACTTCGGTTGGCAGGCTGGACTGAGTTGACAAATAGTCTCCGTCGGCGTCTATTTGCCGGCAAACCGACAGGGGCAAATAAGCAATCCACTCAGGCGGCGGCTAGCGTGGACAGGTAAGCGTGCGTTAGGTGTGGCGGAGGCGCTTGTCGGAGGTTGGCGGATTTAAAAACCTGCATTTGTACATGTATTTTCCACCGAACTGCGACATCGGAGGAAATTCATGCAAATATGCAGGCAAATCTAAAGCACAAGCCGGAAATTCGGCCGTTTGAGGAAAATAACTGCGTTTTTGCATCTATCCTAGCCAATAGGGGAGACGCCGTCCCAAATAGATGTATATTTGCAGGCATTGCGATTCCAGTTTCGAAAAACTCGCCAAAAACTTAAAAAGACCGTCAGGAATCTCGATCTTCCTTGACGGTCTTCTTCTTGCATATAAGGCATCCAGCTGCATAGGGCATGCCAGGCTTCGCCAAAGATATTGACGGCGGCAATCCAGGCACCGCTTGATGGCACAGGGTCCAAATGCCATATAAAATGAGCAAATAACGGTCTCGTAAGCGCTCCCGCCAAGCGCCTATAATGGAGAAGGACGAGAAGATGAACGGCGCACAAAGCGCCGAATCGATTAATCCGAATATGGAGGAATGAATCATGAGCAAGCCGCAAGTGGGCATCCAGCTTTACTCCGTACGCGACCGCAGCGAGAAGGACTTCCTCGGCACGATCCGCGAGATCGCCGAGATCGGATACAAGAACGTTGAATTGGCGGGCAACTACGGCGTGTCTGCCGCAGACCTGAAGCAGGCGCTGGCTGACGCCGGCCTGAACGTCAACTCGGCGCACGTCGGCCTGAACGTGCAAGAGCCGGACAAGTTCGAATCCGACCTGAACGAGAAGGTCGCTTATTACAAGGAGCTCGGCGTCAAGCGTTTTGTCGTGCCGTGGTTCCCGCTGGCCGAAAATCCTTCCGTCGAGGACGTCAACAAGTTCGCCGACACGCTGAAGCGCGCTTCCGCAATCGTACGCGAAGCGGGCCTCGAATTCGGCTACCACAACCACGCGTTCGAATTCAAGCCGGCCCAGGACGGCAAGCTTGTCATCGATCACCTGGCCGAGCAGTTGTCGGCTGAAGAACTGGTCTTCGAATTCGACCTCGGCTGGGTGAAGGTCGCGGGTCAAGACCCTGCCGCCTACATCGAGAAGTATGCCGGCCGCCTGCCGCTCGTACACGCCAAGGACTTCAAGGACGACGGCAAGGACACCGAGATCGGCAAGGGTTCGGTCGATTGGGACTCCGCACTGGCAGCCGCCGAGAAGGCCGGCGTCGAGTATGTCATCATCGAGCAGGAACAGTACGACGTGGGCTCGCTCGAGAGCGCGAAGCTGAACTACGCTTGGTTCAAGGAGCGCGGCTGGATCTAATCCGGCTCACGCAGCGAATATCGTGACAAGCCCGGCCCGACGGCCGGGCTTTTTGCCTTGCGCGTCATTCTTCACCTCCGCTTCATCCGGAATTCATGCCATCTTCATGCATATCCTGCCAGTCCAGGGATAGAGTAAGAATAGCGATTCATTCTTACTTATAGAGGTGACCATGAGATGACGAACGAGACGAATCAGAATGGCGAACAACGACAAGTCGCGGAATCGGACATGACGCTGACCAATCGCCAGGGACATCCGATCACGGACAACCAGAACGTGCGCACGGTGGGCAGCAGAGGACCGACGACGCTGGAAAACTATCATTTTCTCGAGAAAATCACGCACTTCGATCGCGAACGTATCCCGGAACGCGTCGTGCACGCGCGCGGCGCCGGGGCGCACGGCTACTTCGAGTCTTACGGAAAAGCGGGAGAAGAACCCGTCTCGAAGTACACGCGTGCGAAGCTGTTCCAGGAGGCGGGCAAGCGGACGCCGGTTTTCGTTCGTTTTTCGACCGTCGTGCACGGCGGGCACTCCCCGGAGACGCTCCGCGATCCGCGCGGCTTTGCGGTCAAGTTCTATACGGAAGACGGCAACTGGGATCTCGTCGGCAACAACCTCAAAATTTTTTTCATCCGCGATCCGCTGAAGTTTCCCGATATGGTGCATGCGTTCAAGCCGGATCCGGTGACGAACGTCAACAATATGGAGCGGATGTTCGATTTTCTCTCGCTTACGCCCGAAGCTACGCATATGGCCACGTTCCTCTTTTCCCCTTGGGGAATCCCGGCGAATTATCGGCAGATGCAGGGCTCGGGCGTCAATACGTACAAGTGGGTCAATAAGGACGGCGTCGGCGTGCTGATCAAGTACCACTTCGAGCCGCTTAAGCTGCCGATCCGCAATCTGACGCAAGCAGATGCCGACAAGATCATTAGTAAGAACTACAGCCATGCGACGCAGGATCTTTACGAGGCGATCGAAAAAGGGGAATATCCGGAGTGGGAGCTGCGGGTGCAGATCTTGAGCGACGACGAGCATCCAGAGCTCGACTTTGACCCGCTCGACCCGACCAAGCTATGGCCCGAGGACGTGGCCCCGATGTTGCCCGTGGGCAAGATGGTGCTCGACCGCAATCCGGTCAACTACTTCGCGGAAGTGGAGCAGGCCGCATTCGGCACGGGCGTGCTGGTGGACGGCCTCGACTTTTCCGACGACAAGCTGCTGCAAGGGCGGACGTTCTCCTATTCGGACACGCAGCGGCACCGCGTCGGCACGAACTATCTGCAGCTGCCGATCAACGCGCCCAAGACGCATGTCGCGACGAACCAGCGGGACGGTCAGATGGCGTATAACGTCGATGCAGCGCCCGGCCAGAGCCCGCACGTCAACTACGAGCCTTCCTCGCTGGGCGGCCTGAAGGAAGCGGCCAAGCCGGGCAAGGATCACGAGCCGGCTTATAATGCCAAGCTTGTGCGGCAGAAGATCGATCGGCCGAACGATTTCAAGCAGGCGGGGGAGACGTACCGCGCGTTCGAGGACTGGGAGCGCGACGAGCTGATCGCGAACCTGGTCGCGAACCTCAGCATCTGTAAAACGGACATCCGCGAACGGATGATCGGTTACTTCTCGCAAGCGGATTCGGACTACGGCCGCCGCGTGCGCGAAGGGCTGGAGGCGGACGGACTGCAGCAGGGCAATCCCGCTACGGGAACGGCCGCGTCCGATGCCGGCGTCGAAGAGGCGAAGAAGCTGGGCGGAGAAACGGACGGTTACTGACTTTCGAAGACGGAAAATGCGACATTACTCAGCCCAGCATCCGGCTAAACCGGCGGCTGGGCTTTTGCTTCCTCAAAGCTATGGTTGCTACGGTCGAGGGGCTTGTGCTATTATGAAACTAACGTTTTATGCCTATTGAACCGATTCTCAGTGTTCCGGCATCACGGGGGGTGGAAGCAGTGGAAATCGCTTTGAAAATCGTACTGGTCATTTTCTCGCTCGGACTGATCGGCACCGTATTGTTGCAGCGCGGCAAGAGCGCAGGCCTGTCGGGCGCCATCTCCGGCGGTGCGGAGCACTTGTTCGGCAAGCAAAAGGCACGAGGATTGGATCTGTTCCTTCAACGGCTCACGATCGTTCTGGCAGTCGGATTTTTCGTTCTGTCCTTGGTCGTTGCTTACGTTGTGAGTGCGTAATTGCAATGTCGTTCAAGCGGGAAGCGAGGGCTTCCCGCTTTTTTTGTATCGTGAAGCGGCCTGGTTCTAATTACCAAGCGTCTGCGTACGCTCCAACCGTGTCCCGTGCCATTGCGATATTTGGTTCGGGACATCTTGCTGCGCTCCGATTGGCTCACCGCTAAATCGTGTATACTATTGGAAGATGAGGTGATGCCAGTGCCATCGTGGAGCGAGCAGGAGCTGCTCGAGATGATGAAGAATCCAGACTACAAGCCGCTCACGTACAAGGAGCTCGAAGCACGCTTCGAGATTACGGACGCTGCAGAATTCAAGGCATTCCTGCGTCTATTGACGGAGATGGAAGAAGCGGGGAAAATCATGCGTTCCCGCGCGCAGCGCTACGGCCTGCCCGAACAGATGAACCTGCTGCGGGGCCGGCTGCAGGTGCACGCGAAGGGCTTCGCCTTCCTGCTGCCCGAGCAGGAGGGACATCCCGATCTCTATATTAACGCGAGCGATCTGAAGGGCGCGATGAACGGCGATATCGTACTCGCCCGCATTACGTCCAAGAACCACGACGGCAGCCGCATGGAAGGCGAAGTCGTGAAGATCGTCAGCCGTGCCGTCACGCAGGTCGTCGGCGTGTTCGAGCATCACGAGAGCTACGGCCTCGTGATTCCGGACGACAAGCGGATCAACAAGGAAATTTATGTTCGTCCGGCGAATTTTAAAGGTGCGGTAACCGGACAGAAAGTCGTAGCCGACATCGTGCACTATCCGGAGGGCAAGGCGGCCGCCGAAGGCGAGATCGTCGAAGTGCTCGGACACAAGGACGACCCGGGGGTCGACATCCTCAGCATTATCCGCAAGCACGGCCTGCCCGAGAAGTTCCCGGACGAGGTCGACGCCGAGGCGGAAGCCGCGCCTGACGCCATCTCCGAGGAAGAGATCGTCGCTCAGGGCCGGCGCGACCTGCGGGGCAAGACGATCGTGACGATCGACGGCGAGGACGCCAAGGACTTGGACGACGCGGTAAACGTGGAGCGGCTGCCGAATGGCAACTATGTGCTCGGCGTACATATCGCGGACGTCAGCTACTATGTGAAGGACAAGTCCCGGCTTGACGAGGAAGCGTACAACCGCGGCTGCAGCGTGTACCTTGTCGACCGCGTTATCCCGATGCTGCCGCACCGGCTGTCCAACGGCATCTGCTCGCTCAATCCGAAGGTGGACCGCCTGACGATGTCCTGCGAGATGGAGTTCGAAGCCGGCACGATGAAGCGGGTTCGCCACGACGTTTTCACCAGCGTCATCAAGACGACGGAGCGCATGACCTACACCAACGTCCGCAAGATTCTCGTCGATGAGGATCCGGAGCAAATGGAGCGGTATGCGCCGCTCGTGGAGACGTTCCGCACGATGCGGGAACTGGCATTGGCGCTGCGCGACAGTCGGATGCGCCGCGGCGCGATCGACTTCGACTTCGAGGAGTCCAAGGTCATCGTGGACGAAGAAGGCAAGCCGGTCGACATTGTCAAACGCGAGCGCTCGATCGCCGAGCAGATCATCGAGGAATTCATGCTGGCGGCGAACGAGACGGTTGCGGAGCATTTCCACTGGCTGAAGGTGCCGTTTCTGTACCGGATTCACGAGGATCCGGACAGCGAGAAGCTGCTGACGTTCGTCCAGTTCGCTTCGAACCTCGGCTATACGGTGCGCGGCAAGGGCAATTCCGTGCATCCGCGCGCGCTGCAGGATCTGCTGGAGCAGATTCGCGACACGAAGGAAGAGAACGTCATCAGCACGATGATGCTGCGTTCGATGAAGCAAGCCAAATACGATTCGCAGAGCCTCGGACACTTCGGGCTCGCGGCCGAATTTTACACGCACTTCACGTCCCCGATCCGTCGTTATCCGGACCTGGTCATTCATCGCGTCATGCGCGAGGTGCTGGAAAACGGAGGGACGCTGCCGGAGGAACGCCTCGAGCAATGGGCGGCGCGCATGCCGGACATCGCGCAGCAGTCGTCGGAGAGAGAGCGCGTGGCCGTCGATGCGGAGCGCGACACGAGCAAGCTGAAGAAGGCCGAATTCATGCTGGACAAGATCGGCGAAGAATACGACGGCATCATCAGCGGCGTGACCGGCTTCGGAATGTTTATCGTGCTCGACAATACGGTGGAGGGTCTGGTCCGTCTCGGCGAGATGAGCGACGACTACTACCACTTCGACGAGCGCCAGATGGCGCTGCTCGGCGAGCGCACGAGCAAGGTGTACCGATTGGGTGACGAAGTGCGGATCAGAGTGGGACGGGTGAACATGGACGATTATAACATCGACTTCGAAGTGGTCGGCATGAAGCCGCGCAGCGAGAACAAGGGCGGCGGAGCGGGCCATCGAGGCAATGGGGGACAAGGCGGCGCCGGCGGATTTGCGGGCGCGCGCAAGGGCAAGAAGCGCCGCGGCGGCGGGGAATCGCCGGCGGCGGAAGGCAGTCGCGGAGGCGCGGCGCGCGGCGAAGGCGGCGGGCGTCGCAGCGGCGCCCGCGGGGATCACGGTGCCGGCGCCGGTGCCGGGCATGCGGCGCCGCCGTTCGTGGCCGCCGGCGCGAAGCCGGGCGGCGGCAAGCGCGGTCGCGGCGAACGCGTGGACGTAGCGAGCGACGAGCGCGACGATTCGCCGATGCTGAATGAGCTGGGCGAGTTCGAGCAGTCGGCGGTGCAGCTGCCGCGTCCGCAGCGCCGCGGGGTGGGGCTGGCGAGCGAGGAGCTGATCGGCTCGGGCAGCGATGCGGGATTCCCGCCGCGGCATGAGCGCGACCGTGAGCCGGTCGACGTGAACCGCGATTCGCCGGACTACGTGCCGGCGCCGACGCAGAAGAGCAAGCGCGGTCCGAAGCTCGACATGTGGGGCCTCCCGTTCACGACGCGCAAGTACGCGCACGATGACGACGAGGAGCGCTTCTACGGCGAGAAGAGCCAGCTGCGCCGCGAGCGCAGCGCGCTCGGCCACGGCCGCAGCGGCGGCAACCGCTCCGGCGGCAGGCCGGGTCCGGGCGGCGGCGGTCCCGGTGGCCGAGGCGGCCGCTTCGGCGGCAAGCCTGGCCCGGGCGGTCGTCCGCAGCAGGGCGCCGCGCAGGGCAAGGGCGGCGCGCAGCCGGGCGACGCCGGGCGCAGCGCGCGCGCCAAGGCCGCCGCGCAGACGGCGGCGGCATCCGCCTCCGCCGGCAAGAGCGCGCCGGAGGGCGTGAAGCCCGAAGGCGCAGCCAAGCCGCGCCGCCGCCGCAAGCCGAAGGCGCCGGGCGCCAAGCCGACGCCATCGCCAACGCCGGAACAATAATACGAAGCCCCGTCGCAGCTGCGGCGGGCTTCTTTTTTATACACCGAAGCCGCTTGGCATCCCCAAGTATGCACGTGGATCAACACATAACAGCCCCAGCCCCGCGCTTAGCCTCAAGTATGCACGTAGATCAACACATCACAGCCCCAGCCCCGCGCTTCGCCCCAAGTATGATCGTCAGTCAACAAAATGGCCGTCGAAATCCAGCCCTTTTCCGCGCAAATCCCATTAGACAATCTTGGGGCAATCCGCTAGGATAGATCATGGTAAACATGGACGCGAGGCAGCGTCGACGGGAGGAACGGAGTGATGGCAGTGCAGGACAAGCTGTATCATGTGCTAGGGGCCAAGCAATTCTCGCGGAGCGAGCTTGAGGAACTGTTCGCGGCATCGCGGTCGATGGAGGACGTCGTTCGCGCGGGGGGCGACCGGCGCCACGCCGGGCGTATTATGACGACGCTGTTCTTCGAGGCGAGCACGCGGACGCGGCTATCGTTCGAGTCGGCGATGAACCGTCTGGGCGGCAGCGTCATCGGGACGGAGAACGCGGCACAATTCTCGTCCGCCATCAAGGGAGAGACGCTCGAGGATACGATCCGCATCATCACGGGCTACAGCGACCTCATCGTTATGCGTCATACGGAGATCGGGGCGGCGAAGCGCGCGGCTGCGGTGTCGGGCGTACCGGTCCTTAACGCGGGCGACGGCGCGGGCGAGCACCCGACGCAGGCACTCTTGGACGCTTACACGATTCAAAAGGAATGCGGCAGCCTCGACGGCCTGAGCATCGCGATGGTTGGGGACCTGGCATACGGGCGGACGGTACACTCGCTGAGCTACATTCTCGCCAATTTTATGAACGTCAAGATCTACTACATCTCTCCTGAAAACGTGCCGATCCCTCCATCGGTCAAGCACTACATGGACGACAAGGGCGTGCACTACGAGGAAACGACGGATTTGAACGCTGTGGCAGGATCGGTGGACGTGCTGTATCAGACGCGGATTCAGAAGGAGCGTTTCCCTTCTCCTGAGGAGTACGACAAGGCGGCCGGACAATATATCGTCGACGCCGAGCTGATGAACCGTATGCGCCGGGACGCAATCGTACTCCATCCGCTGCCGAGAGCCGGAGAGATCGCCGAAGAAGTGGATGCGGACCCGCGTGCCGCGTACTTCCGCCAGGCGCAGAACGGCCTTTTCATCCGCATGGCGCTCATCGACAAGGCGCTGCAAGCAGAATAGATAATCAATCAACGTCGGAGATATTATCCGGCGTTTTTTTTCGCATCGGACACAGAGGACGTTATTTTTGAAAAGATGCAGTGAATAGTTTGGTTGCGGACACAGGATCCGCCAAGTGGGGTCATTCTATCCGATCATCCCCGTTTGACAGTGGATAGCGTATCTATTGTCCGCAACGGCGCCGAAACAGGCGATTTTTGGGGAAATAACAGCTCCTGTGTCCGCATCGTAACGAATGACCGATCGAAGTTATCGTTTTGCGCGAATGGGGTATTTTATGATGGATCACATGCTGCTGCATGCTTTAGGCGACATAGTTGTGAGCGGCTGGAAACGCATGCTATAATGAGAGTCCGACCAAAATGGAATCCGTGAGGTGAAGCAGCATGGTGAAGAGCAAGGACCAGTTCGACAAGCCGCTCGCGCAGAACAGGAAGGCTTCGCATGACTACTTCATTGAGGATACGTTTGAAGCGGGCATGGTGCTGACCGGTACCGAGATCAAGTCGCTCCGGGGCGGCAGAGCCAATATGGGCGATGCGTTCGCTACCATTCGGAACGGCGAGATTTTCCTGCACAACATGCATATTAGTCCGTTTGAACAGGGCAACCGGCACAATCCGACCGACCCGACGCGCACGCGCAAGCTGCTCATGCACAAGGCGCAGATTCGCAAGCTGATCGGCGCTTCCAAGCAAGAGGGGTACACGATCGTACCGCTCAAGGTGTACACCCGCAACGGATACGCCAAGTGCCTCCTGGGCCTCGGCCGAGGCAAGAAGAACTACGATAAGCGCGAGTCCGCCGCCAAAAAGGATGCCGAGCGCGATATCCAACGGGCGTTGCGCGAGAAGCAGAAGGTCGCAAGGTAAGACGGCGCAACGTATGCTGTCGGCGAGGATTTCTGCGAGGCCTACAGCTGATTTCCGCTAATCGGCCGCATCAGGCAGTCATCGCCATCCATCCCAGCAATGCCGTGCGGTATTTGTCGGCGGGGTGTGCTATACTATAGAAGTTCCACTGATACGATTTGTTTTATGCACCGTGTTCGCACTCGCCGATCTTCGCTACATTAGGGAGATGGCACCTGAAGATCCGTTCGCCGGTCGACTGTTGGTCCGCCGCGAGGGCTTCGCTTTTATTTAGGGGCCGTTTATGGATTCGACGGGGGTAGTTCGGACATGAGTAGCGGGTAGTAGGGCTGCGGCTGCTTCACCAACGCGGAAGCCAATTAACTGGCAAACAACAACCAACCTACGCTGTAGCAGCCTAAGAAACTGCTCTCGTGCTCCTACCTTCCATCGCCCATGTGGCGGGATAGGGGCTCAACTTTAGTGGGATACGCTGTCTAGTCTCCGCCTGGGGCTAGCTGAAGAAGACAATCAGGCTGACCCGAAGGGAATCCGGTGACAGGGAGTCTCTAGGGTGACATCAAATCTGTCACTACACCCGTAGAAGCTTATGTTGCGTTATCTTCGGACAGGGGTTCGACTCCCCTCGGCTCCACCACTAAAAACCCTGTACGTGATTTCTGCGTCGAAGTTGTTAATGTCCTTCGATGGCTGAATTACTATCCGGTCAACATACTCCTGAAGGACTGCTTTCTTTCC
>NZ_JBHUJV010000025.1:0-214652 GCF_042683485.1 Cohnella sp. GCM10020058
ATCCCGTACCATTCGTTTACCTCGGCGGCCAGCTCGGTCGGCAGCTCCGGCATACGCCACGCCGGGAGACCATACGATCCTCCACGGCTCCGCTCGACGATTCCCTCAATGTGTTTCTGCAATGACTCCATTTTCATCATCCATTCTGCGCTCGCTTGGCGCCTGTATTTTGACCACATTGACCACATGATGACCACAATGGCAAAGAAGAGGAAAGAGAGATAAGAGAAGAACGAGAATGCTTGTTCCTGTTTCTTGCGGTAATAAGGCTAAAAAGAGATAAAAGAATTATTAATTTCCCCGATCGGTCCCGTTGAGATATACTGGGTGTAACAGGGTTTCATGTGGTGAAACGGAGGTGGACCCGTTGGAAGAGGAAAAGAAAACCGTGCGCGCCGTCGAACGCGCGCTCGACATCCTGCTCGTCTTCACGACAGGGAGCGAGTGGAGCCTGACGGAGCTGGCGGCGAAGTGCGGGCTGCACAAGAGCACCGTGCATCGGCTGCTCGCGACGCTCGAGGAGAAGGGCTTCGTCATTCGGGACGACGCGACGGAAAAATACAGGCTCGGGCTGCGCGTCCTGGAGTTGTCCGCGCATTACGCGCGTTCGGACGATCCGACGGTCATGCTTATCGGCGAGATGGAGAAGCTGCGGGATCAGATGGGAGAGACGGTGAGCCTCTATATTCGCGACCGTCTCGAGCGGGTGCGGATCCAGGCGGTGCAGAGCAGGCAGGCAATCCGCCGGGTCGCGCAGGTCGGCATCCGTCTGCCGCTGTCCGTAGGCGCCTCCAGCAAGGTGCTGCTTGCGTTCGAGGAGAGCAATACGCGCGAGGCGTTGCTCGGCGATCCGGCTTGGCCCGCGGGGCTGCGTGGGCCGTCCTACGCGAAGCAGCTGGACGAGGTCATGGCCGCCGGCTACGCGACCAGCTTCGAGGAGCGGGAGCCGGGCGCTGCCGCCTTGGCGGCTCCGATCTTCAGCCGTACGGGCAAGCTGTTCGCTGCGCTCTCCGTCTCGGGCCCTTCCAACAGGCTGACGCCGGACGTCATGGAGGAGCGCGCACCCGCGATCATTGGCGCAGCTACGCGTATGGGAGCGCTGCTCGACTAGCGGCTGCTCGCGCTCACCGCTGAGTTTGCGGCTCGATTGGCCGTCTATCGCGATTGTCAGTCCGCGCCGCATACGGGAACGCTGCCGCTCAGCCGCTCCGCTCGGATTCTGCTAGTTGGAGGTACGAAGCGGCGGCAGACACAGAAGACGCTATTTTGCGAAAAGGCGACCCATCGACGATGGTTTCGGACCGGAGGACGCTATTTGGCGGAGTCGGGACCGAAGCTGTCGGAAATTCGGCTAATTACGGACGCTGTGTCCGTAAGCGAGGCAAAAAGCGATCCAAGCATAAATAGCGGATCTCGTGTTCACGCATAAGAAAGAGCCTTGCTCGCCGCTTCAACCGGCAATCAAGGCTCTTTTTTAACTTCATGAAGCTTTGGCGCTAGGCGACGGGCTCGCTGCGCTCTCGTCTTTTTTCGGCTCGAGGCTGTTCAGGAAATCCAGCGCGTCCTGCAGCGAGGCGACGGGCACGAGCTTCGGCTTCAGCTTGAGGTCGGCGACCGTTTGCTGCGCGAGACTCCAGTTGCCGAAGCCGTTAAGCACGGCGTTGATCGCGTCCTTCGGCGCGATTTTTTCGTTGTCCTGCCAATGGTCGGCGGCTACGCGGGTGTACGGGACGAGGAAGTAGTCCACTTTTTCCCGGTCAGCCGCCATGAGCTTGTACTGAATGCCGCCGATCAGTCCGACGCTGCCGTCGGCCGCGATCGTCCCCGTGCCGGCAATGCGATAGCCCTTGGTCAGGTCCTTGTCCTGCAGCTGGGAGATGATCTCCAGGGTCATCATCAGACCGGCGGAAGGGCCGCCCGTATCCTCGAAGTCGAACTTGACCTTGTCCGGCGGGGTTACCTTGAGCACGGTCTGGTTGGTGAAGCCGACGCCAGGCTTGCCCGTGCCCGGCATCTCGATGAGCGGCACGTTCGCGGTAAAAGCCTTCCCTCCGCGGGTACCCGTCAGCTTGACCGTATCCCCCGCCTTTTTGGAAGAGAGGTATTTGCTGAGCTCCTCCGCGTTGTTCGCTTTGACGCCGTCCACCGAGGTGATGATATCCCCCTCCTGCAGACCGTGCTCCCGCGCCTTGGTTTCCTTGATGAACGAATTGACGATGATGCCTTGCTCCTTCACATCGATCTTCTTGTCCATCGCCGTATAGGCCGCGAGCAGGGCATTGGCCTCGGAGCTGTCTCTCATCCAGGCCATCAGGTTGCGGTAGGCGCTAAGGCTGACCGTGCCGCCCGTTGCCGTTGCTTGTGACTGAATGTCCATTTTCGGATTCAGCCAGGCGTATATGATGGAGAAAACGTTCGGTTTGGAGTAGGACGATACGGTCGTGAAAAGCAGCTCGCCTTTCTGAACGACCTTGTGGTCCGTCTCGACGCGCGGATGTACGGGCTCTGCCGAACCCGGTCCGTACAGCACATACGGCAGGGACCAGTTGCTGGCGACGATCACGACGACGATGAGCGCCGCGAGGATGATCGCCGGTCTGTAACGCCGGATAAAACCTTTATTCTCGGTTGTCAATGCGATCGTCACCTCCGTCCCTCATTATAGCGCATCCCTATCCCGTTTCCCAAACCTAACAAAGCTTGCCCGCCGTTGCTGCATAAAAAAGCCGCATCGCCGGGAGCGACCCCGGGATACGGCTGGGTAGGATACGAATTATTGGTTCGCGATCATCTGCCGCAGAACGGTCTGCAGGATGCCGCTGTTGCGGTAGTAGTCGACGTCGACCATCGAGTCGAGACGGACGATGGCAGGGAAAGAGAACGTGGTGCCGTCTTCGCGCGTCGCGGTAACGGTAACCGTCTGGCCCGGCTGTACGTCGTTCGAAAGGCCCTCGATGTCGAACTTCTCGTGGCCGCTGATGCCGAGCGTTTTCCAGCCGTTACCCGGTTGGAACTGCAGCGGCAGCACGCCCATGCCTACAAGGTTCGAACGATGAATACGCTCGAAGCTCTCGGCGATGACCGCCTTGACGCCCAGCAGGAACGTGCCCTTGGCCGCCCAGTCGCGCGAGGAGCCTGTGCCGTATTCCTTGCCGGCGATGACGACGAGGTTTGTCTTGTTCTTCTGGTACTTCATCGATGCGTCGTAGATCGACATGACTTCGCCGGTCGGCAGATACGTCGTAACGCCGCCTTCGGTGCCCGGAGCGACTTGGTTGCGGATCCGGATGTTGGCGAACGTGCCGCGCATCATGACCTCGTGGTTGCCGCGACGGGAGCCGTACGAGTTGAAGTCCTTCTTGTCGACGCCGTGCTTGATCAGATACTCGCCGGCAGGGCTGTCGACCTTAATGTTGCCCGCAGGAGAGATATGGTCCGTCGTGACCGAATCGCTGAGCAGCGCCAGGACGTTGGCGCGCTTGATGTCGCCGATGTCGCCCGGTTGGTCGCCCAGGTCGGTGAAGAACGGCGGGTTGGCGATGTAGGTCGACTTGTCGTCCCACTCGTACAGCTCGCCTTCCGGCACAGGGATCTTGTTCCACTGCTCATTTTGCGTAAAGACGTTCTCGAACTTCTTGCGGAACATCTCCGGATCGAGCGACGCGGAGACAGCTTGCTGGATCTCTTCGTTGGTCGGCCAGATATCCTTCAGGTAGACCGGCACGTTGTTCGGGTCGTAGCCGATCGGATCGTTCGCAAGGTCGATGTTGACCGTGCCGGCCAGCGCGTATGCGATAACGAGCGGCGGCGAAGCGAGATAGTTCGCCTTGACCTGCGCGTGCACGCGGCCTTCGAAGTTCCGGTTGCCCGAGAGGACTGCGGCGACGGTCATGTCGTTGTCCGCGATCGCTTGGCTGACTTCGTCAGGCAGCGGACCGGAGTTGCCGATACAGGTTGCGCAGCCGTAGCCGGCGACGTAGAAGCCGAGCTTCTCCAGGTAAGGAAGCACGCCGGCCTTCACCAGGTAGTCGGTAACGACGAGCGAACCCGGGGTCAGCGAGCTCTTGACGTAAGCAGGCTTCGTCAAGCCGCGCTCGACGGCTTTCTTTGCGACGAGACCGGCGCCGATCATAACGCTCGGGTTGGACGTGTTCGTGCAGCTCGTGATCGCCGCGATGACGACGGCGCCCGTCGTAAGCGTGCTCGCCTGGCCGTTGCGGTGCTTGACCGGTGCGGTCTGCGCGATCTTCTCGTCGGAGAGGCCGTAGCCGCCCTTGTCGATCGGCGTGCGGATGATGTTGTTGAACTCTTCCTTCATCGCCGTCAGCTCGACGCGGTCTTGCGGACGCTTCGGACCTGCAAGGCTTGGCACGATGGTGGAAAGGTCAAGCTCGATGACGTCCGTGAACGTCGGATCCGGCGTGTCGTTGGTACGGAACATGCCTTGCGCTTTGTAGTAGGCTTCGACAAGCTCGATTTGCTTCTCGTCGCGGCCGGTGAGGCGCAGGTAGTTCAGCGTCTCGCTGTCGACCGGGAAGATGCCGATCGTCGCGCCGTATTCCGGCGCCATGTTGGCGACCGTCGCGCGGTCGGCCAGGCTGATGTTGGACAGGCCCGGACCGAAGAACTCGACGAACTTGCCGACGACGCCCTTCTTCCGCAGGATCTGAGTGACGGTCAGCGCGAGGTCGGTCGCCGTAGCGCCTTCGGCCAGGCTGCCGGTCAGGCGGAACCCGATGACTTCAGGCATGACGAAGTACAGCGGCTGGCCGAGCATGCCGGCTTCGGCTTCGATGCCGCCGACGCCCCAGCCCACAACGCCGAGACCGTTGATCATCGTCGTGTGGGAGTCCGTGCCCACGAGCGAATCCGGATACACTTCGATGACGCCGTCTTTGGTCTTGGTAGCTGCAACGGATGCCAGGTACTCCAGGTTGACCTGGTGGACGATGCCGGTAGCCGGAGGAACGGCTCTGAAGTTGTCGAATGCGGTCTGTGCCCAACGCAGGAAGCGATAACGCTCTTCGTTGCGCTCGAATTCGAGGTCCATGTTGGTCTGCAGCGCGTCCGCGGTGCCGAATGCGTCGACCATGACGGAGTGGTCGATGACCAGATCGACGGGCACGAGCGGGTTGATGCGCTTCGGGTCGCCGCCTGCTTGCTTCACGGTCTCGCGCATCGCGGCGAGATCGACGACGACCGGTACGCCGGTGAAGTCTTGCAGCACGATGCGGGCGGGGATAAATGGAACTTCCTTATCTTCGCGGCCGTTCGCCCAGTTGGCGATTTGCTTGACGTGCTCCAGCGTGATGGCGCGTCCGTCGAATTGGCGGATGGCGGCTTCAAGCAGGACTTTCATCGAGAAAGGCAGCTTGGACACGGGGCCCAGACCTTGCTCTTCCAAACCTTGCAGGTTGTAGTAGCGATACGAGTTGCCCGCTGCCTGCAGGTCGGCCTGTACGTTGTACGGAAGGGTAGACAAAATAATCGGCCTCCTAGATAAGATTGCACGGATTCCAGATAAAGCGGCGCGAGGATGAGAAGCATTCTCGTTTACGTTTCATTCTGTGAAACCCGATTTCAAAATTGAACCTTCCTCATTATTATAGCGTTATCCCGGCGCGCAGTAAAGAGAGATTGTGTCTACTTTGTTACCAATGAGGGGAAAAACGGCCGATGTTTGCATGAGGTTTAGCATGCCGCAAACGAAGGGGATCATCCGCGGAGGAAGCGTGCAAAGAAGAGGTGCGGGAGTGCGTTGGCCGGCATCGCATCGGTCATCCGCAAGCATGGAAACGCCGCGGCCGGCATACATTTGAACGGATGCAATCTGTGCCGTACGGGAGGGATGTCCGGTGCCGGAATTGGACGAACGGATAAAGAAGGCGCTGGTTGAATATGTGAATGCGGTGAACGAGGCGGATCTGAACCGTTCGCCAGAGGCGCTGGCGCAGGTCGGCGACGAGGCACACCGTTGGCGGCTGCAGCGCCGGACGCGCGCGCTTCGGCGGCGGGACGCCGCATCGGCGGCCCGGCCCCGGAGAGGCGAGATCCGCGCTCGCGTCCTGCGTTGGAGCGCCGGGGAAAAAGAAGCCTATGTCGATCTGCAGCTGCAGATCGCAAGAGCTTGCGGCACCGGTGCGGCAGCCTATGCCGAAGAGCGGATCGAGCGCGAGCGCATCCGGCTCGTGCCCTTCGGCGGCGAGTGGCGGCTGGACCGCGCGGAGCCGCTGGGCGACGAGCGGTCGTCCGCCGCGCTGCTGGGATCCGGCGCAGAGGGGGCGTTTGGCGCGGCCAGCGAATGGCCGGTGGCTCCGTCCGTTCCTTTTATCCCGGCACGGGACGGTTATGGCGCCTGGCAAGGGATCGCGAGCGGCGGCGTTCAGGCCGCACCTTGGGCCAATCCCTACGGGGGAACGCCTGCGCGCAGCGGGCCTTACGACCGGGAAGCTGTGGTCGCGTATGCCGAGGCATGGTGGGATAAGGCGAATCCGGCGTACGAGCTTTTCGAGGTAAATTGCACCAATTACGTCTCCCAGTGTCTCTTTGCAGGGGGCGCGCCCATGAACTATACTGGGAAAAGAGAATCGGGCTGGTGGTACCACGGGTTGTCGGGCGGCCAGGAACGCTGGAGCTACAGCTGGGCGGTCGCGAACAGCCTGCAGCATTTTTTGAGTCAGCCGAGGCCGGCCGGGCTGCGGGCTTTGCGCGTCGAGCGACCCGAGCAGTTGTCGCCGGGCGACGTCATTTGCTACGATTGGGACGGCAACGGCCAATTCAGGCACAATACGATCGTGACGGCGGCCGACGGCGACGGCATGCCGCTGGTCAACGCCAACACCGTGCCCAGCAGGCACAGATACTGGGACTATCGCGATTCCTACGCCTGGACGGAGAACACCCGGTATCGTTTTTATCATATCGAGGCGATTTTTTGATCTGCAGGGCGATTATACAAGGCAGTCGAACAAGGCGGAGGTCAAGCTGACAATGGGAACTGGACAGAAGATTCGCGTCGGGCTCGTCTACGGCGGCCGCTCGGGCGAGCATGAAGTATCGCTTCAGACCGCGCTGGCGGTTCTGAAGGCATTCGATTACGACAAATACGAACTTATTCCTTACTATATAACGAAGGAAGGCATATGGCGTTCGGGTTCGCTGCTTGCTGCGCCGCCCGCGGCCGTTGCGGAGCTGCAATTCGAGCGTACCGGCGAAGCGGGAGAGAGCGGTTCGTCGCTCATTCCTCTGATGCAAGGCATGGCGGAAACGGCTGTAGCCGAAGCCGGCAGCCACGAGGGCATCGGCTCGGTGGACGTCGTGTTCCCGCTGCTGCACGGCACCTTCGGCGAGGACGGGACGATCCAAGGCTTGTTCGAGATGGCGAACCTGCCCTATGTCGGTGCGGGCGTGCTCGCATCTTCGGTCGGCATGGACAAAGCGGCGATGAAAACGATGTTTGCCGCGGCGGGATTGCCGCAGGTCGGGTATCGAGCGTTTACGCGGTTTCACTGGAATAAAGAGCGGGAGGCGCTCCTCGACGGCATCGGGCAGGATATCGGCTATCCGAGTTTCGTGAAGCCCGCGAACCTCGGCTCCAGCGTCGGCGTATCCAAAGCGCGCAATCGCGAGGAGCTGGCCGCTGCCGTCGAAGAAGCGTTGCGATACGATCGCAAGGTGATCGTGGAGGAGTTCGTCGACGCGCGGGAGATCGAGGTCGCCGTCCTCGGCAACGACGAGCCGCGGGCATCGGTCGCCGGCGAGATCGTCAGCTCCAATGAATTCTACGATTATAAAGCCAAATATATCGACGGCAAATCCGCGATGATCATTCCGGCGGAGATCCCTGACGAGTCCGCGCAGGCGGTCCGCGAGATGGCGGTCCGCGCTTTTCTGGCGATTGACGGCTCGGGGCTGTGCCGCGCCGACTTTTTCCTGCGCAAGAGCGACGGCGCGCTGTTGATTAACGAGGTTAACACGCTGCCGGGCTTCACGCCTTTCAGCATGTATCCCCTTCTCTGGCAGGAGACGGGCGTCTCCTACCGCGAGCTGTTGGACACGCTGATCGAGCTGGCGCTCGCCCGTCATGCCGAGAAGCAGCTGATCGATTACGGCGGCTGATCGGGAAGCTCCTGTCATACAGGCCATCGGAGCGAGTTAGCGGGAAAAACCGTGCAATTACGGCGACGGCCAGTGCCCTAATCGAGAAGAGTGGCCTGCCGCGAACGAACAGCACAAGCCCCCAAACCAAAAAGCACCGCCGTCATCGTTGACGGCGGTGCTTTTTGGGTCTAAGTCTCAGTCCAGGAAATCCTTCAGCCTGCGGCTGCGGCTCGGATGGCGCAGCTTGCGCAGCGCCTTGGCTTCGATCTGCCGGATCCGTTCGCGGGTGACGCCGAACGCCTTGCCGACTTCTTCAAGCGTCCGCGTATGGCCGTCGTCGAGGCCGAACCGGAGGCGCAGCACGCTCTCTTCGCGCTCGGTGAGCGTATCGAGCACGTCCTCGAGCTGCTCGCGCATCAGCTCGAACGCCGCGGCGTCCGCGGGCTCCGGCGCATCCTGATCTTCGATGAACTCGCCGAGCCGGGAATCGTTCTCCTCGCCGATCGGCATCTCGAGCGACACGGGCTCCTGCGAGATCTTCATGATCTCGCGGACCTTGTCGACCGTAATGTCCATCGCCTGTGCGATCTCTTCGGGGGCCGGCTCGCGGCCGAGCTCCTGCAGAAGCTGCCGGGAGATGCGCACCAGCTTGTTGATCGTCTCGACCATATGAACGGGGATCCGGATCGTGCGGGCGTGGTCCGCGATGCTGCGGGTGATCGCCTGGCGGATCCACCACGTGGCGTACGTGCTGAAACGGAAGCCTTTGCGGTAATCGAACTTCTCGACGGCCTTAATCAGGCCCATGTTGCCCTCCTGAATCAAGTCCAGGAACAGCATGCCGCGTCCGACATACCGTCGTGCTATGCTGACGACCAGCCGAAGATTGGCTTCGGCCAGACGCTGCTTGGCTGTCTCGTCGCCTTCCTCGATCCGATGAGCGAGCGCGATTTCTTCATCGGCCGTGAGCAGAGGCACGCGGCCGATCTCCTTCAGATACATGCGGACCGGGTCGTCCATCCGAATGCCCGCGGGCACCTTCAGATCGTCGTCCATAAAGTCGACAACGGGAGAATCGGTATCCATCGTCAAAGCGCATCCCTCCATCCGGTAAAAGTGCTGGGGCGGAACGGTATAGAATAACGGGAATTGACATCCGATGAAGTATGTGCTATCCTGAAGTAGGAAGTTTATGCTTTGGATGTCTGATAAGTACCATTTCTCATTATATCACCAAGTAGGCATTTATACAACAAGTACTTTAAATAAATTTGGACCGGACCTTGCGCTTCGTTTTCGGACGAGCCGGGTGCCGGTCCTTTTTGGTTGGTTTCGGGCGCCGTTACTTTCATTGCAAGCGGTCTACGGTTTATAATAGCAGCAAGAGTCCAAGGGTCGGAGGGATGCAGATGGGATTCCAGACGGAATTCAATTCGGTGTGCAAATTCAAGTCCGAGCAAGAGCTGTACGAGCTGCTCGAATACGGACGGGGCAAGATGGTCAAGAAGCAGTTCCGCGTCTTCCCTACGGGACAGAAGGTTATCGCGTACGCGCCGGACAACCGGGCGGTCGCCATCGTCCGCATCGTCGCTTCGATCGCCGAGATCAACTTCCAGGGCGAAGAAGTGACGCAGGTCGAGATGGAGCTGATCCGCAAGCTCACGGATGAGGAGTCGCGCGTGCAGACCGCGCTCGCGCACGAGATGTTTTTCGGGGAGCAGCAAGCCTAGGCGCAGACCGGGAGGAGAATCGCGATGGGGCCGAAGTGGGAATACTGCACGTTGAAATACAAGACCGGCGGCTGGCTAGGCGGCAAGGTGGACGAGCAGGAGTTCCAGGATGAGCTTAACCGCTACGGCTACGAAGGCTGGGAGCTGGTGTCCTGCTTCGACACGAGCCAGGGTCAAGGCGCATCCCGGGACATTATCGTCGTCTTCAAGCGCCAATTATAGAAGCGAACATAGAGCGGCAGTCCCGCTCGACTTACATACGCATGCTGCCCTCGGCTAAGGCCGGGGGCTTTTTGTATCCTTAAAAAATGTAAAAATCCTTCGCAAAATACGTCAACTTCTTTCCGGACGAAGTTGCTATAGTAGAGGAAGAAAGCGTCAAGCGAAGGGAGCGGAGCGAGTGTTCACAAGCAGATTGGGCGTGCTGACGGATGAAGTGTCCGACCGCTACGAGGAAGCGCTGGACTGGGCGGCGGAGCAGGGGCTGTCGCACGTGGAGGTGCGCGTCGTCGATGGGCGGAATGCCGCGAGCCTGAGCGACGCGGAGGCAACGGAGGTTCGCCGTCAGGCGGAAACGAGGGGATTGTACATCTCCGCGATCGCCTCGCCGGTGTTCAAGTGCGCGCTGGATCCGGAGAGGCCGGTCGCATCGGGAGATACGTTCGGTCAGGACGAAGAGAGCGTGGACGCCCACTTCGCGAAGCTGGCGCGCGTCATCGAGCTGGCGAAGCTGATGGGGACGAAGCGGATCCGGATTTTCTCCTTCTGGCGCGAGCGGGAACCCGAGCGGTATGCGGAGGAGATCGCCGGACATTTGCGTCGAGCGGCAGATATTGCGCGGAGCGAGGGCGTCGAGCTGCTGTTGGAAAACGAGGCCTCGTGCAACGGCGGTTCGGCGCGAGAAGTCGCGGAGCTTGTGCGTACGGTGGATTCTCCGGCACTGCGCGCGTTATGGGATCCCGGCAACGAAGCGCATGCGGGCAAGGAGGCGTACCCGCTTGGCTACGAGACCATCAAGCCTTATGCGGCCCATGTTCATCTCAAGGACGCATGCTTCGGACCGGACGGCAAGGCGCGGTGCGTGCCGCTCGGCTCCGGAGACGTGCCGGTCATCGCGCAGTTGAGAGCGCTTGCGGCAGATGGTTATGAGGGGCTTTTTACCATCGAGACGCATTATGTGCCCAGAGACGGCAGCCTTATGACCGGGACCCGGATGACGCTGGATGCGCTGCGCGCGCTCGCAAAGGAGGTATAGGCGGATGGCGCAATGGAGATTCGGCCTTATCGGATGCGGCGACGTCGCGGAGCGGCACGCCGAGGCGATCGGTCAGATCGAGGAAGCAAGGCTTGTCGCCGTCTCCAGCCGGACCGAGAGCCGGGCGAGAACGTTCGCGGAGCGGGAAGGCTGCGACTGGGTCGCCGACTACCGGGACCTGCTGAGGCGCGAGGATATCGATATCGTCTGCGTGACGACCTCAAGCGGCAGCCATGCGTCCGTCGGGCTCGACGTACTTAACGCGGGCAAGCACCTCATCGTAGAAAAGCCGATGGCCATGAACGCGCGGGACGCGCGGCGAATGGCGGATACGGCCAGAGCGCGGGGGCTCGTCCTCTCGTCGATCGCCCAGCGCAGATTCGAGGCGAACAACCAGCTCATCAAGCGGGTGCTGGACGAAGGCGCGCTCGGCCGGCTGCTGCTTGCGGAGATGGCGCTCCCCTTTTACCGCAGCCAGACTTATTACGACAGCGCCGAATGGCGCGGGACGATCGCGGAGGATGGCGGGGCGCTCATGAATCAGGGCATACACGGGCTGGACCTGCTGCTGTGGTTCGCGGGGGATGCGCGCACGGTGTTCGGCAAAACGGCCACGCTTACGCACCGCATGGAGGCCGAGGATCTGGGACTGGCCATTGTGCAGTTCGAGAGCGGCGCCTACGGCACGGTCATGGCTTCGACCAGCGTCCAGCCCGGTTATCCCGCGACGATCACGCTCTATGGCGAGCAGGGAACGATCAAGCTCGAGGGCAGTTCGATCGTGCGCTGGAGCGTGCCAGGCTGGGAGCAGCCGAACTGGGCGCAGGAGCAAGCGTACGGCGGCGTGACCGATCCGAAGAGCATCGTCGCCGAATTTCACCAGAGTCAATTCCTCGACGTGATCGCGGCCATCGAGACGGGCATCGAACCGCTTAGCTCGGGCGAGGACGGCTGGAGGGCGGTCAGGCTGGTCGAAGCGATCTACGAGAGCGCGAGCCGCCGGGCGGAGATTGCGATCGGGAACCAACAAGAGGAGGAACGTTCCGAATGACGAATTTGCAGCAGCCGGTCAAAACATTGAAGGCCGACGCTTTGAAAGTGCGGGTGTATGGGAACCGCGGCGAACTGGGCGCGGCAGCGGGGGCGGACGCCGCGGCGAAGATCAAAGAGCTGCTCCGCGATAAGGGAAGCATTCGCATGATTTTCGCGGCGGCCCCTTCGCAGAACGAAATGCTGGATGCGCTGGCAGACGATCCGGAGATCGACTGGTCGCGGATCGTCGCTTTTCATATGGACGAATATCTGGGACTGCCTCCGGGCGCTCCACAAGCCTTCGGACGTTACCTGCAGAGCAGGCTGTTCGATCGGGTAAAGCCGGGCACGGTCCACCTGATCGACAGCGCGAACGGCGAGGCGGAGTGCAGCCGGTACGCGGCGCTGCTGGCGGAGGCGCCGATCGATATCGTCTGTCTCGGCATCGGCGAGAATGGGCATATCGCGTTCAACGATCCGCCGGTCGCCGACTTCGACGATTCGCTGCTGGTCAAGCCGGTCGAGCTCGACGAGGCTTGCAGGCGGCAGCAGGTGAACGACGGCTGCTTTCCGGAGATGGACGTCGTGCCGACCCATGCGCTGACGCTGACGGTGCCGGCGCTGTTCTCCGGCGCTCATTTGTTCTGCGTCGTGCCTGGCCCCACCAAGCGGGAGGCCGTCGGCCGGACGCTCGGCGAACGAATCGCGACGGCTTGTCCATCCACGATTCTGAGAAGGCATCCGGATTGCACGCTGTATGCCGATCTCGATTCGTACGGAGTCGAAGAACGATGATTCTCAAAGCGCTTCACTATCGCACGGGAGAGCCTGTCGAGATCGAAGTCCAAGCGGGCAGAATCGCCCGGATCGCGCCCGCAGAGGCCGACCCGGCCGAGCGGGATGCGCTGCCGTACGCAGCGCCGGGCTTGGTCGATCTGCAGATCAACGGATTCGCGGGGCATGACTTCAACCGGCCGACGCTATCCCCGGAACTGCCGGGCACGGTCGCGCGGGAGCTGCGGCGAGAGGGCGTGACCGCGTTCTATCCGACCGTCATCACGAACGGGCCGGAGACGATCGCTTCCCAGGTCGCGGCCATCGCCGCGGCTTGCGAGCGGGATACGGACGCAGCCGCTTGCATTGCGGGCATCCATCTGGAAGGGCCGTTCATCTCGCCCGAAGACGGCGCGAGGGGCGCCCATGCGCTGGAATACGTCAGGGCGCCGGATTGGGAGTTGTTCTGCAGATGGCAGGAGGCGGCGGGCGGACGGATCTCGATCGTTACGCTGTCGCCCGAATGGAAGGGCAGCAGCGCGTTTATCCGCCGCTGCACGGATAACGGCGTCACGGTCTCCGTCGGCCATACGGCCGCGACGGCGGACCAGATCAAGGAAGCGGTGGCGGCCGGCGCGCGCATGTCGACGCACTTCGGCAACGGCGCCCATCTGATGCTTCCCCGCCATCCGAACTATCTCTGGGAGCAGTTGGCCCAGGACGAATTGTGGAGCTGCCTGATCGCCGACGGGTTTCATCTGCCGGACCAGGTGCTGAAGGTCGTCCTCAAGGTGAAGGGGCCGAAGGCGATACTGGTCAGCGACGCCGTATACCTGAGCGGTATGCCGCCGGGCGAATACGAGACGCACATCGGGGGCCGCGTCGTTCTGACGCCGCAAGGCCGGCTTCATCTGGCCGAGCAGGAGCGGCTGCTGGCCGGATCCGCGCAAATGCTGCTCTGGGGCATCCGGCAGATGACGGAGCGCGGCATCGCGAGCCTGGCGGACGCTTGGGAGATGGCGTCGGTCAGGCCGGCGGGATTCATGAAGTTGCCTGCTGCGGCGGGGTTGTCAGTAGGCGCTCCGGCGGATATCGTGCTGTTCCGGCACGACGGCGGCAAGCTCCGCATCGAACAGACCTGCAAGGCCGGCGAGATCGTATATCGGGACGAGGACGAGGCAAGAGCGAATGGACGATAAGCCCTTCATTCGAGAACTGGGGGAACGCAAATGAAATTCGCGGCATTCAGCGGGGTGTTCATCGATCATAGCATTCAGGAAGCGATGCAGCTGGCGAAGCGGCTGGGCCTTGACGGCATCGAGATCGCGGCACGGGAGCCTCATATCTCCCCATCCAGCAGCATGACGAGGGTCAAAGAGGTCAAGGCGCTTTCCGACAGTCTGGCGCTCCCGATCCCCGTGCTGGCCAGCTATATCGGCGGCTTTTCCGATGCCGACGACAGCCAGGCGGAGAGTTACTTCGAGGAATTCAAGCGGCTGCTCGAGATCGCCGGCGTGCTGGGCACGCGCATGATCCGCGTTTTCCCCGGCGGTCCCAACGCCTTCAAGGCGCAGGACTATCACTATGCCAAAGCCGCCTACTGGATGAACCTGTGCGCCGAGGAAGCGCAGAAGCACCAAGTGAACGTCCTCATGGAGATTCACAACGACTCGCTGGTGGAAACGGTGGACAGCAGCCTGCGTCTGCTCGGCATGATCGAACGCGACAACGTCGGGATGATTCACGATGCGGGCAATATGTATATTACCGATACGGATTATGGACGCGATTCCGTCCTTCAGCTGGGGCGCTATTTGATGCACGTGCATGTGAAGGATGAGCTTCGCATCGCGGAGCTCGGCGCGCCGGGGACGTTCGCCAGTACGACGCGCCACGGCCGGGAGCTGTTTCTGCAGAGCCGGCTAGGCGAGGGCGGGGCCGACCACAAGCCCTTGTTCGACGCGCTGCGCGAGACGGGCTACTCGGATTGGGTGACGCTGGAGTGCCATGCGCCGTTTCCGGCGTACGAACGTTTGGAGCATGACCTAGAAGCGGTTCGCAGGCTGATCGCAACAGCGTAAAGACAGGCGGTGTCGTATGAACGAAGACTTGGATATGCCGCTTTTTCAAGGCCGGGATGAGCTGAACAGGGATTTTCCTTTCAAAATATTCAGTTACGACAGTCCGCATCTCAAGCAGAACCTCCACATGCACGATTATGTCCAGATTGCCTACGTCCGCCATGGCATGTGCAACCACCAGATGCTCGGCAAGTCGCTGACCGTCAGCCAGGGAGACCTGTTCATCATTACGCCCGGTACCGGACACAGCATCAGCGCGGTTGAGGATCGGACGTTCGAGCTGATCATGGCCGATTTTTTGCCTGAGCTGCTGGAGGGTCATCTGGGACCGATGGAGGATACGCTTAAGCGATATCTGACGCCTGGCCTTGCCTCCGCGCCATATTCCTGGCTGCATGTCGGCAAGCAAAGGCAGCCGCTCGTCCTGCAGCTGCTCCAGGACATGCAGGACGAGTACGATCACAAGGAGGTCGGCTACCAGTTCGCCATCCGGCTGAGCCTCTTGAAGCTGCTGATGGCAGCGGATCGCGAATACCGCGCCGTCCGGCGCAAACCGGGTCGGCAGACCGCCGCTGCCGAACGGGAACCGATCGAAGAGGCCCGGCGGTACGTCCACGACAACTACAGCCAGGATATTCCGCTTGAGCACGGCGCTTATATTGCGAATATGGCGCCGGCTTATTTCAGCCATATGTTCAAGCAGGTGACCGGGCAGTCGTTCATCGACTACGTGAACGAGATTCGGATCGAGCGGGCCAAGGAGCTGATCCGGCGCCAGTCGCTCACCGTTACACAGATCGGGTTCCAGGTCGGCTACCACCATCTGAGCCATTTCATTCGCACCTTTAAGAAGCGCACCGGCATCACGCCTACGGAATACAAAAAAACGTTCGGCGGCACCGCCGAGCCCATTGGAGAAAGAGGGACGAACAAATGACGGGAACCCCTTTGAAGGTCGGCATCATCGGACAAGGCCGCAGCGGCCGCGATATTCACGGCAAATTGCTCGTACAGCTTCCCGCGCAGTACCGCATTGCGGCGATCGCCGATTCGATACCGGAGCGCAGGTCGCTTGCCGAAGAAGAGTTCGGCTGCCGCGCTTACGGCACTTGGGAAGAAATGATTGCCCACGAGCAGCTCGATCTGATCGTCAACGCGTCGCCCAGCCATCAACATTTTCCGATCACGCTCGAGCTGCTGAACAAGGGCTTTAACGTCTTGTGCGAAAAACCGCTGGCGAAATCCCCCGAGGAGGTCGATCGGCTGATCGAGGCATCCAAGCGTTCGGGCAAGCTGCTCGCCGTTTTCCAGCAGTCGAGGTACCATCCCGCCTTCCAGCAAATCCGGCAGGTGATCGACTCCGGCGTGCTCGGCCGCATCGTGCAGGTAAGCATCGACATGAACGGCTTTGCGCGCCGCTGGGACTGGCAGACGCTTCAGAGCAACAACGGCGGCAACCTGATGAACACCGGTCCGCATCCGGTCGACCAGGCGCTGCAGTTGTTCGGCACCGACGCACTGCCGCAGATCACGTGCATCATGGACCGGGCGAATACGTTCGGCGATGCGGAAGACTACGTCAAGCTGATCATGCGTGGACCGGGTCGCCCGACGATCGATATCGAGATCTCGTCCTGCTGCGCTTATCCGCAGGATTCCTTCAATATACAGGGCACGAGCGGGGGCCTGCGCGGCAGCCCGGAACATCTGGAGTGGCAGTACTTCAAGCCCGAGGAAGCGCCGGTGCAACAGCTCGTGAAGGAACCGCTGTTCAATGCGGCGGGGCTGCCCGCTTACTGCAACGAGGAGCTGACCTGGTACAGCGACGACTGGTCCATGTCGCTGCCAGAGGGGCAGAGCCTGTTCGGCTACATGACCGAAAAGCTGTACCTGATGCTGCACCGCTCGCTGACGGAAGGCGTGCCGCTGGAGATCACGCCGGAGCAGGTGCGTCAGCAGATGTGGGTCATGGAGGAGTGCAGGCGGCAGAATCCGCTGATTTACAGCGCGTAGTTTGAGACATGGCGGCAGGCAAAAAACCGTCCTCGGGAAAATGGAAGCAGTACGCGACCATTTGCTCGGAGGGCGGTTTTTTTCGCGTTTACGGAAGCGGGGCAATATTCGCAAGAGACTCCCGTTGGAGCTACATGGCTCCGTCCGCCCGTCGCGTTGCCGCAAGAAGCTCCCGATAGAGCTACTTTGGTGCGGTGGGCAGGCGGAAGGGGCGAAGAAGCTCCGGAATCAAGAGCCGGCATATCTCAAAGCTCGACCCACGCCACCAGGCCGTCCGGCCGATCGGGGTCGACGCCCTTGCGCTCCGCGCGGGAGAGCGCGGCGATCTGCGGCAGAAAAAGAAAGGGGATGCCCTGCGCAGCAGGATCCAGCGCGAAGCCGGTGAACGCGGCGAAATCCGCGATCGCTTCGATCTCTGCGTCCGCCGCGTCGGCGTACGCGATCACGGTCGCGCCCCGGCGCTTCAGGTCGCGGAGCAGATTGAGCCGGTGCCGCTTGCCGCCGTCGTCGCCGGATACCGCGGCGATGACGATCGTGCCCGGCCCGACGACGACCATGGGCCCGTGGCGGACATCGAGCAGGTGATACGACTGGGCTTGCACGGCCGCGATCTCGGTCAAGGCAATCGCGCCCTCCGCCGCCAGGCCCTTCAACTCGCCGTCGGCCAGCACGACCGCCTGGGTCCAGTCGAATCCCGCCGCCTTGCGGATGCCCGTCTCGGTCCGCGCCATGAACGCTTCGCCGTCCCGGATTGCAGCGTCGATCGATGCGACGAGCGCTTCGTCGCCGCCGAGAAAGGCCGCGATCAGCAGGTTGGCCGCATACAGATTGATTACCGTGCGGGTCTGGCAGACGCTGGCGTCGAATGCCCAAGGAAGCTCCAGCGCCAAGTCGGCTTCGGCGGATAGTGGGGAGCCTGCGACGCAGGAGACGGCCAGCAGCGGGTCGCGCGACGCACTGCGCAGCAGCCGGACGGCCTCCACGATTTCCGTTGTGCTGCCCGACCGGGATGGCGCGACCAGCAGCGTACCCGACAATGCGGGGCGGTAGCGCTCCCCGCCAAGCAGCATATCGCCGCCGGCGAACGCCTGCGCCGCCATGCCCGCCCGCAGTCGGACGGAGAACGCGGCCGACTCGCAGAGGCAATAGCTGGAGCCGCAGCCGAGAAAGGTTAACGAAGAAGGCGCGACGCTTTTTACGAACGCTTCAATCCGTTCTCTCTCGCTCAGCATGTATTCATAGGTTTGACGCAATGCCGCGTATTGCTGCTGGGTCTCCCGGTAAGTCAGACTCATGGGACGGAACCTCCATAAAGTGATTTATACGATCATAATAATTTAATAAAATGATAAATACAATCATATAATGATTGAAATAATCAAAATAGTCCTCTATATTATAAACATAACGTCAGGGAGAAACTTTCCCGCGAATAATAATTAACCACTCAAGCAGGCCGGGAGGAACCAGTCATGCCTCTAACTTCGACGACGGCGGTGCTGCGGCACGCGAGAAAAAACGGCTACGCCGTAGCCGCATTTAATGTTCACACGCTTGAAATGATGCAGGCGGTCGTGGATGCGGCCATCGAGAGCGACGCCCCGCTCATACTTCAGACGACCGTAGGCACCGTCCAGCATCTGGGCGCCGACTACATCGCCGCCGCCGCGCAGGTGGCCGCGAGCCGCACGCGCCTGCCGATCGGTCTCCACCTCGATCACTGCACCGATTACAACATGATCGTCAGATGCATCCGGGCGGGTTATACCTCCGTTATGATCGATGCGTCCATGCACCCGTACGAGGAAAACGTGGAACGCACGGCCCGCGTCATTGCGGTAGCCGCGGCGGTTGGCGTCAATGTTGAAGCGGAGCTCGGCAAGGTGGGCGGGGTGGAGGACGACATCGTGGTCGATGCGCGCGACGCACTGCTGGCGGACCCGGAGGAGTGCGTGTCGTTCGTCGCGCGCACGGGCGTCGACACGCTGGCGCCGGCCATCGGCACCGCGCACGGCATTTACAAGGGAGACCCGGATATCGACTTCGACCGGATCGCGAGCATCGCCGGCCGCGTCGACGTCCCGCTGGTGCTGCACGGCGGCTCCGGCATTCCGGCCGGGCAGGTCAGGCGGGCCGTCGCACTCGGCATGGCCAAGATGAATATCGCCACCGAGCTGCGCATCGCGTTCTCGAATGCCATTAAGCAAGTGTTCGAGGAGCGGCCGGGGGAGAACGATCCCCGCAAGTACATGGTGCCGGCGAAGGAAGCCGTCAAGCGTCTGGCGCTGGAAAAAATCGCATTGTGCGGCTGCGCCGGGCGGGGCGGTGAGGCGGTGTGATCGCGACGGTCACCTTGAACGCCGCCGTCGACAAGACCTACTACGTGTCCGGGTTCGCGGCGGGCGCCGTGCAGCGGGTCAGGCGGCAGATCGCCGAGCCCGGAGGGAAGGGGAACAACGTCGCCAAGATCGTGCGGCTGCTCGGCGGCGATGCGACGGCGACCGGGTTCCTGGCAGGGAGTGCAGGCGCCTTCATCGAGGAGCGTCTCGCTGTCAAGGGCATCCGGACCTCCTTCGTGCGCATATCAGGCGAGTCCCGCACCTGCCTCAACATCGTCGACGAAGCAAGCGGCGCGTCGACGGAGCTGCTGGAGGAAGGGCCGACCGTCGGGGAAGCGGAGCTCGCGGAGATCAAGGACGCCGTCGGAAGGATCGGCGCCCAAGCGAGCGTCGTTGTCCTGTCGGGCAGCTTGCCCGCCGGTGCGCCGGCGGACCTCTACGCGGAGCTCGTCGGCATCGCGAGTTCCGCAGGCGCCCGCGTCTATCTGGACGCGAGCGGCGAAGCGCTGGCGCTCGGCATCGGCGCGGGGCCGGATTTGATCAAGCCGAACGAGGAGGAGCTCGCGAGGTTGGCCGGTCGCAGGCGTATGGATGCGTCGCAATTGGCCCAGACCGTGGCGAAGCTGCACAGTCAGGGCGTGCGTCAGGTGTGCGCGACGCTGGGGAGACAGGGCGCCGTCGCCTGTGTGGACGGCCGGTTGTATCGCGTCATCGCGCCGAGCGTCAGCGCGGTCAGTGCCGTCGGCTGCGGCGACGCGTTCGTGGCGGGCATGGCTTATGCCGACGAGCTGGGCCTGCCGGCAGCGGATCGGCTTCGCATGGCTGCGGCGGCTGCCGGGGCGGCGGCCATGACGGACAGGGCGGGCGAGCTGGACCCCGTCGTCTACGAACGGCTGCTGGTCCGGGTGGCCGTGTTGTCGCTGTAGCGCCGTGAGGCCGTCGCCAAGCGGCACCTTCCTTGCAATCCGGACGACTTCTCCTGCACAATGTAGAAAATAAGCGGTTGACGGGCGGAGGAGACGGGATATGGAAGCGACGTCGAAGGGCGAAGCGCGCAGGGCGAAGATGCTGGAGCTCATCAAGGCGAGCGGGAGATTGTCGATTCAGGAGATTACGAGCGCCCTGCAATGCTCGGAGGCGACGGCGAGGCGCGATCTCGACCTGCTGGAGCGGTCGGGGCCGATCATACGGACGATCGGCGGTGCCGTCTATGAGGGCGCGCAGGCGCAGCCGGCAGCGGAGCTGCCCTTTGCGGATAAGAGGCAGGCTCAGCTGCAGGAGAAGGAACGGATCGCGGAGGCGGCGGCAGGGCTCGTGTCCGAGGGAGACGTCATCTGCCTGACGGGCGGGACGACGACGTTCCTTATCGCGCGCGCACTCAAAGCCCGGCGCAACATCACGGTCGTGACCAACGCGGTGAATATCGCCTGCGAGCTGGCGGACGCGGAGGACGTTCAGGTTGTCGTAGTCGGCGGCGTCATGCGGGCCAAGAGCTACGAGCTGATCGGGCCGCTTGCCGAGATTGTTGCGGACCGCATCAATATAACTAAAATGTTCCTCGGCGTCGACGGTGTCTCGGAGACGCACGGCTGGACGATGCATGCGGAAATGGAAGTGCGCATCGCTCAAATTCTGATCCGGCGCTCGAGCGAGGTGTTCCCGGTATTCGACGACAGCAAGCTGGAGAAAACGGCCCTCTTCACGATCATGCCGCTGGCCGGCGCCGCCGGCATCATCACCAACCGTCAGCCGTCCGGCTGGCTGGCCCGCGCCTGCAAGGACAATCGGATCGCCGTTCACGTGCCTGAACAGCTTCCGTAGATCCTGTCAAAATTCAAGCAAGTCGATATTCGCGAGGGGGAAGGGGAAGCGACATGCCGTTACGCAGAGCAATGTTGATCGGCACCGGCGGCTTCGGCCGCATTCATCTCAATGAACTCGTCCGTCTAGCGGACGCAGGCTCCCTTGAGCTGGCTGCGGTCAGCGACGTGCGCCTGACGGAGAGCGCGGCAGCCCTGGTCGCGGAGCGGGGGATCCGGCACTATGCCGACTACCGCGACATGCTCTCGGCGGCGTCCGGCGCCGACTTCGTCGTCATCTCCACGCCGATCCCGCTCCATGCGCCGATGAGCATCGGCGCGATGGAGGCCGGCTACCACGTCCTCCTGGAGAAGCCGCCCGGCGCCCTGCTTCAGGATGTCGACCGGATCGCGGAGACCGCCGCCCGGACGGGCAGGCTGTGCGCCGTCAACTTCTACGCGCCGTCGCGCAAGGCGCAGTCGCTGATCGCGCATGCGATCGCTTCCGGGGAGATCGGCCGCGTCAAGTGCATCAAGGCGATCGCCCTGCTTCGGCGCACGGCCGCTTATTTCGGCCGTACGCCCTGGGCCGGCAAGCTGTCCGCCGCGGGCAGCGTCGTTCTCGACGGCGCGTTCCACAACCCGGCCGCGCATCTGCTGTACAGCGCGCTGAAGCTGGCGGAGACGGCGGCGGGCGCCGTCGGCCGCGAGTCGCAGCCGGTCAGCGTGGCGGCCGAGATGTATCGCGCCAATCCGATCGAGAGCGACGACACGACCGCGATGCGCATCGAGATGAGCGACGGCACGGCGCTTTTCTATTACGTGACGCTATGCGCCAGGGAGACCGAGACGCAGCGGATCCGAATCGAGGGCGCCGAAGGCGCGATCGAATGGAACTATGACGACCAGGTGAGAATCTGGCGATACGGTCTGGGGAAGTCGTATGACTGCGCGGAAGGCGGCTTCGTCGAGCGGCGGTACCTGAACCTGATCCGGACGCTCGACGGGCAGGACGCAGGTCTCGACGTCTCGCTGGCTTCCGCGCGGCGCTTCACGCTCGTGGCCAACGGCGCGTTCGAATCGGCCGGAGAGATCCGCAGAATTCCTTCCTCCTTCGTCCGCCTGTCGGATGCAGAGGATCTGCCCGGCGCTTATATCGCAGGGATCGAGACCGCCATGAAGAAGGCGTTCGCGGCGGGCAAGCTGCTGGCGGATACGGGCGTGCCGTGGGCCGTGCAGCCCGAAGCGTTCGACCTGCGCGCTTATCGCCGATTTCCCCAGCGCTTCCGTATGAGTCAAGCCTAGCAGAGGGAGGCCGCAGGCGTGAACAACCGGCGGCCGATTTGCAAATCAAGCGGCGCGGCTCCGGCCTGTCTCGGCGACGAGGCGGGCTTATTTGCGTTTCATACTTCCAAGGTGCAGAAAACGGCGCAAAACCGGCGTTTACAGGCTTCTGTTTATGCGAGACGGCAGTACGATCCGGGCCAACGATCCGCTGCGGCCGGCCTCCAAAACGTTCAATTCGATTGTAGATAAAAAATGACCAAGTATAAGACAATTTACCCTAATGGCGATTCTATCGGGACTATGGCAGGCTTAAGGAGAAGCGCTTTCAAGAAGGAAGGAGGGAAGACGGCCGACGTGCGCTTCGGACAGTCAATCAATCGGAAGAAAGGCGGAGGAATTAACGAACGCACTACACGATGTAAGATAAGCACGCTCTGTCGCAATGGAAATGCCATCCAACGGAGGGAGTGTAACAATGCTTACGATTGTCAAAAAATCAGGGGTGTCGCTCCTCATTGCCAGCTTCATGTCCACCTCGTTCCTGTATCCGTCCGACTCCAAAGTTTACGCGGATCCGACGGAGGCCAACGTCGCGCTCGGCCAGGCGACCGTGTCGACCAACGGAGTCGTCTCCAATGCCGCGTCTTTGAAGCTGCTTGTCGACGGCGACCGCACGACGAGCAATTACGCGATGATCGACGCCTCGGCCGGACCCAAGTGGGTGCAGTTGGATCTGGGCGAATCGTTTCCTGTCACGAAGGTGAACGTGTTGAACGATTACAACCCGGCGGCCACCAGAACCGGACGGGATATCATCATTCAGCTGTCCAACGACCCTACGTTCGCGAGCGGCGTATCCACCATTTTCAACAACGATTCGGACAATACGGCAGGTCAAGGAGCCGGGACCGACGCCGCTTATCTGGAACCGACGGACGGCAGCGGCAAAACGATCGCGCTTAGCACGCCGGTCTCCGCCCGCTACGTCCGCTCGTGGGCGAATGGCCATATACGCACGGCCGACGCTTCGATTCAGAAGGTCAATACGCCGGTCGAACTTGAAGTCTACACCGCGATCCCCGCAACAAACGCATCTCTCCCGATCAATGTCAATTTAACCGCAAGCAACGCTACCGTGAACAGCGCGACGCTCGGCTGGACCAGTCCGGGACCGTCGGCGGTGACCGGCTATGACATCCGCTATTCGACTGCTCCGATCACGAGCGCCAACTGGGACGACGGGGCGGTCGTGAAACGCGTCGTCGGCGAGCCGGCTCCGGCCGCGGCATCTTCCGCTCAGACCCTGACGGTGAAAGGCCTGCCGTCCGGGGCGACCGTGTATTTCGCGATGAAAACGATCGGATCCGGCGGGCAAGTATCCAATCTGTCGTCCGTCGCGAGCATCGCGATCAAGCCGGTCGTGAATGTCGCGATCGGCAAGTCGGTGTCGACGAACGCCGTTTCGCCCAGCGGTCAGCCAATCTCCGCGCTGACGGACGGCGTGAAGACGACGGACAAATACGTGCTCTATGGCGTATCGGACGGCCCCAAGTATGCGCAAGTCGATCTGGGTCAGGCGTACGACGTCGCCCGGGTCAACATCCGCAACGACTGGGGCGCCGCCGGGACGTACCGGACCGGCAAGGATCTGATCGTGCAGCTCTCGAACGATCCGACCTTCGCCAGCGGCGTGACCACCGTCTTCAACAATGACGGCGACAACAGCGCCGGACTTGGCGCCGGCACCGATGCGGAGTACGTCGAGCCGGGCGACGGCAGCGGCAAGGACATCCTGCTGGCCGACACGGTCAGCGCCCGTTATGTCCGCTACTGGGCGAACGGTCACGTACGGGTCAACGGCACGGTCAACTTGGTCGACACGCCGGTCGAGATCGAGGTGTACGCGGACCCGCAGGACAATGTGCCGCCGGCGGCCGTCGCGAACCTCGCGGTCACGAGGACGACCTGGAAAACCGTAGATCTCAGCTGGACGGCGCCGGGCGACAACGGCAACGTCGGCAAGGCGAGCGCCTATGAGTTCCGCCGGTCGACTTCGCCCATTACGGCGGCGAACTGGGCAAGCGCGACCGTCGTGACCGGAGCGCCTGCTCCGCTGACGGCCGGTACGGCACAATCGTTTACGGTCGGCGGGTTGAACCCCTCCACGACTTATTATTTCGCGATGAAGTCGAAGGACGTCATCAACGACTCGCCCTTGTCGAACGTCGTCAGCAGCACGACGCTCGCTGCCGATACGGAGGCGCCTGCCGCCATTGCCGACCTTCAGGTGTCGCAGGCGATCATCCATTCCGCGAAGCTAAGCTGGACGGCGCCGGGCGATGACGGCACGATCGGGACCGCAGCGGGCTTCGAGGTGCGCTACTCCACCTCCCCGATCACGGCCGCGAATTGGTCTTCGGCATCGCTTGTGGAAGACAAAATGCCGCAGAAGGCTTCCGGTTCGGCTATGGCCATGAAGGTGAAGGAGCTGACCGCAGGGACGACCTATTATTTTGCCGTAAGGACCAAGGACTCGGTCGGCAACTTGTCGGCATTGTCCAACGTGGTGAGCGCCACGATCGCCACGCCGACGGCGGACGCGGTTACAGTCAACTCCCTGAGCGCCCTCCAGCAGGCGATCAACAACGCGCCGGCGGGAGGCCGGGTCATCACGCTTGCGGCCGGCACGTATAACCAGACGACGACCATCCAGATCACCGGCAAAAACAACATCACGATCCAGGGCGCTACGTCGAACAGAGGCGATACGATCATTAAAGGGCCGGGCATGTCCAATTCTTCCATGGACATCAACATCAAGGTCAACAATTCGGATTACGCCACCATCAAGAACATGACCATTCAGGACAGCTACTACCACGCCATCCAGATTAACGACGGCTCCAACTATTTCCATGCCGACAATCTGAAGACATGGGACAACGGAGAAGGCGGCTTCAAAACGACCTTTGACGTGAACGGGATCAACGGCTACACCGATTACGGCTTGATCGAGAACTCTTTGATCGGTTATACCACCAACGGCATCCAGAGCGTCGTTGAAGGCATCGATATTATCGCCGGCAAAAGCTGGGTCGTTCGCGGCAATAAGTTCGAGAACGCCCAAGGGTGGAGCGGCGGCGTCGCCTATGCCGTCTTCGCCAAAGCGAACTCGCTGGACACGATTATCGAGAACAACGTGCTCACGAACAGCTTTATCGCCATTTCGTTCGGCGGCGGGGGCTCGGGTCCGGCGTTTTTCCGCAACCAGGACACCACGTACGAGCATCGCGGCGGCATCATTCGCAACAACGTGGTCTACGGCACGCTGGACACGGGCGTCTATCTGAATAAAGCGACCGGGTTCAAGGTGTATAACAACACGATTCTGAATACGCCCGGCAGCGTAGGTTCGATCGAGCCGCGCTTTGCCGAGACGAGCGGCGAGATTCGCAACAATCTGCTCAGCGTCGCAGTCAAGCTGCGCAACAGCGCGACAGCGGTCCAGAGCGACAACCTGATCGGCGCGAACGGAACCTGGCTTGCGAATCCGGCGCAAGGGGATTATCACCTCCATCCGTTCTTCGGCGCGGGCGCTCGCGATATCGGCGTTGCGCTGCCCGAGGTGCCTACCGATATGGATGGCCAGACCCGTCCTTACGGCAGCGCGCCGGATGTGGGCGCGGATGAATTCGTTCCGAACGAAACGACCCCGCCGGCGGCGATCGCAAACGTCGCGGCAAGCGCAGCGACCGCGCGCACGTTCAAGCTGACGTGGAGCGCGCCGGGTGACGACGGCAATACGGGCACGGCTTATCTGTACGATATCCGATATGCCAATGCGCCGATTACCGAGGCGAACTGGAGCAGCGCGCAGAAAGTCGAGACTTCCTTGCTTCCCGCGGCGTCCGGCACTTCGCAGTCGGTCACCGTGACCGGGCCGACCGCCGGGACGACTGTCTATGCGGCGATCAAAACGGTCGACGATCAAGGCAACGTCTCCGCGTTGTCGAACGTCGCGTCGATCGCGATGGCGGCTTCCTCCGCCACCGAGTTCAGCCCGAATGACGACGTACAGGATGCGGCAGGCGCCATTTACCCCAATCAGCAGACGCTTGGCATTCAGAACAACGGATTCAGCATCTACTGGGCCTATTTGCAGGGCAATTTCAGCGGCTACGCGGGAAGCTCGGCCGAGCGCGCAACGCTGAGACTATATACAGCCTATAATAAGCCCATTACGATGAAGCTTACGATTACCGGCCTTCAGGACAATTCCTGGACAGAAGGTTCCGTTACAAGCTCGAACTTGCCGAGCGAGACCGGAGCGGTCAATCTGGGTTTGCTTCCCGTCAGCGGGCCGGGCTGGCAAGATTTCGACATCACGGACTTCGTGAACAGCCACATGGGCGACAAGAAGGTTTCGTTCAAATTGAGCGATCCTCTCGTACAATCAAACCCTGTGTCGTTTAACAGTTCGGAGAACCCCTACAACAGACCGATTATCGTCATTGAGAATACGGATACGTTGGCGCCCGACGCGATCGCCGATCTGGCAGCCGGCGAACGCACGCTTAGCAGCGTGGCGCTGAAGTGGACGGCGCCGGGCGACGACGGCAACGTGCGTACGGCTAGCGAGTACGACGTGCGTTATTCGTCATCGCCGATAACGGCGGCAAACTGGAGCTCGGCTACGCCTGTCATCGGGGAGCCTACCCCGCAGGTTGCCGGCACGAAGCAGCAGTTCAGCGTCCTGGGGCTGACCCCGGGAGCGACCTACTACTTCGCCATGAAGACGCGCGACAACGCGAATAACTACTCGGGCCTCTCCAACGTGATCCAGGTCGTCATGGAGTCGACGATCAACGTGGCCAAGAACAAGTCGGTCACCTCGAACGGAACCGCATCGAACAACGTGCCGCTGTCGATTCTGACCGACGGCGTGACGGCTCGCGACCAATACGCGCTGATCGGCGTATCGACCGGTCCGAAGTGGGTTCAAGTCGACCTGGGTCAGGCCTTCGGCATCAAAAAGATCAACATCCGCAACGACTGGGGCGCAAGCGCCGATACGTACCGGACCGGGCGCGACCATGTCGTCCAAGTGTCGAACGATCCGAACTTCGCGACAGGCGTGACGACGGTGTTCAACAACGACCAGGACAACAGCTCCGGGCTCGGGGTCGGCACCGATGCGGAATATCAGGAGCCGGCGGACGGGTCGGGCAAGACGATCACGCTTTCTTCCGCCATCAATGCCCGCTACGTCCGCTTCTCGGCCAACGGGCACGTGCGGGTCAATCAGACTTACAATGCGGTCAATACGCCGGTCGAAATCGAAGTCTACGCCGATCCGGGCGATAGCGTCGCGCCTGCCGCGGTCACGAATCTGTCCGGCAGCCAGACGACCTGGAAGACGACGAAGCTGAGCTGGACCGCGCCGGGCGACGACGGGTCCACGGGAACGGCGGATGCCTACGATATCCGCTATCATACGGCGCCGATAACCGAAAACAACTGGAACGATGCGGTGAAGCTGACGAACGCGCCGGCCCCGCAAGTCGCAGGCACCGCTCAGTCGGTCGCGGTTACCGGACTGACGCCTGCGACCACTTACTATTTCGCCATGCGCGCCATCGACGAAGCGACCAACGTATCTGCCCTTTCGAACGTATGGTCGGTCACGACGCCGGCATCCGATCCGACGCCGCCTGCCGCGATTGCCGATCTGCAGGCCGTCGCGCCGAACATTCGCAGCGTCCAGCTGACCTGGACCGCGCCGGGCAATGACGGTACGGTGGGCAAGGCTGCGGGTTACGACGTTCGCTATTCGACGTCCCCGATCACCGAAGCCAACTGGGCGTCGGCAACGCAAGCCGAGGATGAGCTCGCGCAGAAGGATGCGGGCTCGGCGATGAAGTTCCAGGTCAATCAGCTGTCGACCGGGGTCTCGTACTACATCGCCGTCAAAACGTTCGATGATGCAGGCAACTATTCGGCGCTGTCGAACGTCGTGACGGCCACGACCAATACGCCTGTATCCGATGCGGTGACCGTCACCTCGCTCGCCCAGCTTCAGCAGGCGATCGACGGCGCGCCGGCCGGCGGACGGGTCATTACCCTCGCTGCAGGCACGTACAATCAGACGGCTACGATCTCGATCAACGGCAAAAACAACATTACGATTCAAGGGGCGACGACGAATTACAACGATACGGTCGTCGTCGGCATGGGCATCGACAACTCGTCGCTCGACATCAACTTCAAGGTGAACGATGCGGACTACGTCACCATCAAGAACATGACGATTCGCGATTCGTACTTCCACTCGGTTCAGGTGAACAGCGGCTCGGACTACTTCCGCGCCGACCATCTGAAGACGTGGGACAACGGCGAAGGCGGCTTCAAGTCGACTTCGGGCGGCAGTCCGGATCTGCCTTACGCGGATTTCGGGGTCATCGAGAATTCGGTGATCGGCTACACGACCTCCGGCAAACGAAGCGTCGTGGAAGGGATCGACCTGGTCGCATCGAAGGGGTGGATCATTCGCGGCAATACGTTCCAGAACGCCAAAGGCGTGGGCGACGGCGTAGCCTATGCGTTCTTCGCCAAGGGCAACTCGATGGACACGATCGTGGAGAACAACGTGTTCCTGAACAGCTTTATCGCCATGTCGTTCGGCGGCGGCGGCACCGGGGCGAACTTGTTCCGGAACGGCGACACGACTTACGAACACCGCGGCGGCATCATGCGCAACAACGTCGTGTACGGCACGTTGGACGCGGCTGTCTACATGAACAAGGCGAACGGGTTCAAGGTGTACAACAACACGATGCTTAACATCGCGCCGACCGCCAGCGTAGGCGGCGTCGAGTCGCGCTACGCAGGAAGCAGCGGCGACATCCGCAACAACCTGATGGACAAAAACGTCAAGCTTCGCGACGGCGGCGCGGCGACATCGGGCAACAACATTATTGACGGTACAGCAAGCATGCTGGTCAACGCGGCGGCAGGCGACTATCATCTCAATCCGGCCACCGCGCAGCGTGCGATCGATGCAGGCGCAACGCTTTCGACGGACGTCCCGACCGACATGGACGGCCAGCAGCGTCCGACCGGCTCCGCTTACGATATCGGGGCGGACGAAGTGAGCGCGGCGCCGCTAGCGCCGACGAGCGTCACGGGCAGCGTCTACGGCGGCGCCGTCCAGCTGAGCTGGAGCGTCTCGTCCGGCGCGACGAGCTACAACGTGAAGCGCGCGACGGTCAGCGGCGGCCCGTACACGTCCCTGGCGACGGGAGTCACCACGAACGCCTACACGGATAGCACCGTTGCGGCGGGCACGACTTATTATTATGTCGTCGCGGCGGTTAGCGCCGGCGGCACGAGCCCGGATTCGGCGACAGCGACCGTCATCGTGCCCAATCCCGTACCGACGGGCGTCACGGCGACAGGGGGCGGCGGCTCCGTGACCGTCAACTGGACGGCAGTGAGCGGCGCAACCGGCTACAACGTGAAGCGAGGCACGGTCAGCGGCGGTCCGTACACGACGATCGCGACGAGCGTCACGGCGGTCACGTACACGGATCAGACCGTAACGAACGGGACGACGTACTATTACGTGGTCAGCTCCCTTTATAACGGAGGCGAGAGCGCGAACTCCTCTCAAGCGTCCGCAGCGCCTCTTGCCAATCTGGCGCTAGGGAAGACCGTGACGGCAAGCAGCACTTACAACACGACCAATTGGGGCGTAGGGAAAGCGGTTGACGGCGAACGCAATTCCATAGCCGGTAAATTCGGGTGGACCAGCAACGACTCGCTTACTGCCGATCATACCGAATGGATCATGGTGGACTTGGGGGCGGCAGCGACGATTGGCCAAGTCGGCTTATACCCCCGCAATGATACGGGGACCGTGGGGTATGGCTTCCCTGTGGATTTTACGATACAAGTTTCCACCGACGGGACGACTTGGAGTACGGTCGTGAGCCGTACCGCCTATGCGTTGCCTGGCAACGCCGTGCAGTCCTTCAGCTTCGCTTCGGCCCAGGCCCGTTATGTCAAGGTGACGGGGACCAGCTTGCGCAAAAATCCGAGCGATTCCAATTATTACAGAATGCAGCTTGCAGAGCTGGAAGTGTACTGAGCGATTAGTGCTCGCCTTCTAAGACGATAGGAAAAAGAACCGCGGGAATCAGCCTCTACAGCTGATTTCGCGGTTCTTTCTTTTTCCCGACAGGAGCGATCGGACGGACGCGATCAGGCGAGGTGACGCCTCCAACGGTGCAAGCTCCAGGCCATCAGGCCGACCGTCACGCCGGCGAATAGGCAGATAGCGGGCAAGAGTCCAAGCCGCTGCGCGACAATGCCAAGACCGAGGATCGGGAGGCTGACGCCCAGATAAGTCACCCCGTAATAGATCGATACGGCCTGCGCGCGATATTCGTCCGGTACGGATTCGTTGACGTAGCGAAGGCTTCGGGCGTAGCAGGGACCATGGCCCAGGCCAAGCATGACGGCGGACAGCGCGAGCAGTGCCGGAGAGTGGGAAGCCGCGGCGCCGATCAGCCCGGCCAGCCCCGACGCAAGCAGCAGGTAGCCGACGGTCAGATTGACGAGCAGCGGGAAGCGATTGCTCCGGATCTGGGCCCATGCGGACAGTCCGAGAACAAGGGCGAGCCCGACGCCGGAAGCGATCAGGCTCGATTCGCCGACGATATCGGGGAGGTAAGCCGGGAGGATCGCGGTGACCAAGCTCATGATCGACCAGGAGATGAACGATGTCCCCGCGGCCATATACAGCGCGGGGCGAATCGCGCGCGGCACGGCCGGCAAGCGGATCCGCATCTTGCCGCTAGCGCGTACGCCTTTATTTCCGATCAGCCAGAGACCTACGATGCTCGGAAAGACCAGTATCGCGTGAAGCGCAAAGGGAAGGCGCGTCGGATGAGCGGAGAGTTCGCCCAGGAAGCCGGACACGACCGGACCGAGCGCATTGCCCGCGGTCACGGCCGCGGAGCCCGCGAGCGCGGCCCGGGTCCGCGCCTGCACGCCGCCGAGCTCCGTCATGGACGCAACCGCGACCCCGTTCATGATGCCGACCGACACCCCCTGCAGCATGCGGGACAGCGCCAGCATGACCGGCCCGTCGGCGATGAGGAAACAGACCGATCCGAGCAGGGCGAACAGGATGCCGGAGAGCAGCAGCTTGCCCCGTCCGATTCGATCCGACAACGGCCCGGCGACGAGAATGACGGGAATCACGACGAGGGCGTAGGCGGCGAACAGGAGCGTCATGACCGCCGGCGGCAGATGCCACTGCGCCCGGTACAGCGCGTAGAGCGGGGCCGGCAGATTCGTGCCGAACAGCGTAATAAACAAGCTGTAGGCGACAATCCAGAAGGCCGATGTCCGGCCGATCGCGACCGGCTCGCGCCAATGGCGCCTCGCCCTGGTCTTGACCTGGAGCACGTCGAGCAGCCCGGCCAGACGCGCGGTCACGCCGTCCAGGCTGCCGGCTTCGATCGAGACCGCCACCTTCATCCGCGCGATGGCCGGCGTCCTGGACGAACGGACCGACAGCCTCTCGATATTGCAGCCGATGCGACCGAACAGCTCCGAGACGCTCGCCAGCACGCCGGGCCGATTTTTTACCGTTAACGAAACGATATGGGTAGCCATTGATGACATGCGCTCCTTTCCCGCTTTGGCCGAAAACCTAAAAACGTCCATGCCAAAAATGCCATTCCGAAAATGCCCGTTTATTGTAGCATCCGCACCGGAAGGCTTCCTATAGGGCAGCTTTAATATTTAGGGGGTCAGATTAGACCCTCCTTTTCCCCCCTCGGAAGGATAGTTTCCGAAGTTTAAAAATCACCTAGTAAACAACAATTTTAAGAGATACTAAGCGGTTCGGGACGGGTGATAAAATAGGTCCAACAGAATGGAGGAATGGGAATGAGCATGAAGGCAGTTACGGATTTGAAAACGATTCCAATAAAACGCGAAAGGACTTTACGCGCTTCTCTGTTTTGGAAGAAAATCAAAAAACAGCATGTCCTCTTATGGATGTCCGTCCCGATCATGCTGCATCTGGCGCTGTTCCAGTTCGTGCCGCTGTGGGGCTGGCTCATGGCATTCAAGGATTATCATATCGGGCAAAGCTTGTGGGACGCCAAATGGGTCGGGTTTACGCATTTCAAAACGCTGCTCACGCACAGCGGCTTTCTCCAGGACTTGCGAAACAACATCGTCATGAATTCGATGCAGCTGATATTGGGCACGGTTTGCGCCATCGCGCTCGCCATCGTGCTCAGCGAGCTCCGAAGCAGAGGGTTCGTCCGCGTCGTTCAGACGATGACCTACCTGCCGCACTTTGTCTCCATGGTCGTCGTCGCGAATATCTTCGTCATGCTGCTCTCTCCGGACGGTGGACTGGTCAATGAGCTGATGATCAAGCTGGGCTGGATCGACGAAGGGATCTTTTTCTTCGGCAAAGCCAAATGGTTCTGGGTCCTGCACACGATCATCATGACGTGGAAAGGATTCGGGTGGGGCGCGATTATCTACCTGGCATCGATCTCCGGTATCGATCCGGGGCTTTACGATGCGGCGCAGGTGGACGGAGCGAGCCGCTGGCAGCGCGTGAAGTATATCGTCATCCCGTCTATCGTGCCTACGCTGGTGCTGTTGACCATCCTGGACATCGGCTACTTGATGACCGGAGGCTTCGAATCGCAGTTCCTGCTAGGAAACGTGATCAATGCCGAATATTCGGAAGTCATCTCGATTCTGGCACTCAGGATCGGTCTTAACGAAGGAGACTTCTCGTTCGGAACGGCTGTCGGCATCTTCAATTCCGTCGTCAGCATGACGCTCGTCCTGATCGTGAATGCCATTGCCAGAAGGTACAAATCCAACCTCTTTTAAATTCAAGGCTTGAATCTTTTAAAGATTGGAGAGAATCCGACCATGCTTCTTCATCGGACTACGGGCGAGCGAATCTTCGATGTCGTTCTCTACGCGCTGTTGGCGGTGGCTGCCCTATCGACCGTATACCCCTTCATTTATTTACTCATTATTTCGCTTAATGAGACCTCGGATGCCTTGAAGGGCGGCCTGTATCTGTTTCCCCGCAAGTTTACGCTCGATAACTACGCTTATGTCTTTCAGAACGGCAAGCTTGCGAGGGCGGCAGTCAATTCCGTGCTTCGTACGGTAATTCATACGGTCTTGACCGTTTTCTGCTGCGGGATGCTCGCATACGTGCTGAGCCGGCGAACGTTCGTATTCCGCAGGCTGTTCAGCTTCACCCTCATCATCACCATGTACGTCAGCGGAGGGCTCATTCCCACCTACCTGCTGATGAGGAACCTGGGGCTGATGAATACCTTTCTCGTTTATATCGTTCCGGGACTTGTGAGCGCTTTTTACGTCTTCGTCATGAGAACGTTTTTCGAGCAGCTGCCCGACGGACTCGTCGAGTCGGCGCATATCGACGGCGCGAACGATTTTCGGGTCTATACGCAGATCATTCTGTGGATCAGTCTTCCGGTCGTGGCCACGGTCGCGCTCTATGCCGCCGTCGGCGCATGGAATTCGTGGTTCGACAACTACCTGTACAACAGCCGCAACGAGAAGCTCGCCGTCCTGCAGTACGAGCTGCAAAAAATGATTCAGACCGTTGAAACCAGTAACTCGGAAGCTGGAGATGGCTTGGGAAGACGTATTATTTCGCCGCTCACCATCAAATCGACGTTAACCATACTCGTTACCGTACCGATCCTGCTCGTCTATCCGTTCCTGCAAAAATATTTCGTCAAAGGCATGACGCTCGGGGCGATGAAGGACTGATTTCACTGCCGTCTCCCGCAAGCAAGGAAGAGACGGTATGAAATAATAAATCGATTAAAAAATCGGAGGTCGCAACAATGTGGAAAAAGAGCAAGCTTAAATGGTTAAGCGTCGTATTGATGACCGCCAGCATGCTGGTGACCGCATGTTCCAAAAACAATACGGAATCGTCGCCGAGCCCAAGTCCAAGCCCGAGCGTCTCTGGAGCCGCTTCCGCGTCTGCGTCCGCCGACCCGTCGCCGTCTGCCCCGGCCGAGAAGAAACCGTTCACGTTCACGATGAACACCGACAATCCGAACATGAACTGGACCAGCGACGTGGCGAAGGAAATTACGAAGCGCACGGGCGCAACCATCAAGTGGGACATCATCACCGGCGACTTCCGGACGAAGATGAACGTGTGGCTCGCGGCAGGCGATTACCCCGAAGTCATCAACATTCACGACAACACGCTGCAGTCCTATATTCAAGCGAAGGCCGTAATCGATCTGACCGATCTCATCAAGGAACATGCGCCCAACATTATGAAAGCCTATAACAACGACTTATCCTTGCTTCAAGATCGTAATGACGGGAAAATTTACGGTCTGCTGCAGCCCCCGACCCAGAAGGTGAACGATCTGACGCAGAAGGGTTGGCTCGCCATTCAGTCGGCCGTCCTGAAGGACGCCGGATACCCGCAGATCAAGACGCTGGACGACGTCCATGCCATCGTCACGAACTATATCAAGAAAAATCCGGAGATCGGAGGCGGCAAAACGATCGGCTTCTCCAACTTCGGCGAGGCGAATCAGCTGTTCAACAACTTCGATAGCGCCGCACGCCAGTACGCCGGCTTCGCGAATACTTCGACCGTTTACGTTGACGAACAACTGAACGCAAGGGAGCGCTTCTTCGAGCCGGGCTATACCGATTTCTTTAAATTCCTGAACCAAATCAACAAGGAAGGGCTGTTCGACCCCGAGTCGCTGGTACAGACGCAAGACCAGTTCACGACGAAGTGCAATCAGGGCCGCGTACTTGTCATCTTCGGAGGCAATATGGACTGTAACGCTTCGCTGGAGAGCAACAACATGGCCGACCACGCCTATGTCTGGTTTGACGTCGTGGCGCCGGGGCGGACGAAAACGATCGCAACGCCAAGAAAAGAAGCGAACCGCGGTGGCGAAATGTGGCTGTCGATTACGAAAAACGCCAAGGATCCGGTTCGCATCATCGAGTTCTACGACGATATGTTCAAGCTTGAAAACCAACTGCTTGTCGGCTGGGGATTTGAAGGCAAATACTATACCGTCGAGAACGGGAAGCGGGTCGTGACGGATTGGCTCGTCGATCAATACAAGACGCACCCGGATACGTTCTGGGAAGACGTGGGCCTGGGCTATGCCCGTCAAATGTCGGCCAACTATGGTGCCGGATTTACGCTGTCGGACGGCGACTTTGCGATGTGGCAATCGTCGGAAAGCTGGATTTCAAAGACAACGAGCCCGGTCGTGGTTGAGACGCTGGCGAAATACGGGGCAAAAACGCAAGCAGATCTGCTCGTCAAAGGCGTAGAAATAGATTATGGACGTACGGCTGGCAAGGGTACGGACGAGATGAAAAAGTTTAATACGGAAGCCCTTGCCGAGTGGGGCAAAACCCTTCCGAAGTTTATTCTCGAGAAGGACCCGTCGAAGCTCGACGGCATCTGGCAAGGACTCGAGAAGACGCTTAAGGAAAAAGGACTCGACGCGTACAACCAAGCCGCAACGAAAATTTTCCAAGACGCTGCGAATGAAATCAAGAAGAAGTAAAGAAGAAGTAAGTTTATAGGGGACAGGGTCGTTCCGGGCAGCGCATCGCGCTGGCGGCACGGCCCTTTCGTCTGGGGGTGCGGAGGCGGATTCGTATGGAGATGACCAAGACGTGGCGGGCGAAATGGATTCAGGATGCCGATTTCTACGGTTTGGCGCCGCTGAACGTGCTGCATAAGGAGCTCGAGCCGGCCGATCTGCCGGATCATCCGGTCGAGCTGATGAACCGGCACATGCTGGTGCGCCGGGTTTTTACGCTCGGGGCAGATGAATGCGAAGGCCAACGGATGTGGCTCGACATTACGGCGGACGATTATTTCAAGCTGTACCTGAACGGCGCGTTCGTCGCGCAGGGCCCCGCGCAGGGGTATGCGTTTCATTACCCGTACATGCGTCTGGACGTCACGCAGTGGCTGCGTCCGGGCGACAACGCGATCGCCGTGCATGTGTATTACCAGGGCTTAATCAATCGCGCTTACAACAGCGGCGATCTCAGGCAGGGCATGATCGCCGAGCTGTTCGCGGAAGACCGGCTGCTGCTGGCGAGCGACCATACCTGGAAATATACGGTCGCCCGCCAGTACGGCGACGGCGCCGCGGAGACGGTCGGTTACCTGACGCAGTATCTCGAGCATATCGACAGCCGGCTGGAAGAGCGCGGCTGGCGGGAGCTCGCATACGACGACAGCGCCTGGACGGCTTGCCGTCCGGCGGACGAGGACGACCATCGTTTGACGCTGCAAACGACGCCACCGCTTGCCGTGTACCGGCGTCCTCCCGCCTCGGTGACCAACCCGGAGCCCGGGCGCTACGTGATCGATTTCGGCACGGAGCTGACCGGCCAGTTCGTCATGGAAGCGCGCGGTGCGCCCGGCGAGCGACTGGAGATCCGCTGCGGGGAGGAAATGGACGATACCGGCGAGCGCGTGCGGTACGACATGCGCTGCAACTGCAAGTACCGCGAATGGTGGACGCTGTCGGGCGGGCTTGACGTGCTGGAGCCTTTTGAATACAAGGCGTTCCGCTATGTCGAGGTGATCGGCTCGCCGGCAGCGATTCGCACCGACTCGTTCGCGGCAATCGTGCGTCACTATCCGTTCGACGGCGACGCCTGCCGGTTCGACGCGTCGGACGAGATGCTGCGTCGGGTGTTGACGATCTGCCGCAACGGCCTCGTCTACGGCACGCAGGAGCAGTACGTCGATTGCCCGAGCCGCGAGAAAGGCCAATACCTGGGCGACAACACGGTCATTATGCACGCCCATATGTATGCGACGGGCGATTTGCGGATGGTCAAGAAGGCGCTCTCCGATTTTGCGCTCGCCGCGAAGCATATTTGTCCGGGCGGCATGGCGGTGGCGCCGGGCAGCTTTATGCAGGAAATCGCCGATTTTTCCTTTCAATGGCCGCTGCAGCTGCTCGAATATTACCGCCACAGCGGGGACATCGATTTCCTGCGCGAGATGGAGCCGGTCGCAAGCGCGATGATTCGGCATTTCGATCGCTATCGCTTGGCGAACGGGCTGCTCGAGCGCGTCAGCGACAAGTGGAACCTCGTCGATTGGCCGGACGGGCTGCGCGACGGCTATGACTTCCCGCTCTCGCGCCCGGTCGGTCCCGGGTGCCACAACGTGGTCAACGCCTTCTATTACGGCGCGCGCAAAGCGCTTGCCGACATCCGCGCGGCATTAGGGATGGACCCGGATTCGGATGAATTAACGTCCGGGCTGGAGCGGTTTCGCGACGAATTTGCGCGGGCGTTCTACGACGCGGAAAATCGGCGATTCGTCGACGCGATCGGCTCGAAGCACGCTTCTTTGCACGCGAACGCGCTTCCGCTGCTGTTCGGGCTCGTGCCTGACGACGGGGTTTCGTCCGTCGTCTCCTGGCTCAAGGGCAGGAACATGAACTGCGGCGTTTATTTCGCCTACTTTCTGCTCAAGGCGCTGGCGGCGGCCGGCGAGACGGATTACGTATACGCCAGGTTGACGGCCGAGGACGCGCATTCTTGGGGGAATATGGTGAAGGAAGGCGCGACGACTTGCTTCGAGGCGTGGGGCAAGGAGCAGAAGTGGAACACCAGTCTGTGCCATCCGTGGGCCAGTGCGCCGATCCCGCTTTTTATAGAAGAAATCATCGGGCTAAAGCCTGCGGCTCCGGGGTGGGAAGCCATCAGGCTGGCGCCGCGGATCCCGGATGCGCTGGCGCGCTTCGACTTTGCGTGCCGCGTGCGTACGGGCACGATCCGTATCGCTTACGCGCATGGGGAACTGGAGATCGAGGCGCCGGAAGGCGTGCCGGTCGTCAGCGCATAAAAGCTGTCGCGAGTCATGGGAGGTAGAGCGTGACATGGAAATTTCAACCGCAATCGAACATTTGAACCGAATGGTACAACAAACGTTGTCGCTGAGCCAAAAATACGGCCAGGACGAGCACGACGATATCGAATGGCGCTGGGCGCGATGGGATTGGAGCATCGGCGTCGCCTTCTACGGCATCGCGGAGGCGTACGACATCGCCCCTCATGCCGGCTGGTACGAAGAAATGCGGCAATGGATCGACGCCAAGATCGACAGCGGGATGAATAACGTCTGCGTCAATTCGACGATGCCGCTAAATGCGGTGCTATCGCTGCGCGAACGCAAGAACGACCCCAAATACGAGGGAATTTGCGACCGGTACGACCGCTACCTCATGCGGGAACAAAAAAGAACGCCCAGCGGCGCGATCCCGCACTTTATGAGCAGCGGAGGCGCCGCTGCGGAGATATGGGCGGACACCCTGTTCGTGAGCGTCATCTATCTGGCCAGACGGGGCGCCGAGCTTGGCGAGAAAAACTACGTACGCGAAGCGGTGAAGCAGCTCGTCCTCCACATGACCAAATTAAAAGACGAGTCGAGCAAGCTGTATTTTCATGGATGGGACGATGTCGCTTCCAAGCCCCTCGGATTTCTCTGGGGCAGAGGCAACGCCTGGGTCACGGCCAGCGCGGTCGATATTTTGCAGTACGAGCCGGAGGACACGCAGGAGAAGAGACTGGCTGTCGGGATGTTGAACGATCAGTTGGAAGCTCTCGCAAAATGGCAGGATCCATCGGGCATGTGGCGAACCGTGCTGGATCGGCCGGACAGCTATCTGGAAACCTCGGTCACGGCAGGCGTCGCCTACGGCATCTTGAAAGGCATTCGTCTGCGTCTCGTAGACGAGAATTTCAAGCCGGCGGCGGAGCGGGCGATGGCGGCCGTCATGGCGAGCATCGACGGGGAAGGAAACGTCCGGGGCGGGTCTACGGGGACGGCGGTGCAAGCCGATCTCGAAGGTTACCGGTCAATTCCGCTCGCGGTAACCCCGTTCACGCAAGGGCTAGGGCTGTTGGCCGTCGGCGAATGGATACGCTCTCAGCGGACAAAAGCTTCTCAGTAAAAGCCAGCAATGTCTCGTTTATAAAGAACGGCGTCCTCTCTAACATGATAGATAGCTGCAAAACACAAGGCGGTTCGAGGCGAAGGCCGGGAAGGAATGGACGATGATACCGATCAAGACGAACGCTGTAGCGCTGGACCGCGATTGGAAAATACAAGGCTTCGACGGCAGGGAGAACATTCCGGAAGCCGTGCACGGTACGAGCTTCGACGATGCGGAATGGCTGGCTGCCGCGGTGCCGGGGGACGTGCATTCAACGCTGCTGGCGCACGGGCGCATCGAGGACCCGTACTACTCGACCAACGACCAGGCTTGCCTGTGGATCGAACGGAAAACGTGGGTGTACCGCACGGTATTCGACCGTCCGAACGCCGCGGAGACGGCCGGCTTGGTACTGGAGCTCGACGGCCTGGACACGCTCGCGGAGGTGTTCGTGAACGGCGAGTCCGTCGCCGTATCCGACAACATGTTCGTGCCCGTCGCGGCGGAGCTCGCCGGCAAGCTGAAGGCGCGGGACAACGTGCTCGTCGTCCGCTTCGATCCGGTCGTCGAATACGCGGCCAAGCAGGACGTCTCCCGCTTCTGGTCCAAGGTCAATTACGAACGGATCTGGCTGCGCAAGTGCGCATGCCATTTCTCTTGGGACTGGAGCCCGCGCATCGTGACCGTTGGCATATGGAAGGAAGCCCGCCTGAAGGTGATCCATGCGGCGCGGCTCGCGCACCTGAACTTCAAGACGCTGTCGATCGGTCCGGACCGCGCGGAGGTCGAGGTCGAGGCCGAAGTCAGGCGCCGCGGCGCAGACGCGCGACTGACGGCCGAGACGATCCTGCGCGGACGCGACGGCGAAGTCCGGTACGAGACGGATGTGACGGACGGCAAGATCGGCGTCCGGTTCGCGGTGGAGCAGCCTTCGCTCTGGTGGACGTTCGATCACGGCGAGCCCTTCCTGTACGACCTGACCGTCAATCTGAAGGCGGACGGCGAGCTCGTCGATACGCTGTCCGAGGAAGTCGGCATCCGCACGATCGAGGTCCAACTTCGTTCGGAGAACGGCAGCCCCCGTTTCCATTTCGTGCTGAACGGCAGGCCGATCTACGCGAAGGGCGCGAACTGGATTCCCGCCCACAATCTCATCGGCGCGATTCCCGACGAGCGCTACGAGGACCTCGTGACGCTCTCCCGCGAAGCGAATATGAACATGCTGCGCGTCTGGGGGGGCGGCGTCTATGAAAAGGCAGCTTTTTACCGGGCTTGCTCCCGCCAAGGCCTGCTGGTATGGCAGGACTTCATGTTCTCCTGCAGCGAGGTGCCCGACTATGACGCGGCGTTCATGGCCAGCGTACGCGCGGAGATCGTGGCGAACGTCAAGGCGCTGCGCAGCTATCCGTGCATCGCGATCTGGGCGGGCAACAACGAGAGCCAGGCGATCCACAGCGAAAAGATGCACTACCGGAGCGACACGCGCTTCTACGGCGCGAAAATTTTCCACGAGCTGATGCCCGAGCTGCTCGAGCGGCTCGATCCGACGCGGCTGTATTGGCCCAGCTCGCCTTGGGGCGGCAACGATCCGAACAGCTTCGACGAAGGGGATACGCACAACTGGGCCGTATGGGCAGGGGACGTCTACCCGCGGCATTACGGCGAAGCCTCCAAGATGGACGTCTCGCCGTACGGCATCTCCTACCGGAGATTCGCGGAGGACACCTCCAAATTCAGCAGCGAGTTCGGCATTCACGGAAGCACGGTGAAGGAGACGCTGCGGCGCAACATCCCGGAAGGCGAGCTGTATTACGGCAGCTACGAGGTCGATTACCGCAACAAGGACTATGAGCCGGAAAAGGCGTCCATCACGATGGCGGGGTATTCAGGACTGCCGCGCGATCTGGACGAGTATATCGACTTTTCGATGCTGTGCCAGGCAGAGGGGCTCAAGTTCGGCGTCGAGCACTTCCGCAGGCGCATGCCGGAGAACGGCGGCGCCCTGATCTGGCAGCTCAACGACTGCTGGCCGGGCATCAGCTGGAGCCTCATCGACTATTATTTGTTTCCGAAGGCCTCTTACTACTATGCCCGACGCTTCTATCACCCGCTGCTGCTGTCGTTCAAGGAAGACGAGGGACGGATCTCCGTCTGGATGACCAACGACGGCAGCGAGACGTACGACGATACGATCACGGTCGGCGTACGCAGCTGCTTCGGCCAGCCGATCTACGAGCAGTCTTTCGAGGTTCGCGTCGCAGCGGGTGCCTCCATGCGGATCGTCGAGTATACACCCGCCGAGGTCGAGTGGCGCCTGGGCGTCATCGACAAGCGTTCCCGGTTCATGTTCGCGCGCAGCGCCCGGGAAGACGTCTACGACAATCACTTCTTTTTCGCCGAGCACAAGGATCTTCGGTTCAGCCCCTGCCGGCTGCAGGTGACCATGGAAGAAGGACCGGATGGCGTGCGAATCGCGATCGAGACCGATACGTTCGCCCGGTTCGTCAAGCTGACGTGTCCGATCGATCATACGATGTTCTCGGACAACTACTTCAACCTGCTGCCCGGCGAGCGCAGGACGGTGCTGGCGACGAACCGCAAGGGAAAGCGCGTCCTCGAGTCGGACATCGTCGTCTCGGCGCTCAACGCCAAAAAAACGGAGCTGCAGGAGGTCAGGACATGAGACGGAGCTACCTGATCCACGATATGGTCCGCGTCTGTCCGCAGACCGGAGAGATACTGGAGGAGCAGGCCCGCACCCGGTCGCTGGAGGAGTTGGCCGAAGCTTCGCGCGATCTGACCGCTCCGCGCAATGCGTACTTATCGTTTCAGTTGATCGCGAGGCTCGATGCGGCGGGACCGTCCGCGATCCGCTTCGAGGCCGAGGCGCTGCGAAGCGAACAGGGCGCGATCGGCGCGGACGAATTCGTCTTTTACGCACAGTGGTATCATCGCCTGCAAGGGCGTTATTATCCCGACGCCTTGGTGCCGCTGGACGGCGGAGACAACGGGCTGCGCACCTTGGCTGCAATTTCGGCCGAGAACGAGATAGAGAAACAAGCGTATGCGGCCGTCTGGGTGGACCTGTTCGTCCCGGCCGGCGTTCCGGCGGGTGACTACCGCGGCGAGGTCCGTGTGACCGCGGGCGGGGAGTCCGATACGCACGAGATTCGGCTCCGCGTGCTGGATACGGCCGTGCCGGACGAATCGTTGATCATCGCCGACCTGAACAGCTACGCCGACAATCTGTCGCGCCGGATGGACAGCCTGAGGCGCAATCCGGACCGCTACGAAGACGGAACGTATTTCAGGACGGAGCAGGCCTTTTTCCGCATGGCCCACGAGCACCGCTGCTTGCTGCATTATTTGCCCTACGAGCACTCGGGCCGCATCCCCGCCGCTTTTATTCCGGAGCTGGAGGGCCGGGGCAAGGAGATGCATGTGAAGGACTGGTCGACGTTCGACGAGCACTACGGTCCCTATCTGGACGGCTCCGCCTTCGAAGGCACGAAGCGCGGCGCGATCCCGATTCCGTACATGTATTTGCCGTTCAACTTTCACTGGCCGGCCGATTACGCCAAGTTCGGAACGAAGGGCTATCGCACGGAGTTCGCCGGGATCATGGAGGAATTCCACCGCCACTTCACCGAGCGCGGCTGGCTGCGGACGAAGTTCGAGCTTTTCCTGAACCACAAAAAGCGGTATAAGCTGTTCCCTTACGACGGAGACGAGACGCGGTTCGTCTGGGACGAGAAGGTCAACGACATTTATTACGACCTGGCGAAGGCTGTGCTGGAAAAAGAGAGCGGCGCGCGGTTCATTTTCCGTACCGATGCCAGCTGGAGCTACGGGCTGCACTTCGAGAAGTACGCCAATCTCATCAAGCTGTGGGTGGTCAATCACCAGATGTTCTCCTGGTTTCCGGAGAGCCTGGACGTCCTGCGCGATGCCGGCTGCGAGGTGTGGACCTACGGCGCCGCGGAGCGCATCCCGCAGTCCCTGCTTGCCACCGCAATCTCGCCGCTGGCCGCAGTGGCGCGGGGCGTCGACGGCTTCGTGTATTGGGAAAACACGAAGTGGGGGAACGGCTGGCAAGCGTCCCCGGATGCGGAAGGCAGCGAAACGATGTTCTACCCCGGAGACGAGCTGTTCGGCCTCAAGGGACCGATCCCGTCCATTCGGCTCAAGGCGCTTCGCAATGCGATGCAGGTCGCGGACTGCATGGAGCGGTGGATCGCCGAGCAGCCTGCGGGGCGAGGCCGGGCGCGGATGGCCGAGGCGATCGCCGGGGCGTTTGATCTGTTACCGGGAGCCTGGTGGCCCGGCAAGCCGAATTTTCTCGACAAGCCGCCCTACGAGTGGGAAAACGCCATGTTTAGCGAGGCGCCCCAGGCGTCGCTGCATGAGGGCCGGCCGCCGGAAACGTTTAACGACCTGAAGCAAAGCTTGTGGGCGATGCTGGGATAAGGAGGGCGAAAGCCGCGATGAAGCCGAAATCGTACAGCTTGATGGAAATTGCAAGGCTGGGCGCGTTGTTTCTGCCGGGCGATTGTCTCGAAGACGTCATGCCGCCCGAGCGGCGCGAATACCCGCTGCGGGTCGCCGGCACCGACAGCGAGTTCGCGCTCGGCGACGAGATCGACTTCGTGGAAGACCACTTCAACGCATTGAAGCGGGTGCTTCTGCTGACGGAGCGGATCGATCCGCTCCGACGTCCGTATACGGCGCTGTGGATCCGGCGTCCGGAAAATCCCGCGCTCGGCGAGATCATGATCGCGGGCGGCGCGCTGCCGTCCGAGGGCAGCGGTATCATGCCGCTCTGGCCGGAGATCCTGCGCGCGTTTTCCGGGCGCCCTACGCGCCGGGACCGGGGGGCCGGACATACAATTTACTACCCGGTCCGCAATTCCGACGAGGACATCGTAGGCGTGCTGGAGCTGACCGAAAACGTCCCGCCACTATTTGTCTAAGGCGATGCCGGTATAACCGTTGCCGTCGCAAGCACCGATTCCGAACGAGTCCGCATCGTGTCGTGCGGATTTTGCCGGAATCGGTGTTTTTCTCTTATTTGGGAAGGAATGGATGCCGTCGGAGGAGAAATATTGAGCCGGGAGACCAAGCGGCGGCTTGGTCCCGCATCAGAGATAAAAATGCCCTGCATTCGTCTAAAATGGCTTATAGCGGCACCGGCAGCCCGTGCGCAAAATGGAGATCAAAGCCTCATTCGTTTATCGACGCCATTATAACAGTGAAAACTCGAGGAGGCGGCGCAATGGTCCGGATCTTGATAGTCGACGATGAAAGGGAAATTCGCAACGGTCTCGTTAAACAGATTCCCTGGTCGGCCTGGGGCGTGGACGAGGTGCTGGACGCCGACGACGGCGATACGGCGCTGGAGCTGGCGCTCGCGTGCCGGCCGGACCTGATCGTCACGGATATTCGCATGCCCCGCATGTCCGGCCTGAAGCTGATCGAGTCGCTTGCCCGGGAAAGATACGACGGAGATACGATCGTCGTTAGCGGCTTCGACGATTTTCATTATGCCAAGGAAGCCTTCAAGCTCGGCGTATCCGATTACCTGCTCAAGCCGCTGGACAAGAACGATCTGTTCAAGGCGGTAACGGTGGCGCTCCGGCGCCGGCGCGAGAAAAATGAAAGCGAGCTGAGCAGCAGCCTCATCCGGCAGGGCTATGAGTCTGCCGTCCCCAAGATCAGGGAAGAGCTCCTGCGCCAGCTGATCGGTCGTCCGTACCGCGAGGAGCCTGGCGCACGCACCGAGCACAAGCTGGGCCAGCTGGACCTCGCATGGCTGCTCGACGGGCAGCTTCAGTTCGCGGTATTTGGAGTTGACAGCTTGAAGGCGCTTACACTTGAACCGTCCGCGCCTGGCAAGGACGCGCTGCTAGCGGAGGTCGGCGGAGCGCTTGCGCAGACGATCGCCGCGCAGCATCCGGGCCGTCATGTGTTGTTCAGGTCCGAGCAGGACGAATGGATCGCGATCCTCGAGCAGGCGCGAGCGGATGGGGCTGAGTCGTGCGATGACTTGCTCGAAGCGGTTCGCGAGCGAGTCGGCAACGTGCTGCAGATCCGGCTTGACTTGGGCGAGGCTGCCGGGGAAGGCGGCTTGCATGAGCTATCCGATCTGTACCGCAGAGCGACGGACTCGCTCGTGAGCCGGAGAATTCAGGGGATCGAGGCGGCGGAGGAGACGTCCGGGCACGGTCTTGGCGAGCAGCCGGAATATCAGCTGGCCAACGCCAGGGAACTTGTGGAGATCATGAAGTACGGTACGGAGAAGGATATCCGCGAGACGATGGCCGCGTTCCCGAAGCTGGCCAAGTCCTGGGAGGTCAGGCACCCGAAGGACCTCCAGCAGCGCACGTTCGAATGGCTGCTCGACGTATTTCGGACGGCGCAGAAAACGGCGGGCTGGAAGGAAACGTCCTGGGAAAAGCATCCGATCGCGCTCTGGGAGCACCTCGAACGCTTTGACACGCTGGAGTCGCTCAGGCAGCAGGCGACGGAGCAGCTGCTGAAGGCGGCGGAGAGCATCAAGGCGCAATCCGGCTCGCGCAGCCAGATCGTCGATGAAGCGCAGCGCATTATTCACGAGCGATACCAGGAAAACCTGACGCTCCAGATGGTCGCCGAGCGCGTGCACGTGACGCCGGTATGGCTCAGCAAGCTGTTCAAGAAGGAAACGGACATGAATTTTCTGGAGTATCTGACCGACGTGCGCCTGAAGAACGCTGCGGACCGGCTCGGCGATCTCAGGTACAAGGTATATCAGATCAGCTACATGGTCGGTTACCAGGATCCGGTCCACTTCGCCAAGCTGTTCAAGCGGGCGTACGGCTGCACGCCGCAGGAGTACCGCAACAGCCGGAGTCTTCGGCATGAGTAGACCGGTCCGGGCGCAATTGGGGCGATTCTCGATCCGCCGCCAGGTGATTCTCCTGTTTTTTCTGATCGTCGTGCTCCCCTTCTTGTTCATCGGGTACTTTGCCTACTCCAAATCCGTCAAGGCCATTCAGGACGTAAGTTCGTTCGTGTCCATGGAGATGATGGTCAAGAACGCGAAGGTGCTGGACAATTATCTCGACCTGGTGGACAACGCCCAGAGCGAGATCATGTATTCCAGAGAGATGCAGGAGCTGCTCAGCCTGAGGCCGTCCGGGGAGCTGGAGGAGCTCGAGATCACGTCCAGGCTCGTGCAGTATACCAGCTTGCTGAACAGAAACACGCATGCGTACACGATCCGAATCTTCCCGATCGAGCCGTCGCGTTATCCGACTTTTACGCACACGATCTACCAGGACGAAGACATCGAGAGCCAGGCCTGGTTCCGTCTGGCCAGGGAGATGAAGTCGCCTTACTGGCAGCTGTTCCTGCCGAAGGACAACCCGATCCTTTACAAAGAGCCGATCCTGTCGAAAATCAAGCAATTGTACGGACTGAATCAATCCAAGCCTTTGGGCTTCGTCATCGCCGACATCAAGGCGAGCACGCTGAGCGAATATCTGGCGCCGGTCAAAATGGTAGACCGTCAGCAGGTCATGCTGCTGAACGAAAATAATACGATCGTTTACCATCAGGAAGCGGAACGGATCGGTACCCGACTCGATTCGCCCGAGCTGGATGCTTTCTTAAGGCAGTCCGCGGAGGCGGCGAGCCCGCTTACGATCGGGGGCGTGAAATATATGGCGACGTATGCGTCGCTAACCCACAACGATTGGAAGGTGCTCAGCCTTATTCCCGTATCGGTGCTGACAAGGCCGGTATCGGGCATCGAGCGGATCAGCTTTTTCTTTCTGCTGTTCTATCTCGCGATTTCCGTCTTTACGGTCGCCTTCTTCACTTACAGGTTCACCAATCCGATCCAGAAGCTGGTCAAAGCGATGCGCAAGGTGGAGCACGGGGAGACGGTGCATAACTGGCCGCAGCTGACGCGTTCGGACGAGATCGGCTGGCTCTATATGGGCTTCGACAATATGGTGCGGAAAATCGACGAGCTGGTCAGAAGCGCGGAGAAAGAAGCGAAGGATAAAAAAGAACTGGAATTTCAGGTGCTGACGCACCAGATCAATCCGCACTTTCTCTACAACACGCTCGAAGCGATACGCTGGAAGGCCGAAAGCAGGCAAGCGTCCGATATCAGCGAATTGGTACGGTCGCTTGGCAACCTGCTGCGGCTGAGCCTGAACGACGGACGGGAGCTGACGACGGTCGAGCGTGAGATCGAGCACGTCAAGGCGTATGTCGCCATCCAGTCCGCGCGCCAGGATACATCGATACGGGTCGTCTATATGATCGACGAGGACATCCTGCCGCTGCCCTGCATGCGGCTGATGCTCCAGCCGCTCGTGGAGAACGCGATCAAGCACGGCACGCGGCATGCCGGAGACGGGGAGGCCGTCAAGATTCTGATCCGGGGCAGCCTGGAGCCGAACCGGCTGCAGTTCGAGATCGTGGACAACGGCCCCGGTATTCCGGAGGTGCTCTTGGGGGGGCTGCTCACCGCAGATACGGACGTCCCCCATCAGCGGAAAGGGGTGGGCCTCCGCAACGTCCACGAACGGCTGGCGCTCTATTTTGGAGAAAGGTACGGACTTCGTATCGAGAACAGGGTAGAAGGGGGGACGGTCATCGGGATCTCGCACCCGGTCCTGGAAGGCGAGCCGGCGCAGCGGGACGCGATCTGAAGCGAACGTATGGCTGAGCAAAGATTGGCGGCGATTCGCGGACCGGTAAGCGCGCTTTCTGCGTGCCGAAGCTTATCGGATACAGGGTGGGCCCCAAGAAATGCATTGGCACATGTATTTTCGGCCGGCTTGCGACACTGATAAAATGCCTGCAAATAGGCAGGTAAATTCCAGGCGCGACCCGGAAATCCGGCTGACGATGGAAAATAAATGCGTTTTGGCATCTATTCTTTACAAAAGAGTCGATATCGTCAAAAAAAGATGTAAATTTACAGCCGTTCCGTGCGACTTAAGTTACGGATATCCGCTAACCTAAATGGACCGTCAGGATGATCTTCCCCTGACGGTTTTCTTCACTAACCATGCCGGCCGCCCGGCTCCCAGTAGTCGTGCGTCCGCAGCGCGCAGCCCGCGAATTTATTGTCTCCGAGCGTGATCCCCGACGTATGCGGCTCCAGGCAGATGCCGATCGTCCGCTCTTGCGGCGCTTTGGTAAAGGAAATCCGGTTCGAGACGAGCTCGACGTCGTGCGTGTACCCGCGCATGCGAATGCCGATATAGCCCATGTCGTCCGAGCCGTTGTCCTCCAGCGTGTTCCCTTCGACCCGGTTGTAGCTGGCCGACATCGGTTCGTTTTCGTTGCGGAAAAAAATGCCGTAATAGCGGTTGTCCGAAAAACGGTTGAAGCGGATGACGTTGCGAATATCCTTGTGGCCGATGGACAGGCCGCTCATCCCGTTGCCGATGGCGGCGCAGCCCTCAACGACGCTGTCCTGCACGCGCCAGCAGAGGAAGATGCCGTCGAGGGCGTTGCCGTTGAAGCGGCTGTTCACGATTCGCGTGCGCACCGTGCCGCTGCCGGGATGGACGCCTTTGCCGCGGTTGCCGACGGAATCGCAATCTTCGACGACGATGTCCGAGCAGTGCTGATAGCTGATACCGTCTCCGTTGTAGGCATGCACGGCGCAGCGGTCGATCCGGGCGTCCGCGACGCCGTACAGGTAGATGCCCGAGCTGCGGCAGCCCTCGGCTAAAGTAACCGTCGCTTCGCTGCCCCGGACGGTCAGGCCGTACAGCTCGATCCGTTCGCAGTCGTAGGCGGCGACGACAGGGGACTGCGTCGTTACGATGCCCTCCTCGTCCATCAGCACGGTAGCGTGCAGCTCGCGGTCGAGGTGCAGAATCTGTCCCTCCTTGCCGACGATGACCGCGACCGTGTCCCCGAACAGCATGCTCGTCGCGGCTTTGCGGATCGTAACGGTCTGTCCGACCTCGAAGCGGCCGGGATCCGCGACCGCGGCTTGACGCTCGTGCCGGTCGGCGTCGCAGGCGAGCGGGGAGAGCCGCTCTTCGCCCTGCTGCAGCACCGTCCGGCCGGGAATGCCCGCCAGCCGCACGCCCGATCGCAGGTGAACCGTGCCGTCCAGCGCGTAGACGCCTTCGGCGAGCTTGACCGTGCCGCCCCCGAGATTGGCCGCGTAATCGATCGCCGACTGTATGGCACGGGTGGCCCCGCCTGCCGCTGACGCGGGCTCGGGTGCGGGCGGGGGGCCGACTTCGATGACGATTTTCTCCATCTTTCACAGCTCCTTGTAGAGAATTCCTCATGGTCCAGTCCAGTCTACTCCAGGCGCAGCGTCGCAGCGATGGGGCGATCGCGCTTTTTACTGAGTTGATATTAATCACTCTGAGGCACGCAGGCCTTACGAGGCTGCTGCAGCTGCTCGGGGATTGAAGATAAAAGTTCCGCAGTATAAATTAAGATCGGCCCGTTTGCCCGAAGTCCGATTCGGTCTACGATGGAAGCTATACTAGGCGTTCGCGCGTCGGGGGTGGAAGGCATGGCGGAGGAGGGCATGGCGGGCAAAGCCTTTATCGGCGCGGATATCGGCGGGACCAACACGGTGATCGGCCTCTTCGACGAGCGAGGCCTGCCGCTTGGCGAGCGGCGGCTAGCGACGATGCGCGGGGATCCGCGGCGTCCGACATCCGATCCGGCCGAATTCATCGACCGGCTGGGCCTGGAGATCGAAGCGCTCGCGCTGACGCACGGGTACCGGGATATCGCCGCAGCCGGATTCGGCGTGCCCGGATGGGTCGATACCGCGAGCGGGATGGCGCTGGACGCCTCCAACATGGGCTGGAAAAACGTGCGCTTCGCGCAAGCAATGAGCCGCCGCCTGGGAGCGCCGGTCTATATTGACAACGACGTAAGGCTCTATACTTTGGGAGAAGCCGCGACGGGGGCGGGCGAAGGCTGCGCCGACCTGGTGTGCATCACGGTGGGGACGGGGCTGTCGGCGGGCATTATGATGCAGGGCATCTTGGTGCGGGGGAGCCGCCTGTTGGCAGGCGAGATCGGACATGACCGCGTGGACGGCCTGGATGCGATGTGCAACTGCGGCAAGCGGGGCTGCCTCGAGACGATCGCTTCGGCGCCGGGCATTGCGCGGCTGGCTACAGAGGCCGTGCGCGCTGGCAAGACTACGACGTTGGCGGCGTCCAAGCGTCCGATCACCGCGCTCGACGTTTTCCTGGCATGTCAGTCGGGGGACGCGGCTGCTGCGGATATTTTCCGGTTCGTGGGCCGCGCGCTTGGCCGCAAGCTGGCCGCGCTCGCCTTTGCCGTCGATCCGCAGCGGATCATCGTCGGGGGAGGCGTGGCCGCGGCGGGCGATTACCTGCTGCAGCCGATCCGCGACGAGCTGGCCGTGCACATCCCCGAAGCGGAGTGGAGGCCGGAAGTGGTGGCGGGCAAGCTGCGGGACAAAGCCGGCCTTGTCGGTGCCGTCCGGTTGGCCATCGAGAATTGGTCAAAGGAGAGGAGCGGCGTTCATGAAGAATAGCACGGGCCGCCGCCTGCTGGTAACGAACGGAACGATCTACGCAGGCGGCCGGAGAATCGACGACGGGCGCATGCTGATCGGCGCCGACGGACGGATCGAAGCCCTCGGCGGCGCGGAATCGGGCGCTCCGGGATCGGTGGCAGCGGGGGGAGTGGCTGCCGAGCTAGAGGACGCGGAGGCGCTGATCCTCGATTTGGGCGGGGGCATCGTAATCCCAGGGTTAATCGACCAGCATGTCCACGGCGGCGGCGGCTGGCAGGCGATGGATGCTACATGCGAGGGCTTGAACGGAATGAGTTTGTATCATGCGGCGCACGGCACGACTTCTTTTCTCGCGACGACGGAATCGGCTGCCAAGGCGGAGATCCTGGCTGCGCTTCGGAATGTCGCGCGGGGTGCCGCGGGACGGGGACTCGAGGGCGCGGAGCTGCTCGGCGTCCATCTGGAGGGACCGTTCCTGAACCCGATTCGCTGCGGAGCGCAGGACAAAGAGAATATTCGTCCGGCGGATCCGGACGAGCTGCACCGCTATCTGGAGGCGGCGGGCGGACTTATCCGCATCGTCACGCTCGCGCCCGAGATCGAAGGCGGCATGGAGGCGGCCGAGCGCTTGTCCCGGGCGGGCGTCGCCGTGTCCGTGGGCCATTCCGACGCGACGCTCGCGCAGGTGCGGGAGGCGATCCGGCGCGGGGCGACGCAGACGACGCATCACTTCAACGGCATGAGCCCGTTCCATCATCGCGAGCCGGGCGTGGCCGGGGCCGGACTGATCTGCCCGGCACTGACGACGGAGCTGATCGCCGACGGTATCCACGTTCATCCGGATGCGGTCAAGCTTTTGTACGACGTGAAGGGCGCGCGCGGCGTATGCGTCATCACCGACGCCGTCTCCTGTGCCGGCCTGCCCGACGGAGAATACGGGAATGCGATCATGAAGGACGGGCAGGTATGGCTGAAGGACGGCTCGAGCCTTGCGGGAAGCAGTCTCACGATGCTTCAGGCGCTGCGAAACGTCCTTCGGTTCACCGGCCGTCCGCTGGAGGAGGTGCTGCCTTCGCTGACGGAGGTTCCGGCCCGGCAGATCGGCGCATCGGGGCGCAAGGGGAAGCTGGAGGCGGGGATGGACGCCGATTTTCTCGTGCTGGACGGCGCACTGGAGCTGCAGGCGACCTATGTCCGTGGCCGCCAAGTCTATGCGAAGACGGCGGCGGACAGTCCGATCGAATGAGATCCCCGCGTTACAAGTTGCGGCATTCCTCTTCGGTTCGCGTCACCTCGTTCGAGCAGCGATGCTTGGCGATGTGACGTTTTTTTTGCATATAAAAGGGGCTTTTTGCGGAGGCATGGGTGGGCGGCGCCCGGACGGGGTACACTTCATGTAAAAAGGAGGCGGTCCCGTGCTCGTCAGGTTCGGCTTTGTCGCGATGTCCGTGCTGCTGGAGAACGCATCCCCGTCGCGCACGATGACCTATACGAACTTCAGCAAGCTGCCGGACCGCGAAGGCGCGCTGCTCCGGCTTGCCCGCATTGCGCAGGAGAATCTGCAGCATACGCAGCGCCTGCTCAGCCATTGCAAATACTCGGACATCCACCTCTACCGGCTGACGTCCAAGCTCATTCCGCTCGCGACGCACGATGCGCTCGCGGACTGGGACCCTTATACGATTCTAGCGGACGATTTCGCCGCGGTCGGCGCCTATATCCGCGAGACGGGCATCCGCGTTTCGTTTCACCCGGACCACTTCACCGTCTTCAGCACGCCGCGGCCGGAGGTGCTGCGCAATTCGGTCAAGGACCTGCACCATCACGTACGGATGTTTGAACGGATGGGACTGGACGAGCGGGCGACCTGCAACATCCACGTCGGCGGAACCTACGGCGACAAGGAGGCGGCCGGCAGGCGGTTTCTGGATCAGTTCGGCGCGCTCGAGCCCCGCATCGTCCGGCGGATGACGCTCGAGAACGACGACAAGACGTTTACGGCGTCCGAGACGCTCGCGATCAGCGAGCAGGCCGGCGTCCCGATGGTTCTCGACATCCATCATCATGCGGTCAACAACCCGGAGAGCATTGAGCCCGAGTCGCTCTGGGACCGGATTCAGCGCACGTGGCGCGACTACGGATGGAACGGACTTCAACGGGAAAGGGGCGCGGCAGCTGAGGAGACGCCGTCGTATGCGCCGCTTCCGCCCAAAATCCACGTTTCCACCCCGAAAAGCGCCGCCGATCCGCGGGGACATGCCGATCATGTGTCTTTGGAGCCGCTGCTCTCGTTCCTCCGCGCGATCTCCGGCTCGACCCCGGCCGTCGACGTGATGATCGAGGCGAAGCGCAAGGACGAGGCGCTGTTCAAGCTGATGGACGAGTTTCGCGCTGCCGCCGAAGCCGGGGCCGGGGATATCCGGATCGTGGACGGCGCCAGCGTGGAGATTGGTTGAGCGGCGTGCCTGACGCGGAGGGCGCGATGAGCGAGGCGAGAAGCCTCGGATTGCAGCGCCCTTATTTCATTCCGTTAAGCGTATATCCGCTATGCAGCGGACACCGGTTCCGTTAGTCCGCTTAAAAGCCGGAGAGTCGCCGTATTTACGTTAATAGCATCCTCTCTGTACGTAACCCGCCGCTTTTCCCCGTAAACGCGCCAATAGCGGCTGCTGTGTCCGAAGACGCAGGCCGCACCAACATCCATTTTCTGCGCGTCGCGAGCTGCGTCCGCCGCATGTAACGGACGTTTCGCTTCCCGCGCGGGATACAGGTATAATAAAGTGAATCCAACCACCATGACTCAGTAGGGAGAATCTCAGTTGTCTACGGCTATACTTGTACTGATCGGCGTCGTCGCGGCTTTATTCGGCAGCATCGTCGGACTCGGAGGCGGTATTATCATCGTGCCCTCGCTCGTGCTGCTGGGGCCGAGCCTGCTCGGCGAAGAAGTGTCGTCACAAACGGCTGTCGGCACCTCGCTCGCCGTGCTCATTTTCACGGCTTTGACGTCTACCTGGACGTACCGCAAGCAGGGCAAAGTCGACTTTCGCAGCGGATGGCTCTTCTTCGCTACGAGCGGACCTGCCGCCATGATCGGGGCGCTGGTGACGGACTACATCCCGCAGGGGCCGTTTCAGCTGGCATTCGGCTTGTTCATGCTCGCGATGTTCGGCTTAATGCTGGCCCGCGAGCGGATGAAGCCGCTGCGCATCGACTGGCCGATCAAGCGCGTGTTCACCGACGGCTCCGGTGCCGTCCACGAATACGGCTACAACCTGCCGCTGGCGCTGACGATCGGCTTCGCCGTCGGGCTCTGCTCGGGCTTGTTCGGGATCGGCGGCGGTTCGCTGTTCGTGCCGATCATGGTCATCTTGTTCAGGTTTCCGCCGCATGTGGCCACGGCAAGCTCGATGTTCGTCATTTTTCTGTCCTCGATATTGGGCAGCACCGTGCATCTGTGGAACGGGAACATCGATTGGCCGCTATTTCTGGCGCTCGCGCCGGGTGCGCTGATCGGCGGCCGTGCCGGCGCGATCATCGCTTCGAGGCTGTCGGGTCCGCAGTTGATGTGGCTGTTGCGGGTGACCTTGCTGATTATGGCCGGTTATCTCATCTTCAAGGGTGCGAGCGAGATATAGCGTTCGGCCCTTCCTGCGAAGGGCGCGGACATGCGCCGGAACGCTCTGCCGATCCGCCGCGTATAACTAGAGAGATTAACGGTAGACAAGCGGTCGAAGTCATACGAATTCATAATGTGTAATGAGGGATGAGGATATGAGCGATAATCCGAATACGATCGGGGGCAAGAGCTTTACAGCCGTCGCGATCAACTGCGCTTCCAAAGCGGGCGAGTGGATCAAGAGCAGGATCGGGCAGTTTGCGGCACCCGATCTTAAATTTTCAAAGCACGATCTCGTCACCGAAGTGGACAAAGGCTCCGAGCGCCTGATTCGCAATTTGCTGGCAACGCATTATCCGACGCACTCATTTCTGGGCGAAGAAGGCGTGGAGCCGGGGCCGGAGGCTTCCGCGCAGTCGATCGCCAAAATGGGCGGCAGCGAGTACCTGTGGATCGTGGACCCGGTGGACGGTACCACAAATTACGTGCACGGGTTTCCGTTCTACTCGGTCTCGATTGCGCTTGCCTATCGCGGAGAAGTGATCGTCGGCGTCATCTACGATCCGTCGCGAGACGAGCTGTTCGTCGCCGAAAAGGGCAAGGGCGCCTATGTTCACGGCAAACGCATGCAGGTGTCGGCCGAGCCCGGTCTCGCGCAGAGCCTGCTGGCCACCGGCTTCCCGGCGGACCATATCTCCGCGCTGCCGCGCAATCTCAAGCAGACGCTGGCGCTCGCGCCGCAGGTGCGCAACATCCGCAGCTCAGGCTCCGCCGCGCTTCACATGGCGTACGTTGCGGCGGGACGGCTCACCGGGTTCTGGGAGGTCGGCCTGAACGCCTGGGATTTGGCGGCCGGCGCGCTCATGATCGCGGAGTCCGGCGGCGTCGTCACCGACCAGAACGGCCAGCCTTACTCGCTGGGCGTTCGCGATATCGCCGCCAGCAACGGCGCGATTCACGACGAATTGTTGAAGGCGCTTGCGGAGGCTTAAGCGTCTTGGCGCGCTAACGATTCGACACTTAAGCATTTGTTCCCGCTTGGGGTACATGAGAGTATGGTTTACGGATCATGCTACCTATGAAAGGAGAGCGACTACGATGCGCGACGAACGAATGGACGGAAGATTCGACCAATCGCAGCCGCTGCCGGAGCGTCCGGAGGGACTGGCCGCGCGGGCGGCCGAGGAATACGTGGATGACGAAGCGGCCTTTATGTCCGGCGCGGAGGCCGAGCTCGTGAGGCAGTTGACCGAAGGGGAGCCGGCTGCCGGTGATCCGAACGAGGAAGCGCTTGCGCGTCTGTCCCCCCGCTGGGAGATCCGGATCCAGACGGAGCGGGATCCCGTCTCGGAAGAGACGGCGGCGTACCGCAAGCTGGCGAAGGAAGCGGACGGACGGTATGACGATCGTGTCAAGTCCGATTAAGCAGGCAAAGAAAAAGACGGCCCCGCGGGTCGTCTTTTTTTCTTTGCGCTTTGCGTTTTGTTGGGTTGGCGCACGGCGCGGAGCGGTACAAGACTTTCCGCACGACTGGCAGAGCTCGAGCGCGGGATTAGCACCAGCAGCCCCATGCTCTCCTGCCGCCAACTACCGAATCGCCTTAAAGCTCTCGTCCGCCGCTTCGAGCGTCCTGTCGATGTCCGCGTCCGTATGCGCGGTCGTCAGGAACCACGCCTCGTACTTGGACGGCGCCAGGTAAATGCCGCGCGACAGCATCTCGCGGAAAAACGTCGCGAAGCGTTCGCCGTCGGTATCCTGCGCCTCGTCGTAGTTCGTGACGGGATGGTCGCAGAAGTGGGTCGAGATTGCGCCTGCGATGCGGTTGACCGTCAGCGGCACGCCATTGCGTGCCGCGGATTCGCGCAAGCCGTCAGCGAGGCGCGAGCCGAGCGCCTCCATACGCGCGTAGACGCCCGGCTCGCGCAGCACCTCGAGGCAGGCGATGCCCGCTGCGATGGAGGCGGGGTTGCCTGCCATCGTGCCCGCCTGGTAGGCGGGGCCGAGCGGCGCGACCTGCGCCATGATCTCGGCGCGGCCGCCGTAGGCGCCGATCGGCAGTCCGCCGCCGATGATCTTGCCGAGCGCCGTCAGGTCCGGCTCGATGGCGGCAAGATCCGGGAACGCCGTCGCATACGTCTGCGTCGTGCCGTAGTGGAACCGGAACGCCGTGATGACTTCGTCGTAAATGACGAGCGCGCCGGCCGCGCGAGCCATGCGGCACACGTCCTCGAGGAAGCCTGGCTTCGGCATGACCATGCCGAAGTTGCCGACGATCGGCTCGATCATGACGGCCGCAACGTCTTCTCCCCAAGCCTCAAGCGCGAGCCGCAGCCCCTCGGTGTCGTTGAACGGCACCGTGATTACTTCGCTCGCGATGCTGACCGGGATGCCTGCGCTGTCGGGGATGCCGAGCGTCGAGGGACCCGAACCCGCGGCGACGAGCACGAGGTCGGAGTGGCCGTGATAACAGCCGGCGAACTTGACGATCTTGTTGCGTCCGGTGGCCGCGCGGGCGACGCGGATCGTCGTCATGACGGCTTCGGTGCCCGAGTTGACGAAGCGGACTTTGTCCAGCGACGGGATCGTTTCCTTCAGCATGCGGGCGAGCGTAACTTCGCCTTCGGTCGGCGTGCCGTACAGCGTGCCGTTCTGCGCGGCGCGCACGATGGCCGCGGTGATGTGCGGGTGTGCGTGGCCGGTTATAATCGGGCCGAAGGCGGCCAGGTAGTCGAGGTAGCGGTTGCCGTCCACGTCCCAGAAATAGGCGCCTTCAGCGCGCTGCATGAACACGGGCGCGCCGCCGCCGACGGCCTTGAAGGAACGGGAGGGGCTGTTGACGCCGCCGACGATATGGCGCTGCGCTTCCTCGTAGAGGCGCGCGGATTCGGGTCTTGGGTTCGAGGGTTGATTAAAATCGGACATCGAGGTGACCTCCTGAGCGAATGGGATAATGGGATAAGGGGCGGTTGCGGACGAACGTGAAGGGACCGCCGAATCGGCGGTCCCGGTAGGACGGTTATGGCGTAACGCTCGCGGACGCGGAGCCCGACGGCGACGGCGAAGCGACGGAAGAATCCGAGGCGAGCACTTCCTGAATGTACTCGCGCAGCTTATCCTCGTCGCGAATGCCGATCGTCGAGCCTCCGATATTCTGCTCAACCAGGTTATCCATCGGCGGCAGCTGCGCGGAGCCGGCCTGATGCGATTTGTAGCCGAGGCTGGCGAGCTTCCACATGTCGTTGACCGACATGTTGGTCTCGATATAAGGCACGACCTGGTTCAAAATGGTCGGCAGCTTGATCAGATTCCAGCCGGACTGCAGCTTGTCGGCGACCGCGCCGAGGAAGGCGCGCTGGCGCTCGGTGCGCGTATAGTCGCTGAGCTTGTCGTGGCGGAACCGGACGTACTGCAGCGCATGGTTGCCGTCGAGATGCTGCTGCCCTTTTTTAAGGTGAATGTCGAACAAATGCTTATCCGCGGCCGACTCGTAGTCCATGTCCTTCTCCACGTAGAAGTCCACGCCGCCGATCGCGTCCACCAGCTTAATGAAGCCCTGGAAGTCCGCGTACACATAATATTGGATATCAAGCCCGGTCAATTCGGAGATCGTCTTCATCGACAGGTTGGGGCCGCCGATCGAGAGCGCCGCGTTGAGCCGATCCGATCCGTGTCCCGGAATCTTTACATACGTATCGCGCAGGATCGAGAAGAGATGCACATTCTTCGTCGTCGGATCGAACGAGGCGATGAGCATCGAGTCCGATCGGGGCGTTTCCCCCTTGGACAGTCCCCGGTTGTCCCCGCCCATCAGCAGGACGTTGACGCGCTCGGAGCCGGTCCACTCAGGCGGCTTCTCCTCGGGCTTGTCAGGCACGTTGCTGAATATCGAGTCTTCCTTCGGTTTGTCGAGCTGCTCGAGCGCGTGGTAAGTATTGTAGAAGTACCAGGCAGCAAAGGCAATGACGACCACTAATATGGAGAGACCCGTGTACAGGGGCCATCTTCTTTTTTTTCGCGGCTGACTGCGCATTCTCATGTTCCCTTCGTTTTACGTTAAGATCAATCTCCTGTAAGATATCATATTGAATTATATAGTTCCCGCACGACTCGAATCAAGTTAAGTCGAATCACGGAGGAATATGGAATGTTAGCCATCGACGTACGCGATCTGCGCAAGCAGTTCAACGTTCAGAAAAACCGCGAAGGCATCGGCGGTGCGCTTCGCGACCTTTTTAAGCGCGAATATACGGAAGTGACCGCGGTCAAGGACATCAGCTTCCAGATCCCGCAGGGCGAGATATGCGGCTATATCGGGGAGAACGGCGCCGGCAAGTCGACGACAATCAAGATGCTGACCGGCATCCTCGTCCCGACGTCCGGGCATATCAAGGTCAATGGCTTCGTGCCGCATAAGGAAAGGGAAAAATTCGTCCAGGGCATCGGCGTCGTGTTCGGGCAGCGAAGCCAGCTGTGGTGGGACATCGGCGTCATCGAGTCGTTTCGGCTGCTGCGCAAGGTGTACGGCGTCGGCGAAAACGACTTCAAGCGTCTGCTCGACGAGCTCGTCGAGACGCTGTCGCTCGGCGAGCTGCTGAACCGTCCGGTGCGCAAGCTGAGTCTCGGGCAGCGGATGCGCTGCGAGCTGGCGGCGGCGCTGCTGCACAATCCGTCGATTTTGTTCCTGGACGAGCCGACGATCGGTCTGGACATTGTGGTCAAGACGGAGATCCGCGAGTTTCTGAAACGAATCAATCGCGAGCGCGGCACGACGATCCTGCTCACGACCCACGATCTGCAGGATATCGAAGCGCTCTGTTCGCGCGTCATCATGCTGGACGACGGCAGGATCATCTATGACGGCGGGCTGGAGGAGCTCAAGACGCGTTGGGGCAAAGGCCGCGAAGTCGTCTTCACGTTCGGCGACGCCGTGCGGGCCGATCGGCTGGCCGCGTTGACCGAGGGCATGGACGTTAGATGGAGCCTTGGCGACGCATATACCGCGACCGTGTGGATTCCGCTCGAGATCAACGTGTCGGAAGTGCTGTCGCGCGTCGTCGGCACGATGGAGATCAGCGACATCAAGATCATCGAGACGAACACCGAGGAGATCGTGCGCGAGATCTATCGGACGGGCAGCGCGCAGACGCCGGCAGAGGCGCTCGCGGCCGGCGGACCCGGCGGTCGGGACGATGGAACTGACGGCGCAGGGGAGAGGAACGGCGCTGAAGATGGTGAAGACAACGGTGCTGGGAGCAGCGCAGAGATAAGCGCGGACAACGGCACATCGGACGGCAGCGCAGGCACCGACAGTTCGCGGCCCACCGCACGGGCGGAGGCGACCAAGCCGTGAATGCCGCTTACTTCGAATTTATCCGCATCCGCTTTTTGACGATGCTCGCTTACCGCGTTAATTATTATAGCGGTATCATCGTTTATGCCATTAACATCGGCGCGTACTACTTCCTCTGGAAGGCGATCTACGGCGACGCAGAGACGTTGGCGGGGTTTACCGTCGAGCAGATGACGACCTATGTCGCCGTGTCCTGGATGGCGCGCGCGTTTTACTTCAACAACCTGGACCGCGAGATTTCGAACGAGATCCGCGACGGCAGCGTAGCGGTGCAGATGACGAGACCGATCAACTATTTAATGGTGAAAATGATGCAGGGCTTCGGCGAGGGCGTTTTTCGCCTGCTGCTGTTCATGGTGCCGGGCATGATTCTGGCGACACTGCTGTTCCACGTGACGCTCCCGTCGGACCCGATGCGCTGGATCGTGTTTTTCATCATGATTTGGTTCAGCTTCCTGATCAACACCCAGCTCAACATTTTGACCGGCTTGTTCGCCTTCTTCGTCGAAAACAACGAGGGGCTTATGCGCATGAAACGCGTACTCGTCGACCTGCTGTCCGGCGTCGTCGTGCCGATCGCCTTTTTCCCGGCTTGGGGACGGGCGGTTATGGATTGGCTGCCGTTTCAGGCGATTACGTATTTGCCGAGCTCGGTGTTCACGGGCAGGACAAGCGACGCGGAGACTTGGCACGCGCTGCTCATTCAGATCGGCTGGTTCGCAGTCCTCGTCGTCCCGATCTTGCTCATGTGGCGGTCGGCGCGTCGTCGTCTTTTCGTGCAAGGGGGCTAAAGTAAAGTGAGACTGTCTAGATTGGGCTACACGTTCGGCCTATTCAAGGAATATATCGCCAACTATGCCAAGGTGAAGCTGACCTACCGCGCCGACTTTTGGGTGGAGGTCGTGAGCGACCTGTTATTTTCGCTGACAAACCTGGTATTTATCTTTATCGTGTTCCAGCACACCCCGACGCTCGGGGACTGGAGCGAATCCGAGGTCATATTCGTCTACGGCTACTTCATGATCGCGCAAGGCGTGTTCAGCGCCTTCACGAATCTGTGGAACTTCGGCGACCGGTACATTATCAAAGGCGAGATGGACCGCGTGTTGACGCGGCCCGCCCACTCCCTGGCCCAGGTCATGCTGGAAAACGTAGATCCGCCGTCGCTCGTATCCTCGCTCGTAGGGCTCGCGATCATGGGCACGGCGTGGGGGAAACTCGGACTCGCGTTCAACTGGTACGACCCTTTCGTGCTCATCGTCATGGTGCTGGGCTCGGTGCTCATCTATACGGGAATCTACGTGACGCTGGCGGCGATCTCCTTCTACTCCGACGCGCCGACGGGTATCATTCCGCTCATGTACAACATTCAGAGCTACGGCCGCTATCCGGTCCAAATTTACAACCGGGGCATCCGCTTTCTGCTCACCTGGGTGCTGCCGTTCGCCTTCGTTGGCGTGTACCCTGCGATGTTCTTCCTCGAGGCGCACCGCGACGTGTTCATGGCGTGGATGACGCCCGTCGTCGGCCTCATCGCCGCCGGCATCGGCCTCGCGGTCTGGAACCGCGGCGTGAAGCGGTACCGGGGAGCAGGGAGTTGAGGGGGAGCTCCGCTATGGCACGCGAGTAAGCAACTCTGCTGGCCGATAGCGGAAGAAAGTTCCGCTGAGGCTCGTATGCACACCACTCTCCGGGCCAATAGCGGAAGAAAGTTCCGCTAAGGCTCGTATGCACACTACTCTCCGGGCCAATAGCGGAAGAAAGTTCCTCTAAGGCTCGTATGCACACTACTCTCTGGGCCAATAGCGGAAATATATTCCGCTAAGGCTCGTATGCACGCCACTCTCCGGGCCAATAGAGGAAATATATTCCGCTAAGGCAAGCAGACACACTACTCTCCAAGCCTTTAGCGGAAAAAAGCTCCGCTAAGGCGTGCACCATTCAAACCTCGTTGCCGCAAAGCGCTTGCTTCCGGTTCTCAAATCGACTTTCCTTTTTCTCCAAGCCGATACGTTCTTATCCGCTGGAGCCCGCCGGCTCGCTCGAGCCAGCCTTGCTCGGCCATCCCGTGCAGAATCGTTCGCGCATGCCGAGTGCTGATACCCAGCATATCGCTAGCCTCGACAGGCGAGAACGGCCGCTGCAGCTTGTTCGCGAATCGGACGAGCTCCCGCTGCTTAAGCGGAAGGGAGGTCTCCTTTTTCTCTCCGAAGTCGCCGTACAGTTTCCCAAGCGTGAGCAGGACGAACCGCCGACACTTGTTAGGCTGGTCGCGGATCATGTCCAGGGGGATGCGGAATACGATCCAGCCGTTCAGCACGAGGTGATTTTGCCGCTCGCGCTCGTATTCGAACGTGCGCCGGCTCGTGTGCTGTCCATGTGTCCTAAAATCGTCGATCTCCCAACCAATCATATACGGCGGCCGGAGATAAGCGTTGTCAATGTAGAACGATCCCTCTCCAAAACCGGGCACTTCATATTCGGCTTGTAGATAATTCAAATTCCCTACGCCTTTTAGCCATATTTCTTTCGTAAAAAGCGCTTCGTTAAAGGCATGTCCTTCAAGCAGTCTGCGTAAGGATTCGCCCATCCGACCTTGACGCTGTTGCTCAAGCCACTTCGCATTATGACTCGTCCATCCAGCACACCCCCTCCTTAAAAGCGGCAACAAAAAACACCGCCAGCTCCGGTAGGAGAGGCGGTGTTCTTCACGCGCTAAATGCTCACATCGCAAGTATACGCTTGCGGGGGCGCTGCAAGCAATAAAAATTTTGTCCAAGGCTTTCGGCATGAGAGGTGGGCATTGGAGCCGGAGGGGGAACAGAGACTCCGCGGTCCGCACACTGTCTAAATAAGGCCGATCAGAGCGGATAACGGATGCGGTGTCCTGGCTGTTGGCGAGCAGAGACGCACCTAAAACCACCAAAAAACAAAATCGACGCAAAGCGACAAAACTTGAAGAAAGTTCAAGTTTCGGGTTGACACGGACAAACGGTTTGTGATAATTTGATTAAGCAACAACTTAAACGATTAAGTCAACGAGAAGGAGTGGGATCGCTTGTCCAAAAACAAAATAAAAAAATCGCTCGTGCTGGCGTTGGCCCTTGTTGCGGCCGCGGGATGCGCGAATGCGAAGACGGAGCCCAACCGTCAGGAAAACGGCGGGACGGACGGGAGCAACGGCACTTCGCCTACTCAAACTGTAAGCGCTGACATCGCGCCGGAAAAGGGAGCCTCCTTGCTTGTCTGGGAGTCCGACGGCAACGAGCGCGCCTTTCTGCAGGAGGTAGGGAAGCAATTCGAAAGCGTCTACGGCGTCAAGGTGAAGGTGGAGGTCGTCCCATCCATCGATACGGTCGGCAAGCTGATGACGGACGGTCCAGCGGGCCTTGGCGCGGACGTCTTCTCGTCGCCGCACGATGCCATCGGCAAGGCGGTCAGCGCCGGCCTGCTCCTGCCGAACGACCGCACGCAAAAAGACATGGCGGACAATGTCATGCCCTCGGTCGCGCAGGCCATCACGTACAAGGATGTGCTCTACGGCTACCCGATGTCTGCAGATACTTACGCGCTCTACTACAACAGGAAGCTGATGCCCAAAGAGCCGACGACGTTCGACGAGCTGCTTGCATTCGGCCGCGAGTTCACCGACCCCGCCGCCAAGAAGTACGGTCTCGCATGGGATGTCGCCCAGATCTATCAGGCGCACGCATTCATCGCCGGCTATGGCGGCTACATATTCGGCGACGGCGGCACGAATCCGGACGATATCGGCCTGAACGGCGAAGGCGCGGTCGAGGGAATAAAGTTTGCGCGGAGCTTGAAGGCGCTGTTCCCGCTGAACACCGCGGACATTAATAACAACGTTATCTCCGGTCTGTTCCAGGAAGGACGCGCCGCGATGATGATCGACGGCACATGGCAGATGGCCAACCTGCGAAAAGCGGGCGTCGACTTCGGCGTCGTCCAGCTGCCGCTGCTGCCGAACGGCAAGCATCCGCAGAGCCTGATCAGCGTGCGGTCGCTGTTCGTCAATTCCTACACCAAGTATCCCAACGCCGCCAAGCTGTTCGCAGAGCTCGCGACGAGCCGTGACAACGCCAAGCTCCGCTATGAAATGACCGCGCAGCTGCCGACGCGGCGGGATCTGGTAAGCGATCCGTCGATCATGGCTGACCCGAACGTCTCTTCGTTCCTGGCCCAGCTGCAAAATGCGACCCCGCTGCCGGTCATCCCCGAGACCTCGACGCTGTGGGTGCCATCTTTCGCGGCATTGTCCGTGATCTGGAACGATGACCGCGCCGACATCAAGAAGACGCTGGACAACATGGTGAGTCAGATGCGCACCGCCATGAAGACAAGCGGATGAGCCGGGGAGATCGCGCGATCGCGTATCGTGCCGGTACGGCAAGCCCTGCCACGGCGGGGCTGCTGTCCGCGGTCTGCGCGGGGGGCGGGCAGCTGCTGAACCGCCAATATGCCAAAGGCGCGCTGTTCATGGGCACGTACGCTGCCGCGTTAATCGTTGCCTTACCGCGCATCGCCCTCGCACTTGAGGGGCTGGTCACGCTCGGCGAGACGCCGACGCGGATCGTGGACGGCGTGCTCGTGCGGGGAGATCACTCGATTTTTCTGCTGATCAACGGTCTGCTCGCTTTGTTCGCAGGCGTGGCGCTCCTGCTGCTCCATGCGCTGAACGTATCCGACGCCTACCGGAACCGCGCCGCCGCGATCGCTGACGGAGGGACCGTTCATCGGTCACGCCAGTCCGGCGGCGTGGCGGCGGCGACCCCGGCCCAGACCAAGCTGAGACATTCAGTCTTGATCAACCGCCGCTCCCGCGAAGGGCGGGTGGCGCTGCTGCTGCTCACGCCGGCGCTGCTTTTCGTCCTTTTCGTATCCGTCGTACCCATGCTCTTCAACGTGCTGATCGCCTTCACGAACTATTCATCGCCGAACCATATTCCCGACCGCTCGCTCGTGAGCTGGACCGGCTTGCAGACGTTCTCGCGCCTGCTGTCCGACCGTGCGTGGACGTCCACCTTCGGCGGCATCTTCGCCTGGAATGTCGTCTGGGCATTGCTGTCGACGCTTGTCGCCTACTTCGGCGGCCTCGCGGTCGCGCTGCTGATCGAGCATCGCAAAGTCCGGTTCAAAAAGCTGTGGCGGACGGCGTTCGTGCTGCCTTGGGCATTCCCTTCGTTCATCGCGATTCTCGTCTTCCGCGTGCTGTTCAACGGTGCGCTCGGGCCGGTCAACGGCCTGCTGGAGCGCATGGGACTGCCGGGCGTGCCCTGGCTATCCGATCCGACGGTCGCCAAGCTGACGGTGCTGCTCGTGCATTTCTGGATGTCGATGCCGTTCTTGATGGCATTGCTATCCGGCATCCTGACGACAATCCCGCGCGACCTGTACGAGGCGGCCGAGGTCGACGGCGCGGGCGGCGCTGCGAAGTTCAGGCGGATCACGATTCCGCACGTGCTGATGGCGACGTCGCCGATCCTGATCATGCAGTTCGCTTCGAACTTCAACAATTTCAACCTGATTTATCTGCTGACGGACGGCGGACCGCCGAACCCCAATTACTACTTCGCGGGTTCGACCGACATTCTGCTCTCCTGGATCTACAAGATAACGCTCGAGCAGAACCAGTTCAACATGGCTTCCGCCGTGTCCATCGTCATGTTCGTCGTCATCGCGCTCGTCTCCGTGCTGAATTACAGCCGCACCCATTCGTTTCGAGAAAAGGACTGAGCGACCATGAACCGTATCCGAGACCATCTCGTCGCTGCGGGGCTCTACGCGCTGCTGGCCGCCATCTTCGCCGCGACGGTCTATCCGCTCGTCTGGGTTGCAGGGACGGCGCTGAATCCGGGCGACACGCTGCTGATCAGCAGCATGCTGCCCGAGCATCCGACGCTTCGCCACTTCGGGCGCCTGCTGCGGGAGACGGACTTCGCGCTGTGGTACCGCAACACGATGTTTATTTCCGTTTCCAACATGCTGCTGTCTACGCTGCTCGTGACCGTGACGGCTTACGCATTTTCCCGCCTCCGCTTCAAGGGCCGGCAAGTCGGGCTTATGACGCTGCTGGTGCTGCAGATGTTTCCCGGCTTCCTGTCGATTATGGCAATTTTCGTGCTGCTGCTCCAGACGGGGCTGCTGAACACGCATCTGGGGCTGATCCTGATCTACGCGGGCGGCTCCGTCTCGTTCGGCGTGTGGGTGATGAAAGGGTATTTCGACACGATTCCCCGCAGTCTTGAAGAAGCGGCAATTATCGACGGCGCGGGACGGGCGGACGTTTTCTTCCGCATCCTGCTGCCGCTGTCCGTGCCCGCGCTCACCTTCGTCATGCTGACGGCGTTCATCGGTCCGGTCATGGACTTCATCCTGCCGCAGATCGTGCTTCGCTCCTCCGACAAGATGACCTTGGCGCAGGGACTGTACGGGATGGTGTCCGACAAAATGAACTCCAGCTTCAGCCTGTTCGCCGCCGGCTCCGTGCTGACCGCGCTGCCGATTACGGTGCTGTACATGTTTTTCCAGAAATACCTGATTCACGGCCTGGCCGCGGGAGCGGATAAAGGCTGAAAATTATGAGCGCCCCTGGCGCGAAGGAGGGCGTCATGCCGTCGAAGATCGTCACGTTGGCCGGTTTCCGGTCCGAATTTTTGAATAATGAGAGAGAGCTGTACGTCTACTTGCCCGACGGCTACGGGGATTCGGCGAACAAAGACGTCCGCTACCCGGTGCTGTACATGCAGGACGGACAGCATGTATTTGCCGCAGACAATCGCGGGGGCTCCTGGGAGGCCCACAAGATCGCGGACCGCCTGATCGCCGAAGGCCGGATCCGCCCGATCATCATCGTCGGCGTGGCTCATGTGACCGGCGCGCGGGTGGCCGAGTACATGCACCCGGTGCCTTGGCTCGAGGAGGTGTTCGGCCAAGGCGCGCAAGGCGACCTGTACGAGCGCTTCCTGGCGGAGGAGGTCAAGCCTTATGTCGACCATAAATATCGGACGCTGCCGGATGCCGCCCATACCGGTGTGCTCGGATCGTCGGCCGGCGGTCTGCTGGCTTACAATCTGGGATTCCGCCGTCCGGAGACGTTCGGACTTGTCGGGGCGCTGTGCCCGTTTTTTGTGCGGCCGGATCAGAGCCAGGAGCAGGAGCTGTGGTTAAGCGAAATTCACCGCTTCAAGCCTCCGATCCGCATCTGGATGGATGTGGGCGGCGCAGAAGGCTTCACCGTGATGGAAAGACATGTGCGGACCGTAATTCGCGCCATGATCGAAGCGGGCTTCCGCCCCGGAGTCGATCTGATGTACCACTTCATCCAGGAGTCGGGCCATTACCAAAAGGACTGGGCGGCCCGGCTTCACGAGCCGCTGATCTTCCTGTTCGGGCAGCCGGGACGCGTGATCCGCTCGCAGCTGCAAGGACCGGATGCGGTCGGACTGGTAGGGACGCCTGCATACTTTAATGCCGTCGACGTGTATGACAGCGGCTTCGCCGCAACCAATCTGGACGGGGCGTATGGCGTATCCGAACCGTCGGTGCTCTCGGTGCTGCCGGACGGGACGATCGAGCCCCGACAGGAAGGCATCGCGGAGGTGACGTACATGAATGCGGAGCAACAGACGTTCACGAAGGCGGTGGCAGTCGTTGCCGATCTTCCGCAGACGGTGCAGGTCAGCTTCCGCGTCGAGGTTCCTGCGGATACGCCGCATACTGACCGGATCTATGCGGGCATCGAGCTGCCGAAGATCGGTCCGCGGTTGTACGGCGGCACGTTTGCGCTGCCCCGCGGGTTCGCCGTCGAATTCCGCATCTCCCGCGGCATGGGCTGCGAGGAGGCCGACGAGCGCGGGCGGAAGGCGCCTTATCGGCTGCTCCGGGCCGAGGAGGGGCTACTCGTCGAGTACCAAGTGAAGGGCTGGATCGACATGCTGCCGCGCGGCAGCGACGAGGCCGCAGAAGAGGGGGAGACCGCATGACGCTGCTCCGCATCGACAAGTTCCGTTCCGAGCTGCTGGACAACGAACGCGACATCTACATTTATCTGCCGCCAAGCTATGGACGAAGCGGCGACCGGCGCTATCCCGTACTTTACTTGCACGACGGTCAAAATGTGTTCCACCCCGCATACAACGGGCAATCCTGGAACCTCCACCGGGCCGCCGACCGGCTGATAGAGGAGGGCCGGATCGAGGAGATCGTCATGGTCGGAGCTGCCAATATGGAAATGGCGCGCGCCGACGAGTATACGCATGCGCTCGACGGCGTCGATTACGCCCGCGACAAAATGGACATCACGCCGAAAGGCGAGCTATACGAGCGCTTCCTCATCGAGGAGCTCAAGCCTTATATCGACGCGGTGCTGCGGACGAAGACCGATCCGGCGCATACCGGTCTGCTCGGATCGTCGCGCGGCGGTCAGGTCACCTACCATATCGGAATGCGTCGGCCTGACGTATACGGCATGATCGGCATCATGTCGCCTTACCTGTACTACGTCAATCCCGAAAATCTCGCGGAGACGCGCGTGTACGCCAGGTTTGCCGGCAGGCCGCCGCTCCATAAGATTTGGATCGATACGGGGGGCCGGGAGGGGACGCTGATCCTCGAAAAGCATGTGCAGGGTCTCGTCGACGAGCTGCTCGCGGCCGGCTACGAGCCGAACCGGCAGCTGGCGTATTACTTCGATCCGGAGGCCGCGCATACGGAAGCGGATTGGGAGGCGCGCGTCGCGCTGCCGCTGCTGCACTTCTTCGGGCAGCCGGGCGAGCTCGCGGGCGTCAGCCTCAAGCCCGCGCCGGCGACCGCTCTGCACGGAACGGATGCGATCGGGCGTTTCGTGCCGGCGGCGTCGTACGCCGGCGGGCTGCGCCTGACGCCGCTCGGCGGGGGCTTTGCGGCTTGCGGCTCGGCGGGGAGCGTCACGCGCGTCGATGCCGGCGGCATCGTTCGGGGCGCCGGAGCGGATTCGGTCCAGGCGGCCTATTCTTTTGAAGGCCTAACGGCACAGGCGGTCTGGCCGCCGATAGATTGAGGCTGTCGCATAGCGGCGGCGGTGGGGAGCGAAGCGCTTCTGCACCGCCGCCGTTTTTTTAACATTATAGAAATAATAAGGAAACCGGTTTTCTTGCGTGGGTGATGTGAATTGTCCAAGACGGTTGAGATCCCTTCATGGATCAAACTTTAGATTCCAATAACTTTCAATTAATGGAAGTGAATTTGAATCGCCAGATCAGTGAGTGTTCGACAGTTTGCAGCTAGGACTTCCGGACGATTGGACTCCGAAATCCGCTTTGCAGCGCGCCTTGCAGCTTTTGTCGTATTTTTCCGAATGGCGAATGATGACAAAATAGGATATTGAAAAAGCAAAAATATAGTGCTACAATCTGGAAAAATTGAAGGCCATGTTACCGAAAGGTACAACCTCGAACGCTCGTCGGGGTTGTGCCTTTTTTCGTTTTCGGCCCGGGAGGGATCGCGCTCAGCAGGATGGCATGCATGCCTGGTATTCGATGCCCATGAATCAAGGAGGAGGACGGAGATGAACCGAGGAGCGCTCTATCATCGCCACAAGCAGAATTGGGCTTTTATGTACGACGACGCACATGTGCGAGTAAGGCTGCGGACGGCCCGCGGCGATATCGACGAAGCCGCCGTCTGCTATGGAGACAAATACGACTGGCACGGCAGTGAATGCCGCACGCCCATGACCATAAGACTTTCCGATGCGCTGTACGACTATTGGGAGGCCGATGTCGCGGTCGGTACGCGCAGGCTCAGCTATCGTTTTCTGCTGGCATCCGGTCGGGAACGGATCTACTTTGGCGAACGCTGGTTGGGAGAGCAGCCGCCGGAGGAGTCGTTCGGCAATTTCGAATACCCTTATATGAACCCGGACGACGCCATTCGCCCGCCTGAATGGGTGAGGGATGCCGTGTTCTATCAGATTTTCCCGGACCGCTTTGCCAAAGTCGGCGAGACGGCAGCGGTCGGGACATTCGAGCCTTGGGGAGCGATGCCGACCAAACAGAACGCGTTCGGCGGCAATCTCCCCGGCGTGCTGGACAAGCTCGATCATCTGACGGCGCTCGGCGTGAACGCGATTTACTTTACGCCGTTGTTCCAGGCGCCGTCGAGCCACAAGTACGATACGGAAAACTTCTATGCGGTCGACCCGCAGTTTGGGACGGTTGAGACGCTCAAAACGCTGGTGGAGGCCTGCCATGCGCGAGGCATCCGCGTGCTGCTCGACTTCGTGTTCAACCATACAGGCAGCCGGTTCCCGCCTTTCCTGGACGTGCTGGAGCATGGCGAGTCATCGCAGTATGCCGGCTGGTTCCGTGTGCTGCGCTGGCCGGATTCCGGGACGGGCGATAACCTCGTCTACGAGACGTTCGGCTATGAGGCCGATCTGCCCAAGCTGAACGTGTCCTATCCGGCGACGGCCGACTATCTGCTGCAAGTGGCGGCTTACTGGCTGCGCGAGGCCGATATCGACGGTTTCCGGCTCGACGTGGCCAACGAGGTCGACCATCGCTTCTGGCGCAGGCTGCGCGAGACGGTCAAGGCGGTGAAGCCCGACGCCTATCTGCTCGGCGAGATTTTCCACGACGCCATGGCTTGGCTCGGGGGCGACCAGCTCGACGCGGTGATGGATTATCCGGTGCGGGATCTGGCGATCAAGTTTTTCGCATCCCGCACGATCGACGCGGAGACGTTCGCGAACATCGTCTCGCAGCAGCTCGCCCTGTATCCGCAGCAGGTGTGCGAGGCTTCTTTTCAACTGCTCGGGAGCCACGATACGGCGCGTCTGCTGACGCTGTGCGGCGGGGACGAGGCGCGGATGAAGCTTGCGGCGCTGTTCCAGTTCACCTACATCGGCGCGCCCTGCATTTACTACGGGGACGAGATCGGCATGAGCGGGGAAAACGATCCCGACAACCGGCGCTGCATGGTCTGGGAGCCGGAGGCGCAAAACCGGGAGCTGTTCGCGTTCTACAGGGACATGATCGCGCTGCGCCGGACGCACGGTGCGCTCCGCGGAGGCGGCATCCGCTTCCTGCATGCGCCGGCCGGCGGCAGCACCCTGGCCTACGAGCGTTATGCCGAAGACGAGCGGATCATCGTGGCCTTCAACGTGGGCGACGGGCCGCAGACGATTCGTGTCGCCACGGGGCAGCCTGTCGCGTGCGATGAAGCCGGCTTCGAAGCCTGGGAGGAGCTTCGCACTGGCGAAGTCAGCCTTCCCCTCGATGGCGGGCTTGAGCTGCCGCTCGGACCCTGCGGCTGCGCGGTGCTAAGGCACCGTGTCAGGAAGGGGGCGCCGGTATGAACGCGCTCCAGTGGACGTCCGCAGGCAGGCTGGAGTTGACGACGGTCGCGGAGCCTGCCGTCACCGCGCCGACGCAGGTCAAAGTCCGTATTGAGTTGACTGGTATATGCGGCACGGACCTGGCCGTCATCGCCGGCAGGGAAGAAGGCGTGCCGAATGTGACACGCGGTCATGAGGCGGTCGGCACGATCGTCGACGCCGGGGGATCGGTCAGCCGGCTGCGGATCGGCGACCGCGTCGTCATCGACCCGAACTGGAGCTGCGGGAGCTGCAAATATTGCAAGCGGGAGATGCCGCATCTTTGCGTCGGCCATGGCGGCGGCATGGCGATTGCCGGGCTCAACGCGCCCGGGACGTTCGCCCGCTACTATGTGTCCGAGGAGCAGTTCGTACATCGCTTGCCTCACAGCATGTCCTGGGAGCGCGGCGTGCTCGTGGAGCCGCTCGCTTGCGTGCTCCACAATCTCCAGGAGGCGCAGGTCAAGCGCGACGACGCGGTGCTGGTCATCGGCTCGGGGCCGATGGGGCTGCTCTGCCAGATGGCGAGCAGGGCGACCGCTCGCCTGACGGTCGCGACCGAGCTGAACCCGGCGCGGCTGCAGGCAGCTCGGCGGATCGCGGATGCGGCCTGCCGTCCGGACGAGCTCGAAGCCGTTGTCGAGCGGATCGCCGGAGGCCGGCGGTTCGACGTCGTCATCGACGCGGTCGGCAACCAGCTGGAGACCGCGGAGCGTTGGATCGGGCGGGGCGGGCGCATCGTGCCCTTCGGCATCGACGCCACGTACCGCTACGCGATCTCGCCGGTCCGGCTCGTTCAGAACGGCATCAGCATCGTGGGCGCGGGCGAGTATCGATGCACGTTTCCGCTGGCTCTGCAGCTCGCCGAGACGATGCCGGAGCTCGATCGGCTGGTGACCGGCCGTTACGGCCTCGAGCAGCACGAGCAGGCCGTGCGCGAGCTGCTCGGCTACGATCCGGCAACGGGGGAGCGGGTCGCGTCGGAGGCGATCAAGACGGTGTTCGCGCCGTGGGGCGGAGGGGCAGCGGAAGAGGCGGGATGAGGCTCGGGCGGGAGATGGGGGGAAGGTTATCGGGCGCAGCAGGGCAAAACGCACATATCTTTCGCTTTGCAGTAACGGTGCGTATCGGAAATGCGAGGCATCGGGCATAGGGTCCGCAATGCGAGCCAACAAGGGGGACGAGGCGCATGAGCGCAGGCAGAACGGTTGACGAGCTGGTCATTTGGCACGAATTCGACGGACCCGGAGACACCTCGGTCGAGGTGCTGGAGGAGATCGGGCGGATGTACGAGGAACGGTACGGGATACGGGTGCGCGCAGAGGCGATGAGTATCGCGGATCTCGGCCGGCGGCTGACGCGGCTGCCGGAGGACGGTACGGGACCGGACATGGCGATGGTCCCTTCGGATATGGCGAATTACTGGGAAGCGGCGCGCTTGTCCGAGGTGGACGGCGCCATGCTGCAAGACTTCGTCGCGCCGTCCTCGCTCGACACGATGCGGATCGGCGGGCGACTGTACGGCGTCCCCGTGCTGACGGGCAATCATCTCGTCCTCTACGTCAACAAGACGCATTATCCCGAAGCGCCGCAGACGTGGGAGGAGCTAGAGGATGGCGCAGTCCGACTGCGGGAAGCCGGGATCATTCCGCTGGGGATCGATCTCGGACAAGCCTACAGCTTCATCCCGTTCCTCACCGCCTTCGGCGGCTGGCCGATCGCGGACGGCCGGATCTCGCTGAATACGGATGCCGCAGAGCAGGCGCTGGCTTTTTTGAGGCGCGGATTGGCATCGGGCAAAATCGCCAGCATGGACGGCGCGACGACGCTGCTCGAGCGGTTCGCCGAGGGCCGGATCGGGGCGATCGTGACGGGAGAGTGGATCTATAACTATTTGAGTCGTCGACTGGGGGACGAGCTGGAGGTAGTCGCCATTCCGGCCATCGGGGGACGGCCCGCCGTCTCGATGTGTTCTTCGATCGGACTCATTTTTCCGTGCAGATCGCTGTCGTCTCCGCGCGGTGCGGCTCTGCGCGCTTATGCCGCCTTTATGCTGAGCGACGAATGCCAGCGGCTGTGGGTCGAGCGCGTACAGCGGATTCCCGCCGCGAGCGCCGCGCTGGCACGGATTGAGTCAAGGGGCTCCGCGAACAAGCGGCAGCTGATCGCTCAGCTCAGGAGCAGCCGGCCGATGCCGGTCAGTCCTTATATGATCGCCGGCTGGGTCGGCATGGAGGAGGGGCTTCGGCGGCTGCCGGAGGACGGGGCGTCCCGGGCGCGCACCGCCATGCACGACCGGGCGAACGCCGTCATGGCTGAAGTGGACGATTATCTGGAGCAACTCAAAAAAGGAGCGAGTATCGGATGAGAGTGACCGTGTTCAGCCAAATCTCCATCGACGGCAAGCTGACGTTCGGCGAAGGGCAGTCGAGCAAGGAGCTGTTCCAGCTGTTCGACGAGGACGACATGACCTACATCCACCGGTTCCGCGGGCAAGTCGACGGGATTATGGTCGGCAAAAATACGATTTGTACGGACAATCCGTTTCTGACCAACCGCTATGAGAAAAACCGCAATCCCGTCCGGATCGTGCCCACCCGCACGCTCGACATTCCGCCCGCGAGCAACATTTTGTCGGACGGCGAACGCACGCTGATCGTCACGACCGAGCGCGGCATGAACGAGGATAAGCGACGGCAGATCGAGGATAAGGGCAAGGAAGTCATCGTGTGCGGCGACGAGCTGGTCGACTTTGCCGCGCTGTTCGAACGGCTCGAGACCGAGTACGGCTTCAAGCGGCTGATGGTCGAGGGCGGCGGCATGCTCAATTGGCACGTGTTCGACCGCAATCTGGTGGACGAGATCATCCTGATGCAGCTCCCGATCATCATCGGTGGCGGCACCAACATCACGCTGGTGGACGGGCAGGGCTACGACCGGATGTCGTTTACTAAACGATTCAGCGTCGTCGACGTCCAGCCCCGCAAAAATTACACGTTGATGCGTTACGCCAAATACCGCGATGTCGGGGAGGATGCGCTGCTTCATGGATGACCCCAAGGCCGGCTTCTACAAAAGCCTGTACAAAATCGCCGTGCCTATCGCGCTGCAAAGCCTGATCATGGCAGCCCTGTATATGACCGATCAGCTGATGGTGGGCCAGCTCGGCGACGTGGCGATCGCTTCGGTGGGCATGGCGAGCAAGATCTACAGCATTATCTCCGTCGTGCTCGCGGGTCTCGCGACCGGACTGTCGGTGTACGCCGCCCAGTATTGGGGCAGCAGAGACGTGCGCAGCATCACGGATTTGCTCGGCATGACGCTGCTTATCGGACTAATCTTGTCCGTGGCGTTCTCGGCGTTTGTCTTTTTCGAGCCGCAGTTCTGTCTGGGGTTGTTCACGACCGACGCGCGGGTGACCGGAGAAGGCTATGTTTTCCTGAAAATCGTGGCGCTCAGCTACGTGCCGACGATGCTGACAATGGTTTACTCCGCCATTATGCGCAGCACGGGCCACGTCAAGTATCCGATGTACGTCAGCCTGGCGGTCGTTATTGTGAACATCGCGCTGAATTACCTGCTCATCTTCGGCAACTGGGGATTCCCCGAGCTGGGATTGGCCGGCGCAGCGTACGCGACACTCACGGCGCGCATCGTCGAGTGCCTGCTGATTATCGGGGCGGTGTACCGGTTCAAGCTGCCCGGCGCTGCCGGATTCCGGCATCTTCTACGGTTTCGTGGGGATCTGGCGCGCAAGTTTTTGCTCACGACGTACCCGATCGTGCTGACCGAGCTGATCTGGGTGCTCGGCGAGGCGGCCTATGCCATCATTTACAGCCGGATGGGCACGACCGAGATGACGGCGATGACGGTCACGTTCCCTCTGCAGGGACTCAGCATCGGGCTGCTGTCGGGACTTGCTGGCGCGGCGGGCGTGCTGGTGGGCAACAGGCTCGGCGCCGACGAGCACGTGCTCGCGCTCGACTATGCCCGCCGGCTGATCCGCGCGGGCATCGGCTTGTCGCTGGCGCTGGGCGCGGGCATCGCGGCGCTGGCGCCGCTGTACGCGTCGGCGTTCTCGATCACAGGGGAGGCGCGCGACTTGTCCGTACATGTCCTGTGGGTGTTCGCGGCGTTCATGTGGGTCAAAGTGGCGAACATGATCATCGCGGGCGGCATCCTCCAGAGCGGCGGGGACAGTAAGTTCGTTTTCAAAATGGAGTCGGCAGCCACCTGGCTGATCGGCGTCCCGCTCGGGCTGCTGCTCTCGTTCGTCTGGAAGCAGCCGCTGTTCTGGGTGTATTTTTTTCTGTCGCTCGAGGAGCTCGTCCGCCTGGGAGCTGGGCTGCTCCGGTTCCGTTCGCGCAAATGGATTAAAAATCTGACCGGCCAAATCTCGGCTTGAGGAGGAAGAGGAAGGATGCGAGATACCGAGACCGGGCGCGGAGCCGATGTTTACGGGGCGGCGGATGTTCCCCTGTCGCACCCGCAAAAGCGGATCGGCTACGTCGAACAGCGCTACCCTAACACGTCCCTTCATGTCGTCGGCTGTACCTCCGTCATTCGCGGCAATGTCGACTTCGACCGGCTCGCGCGCGCGATACGCCGATTCTTGGACGAGCGCGATGCGTTCCGGCTCGCGTTTGTGGAGACGCCGGACGGTTTGATGCAAGGGCTGCGGACAGCTGTGCCGCCGTTCGAAATTCCGCTCGTCGACCTGTCGGGCGAATCGGATCCGGACGCCGAGCTGGAACGACTCGTTCGCCGGGGGGCCGCCGAGCCGATGCAGTTCACGGACGAGGCGCTGTTTCGATTCGCGATGTTCCGGCTGGACGGCGGGCGTACGGGGTACACGTACAGGTTTCATCACGCCATTGCGGACGGCTGGTCGGTGCAGCTGCTGTCGGAGCGAATTGCGGACCTGTATGAGGCGGACGGGACCGACAGGTCGGGAAGCGCTGAGGAGGCGGAAACCACAGGCTATTTCGCGCTGCTGGAGCGCGAGCGGCAGTATGCCGCTTCGCCGCGCTTCGAGCGGGACCGGCGCTTCTGGCAGGCACAATTCGCCGCCCTGCCCGAGCCGCCGTACCCGCTCGCCGAAGGCAGCCTGGCCGGAGAGCGGCATTCGTTTCGCATCGATCCGGAGCTGGGCGCAGCAGTCCGCAGTCACGTCGAAGCGCATGGACTTTCCGTCCACGCGATGTTTACGTCGCTGGTGCTGATGCTGCTGCATCGCGATACGGGCGCCGGCGACCTCGTTGTCGGCATGCCCGTCTACAACCGGACGACCCGGGAGGAGAAGCGGCTGTTCGGTATGTTCGCCAGCACGATGCCGCTCCGGATTCGAGTCCAAGGGGACGAACCGGCAAACGACTTTGTCATGCGGGTTCAAGACCGGCTGCGGGCCTGTTTGCCGCATCAGAAATACCCGTACGACCTGCTTGCGCAAGACTTGGAGCTGCGCAGGCAAGGGCTGGACGGACTGTTCCAGGTGACGGTCAATGTCTATAATACAAGGCCGCGCGATACGCTGGACGGTTACGTCGTGGAGACGAGGGAGCTGTACGCCGGCTGCCAAGCGAACCCGCTGGACGTCGTCGTTCACGAATGGGCGCCGGACGGCGGGTTTACGGTGGATCTCAAGTACCGCAAGTCCTGCTTTGACGCGCAGCGCATCGAGGCGATGGCGGAGTCGCTGCAGGCGCTGCTTGGCGGAATGCTCGCGGACGGCGGGCGCTGGCTGGCCGATCTGCCGATGGCGGCCGGCCGGACGCTTCGCTTGCTGGAGGCGTTTAACGATACGTATCGGCCGTATCCGGAGGATCGTACGCTGCACGGGTTGTTCGAGCTGCAGGCGGCGTTGACCCCCAAGCGGATTGCCGTCGAGTGCGGCGGCCGTACAGTGAGCTATGAGCAGTTGAACGAAAGCGCGGACCGGATCGCGGCGCAGTTGCGGGAGGCCGGCGCGGGGAAGGGCGCGGTCGTCGGGATTGTGTCGGAGCGGTCGCCGGCGCTGCTCGCGGGCATCTACGGCATTCTCAAGGCAGGTGCCGCCTATTTGCCGCTCGATCCGTCGCATCCGGAAGAGCGAATTGCGTACAGTTTGGCGGACAGCGGGGCCCGCTTGCTGCTGGTGTCGCCAGGCATGCGGGAACGGGCGGTTGGGTGGAAGATTACGACGGAAGGCGGGCTTGCGTTCGTCGAGCTTGAAGCGTGGCCGATAGCAGGGCATGACATTGACCGGGAGGCGGCATCGGCTGCAGCGGAACTAGCCTTATCTCCCGCTGTCAGGGCGGGATCGTCTGTCAGAAAAAGGGGAGCGGGGCCCGAAGACCTTGCCTATCTCATCTACACCTCGGGCTCCACCGGCAGGCCGAAGGGCGTTATGATTGAGCATAGCGCGGCAGTCAACTTCGTCGAAGCGATGGCCGAGGCGCTGCCCCTGCCCGACGCGCCGGTGGTGCTTGGCGTGACGACGGTGTCCTTCGACATCTTCGTCACCGAATCGCTGCTGCCGCTGTCCAAAGGGATGCGAGTCGTGCTCGCCACGGAGGCCGAGCTTCGGGACGGGGACGAGCTGCGCTCGCTAATCGCGCGCAGCGGGGCGAACGTCGTGCAGATGACGCCTTCCCGCATGCAGCTGCTGCTTGATGGCGACGATCCTGAAGCGCCGTTCCTTAGCGGCGTGCAGGTCGCGATGCTGGGCGGGGAGCCGCTGCCGCTCTTGCTGCTGTCGCAGCTCCGCCAGCGGACTGAAGCCCGGATTTTTAATATGTACGGGCCTACGGAGACGACCGTATGGTCGACGCTGCAAGAAGTGACCGCCGGACGGCGCATCACGATAGGCGGGCCGATCGCCAATACGCAGGTGCTTATTCTGGATAGGCGGGGCGAGCTGCTTCCGGTCGGCATGGCGGGCGAGCTGTGCATCGCCGGCGCGGGGCTCGCGCGGGGCTATCATGACCGGGACGAGCTGACGGATCGGGCGTTCGCGGCCCATCCGCTCGCTGGGGGCAAACTCTACCGGACCGGCGACCTTGCCCGCTGGCTGCCCGATGGCGAGCTCGAGCATCTGGGAAGGATCGACCGCCAGGTCAAGATCCGCGGCTACCGGATCGAGCCGGGCGAGATCGAGAGCTGCTTGCTCTCGCATGATGCGGTCCGGATGGCAGCGGTCGTCGACCGCGAGGACGCGCATGGCATCCGCGAGCTGTATGCGTACTATACGGCTTCGCGGCCGGTGACGCCGGCGGAGCTGAGAGCCTTTGCCGCGCGCTGGCTGCCGGCGTATATGATTCCGGCGGCGTTCGCGGCGCTCGCCGAGCTGCCGCTCACGCCAAGCGGCAAGATCGACCGGCGCGCGCTGGCTGATCTGCAGCCGAGCGCAGCGGACCCGTCTGCCGTCGCCGCTTCTGCCGCGGCCGCTTCAACAGTCGCCTCCGCCGCTTCTGCCATTTCTGCGGCAGCCGCAGCGCTCGCTCCCGCGGACCATGGGGCCCGATCGCCCGGCATCGTCCGCGCACCCGACGCCGCGTCCGAGGCCGCAGCCGCATCCGCGCGGCCAGCCCCGGACGCGACCGAATCGGACAACGCCGGCCCGCTTCTGTTCAGCGACGCCGAGGACGACCGCGCGCTGCCGCATACGATCGCAGCCTGCTTGTCGTCTCTGCTGCCCGGCGAACCGCTTGCGCCCGCCGATGATTTTTTCGCTTGCGGCGGCCATTCGCTCCATGTGCTTCGCGCCGTCGCGCTGCTTAAGGCACGCGGCATTCCCGCCAAAGCATCGGACTTATACGCCGAGCCTACGCCGGCCGGACTCGCTTCGCTGCTGCGGCTGCGCGAAGGACGATTCGCTTACCATGCCGTCACCACAACGAGCGCTTCGCGGATGCATGCGCCATCGCCGATCCGCGTGCTCGGCGGCGTCGTGCCGAACCGGGACGCTTTTACCTGGGAACAGATCAACTGCTTCACCAAACCGATGGCCATCCTGTTCGATTCGCTCGCGCCGGGGAGTTTCGAACCGTTTTTGTTTCATGTACAATTCGGTCTTACCTTTTTCCCGGACGGCTGGAAGGAGGATCTGTTCGAACGCGGCAGCGAGCCGCATGCCGACTTCTTCGAGCTGTATGAGAAGACGCTGAAACCGGTCTTCGGCATCGACCTCGCCCGTCGTTCTTACGCTAGCGAAGCGGAGATGCGTGAGATTCTGATCGAAGCGCTGGATCGGGGACAGCCGGCGCTCGTGCCGGGCGACCTGTACGGCCTGTATTATTCGCATCATTATCGCAGTGAACCGCATACGCACTATTTTATCGTCAAAGGTTACGACGCCAAGCGCGACTTGCTGTTCGTACTCGACAACATGCATATCGACGACGGCTCGCGCCCTGTCTATCGGGACTTCGTCGTTCCCTTCGCCGATCTGTTCGAGATGAACAGGCTTTACGCCGCCAATTGGTGCGCGGACGGGACCGCGCCTCATCTGTGGTCGCTCAGCCGTCCGACGGACGAGCCGGTCTCTGCGGCGGCGTCACTCGCCTATCATCGGGAGCAATTGGAGCGTTGGCGGCGCGGGGAATCGGCGCTGCGCTTCCTGGAGCGCGAGATCGCGATCGAGGTGGAGACGCGGCAGGATGCGGGGAGGTTCGCCAAGGCGATCCCGCTCGCGAACTACAAATCCGTCTACTACGAACTGCTGTTCAAGCTGCTCGAGGCGTCCGGGGGCGAGATGGACTCCGTCGGGGCGCTGCGGGCGCGCAGCGGGAATATTGCCGCGGCTTGGGAGCCGCTCCGGCTCGCGCTGTTCGACCGGATCGGCGAGCGGACGTACCGCTTTGCGGACCTGATGCCGGAGATTGATCGGATCGTGGCGCAGGAGCATGTTTTTTTCGAGGGGGCGCTGATGCTGTTGAATCAGGCCGCATTCGACGCTGCCGGAAGGCACGAATACGTAGATGCGCTCGAGCTTGATGGAGCCGGACGGCTGCAGGTCTTTAATCCGAATGGCACCGCGATCGAGCAGACTGGCGAACAGGTGCGCATCATGCATACGTCTGGCCGTATCGACGATACGTGGATCGTGAAGGACGAAGCGCCGCAGTTGCTGTTGGTCCCCGCTAAGTCCGGCTTCGTCTTCGAGGCGGCTACGATTAACGACGTGAAGTTCGGCGGCTGCTTCCATAACGGCATCGTCGTGAAATTCAAGAGCAAGGGGAAAATCATGTTCGGCTGCGCGCGGCGCAAGCTGCTGGGCGTGTTCTACCCGGAGCACACGGATAACTATGAGCTGTACGCGAGACCGGAGGTGGATGCCGTTCACGGACTCCGGGTCGAGGCGGAGGAAGCGGGTAAATTGCGCTTTTTGGCCCGGCACGCGGCAGGAGGAGCGTGGGAGTTGTTGCTTGAGCTGGACGCGCCGGACGAGATCGCCCGGATCGGACTGTTTTCGAAAACTTGGGAGCCGACCGACCATACGACGGTATTTTCAAACGTGAAATACACCGCAGGCGCGCGGGCCATTCGTTCCGCGGACACAGGGAGAGGGGACGGCTATGATGCGAATTGAGGCGCCGCTGAAGCGGATTGCGGAGTTTTTGACGGAACAGGGGGAAGGCAGGGCAAGAATCTGGGTGCCGGAAAAATGGAATACGTGCGGATACGGCAATATCGCGGAGCGCCGGGAGGGTGAGATTTTAGTCGATGCCTACCCGTTTTTGTCGGCGCATCTGAATAGGTTAACGGAGGTCGGTCGCCTCGGCGCTGCCGCCGAGGCCGCTTCTGCGCGCGAGGCGGCGGGAGACGGGGCGACTGCATTAGCAACCGCAGCCACAGCCGCGACAGCGCCCGAGGCCGATCTCAATAACAGCATCATCTACAGCACGCTTGTCCGTTACTCGACGGCTTGGGACTACGATCGCGACGGCAGGATCGAGTCGGGCACATTTCTGCGATTCATGCTCCTGCTCCCGCTGCTGAAAAGGATGGGCGTCAACATCGTCTACATGCTGCCGGTGACGCGTTACAGCACGCTGCATCTGAAGGGAAATATCGGTTCGCCATATGCGGTGCAGTCGCTCTTCGAGCTCGACCCGAATCTGCACGATCCGCTGCTGGACGGCATACCGGAGCTGACTTTGCACGATGAACTGTCCGCCCTGGTCGAAGCCTGCCATGTGCTGGGCATGCGGGTCGTCGTCGATTTCATTCCGCGGGTGACCGCGCGCAATAGCGACCTGCTGGCCGCGCACCCGGATTGGGTGTACTGGATTCGCAAGGAAGCGCTGGACGGGTTCCGGCTGCCGCATATTCCGGAGCTTGGCTTTTTTGAGGAGTGCACGCCGGATAAGCTGGAGACGGTATACCGCAGCGCCGAAACCGCGGACTTCCTCGCCAAGTTTTCCGAGCCGCCGAACGTACTGGACGAGACGCTGTGGAAAAAGCTCAAGCGGCGTGCGGCGGAGACCGGCGAGGAGCTGCTGGCGCTTGTCGAGGAACAGATGGGCATCACCACTTCGCCCGCCCACTCGGACTGGATCAACGACGTGCAGCCGATCTGGACGGACATCACGTTCTGGCGATTGTACCGCGATACGGCGCCTGCGGCCCGTCCTTACATTCGCGAGGATCAGCCGCCCTATGTGCTGTTCGACACGATCAAATGCAATTATTACCCGGGCGAGGAGCCTAATCGGGAACTGTGGGACCTGCTGGTGGCCGCCGCGAGATTTAATCTCGAGCGTTACGGCATCGACGGCTTTCGCATCGACATCGGCCATGTGCTCCCGGTTCCGCTGCTGGAGGAAATCTTCGACGCGATCCGTTCGATCCGGCCGGACGCGCTGCTCATCAGCGAGGATCTGTTCAACCGCAATCACCGCAAGGCAGCGGCCGTCGGCTACAATATTATGCTCGGCAGCGGCTGGAATGTGATGACCGATATCCGCAAGGACAACCTGCTCGCCTACATCCGGGAGCTGCCGGAACTGGACATCCACGTATTCGCCTGCGCCGAGACGGCCGACACGCCGCGCATTACGAGCCGGGGCGGGACGGCGCTCGCGCGGATGATCGCGGTGTTCAATCACTTTTTGCCGCGTGCCATCCCGTTCCTCGCGACGGGCTTCGAACTGAACGAGCAGCGGCCGATGAACTGCGGCCTTGGGGACAACACGGACGGCGCCGACATCCCGCGCGCGTTTTTCCACGAGATGACGATGGACTGGACGAATCCGCGGCCGATGATCGGTCTGCTCGAGCAGCTGTCCGAGACGCGGCGTAGCTTGCTGCCGCTTATGCGGCCGGAGCTCTTTTTCACGCCACATACGCCAGAAGACATTGTGGCTTACGGTTATCGCTCCGAAGCGGGGACGGTGCTCGCCTTGTTCAACCTGGGAACGGAAGTGTCGGTCTCTCTTTCGGTGAGCGAGCTATTGGGGGACGAGGCTTCCGGTGCAGGAGAGCGCGGCGAACTCGTGGTGTGTGTGGACAGCGCGGAAGATTCGACGATGAATGGACGCCGCGCGAGTCGCTTCGAGCTGGCACCGCGCCAAGCGATCGTGCTTTCGACGGACTAGTTGGCGCGGGGAGTTCGTGGGGAGTGAGGAGTTACACGAAAAAGCCGTGCAACTCCCGCAAAAACCATCGGCTCGGAGCGCCGTTGTACGGGAAAACCGTGCAACTCTGTGCCGATAAGCTCAAATAGACACTAAATTCGCCTCCGAGGCGCTCTGGGAGGTACAGATAAGTGCAAATAGGTATTAACTGCACGTCCTGGGCGCTCAGGAAGCTGCGGATAAGCGCAATTAGGCGCTAACGCCAACGGTGACGGCACTTTTTTGGCAGGCAAATTGGTTATCCTGGCGAGCTTGAACCGGATAAGGAGGGAGAGGCGATTTAACTGCATTGATTACTTACATACGAGATATTAGCTGCATAAATTGCGCCTCTTATCGTTTGCGACGTTAAAAAGCGGTATCAGCCGGCAAAGGCTGTACCGCTTTAGCTTCCGCTCGAAAGCACATCGCCCGCGAAGTCCCGCCGCCGCGTCAAAGTACTTTCGCTCGACAGCACATCGCACGCAAAGTCCCGCCGCCGCGTCAAAGTACTTTCGCTCGACAGCACATCGCACGCAAAGTCCCGCCGCCGCGTCAAAGTACTTTCGCTCGAAAGCACATCGCCCGCGAAATCCCGCCGCCGCGTCAAAGTACTTTCGCTCGAAAGCACATCGCCCGCGAAGTCCCGCCGCCGCGTCAAAGTACTTTCGCTCGAAAGCACATCGCCCGCGAAGTCCCGCCGCCGCGTCAAAGTACTTTCGCTCGAAAGCACATCGCCCGCGAAGTCCCGCCGCCGCGTCAAAGTACTTTCGCTCTGCAGCACACCATCCGGTCCACTGCCTCTGGCCGTGACCGCGACTTTGCGTGCCGCCTTACTCGGCCGCGCTCGCTTCGACCGCCAAGGCCGCGCGCGCACCTGCCGGCGTCCGCCATACGGCGTAGCCGTAGGCCGGCAGTTCCGCATGCAACGTGCCCGCCGCGCCTGCGGCGACCGCTTCGCCCGTGTCCGCGTCGCGCCACTCGCCACCTTGTTGCGAGGCAGGCACACCGAGCGAGACAGGCAAATCCTGATTGTTCAGCACAATCAGAAACCGCTCATCCGCGTCCCAGCGCTCGTAAGCGAGCACCTGGGGCTGCGTCTCGATCGGCACGAACGCAAGCCCGCTGCCGCGCAGCGCGGGGTGCGCCTTGCGCAGGGCGATGAGGCTGCGGAAGAAGTCGAAGAGATCGCGATCCTGCTTGGACGCATCCCATTCCATACACCGGCGGTTCAACGGGTCGTGCGCGCCGTCCATGCCGATCTCGTCGCCATAATAGACGCACGGTGTACCCTGGAAGGTCAACTGGAACAGCGTAGCCAGCTTCAAACGGCGTTTGTCGCCTTCGCACAGCGTCAGCAGGCGGTCCGTATCGTGGCTGCCCAGCAGGTTAAACGCGACTTCCATGATTTGTTGGGGGTAGCTTGCCAGCTGCGCGCCGATCGCCTGCGCGAACCGCGGCGCATCGGTCGTGCGGTGCGCGAAGAAGTTCAGCAAAATGTTCGTGAACGGATAGTTCATGACCGCGTCGAACTGGTCGCCCTGAAGCCAGGGCATCGCATCGTGCATGATCTCGCCCAGGATGTAAGCGGACGGATTAGCCTGCTTGACGACCCGGCGGAATTCCCGCCAGAACTCGTGATCGACTTCGTTGGCTACGTCGAGGCGCCAGCCGTCGAGACCGACCTCTTCGATCCAGTAGCGTCCGACGTTAAGCAGATAATCCTTGACCTCGGGATTCGCAGTGTTGAGCTTGGGCATGATCGGCTCGAAGCTGAAGGTCTCGTACGTCGGTACGCCGTCCACCACGCCGAGCGGCCACTGACGCACGCGGAACCAATCTACGTATCTCGAATTCGGGCCGTTCGCGAGCAAGTCCTGGAACGGAGCAAAGCTGCGCCCGCAGTGATTGAACACGCCATCCAGCAGCACGCGGATCCCTCTTGCGTGGCAGGCGTCGACGAGCTCCTTCAGCTTCTCGTTGGTGCCGAACTGCGGATCGACGCGCATGTAATCCGACGTATCGTATTTGTGGTTGGTCGTCGCGGCAAACAGCGGGTTGAAGTAGACGGCATTGACGCCGAGCTCGCTCAGGTGGTCAAGATGGTCGATGACGCCTTGCAGATCGCCGCCGAAAAAGTTGGTCGGCGTCGGTACCCCGCCCCACGGAAGCACGTTTTCCGGACTGATCGAAGGATCGCCGTTCGCGAACCGTTCCGGAAAGATCTGATAAAATACAGCTTCCTTGGCCCATGCCGGCGGCGTATGCACATCCAGAGGATTGAGATAGGGGAAGTCGAACAGGCCTTCGTACATCACGGTCGGGGGCTGCTCGAAAAAGCCCTTTTCCAGATAGTACACAGTCTCTTCGCCGTCGTGAAGCGCAAAGTAGTAGACCAGCCGGCGGTACTTGGGTCGCACTGCTGCCTGCCAATAGTCGAACAACGCGTCGGAGCACCAACGCTCCATAACGACCGTACCGTTCGCCTTGCTCCAATCGTACTTGTCTCCGCAGACCAGGTCGACAGTGGCAACGTTGCCGCGCTTGGTCCGCAAGCGGATGTGAAGCGTGGCGTCGTCGTAGGCGTAAGACCAGTTCTGTCCCATGCGGTGGTACACGGCTTCGAGTTGAATCATGGATAAGAGCCTCCTTAATCGGCAAGTAAACGCAAAAAGGGCACAACCTCAGATGAAGACGAGGTTGAACCCGAAAGTTTCATTGCCTTTAAATTTCCTACATCATATCATAGCGCTTGCAAGAGTTCAATAACCATTCGCGGGTATATCTGGATGTCTTTGTCGATGGGGACTCTGGCGAAGTGAATTGATGCTGCCATTCAGGTTGTCTGTCTTTTAAAAATTCTTGAAGAGGAGTTGACAAAGAAGCCGCCTCTCTACTAAGATGAGTACATAAGTTTCTTCTTCTCTTTTTGGGAACGTTCCCAAAAAACGAATCATTGGCAAGAAACGGCTGCTCTGGACCTAGCGCTTTTAGAACAGAAGTCGGAGGAACGTTTTTAACGTTTACCGGTAGCATGCAACCCGAGCGATCGGCGATTTCGAGGGAGTGATTGATTTACAGCATTTTTGGGAACGTTCCCAAAATTGGCGGTCAAAAAGTAAGCGCTTCAAATGTCGGCACAATAGTCGATTGCGGTGGAAAGCAAAAATGGCTTGCTGTCCTGCAGAGATGACTAACGGCGGTCAAGAGACGTCAAGCCAAGGGTCTACAGCCTGTTAATTAGGGAATGCATGGTTACGTTTACAATGGTTAATGCAGTTGAAATTCAGGCGGGTAAAGAAGATAGCCAACGCTTCGCGAATCTGATAATCTCATGTTATCGTTTCTTTTGGGAACGTTCCCGAAATTCGGGAGCCGGTGTGCTGACGCAACTGCCGAGCCCTTCGGGAATTACTTTATAGAAAGCGGGACGAAGCATGGGACCGACTATTCACGACGTAGCCAGACTGGCCAATACTTCCAAGAGCACGGTATCGCGTTATCTCAACGGACAAAAGGTCAAACGCGCCACGCAGGAGGCGCTGGACCGGGCGATTAACGAGCTTAATTTTCACCGCAATGCGAATGCCCGAAGACTGGTCATGGATAAGACCAACACGATCGGCGTCGTTGTCGACAATATCTCGAACGTATTCTACTCCGGCATTATCGGGGGCATCGAGAGCGTCGCCGGCCGCAGGGGATTTAATTGTATCTTCTACAGCTGGACGTCCAACTATGGCAGCGAGCGGGAGTTTTTGTCGCTGCTGTACGAAGGTCAGGTCGACGGGCTGATCCTCGTCAGCTTCCAGAAGCGGTCCGAGGAAGACTTGGCCGAATTCAGAGACTCGGCCTATCCGATCGCGCTCGTTGGAGACCATGGCGAGATGGAGGGCCTCATGTCGGTCGACGTCGACAACGCTGCGGGCCTTGAAGAAATTGTAAGTTACCTGCACGGTCTCGGCCACCGCGAGATCGCCTACATCGCGGGTCCGCCGCATGCCGGCGCGAGCAAGTACCGGCTCAAGGGTTTCCGCCAGTCGATGGAAGCGCTTGGTCTCGCCGCGAACCCGGCCTGGATCGCGGAGTCGGACTGGAGCAATCAGGGGGGCTACGAGGCGATGCGCCAGCTGCTCAAGGCAGGCGGCTTCACGGCCGTCGTCGCCTCGAATGACGAGACGGCGATCGGCGCGCTCCGGGCCATTCAGGAGCAAGGTCTAAGCGTGCCTTCGCGGCTGTCGCTCGTCGGCTTTGACGACATCTCGATTTCGGAGTGGGTGTTCCCCTCGCTCACAACCGTGCGGCAGCCGTTTCAGGAAATCGGCATGTTGGCGGCCGAGGGACTATTCCGTCGAATCGAGGGAGAATATGAGCGTGTGGACAGCCGTTTCTACAGTCTGCTCAAGCCGCATCTGATCGTCCGGGATTCTTGCGACAGACCGACTTCTATTTAATTAAAAGAGGGTTGATGCGCATGAACACGAAAATCAACAAGTCCTACTACGGTTACATTTTCATTGCGCCGTTTTTTATCGGGTTTCTGCTCATCGGCCTGGCGCCGATCTTGTACACTTTTTATCTCAGCCTGACAAAATGGGATGGCTTCAGCGATCCGGTATATGTCGGCGCCGCCAACTATACCCGGCTGATTCACGACAGCTTCTTCTACCAGACAATCGGCAGCACGCTGATCATCTGGGTGATGGCGATCATACCGCAGATCCTCCTGGCGCTAGGGCTCGCGCTTATCCTGAACGAGCGATTCATCCGGGGCAAGCATTTTTTCAGGGCCGTGTTCTACTTCCCCCACATCGTCACGCCGGTCACGCTCGGCGTCCTGTTCAGCCTCATGTTCGACTGGCAGACGGGCAGCATCAACAAAGTGCTCATGAACATCGGCCTTGTCGACGATCCGGTCAACTGGTTCAACAATCCATGGTGGTCGCGGATCATCGTCGCCGGCGTCATCTGCTGGCAATACTTCGGCTTTAATCTCATTATCTTTATCGCCGGCCTCCAGGGCATCTCCAAAGAAGTGTACGAGGCCGCCGAAGTGGACGGGGCGACAAAGCCAGTCATCATCCGCAATATCATCTTGCCGCTGCTGCGTCCGGTCATGCTGTTCACCTTTATTACCTCCGTTATCGGCGGGCTGCAGCTGTTCGATGCGCCGCTCATGCTGGGAGACGGTCCCGGCAACTCGACGCGAACGATGATTATGTACTTGTATGAGACCGCCTTCAAAAACTTCGATTACAGCTACGGGTCGGCTATCGCCTACGGCATCTTTATTGTCGTCATGTTCTTCACCGCGATAACGACGCTGGCTACGAGAACAAGGGAATAGGAGGCGCCGCGCATATGAGATCCGGATATACCCATACCAAAGCCGTGCTGTATCTCTTGCTGGCGGCCGTCGCTATCGTTTGTCTCGTTCCGTTTTACAGCATGATGATCACGTCGACCCACGCCAACTCCGATATCGCGAGCAGGCTGCTGCTATGGCCCGGCACCGAGCTGGCCAACAACTACGAGCGGCTCGTCGGCTCCGTCCACATCTGGCGCGGCTTTGCAAATACCGTATTCCTCGCCGTCACGGGAACGGCCCTTAGCGTCTACTTCGCGGCGGCGGCGGGCTTTGGCTTCTCCAAATATCGCTTCCGGTACCGCGGATTCCTGTTCTTGTTCGTGCTCGGCACGATGATGATTCCCGGGCAGCTCGGCATCATCGGCTTCTTCAAGGTCATGAGCATGCTGCACCTCACCGACACGTATTGGCCGATGCTGCTTCAAACGCTGTACGACGCGTTCGGCATCTTCCTGATGCGTCAGTTCGCGGACGCCTCGATTCCCGACGAGATCGTCGAGTCGGCGCGGATCGACGGCTGCGGAGAGTTCCGCATCTTTCACCGTATCGTGCTCCCGCTCATGGGGCCCGCCATCGCGACGCTCGCCATCTTCACCTTCATCGGCAAGTGGAACGACTTTCTGACCCCGATGATCATCCTGTTCGACAACGACAAGCAGACGCTTCCCGTCATGATCGCCAGCGTCAAGTCGGCGTTCTCCTCCGACTTCGGCGCCCAGTACGTCGGCATCGCGATCTCCGTCGTTCCGCTGCTCGTATTCTTCGCCGTCATGTCCAAGCAAATTATCAGCGGCGTAGCGGCAGGCGCGGTCAAGGGCTGATCGGAAAATGAACCGGATATACGGCAACGACACTCCGCGAAAGAGGTGATGCGGGTCCCGACGGACTGAACGAATGATGAAAGCGCAGTCAACCGCAAGGAACCCGTAGTACCACTAGCTTAGATTCTCACTATACGATCTAAAGGGGCGATTGTTTTGAAAAGAAAATCGTGGCTTCCCGTATCGCTGGCGCTCATCCTTATCCTCACGCTGTTGTCCGCTTGCGGCGGCAACAACAACGGGAATAACGCATCCCCATCTTCTTCCGCATCGGCATCCCCGTCGGCTTCCGAGCCGGCAGCATCTCCGTCCGCTTCGGCGTCGTCTTCTGAATCGGCTGCGCCTAGTGCGCTGTCCGGCAAGCTCGTCATCTGGACGTTCTTCGACCAGGTGAACGACATGGCGGCGAAGTTCATGGAAAAGAACCCGGGCGTGCAGGTTGAAGTCAAGATGTTCCCTGGCGACCAATACCAGACGAAGCTGCTGACGGCGCTGCAAAGCGGCAAGGACCTGCCGGACATCTTCGACCTGGAGCGCGGTTATATCGGCAAGTTCATTGATTCGAAGTTCCTTGCAGACCTGTCCGCATTGGGCGCCGAAGACCTCGTCAAGGACTACGTGCCTTACGTACAGGGCCTCGGACGTTCCTCCGACGGCAAGCTGAAGGCGATCTCCGACCATTCTTCCCCGGGCGGCTTCTGGTACCTGAAGGAAACGGCCAAAAAGTACCTGGGCACCGACGACGCTGCAGAGATCGGCGCCATGGTAAGCGACTGGGATAAGCTGATCGAGACCGGCAAAAAGGTATATGACCAAAGCGGCGGCAAGGTTCACCTGATCGAGAGCGCGAACGATCTGTTCGACATCATGGCGTACAACACGGATGCGTGGGTCAAGGACGGCGCGCTGAACATCGATCCGAAGTGGAAGGACACTTATGCGGTCCAACAAAAGATCCGCGAGAGCAACGTCGACGCCAAGCTCGACTTCATGTCGGCCGGCTGGGGCACGGCGCTGAACAGCGGCACGGTCGTACTGACCTCGATGCCCGCATGGGCCGGATTCATGATCGACAACAAGGACGACAAGGCTGTCGGCAAGTTCGGCGTCGCACCGGCTCCGCTCGGCTTCTACACGGGCGGCACGTACCGCGGCATCTACGACAAGTCGCCGAACAAGGAACTGGCTTACGAATTTATCAAGTATATCGCAAGCTCGGAATGGCAGACCTACAACCTCGGCAAGACGGGCAACATGCCGGGCCTCGCTACGGTATATCAAGATAACATGGATTCGTTCAAGTCGACGTTCTTCGGCGACCAGAACATCCTGAAGCCATACTACGACACCGTCGCGAAAATGCCGGCGCTGTCCGCCGACAAGTACGGCGAAGAGATTCTGAGCCTGTGGCGCAAGACGGCGGGCCAAGGGATCACGAACAAGACGGATTACGACAAGGTCGTCGCAAGCTTCAAGAAAGAAGTCAAGAACGCTTTCCCGGATCTGAAAGTCGACTAAGATCGTAAATTCGAAGGAGCGGGATGGGCAGGACCGGCAGCGGCCGCAGGCACGGCCTGCGGTTCGGCACCGGACCGGCGATGAACGGGAACGTCCCGCGCTTCGCCGGTTCCGCTGTCGGCCGGACCTCCGCATACCGCACGGGCTAGCGGAAGGAGAGACAGAAGAGATGCAAACCATACACGATCACATCCGGCAGCTCCGCATTATCGACGCGCACGAGCATCTGGCGACGCCCGAGATTCGCCGCAGGGAGAATCACGACCTGTTCTCGCTGCTTCACTACCTGGAATCAGACCTCATTACGGCCGGCATGAAGCGCGGCGCGCTCGACCGGAATCTCGGCTTGTCCGACGAAGAACGGGCATCGATTTTTCTGAAATATTGGCAGCGCACGTTCAACACGACCTATGCCCGCATGTTCAAGCAGGCGATGGAAGAGCTGCACGGCCTCCGAGAATGGAACGCGGAAGGCATCCTGAAAGCCAATGCGAGCGTGCTCGCGGCCAGCGCCGATCCGGGCTGGTACGACGACGTGCTCGGCGAGCGTTCGGGTATCGACCTGGCCTTCACGCTCATCCAGACGACGGATCTGGGTTACGATCGGTTCCGGCCGATCATGTTCCTCGATTTTACCTTCCGATTGAATACGACGGAGGACCTCCTCGATGTCTGGCGGATGATGGACAAGGACGCGATCGCGCGTCCGTTCCGCGCTTACCTCGACGCGACGGACGGCCTGCTGCAACGATACAAGCAAGAAGGCATGGTCGCCACCAAGCTGGGACACGCCTATTGGAGAACGCTGGCGTGCGGCAATCCGGCGCCTGGCGACGCGGAGCGGATTTACGATCGGCTGCTCGGCGGGGCCGCGATGACGGAAAGCGAGCTTCGGCCGCTGCAGGATTATATGATCCGGCACGTCATCGAGCGATCGACCGCGATCGACCTTCCCGTGCAGATCCATACCGGCCACCACGAGACAAGCGTCTCGGGCGACGGCAACATCATCGGACGCTCCAACGCCGAGCACCTCGTGCCGCTGCTGCTGGATTACCCGGATGCGCGCTTCGTGCTGCTGCACGTCGGTTTTCCTTATCATCAAGTGTACCTTAGCATGGTTAAAAATTTTCCGAACGCCTACATGGACTTCACCTGGGTGTACATCATCACGCCGACCGCCGCCAAGCAGACATTGCATCAGGCGATCGAGATGGTGCCGGCGAACAAGATCCAGGGCTTCGGCGGGGACTACAATCATATCGAAGGCACTTATGCGCATTTGAAATTGGCGAGGCGGATCGTGGCCGAGACGCTCAGCGAGAAAGTGGAAGCCGGCGCGCTCGGCGAGGCGGAGGCAATCGACTTCGCGAATCGCATTTTCCGCGGCAATATCATCGAGCTTTACGGGCTGGAAGGCTTGGATTGAGGCATGGCGGGAACGGATGACGTTGACGTGGCGGGGAACCGAAAGCTGCAGGATCGGGATCGGCGATGCGGCAGGAAAGGAGGATGGTGATGTCTGAAAACACGGAGAATGCTGCGGGGGAGACGACCGGGGCGGAGAGACGATACGCGATCGGGCTCGACATCGGCACGACCTCGCTCTGCGCGACGGCGGTCGATACGCGGGACGGCGGCGCGGTGCGGACGCTCGTCCGGATGAATGCGGCGGCCCTGCCCGCCGCGGCGCCGGACGAGCGGCTGCAGGAACCGGACCGGATCGCGGACGAGCTGCTCGCGATGCTCGAGGAATGGCGGGACCTGCTGCCCGAGACGGCGGCGATCGGCATCTCCGCGCAGATGCACGGCATCCTCTATGTCGACGAGCATGGCAGAGCCGTCAGCCCGCTTTATACGTGGCAGGACGGACGAGGCGAACGGCCGGTGCCAAGCGGGGAGTCCGCGGCAGTCGAAGCGGGCGCGGCCGGTGCCGGGCGGGCGCCTTCCGGCGCGCCGACCTACCGGCAGCAGCTCGAGGCTTTGAGCGGCTATCCCGTTCCGTCAGGCTATGGCCTGCTGACGCACCATGTGCTGCGTCGGACCTGCGAGGTGCCTGCTGATGCCGCCAAGCTGTGCACCGTCGGCGACTACGCCGCGATGCGGCTAACGGGCAGGCCGGCGCCGCTCATCGATGCCACGCAGGCGGCGGGTCTTGGTCTGTTCGACCTGCGGAGCCGGTCGTTTGACACGGACGCGGCAGCGTGCGCCGGCATCGACGCGGCCATGTTGCCGGAGCTGGCCCGTGAAGCCGGCGCGCTAGTCGGCAAGACGCCGGAGGGCATCCCGGTCGCCGTCGCCATCGGCGATAACCAGGCAAGCTACCTCGGCACCGTGCCGGCGCTCGCGGGCAGCCTGCTTCTTAATGTAGGAACGGGCGCGCAGCTATCGCTGTACGCGCCGGAGCCGGTCTTGCCTGCGGCGGGCCTGGAGCTGCGGCCGTTTCCGGACGGCGGCTGGCTGCTGGCCGGCGCCTCGCTCGGCGGCGGCAAGTCCTACGCGCTGCTCGCCTCGTTCTACCGCGAGATCGCGGAGTCGCTCGGCGGCGGCGAAGGCAGCGTGCCGAGCGAGCGCTTGTATGAAGCGATGAACCGCTGGGCGCTGTCGGCGCTCGACGAGGGGCGCCCGCTCCCGCGCGTCGACGCCGCGTTTTTCGGGACGCGCGCAGACCCGGAACGCACGGCCGAGATCGCGGCGCTGACGCCGGCGACGCTGACGCCGCAGGCGCTGACAGCGGGCCTGCTGACGGGCGTCGCGGACGAGCTGGCCGCATTTGCGGCGCTGCTGCCGGCAGCGCTGCTCGCCGGCGTACGGCAACGCGTCGGCGCGGGCAACGGCCTGCGCCGCAATCCGGCGCTGCGCCGGCTGCTGGAGCAACGAATCGGCGCGCCGCTGGAACTCGCCGGGGAGCGGGAGGAAGCCGCCTTTGGCGCGGCCGTGCACGCGGCGGTATGCGCGGGTATTTTCACGGATTACGACGAGGCGCTGACCCGCATGGGCGGCGCCCGCCTGACGGAAGGGGATATCGTTTAAATGAAGCACAGAAAGCTCTACATGATCGGCAACGCGCACCTTGACCCGGTATGGCTGTGGCAATGGCAGGAGGGTTTCCAGGAAGCCAAAGCAACGTTCCGCTCGGCGCTCGACCGCATGAAGGAGTACGACGACTTCGTATTCACGTCCAGCTCGGCTGCGATGTATGAATGGGTGGAAATTAACGCGCCGGACATGTTCGAGGAGATCCGGCAGCGGATCGCGGAGGGGCGCTGGAATATCGTCGGCGGCTGGTGGATCCAGCCCGATTGCAATATTCCGAGCGGCGAGTCGTTCGTGCGGCAGGGGTTGTACGGACAGCGATACTTTATGGAAAAGTTCGGCGTGACGGCTAAGGTCGGCTACAACGTCGACAGCTTCGGCCACAATGCCATGCTGCCGCAGATTCTGAAAAAGAGCGGCATGGACTATTACGTCATGATGCGGCCGATGCCGAACGAAAAAGGCTTGCCGAGCCGGCTGTTCTGGTGGCAGTCGGACGACGGTTCAAAGGTGCTGACGTTCCGCATTATGTTCGAGTACCTGTCGTGGGGCAAGGAGCTCAGCGGCCATGTGCGCCGCGCCTTGGGCGAGTTCAAGGACCCGCTGAACGACTTGCTGTTCTTCTACGGCGTAGGCAACCACGGCGGCGGTCCGACCAAGGAGAACATCGAGAGCATCCGTGCGCTGAACGACGATCCCGAGCTGCCGAAGCTCGTATTCGCGACGCCAGATCAATACTTTGCGGATATGGAAGCGTCCGGACTATCGTTTCCGGTCGTCCACGACGATCTTCAGCACCATGCGAGCGGCTGCTACAGCGCGCACTCCGGCATCAAGCAGTGGAACCGCCAGGCCGAGAATCGTCTTGCTGCGGCGGAGAAGTATTCGGCGTTCGCCTCCTGGGTCACGGGGCAGCCGTATCCGCTTGAAGCGTTCGGTCGCGCCTGGAAAAACGTATTGTTTAACCAGTTCCACGATATTCTGGCAGGCACGAGTCTGGAGTCGGCCTACGAGGATGCGCGTTACTTGTTCGGCGAGGCGATGGCGATCGCGGACCGCGCGCTGAACGATGCGGTGCAATCGATCTCCTGGCGCGTGGCTATCTGCCAGGACGAGGGCATGAAGCCGATTGTCGTCTTCAATCCGCATGCCTGGGCGAGCACGGTTAACGTGGAGCTGGAGGTAGGCGGCATCGGACCGAAAACCGTGCTGACGGACGAAAACGGTGTGCCGGTGCCGTTTCAAACGGTACAGTCGCAGGCGACCTCGGGCGGACGCTATCGCCTGAGCTTCATGGCGGAGCTGCCGCCGCTCGGTTACCGGACCTACAAGCTGGTCGCGGCGTCCGAGTCGCTGAGGCCCGTCGGAGCGCCGATCGCGGCAAGCGACCTGGTACTGGAAAACGAGCGATTCCGCCTCGAGTTCGACCGCGACAGCGGCGCGATCAAGAGCCTGCGCGACAAGAAGGCGGAGCATGACGTGTTTGCCGGTCCTGCGGCCCGTGCGGTCGTGATCGACGACAAGTCGGATACGTGGAGTCACGACGTGCTTCATTTCAACAAGGTAGCAGGCGAATTTAAGGCGGTTAAGGTGTCGCGCATCGAGCACGGCCCGGTCAAGTCGGTCATCCGCGTCGTCAGTCGGTACGGGAATTCGAAGCTGGTGCAGGATTTCGCCATGTCCCCGGGGCGGGATCTGATCGATGTCAACGTGACCGTGGACTGGCGCGAGAAGTTTAAGATGCTGAAGCTCATTTTTCCGATCAACGTCATCTTCAGTAAACATACGTACGAGACGCCTTACGGTACGATCCAGCGCGAGCACAACGGCGAAGAAGAGCCCGGCCAGAGCTGGGTCGACTATACGGGGCTGACGCGCCAGACGAACAAGATCTACGGCGTGAGCCTGCTGAACGACGCCAAGTACAGCTACAGCATCTCGGGCAAGGAACTTGCGCTTACCGTGCTGCGCAGCCCGATTTACGCGCATCACGATCCGCTCGTGCCGGAGCCGGACGGCGAGTACTCGTTCATCGATCAGGGCATCCAACGGTTTAATTATTCGCTGCTGCCGCATGAAGGCGGCTGGGAGCAGGCCGGCACGGCGCATCGCGCGGCGGAGCTGAACTGCCGGCCGACGGCGGTCATCGAGACGTACCATGAAGGCGACCTGCCGCTGAGTGATTCGTACGCGGCTTCGTCCGCGGACAATGTCGTCGTGAGCGCGGTGAAGATCGCGGAGGACGGCAGCGGGGATTTGATCTTGCGCGCGTACGAGACCGAAGGGCGCCGGACGCTGGCGGAGATCGCGCTGCCGCGCTTCGAGCGGACGATCCGCGCCGAGTTCGGGCAGAGCGAGATCAAGACGTTCCGCGTGCCGCGTGCCGCGGCGCAGCCGGTGGTGGAGACGGATCTGTTGGAGCGGGGCGTTTAGGCTGCAGCGAGAGCGGGAAGGTTGGCAGCGAGAGCGAGGCCGGCTGGTGTAGTAGCGGAAATGAGTTCCGCTATGGTGCGTGCGAGCGCGTCTGGCCGGTGCAATAGCGGAAATAAGTTCCGCTAAGGTGCGTGTGAGCGTAGGTGGATGGTGCGATAGCGGAAATAAGTTCCACTATTTTGCTCGGCCCGCCGGAATCATTAACGAGATGAAGCAATAAAACGGAGGTGCCGCGCATGAGCCGGACATTGGATGAGCTGATCGCGAAGTACCCGGAGCTGGCTGTCTGCCGCACGGATATCGAGGCGGCGTTCGAGGCTGCGCGCGACTCGTTCGCGCGGGGCGGCAAGATGCTGCTCGCCGGCAACGGCGGCAGCGCCGCGGACTGCGAGCATGTGGTGGGCGAGCTGATGAAGGGTTTCATGTCGCCCCGCCGGCTCGGCAAGGCGGCACGCGATAAATTCGCCGTCTGGGGCGAGGAAGGCGCGTATATGGCGGACAGGCTGCAAGGGGCGCTGCCGGCGATCTCGCTCGTCAGCCAGTCGGCGCTGGCGACGGCCTATATCAACGACGTGGCGGCCGACATGGTTTTCGCGCAGCAGGTGTACGGATACGGGAAGCCGAAGGACACGCTCGTCGTGTTCAGCACTTCCGGCAACTCGGTTAACGTCGTTCGCGCGGTTCAAGTCGCCAAGTCGCTGGGCCTCGCGACGATCGCTTTGACAGGCAGCGGAGGCGGCAAGCTCGTTTCCATGTGCGACGTCACCATCCGCGTGCCCTACGAGCGGACGCCGGACATCCAGGAGCGGCATCTGCCGATTTATCACGCGTTGTGCATCATGCTCGAGGAGGCGTTTTTCCCATGAGACGGCTGCTCGGGGGGCTGGATATCGGCGGCACGAAATGCGCGGCGGTCATTGGGGAGGCATCGGAGGATGGGATCGATATCGTTGGGAAAACGAGTTTTCCGACACCGGGAACGCCCGAGGAGACGATTGAGGCGCTGATGGCCGCGCTCGAAGCGCTGCTCGCGGAGCATAGAGGTAGCGTGAAAGAGTCGGCGGGGGATGCAGCGGCTATAGCGGCGGAAGTTGCGGCGAGCTCGTCGGGTCAGACCCGCGGCGGCTTGGCCGCAATCGGCGTCAGCTGCGGCGGCCCGCTGGACAGCGAGGCCGGACTGGTGCTGTCGCCGCCCAATCTGCCCGGCTGGGACGGCATCGACGTGCTTGCGCCGCTTCGCGAACGGTTTGGCGTACCGGTCGCCCTGCAAAACGACGCCAACGCCTGCGCGCTGGCGGAATGGCGCTGGGGTGCGGGGAGAGGCACTCGCCATATGGCGTTCCTCACCTTCGGCACCGGCATGGGCGCGGGATTAATTTTAAACGGCAGGCTGTACACCGGAGCGAACGACATGGCGGGCGAAGTCGGCCATATGCGCATGCAAGACGATGGCCCGGTCGGCTACGGCAAGGAAGGTTCCTTTGAAGGCTTCTGCAGCGGAGGCGGCATGGCGAGGCTGGGAATCGGCATGATCGAGGAATGGATGCAAGCGGGCAAAAAAACGCTGCTTCCGACCGGTGCCGACGCAGAACGATCGCTGACAGCCCGGCTGATCTTCGATGCGGCACGGCAAGGCGACGAGCTCGCCGCGCTCATCGTGCGCGTTACCGGCATCGAGCTGGGGCGCGGTCTCGCGATATTGGTCGACCTGCTCAACCCGGAAGCGATCGTCATCGGCAGCATTTACGCGCGGCAGGAGCCGCTGCTCGCGCCGGTCGTGCTCGAGACATTGCGCCAAGAGGCGCTGTCGCGCTCGCTTGCGGCTTGCCGAATCTTGCCTTCGCAGCTTCGGGAAAATGTCGGGGACGCGGCGAGCCTGTCGGTCGCGCTGCACGCGCTTGAAGCCTAGGCGTTCTGGGTTGGAAGCTTGAGCGAGCTGGGCTTGAGAAGTAAGGCGAAGGAGGGACGAAAGATGTTCGATTGGCTGCTCGCTTCGGGAACTAAAGAAGGAGGTCGCGGTGAAGCGTCTTGGGCGCGCTGTACGGTCCGACTGACCGAACCCGGCGGCGGGCCGGCGGAGTTGCGTGTGCCTTCGATCCCTGAAGCAACGACGAATAGCGACCAAAATACATTAAACGAAACCCGATATGCATTCGCGGACGAGACGGGAGGCATTCGCGTCACGTTGATCGTCCGGCGGACGGGCGATTGCGTGATGGGACATGTCGTGGCGGAGCTTGCGAACGTAAATGTTTTCGGGAGCCAGCGAACGTTCGCCCAGGCGAATGCGATCGAGATCCGGCTGGATGCTGGTGCTGCGCCGGGACGCTGGATGGCTGTCTATCAGCACAAGGACTGGTGGACGCGTCCGGCGTTTGGCGCAGAATGGAAGGCCGTCCCCGAGCGGACCCAGTCTCTGCTTTGCGGCGGCGTCGGCGGACGCTATCTGCAGGTGCTGCCGGTCAGCGGCGGTGCGACACGCGCAGATGTATCAGGCGGCGAAGAGGGAATCATTGTGCGGGTGACGCCGGGAGGAACCGGTCGGGCCCGACTTGACACGCTCGCGTTCGTGCTGGGATCCGGGGATGATCCGTACGAGATGATCGAGCGTCATGCGGCCGTTGCCGCGGAGGCGCTCGGCAGAACGGGCCTGCTTCGCTCGAACAAAACGTATCCGCCGCTGCTCGACCGTCTGGGCTGGTGCAGCTGGGACGCCTTTTACCATAAGGTGAGCGAGGAAGGTCTCTTGCAAAAAGCGGAGGAGCTGCAGCGTCTTGGCGTGCCGGCCGGCTGGTTCATGATCGACGACGGCTGGTCGGACGTGCGGGATGGGAAACTGGCGCGGTTCGAAGCGGATCCGGAGAAGTTCCCGCGCGGGCTCGGTCACACGGTCGGCCAGCTTAAAAACCGATTCGACATCCGCCATGTCGGCGTATGGCACACGATCGCGGGCTACTGGGGCGGCATCGATCCGCAGAGCGAGGAAGCGCGCGGCTTCGGCCGTTTTTTGCGCGCCAGTGCACGCGGGCAGCTGCTGCCGTCGCCCGAGCCTGGCGAAGCGTTCGGCTTCTGGCACGGCTGGCACGATTGGCTGTCGCGGCAGGGCGTCGACTTCGTCAAGGTCGACAGCCAGAGCGCCGTGTCGAATTTTTGGGCGGGCACGCACGCGGTCGGCGACGCCGTGTCGGCGTCGCATGCGTCGCTGGAAGCGTCGGTGGCGCTCCACTTTGACTCGACCGTAATCAACTGCATGGGGATGGCCGCCGAAAATGTCTGGCACCGTCCGAAATCGGCGGTCTCGCGCAGCAGCGACGACTTCGTGCCGCAAGACTTGCGCGGCTTCGCGGAACATGCGCTGCAGAACGCCTACAATTCGTATTGGCACGGCGCATTCTATTGGGGCGACTGGGACATGTTCTGGACCCGACACCAGGATGCGCGGGCCGGGGCGCTGCTCCGCGCGATCAGCGGAGGACCGGTCTACGTGAGCGATCCGCCTGAGCAGACCGATCCGGCGCTGCTGCAGCCGCTCGTATACCGCGACGGCTCGCTACTTCGCTGCGACAGAGTCGCGAGTCCGGCGCCGGACTGCCTGCTGCGGGATCCGACGCGGGAGGCGCTGCCGCTGAAGTTGTGGAATACGACGGGCGGCGCGGGTGTGATTGCGGTCTTTCGGATCGACGCGGAGCCAGGCGGGATGGAGGCCTTTATCGGACCGGGCGACGTGCCGGGTCTCAGCGGCGAACGCTTCGCGCTGCACGAGCACGGCTCGGACAAAGCGGAAATCGTGGGACGCGGGGAGACGATTACGCTGGATCTCGACGCAGGCGACAGCGCGATCTGGACAGCAGCGCCGCTCGCGGACGGCTTCGCGCCTCTGGGCAGGCTCGACAAGTTTGCCGGCTCGCACGCGGTGCTCGCTTGCGCGGCGGACAGCCGCGGCGGGATGCGCATTCGCGTCCGGGAAGGCGGCGGCCCGTTCGGCTTCGTTTCCGACAGACTGCCGAGATCCGCGCGCGTAGACGGCGAGGATGTCGAAGTCAGAAGCGCCGGCGCGCGCTTTTATACCGTCGAATTGCCGGAGGGCAAGGGAGAATGCTGCCTCGAAATTGAGCTTGCTGAAGCCGGGAGCCCATGAGCCGAGCGGACTCTCGCTCCATGACCGGATTCGCCAGACCCGCGAGGGGTGGCGAATCCGGTTGTTCTTTTCCCGGGAAATAACGTCAATTGCCGCGACGCCGCCGACAAGCTTTTACTCCGTCCCCGACATCTGCTACGCTATGGGGAGACCTGTAGATTGAAGGAGAGAAGCAAGTGGAAGCAGCGCTTCAAATTGGCTCGCCTGCGCCCGAATTCGAGCTGCAGAGCTCGGAAGGGCCGGTCACGCTTAGCCAATATCGCGGCCGCAAGGTCGTGCTTTACTTTTATCCGAAGGACAACACGCCGACATGCACGCAGGAGACATGCGATTTCCGCGACGCGCACCCGGCGTTCGACGATTCGGGAGCCGTCGTACTAGGCGTAAGCCCGGACGATCTGAAGGCGCACCGCAAGTTTGCGGACAAGTTCAGCCTGCCTTTTCTGCTGTTGTCGGACCCCGACCACCAGGTTGCGGAGCTGTATGGCGTTTGGCAGCTTAAGAAGCTGTATGGCAGGGAATATATGGGCATCGTTCGCTCTACGTTCCTGATCGACGAGGACGGCATCCTGCGCCGGGAATGGCGAAACGTGCGGGTAAAAGGCCACGCCGAAGCGGTGCTCGGCGCTGCGCGCGGAGAAGGCGCGTAGCAGCATCTGCGCCAGATCCGCGCCGCGCCGGGCCGAATAAGACTGTGCCATCGTCTTATTCCCGCCAGATCGCGCCATAACGGACAAATAAGACTGCGCCATCGTCTTATTCCCGCCAGATTGCGCCATAACGGACAAATAAGACTGCGCCATCGTCTTATTTCCCGTCCCGATTTTCTTCTCGCTCCGGCTTGCCTTCGCCCGCTGCCGCAAGGCCGAATCGCCTTGACGCTGTCGAAGCGGCGAAGCTATAATTACAGCAATCGATTTGTGTGTATCCGGCACAGGCGCGCCCGGCGACTCGTTTGTCGGCAGCGGCGCCTGCAGACCTATTAGGAGGCTCTGTTCATCCAGTGACTAAACATGAGCATGAAATGATCGTGGTTCTCGACTTCGGCGGCCAGTACAACCAGCTTATCGCCAGGCGGATCCGCGATCTCGGCGTATACAGCGAGCTGCTTCCCCACAACACCCCGGCGGACAAGCTCCGCGCGCTTAACCCCAAGGGCATCGTCTTCTCCGGCGGTCCGGCCAGCGTCTACGCGGAAGGCGCGCCTTCCGTCGACCCGGGCGTTTACGAGATCGGCGTTCCGATTCTCGGCATCTGCTACGGCATGCAGCTGATCACCCATCAGCAAGGCGGCAAGGTCGAGCCGGCTGCCAAGCGCGAATACGGCAAGTCGGACGTCGACTTCGTGGCCGACTCGCAACTGGTCCGCGATCTCGAGACGCGCCAGACCGTATGGATGAGCCACGGCGACCACGTCACCGAGCTGCCTGAGGGCTTCCGCGTCGACGCCAGCACGCCGCATGCGCCGGTCGCGGCCATGAGCCATCCGGAGCGCCGGCTGTACGCCGTGCAGTTCCACCCGGAGGTCCGTCACTCCGTGTATGGCAACGAGATGATTCGCAACTTCCTTTATAACATCTGCGATTGCAGGGGCGACTGGAGCATGGAGTCGTTTATCGAGGACATGATCGAGGAGATCAAGCGCGAAGTCGGCGATCAAAAAGTGCTCTGCGCACTGTCCGGCGGCGTAGATTCGTCCGTCGTAGCCGCGTTGATTCACCGTGCGATCGGCGACCAGCTGACTTGCATGTTCATCGACCACGGCCTGCTGCGCAAGGGCGAGGCCGAGAGCGTCATGGATACGTTTGTCGGCAAGTTTGAGATGAACGTCGTCAAGATCGACGCGAGCGAGCGTTTCCTGGGCAACCTGAAGGGCGTCAGCGATCCCGAGAAGAAGCGCAAGATCATCGGCGGCGACTTCATTCGCGTTTTCGAGGAAGAGTCCGCGAAGTTCGACGACTTCGCCTTCCTGGCGCAAGGCACGCTGTACACGGATATCGTCGAGAGCGGCACCGCGACGGCGCAGACGATCAAGTCCCACCACAACGTCGGCGGCCTGCCGGAAGATATGAAGTTCAAGCTCGTCGAGCCGCTGAAGGCGCTCTTCAAGGACGAAGTCCGCAAAGTCGGCGCTGAGCTGGGTCTGCCTGACGCAATCGTCATGCGCCAGCCGTTCCCGGGTCCGGGCCTTGCGATCCGCGTGCTGGGCGAAGTGACCGAAGACAAGCTCGAGATCGTCCGCGAATCCGACGCGATCCTGCGCGACGAGATCGCGAAGGCGGGCCTTGATCGCGAGATCTGGCAGTACTTCACGGCGCTGCCGGGCATGAAGAGCGTCGGCGTCATGGGCGACGGCCGCACGTACTCTTACACCGTCGGCATCCGCGCGGTTACCTCCATCGACGGCATGACCGCCGACTGGGCGCGCATTCCGTGGGACGTGCTGGAGAAGATTTCCGTGCGTATCGTCAACGAAGTGCGGGACGTCAACCGTATCGTTTACGATATCACTTCCAAGCCGCCGGCGACGATCGAGTGGGAATAGGCTGGATTGAATTCATGTCGTTAAAAGACGGGAATCCTTGATACATAAGGGTTCTCGGCGTTGACTGCATTGCGAATCCATGTAGACCTGCTACAATAGAGTGCAAAAATTACTCTCTTTTATTTGCGTTATTTAGCAAATAGAAGGGAGTATTTTTATGACCAAAATTCATGAGTTGATCGAGGATTTCAAGCTGAACCAGCAAATTTTGGGCCGGGTAAAGAAGTACGTTGATCTGTGTATGTTCCGTTTGTATAGGTGGGAGAGGTTTACGGTTAAGGAATTAGGTGTTTTAGAGGTTGAGGAAGTCACTCAACTTCATATCAAGAAATATATTCAGGAACGTCAGCGTGTCGGAAAAGAAGTCAACAGAACGATCAATAATAACATAGCCACATTAAAAGTGTTTTTTCAATACTTGGTGACTGAAGAGTTTATCGATGAGCAGAGTAACCCCATCCGGAGAATTAGGAACCTTAAGGAAGAGAAGACTGTCATTGTTACGTTCAATGATGAAGAAGTGTCGCGGATAATCAACGACATTAAAGAAGAAACGTATTCCAATGTTCGCGACAAACTTATTCTTATTATGCTCTTTGACACTGGTATTAGGGTTTCTGAGCTATGTAACATCAAAAATAATGATGTAGCAAGGCGACACATTCTGATTCACGGGAAAGGTTCTAAACAACGACTGGTGTATATCAGCAACATCATGCGAAAGTACATGAGACGCTATGAAGCATTAAGACAGAATAGATTCCAAAAAAAATTACAGGATGAAATTGAAAATTATTACTTCTTAGACCAATCGGCTGTAAAGTTATCCCGCTCCCGAATCAACAAAATTCTAAAAGAGCATTGCACGAACGCTGGCGTGAGAAAAGAAGTCAGATGCTCGCCTCATGATTGCAGGCATTATTTCGCCCAAAAACAATTAAAAAACGGGATTGATATCTACAGCTTAAGCAGGTTAATGGGGCATTTTGATACTCAAATTACTTCGAAGTATTTAAGAGGATTAGAGCAAGAGGATATTTTACAGGTTGGACGGTTGAATAGCCCTCTAAACGGTTTGAAAATCAAGCAAGGTTCGACGGAGGGGAGAAGATGACAAGACTTCTCAAACTTGAACTGGATGATATGACTACGAAAAGACTTCTGAACATGGCTAGGAGGCATTGTAAGCTTGTCTTTGAGTATGTTGAGGTAAATACCTCTCTCCTCAGACGTAAAGCCATACAAGGGGAAATAGAAGCCTTACGTGAGGCGCGTACAGCCCTTCTCATCGCTTGCCAAGGAAGGGAGCATGAATAGAGAGCTATGTTAAATGAATATGAAGCTAGAGCGGCCGCTTTCAAACGCGTAGTCACTATAGAGCGTGAATTAGCCAAAAAAGCAACTACATGTGAAATGATTATTGATCTGGTCATTAAGGAGCTATTAGCAAACGGAGCAACATACCATTTCTTTACGATGGAATCGTTATTGAATGTGATGCAAAATGTCCAAGAAGAGATTATCGTTGAATTGTCTCACGCGAGAATTCAGAAGGGACTACATGCCTTTTTAATGAAACAAGCGAGAATAAATGAGGGATAGTTTCTCAGCTGTCCAGAAACATAGCGGGAGTCTAACATTGAGACTCCCGCTTTATTTTTTGAATTTAATCATTAAATCGACCATTTCACTTACTGTAGACAAGTCTTTTATCGACAACGGTTGAATCTTGTTTACAATTCCTGAAATAATTTTCGCTTCTTTGGACACGCTAGCAGGTTGCGCTTGCTCGAACAACTCCTGAACAGTAATGCCGAGAGCCTTGCAGATTTTATTCAAATTTTCTAACGATGGGGACTTCTCGGCACGTTCGACTTCGCCTATGAAAGACACCGAAAACTCAGCAAGACCAGCTAGTTTTTCTTGCGATATACCGCGTCGTTTACGATAATTCCGAATCCTATCACCAATGATTTGTCCAATGCCTTGGCTCACGCTACCACTCCTTAAAACAAAGGTAGTCGAGCCAATATGTTGAACCAACAGTCATAAGAAGCTAATAATTTCACTTAGTAGCCTTAAGAGTGTTTTTGATGATATAATTCCATGTAAATCCAATTGTTTCTAGCCTAAGGTTATCTCAAAAAAACGGAAATGCAGGAGGGCAACATGAAGAAGATTCTTTTTTTTGTTCTAGGAGTAACAATTTTTTTGACAACTGCATGTTCGAATTCCAAGATCGAGTATACCGCTGATGAAGTAAATTACTTAGATACGATGAATGCGGCGATCAATCAACTGAACAATTATCTGCCTAAATTCCAGATTGCATTAGACGAAAGGAAATCGTCCAAGAAAACAGAAGACAATGCAAGAGACGTTTTTGCAGGCGGACTGGCATTGTCTACAATTAAAAGTGTACTAAGGACCGTAACACCTCCCGAGAGATTTCAAGAGGTTCATGAAGAGTTCCTTAAAGGACTTGGTCTAGTGGACGAAGTATCCGTAGCTCTATCAACAGAAACTGGAAATGAAGAAGAGCAAGCCAAGTTTGATGAAGGCAACAATCTTATTAATCAGTCTTCACAAAAGATTTTAGATGCGTATGAGGAAGCGGCTGATTCAAGCCGATAATCAATAAGTAAAAGGACTACTTTTTAATGTCAGAGTGGTCCGCTTATCGCTATGCTGGATCAATAAACTCTAAATAAAATATCAATTCTATTTAGTACCATATCTAAGCTTGAGAAAATAAAATTTGGAGATGGCAAGATGCAGCTCAGTCAACGTTTGCAATGGTATAAGAGAAAATACAAAAATAATAGTAGTAAAGATGCCTTTTCAGAATTTATTAAAAATGAAACTCCTGTTCACACATGGTTTTTAGAAAAGGGCATTTGCATAGATTTTTATCCTGATACCAAGGCAGACTGGATTATGAACTCGTTTAGTGTTTGTATTTCCCTTAAAGATGCTAAGCGGCAAATAGTTCAGTTCACTGAAGTTAGGTTCTATTTTGGCTATAATCGATTGATTTTCGGAAAGAAAGTTAAACAATGGTTGCCTAAAGCAATTAGTTATATTTGTGACCCAACTGGTAATTTTTTTAAACCAACAAATGCAACACCTTTTTTCAATGAATCAGAACTCATCGATCTGATTGAAAGATTCTTTGATGAATATCCTATATTTGATTTAAGGCTACCTTTGAAGTGCGAATATTTTCTTATTGAGGAAGAGTTTCTGGAGGAGCCTTCTTTTTTGTACTTAATAAAAGATAATGATAAAGGAGTAATAAAGATTGGGAGAGCAAGCAATCCAAGGCAAAGATATTTCCAAATAGATTCAGACACAGCGTCTTCCATTACGTTAGCTGCAACAATTAAGAGTATTCACGCTAAAGTACTAGATAGGCTAATGCAAAATCATTTTGCATACAAGCGTTTTAAGAAAGAGTGGTATTCTCTTAGCGAAAACGATATTAAACGAATTTTAAAAGGTCAGTTACCCTATCCAATGAAAGAATTACTCGGTGAGGTTACTATATATCCATAAGTGGCTTAGTAATAAATAAGACATTGAGGCAGTTTTATAAAGTTGATATCTTTTGCAGCCTTTCAGCAGTAAAATGTCAGATTAATCAAGGGTTGAAGATGACGCTTGGGGAAAATATTTCCTAAGTGTTATTTATATTTTATTTGTAATTTAAGATGGCAGGAAAATACTGAGAATTGTCGAATAGCCTAAATAATTAAAATGAGTGTAGGTGTGTAGAATGTACAAGGCAACTGAGACTAAGAAGCTCGTTATTGAGATAATTGCCACACTTGTACATATAAAAAGTACAATGTATGAAGAGATTCTGAGACCTGCACGAATAAATAAAGATTACTTTCAGAAATTGGTGAGAGAGAAGAATGCCTCTGGAAAACTCTTGAGTAAAAGAGAAATGGCTTCAAGGATTATGACTGAAATTGAAAATCTCGAAGACTACGAGAAGGTTATGCGTTCAATTATTTTTACTGCTTCTGAATGGGACAAATTCCATTTGGCCGACAATGAGTATGAAGCGCGTGCTACAGTTCAGAAAGCCAGAGAAGTCCTTGTGTTATTAGAAACAAATGAAAACTTTGAACTGATGAAAAAAAAGGTTGAAAGTGAAAAGAAGTCGTATAAGCAAGCTGAGTTTGATAGACAGTTACAATTATTGCTTTTGCATTATGATGATATTTCTGGAAAGGCAGTAAATCCCCAAGCAAGAGGAACTAAACTAGAAGATATCGTAAATAGGCTATTCAATATATATGATTTAAACGAAGAGTTAACTGTTATTCAAGCATTTAGACGTAATGAAAGCGGAGAACAAATTGATGGTGCTTTTAAATTGGATGGTTGGCATTATATTGTTGAAATGAAATGGACAAATCAAGTGACTGGTATTAGGGAGTTGGATTCATTGTTTGGGAAAGTATTGCGTTCAGGAAAACAGACTATGGGTGTTTTCCTATCGATAAATGGATGGTCCTCTCACGTCATTGATTTGTTGAAGCAAAATCCTGAAAAATCTATTCTTTTAATGAGCGGATATGATTTGAGAGTAGCACTAACACAAGAAGTTGATTTAATAAAGATGCTTCATAAGAAGTTGTCCAAGTTGAATTTAGAGGCCGAACCTTTTTTTGGAGCAGAGTCCATGCCTAAATTAATTTAGGATAACCGAGAGAGCTTCCTTTCTGTGAAGGAAGCTCTGTTTTTATGTCATTACAATCTAACAATAATTAACTCCTTTGAATTCGAAAGTAAGAGGGATCAATTTCCTTGAAAAGATTGTCAAAGAATAGCTCTATCGTTTTAATAAATTCAGGGCAAAAATCCTTTTGTAGTTTTATTTCATCGGTTTCATTATCGATGCTGCATTTTAGATTTTTAATTCCTTCTTGTACTTGTGCTAATTTGCTTTCGTAAATCTCCCCTTGACCATGGGCGAAGGCATTTCGAATTTCTCGATATACCTTATCAATGTAATTCCACTCGTTAGATTCGTTAAAAAATCGTTCCTTCACAATATCATGTTTAATTAAGAAGTCTCGACTATCATGAATTTTAACATGCTTTTTAGGTAGAGTATTTACAGTAATATTTAGTTTTTTTTGTAAATCAAGACACGATCGCTTCATGTTTAGTTCAAGGCACGTATAAATGGTCAATAATGTAGAAGAACGAAAAAGAGTTGGGTTTATCCTTGCTAATGTATGGTAATCATCAGAATGATGTTCGCCGAACTCATTTTTATCTTCATCAGTCATTCCCTTTGTTTTTTGCTCATACCATTCATTAAATCCATCAATTTGTTGTTGAAGCTGATCTTCCATTATCTCAGCATAATTTCTTAAGTTATCGAGTTCAATGGAAATTAAGAAATGACGGATATTACGTTTATGAAACAACGACATTGAATACTCACACCTTTAAATTACTTTGTAATAAGTTGAAACAGCTCTATTTGATCTGAGAGTTGGAACTTTATGCTGTCTTATTTGTTATTCTACTTTTTAAAGACTAAAAAATAAATCACCTTTTGATATCAGATGGATTTTCTTCTCTCTGTGTTTCATGGATGATTTCTCATTCTCAACAATTCTCCTCTTCATCCTGTGCTGCTCTCTGCGATGTTTTTTTGTATTCCTCTGACTGTAGATGCATCGGCTTGATTCGATCGTTTATCATTTGTCGTTTAATCAGAATCTCAAACTCTCTGATCGCTTCCAAATGTTTGCTGTTGTAGAACTCCTCCAGGCATTCTGGATTCGAACATTTAGCACCCTGGATATTCACAGAAATAATACCATGCATATTTACTGGAACTGTGACTGTTTTATTTGGAACATCATTACAACCACACATTGGGCATTCGAACATATTGATTCCATCCTCATGAAAATCGGGCTGCTCCATTCTTCTTTCATATAAGGCTTTTTGTCTTTCATACTCTTCTTTTCCAAACGCAAGCTCAAACAGTTCATCGATGTTTTTATCTTTAATATAGTTTTTGTAATCTTCGTCATACTCGTTATTTCTGCCCTCGAATAGAAACTCAAATGCTGTTGGTTTAGAGTGATTAGGACCATTTTTCTGGTCGTCATTTGCAACAACAAATGTGACTTTGTATTCTGATCCTGAAATTTCTGAAACCAAACTTTCAATTAGCCTAGTGTATCTAGTCTCAAGCAAATGCCTTTTAATCTCAGAATCAGTACCAAAGACGATATAGGAATTCTCTTCAAGCGATAAGATGCTTAAGTTGCTCATATAGTTATTAAAAGAAGTCTCTAGCACAGAGTGTTGCAGCGCTTCAAGTAGCTTACTAAGCAACTTTTCTTCATATTGAGCTTTTAATCTAGCCTCATTAACTCGTGCCTTTTCGTATAAGCTGGGTAGACTGGAATCAAAATTTTCAAGTATTCTTTTTCTTCTTTCCTCATTATCATTCTGAGTCATAGTCCCGCTCCTTCACTGGAAGTTATTCATTTGCTACGCTTCTACAGGTGCCAAAGAAAGTACTGGAATATATAAAAAGCCAGAATGGATAACTCCATTCTGGCTTGTATTGGATAACTATTATATGAGGATTAGACGGACAACAACACATCAAGATTCATCTCCAATGATCTAAGTTTGATGTATATTAGTATATCATTGCCTTTCCTGAATTACAAATTATACCAAGTGCCAAAGAAAGTACTGAGTTAGTTTATTGATTAAAGAGAGGATTTTCTGTTTTTACGGCGAATTTCATCAAAAAATGTACATGGAGAGATATGATGCAAATTTCCAATGCAATTCAATTTGTTATTGATGAAGTGGAACAACCAGCGTTAGATCACCCTCTCCTTGAAAAAAAGCTCAAGAATAAAGTGATTAATTCAAGAACAATAGTAAAGAACATGAGAAAAGTGGGGGATTTGCATAGGTATTTAAAACGTTTTGAAGTTATACCAACAATAAATTCAGAAGAGAGGACGTTATATGATCGTTTTAAATCATTGGGACTCAAGACATATGAAGATTTGTATTCAGAGTTTAGAAACCTTTTTATAAATGAACTAGATGACGTTACTGTTCTTGATGATTTTATAATTGGTCAGGAGTACACTTCGTGGGATATATGTATTTTTGCACAAACATATAGCGTTCGATCTGGAATCTATCTCATTGGAAGTCATACAGAAGTAAACAATGCTATTTTTATAAAAGCCACCTTTGAGGATGGGAAATACCCTAATAGGTGGGTAGTGCCTAATGAAGTTCTAAAATATTACTTGTATAGCGTGGAGGATGTTTTTAAACCAGAGTATAAAGTAAACTCTGCAATTATTAATTCAAATATCACAAACACGCCAATTTATGTTTTTAGTAAAGAAGGGACTGTACTAACATTAAAAGGCATTTACAGATACGATAATCACCATGAGCATGAGACTGACGGTTCGAAATGGTTCATATTAAATAAGGTGGATTCCCTCTCAACTAATAAGGTTTTAACGCCAAACGAGTACGAAGAATCAACATGGAAACAAGTGTACGAGTCGAAAAAGGACTCTAGAACAGATCGTCTGAAGAGGTTGAGGAACGCCCCTAAGAAACCTGATACAATCACTGTCGTTTCAGCGGCATTTAAACGAAATCCAGATGTTATCGTAGAGGTGTTAAGGCGAGCGAAAGGCATCTGCGAAGAGTGCGGTAAACCTGCTCCATTTTTACGTCAAATCGATCTTACACCCTATCTAGAAGTTCATCATGTCATTCCACTAGCTGATGGTGGGGAAGACACTGTGGAAAACGCAAAGGCGCTTTGTCCAAACTGCCATCGAAAAGCACATCATAGTGCGAATGTGATTACTGTAACTGCCGCTTTAATGATCGAGAATGGCAAGATATTGATAGCTAAGCGCGGAGGAAAGGGTGAGACTGCCGGAAAGTGGGAGTTCCCAGGCGGAAAGATTGAGCCAGGGGAAACTCCAGAACAATGTTTGCGACGAGAGATAAAGGAAGAGCTAGGTGTCAAAGTTAAGGTTGGCCAATATTTTGGTGAAAGTGTTTATGTATACGATCAAGGAATAATAAGGTTAATGGCATATAGAGCAAAGAGAGCCAGTGGCGAGATTACTCCAATAGTGCATGAGGAAATAAAGTGGGTTTCAAAGAAGGAACTTCTTGAATTTGAATTTTTACCAGCAGATATTCCAATTATAAAGATGATGGTTGAATAGCTTTTGTTAATAATGGTAGTCAATATGGATTACAGTTAATTTTGGAGGCTTCAACAGACGAAACGCACTGTAATCTACTCACTGACGGAAGCGAATTATAAAAACAGCACCAAGCTTACGCTTGGTGCTGGCTGCCGCGGACAACGCTTCGCTTTTGTCCTTGTCCGCAAGTCGAACGCTTCGCTTTTCGACTTGCAAGCGCGATCCGTCTTTTATACTATTTTGTTGTGCTGTCTCTTAAGGAGATGCTTCCAAAAACGTTGATTTAACAGCCTTTTTCTCACATACTTAGGTAGTACATCACCTAATATATTATACGTGCCAATCACTAGCGGGCTGGTCTATAGTCGCCGTATCTGTAAACGCCTCAAAGGAATCTGTAGTTAAATACCGTTCAAACAGCCCACGCATTCGAATACTTGGTATATAAATAGTAATTGACTCTCTATTCCTAATCCTGCTTCTCCATACCCACTGAATGAGTTCAGATAAGGCCCAAGCTTCTTGGTCAACTTCAACTCCATATTGTTCAAAGAATTTCTTTTCAATGGGATTCATAAATCTATTAATTATGTAGGCAAGATGATACTTTTGACTATAGTCATTGGTTGCTCTTGTGGTCATCGGAAGAAAACAACCAGCAAAATTCCTCGGCTGTAATTTTGATTTGATTTTATCATTGTTCCCCTTTACGGTAGTCCATAAAGCAGTCTCTTTGTTTGCTTTACATATATTTGTAAGGAAGTTGTAGGTATTCTTTCGTAAAGTAGCAATTAAGTCCTTGTTTTTTGGGTTCTCCAACCAGCTAGTGGAGAGAGCATACCGTTGATGACCGACCTCATTTAGATGCCCGCTATAAATGTGTATCAGTTGCTTTAGCTGAGTTTTGTCTTGGATTTGTCGAACTTGGTAAGGGACAAGGCTATACTTCCCCGACTTAGATATAACGGATAAATATCTATAATGTATTCCATGCAGATCATAGTAATAACGTTGAAGTTGTCCTTTAAATAGATAAGTCAGAATGAATACGTCTCTAAATATATAAAATAGATCACAAGGGAGGTTCCATATCACAGCCGAGTTGTTGCAGTACATGAGATTTCCCGAAAGAGCCATTTGTTTTAAATCATTGTATCTATTGTCCGAGTGTATCATCTCTTCACGCCATTTAATGAATTTTAAGCCCTTTTTGTCCTCCACGTACTCAATAGCTCCCGCATTGAATAGAACGTCTAAGTCGTTTTTACGCAAGGGAATTTGCTCAATTACATTCATTACTTCATCAAGAATGAGAGTGTAACCACCATCTTTTATGAGCTTGCGAGTCTCCGCATTCGCCATTTGAAAGAGTGCGTGGGTAGTAGCAATGTCACTTCTTTGTTTTAACAAGCGATGTAAGTCCTCGAGCTTGGTCAGACCCCTTATAGACTCTGGTTCAATAAAAGTTCTGTTTAGTACAGCAGCTTTGACTCTCTTTACTTCGTCCAAGAAAGGTGTCACATATATAAACCTATGGGAATCACGGTGCATCTCATTCATATACTGAATTGCCCAAGATGTTTTACCATAACCGCAAGGCGCATCAATTACGTTGATATTTCTCATTTGTCTATCCTGCCTCTTGTTGTTTTTAAGTTCTAAGGAATATGATCTTGATCAAGTAATAGTTATATTCATTTAATATGTTAGCTCCTACTACTGCTATCTAGCGCAAATAGCTTGTATAGTATAATCTATAAATATTATTGTGTAAATAGTTACCATGGTTACCAAAGTTACCAAGGTAACCAAGGTAACCAAGGTAACCAAGGTAAGCAAGGTAACCATTCCGATAGTTGTAAACAATGGTCAACCATTCTAAAACTCGCCCGGGTCTTCGGACTCGGCTCTTTTCATTTTTAGCAAGCTAAACCCTTAATCGTAATGTAAAAATTTGTCGATAAACAGACTTATAGTTCCTTAAATTCCCTTGTATGATTGTGGCATTACATATTGGGGAGTGGTTAGGTTGAAGAAGGTTTTGCTTATACTATTTGCACTGGTTTTGTTTTTGCCGTTTATAGGCGCTCAGGGAAAGGCAACAGCAGCGTATACCGGGGGATTGTTTCCACCTGGAAGTTCGTTAAATGACGATGACACATCAACGTATAAATTAGTAAGCAGTGGCGTGAGTACATACAACTTGGATACACCTCAAACAATTAAGTCTTTTAGAGTTTCGGCAAACTGGAATGTAGACGTGGTATTTTATGCTGGTACTACGAATCTGTATACTGCACATTTTACATGGAACAACAGCGAGGCTATACAGCACTTAAATCTCCCTCAGACGCTTAATGGTGTCACAAAGGTTGAGTTAGTCGCTTTTGCGAATATGCACCTTTATGAATTTGATGTTTTTAGCACCTTAGCTCCAGGCAGTGTCGTAACACCCGATGCTCCGCTGAGCCTTACAGCAACCGCGAGCAATGCGTCTGTCGCACTTAACTGGACAGCAGTAACCGGCGCTGTGAGCTACAACATCAAGAGATCAACGACTGCTGGCGGTCCATACACGTCGATCGCAAGTGCCGTAACTGGGAATACCTATAATGATACTGGCTTGTCAAACGGCACAAAGTATTACTATGTCGTCACAGCAGTTAATGCAAGCGGAGAGAGCGGAAATTCCAATGAAGCAAACGCAACACCAACAGCTGGCAATGGATCAGGCTCGGAAGGCGGATCACGCGCGCTCTTAACAATTCATCTGGTCGGTGGAGCTGAGAAGGAATACGATCTGTCGGCTGCTGAACTCGAAAGCTTCCTTGACTGGACTGATTCGGCGACACAGTCTTCCCGCTATAAATTCGTAAAGACATACAACAAAGGACCGTTCAAGGCACGCGCAGAGTACATCGTTTACGGTAAAATCGTGAACTTCGACGTCGATGAATACGAACCAGCGCAATAAGGGACAGCCCGGGAGCTTTGACTTCCGGGCATTTTTGTAACCCTCAATCGTAATGTAAAAATTTGTCGATAAACAGACTTATAGTTCCTGAAATTCCCTTGTATGATTATGGCATTACATATTGGGGAGTGGTTGGATTTGAAGAAAGTTTTGTTAATGCTGTTTGCACTGGTGTTATTTGTGCCGTTTATTGGGGCGCAGGAGAAAGCTTCTGCTGCAACTACAACTTGGGCAAATGGGTCAACTTCAATCGGCATTTCACAAGGAACTCATGGTTCTGAAGCGACCGTTGGTAAGGAAACAGGAAAGTGGTATTGGGAAGTGACGCCTAACAATAATTATCCAAATGGATGTGCCTGCGTAGTTGGAATTGTCTCTGAGCAGAAGAATACGTTAGATGATTCGATCATCTACATTAATCAAGTAGGTTACTATGGATGGAACGGCAACGTGTTAACAGGTTCAATGTATCACCCCGCCGGGCAAAATTACGGTGCCGCGTTTAATAACGATGGCGTTATTGGTGTTGCACTAGATGTAGATAACAAAAAAATTAAGTTTTACAAGAACGGTGTCTCTCAAGGAGAATTTGATTATTCAAGCTCAAATTTAAATGGCAGCAGGATTTATCCATCCGTTTTTTGGGCTTCAAGTGCAGGAGGTTCGCCAGCAGTTACTTTTGATGCTAATTTTGGAGCTTCAACATTTGCTTATACGGTTCCTTCGGGATATTTACCCTATAATCAAGAGTTATCGAACAATCCTTCTAATCCCGCGAATCTAACGGCAGTAGCAGGAAATGCATCTGTCACTCTGACCTGGAGCGCAGTAAACGGTGCCATGGGCTACAACGTCAAACGCTCTACAACTGCCGGTGGCCCTTATACGACGATCGGGACGGCAGTTACAGGCACAACCTATAATGACTCTGGCCTTACAAATGGAACGAAGTATTACTATGTCGTTACGGCAGTAAACGCCGATGGCGAGAGCAACAATTCCAATGAAGCAAATGCTACACCGACTGCGTCGGTATCTTCTGGACGCGCACTTCTTACAATCCATCTTGTCGGTGGCGGTGAGAAAGAGTACGATCTATCTGCAGTTGAACTGGATAGCTTCTTAGACTGGACCGATTCCGCGACGCAATCCTCTCGGTACAAGTTCGTAAAGACCTGGAACAATGGGCCGTTCAAGGCTCGTGCAGAATACATTGTTTATGGCAAGATCGTCAACTTCGATGTAGACGAATATGATCCTGCTGAATAACAAAATAGATAGACCGTCTGGCTTCGGCTGGGCGGTTTTTGTTAATATTGAATAGGAACGTGCGTTCGGTATATAATAAAAATTGAATTAGGATTAGGCTATACAAGAAAAGGGCATTAAATTTATAGCAGGATGGTTTGGGGCAATGAAGGAAGAAACTTATACACTATGCAGGTTAGAAGTTAATCAAAGAGGCGCCACTTAACAGCAAAGAAGGAGGATCGCTGTGCTTCCTGATAAAGAGCGCAAGCTGCTTCGCATACTCTCCTCGTACGTATTCAAGAACAAGCAGTTCCCGTCTATGTGGCTGCTTTGGAGAAAGACTGGCCTACGTGAAGGTGTCCTGCTTCGATCGCTTAATTCTCTGGCTGCTGGGGGATATATTGAATGGGATGCGAAACGGCACTCCGAGGCGCGGATTTTGAGTGAGTGGGAAGAGGGGAGTAATATTCGGCCTCGACTGGATTTGCGATCTATAGAGCCTTGGGAGATGGAGAGTTTTTAATTATAAAACCGCGTAGTTTGGCACCTTTGACTGAATCGCTGGTCTATGCGGCCACTTGAACACGACCTGAATTAATAATTAGGTTCCTACAATCCTCTTCGTATCGCAATTAATTCATAATGCCTTTCCACGCGAATGTGTTAACCCGCTTCCCTGAGTAAAGAATCAGCTTTAATCTGTAAACTATCCCCCCTCAAGGTTTGCGAGGCTGGTGAGTTAGTAAGCTTAGTGGGCGTTTTTAGGCTCATTAGTTAGTGAAGGCAGTGCGTCGTACCGCCCATACATTTCAGACGATTAAAAGCCGTTTAAAGGGGCCTTAAATGAGCCTGATCGTTCAAGATAACTGTGGGTTCGAGATGTGGTTTTGGTGATTTGAACAGTAAGGAAATTTACACAAAATGACGATATAAATACATAAACGATTTTAATTGCAAACAAACTAGAATGGCATTCATGCTTCGAGGTGATATGAATTTTGAATGGTGAAGGAAAGCAGTCTTTGCTTGATTTCTTTAAAGCAGCAAAAGATATTGCACTCATAATAACATTTCTAATCTATTTCTCTGGATTTTTATTTGTAAATGCAAAATACAGTGTATTTATAAATGATTTCAATACTCTTGATGTTATATCCTCAAGTATACCTACTGCATTAGATATTTTTCTAAAAAATGGAATATACATAAGCTTAGTTATAACAATTTGCTATGTGCTGGCCATATTTTGCTATAATCCTGTAACCTCGAAGAAGAGAAAATCAAAAAAAGCAAAATTCACTAAGTTAATGGGGCCAGGAAAACGAGGAATACAAAGTGCAATCGAGTTAGTACTTATTGTAGTTCTACCAATGCTATCATTACATTTCAGTAAGTATAATACAGCTACAGTGCATTGCACTTATTTCCTTGTCTTTTTTTTAATGTTTATTTGGTTATTTCGAGTGAGGGATAACATTCTAAACGCAATTTATTTTGAAAATACAATAATAAAAAATGTAATGCACAAAAATGCTATAAGTATTGATGCTGAAAATAGTTATAATAATGGGTCATTTCAAGAAGTCCACTCTTTACACCGCTTTAGAGACAGATTGTTTCGAGGTACTAGCGCATATTACTTTTTAGCGTTTTTTGTATTTATGAGTATATTTATATTAAGTTACGGCGCAAGTCTGGAGAAGGGAAGAATGCTGGATATTGCTCGTGGTCATGGCACTTTTAAAATGGCAAATATCTATTACGACAATTCACCTAACTATCAGTCACTTTTTGTGTTGGATATTTCTAAGGAACTACTTATTGGATTTCAAAATAAAAAAGCTATTGTTGTACCTCTAAGCAAAACAACAAAAGTTGATCTTTCGAATGTAAAATTGGAGGATGAGGTTGAGAAGCTAGAAAAAAATCAAAATCTCACCGCGGTAGAGAACGAGATTATAATCACTTTAAAAAAATATTACGATGATCGCTTAATCAACAAGGACTCAGAAAACTTACTCTCTTATATAACTGATAAATGGTATAAAGAAAACTACAATTCGCTAACGTTAAATTTATTAGCTAAGCGTTGGCGTTTACTAGACTCATATAACGGACATCCTTCCAAGGATTATATTGGTGTTGATTTTTCAAAACCGATAAAAACTGCATCAAATATATACGAAGTTTTTGCTGTTGAGGTTTGGAAAGGTCAGAATGATTATATTAAATTTTTAATGAAACTTGAGAATGGTTCTTGGAAAATAGATAGGATATACCTTAATCAGTATCTTTTTGATTTTAAATAGTCCTGCTTGGATGTAATTGTATTTTGTAGTATGATGTTTCTATCCAAACGCGAAGCACGCGTATCCAGTTGAGGCGAAGCCCTCTCTGTTTACGCGTGTTTTTTGCATTCAACTAAGGAGGAAATCCAATGTTAAAGCGCTACATACCTGTCACGTCAGATCAACAACTTGAATCGTGCATGCAGAATGGTATTGCGGTGGATGTATGGATACAAGGCGATTTGGAAGCATCAATGCATATCATAAGCTTTGATGAGCTGTCAATTGAAGTAGTTGGTGGTAGATACTTGCGGGTTTGTGTGGAGCTTAGAGTAAAAGAGAGTTTTTTGAGAATTGTGTAGGTGATCACGGAAACTAACGAACAACTCCTTTCGTATCGAAATAAATAATAAGAATGTTAAAGCAAGGCCAGAACTAGTAGCTAGATATTGGTCTATGTAACTAACTCCCTATAAACTATGAGAATTCGGTTACTATTTTGAACAATAGAGAGAGTCTTACCGTGTCGCGGAACTTAGATAAAAATGTGTATTAACTGGCTGTCAGACTGATAATATTTTTTGTGAGATATATCTTTATTATGGCTTGTTGTATTTTGTAGGAGTCGTATCGATTAAAGAAGAAAGTCAGATTCCATTTCGATTTGGGGGATCAGGGAGAACTGTTTAAAGTTCTGTTACTTAAGAGTGACGATAAAGCACATAAAAATTTAAGTTATGTGTGTGACAAATCAACGGAGCAAGATTTAAAGAAAATTTTGAAAGGAAATTGATAGCTAAATAAAGAATAAATAATAAGTCGAGAAGTTGGAGTATGAAATATTAGAAGGCGGTGATCGAACTAAATGACTGAGAATCAATATTATTTTAGTAACATTACTATTGAAGATAAAAATCAAATCATTTTCGATGAAATTCGAGACTTTGCAAATAGAGAAAAAAAGACTGTATATGTTATAAACAGTCCGCTTGCAGAAAAGAAATATGAATATGGTTATGAAAACGCATTTGCATTACTAATTCCAGGCCACATGATTACATTTGTTAATCTTGGAAAGAACGGAGACGAGTTTGCAGATTACTGTGAAGATTTTTTAGAGGATTTGGGACACATTTCGGATAAGTATGAATATAAGGAAGTATTAGGAAGGCCGCGGAAATGGAAGTCTGATTATTTTATACGGCTAGACCAAAATGATTTTGATGTAACTAATTTGGATAGTATTTTAACTAAATATAAGATTATAAACGATGAAGATAAACGGAAGACTGATCTTCTTATTTCTTTGTTGATCGGAAGTATAAATTCCATTGAAAAGGTAGGAAACGGTGTCCCCGAAAGTATTTTGGAAAAAGTAAAACGCAAAATCGTATTGTTTGATAGTGACCAAACAAGATTTATTTTCCATAAAGTAAATAGAAAAAGAGTTACTATTCAGGGGCTAGCGGGAACAGGGAAAACAGAACTTTTATTACATAAGTTAAAAGAATTATATACAGAAAACAATGAGAATAAAGTAGCTTTCACATGCTTTAACAAAGCCCTGGCTAATAAATTGAAAAGTAGAGTGCCTGAATTCTTTGATTTTATGAAAGTCGAAGAACAAATTAAATGGGAAGAAAGACTTTGGGTAATGCATAGCTGGGGTTCGAGAAATGATAAAAATAATGTTGGATTGTATAGTTACATTTGCAAACATTATGGATTGACATTTTATAGATCCAATGAAAAAAGTTTAGGTGATGCTTGTAAAGTAGCGTTAAGACAACTTGAAGAAGATGGAAACCCTGAACCGTGCTTTGACTATATTTTAATTGATGAAAGCCAAGATTTTGACGACTCTTTTTTTGAATTATGTGAAAAAGTAACACGCAAGACAGTTTATGTTGCAGGGGATATCTTTCAGAATATATTTAGGGATAGTATACCTGATGTAACTCCTAACTTTTTGTTGAATAAATGTTATAGAACAGAACCTAAAACATTAATGTTTGCTCATGCTCTTGGTCTTGGATTATTTGAGAGGCCAGTGCTTAGATGGCTAACAGATGATGAATGGTACGCATGTGGATATACGATTGAGAAAAAAGATCAAAAGTACTTGCTTTCAAGGAACCCTTTGAGAAGATTTGAGGATGTAAAGGACGAAAATATTCCAAGTATTGAATTAGTCGAAACTGACAATCACGATTGTAGAAATCAAATTATCAAAATTATGAAACAAATAATTATGGAGAATCCAACTGTAAAGCCAGACGATATTGCTATTGTTTTTGTTCAACAAACTAATTCTAATTTTGATTTAATGGATCAACTTTCTATAATAATTTCGAATGAATTTAATTGGAAATCCAACATTATTCATGAGACTAAAACAAATACTCCCGATAGAGTATTCATTAGCAATAAAAATAATATTAAAGGTCTTGAGTTTCCCTTTGTCATTTGTGTTGCAAATTACATCATTGGTGAGGACGTTAATAGTAGGAATACTCTTTATATGGCTCTCACTAGGTCTTTTATTACTTCATACCTAATAGTTTCTAAATCTGCTAACTCTAACTTACTTCCTTCTTTGAAAGAGGGACTTGTACAACTTAATAATAGCGAACAATTAGTAATCGAGAAACCAAAAGAAAATGAAATTTTGGATAGGAAGATTTTACTTAGAAGCCTTGAAAAGGAAATGAAATCCCAACGAGATATTGTTACGGAACTCTTTAAAAAACATAGAGTACCACAAAAGAAACATAACAAGTTAAGGGACATGGTTTCCTTAGTTTGTGAGGATAGTGTTGAGGAAAGGGCTATTGAACGGGTTATAATTGCGAATAAGGATTTCATGTATGAGTAAATTTCTTGAGTTTAATTTAACGTATAACTTGAGCGAATTAGCCACCAATGCCATTCGAGAGAAAAGCGACATTATAAAATTATTGTTGCATGCTATAAGAAGTATCAATACTAATATTGAAGTTCAAGATAAAGAACTTGGAAAAATGTATATTCATATAAGCAAAATGAGTAGAATAACTTTTTCGATCAATTTTATGGATGGACATTATCAGAAGAACTTTTCATTTGCATTTCCTTTCGCTATTAAGATTAACGAAGAGATAGAGGTATATTCTGTCGGCAATGATATCATTATTGATTCAACAATAATCAATGTATTACTGGAATTAGCAGAAGAAAATTGGTTTTACGAAAAAGAACAGCAACAAGAAGATATGTACGAGTTTCTTGGAATGATTGGAGAAACAAATAGGGCTTATGAGGTCGATGAACAATTAGAAAAAAAAATTTGGATTATTGCAAAAGAACTTTTTTTGTTTGAACCTGGTTATATTAGATATGACTATGACGCCGACCCAGAACGACTTAATCCAGACTCTCATCCGTTGCATCACATCGACTTGTTTTTCTCATCAAGAGCTACTTTTAAATTAGGAATTGAGGAAGCTATTATTTCGAATCGAATTTTTAGTGCAAATGAATTAATGGAACTTTTGGATAGTTCAACCGATTGTGGATTTATTAATTACAAAAAAGCGAGATAAAGTTATAAAAGTAATCCATATAGCCTAAAATTATCATCTTTCTCTTACAAGTGCTTTTTGTTGCGATAAAAGAAATTATAGAGGAGAGGGTACATTATTTTAAAGTTTTTTAGAAAGGGAGAATGATAAAGCAAAGACTCCACAGACACAAGGTGTGGAGTTCTTTGCTGACATAAAATTAAATATTTTCGTTGTAATTGTCGTTCATATTTCTCCAATCGAGCGTGAATAATAGTTTTTTATCATCGAGTTGAATGACTTTTTTCTCTAATAGTACTTTTTGTGCTTTCTTACTATAGACATTAATTAAGTCGAGTGCTATAAACACTTGTTTATCACTAGAGTCATATAACTTAATGATTTCCTCAATAGCTGGTTTTTCGATATTCTTAAATAAAAACGAATCATGAGAGATAAAAGGGATGCTGGTTAATAAAAAAATAGCAAGATCGAATATTATTAAATTTGCGTAAGCTTTTCCTGTACCAGTGTTATCGAAAAAAATATAAACGTAATCATTAGATTTCAATGTCAGTTCCGGGGCCATCCGATTTCCCTTGTAGATTTCTTTATTAACAAAGGCTAATTTCGTGTTAATGTTTTTTGATATCTCCTCAATTATTGTTCCCTTCAAAGTGTTTAAACTACTCTTCTGTACATCCACGTTATTATTGATTTCGTTCATCTTAGTATAGTAGTCATTCTCAAATTGTAAGGTTTTTAGTTTAGCCGAAGCTTCCAACAAAGCATCTAAGAAAACATTTGGCTTTTCATCAGGGTTTAATAGTTTCTCCATTCTATTGTTTATTTCTTGTGTTTCAATGTCTAAAACTTCAATGTTATTTTTTAATTCTTTTCTTGCAAGTTCCAATTCATCGCTCAGTATTGAAGAAATGTTATTATGGAATTTTTCTATGTCTTGTAACTTTTGAATGTTTACGTGAGGGAAAAACTCTAATAAGCTTTCAAATTCCACATTAATTGTCCTTGTTAATCTCTTATTCGTTCGATTTAATCTTAGTTTCAAATGTTCTTTTTCATTTAGTAGAATCCGTTTCCTTTCTCGCAAATCTATCAATTCATCTGAAATTAAATCAGATATATTTATACTTGGGCTATAATTACTTTTTCCCCAATCAAGAATTTCATTTTGAAGCCGCTCAATATGCTTCAAGTTAGTTTTGTATTTGGTCTTTGTTATTTTTGGAATATAATCTAGTTCGCTTGCTTTTCTGAATATCCGTTTTTCTTCGTTTGCTTTTTTCAATTCATAATCTTGAAGTTCTATTCTATGGTACTCGTTGAAGATTTTGATCAGCTTATTAACTGTTTCTAAATTTGCTTCTGAATGGTGCGCGTGTAAAGGTCTTTTTACATCATAATTATTTTTACCCCAAACTCGATTGAAAGGACTAACTGCAGATCGAAACGTGAGTTTTTCAGAGATTATGCCATATTGTGTCTTTAGAAATTCGCAATAGTCGTTCAAATCAATTTGAGTTAATTTTAAAAACTCACTATTACATTTGTATACCTTGTCGGAATTTTGAGTTCCACGTGAGAAGTAGTATTTCTTTTGATTAAATTCAAGAATAAAGAAGAACTCATGATGCCCCAATCTGACAACTACATCTTTATTGTGAGAGATATAAGAACTACCACCGAATATAAAATCAATTATCATCAATAGCGTTGATTTACCGATTGAGTTGGAACCCAAATTATCTCCAAGCACTACATTTAGCCCACTATGAAACCTAATTACCTTCTCTCGAAAAATGTCACACCTAATCTGCTTTAACATATTTAATAGCCCCTTTGCCAAAGTCCACTTCAATACTATCTAGAAGATATAAAACTTCTAATGAAAATATAAATTCATCTATTTCATCGAAATTATGAAAAGTTTGGTGATAAAGTTTTGAGATACTTTGCTCGCCGAGTTCTAGATGCCTTAAAATAACAATCATTTTTCCAATAATCGACTCATTAAAGCTAATTATTTTATTGGGAGTTAGCATCAAATACCTCACAATTCTGAATGAAAAAGGAAGTTATTATCTGACACGCGCCTATCGAATCAGTCTGCGTTTTTTTATACAACCACTCTGTTACAATTGAATAAATTTCATCCTGAGATTCTTCGATCCTATCTACTTGAGTAAAGAAAGATCTGACCTGTGAGGCGATTATTGCAAATGACTTAGGGTGATCTTTGTCGAGTTGTTTGAATTCTTCTTTAATAAATAGGTAATAATCAGTTATGTCGTTCCGTATTTTTCTCTTTGTGAACCCAGTCAAAGTTCCATTCGCCTTATCATCAAGTTTATGTGCTTCTAATTTAAGTTTAGTCAGACTAGACTCATTTATATCCCCCAATAACTTAATAAGTACTTCTCTAATCTGAGTTTCCATAGGATATTCATGAAATTTTTCTTTTGTAGCGTTTCTGGTAATGATATTCTTTTTAATCTTATATAGAATTTTGTATTCTTCTACAGTCCGAGGATGATCGAATACTTTATGACACTCTCTGCAAAGGGCAATAAAATTGTCTAAATCGTTTACGTCAGAGGTAAGTCTTTCTTCATTCTTTAGTAATTCTATTTCTTGTTCCGAAGGATTTAATGGATAAATATGCGCCGCTTCAAAAATTTTTACCTTTATTTTGTTTTTTGTACGCATAAGAGATTTGTTACATAAAGGACATAAGCCATCAACTTCATTAAAAAGAACAATACTTTCATTTGGGGTTGGTTCTCGCCTAACATTTTTCATCACGATGCATACACCTCAATTTGTAACCGCTCTTTCAATTAGTTAATACTTATGGTAAATAGCACCATTCGACATGAGAGTTAAAAATCCTCTTAAATCTAGGACTAAACGAGAATACGAACATCAATTGCGGTTGAATCACTACCCTTCACCCGCTACAGTTGATATACAAATTAATGTAATGATTGAATAGTAGTTTACACTAGTAGGCGCACGTATTCGTACACCGTCGGCATCCGCACGTTGACTTCCATCAAAACAGTCTGACCGCCGATCGCTGTCGGCGAAGATCGAGTGAGGATAAATAACAAATCCCTTTTACTGGAGCGTGGCGCGGGTAAAGGGATTTGTTTAAGAAATTTAGTGATTCACTTTCAGCAACTTCCCGAACAGAAGAAGACAATGCATCGAAGGAAACAATATACTTTAAGGGTACATAGATTTCTCTTTTTAAGGATAAGATAAGATGGGGACGGCGTTATCGGGCCTTAGATAAATGCGTTAAATGTGGTGTTTGTAAAGTGGTTGACTCCGTCTTCTGGTCATAATATATTAATTTAATCTAACGGTTAGGTACCAATTTAAACGTATTAACTCAGACCGCTGTAGCTGTTCAACAATAAAGTGCCATAAACTCAGTCATGACAAGGAATGGCGGGTTTTTATAACGAGGGGCGACTTGAAAACCGTTAGGGTGCAAGCCCACGTGGGAGCGAATCCCACTCTTTCCGCCACAAGTAAATAACAGGGCCGGTTCCCGGGAGGGGATCGGCCCTGTTTTGCATGATCAGAAAGTATAAATTGAGAGAAAACTTGTGGCAGGTAGGCGCACTTCCATCGTGTCGGAACTATTCAAGGCTTTGCGGGTCGCAACAACTGCATTTGTACATTTATTTCTGTCGACCAGCGACATTTAACAAAATACCTGCAAATGTGCAGGTAAATTAAAAGCGTAAGCCGGAAATGGAGCTGATGGAGGAAATTAACTGCACATTCTCCTAGGCCCCCTAATCGGAATTGGAGTCCCTCCCTACAATCATTTAAACTAGGGATAAGGGAGATGAGCGGGATGGGAAAAGGTTAAAGGAAGAAACACGGCTTAGAACCGTAAAGGAAGCATTGGCTGGCGTTAAGGTAGGGGGGCTTGCTCGCATGTACGACATTCATCCCGACACCATCCGTTTGTGGATACGCGAGCATCGCGACTTGATTCCACCGGAGGACATTCCTTCGGCAGACGGGCATCTGCAAGAAATCCAGCGGTTGCAGGAAGTCGAGCAGCGGTATGACCGAGCGGTTAAAGCGCTTGGTGAAAAGAACTCGAAATCGAAATTCTGCGTGAACTGCTAAGAAAAACAACCCCCGTTTATCGAGAAATTCGAAGTAGCAGAACCATTTATTAAACGGGGGGAGCCTGTTGTACGGGGGGGGGCTGCCTCCCTTGACCAGGAATTAGACGGAAGCTTTGGAAAATTTGGAGCTGGTAGGTGTAGCCTTCGCGAGGTAGCTCTTCCGGAGGCGGTCTTATTTTCTAACTGAGGAGTTGTAGCTGTGAGGGTGTTTATGTCGCCTAGTTGGATTTCCTTTTCTGGAGACGCATCTGCGTCCCTTGATGAGGAAAAGTGTGGGAAGTGGATGTATTTCTTCTCGGACAAGAAATTTGTCGGAAATCTCTGTGAAGATGCTATCCGTACAAACGTCGTTAGTGATTGTAAGCATAGCAATGCTGAATCTGGCGTTGCTTGTTTCTACCTCAATTTTGATGATGTCGAGGCGCATAAAAAGATTCTGTTGTACTTCTTAGAACATAAACTCATTCAGAGAACAAAAACCGGAAAGTTGTACAATATTTCGTTTAAGTTAGATAATCAAACCCGAGCTGGCGAGTATGGTTCTGAATTTAAATCTGACATCACACTATCAAAATTTGTTGATTTGAAAACAGGGGAGTGGTTACTACAATAATCTGTTTATAGTGGTCAAGAGTCTATTCGTAGGCAAACATGGTCGACTGTTCTGTGAAGCCTGTAACTTTGACTTTTAACAGATATATGGGGACATGGGCATTGACTTCATTGAGGGGCATCATAAGAAGATGGTGTCGGAGATCATAGAACGGGAAACGACAAGGGTTGAAGACATTGCAATGCTTTGTAGTAACCGTAACAGAATGGTACATAGAAAGCGAATTATAAGTGTTGAAGATTTAGGAGAGTTGTTAAAAAAGAAAAAATGAACCATAAGGTTAGTCTCCTTGTGGTTCATTTCATCCTTAGACGACAACATAATACTGAAGAGTCTTCTTGGCGCTTGTAACTGTTTTACCAAGTGTCAATAAGGGTTGCTTTCCATTCGTTATTGCATCGATAAGATCGGACTCAATAGTTCCCAAATGCTGAAATAACCTTCTAAAGTGCCTCCCGAGGATTTCCTTAAGAGTTAACTCGTCTCCAGCAACCTTAGATTTTATACATGTTTTTAGAATTGGCTCAAGTTCACCGTAATTCGCTAATACAGTTTCAAATACACCTTCCGCTTCTCTTTCCAGTATGTACAGACTATTTATCATATGTTCAATAATCCTTAGTGCAACACTTAACTGCTGATCTGAGGGGTTTTTAATTTCATGTGCGGCATCGTTGCCTAAAAATCTAATAGCATGCAGTAAGTCGGCATTCATTCTTGAAATAATACCATTATCGGCTAACTTTCCAATACGCTCTTGTAAGTTATCTCCGCTTATCGTTTGCTCGTTGCATATGGCTTCAATTATACCTCTAAATCCAAGTCCAGCTAGGATTTTTGCACCTTCTTTATAAGCGGAAATCGACTGCTGATACAACTCTTTTAACGTTTCGGGTACATAGTACATTTCTTGTATCGGTCTATGATTTTTTATTACATTAGGATAAGTTGATACAGTTGTCGGAACATACCATCCACCATCATCATTATCAGTAGGATAACCACCATCTATATCATGAAACTCATATCTAAAAGTTATATTTTCACAACCCATGCACTTGACAATATAGTAATATTCATCACATAAGTACTCATCTCTTTGGTTTCTCACGTGTTTCTCTAATATGTCATGATTAGTTTCATTATGACATTTCACACAATAGTTTTTCACTCAAGGATCACTCCCGATCCAGATTTTATTTCCTTTTTGCTGTTTCTTCCTTGGTACTTAACCCCCACCGATGGTGCCGATAAGATATTGCTAGCATATCTTACTGTATATTGGTAAATAAATGAAAGCAACTCTTCCCCTCTAGTTGAAATCATTGGTTTTACCAGCTACAATTGATTTACGAAAATAACGCAATAATTGAATAGTAATTTACTCTATTGAACTACACCGTCGGCATCCGCGCCGTCACCTCGATCGACGGCATGACCGCCGACTGGGCGCGCATTCCGTGGGACGTGCTGGAGAAGATTTCCGTGCGTATCGTCAACGAAGTGCGGGACGTCAACCGTATCGTTTACGATATCACTTCCAAGCCGCCGGCGACGATCGAGTGGGAATAACAAGCGAATCCCTTTTGTTTGCCATCGGCAAATAAAAGGGATTTTTCATGACCGGTCATGGGGAGGGCAACCAGCTGATTTATATCATTAAGTTCGTATACAGCTTCGTGCTGCCGCCGGGCATCTTTGTCCTGCTGCTGGCAGCTGCCTCGCTCTGGCTGTGGAGGAAATCGCGCAAGCAGGCGATGCTGATCGCAGGCATCACGCTCTTGTTCTATCTTTCGGTGATACCGATAACGAGCCGGCTGTTGATCGGCGCGCTCGAGCGTCAATACGACCAGCCGAGCACTGTTCAGGGCGACGTCATCGTCGTGCTGGGCGGCGGAGCCAGCCGCGGGACGCCCGATCTCGGCGGCGAGGGCAATCTGTTCGGAGGGGCGGCGAACCGGCTGTTGACGGCGGTCCGGCTGCACCGGACGACCGGATTGCCAATCTTGTTTTCGGGCGGACAAGTGTTCTCCGACAGCGGCAACGAAGCGGACATCGCGAAAAGGCAGCTGATCGGGCTGGGCGTGCCGGAGAGTGGCATTCTCGTGGAAAACCGCTCGCTGAATACGGAACAGAATGCAGTTTATACGGCTGCACTGCTTAAATCGTCCGGCTTGACGCAGCCCATTCTCGTTACATCCGCATTCCATCTGCCGCGGGCGGTACGGGAATTTCGTAAAGCCGGCCTCGAGCCAGAACCTTTCCCGACGGACTATCTTTCGAGCGGCGGACGCTTCTCCCTTTACCCCGGTCTGCTTGCGCCCAATAGCTCGTCCGCCGGTACGACGGGAACGGCCCTCAAGGAATATCTCGGCTTGCTGGCGCTTAAGCTCCGATAAGGCGATCACACTGCGTCAACCGTCCAATGTTCACTTTGATTCCGCTTTCAACATACATTTAAAGACGATTCTTTGATAATATTGCTAAATCATTAACGTAGACAAACGTTTTGTGCATGAACATTCATGTTTTTGTTGACATCCGACAAATTTCGGCCCTAGAATATGCATGGGACCATAATTAAAACAATTGCATATCGATTCGTATATTTCCGGGGATTGGCCCGGATGTCTCTACAAGGTCACCGCAAAGGACCTGGCTACGAAAAACGCGCGAGGCGGAGTCTCGATCCACGGATCGGCTCTGCGCATGAGAACGCGTTTTTATGCGGAACCTAGGAGAAGTATCTTCTGGGTTTTTTGGTTGTGGCGCCAACTTTTAAGAGGCGAAAGGGGAGCTTTGGAGACGATGGAACGTTTCTTTAAGCTGAAGGAATTCGGTTCAAACGTACGCACGGAGATCATGGCGGGCATTACGACGTTCATGACGATGGCGTACATCCTGGCGGTCAATCCGCTGGTGCTCGGAGGATCGGGGCTCGACACGTACGGCATCTTCCTCGCAACGGCGCTCGGCGCCGGTATTTTCACGCTTGCGATGGGCTTGTTCGTCAACTTCCCGGTCGCGCTGGCGCCTGGCATGGGGCTCAACGCCTACTTCGCGACGACAGTCGTAGCGTCCAGAGCGACAGGCCATGCAATATCGCCTTCGATGGCGCTGGCCGCGGTATTCATTTCGGGGATTATCTTCATTATCCTGACCGTCACCAAGATCCGTCAGATGCTGATCGTTGCGATCCCGGACAGCATCAAGTATGCGATCACGGTCGGCATCGGCCTTTTCATTACAATCATCGGCCTCAAAGGCAGCGGCTTGCTGACGATCTCGCTGAGTCCGTTCGCGGACTATGCGGCCGGCTCTTACAGCAACCTGAACAGCAACGAGACGATTTTCCACCTCGGCGACATCACGGAGCCGTCCGTATGGCTGACCGTGCTCGGACTGCTGATCATCAGCGCGCTTATGGTGCTCCGCGTTCGCGGCGCCATTCTGTACGGGATCCTGCTCACGACGCTCATCGGCGCCATCCCTGGCGTGGACGTCGTCAGCTTCGACTCGCTGAAGTCTGCGGACTGGGTGCCGAATTTCAGCAAGCTGAACTTCTGGGACTTCAACTTCGGCGACCTCCTGACGACCGGTCTTCTCTCGGCGATCGCGACATTCACTTTTGTCGAGCTGTTCGATACGTTCGGTACCATGGTTGGCACGGCCAACCGGGCCGGCTTCTTCAAGGATAAGGAGAAGGGACGCAAGCTCGTCGGCAAAGCGATGCTGGTCGACGCCGTAGCCGTCAGCGGCGGCGCTATGCTCGGCACAAGCACGATGACCGCTTTCGTCGAGAGCTCCGCCGGTATCGCCGAAGGCGGCCGCACGGGTCTGACCTCGTCGACGACGGGCGTACTGTTCCTGCTGTCGCTGTTCCTCGCGCCGATCGCGCTGCTCGTGCCGTCCCCCGCGACGAGCGCAGCGCTCATCATCGTCGGCGTGCTCATGATGCAATCCGTCAAGGAGATCGACTTCGAAGATCTCGTCGTCGGCATTCCGTCGTTCCTGACGGTCGCCATGATGCCGTTTACTTACAACATCGCCAACGGCATTTCCTTCGGCATCATCTCGTATGTGGTGCTGGCCGTCATCGCCAACCTGGCAGGCAAGAAGAAATACCAGGTTCACTGGCTGATGTGGGTGCTGTTCGTGCTCGTCATCGCGCGTTACGTGTTCATCGGCGCGGAAGGCTAAGCTTTCTTACCTCGCTCGCAATCCCCGCTTCCTTCTTGACTAGAAGGGGCGGGGATTTTTTATGTCTGATTACGGAGATGCGCGGAAAATCGCACAACGGCGCTCCCGGGCGACGACTCCGACAAGGATTGACACTTTTTAAAAAGGTAAGTTATGGTTGATCTATCAAGCGATCCATCGCTCGCGTCGGCAAGGGAGACCATATGCTGAAATATTTTACCGCCTACAGAGGGCTGCTCGTCCTGCTCCTGCTCTGCCTGCTGATCGAAGCCGCTTATGCGGTTGCCGCGCCGCTTAGCTTGAAGTATTTGGTCGACGAAGCATTTGTCCCGAAGGACGGGGGCGCGTTCGCGCTGATCCTGGGACTGCTGATCGGGACTGGGGTGCTGTCGATTGCGGCCTCTTTATCAGGCGACTACGCGCTTGGAAAATTAGTCGGCCAAGGCATCGCGAAGCTCCGTCTCGACCTGTTTGAGCGCCTTCAGCGTCAATCGATCTCTTTTTATGGGGAGTATGGCACGGGAGATCTGGTCGCGCGTTTTACGACGGACACCGCTTCGGTCGAGCGCACCGTAGGGGCGACGGTGCCGCTGCTGTTCGCGCAGACACTCAGCGCCTGTCTAGGGATCGGCATGCTGTTCGCGCTCGATTGGAGGCTGACGCTGATCATGATCGCGGGCGCTTCGCTCATGATCGCGGGCCCCAAGCTGCTGCAGCGCAAGGCGGAAGCCGGCCAGCAATTGCTGAAGTCGTCGCAGGAGCGCTTCATGAACGCAATCGACGAGACGGTGAAGGGGCACAAGACGATCCGCAGCCTTCATCAGCAGGAGCGGATGCGCCAACTGTCCGCTCGTCTCATCGGGGACATGCTGAAAAACGGCTTGCGGCTGCGCCTGATCACCTCTTGGATGGAGCGTCTGCCGCTGGTGTCGTTGATGGTGCTTAACGGTGCGATGATCGGCTTCGGCGGCTACCTGATTTTCCATGATCAGCTGACGATCGGCGGCTTCATGGCCTTCTTTACGCTGTTCATGACCGTCGGCCAGTCCGCGACCAATCTGACATATCTGATTCCCGGCATGATCGAGGCTAGGGTGAGCTTCGCCAGAATCGGCGAGCTGATGGCACGCGAGCCGGAAGTGCCGGAGCCTGCCGAGCCGCGCTCGCCCGCGGCTCCGATCCGGGAGATCGCGATGGAAGGCGTCACCTTCGGCTACGAAGAGGGCGCGGACCAGCTCCGCGGCGTATCGCTCGGCATCGCGGGCGGCAGCTACACGGCGTTCGTCGGCGCCAGCGGCTCGGGCAAGAGCACGGCATTGCAACTGCTCGCTCGGCTTTACGATCCGAGGCAGGGGTGTATCGCGATGGACGGCATCGATCTGCGCGAGATCGGAGAGCGGCGGCTTCGCGAGCTGACGCTGCTTGTCGGGCAGGACACGTTTTTGTTCAATGCGTCGGTTCGGGACAATCTGCTGCTGGACAAGCAAGGCTTGAGCGAGGCCAATATAAATGAAGCGGTGCGCAAAAGCGGGCTGCAAGAGGCGGTCGCGCGTTGGCCGAACGGACTCGATACGCTCGTCCGGCAGGAGGGCGGCAGCTTCTCAGGCGGGGAGCGTCAGCGCATCGCGTTGGCCCGAGCGCTGCTTCGCGATCCCGACGTGCTGCTGCTCGACGAAGTGACCTCGGCGCTCGATCCGGGATCGGAGACGGCGGTGAACGAGCTGGTTCTGTCGCTGCGCGGCCGCAAGACGGTCGTATCGGTGACGCACCGGCTGTCCGCGGTCGTGGAAGCCGATCGTATCTATGTGTTCGACAAGGGCGAAGTCGTCGAAAGCGGCACGCATGAGCAGCTCCTCGTCCTGGGCGGCGCTTATGCGCGGCTGTGGGAAAAGCAGCAGGGCTTCCGGCTGTCCGAGGACGGACTGCATGCGGACGTGAACACGGATTGGCTGGCGCGGCTGCCGTTTCTGGCGGGGATCGACGCGGGACTGCTGGATAGTCTGTCCGTCGCCTTTTCGACGCAAATGTGCCGGGAAGGCGAGGCGATTGTCCGCGAAGGCGAGGAAGGCCACACCTTCTACATTATCGTGCGCGGTAAATTCGAAGTGACCAAGCAGACGGAGGATGCGGGCGAACGACGCGTGGCGACGCTCCAGGACGGCGATTACTTTGGCGAGATCGCGCTCATGAGAGAGGTGCCGCGGACCGCCACCGTTCGCGCGCTTGGTCCTTCCGTGCTGCTGTCGATGCGCAGAGAGACGTTTCAAAGGCTGCTCAGCGGCTCGACGCAAATTCGCGACGAATTGAGACGCGCGCTCGAGTTAAGAGCTTGAGCGGCGGGCCGCGAGAGGAGAGGTTACAATGACGGCGCTACAATGCGCAGTATGCGAGACGGACGACGATTATGCGCAAGCCAGCCTGTTTCTGCTCGACCATATGCGCGACGTGCATCCTTCGTTTTCGGTGCTCGATACGGTTACGCTCGCCTATCAGTACATCACCGAAGGATCCATCGTGTTGGTGAGAGAAGGCGGAGATACGGTGGTGGGGTTGGGCGCTTACTACCATGGGACGAGAGAGGAAGCATTCAACGACAAAGATATCGCGTTGATCGACCTGGCGCTCGCGGTCCGCTCGCATCGGGGAACCCGCGTATTTTTGGACGGTTTCGGCTTTACGATCCGAGCGATCGCCGAGCGGCATCCCGAGGTGCGGGAAGTCCGGTTAACCGCGCAATCCGACAACAAATACTTGAACCGGTTGTACGCGAAGTTCGTCCGGCCTTACGGCGTGCGTGATGGCGTTCTGGGCGAAGAGACGCTTTACGCAAGCGATATCGAGCACATTTTGTCTATGCTGTGCAAATGGAATCGTGTATAGTTGAAATGGATATATATCCAATTTTTGTCGAAGGAGGTCGAGAGTGTGTTCCCGGTTCCCCCAACGATGGATCAGCCGACGAAGGGCAGCGGTTTCGGCAAAATCGTCATCGCGAACGACAATCTTCGCGCAAAGCCGCAGCAGTAAGAAGCTGGGCTGCTCCGCGAGAAATCAGGCGGAGCAGCTCCGCTGCACACTTATGAAAGAAGACCCGGGAGGTAAAAAACGGTGGGCAGGGCGATCATCCATGCGAACTGCATATTCAGGCGCTGCGAGCTGGAGATGGACCACGCCTCCTACCTCCGTTATTTAATATCGAGTCACGCCAGTCTTCATCTCCCTTATTCATTTGCAACCAAGCTCAGCTTCCTGGCGAGTCCGCTCGTGCTCGGCAGGGCGATGCTGATTCATTGCGAGGATACCTACGAAAATGTTGGCGCCTTCGGCTTCGCATACGGTACCGGACCGGGCGAATACGAGGACAGGGAGAATTGTCAGCTTGAAGTGTTCTATATGGAAGCGAAGCGGCGGACGCCGGATGTGCTTCTCGCCGCGGCAAGCCAGCTTGTAGACGATATCCGCGAAGGCTATGCAGAGGTCCGGTACATCCAGTTCTGGGTACCGTCGTCGTCGGACACACGCGAAGGGTGGCTGCTGCGACGAATCGCCTCTTTACCGGAAGCGTCACGGACCGTTAACGGGATGCTGGCGCTGTACAAGCTGCCGCTCGACGAGCTGGAGCGATGGGTTCGCGGGCTGGCGTCGCGGCGGGCGAATAGGCGGAAGGTTCGTTAATCGCAAGATACAAGGGGTGTCGAAGGCCTTGGGGCCGGAGGCATCCTTTTGCATGAAGGGCGGCGCAAGCGGGAGCCTGCTTTTGTTTAACCTCCATAATATTAAATTTACTGAAAATTTCTTAATCTAACCTCCGGCCTCGGAATTGTATGACCAAAATCCGAACATTCGTTTTTTCAGCAATCGCTAGCGTTCGCCTTTTCGTTTGACAGAGATGTAAGGTTTGGGTTAAACTAAAAACCGGCAAACAGAATCGGAATCGCTCGTATATTATCGGGAATAAGGCCCGATCGTCTCTACCCGGAGACCTTAAATTTCCGGACTACGAGCTCTCGGACGGACGATAGGCGGAATGCGGGACGATCCCTCGCGGGAAGGAACGCGTTGCGCCTTTGCAGCGCCTGGGAGCGAAGCCGGGAATATAGGGAGAGAGACGGGGTTAGACGGAGGGCCGACAGCGGCCTGAAGTCGCCCTTTTTTGCGCTTTTAACCGGACCCGTGCCTGGGGATCGCCGCAGCGCGCGGACGGATTCGCGGGCCGGACAAGTTGCGACGGAATTTGTGCAATAATGACAATGAGGAAAAGCTAACGGGGGAAAGGGTGGAACCATGTCGGCAATCGTCGGGGTCATCATGGGCAGCACGTCCGATTGGGAGACGATGAAGAAGGCGTGCGAGGTGCTGGACGAACTGAACGTCCCCTATGAGAAAAAAGTCGTATCGGCGCATCGTACGCCGGATCTGATGTTCGAATATGCGGCATCCGCTGCGGATCGCGGGCTCAAGGTCATCGTGGCCGGAGCCGGCGGCGCGGCTCATCTGCCCGGCATGGTCGCCGCGAAGACCGTCCTGCCCGTCATCGGCGTGCCCGTGAAGTCCGCCGCCCTGAACGGGCTGGATTCGTTGCTGTCGATCGTGCAGATGCCGGGGGGCATCCCGGTCGCGACGGTCGCGATCGGCGCGGCCGGCGCCACGAACGCCGGCCTGCTGGCGGCGCAGATCGTCGGCGCATTCGACGAGGACGTGCAGGCGCGCGTCGCCGCGCGGCGCGAGCGAACCACGCAGGACGTGCTGGACAACGCGGTGCTGCCATGAGCGGGCTGAATCGCGAGCTTGAAGGACTGCTGAGCGGCGAAGGCGAGGCTTGCGGCGCAGACGGCTGCGGGCCGGTCGGCGGCACGCAGGACGGAGCGGCACAGGGCGGTGCCGCCGTGCAAGGCGGAGCGGCGCAGGACGGCCAGGCGACCGTAGTTGGCACGAAGCCGGCCGCCCGGCCGATCCTGCCCGGCGCCACGATCGGCGTCCTGGGCGGCGGGCAGTTGGGCCGGATGCTCGCGCACGCGGGCAGCCGGATGGGCTACCGCTTCGTGGCGCTTGATCCGACGCCCGACGCGCCTTGCGGCCAGACGGCCGATCAGATCGTGGCCGGCTACGCCGACCGCGACGCGGCGCGCGAGCTGGCGCGGCGCAGCGACGTCATCACGTACGAGTTCGAGAACGTGGACGCGGACGTCGCGGCGATGCTGGAGGCGGAATCTTATGTGCCGCAGGGCAGCGCCCTGCTGCATACGACGCAGCATCGGCTGCGCGAGAAGCGCGCCATTGAGGCGGCGGGGGCGCGGGTCGCGCCTTACGCCGAGATCGCGAGCTTCGCCGATCTGCAGGAGGCGGCCGAGCGTCTCGGGCTGCCCGCCGTGCTGAAGACGGCGACCGGCGGCTACGACGGCAAGGGCCAATGGGTGCTGCGCGGCACGGACGAGCTCGCTCCCGCCTGGGACGAGGCGAGCCGCGCCGGCACCGAGCTCGTGCTCGAGAAGTTCATCGACTTCGAGCGGGAGATCTCGGTCATCGCCGCGCGCAGGCCGTCCGGAGAGATCCGAACGTTCCCCCCTGCCGAGAATATACACGTTCGCAATATATTGCATTTGTCCATCGTGCCCGCGCGGGTGCCGGACGCCGTCATCGCCGAGGCGGAGCGCCTTGCGGTATCGATTGCGGAGACGCTCGGCGCCGTCGGCCTGATCGCGGTCGAGATGTTCGTCGCGAAGGACGGCACGCTGTTCGTCAACGAGCTGGCGCCGCGGCCGCACAATTCCGGGCACTATACGATGGAGGCGTGCCGCACGTCCCAGTTCGAGCAGCATATCCGCGCGATCTGCGACCTGCCGCTCGGCGACACCTCGCTATTGTCGCCCGTCGTGATGGGCAATATCCTTGGCGAGCACGTCGAGCCGCTGCTGGATTGGGTGCAGGCGCGCGATCCGGAAGCCGACAGGCTTGGCGTCGCGCCGAAGATTCACCTGTACGGCAAGGCCGAGGCCAAGACCGGACGCAAGATGGGCCACGTCAACGTGCTGGCCGCGGATACCGCAGCAGCGCTCGCCTGGATCAACGAATCAACCATTTGGAGGGTCTAATCCATCATGATCGAACGTTACAGCCGCCCCGAGATGCGGGCTATCTGGACAGAAGAAAACAAATTCAAAGCATGGCTCGAAGTCGAGCTGTGCGCTTGCGAGGCTTGGGCGGAGCTCGGCCATATCCCGAAGGCGGACACCGTGCTGCTGCGCCAGAACGCCAAGTTCGACATCGACCGGATCAACGAGATCGAGCTGGAGACCCGCCACGACGTCATCGCGTTCACGCGCGCCGTCTCCGAGAGCCTTGGCGAGGAGCGCAAGTGGGTGCATTACGGCATGACGTCGACGGATGTCGTCGACACCGCCCTTGGCTACGTGCTTAAGCAAGCCAACGAGATTCTCGAGCGCGACCTCGTGAACTTCATCGCCATTCTTCGCGACCAGGCGATTCAATACAAGTCGACCCCGATGATGGGCCGCACGCACGGCGTGCACGCCGAGCCGACGACGTTCGGCCTGAAGCTCGCGCTGTGGCACGAAGAGATGAAGCGCAACCTGGAGCGTTTCCGCAGAGCGGCGGACGAAGTCCAGTACGGCAAAATGTCCGGCGCGGTAGGCACCTACGCCAACCTCGATCCGTTCGTCGAGCAGTACGTGTGCGACAAGCTGGGCATCAGCGCGGCGCCGATCTCCACCCAGACGCTGCAGCGCGACCGTCACGCTGAATATATGGCGACGCTGGCGCTTATCGGCTCTTCGCTCGACAAGTTCGCGACCGAGATCCGCGCGCTGCAGAAGAGCGAGTTCCGCGAAGTCGAGGAACCGTTCGCCAAAGGCCAGAAGGGCTCGTCGGCGATGCCGCACAAGCGCAATCCGATCGGCTGCGAGAACATCAGCGGCCTCTCCCGCGTCATCCGCGGCCACATGATCACCGCCTATGAGAACGTGGCGCTGTGGCACGAACGCGATATTTCCCACTCCTCCGCCGAGCGCATCATCCTGCCGGACGCGACGATGCTGCTGAACTACATGCTCAACCGCTTCGGCAACATCGTGAAAAACCTGCAGGTTTTCCCCGAGAACATGAAGCGCAACATGCGCAGCACCTACAACGTGCCGTTCTCGGGCCGCATCATGACGAAGCTGATCGACAAAGGCTTCTCCCGCGAGCAGGCGTACGACACCGTGCAGCCGCGCGCGATGCAAGCCTGGGAAGAGCAGCGGGACTTCAAGTCCATCGTCTCCGAGACGAAAGAGATCACCGACGCGCTGGGCGCGGAAGAGATCGAGGACGCGTTCAACCCTTCGTGGCACCTGAAGCACGTCGATACGATTTTCAAGCGGCTCGGTCTGGAATAATCTCTTCTATATAAAGAATGCAGGAGGCTGACATGTCTACAGAAGCGTTATCTACCGCGGAAGGGCTCGTCAAGGCGCCGCTCATCCACAAGGGCAAGGTCAGGGAGCTGTACGACCTCGGCGAGCATCTGCTCATCGTGGTCACCGACCGGATCTCGGCGTTCGACTACGTACTCGACCCCGCCGTTCCCGAGAAGGGCAAGGTGCTGAACGGCCTTAGCGCCTTCTGGTTCGAGAAGACCAAGGATCTCGTCCCGAACCACGTCGTCCATACGGACGTCCGCAAGCTGGGCGATCTCGTCTCCGAGCCGGACAAGCTGGCTGGACGGATCATGGTCACAAAAAAGGCGAAGCGGATCGACATCGAATGCGTCGTGCGCGGCTACATCACGGGCGGCGGCTGGCGACAGTACCAGAAGAACGGCGAAGTCAACGGCATCCCGCTTCCTGCCGGCCTGCACAAGAACGCCAAGCTGGAGGAGCCGATCTTCACCCCCGCGGGCAAAAACGATGTCGGTCACGACGAGGACATCTCCTACGAGGAGATGGAGCGCCGCATCGGCTCGGAGCTGGCCGCCGGCCTTCGCAAGCGCAGCCTCCTGCTGTACGATTATGCGCTCGCGGTATGCGAGCACAAGAGCATTATTCTCGCGGACTGCAAATTCGAGTTCGGTCTGCTGGGCGACGAGATCATCCTGATCGACGAACTGTTCACGCCGGATTCCTCACGCTTCTGGGCCGAAGAGAAGTACGAGCTCGATATCGAGATCGACAGCATGGACAAGGAGCCGGTTCGCACGTACCTGCTCGGCACGGACTGGGACCGCGACAGCACGCCGCCGCGTCTGCCGGACGATGTCGTAGACGCGACTACGGCGCGCTACCAGGAGATCTACCGCCGGCTGACGGAGCCGACGAGCTACGGCTTTACTGCGTTTCAGCCGATCAAGTACTAGCGGCTCGAGGTTCGCGGCGGGCATCATCGCAGCAGCATTGCGGCCGCCCTCGTAAGCAAGCAGCTCGTTGATCATGATCGTGACCGGCGCCATAGCAGCAGCATTTCAGTCGTCATCGTCAGCAAATCGCCGTCTCTCCAACGTCGCAAATAGCTGCAAAAATACATCTATTTTTCGTGAGCCGAGATGATGGAGCAGAATAGCTGCAAAAATACATTTATTTTCGAGTAATTTAGGCAATAGGCGCTGCTAAAGCTGAAATAACTGTATATATGAAGTTATTTCGCTCCGGGGTGGGCTTGGCAATGCGAATTCCTGCATATTTGCAGTTATTCTTCGCCGCGAAGCGGGCTGAAGCGGAAAGGTTGGCGCCATCGTCGCCCTTTCGTCCGCAGTCCCGTCCGCAGCTCGCCGATCCTTTGCCGCCGACGCTTTACTTTCGACCATACAGCCCATAACCCATGTCCCCATCCAGGAGGAGACCCGTCCCATGAAAGCAACGGTATATGTCACGATCAAGGAAAACGTGCTCGACCCGCAAGGCAACGCCGTTCAAGGCTCGCTGCAAACGCTCGGCTTCGACGAAGTCGCGAAGGTCCGCATCGGCAAGTATCTGGAGCTCACGCTCGACACGACCGACCGCGCCGTTGCCGAAGAGCGCGTGAAGGCCATGTGCGAAAAGCTGCTCGCCAACACCGTCATCGAAGACTACCGATTCGAACTGGAGGGCTGAGACCTCATGAAATTCGCGGTCATCGTATTCCCGGGCTCCAACTGCGACCTGGACATGTACAACGCGGTCGTCGACGTCCTGGGCGAGGATGTCGACTACGTCTGGCACACCGCTACCGACCTGTCCGCCTATGACGGCATTCTCGTGCCGGGCGGCTTCTCCTACGGCGACTACCTGCGCTGCGGCGCGATCGCCCAGCTCGCTCCGGTCATGAACGAAGTGCGCAAGGCCGCGGCCGAAGGCAAGTTCGTGCTCGGCGTGTGCAACGGCTTCCAGGTGCTCACCGAGGCGGGTCTGCTGCCCGGCGCGCTCATCCGCAACGACAGCCTCAAGTTCCGCTGCCACCCGGTGGGGCTGAGGGTCGAAAACGCGAACACCGCGTTCACCCGCGACTATGAGCAGGGCGAGGTCGTGACGATTCCGATCGCGCACGGCGAAGGCAACTACTACTGCGACGAAGAGACGCTGGCGAGCCTCAAGGCGAACGGCCAGATCGTCTTCACCTACGACGGCGTCAACCCGAACGGGTCGGTCGCGGGCATCGCCGGCATCTCGAACGAAGCGGGCAACGTCGTCGGCATGATGCCGCACCCGGAGCGCGCGGTCAGCGAGCTGCTCGGCTCGGCGGACGGCGCGAAAATGTTTACGTCAGTACTGAACGCTTGGAGGGAACGCAATGGCGCAGCAAGCACCCGCTAAAGAACCGACGGTCCAGCAGATCGCCGAGCAGAAAATCTACAAGCAATTCGGCGTCTCCGATTCCGAATTCGAACTCATCTGCGGTTTCCTCGGACGCCAGCCGAACTACACCGAGATCGGCGTATTCAGCGTCATGTGGTCCGAGCACTGCGCGTACAAGAACTCCAAGCCGCTGCTCCGCCGCTTCCCGACGACCGGCCCGCGCGTCCTGATGGGACCGGGCGAAGGCGCCGGCATCGTCGACATCGGCGACAAGCAAGCCGTCGTCTTCAAGATCGAGTCGCACAACCACCCGTCCGCGGTCGAGCCGTACCAAGGCGCCGCGACCGGCGTCGGCGGCATCATCCGCGACATCTTCTCGATGGGTTCGCGCCCGATCGCGCTGCTCAACTCGCTGCGCTTCGGCAAGCTCGAGAGCGACCGCGTCAAGTACCTGTTCGAGCACGTCGTCAGCGGCATCGCCGGCTACGGCAACTGCATCGGCATCCCGACCGTCGCGGGCGAGGTCATGTTCGACGAAGCCTATGAGGGCAACCCGCTCGTCAACGCGATGTGCGTCGGCCTCATCGACCACGACAAGATCCAGCGCGGCGTCGCCAAGGGCGTCGGCAATCCGGTATTCTACGTCGGCCCGGCTACCGGCCGCGACGGCATCCACGGCGCGACGTTCGCGTCCGAGGATCTGACCGCCGAGTCCGAAGCCAAGCGCTCGGCCGTCCAGGTCGGCGATCCGTTCATGGAGAAGCTCGTCATGGAAGCGACGCTCGAGCTGATCGACTCCGGCATCGTGCTCGGCATCCAGGACATGGGCGCAGCCGGCCTCACCTGCTCGAGCGCCGAGATGGCGTCCAAGGCCGGCAACGGCATGGAGCTGTACCTCGACGAGGTGCCGCAGCGCGAAGAAGGCATGACCGCGTACGAGATGATGCTGTCCGAGTCGCAGGAGCGCATGCTCTTCGTCACCGAACCGCATCATGAGGCACAGGCCAAGGCGATCTTCGAGCGCTGGGGCCTGCACTGCGCCAAGGTCGGCAAGGTGACGGACGACGGCCGTCTCCGCTTGTTCCACAAGGGCGAAGAGGTTGCCGACATGCCTGTTAAGGCGCTCGTCGACGACTGCCCGGTGTACAACAAGCCTTCCAAGGTGCCGGATTATTATCTGAAAAATGGCTCCATCGATACGAACCGCTACGAGCAAATGCTCGATCTGACGGATTCGCTCAAAAAGGTGCTCGGCTCTCCTTCGCTCGCGAGCAAGGAATGGGTTTATAGCCAGTACGACTACCAGGTCCGCACGTCGACCGCCGTCGTGCCGGGCTCGGATGCCGCAGTCGTTGCGATCCGCGGCACGCGCAAGGCGCTTGCGATGACGACGGACTGCAACGGCCGCTATGTATACCTCGATCCCGAGGTCGGCGGACGCATCGCGGTCGCCGAAGCGGCTCGCAACATCGTCTGCTCGGGCGGCGAGCCGCTCGCGATCACGGACAACCTCAACTTCGGTTCGCCGGAGAAGCCGGAAGTGTTCTGGCAAATGGAAAAGTCGGTGGACGGCATGGCCGAAGCCTGCCGCTTCCTCGAGACGCCGGTCATCGGCGGCAACGTGTCGCTGTATAACGAGAACGCCAAGGGTGCGATCTACCCAACGCCGGTCGTCGGCATGGTCGGTCTGATCACGGACATCGACCATATCACGACGCAAGAGTTCAAAGCCGAAGGCGACGTCATCTACCTGCTCGGCGAGACGAAAGCAGAGATCGGCGGCAGCGAGTTCCAGTACGCGGTACACGGACTGACCGAAGGCCGCCCGCCGGTCATCGACCTGGCTGTGGAAAAAGCGCTGCACGGCGCCGTGCTCGGCGCGATCCGCCAAGGCCTCGTCGCTTCGGCGCATGACCTGTCCGAAGGCGGACTGGCTGCGGCTGTTGCGGAGTCCACGTTCGGACGCGGTCTCGGCGCGAAGGTCGACTTCACGACCAATCTGCGTCCGGACCTGGCGCTGTTCAGCGAATCGCAATCGCGCATTCTGCTGTCGGCCAAGCCGGAATCCGCTGCTGCGCTTGAAGCTTTGCTCGCCGAGCAAGGCGTGCCGGCACAGAAGCTCGGCGTCGTAGGCGGGGAAGAGCTGGTCATCGCGGTCAATGGACATACGGCAATTCAGGCACCCGTGAACGAATTCCGCACAGAATGGAAGGAAGCGATCCCATGCCGGATGAAATAAACGCCGGAGCGGGCCGTGCGCTGCCTGTCGCCGAGGGAGCAAGCGCCTCGGCAGACATGTTGCCGCACGGTCCGGCCGCGAGCATCCTGCCTTACGACATGAGCGGTCGGACCGGCGAGCTGCCGTCTTCGCAGACGGAAGGGCTGCCGGCCGCCGAGGCGCGTTTCTGGACCGGGGATTATTATAATCAGGGCAACGATCAGGCCTCGGGCATGATGGACAAGCTGAAGGAAGAATGCGGCGTGTTCGGCGTGTTCGGCCACAAGGACGCGGCGGAGCTGTCTTACTACGGCTTGCACGCGCTGCAGCACCGCGGCGAAGAGAGCTGCGGCATCTGCACGTCGAATCTCGGCGGCGACTTCCACTATCACCGCGGCATGGGCCTGGTGAAGGAAGTGTTCGACCGCGATCGGCTGGATTCGCTCGTCGGCGCCAACGCGATCGGCCACGTCCGCTACTCGACGGCCGGCGCGAGCCGGCTAGCCAACGCACAGCCGCTCGTTTTTAAGTACAGGGGCGGCGACCTGGCCGTTTGCACCAACGGCAACCTCGTCAATGAGCCGATCATCCGGCGCGAGCTGGAGGAATCGGGCTCGATCTTCCAGACGACGAGCGACACCGAAGTCATCGCGCACATGATCGCGCGCTCGTCCAAGGATCTGGTCGATGCGGTCAAGGACGCGTTTTCGCGTCTGATCGGGGGCTTCGCGTTCTTGATCATGACCAAGGACGTGCTGATCGCAGCTTGCGATCCGAACGGACTGCGTCCGATGGTGATGGGCCGGCTCGGCGACGCCTACATTTTCGCCTCCGAGTCCTGCTCGTTCGAGGTCATCGGCGCCGAGTACGTTCGCGACGTGGAGCCTGGCGAGATCATCGTGCTGGATCGGCACGGTGTCCGCGAGGAACGCTACGCGGTGCTGCAACGGCGCTCCGTGTGCGCAATGGAGTACATTTACTTCGCGCGCCCCGACAGCGACATCGGCACGATCAACCTGCACAGCGCCCGCAAGCGCATGGGCCAGCAGCTCGCGCTGGAGTCGTTCGTCGACGCCGACATCGTGACGGGCGTTCCGGACTCGAGCATCTCGGCCGCGATCGGCTACGCGGAGCAGACGGGCATTCCTTATGAGCTTGGCCTTATCAAAAACAAATATACCGGACGCACCTTCATTCAGCCTTCCCAGGAGCTGCGCGAGAAGGGCGTCAAGATGAAGCTGTCCGCCGTCCGCAAGGTCGTGCAGGGAAAGCGCGTCGTCATGATCGACGATTCGATCGTGCGGGGCACCACCTCGCTGCGCATCGTCAACCTGCTTCGCGAGGCGGGCGCGCTCGAGGTGCACGTGCGCATCACGTCACCGCCTTTCGCGAATCCTTGCTACTACGGCATCGATACGCCGGATCGCCGCGATCTCATCGCGTCGAGCAAGACGGTCGAGGAGATCCGCCAGGCGATCAACGCGGACTCGCTGTATTTCCTCAGCAAGCCGGGCCTGCTCGAAGCGGTAGGCGGGGCGGAGAGCGAGTACGACCGGGGCCTGTGCCTCGGCTGCTTCACCAACGACTACCCGACGCCGGTGGAGTTCGAGGACGCCAAGGCGACGAGCTGCAGCTGCGACTAAACAGCTTGGGGGCGAAGCGACGTTGTGCATCGCATGGCGGGAGCGCGACATAGCGGCACTTGGTGCCGCTATGTGCGTGCGCCGAGGTGGCTGTGAAGCGGATAGCGGCATTTGCATTTGATGCCGCTAAGAGTCTGCGGCGAGGTGGTAGTGGCGCGAATAGCAGAAGTTAATTTCCGCTAAGTGCCTGCGCCGAGGTGGTAGTGGTGCGAATAGCGGAAGTTAGTTCCGCTAAGTGAACGCGCCGAGGTGGTAGTGGTGCGAATAGCGGAAGTTAATTCCGCTAAGTGCCCGTGCCGAGGTGGTAGTGGCGCGAATAGCGGAAGTTAATTCCGCTAAGTGCCCGTGCCGAGGTGGTAGTGGCGCGAATAGCGGAAGTTAGATCCGCTAAGTGCCCGTGCCGAGGTGGTAGCGGTGCGAATAGCGGAAGTTAATTCCGCTAAGTGAACGCGCCGAGGTAGCCAAAAGGCAATAGCAAAACGATGTGGTTTTACAATTACACCCAAGGGGGCTTAACCCAAGTGTCCGAAGCTTACAAACAAGCTGGCGTCGATATAGCCGCCGGCAACGAAGCGGTCGAACGAATGAAAAAGCACGTGAAGCGCACGATGCGTCCGGAGGTGCTGACGGGACTCGGCGGGTTCGGCGGTCTGTTCGGCCTGAACAAGGACAAGTACGAGGAGCCGGTGCTCGTCTCCGGCACGGACGGCGTCGGCACGAAGCTGAAGCTGGCGTTCGAGATGGACAAGCACGACACGATCGGTATCGACGCGGTGGCGATGTGCGTGAACGACGTGGTCGTGACGGGGGCGGAGCCTCTGTTTTTCCTTGATTACCTGGCTTGCGGAAAGCTGGTACCCGAGAAAATCGAAGCGATCGTCAAAGGTGTCGCGGACGGCTGCGAGCAAGCGGGCTGCGCGCTGATCGGCGGAGAGACTGCGGAAATGCCGGGTATGTACCAGGACGGCGAGTACGATATCGCAGGCTTCACCGTCGGCATCGTGGATAAGCCGAAGGCGATTGACGGCAGCGGCATCGCTGCTGGCGACGCTGTAATCGGTCTTGGCTCGAGCGGCGTTCACTCGAACGGCTTCTCGCTGGTACGCCGGTTGCTGCTGGACACCAAAGGCTACAAGTTCGAGGACAAGCTGCCCGAGCTCGAAGGCAAGACGCTGGGCGAAGTACTCATTGAGCCTACTCGCATCTACGTCAAGTCGGTACTGAAGCTGATCGAAAGCGTGCAAGTAAAAGGAATGGCGCATATTACCGGGGGCGGGTTCATCGAGAATATTCCGCGCGTGCTGCCGGAGGGCGTCAACGTCGATATCGACCTCGGCGCATGGCCGGTGCAGCCGGTGTTCGGACTTATGCAGCGCGATGGCGCGATTAGCGACCGCGATATGTATACGACGTTTAACATGGGCATAGGCATGGTGCTGGTCGTGCCGGCGGACCAAGCGGAGCAGGCTGTCGCACTGGCGAGCGAGCTCGGCGAGCAAGCTTATGTCATCGGTCGCGTGACCGAAGGCTCGCGCGTCGTGACGTTCGGAGGCGCCGAATTCGAATGAGCCGCGACAAGCTCCGCATCGCCGTATTCGCGTCCGGCAGCGGGAGCAACTTCCAGGCGCTGGCCGAAGCGGCCAAAGCCGGCGAGCTCGGCCCCGCCGAGATCGCGCTGCTCGTCTGCGACAAGCCGGAGGCCAAGGTCATGTCCCGTGCCAGCGAGCTTGGCGTCGAGACGTATGCCTTCAGGCCAAAGGAATATGCGTCTCGCGAGGCATATGAGACTGTGATCGCGGCCGAGTTGGCCGCTCGCGGGATTGGCTTGATCGTGCTGGCCGGTTATATGCGGATATTGACGGACGTGCTGGTCGGCGCCTACGAGGGTCGCATGATCAATGTGCATCCGTCGCTGCTGCCTTCGTTTCCCGGCATACGGGCGATCGAGCAGGCGCTCGACTACGGCGTCAAAGTCACCGGCGTAACTGTGCATTTCGTAGACGGCGGCCTCGACAGCGGTCCGATCATCGCGCAGCGAGTCATTGCGATCGAAACGGGCGACACGCCGGATACGCTCGCATCGCGTATCCACGCGGTTGAGCACGAACTCTTGCCGCGCACGGTCCGCCTGATTGCTGAGGGGCGAGTCTCGCTGGAGGGGCGCATCGTCACGGTAGAAGCATAGACAGTGCCAGGAATAACAATACGCTGTATCGGTGTTCGCCCGAAGCTCGCTTGAAGCTGCGACACGACCGTCGAATAACGTTGCGTCACATCGCTATTTGCCCGGAAACGCGCTGCCACTGCCGAATAACGATGTACCACATCGCTACTTGCCCGGAAACGAGCCGCCACCGCCGAATAACGATGTACCACATCGCTATTTGCCCGGAAACGCGCCGTTATCGTCGAATAACGATGTACCACATCGCTATTTGCCCGGAAACGCGCCGCCACCGCCGAATAACGATCTACCACATCGCTATTTGCCCGGAAACGCGCCGTTATCGTCGAATAACGATGTACCACATCGCTATTTGCCCGGAAACGCACTGCCACTGCCGAATAACGATGTACCACATCGCTATTTGCCGGGAAATGCGCCGTTAACTTTGCGAATAACGCTTAGTCATACCGCTAGTCACACCGGAAACGCACCTCATCCTCCATTTAACGATGCGCGGTATCCCTATTTATTTTTCCGACAAACGAGCTAGTCTTTCGCCGGCCTCAAGCGTCACCCCCAATTTATCGCACAACTGCCCCGGGGTGGGCTTATCCCGTTCGCTCAGGAACCAGCGCGCAGCCGCGGCTGAGTGAAGGGGATAACCCCACCCCTGGCGGCATTAATCAACCATACTTAGGAGTGGATGAACAGTCATGGCTATCAAAAGAGCGCTGGTCAGCGTATCCGACAAGACGGGCATCACCGAATTTTGCCGCGCGCTAGCCGCGCAAGGCGTGCAGATCATCTCGACGGGCGGCACCCATGCCCTGCTCGAGCGTGAAGGCGTGCCGGTCATCGGCATCTCCGACGTGACGGGTTTCCCGGAAATTCTCGACGGCCGCGTCAAGACGCTGCACCCTGCCGTGCACAGCGGACTGCTCGCGATCCGCGACAGCGCCGAGCACGTCGAAGCGATGGAGAAGCTGGGCCTTGACTATATCGACCTGGTCGTCGTGAACCTGTATCCGTTCAAGGAGACAATCTCCAAGCCCGATGTGAGCTACGAAGACGCCATCGAGAATATCGACATCGGCGGTCCGACAATGCTGCGCTCCGCGGCGAAAAACCATGCGTTCGTTTCGGTCGTCGTCGACGCAGGCGACTATGCCGATGTTCTCGCGCAAATTCAAGCCAGCGGCGACACGACGCTCGAGACGCGCAAGCGGCTGGCCGCCAAAGTTTTCCGTCACACGGCGGCATACGATGCGCTGATCTCGGAGTACTTCGCCGAACAGCTCGGCGATCCGCTTCCCGAGAGCCTGACGTTCACCTACGAAAAAGTGCAAGAGCTGCGTTATGGCGAAAATCCGCACCAGCAAGCCGCTTTCTACCGTAAGCCGCTCGCCAAGAAGGGCCCGAGCATCACGACGGCGAAGCAGCTGCACGGCAAGGAACTGTCCTACAACAATATTAACGACGCGAACGCGGCGCTCGCGATCGTCTCCGAGTTCGACGAGCCGGCTGTCGTGGCCATCAAGCATATGAATCCGTGCGGCGTCGGCATCGGCGCGGACATCGACGAAGCCTACGTCAAAGCTTACGAATCCGACCCGACGTCGATCTTCGGCGGTATCGTCGCGGCGAACCGCACGATCGACGTGCAGACGGCCGAACGTCTCGCGCAGATTTTCCTCGAGATCATCATCGCACCGGACTTCACGCCGGAAGCGCTTGAGATTTTGAGCCGCAAAAAGAACATTCGCCTGCTCTCCACCGGCACCGACAGCCAAGTACAGAGCGCGGCGGAGCGCAAGCCGGAATGGCTCGTGACGAGCGTCGACGGCGGCATGCTCGTGCAGCAGAGCGACGTCCACTCGCTGGACGAGGCCGACATCCAGGTCGTGACGGAGCGCGCGCCGACGGCCGAAGAACTGAAGCAGCTGCTTTTTGCATGGAAGGTCGTCAAGCATGTGAAATCGAACGCGATCCTGCTTGCGGCGGACAGCATGACGGTCGGCGTGGGCGCCGGTCAGATGAACCGCGTCGGCGCGGCCCGCATCGCTATCGAGCAAGCTGGCGACAAGTCCAAGGGTGCGGTGCTCGCATCGGATGCGTTTTTCCCGATGGGAGACACGGTTGAACTGGCGGCGCAAGCAGGCATTACGGCGATCATCCAACCGGGCGGCTCGGTGAAGGACGCGGAGTCCGTAGCTGCAGCTAACGCTGCCGGCATTGCGATGGTCGTCACGGGCGTTCGTCACTTCAAGCATTGATCGGCAGGGGGAGAACGAGAATATGCGAATATTAGTCGTAGGCCGCGGCGGCCGGGAGCACACGATCATCTGGGCGCTGCGCAAAAATCCGAAGGCCGAGCAAATCTTCTGCGCGCCGGGCAACGCGGGAATCGCGCAGCTCGCCGAGCTGGTGCCGATCGGAGAGCTGGAGTTCGACAAGCTGGTGCAGTTCGCAAAGGACCAGGCGATCGATCTTGTCGTCGTCGGACCGGACGATCCGCTGGCGGCGGGCATCGTTGACGCGTTTGAGGCGGCGTCCATACCGGTGTACGGGCCGAGTAAGGCTGCGGCGGAAATCGAAGGCAGCAAGATTTTCATGAAAAACTTGCTCAAAAAGTATGACATCCCGACCGCAAAATACGAGACGTTCACTGACTACGCAGCCGCGCGCGATTACCTGGCCGATCAGCCGGTACCGATCGTCATCAAGGCGGACGGTCTGGCTGCGGGCAAGGGCGTGACCGTCTGCTTCACCCGCGAGGAAGCGGAGCAGGCGCTCAAGGACACGATGGTCGACAAGTCGTTCGGCGCGGCCGGCGACAAGATCGTCATCGAGGAATTCATGACCGGGCAGGAGATGTCGATCCTCGCGTTCGTGGACGGCGAGACCGTCCGGGCGATGCCGGCGGCGCAAGATCACAAGCCTGCTTATGACGGCGACAATGGACCGAATACGGGCGGCATGGGCACCTACTCGCCGCTGCCGCATATTCCGCAGTCGATCATCGACGACGCGATCGAGAACATCGTGAAGCCGACCGCGCGCGCGATGGTATCCGAGGGACGCCCGTTCCGCGGCGTGCTGTTCGGCGGCTTCATGCTCACGCCGGAAGGACCCAAGACGGTTGAGTTCAATGCGCGCTTCGGCGATCCGGAGACGCAGGTCGTGCTGCCGCGCCTCAAGAGCGACTTGCTAGAGATCATTCTGGCTTCGCTCGAGGGACGTCTCGGAGACGTAGAGATCGAATGGAGCGACGAGGCGGCGGTATGCGTCGTGCTCGCGTCGGGCGGTTACCCAGGCTCTTATCCGAAAGGTCTGCCGATCGACGGTCTCGAAGCGGCCGATGAAGGACTCATTTTCCATGCCGGTACGGCGGAGCAGGATGGCCGGATCGTGACGGCGGGCGGCCGGGTGCTCGGCATCGTAGGTCTGGGCGCCGGCATCGCCGAAGCGCGTGAGGCAGCTTACCGGACTGCGTCCGGCATCACGTTCGAAGGCAAGCAGAACCGCACGGACATCGCCGCAAAGGCACTGGTTTAATCGTCTAAAATACAAGAGCCGCTTCAGCGCTATAGCAGCGCCTAAGCGGCTCTTTCCTTTTACTGTTTGTAAAACAGCGCTTTGCGGTTGGCGACGACAAAAACGACGGCGATAATCGATCCTACGATCAACATCGACGTGAGTACGTGCGCAGATACCCAGTCGGTGAATGCCTCCATCCGATTGCCTCCTCATTCTCGCTAGAATTTGCAATCCGGGATGGTTAGTCTTCCCCAGTCCCGCCTTTATTTCTCTCCGCCCCGTATTGACAGAAGGAGCGGCTGGCGTTATATTTAATACACAGTAAATTAATCGGAATTAATGGAAAAAGGGAGGACGTTCTCATGGAGCGCTCTTTAACGATACGATACGGCGATTTGTCGCTTGCGGCTACGATTCATTATCCTTCTCAGGAAGGGAAGACCGAATGCAATAAGCTGCCGCTTGTCATCATCAATCACGGCTTCGTCGGCAACCGTATCGGGGTCGACAGGCTCTTCGTTCAGGCGGCACGGGAATTCGCCGGACGGGGCAACTTGGTCATCCGCTTCGACTTCGCGGGGTGCGGAGAGAGCGAGGGCGCTTACGGAGATCATGGACTCGATTCAATGATCGAGCAGACGCGGGCGGTGCTCGACTACGGACTTAGCCTCGATATCGTTGACCCGACACGCGTGACGCTGCTCGGCCACAGCCTGGGGGGAGTGGTTGCCCTGTTGACGGGCGTGCGCGATCGTCGCGTCAAGTCGCTGGCGCTCTGGTCGCCGGTCGCTTATCCGTTCAACGATATTCTCCGGATCGTAGGACGCAAGGCATACGACGAAGCTGTAACCAAAGGCCAGGCGGATTACCTGGGGTATTCGATTAAGCCGGCATTTTTCGACTCGCTAATGAAGCATCAGCCGTTCCAGGAGACGCAAAAGTTCCCCGGCGACGTATTCCTCGTGCACGGGACGGGAGACGAGACGATTCCGGTAGACTACACGTTTCTGCTGGAGAAGACCTTCTGGCTCCGCGGCGAAGGCCGCTGCGAGAAGTCGATTATTTTTCAGGCCGATCATACGTATTCGAAAGGCGAACACAAAGAACAGCTGTTCAAGGCAACGGGCGATTGGCTCGGCGGCTATGAGCAACGTCAGCGGGAATGGCAGCACTGGAGTATTTAATTCCTATTGCGCAAAGCCTAAACTATTTGTATATGCATTATCACACTCAACGTTCGGATATCCGCCAAACCTAAGGACCGTCAGGGGCGTTCTGCCCCGACGGTTTTTCTAAAATTTTCTTGCGATTCTTGGGCAGGGTGAGCGCGTACTAAGCATGCCTGAGCCTTTCTGTCGCTTTGCGGGATGATAAACCTGCATTTATACAGGTGTTTTCTCCGGACCGACGACCCACCATGAAAAGGATGCAAATATGCAGGTAAATTTAAAGCACAAGCCGGAAATCGGTTTGATGGAGGAAAATAACTGCGGATTTGCAGGTATTCAGTCCAAAAGGGACGATCTCGGCAAAAATAGCTGTATATTTGCAGGCATTCTAGCGAAAGAACGTCGCGGACGACATTGGCTGAGCCACTGGAACGGCTTCGGCCGGCCCATCGGCATGGCTGCCGGATGAGCCGTCGATAAGTGCCGCGCGGCTTGAATTTCAGATACCCGCTAAAACTAGCCATAACCGTCAGGGCGCTTCCTGACGGTTATTTCATATGCATTCAAAAGTATATCAGTTCGTCGAAATCCGGCTCGGACATGGAGGCTTGACAAGTGATGGCTGGTGTTCTTAGCCTTCTCAGAATCGTCTTCGATAAAAAAGGGGAGCGTCGTCGTCTATAGGAAGGCAAAGCCGTTCGGTTTTTACTTGCGTGGCTCAACGTTTTGTACAAAATCAAATGGCGAAATTCGATTTTCTCCATTGCAGGGCAGGAGTAGATTGCGTAGTCTTAAGAAGAGAATGAGAATCATTCTCTATAAAAGCTTGGGGGACAGTAAAACATGAAAACATCAAAAAAGCTCTGGATCGCGCCGATCATCGCCGGCTTGCTGGGAGTCGCGCTCCTGGGCTGCTCCGCGAACGGAAACAATAACGCCGCGCCGGCGAGTACGGCAAGCGCGAGCGTCGCCGCAACGCAAGGCGCGTCTTCGGCTGCAGCAGCGACAGCATCCGCATCCGTTACCACGGCAACTGAACGTTCCTATACCGACTATAAAGGCCACACCGTACTAATTCCCACCGAGCCTCGGCGCGTCGTATTTGCCGGCGAGACGACCGGCGATTTAATTGAGCTCGATTTACCGCTCGTCGGTATTTTCGGCGAAGACCTTGAAGGCCGCGTGTACAAGGAAAAAGCGGAGAAAATTGAAGATGTCGGGTTCCCGATCAACCTGGAGAAGGTCACCTCGCTAACGCCCGACCTGATCATGGTGGCCGATACGGACGAGGAAGCTTACGAGCAGCTGTCCAAGATCGCGCCGACGATCATGTTCGACACTTTCGCCACCCTTGAAGTGCGGATGAAGGAACTTGGCGAAATTTTCGGAATCCAAGAGACTACGAATGCCTGGCTCGCCGACTACGAGACCAAAGCCGCAGCGATGTGGGACAAGCTCTATGCGACGGTATTAAAGCCAGGGGAGACCGCTTCCGTCCTCACTTACTATCCGGGTGACAGACTGTTCGCCATGGCGAGAGCCGGCTTGCCTCAGTTGCTATATAGCAAGGGAGGGTTGAAGCCGACGGCCCCGATTCAGGAAATTTTGGACGCAGGCGAAGGCTTCCGGCAGTTCTCGGCCGAAGCAATCGGCCAATACGCGGGCGATCTTATCTTTATCCTTGATCCGGTCGCCGACGAAGCGAAGAAATCGACCGAAACGCTGCTGAACAGCCCGGTCTGGAAGGCGCTTCCTGCCGTGAAAAACGGACGCGTATACCGCCTTTATATCCAAAGCTCGGACTCGGATGCGGCGACGCGCAAATGGATGTTGGAAGAATTGCCGCGCATGCTGCAAAAATAACAATCGCGCGGTGGGGTTGAGAGATAGCTGATTTTTCGATATCATAATAATGATAATCATTATCATCGGAAAAGAGGCGTCTCATGAAGACCCAACCGCATGATCAAGTCTGTTCCGCTGCCTCGATCGCGGACGGTCGGCTTCATTTTCATTTGCTGTCGGCGGACAAGCGGGAACTGGCGACAGGCGAAAAGGAAGCCATCGACGCCGGGACCGCACACCGTTTGATTGTTGTCGAGGAGGGCGAGGTGTCGCTCAAGCAAGGCGGTGTCAGTCGATTGATCGCAAGAGGCGCCGCAGCGCTGATCTCGCCGGACAGCGGGTTTGAGCTGCACAACGAATCGGAGGCTGCTGCGGCTTGTGCGTGTCTGGCGTTCGCGGCCATCGGGACAGACGGCTTGCAGGCACCTTATTCGCATACTGCCGACCTGTTATCCTTGCCGCGGGCCGAGACGGCGGCTTCGGCCGACAGAACGCTCAGAATGCTGAAGCGCCTTGACCGGGAGACCGAACCGGCATGGCGGCAGCTGAGGTTCCATGAGCTGATGCTTACGTTGTTCGCGGCCGACGACCGCGCGGACGCCGATGCGTTTGCGCGCGTCGAAGCCGTGATCGCCGCGATGCAAGAAAGCTACGCCGAGCCGACCGCCGTGCGCGATCTGGCTTCCGCCGCGGAATTGCCGCCTCACCGGTTCACCGCGATTTTTCGACAGCTGACGGGCAGCCGTCCGTTGGATTATTTAAACGAGCTCCGCATCGAGCGTGCCAAGGACAGGCTTATCCGCTCTGCGGAGCCGCTGCGCGAGATTGCCAGGCTGACCGGGTTTAAGGACGAGTATTATTTCAGCAGGCGATTCCGGCAGCAGACCGGCTTGACGCCGCGGCAATATGCCAGATCCGGTCGCATCCGAGTCACCGACGCGCTCGGCAGACTCGTTGACATCCCGGTGCGTCCCCGGCGGATCGTCTATCACGGGGAAACCTTCGGCGACCTGGTCGCGCTCGGCGCAGAAGCCGTCGGAGGCGCGGTATTCTGGGATCAGCGCACCATGCTGGGCGAGCATGTCGACCGCGTAGCGGATGTCGGCTGGCCGATCGATCCGGTCGCCGTGGCGCGGCTTGGTCCGGATCTGGTCATTCTCGCTTGCGACGAGAAAAAAACTTGCGAGAAAACGGCCCATGTCGCGCCGACGGTAGCGTTCAATACCTTTGCGCCGCTCGATAAGCGGCTGCTTAAGCTGGGTGAGCTGCTCGGCAAGCGGACGGAGGCCGAGAGCTGGCTCAAGTCCCACCGCGTTCGTACGGATGCGATGTGGCGCGAGCTCTCCGGCGAGCTTCAAGCGGGCGAGACCGCCACGGTATTCACGATTGTTCGCGGCGGGCGACTGTTCGTGATGGGGACGATCGGACTGCCTGCCACGTTGTACCATACGTCGGGCTTCCGGCCGCCTGCGGCCGTAGGAAGACTCCTGTCGGGACGCCGGGAGTTTGCGGAGATTGCGTGGAGCGAATTGTCCGTTTTTGCCGGGGATCGGGTCTTCCTCGCCGTCGACGAAGAAGAACAACAGTCGCGCGAAGCCGCCCTGGAGCTGGCTCATTCCGAAGCTTGGCGCAGTCTCGCTGCCGTTCAGGCAGGTAGAGCATACCGCGTGAGCGTCGTAGGCTGGAACTATGGGGATGCGCTGACGAGCAGTATGCTGCTGGACAAGCTGCCCGCGCTGCTGCGCCAGTCGTCATGAGCGTAGGAACGATGGCGGATAAAGATCGCGAGGAGGGCGCCGCGATCTGGAGTCTGGCGGCGGATTATCCATTGGCGCCCGGACGCCTTCGAACTATAGTATTAGTGATAGTGAGAATCATTATCACAAAAAGCATGAAGGCGGAGGGTTTATACAGATGGGAAGAAGTAAAATCGACGGCGCCACGGAAGCCTCCGGCGCGTTGGTCTCTCTGGAGGCACTGCCTGCGTACGTCGGCGATTTTCTGTTCCGTTCGGTATGGGACGGCGCTGACAATATGTCCGGCTCGAAGGTATGGAACAGCCTGCCGGCCGTCCAGGAAGGCAGACTGATCGAGATCGGCTTTGGCTTTTCCTACTATGGCGACATTTATTCGCTCGACAAGCAGCTGGACTTCGTGGTCGAGAAGATGCTGGCGGCGGGAGCGGCCAAGTAAGCTTGCCCGCAGGAAGCCCGTATCCGCAAGAACCGAGACTGCGCTCCGGCACTCATCAAGTAAACGCAGGGAGCTGTCATGACTAGCACAAGCAAAACAACCGGCTCGCCGCCGGAGCGCGCGCCCGAGGTTCGCATGCGTACGCGCCCGCGATTGGCGACATTCATACTGACTGCGGGCATGGCCGCGCTCGTCATGAGCATCGGCCTGTCCGTCTCGTTTGGCGCTGCCGACATTCGGATCGCGACCGTATGGCAAGCGATATTCAACTTTAATCCGGATATCACCGAGCATCAGATCATATGGGATCTCCGCCTGCCCCGCATCTTAGGCGCCTCGATGGTCGGCGCCTGCTTTGCGGTGGCCGGCGCCCTGATGCAGGGCATGACCCGCAATCCGCTGGCCGATTCCGGCTTGCTCGGTCTGAACGCGGGCTCGGGCTTCGCGCTCGCGCTTTGCTTTGCGTTTTTTCCCGGGCTTCCGTTCATGTATCTGATTTTATTTTCGTTTTTGGGTGCAGGCTTCGGCGCCGGCCTCGTATACGGTCTCGGCTCGCTGTCGCGCGGCGGACTCACACCGGCCAGAATGGTGCTCGCCGGCGCGGGTCTCAGCGCGCTGCTGGCTGCGCTTAGCGAAGGCGTCGCCCTGTACTACCGCATCGGGCAGCATCTCGCTTTCTGGTATGCCGGAGGCGTAGCGGGCATGACTTGGCTGCAGCTGAAAATCATGCTGCCCTGGCTGGCGGTCGCCCTGGCCGTGGCGATCGCGCTCTCGCGGCAGATCACGATGCTGAGTCTTGGCGAGGATATCGCGCGCGGTCTCGGCCAGCAATCGCAGCGCGTGAAGCTCTTTGCGACGCTTGCCGTGCTCGTACTGGCCGGCACGGCGGTCTCGGTCGCCGGTGCGGTCGGCTTCGTCGGCTTGCTCGTGCCCCACGTCACGCGCAAGCTCGTCGGCGTAGATTACAAATGGATCATACCTTGCTCGGCGGTGCTCGGCAGCTTGCTCGTCGTGCTGGCCGACCTCACCGGAAGGATGATCAATCAACCGCAAGAGGTACCGATCGGCGCGCTGATCGCGCTCATCGGCGTCCCGTTTTTCCTCTACTTGGCCAACCGGGAGAGGAGGGAGTTGTAGCGCATGGCAAATATGGCGCGTTCGACGGCGTCCCGCTTCAGGACCGGACGCAACGCAATCGTTATGCTTGTTTTAGGCGCGCTGATTTTGCTTGCTTTTCTGGTGAGCATGAACGCCGGCTATATCCGCCTTCCGCCGTCGGACGTCTTTCGGACGCTGTTCGGGTACGGGACGGCGAAGCAACATTTAATTCTGTTCGATTTCCGCCTTCCGCGTATCGTCATCTCCGTGCTGATCGGAGCCGGCCTAGCCGTGTCCGGCTGCGTCATGCAAGGCATCTCGCGCAACGCGCTGGCCGATCCCGGCATTCTCGGCATCAATGCCGGCGCGGGTCTGATGGTCATGCTATTCGTGTCCTTCTTTCCGGCTACCGCTGCGGCGCCGATCTACTTACTGCCGTTGCTTGCCTTTGCAGGCGCCGCGCTAACGGCGGCACTAATCTATGCGCTCGCGAACAGGCGGCATTCGGCGCTGTCCCAGACGCGACTCTTAATGACCGGCATCGCCGTGGCTGCGGGAATCAGCGCGGCTTCGATCGTGCTGACGCTGAAGCTGAGTCCGGAGCAATATCAATTTCTGGCGACATGGCTGGCCGGGAGCATCTGGGGGACGACCTGGAAGTTCGTGCTGTCACTGCTGCCATGGATGATGCTGCTGCTGCCTTACGTGTTCTACAAGGCGCGGGTGATGAACGTGCTTAACCTTGGCGAAGCGACCGCTACCGGCCTTGGCGCTCACGTGGGCCGCGAGCAGCTCAAGCTGCTCGCGGCTGCGGTCGGGCTTGCGGCTTCCTGCGTCGCCGTCAGCGGCGGCATCGGCTTCGTCGGCCTGATCGGGCCGCATCTCGCCCGCCGACTGGTCGGCCCGCGCCATCAGGCGCTGCTGCCGGTATCGGCGCTCGTGGGGGCGCTGCTCGTGATCGTGGCCGATACGATCGGCCGCACCCTACTCCAGCCCTCGGAGGTGCCGACCGGCATCGTCGTGGCGGTCGTGGGGGCGCCGTACTTTTTATACTTGCTCGCAAAGTCCAAATCCTGACGGGGCAAGTGGCGGGTCCATGCGTTGCATGCGGCCCGTCATGACGAGGAGGAAGACGATGCTGAGGTTGTTTTTGGCTTACTACCGCCCCTATCGGCGGCTGTTTATACTCGACTTTTCCTGCGCGATACTGGCAGCGCTGCTCGAGCTCATCTTTCCGCTGGCCGTCAACAAGGTCGTGGACGAGCTGCTGCCGGACGGCAATTGGTCCGTCATCGCGTGGGCGTGCGTCGGTCTGCTGGGCATTTACGCCGTCAGCGCGGGCCTTCATTTCGTGGTCACTTATTGGGGGCACAAGCTGGGCATCAGCATCGAATCCGATATGCGCAAAAAGCTGTTCGACCGCGTGCAGAAGCTCTCGTTCCGTTTTTTCGACGACAACAAGACCGGCCATCTCGTCTCGCGCATGACGAGCGATCTGATGGATATCGGCGAGATCGCGCACCATGGACCGGAGGATCTGTTCATCGCGGTCATGACGCTGGCAGGCGCGTTCGGCATCATGCTGTCCATTAACTGGCAGCTGGCCGTCCTGACCTTTATTATCGTGCCGCTCATGGTCTGCCTGTCCATGTATTTCGGCCGCAAGATGTCCCGGGCGTTCGGCACGATGTTCGCCGACATCGCGGACTACAACGCCCGCGTGGAAAACAACGTCAGCGGCATTCGCGTCGTTCAGGCGTTCGGCGGCGAGGATCATGAGATTGCGCGGTTTGCCGAAAACAACGAGCGCTTCAAACGGACGAAACTGGTTACTTACCGAATCATGGCCTGGAACTCCTCGATCAGCTTTATTTTAAAAAAGGTCGTGTCGCTGTTCGTGCTCGCCTGCGGGGCCTGGTTCGTGCTGCGCCAGCATATGTCGTACGGCGAGTTCATCGCCTTCGTGCTGTTGTCGAACGTGTTCCTCGGGCCGATCGAGCAGATCAATTCGGTTATCGAGACGTATCCGAAGGGCATGGCCGGCTTCAAGCGCTATCAGGAGCTGCTGGATACCGAGCCGGACGTGAAGGACGCGCCGGACGCGCGGCCTCTCGCCGGAACGCGTTGGAACATCACTTTCAAGGAAGTGACGTTCGGCTACGCGGATAAGGAGAAGGTGCTGCGAAACGTGAATCTCGACATCGCCGCAGGAGAAACGGTGGCGCTTGTGGGGCCTTCGGGCGGCGGCAAGTCGACGCTGTGCAGCTTGCTGCCTCGCTTCTACGACGCGGACGGGGGCGCCGTGCTCATCGGCGGACAGGATATCCGCGAGGTCACGCTCGAATCGCTGCGCGCAAGCATCGGCATCGTCCAGCAGGAGGTATTCCTGTTCGACGGCACGATCCGCGAGAACATCGCGTACGGCAGGCTCGGCTCGACCGAGGCGGAGATCTTGGAGGCGGCGCGGCGCGCGCAGCTCGAGTCGCTCGTCCGCGAGCTGCCGCAGGGGCTGGATACGCCGATCGGAGAGCGAGGCATCAAGCTGTCCGGCGGCCAGAAGCAGCGGCTGTCGATCGCGCGGATGTTCCTCAAAAATCCGCCGATTCTCATTCTGGACGAAGCGACGTCCACGCTCGACACGGAGACGGAAGCCGCGATTCAAAGCGCGCTTGCGGAGCTGGCCAAAGGGCGTACGACGCTGATCGTCGCGCACAGGCTCGCCACGATCCGGGATGCGGACCGCATCGTCGTCGTGGCCGGGCAAGGCATCGCCGAGCAGGGGCGCCACGAGGCGCTGGTGGAAGCGGGCGGCTTGTACAGCCGGCTGCATCGCGCGCAGTTCGGCGAGCCTGCGGTCTGAACTCGGCGGATGGACGGCTGCCGACGCTGGGGATAAACTATCATTAAGGTAGGCGAACGATACGGGGGCGTCGAGAGAGACGCATTCGACAAGGGGCGAGAGCGATGATTGTTTATCCTAAATTGCGGCAGCCGGCTACGATTGGGGTCACGGCGCCGTCTTCGGGCGTTTCCGAGGAGCGGCATTGGTTCGTACGCCAGGCGGTCGCGCAGTTCGAGCTGCAAGGCTACCTTGTCGCCGTGGGCGAGACGACATGGAGCCAGCACAAGGCCAAGTCGGCGCCGGCGCGGGTACGGGCCGCAGAGCTGAACGCTTTTTTGCAGGACGATCGTACCGATCTGGTCATACCCCCATGGGGAGGCGAGCTGCTGATCGAAGTTCTCGAGCATCTGGACTTTGGTGCCATCGGGCGCAAGTGGGTGATGGGCTATTCGGATATCAGCGTGCTGCTGCTCGCGGTGACGCTGCGGACCGGAATGGCGACGGCGCACGGCACGAACTTCGTAGATCTGCGCGACGAATATACCGATCCGACGACCGCGGCATGGGAGCAGGTGCTGCGGACAGGCGAAGGGGAGTCGGTCTTGCAAACTTCCTCCACGCATCATCAGGCGTCGTGGAGCGAAGCTGCTCCTTCGCAAGGCGTCTATCATTTGACGGAGCCGACCGTCTGGAAAGTTGTTGGCGGGGAGCGGATGGAGGCGAGCGGCCGGCTGCTGGGCGGCTGCATCGACGTCATCCGTCATCTGATCGGTACGCCCTATGGCGACGTGCCGGCATTCCGCGAGCGACATATCCAGGGTGAACCGATCCTGTGGTACCTGGAGAACTGCGAGCTGGCAACGGTGGATATGCGGCGTTCGCTCGTGCAGATGAAACTGGCGGGGTGGTTCGAAAATTGCTCGGGCATCCTGTTCGGCCGCAGCGGCGTGCATATCCCGAGGGAAGGCTATACCGAGCTCGACGTGTTCAAGGAGATCGCCGACGAGCTAGGCGTGCCTGTCGCATACGACATCGACTGCGGGCACAAGCCGCCGCAGCTGACGCTCATCAACGGTGCGTATGCCGAGGTTACCGTCGAAGCGGGACGCGGGACGTTGGTGCAGACGTTCCGGCCTTGAAGCGGCGGAGTGGTGAGTTAGCCGGAAAAACCGCGTAACTGACCGCAAGCCGCCGGCATACGCACATCATGTAAAAGAAAGAAGAACCGCCTCACAGCGGTTTTTTTTCCTTTTATTTTTTCGTCCAATAACCGGCCTCCGCGAGCATCGACACCGTCAGCACGAACATCGCGTGCGACCATGTGAGCGGCACGATCCAGGCCGGCTCGCCGGTGCTGCGGTCGACCTGCTCGGGGAGCAGGCCGGTCTCCGAGCGGTGCTCGCACGCCCAGCGCAGCAACTCGCCAGCTTCGGCCAGCTGGCCGTTCTGCACGCGGTACTGCGCCAGCCACAGCGTCGTCAAGATCCAGGGATTGCCGCCAATGTAGCCATCGTTCTCGTAGCGATTGATGCCGCCGACGCCCTCCACATACAGCTTGCTTGTGATTGTATCTGCCGTGCGCTGCATGTACGGATGATCCGCCGGCAGCACGCCGAACGGCACGGATACCCCGAGCAAGCTGATATCGACGATCGGGTCGTGCCGCAATTCGTAATGCTCGTAGCCTTTAGCCGTCCGGCTGGCGCTGCCCTCCAGCCCTTGGGCGGCCGCGTGCGCGTACACGTCGCCGTCTACCTTGAGCTTAAGCCCGCGGTAGAAGCTGCCGTCGGACTCGTTCCAGCAGAGCGACTCGATCGACGCGGCGATCCGGTCCGCGACGTCCCGCCAGCGGCCGGCCAGCTCGGCCTCGTTCATCAAGCCTGCAAACGAAGCCGCCGCCCGCAGCCCGCCGCAGACGGCTGCAGCGGAGTACGTATGCTCGGCCTTGCGTTCCTCCCATAGATCCATGCTGGGCAGCGGAAGTCCCGTTTCCTCGTCGATGTAGCCCGCGAGAAACGCCGCACCTTTGGCGACGGCCGGCCACATCCGCTCGGCGAACGCCGCATCGCGGTTCTGCTCGTACAGCTGCCACATGCCCCAGATGAGCGAGGCGCCCTCGTCAATCTGCAGCCCCCAGGAAGGCGCCAGGCTGCCGTCGTGATAATGACGCTGCTGCCAGGAACCGTCCGGCTCCTGGGCGCTCAATGCCCATTCGTAAAACTTCTCCGAGACCCCTGTCAGGCCCGACTTGTTGAGCGCGGTCGTGATGAACGCGGCGTCCCGTCCCCAGCAATAAGCATAGCCGCCGCATCGGGAGAATTGCTCGTCGGGCTCAGGAGCAGCCAGCAGGCTTCCCGTCCGCTCGTCCGCCATCAGCCTGAAGGTCAGGAGCGAGCGTTCGTAGGCCTCGGCGATCTCCGGACCGACGCCGGCCGGAGCGGGATTGGCGTTCTCAAGATACGCATGCCAATAGTCGGTCGTCCGCTCGCGCCACTCGGAGACGGAGCGGCTCTTGGCGTGCGCCAGCGCGCCGAGCGCTTCCGGACGATTATGGCCCGCCGCGATGTAGACCGGGAGCGTGAACGATTCCCCGGGCTGAAGGTCTTCGATGCGCCAGACGAGCGCGCCGTCCGGCTGCATGTCGATGTCGTTGCCGTCGAGCCAGGCATGCTCCGCTTGCGCTCTGGACGAGCCGCACTGGAAGCCCGCGCACTCGCGGTCGCTGCCCACGGCGAAAAAGTAGCGGTGACGGTAGTGGACCAGCGCATCGCCGGTCTCATCGAAAAGTGTCGTATTGTAAAGCGCGCTCTCTGCAATCCGAAACGAAGAATACCAGACGAAGGTAAAAGAAAGCGGCTCCGAGGAACGGTTCGAAAGCTTGTACTCCCTTACGAGAAACGCCTCGTCCGGCACCGCATAATCCGACTGTTGGACGGCGAGCGGAAAGTCCGGATGGTCGGCGAATACCCGGACGATGTTCGTTCGCGGCACATATTCGATACGGTGCTGCCAGCCGTCTTCGGGAGCGTCGAACCAGGTCGTGCCCGCCTCGTCGTGGTCCAGCTTCAGGCCGGTGCGAATCTCGTCCACGTGCTGGGGAAAGTCCACGTGCGGCCACCAGAGCCGATAGAGGCGTCCGGTGCGTCCCAGCGAGCCGAGCATGCGGCCGTTGCCGACGACGGCGTCGATCAAGTGAGGCTTATTAAGCGTAAAATCGTTCATTCGGTTCAACTCCAATTGCGTCTGAGATTAACGGAAGATTCGCGTACGATCAGCTTATGCGGCACGATCGTGCGCAGTTGCTGGGGCTTGTCTTCGTCGATATGGCGGATGAGCAGCTGCGAAGCCATGTAGCCAAGCTGATAGATGCCGATGTCGACGCTGGAGAGCGGCGGCGACGACAGCTCGGAAAGCGCGATATTGTTGAAGCTGACCAGACTCAGGTCGTCCGGTACCTTGTAGCCGAGCTCGGTAAGTCCCCGCAGGACGCCGAAGGTGACGATATCGTCGATAACGACCAAGGCGGTCGGCCGCTCCGGCAGATTCATGAAGAAGGCCATGGCCCGGTAGCCGCTCTCCTGGAGGAATTCGCCCTCTACGATCCAGTCGGGCTCCATCCGCAGGCCATGCTCGAACAATGCCTTTTTGTACCCCTTAAGCCGGTCCTCGGACACGGTTAGATTGGTCGGTCCGCTGACAAAGCCGATCCGCTCGTGACCCTGAGAGATAAGATGGACGGTGGCATCATAGGACGCCTGCTCATTGTCGTTGTCCACGCACAGGATATCCTCGCTTCCATAGTGGCCGATCAGAATAAAGGGGAACGCTTCCTTCTGCAAAAAAGAGATAATAGGATCGTTCTTGCGGGATTGCAGCAAAATGATGCCGTCGACGCGCCGCCCCTTGACCAGACGCGTGACGGCCTCCACTTCGTCCTGCTCCGAGCTTCCTGCGGTCATCAGCACGTCGTAGCCTTGGCGGGAAGCCTGGGTCGTGATGCCCCGAATGCTTTCGGAGAAGAAGTGATTCTGAAACAGCTCCTCTGCCGGGCGCGGCAGCACCATGCCTAGCGTGTACGTCTTATTGCTGATGAGCCCGCGGGCCATAATGTTCGAATGATAGCCGAGCTCCTCGACGATCTCCTTCACCTTCTGCGACGTTTCCTTGCTGATGCGCGGATGATTGGAGAGCACGCGGGAGACGGTAGACGGGGATACGCCCGCCTTCTTGGCGACGTCCTTAATCGTGACTGTCATGGCGACCTCCACTTATGCAAGCGTTTGAACTGATGAATAATTCTATGTTACATGAACGCTTCAGTATTGTAAACGGTACCTTGGACTGGAAAAAAGACATTTGGGGAAACCGGTACTATTTCTGCGCACCTGCTTTTATAAATGTAAGCAAAAAGAAATATAATTTTAGAATGAGTGAGAAATAAAGAGAATTAATGAGAAAATAGAAGTATGCAAGGAAATCAAATCTATTTTTGGCATGCGCAATCGTTTTTACATACCGGGAAAATGTTGTATATTATTGGTGCGGAACATAAAGCGCTTCCAAACGAACGACAGGGAAACGCGGGACAACTTAAACGGTTCTTAAATCGTTCAAAGTCGATGTTCCGCCATTTTTTTGCCCAGCAGTACAAACGTTTGCGCAGCGTGTCCGAGCTTGCACTCGATCTGAAGAGAGGGGAAAAAGCAGTGAAATTAAACAAATCCTTGGTTCTAGTATCCGCCCTGTCCTTGATGGCCGCATCGCTCGCCGCTTGCAGCGGCAACAAAGAGGGGGGAAACGCGTCGCCGTCGGCATCGTCCGCGTCGCCATCTTCTAGCGCGTCTTCTCCGGCGCCGTCCGAATCCGCATCGCCGGAAGCGACGGATATCGAGCCGGAAGCCGGTGCCAAGCTCGTCGTGTGGGCAGCCCAGGAGCAAAAAGATTTCCTGGAGACAATGGGCAAAGAATTCGAGGCGAAATACGGCATCAAAGTCGAATTCCAAAAAGTAGGTTCCGCGGACGCGCTCAACAAAATCGTAAAAGACGGCCCTGCTGGCGTCGGCGCAGATTTGTTCATGCTTGCGCACGACCAATTGAACCGCGCAGTTCAAGCGGGCGTCATTCTTCCTAACGACTTCTACGCCGAAGATACACAGGCCAACTTTGCCAAGACCGCCGTCGATGCGGTGACGGCAACCGACGGCATCCTGTACGGCTATCCTCGCAATATCGAAACCTATCTGCTCTTCTATAACAAAAACCTGGCAAAGGCCGAGGATCTCGCTTCCTGGGACGCGATCAAGACATTCTCGAAAGCCTATAACGTACCCGCCGAGAAAAAATTCGGCATCATGTGGAAGTTGGACGACTCCTACTTCAACTACGCATTCATGGGCGGCAACGGCGGCTACGTTTTCGGCAGCAACAACACGGATCCGAGCGACATCGGCCTGAACAACGAAGGTGCGGTCGAAGGTCTCAAGTTCATGCAGAGCATGAAGGAAGTCATGCCGTTCAAGGTCGCCGACGCGACGCCGGACGTCAAGACGGATTTATTCCAGAAGGGCAAGCTCGCCATCGATATGGACGGCATCTGGCAGCTGGGCTCATTCACGAAGGAGAAGCTCGGTTTCGACGTCGGTGCCGTACCGCTGCCTCCGATGCCGAACGGCAAGTCTCCCAAGCCGTTCGCCGGCGTCCAAGCGTACTTCGTCAGCCAATTCTCGCAATATCCGAACGCGGCCAAGCTGTTTGCCCACTACGTCTCCTCGCAGGACGCGGCGATCAAGATGTACCAGATGTCCGGCGTCGTTTCCGCCCGCAACGGGCTGGATCAGGACCCGGCGCTTGCAGACAACGAGCTGGTTGCCGCATTCGTCGAGCAATTTAAGAACGTGGAGGCGATGCCTTCGATCGCAGAGACCGCTTCGTTCTGGACTGCGATGGGAGCCGTCTATCCGCAAATCTGGGATAACAATGCGGACGTGAAGGCGACGCTCGACAAGGCCGTTTCCGACATGAAAACGCTGATCCAGCAAGCGAAGTAATCCGTTTACCGACGGGCAAGAAGTTCGATTAACCGACAATCACCCGTAAACTTCTGCGGGTGATTGTCCAATGAGAGGAGAGTCCGACATTGCGCCAGCATCGGATTACGGCAGCAGCGCTCTCGGCTGTTTTCATGGGCTTGGGCCAAATTTACAACCGACAATTCGTAAAGGGATCGGCTTTCATCGCTTTCTACGCGTTTGCGGTCTACTTTACGGTCACCAATTGGCATCATGCGATCTGGGGAATCACCACGCTCGGAGAGACGCAGCAGAAGCTTGTGCTGGTCGGCAAAATTTACAAGCCCATCAAAGGCGACCATTCGATCTTTTTGATGATTGAAGGGCTGATCATGCTCTTCATTTTCGCGCTTTTTGCCTATTTGTTCGTTATGAACGTAATCGACGCCTATCGCGGAGGCAAGCTGCGCGAAGAGGGGAAGACGCTTAACAACATTAAGCAGACGCTTCGATTTATTCCCGACAAAAAGTTTGCGCATCTGATCATTACCATTCCGCTGATCTTTGTCTTCTTTTTCAGCGTGCTGCCGATTATTTTCTCCGTCATGATCGCGTTTACGAATTATAACAATACGCACGAGCCGCCAGGCAAGCTGGTCGATTGGCAGGGTTTCCGCGCTTTCAAGGAGCTGTTCAGCCTGAGCCAGTGGGCGCACACGTTTTTCGGCGTGTTCACTTGGACGATGACCTGGGCGGTGCTTTCCACCTTCACCACCTTTTTCGGCGGGTTCGCCGTCGCGCTGCTCGTGCAGCAGAAGGGCATCCGCTTTAAATCGCTTTTTCGCGCCATCTACATGGTCCCGTTCGCGATTCCCGCCTTTCTGTCGCTGCTGATTATGCGCAATCTGTTCAACGCCCAATTCGGACCGATCAACTCGACGCTGCTCAAGTTCGGAATCGTCGGACCGGAGTGGCTGTCCGATCCGTTCTGGGCCAAGGCGACGATTGTCATCGTCAATCTGTGGCTTGGCTTCCCGCTCTCGATGCTCCTTATTATCGGCATCCTGACGACAATTCCTCGCGATCTGTACGAAGCCTCTGAAGTCGACGGAGCTTCCGCGCTTTATAAATTTCGGAAAATTACGTTCCCGAGCGTCATGTTCTCCCTGTCGCCGATCCTCATCGGACAATTCGCGGGCAATATCAACAATTTCAACGTAATCTTCCTCTTGTCCGGAGGCGGCCCGACGAACAGCGAGTACCAGTTCGCGGGACATACCGATATATTGATCACTTGGCTGTACAGCCTCTCGATTACGAACGGCAGGTACAACTTCGCGGCGGTCATCAGCATTTTCTTGTTTATCATCATCGCGATTTTCGCGCTGTTCAGTTTCAGGCGCACACGCTCGTTCAGGGAGGATGATTTGTTGCGATGAGCGGATATCGTTTTAGAAAAAGTGCCTGGCTGACGGTCAGCTACGTGCTGTTGATCTTGATTGCCGTCTTTACGATTTACCCGGCGCTATGGATCGTCTTGTCCTCGTTCCGCGCAGGCACCTCGCTGTTCAGCGAGACGCTCATTCCCGAGAAGTGGACGGTCATTCATTACAAGGAGTTGTTCGAGAAGTTCCAGTTCGGGCGCTGGTACGCGAACTCCCTTAAAATCTCGCTCACGACGATGGTGCTCAGCGTATTCTTCCAGCTGTTGACGGGCTACGCCTTCTCAAGGTTCCGTTTCAAATCACGCAAGTCGATTATGAGCGGCCTGTTCATCATCGGTCTGTTCCCGTCGTTTCTCAGCTTGACGGCGGTATACGTGCTGCTGCTGAACATGAAGCTGCTTAATACCCACACGGCGCTAATTATGGTGTCTTCTGCCGGCGCGGCGGTCGGCTACCTGCTCGTGAAGGGGTACTTCGATACGATTCCGAAAAGCCTCGAGGAAGCCGCCATCATCGACGGCGCGAGCAATTGGGGCGTGTTCGTCCGGATCTTGCTGCCGCTGTCCCGTCCGCTTGTCGTCTACATGGCGGTCACTTCGTTCGCCGGCACGTTCAGCGAGTTCATCTTCGCGCAGACGGTGCTCCGCACGGAGGCCAAGCAGACGTTGGCCGTCGGCTTGTTCAACATGGTCAATACGCAGACCTCGACGGAGTTCACCGTGTTCGCGGCAGGTTCCGTGCTCGTCTCGATCCCGGTCGTCGTCATCTTCATTATCTTCCAGCGGCTTCTGGTAGAAGGCCTAACGTCCGGCGCGGACAAAGGATGAGGTCTTGGCGGAGTTCGCGGCGGCATCGTCCGCTGGCGTTGGGCATGTTCGCAGGTATAGCGGGGACCGTTTGGCTTGCGGGCTGCGACGGGGCCGATGCGCCGACCGCGGGCTCGTCCGCTTCCGCAACGGTGTCTGCTTCAGCCTCAGCCTCGGTGTCAGCTCCGCCTTCCGCCTCTGCATCGGGCGCGGGGACGATCACGCTCGGCGAGGCGAACATACCGGCGATGGGCCGAAGCCGGGGCGTATTTTATGAAATATTCGTGCGCTCGTTCAGCGATTCCGACGGCGACGGGATCGGCGACCTGCAAGGCGTGACGGACAAGCTGGATTATTTGCAGCAGCTCGGAATCAAGGGGATCTGGCTGATGCCGGTCACCCCGTCTCCCTCGTACCACGGTTATGACGTGACAGATTATTATGCCATCGATCCCGATTACGGGACGGTCGACGACTTGAAAGGACTGCTCGCGAAGGCGCACGACCGAGACATTCAGGTCATCATGGATCTGGTATTGAACCATACGAGCAGCCGACATCCGTGGTTCGCCGATTCAGCCGGGGGCAAAGGGAGCGTCAAGCGGAATTGGTACAAGTGGACCGCGGACGGAGCGGACGCATCCGCACTCGGCCCGTGGGGACAGACCGTCTGGCATCCGGGGCCGTCCGGCGGCTCTTATCTCGGCGTATTCTCGGACGGGATGCCGGATCTGAACCTGGACAATCCGGATGTACGCGCGGAACTGACCCGAGTCGGACAGTACTGGCTCGGCCTGGGTCTGGACGGCTATCGTCTGGACGCGGCCAAGCATATCTACGAAGACTTTCAGTCGTCGTCCGCTGATCCCGCGACCTCCCGGATGAACGTCGCCTGGTGGCAGCAATTCCGTCAAGGCGTCTCGGAGAACGGCCGCCAGCCCTACCTTGTCGGCGAAGTATGGGACGCGACGGCGGTCGTCGGCCCTTTTCTGGACTGGGCGTTGGATTCGGCGCTGAACTTCGAGGCGGCGAAGCTCGTGCTCGATGCGGTGAAAACGGGCGACGCTTCCTCGTTCGCCTCGGTGTTGGCGCGACAGCTTGCCTACTATAGCAAAGTATCCGGGGGCCGGTTCGTAGACGCGCCGTTCCTGGGCAATCACGACCAGAACCGCGTCATGAGCGAGTTGGGCGGCGATGTCGAGCGGGCCAAGCTGGCTGCGGCGCTCTTGTTGACGTTGCCAGGCAATCCATTCCTGTATTACGGCGAAGAGATCGGGATGAAAGGCGCCAAGCCGGACGAACGCATCCGGGAGCCGATGATCTGGGTGAAGGACCGCAGCTCCGGCGGACAGACGTCGTGGGAGCCCGCTACCGACAATGCGGACACGCCGTCCGCGGAGGAGCAGCTTGCCGATCCGGACTCGCTGCTCGGCCGCTATAAGCTGCTGATCGGCTGGCGCAACCAGGAGCCGACGCTCGGAGACGGCGGCTTCGCGCCGTTCGAGGTCGAAGAGGACGGCATACTTGCCTTCGTACGGGCGAGTTCGTCAGCGGCATTGCTCGTGGTACACAATCTGACGGGCGAAGAGCGCATCGTCGATTTGAACGCCGGAGGCGCCGTCCCCGCCAGCGGCATACGCTTTGCCACGGACAGCGGCTCGACCGCGCTCACGGGCGGCAAGCTGCGGCTGCCGCCCTACGGCACCGCGATCCTGCAATGACAGACGAAGGCCGCATTCCGCAAGGAAGCGGCCTTTTGTACACCTATTTTATTGAAAAAGGAGACCTAGGCATGTCTGCCGCCACTCGTTCGTTCGGACAAGCATGGAGAGTAAAGCGCAAGTCGCTGGGGGTCCAGATGCTGGTCATTGTGTTCGCCAGCATCGTCGTCATCGTAACGGCGCTCGGTCTCAGTTCTTATCAGCTGGCGAAAAGCATTATCCGCGACAAAATGTCTCTCTCGTCCCAGCAGACGCTGCAGCAGTCGAGGGACAAGCTGGACTTCCTGCTGTCGATGTACGGCGGACTCAGCCGCCAGTTCATGGTCGATACTTCGCTGCGTCAGGACCTCGTCGTCTTTTCTAGGACGGATGCGCCCCTCGCGGAGAAGCAGGCTGCGCAGGATCGCATCGTCGACCGCTTCAACAGCATGCTATCAGCCGAACCCAACATGATGTCGATACGCATCGTGCCGAAGACGCTGGAAAATACGGGGGCGCTGTCCTCGACAGGCGCGAGCGCGCTCCAGATCTCCGACGGCAGCAGGTCATGGCTGAAGAAGATGGCGGAAGCCAAAGGTGAGATCGTGTACGTGCCTACGATGAGCAAGGGCTTGTTCGATTACTCCCCGGAGCCGTCAATTACGTTAGGCAGGCTGATGAAAAACCTGCAGCGTCCGGACGCCGAGTTCATCCTGCTGATCGAGCTGAAAAGCAAGCTGCTGGACGACGCCTTTGCCAATTTCAAGATCGGCGAGACCGGCGAGATGCGGGTCATGGCGGACGACGGCAAGGTCGTTTACGCCGCCGACACCTCACTTATTGAGCAGGTGCCTCCCGCATGGGGCGGCGATCGTCTGGTACTCGGCGAACCGTCCACGCTGGCATCTTGGGAGCTGATCGGCTCAGTGCCGCTCGGCGAGCTTGAGCGCGACTCCAAGACGATCCTCAGCTTGACCGTATGGATGATTGCCGCCGCGGCCGTCGCCGCGATTGCCATCGGCTACCTTCTGATACGTCTGGTGGGCAACCCGCTGGAGCGCTTGTGCGCGCTGATGGAGCGCGGAGAAAAGGGCGACCTTTCGGTTCGCATGGACTACGGGCGCGGCAACGAGATCGGACGACTCTCAAGCAATTTCAACCGGATGATGGAGCAGATTGGGGCGCTCGTCGGCCGCACGAACGAGTCGGCGCTGAGCCTCGTAAGATCCGCCAAGGCGCTGAAGGCGGTCTCGCAGGAGACGGCTGCGACGGCGGGGGATATCGCATCTGTGACCGAGCAGATCGCGCTCGGCGCGTCCAGTCTGGCGACGGAGGCCGAGCGCGGCATTCGGCAGACCGAGACGATCGGCGCCAAGCTTCGGATCGCGACCGATACGAATACGCGGCTGGGGTGTTCGGCCGGACGCGTGCAGCAGATCAGCGGACGCGGTACTGCCTATATGGCAGAGCTCATCGGGAAGACCGAGGAAACCGAGCGGTTGTCCGGCTCGTTGGCGGTGCGCGTCGGCAAGCTTAAGGAAGGCGCGGGCTCGATTCAGACCGTGCTTAACGTGATTAACGAAATGTCGCAGCAGACGAATATCCTGTCGCTGAATGCCTCGATCGAAGCTTCGCGCGCGGGCGCCTACGGCAGAAGCTTTGCCGTCGTGGCAGACGAGATCCGCCGCTTGGCGGCCGAATCCAAGGACTCGATCGCGGTCGTCTCCCGGATTATCCGCGATATCCGCCAGGAGATCGACGCGACGGTCTCCGAGCTGAGCGGGGTGTCCCCGGTGCTGCAGGAGCAAGGAACAGCCGTCAAGGAAGCTGCCGTTATTTTCGGCGGCGTCAAAAGGGAGATGGACGGTTTTGCTGATGAGCTCGCCCGATCGTCGGCGTCCATCGTCGAGCTGGACGGTTCGCAGCGGGCGCTTGTGGAGGCGATCGGTACGGTGAGCGCCGTCTCGGAGCAATCCGCCGCCTCGTCCGAAGCGGTCGCGAGGATGACCTCCGGCCAACTGGGCGTCAGCGCCAGCCTCGTATCGCTCTCGGACGAGCTGGAGTCGCTGTCCGAACAGCTGATTGCGCAGCTAGAAGTATTCGGCCAAAAAAAAGACTTAATCGATTAAGTTTTTATATTTACATTATAATACTTATATGGTAATTTATTAAATAAGACCGCTGTCATGTCGCTTAAGGGAGCACGGGCCGGCGGTCCGCCATATTCCGGGAGGAGGAGTCTTAATGTCTTATTTGTACAGCTGGTGCGATTACACGAAGAAGTGCAGCAACGGAACCAAGGTGCTCTGGTATCATTATTCCGACGGAAGCGACGTGTACGCCGGCTGCTGCTCGTCCTAGCAGAACGAGGGGATAGGGGAGACCCTATCCCTTTGTCGTTCCTTCGAGCATAGGACAGCGCGAACAAACTTGATGGAGAGAAAGGGGAATCGTGATATGCCCGAATTCGCCATCGTATTGCTTTGCTCCATTTTCGGATTATCGGCGGCGGCCAAGGCAACGGACCAGCGGGCGTTCCGTGCTACACTCGGAGAACTGGGCCTGACCGGGGCGATAGCCGCAACCGCTGCCGTCGCGGTGCCGGCGCTAGAATTCGCCGGAGCGGCGCTGCTGCTGCCTGCGGTCACGCGCCCTTTCGGCGCCTTTCTGCTGCTGGCGCTGCTCGCCGCATTCGGCGGTGCGGCGTGGCTGGCTAGAGGCCGTCATATCGACTGCGGCTGTTTCGGCAGCGTCCTGCAGGAGGAGCTCGGCGCCGGGACGTACGGTCGTATCGCTGTTTGCGCTGCGCTCGCCGTCTATGCGCTGCTGGAAGCGGACGGTCGGAGCCTGCTCGCCCTCGCGGCTTTGGACCTGGCGTGCCTGGCATTGGCATCCGCAGGCCTTCTGGCGGCGTATACGCTGCTCTCGTCGATCGCCAGACACCGTAAATCGGGCTTGACTCTGTAGACGGGGAGGGACGATATTGTCCGACTTTTTCTTCTTTTCATACTGGACGCTCTGGGGCGTAGTAGCGCTGCTGGCATACGCCGTCCTTGCCATGATGAAGCGCTTGTACCGCATCTCGCTGCCCGCATCCGATCGCGGGCTGCCGGTCGGCGCGCCGTTTCCGCTCGTTTCCCGCGCAGCAGGAATCGCAGGCGGCGAGCAGCCGCCTGCAGGGATCTTCGCCATCTTCACGGCTGCCGATTGCCACGCTTGCAAGCAGGCATATCCGGTTGTCGAGCAGTTCCGCAAACGTTATCCGAGGCATCGCTTCGAACTGTATATGCTCGCTTCGGAAGAAGAGGGCGCGCGGATCGTGCAGGCGCACGCGAGCACGCTTGTGACGACGTTCGTGGACGATCTGGAATCGTACGAGGTGCCTGGCGTGCCGTTCGCGTATTATTTGGCCGGGGACGGCACGGTGCTGTCCAAAGGCGTTTTTCATGAATCCGCCCATCTGGAGCATCTGATCGCGATAGGTAAAAAAGCGATGCGCAGATCGGCATGACGCGGTGCGGACGATAATGAACGCAGAGACGCCGCTGCCATCGCCGATGCTCAAAACTTTTTTGACCCGCGTGCTGCCGCTACTCTGGCGGCTGTCTCCGCGCCTGTTCGCGGCGTCCGTCGCCGTGCATTTGCTGCAGGCGGCCGTCCCTTCGCTGCAGTTGTACTGGACGCAGGCGCTCATCGACGCTGTCGCTTCCGCCGCACGGCAGGAGCCGGGCGGCTGGAGCCGGGCCGGCCTGCTGCTGGGGCTGCAGGGAGCGACCTACGCGCTGGAGCATGGGATCCGCTTCGGGGGGGCCTATATCTTGGCCGCGACCAAGCAGAAGGCGAACTTCGAGCTGAACCGCTCCGTCATCGAGAAGTGCGCAAAGCTTCCGCTCGTTTATTTTGACCAGTCGAGCTATTACGACAAGCTGCAGCGGGTGTCCAAAGGCGTGGAGTACCGCGGCGTCTCGATTCTGGAGCACGGCTTCCAACTGCTGCAAAGCGTGTTTACGATCGCCGGTTTTCTGGCCATACTGGCGAGCCTTCATTATTCGCTGGCGTTTGGCATGCTGCTGCTCGTGATTCCGATATTTCTGGTGAACATCCGGATCGGTCAGCAGAAGTACCGCCAGATCGTTCATCAGACGCCGGCCAGCCGCAAGGCCGAATATTTTGCCGAGCTGCTCAAGGGCCGCGAGTCGGCCAAGGAGATGCGGGTATTCAATCTGTTCGGCTACATGAAGGAGCAGTGGAGGGCGCTGTACTGGATCAATGCGGGAGAGCAGATCGCGCTGGAAAAAGGGTCGCTGCTCAAGCAGTTTTGGACCGAAACGTTCTCGATGGCCGCAACGACGGGGACGGCGTTCTATTTGCTGTTCCTGACCGTGCGCGGATCGCTGACGCTAGGTCACTTTGCGGCGCTGACCCAGGCGCTCGCCACGACGAGGCACCAGCTCATTATTGCGGTCGTCAACCTGTCCCGCATTCATGAGGAGATGCTGTTCATGAACGAGTGGCTGGCGTTTCTGGAGCTGCCGGAGGAGAGCGGCACGAACCAGCGCGAGGCGGGCGAGAGTGATACGGGACGCTGCAAGCCGGAGAAGGGCGAGGTGGGCGGGAGTGAAGCGAATCGTCACAAGACGGAGTCTCGCAAAGAAAAGCGGAGCGAGGCCGAACAGGGGGGAGTGGAGCTGCTCTTAGCGGAGCGGAGCGATCACTCCGGGAGCGGTCGGGCTCCCGGCCGTTCCCGCACCGGGCGAGCCTCGGCAGGGATATCCGTGCGGGGCTTGACCTTCGCCTACCCGGGGCAGCCCGAGCCTATACTACGCGATATCAGCTTCGACGCGCCCGCAGGCCGGACGATCGCGATCGTCGGCGGCAACGGCGCGGGCAAGAGTACGCTGGTCAAGTGCATCATGGGCTTGTACGAGCCGCAGGAGGGCGCCGTCTCCATCGGCGGGGAGCGAATCGGCGCAGGCCGGGAGCGGTACGGCAAGTTCGGGGCGGTATTCCAGGACTTCGTGCGCTTTCAGTTCCCCGTGCAGCAGAGTATCGGGCTGGGCGATCCACGGAGGTTGGAAGACTTGGCGCGTGCGGAGACCGCCGCGGACCGGGCGGGTGCCAGCGAGTTCATCGCCCGGCTGCCGCAGGGCTTCGCGACGCCGCTCGGCGCGATGTTTCAGGACGGCCGCGAGCTGTCTTACGGTCAATGGCAGAAAATCGCGCTCAGCCGCGCGTTCTTTAAGGATGCGGATTATATCGTGCTGGACGAGCCGACCTCCGCGATGGATCCGATCGCCGAGGCGCAGCTGTTCGAGCGGTTCGCACGGCTGACGGCCGGCAAGACGACGTTCATGGTATCCCACAGGCTGGGCAGCTGTCGCTTCGCCGACCTGATTCTTGTGCTGCGGGACGGCCGGCTTGTCGAGAAGGGGACGCACGACGAATTAATGATCGACAGCGGCGAGTATGCGCGGATGTACGCGACGCAAGCCAAATGGTATTTAAACAAGAACGAGTCCGCGCCTCTTGCGCCTTCCCGTCAAATTTAAGATTGCAAATTAAATAGCAAACAGAAGAGGAGAAACGGATGATTCCGCTTCTCCTCTTTCTTGTCCGTTCTGTGCAGGCTACCCTGCTACTGCCAGCTCACCGTCACGGTCGCCGTGCCGCTGGAAGGCGTCGTGAACGTGTGGTTCGAGCCGCCTTCCCACGTGACCGTCGCGCCGTTTTTCTTGAAAAACTTGAACTGCAGCGGCGTGTTCGCAGGCACGCTGACGTCGTAGTACCAATTCGGATATGCGGCGATGATCTGATTGAAGATTGGGCCGACCGCCGAAGCGGGCGTCCAGTTGCCGAGCTCGGATACGCTGCCGGTCAGGTAGACGTTCTCGCCGAGCGAGGTCGTCGCGTTCTGCACGATGAAGCGGATCGAGACCTGGTCGCCGCTCAAAATGTTGAAGCCGTTGTAGGCGTTGCTGTCGACTGCGCCGGAGCTGCGCACTTTGACGGTGTACTTGCCGGCCGCCACGGCCGGAACGATCGCCTTGATCTCGGTGTCTTCCCAAGACACGATGCTCGTGCCCGTCACTGCGTTGGTGCCGAAGTAGACGGTTCCCTTGGACGTGCCGAAGCCGCGGCCGTCGATCGTGACGGTGTTGCCCGCCTTGCCCATGACAGGGCCGACATGGCCGATGGCGGGCGTCGTCGTGGCCGGCGTCGACTGCCAGACCGCCACGCCGCCGGCTGCCAGCGTGAAGGTGCTCACGGCGCCGCCGCTGCCGGCCGTAATGCTGCCGCCGCCGAGCAGGCCGCCGAGCGCGTCGCTATAAGTGCCGGCAGGGAGCGACGTAATCAGCCCTGCGATCGAGGCGGAAGCGCTGGCGCTGCGGTTGATGGCGACGACCGCTACGCTGCTGCCGAACTTGCGCTCGTACACATACACGTCGTTGTTAATCCAGCGCTGCTGCGTCGTACCGTAGGCGATCGCCGGGTTGGACTTGCGAAGCGGCGCCAGCGCCTTAATGACGTTAAAGGCCGTCGTGGACGTCGAGAAGGAGGACATCATCGCGCGATTGTCCGGATCGGTGCCGCCCGTCATGTATTGCTCCGTGCCGTAGTAGATGGCGGGGACGCCGCGGGACGTCAGCGTGAAGGCGAGCGCCTGCTCGAGCCGGCGGTTGGTGACGGCGCTGCTCTTGAAGCGTTCCATGTCGTGGTTGTCGATAAAGGTGACCTGATCCGAGACTTGGGCGTAGTCGGTCGCCGTCGCCGAGAGCATGGAATCCAGGCCGTACATCGTATCCGTGTTGTCGCGGAAGACGTTGCGCACCTTCGCGTTGAACCGGAAATCGAGCAGGCTCATGCCGGATTCGTTGGCGAACTTGGTGTTGTCCGCGTCCGCCGCGGCCGATCCGAGGAACCACTCGCCGAAGACGAATACGGGCTGGTAGCCGTAGATGGAGGAGAGCCAGTTTTTTTGCCAGCCCATGGACATATGCTTGACCGCATCGACGCGAATGCCGTCCACGCCGAGGTCGAGCCATACCTTGATCGCGTCTTTGAAGTACGTATCCAGCGTGCTGTTCTGCTGCTCGATGTCGGCCAGGTCGTACAGATTCTTGTAGATGCCGTTCTCGAGGCTGGAGAAGTCGGAGCCGCCGTTGTGGTGGAAGTAACCGTTGGTGTCGCTCGTGTAACCGCCCAGCAGCGTGCCGTTGTTATACAGCTTGCCGTTCTCGGCGAACGTGGTGTCGGTCTCCATCGCGGGCGACGTATGGTTCGGGGCAAAGTCGATGACGATTTTGATGCCTTTGGCATGCGCGGCATTAATCAGGTTTTGCAGGTCCGTGAAGCTGCCGTAATAAGGATTCGTCTTTTTAAAGTCCCGGGCCCAGTAGCCGTGATAGGAAGCGTTGGTCACGCCGGTGTAGGTGACGGCGGCATAGATATTCTCGACCGGCTGGGAGATCCACAGCGCCGTGATGCCCATGTCGGTAAAATAGTTGGCGTTGATCTTGTCGGTAATGCCCTGCCAGTCTCCGCCGCAATATACGCGCTTGTTCGTGCAGCCGGAGCTGAAGGTCGAGCCCGAAGGGTTGTTGGACGTATTGCCGTCATTGAAACGGTCGGTGAAGATTTGATAGATGACGTCCGTGCTGAAATTCTGCTTGTTGGATACGGCGGTATCCGCCGCGGCCGAAGCCGTGCCGATCGGGGCGCCCGGCGCAGCGAGTCCCGCGACGAGCAGCGAGGCGATGGCTGCGGCGGTCAGGCTCTTTTTAAACCATGCGTACATGAGAAAATCCACCTTTCCTCGTATAAATGCTTTGGACATGCCTAAAGCGGTTACAACGTTACGAATGTTCCCGTCCGCGTTCTGTCGCGAACCGTACCGCGCCACCTCCTTTTTTGCAACGGCAAAAACCCCGGCAGCTCCGAGAGGAGTTACCGGGGTTGTTTTAAACCGTCAGGTTTAAAAGCAGTGCCCTCAAATTATGATTGGCGACCTAATAATAAGAAAATGTTGGTCATTTTGTCAATCAAAAAATAACGGCGCTATGACGTAAACGTTCTGAAGCGGAATTTGCGGACCTGTTCCTCGGGCTCGTAAGGCCGGTGAAGCAGCTGTTCCATCGTCGCGTAGGCGACCGAGGCCTTGGATTCCTCGAGGACAAGAAGGCGGATACCTTCCGGCAGATAACCGGGCGCTTCGGAGGCGCAGACGACGATCATGGCGGACGGATCGACGCGGCCGAGCAGCCGCATGGCAAGGAACTCGTTGAACACGACGAGCGGCAGCCCTTCGTTGCGCGCCAGAAAGGCGTCCAGGTCTCCGTCGGCGTCCAAGGCAAGCATCCGCTCCGGAGGGACAACGGCTGCGGCGGTCAATGACTCGGTCATAGACCGGTTGTGATAGCTCTCGCAGATGACGGCGTAGGGGCCGCCTGCGAGTGTCTCGCGGACAAGTCCGAACAGCTGGCCGAAATCGGGCATGAGCCTGCGGAACAGCGGATCCTCGATGTTGCCGTCCACCAGCACGAGGGGCGAACCGTAGGGGAATTTCTCGGAGACCGAATAGAACGAGCCTTCCCGTGCGTCGATCAGGAAGACGCCGTCCAGCTTGCGTTCGGCGATGATGGCGAAGTTGGGGTTCACCGGGTCGATCTGCGACGTCATGAGATGGTAGCCCTTCGGTTTACTCATCCGCTCCAGCTCGTCGATGAACTTGCCGTAGCTGATGTACTTGGAGACGAGATCGCGCTCGTCGCCGACCAGCAGGACGCCCAGCAGCTGCGTCCGGCCGGAGGACAGCGAGCGGGCGGCGAGATTTTGCACGTAATTCAGCTTGCCGACCGCCTCGAGGACGCGACGCTTGGTCTCATCGGGGATCGTCTGGTGCGCGACGTCGTTCAGAACGTAGCTCACCGTTGCGACGGAGACGCCGGCTTCCTTGGCGACGTCTTTAAGCGTCGGTTTTTTCATGGGCGGCAATACCTCGTTTCCGGTCCGATTCGAGTAATAGATCTATCATAGAGGGCTTCCCGAGAGCCTGTCAAACGTGCAAAACCCGGATTGACATTTTTAGGTTGACTCCTTATACTAAAGAAACTTAAACGATTAAGTTATTTCTGAATCGAAGCCATAGCAAAGGGGAAATGCGTATGCAAGCGCCGATTCAAGCCGCCGACGCCCACCGGCAGGCGGGACCGATGGCGGCCGCCGAGGCGTTGCCGGTATGGCGCAACGGCTCGTTCATGCGGCTGTTGACCGGCTATACGGTGTCCGTGTTCGGCGACAGCTTCAACGGCATCGCCATCAGCCTGTGGGTGCTGCAGACGACGGGAAGCGCGCAGCGAATGGCCGCCGTTCAGATCTGCTACCTGAGCGTCGGCTTCCTGTTCGGCTCGTTCGCGGGGACGATCGCGGACCGCTTCGACCGCAGGCGCCTGATGCTGTTCTCCGAGCTGTCGCGCAGCGCGATTGCGGCGATCCTCGCCGTCTCTCTGTTTGTCCTGCATGCGCCGTTTCCGACGCTGCTCATCCTCGCTTCTCTGTCCATGTTTTGCAGCTTGCTGCTCAGTCCCGCCTTCCACGCCTCGACGACGGCGATCGTCGGTCCGTCGCGCGTCCAGCAAGCCGCGAGCGCCATCCATATCGCCGACAATGCCGCGCGCATATCCGGCCTGGCCGTCGCGGGCATCGTCGTCTCCGCATTCGGCGGACTCGCCGCCATTTTGACGACCGCCGCCGCCTTTCTGTTCTCCGCCGTCTGCACGCTGCTGACCCGGGGATTTCCCCGCGTCGAGCGCGCAGCCGCCGAGCATAAGCCTTCGTTCCTGGAAGACTGGCGCGGCGGACTCGCGTATATACGGCAAGATAAGCTCATTCGCTCGATCGTTCTTCTCTCTCCGCTGCTGTCCGCTTTTTTTCTGAGCGCCATCATGCTCGTGCAGGTAATCGCCGTCGGCAAATGGCGGGCCAATCCAATAGAATTCGGCCTGCTTGAGATGTGCATTCCCCTTGGTTATCTGGCTGGAGCGGGGATCATCCTCAGCTTCGGGCGGCGGCTGGGAAGGCGGGGGCGCCTGGTGTTCGCCGGTCTGCTGCCGCTCGGCCCGCTTTACGCAGCCGTATCCTTCGTTTCGTCGCCGCTGCTTGCGCTGCCGCTGATCCTGCTCGGCGGTCTGCTGTTCGCCTTTTGCTCGATGATGATCCAGATCATTCTGAAGACGGAGGTTCGCGGCGAGCTGCAGGGGAGAATCTACGGCACGCTGGGCGCGATTACGAGCGTAGCCCCCACGCTGTCGCTCGCAGCCGTCTCTATGCTTGCCGACCGCTGGGGCGCGGGACACGTGCTCGTCGTTCTCGGGGGGGCACTGCTCGCGCTGGGCATCGTCGCCGCGATGCTGCTCAAGCCGATCCGCGCTTACCGTTAGCATGTCTTAAAAATAAATATTTACAAATTATCCAATTTGTATTAACTTGGAAGTGCATCATCCATGCACAATCTGAGGGCCATGACTTTTTAAAACATGGTTGTCATGTTTTAAAAACAACCCCGTTTTCCCGGTATCGCTTCGGGACAGCGGGGTTTTTTGGCGCAGCTTGATGCGGAATCGGAAGATGCGGAAGGAGGAGCGGAGTAGAGAAGCCAGGAAGATCAGCAGACGGGAGGGAGAGAATTGCCGCTTCAAGCTGCGATACTGACGGTAGAGGGATTTCGCGCCAGCCGTTTAGACAACGAAAGGAGGCTATTCGTATACTTGCCCCCGGGCTACGAAGGCGAGGCGGCCAAGCGTTATCCGGTGCTGTACATGCACGCGGGACAGCGCGCCTTCGATCCGGCCGCGCGAGGCACCGAGTCCTGGCGCATCCATCGCGCAGCCGACCGGTTGATCGGAGATGGGCTGATGGACGGGATCATCATTGTCGCCATCGCTCATGTCCGGCCGGCGGAGGCCAACGAATATTATCACTTCAAGGCGCCGGCCGAGGAAGCGGACGTCGTTCGGTGCGCGGGTCTCGATTACGAAGACTTCGTCGTCAACGAGGTTAAGCCGTATATCGACGCCCGGTTCCGCACGCTGCCGGACCCGGTCAACACAGGCTTGCTCGGCTCGTCCGCCGGAGGCTTGTGTACGTACCATATGGGTTTCCGCCATCCCGACGTATTCGGCAAGCTCATGATGCTGTCGCCGTATTTCGTCAAGGCGCAGCTGGACGACAGCACGCCGTCGGGGCTGCGCGAAGAGTGTCTATACAAGCCGTACCGAGGCAGATATCCCGTCAAAGTATGGATGGACATCGGCGATGCGGAAGGCTTGTTCCTTCCGAGGCATGTGCGCGATGTCGCCGTCGATCTGATCGGAGAAGGCTTCCGCTACGGCGAAGAGCTTGCTTTCCTGGAGCAGCCCGATGCCGCGCATCAGGAGACCGATTGGGGCGATCGGGCGCATATTCCCCTCTTGTTCATGTTCGGACGCACGGGCGCGCCCGCCTCGCTCGAGCTCCGCGGCCGGACCGAGATCGGCTTGACGGGCGGATGCCGGACGCATGTTAATGCCGTGCTCCGTTACGACAGCGGCTTCGCGCTCAGCGTGCTGAACGGCAAATACCGCGTCGGCGACCCTTCGGTGCTGAAGGCGCTGCCCGACGGGACGTTGATACCGCTGAGCCCGGGCACGACGACATTGACCCTGTCGACCGGCGGGCTCGTGGCGACCGGCGTCTATACGGTCGTTCCTGCGCTGTCCGATCGCGTCGTCGTCGAGATGACCGCCGACGTGCCGCCGGAGGCTTCGCCGCCCGCCGCCATCTATGGCGGGATGGGTATGCGGCTGGCCCATCGGGGCGGGAATCGCTATGCCGGACGATTCCGGGTGCCGAGGGATACGGGCTTTCGATTTCGTTTCACGAAGGGCTTCCGCAAGTTCGAGACGGACCCCGCCGGCGGCGTCATGCCGAACCGTACGTTCCGGGCGTCCGACGATCTTTCGCTGCACTACGAGGTCGCCCGCTGGGAAGACGCGCCGTCCCAAGCGGCGGAAGGGAGGGGCCATGCTGATTCGACCATTTGATCCGTTGATGGACATTCCCTATTACTATCCGTGCAATCTCCCGCTCGTCCGCGAGGTGCTGGGGCGGCAGGGCGTTCGGAGCGGTCTCGGGCTGCTCGCCGCCGCGCGGCTCTACGGCGTGCCGGCTTGCTCGGACACGGGGCTCGTGAAAACGTATTTCAACAAGCTGGATTACGCGGAGGCGATCTGGCGTCAGACGGGCAAGACGGAATACCCAAGCCTCGAGGAAGGCCTGCGGGAGGGACGCCGGCGCATTGGCGAAGGCGAGCTGTTCCTGGTCACCGGCACCAGCTATTACCTGCCTCATTGCGATGATTATCTGTCGCCCAAGTACATCGAGAAGCTCGTAGATCCCGGCTCCCGCCAGTATCTCGTCGATCATTGGCTCGCCGTATACGGCATCGAGGAGACGCGGCTGCACGTGTACGATCCGGTGCCGGCGCGCTATGCCGGTCCGCTGTCGCTGCAGGCGTTCGACGACTTCTGGAAGGGCAACAAGGCGATTCCCGAGCTGGCGAACGCGAAGCGCAAGGAGGAGCTGCATTCGTACTGCGCCATAGGCATCGCCGCGGCCGACGACGCGAAGTCTTCGGCCTATGAGGAGCAGCTGCTGCGGGCGGTAGCGACGCATGCCCACGAATTTTTGTCGGAACGGGAAGTCGTGGAAGGAGAGCGAACGTATTATTTCGGCTATGCGGTAACCAGACGCCTGCTCGGACAGCTGCACCGCAGCTTGGCCAACGGAGCGGCGGCGCTTGGCGCATTGTCGGCATTCGTGTTCGACATGCGGTGGAGCCGGTACTTTTTCCGCGATTTGCTGCGGGAAGCGGCGGAGGCGCTCGGCTCGCCGTTCGACGGCCATGCCGCAACATTCGACGCCGTTGTCGCGGATTGGGAGGATGCGCACAAACAGCTGCAAGGACGGGGGGCCGCCGAACGAACGGCACAGCTGGGCGTTACGCTGGAGGCGCTGGCCAAGCGCGAGCATCGGCTGCACGAGATGCTTTGGGCGGACGCGCGCGGCGCCGGGCTGTTCGCCAAGCGGCAGCGGTCCGACGCGCGCGATTCGGACGGTCGGCGCGAAGCGATCCTGCGGATCGTGCTCGACAGCTGCGAGGAACTGAACCGGTTCCAGGGCAGCACCGTTCCCGTCGAGCTCGGCGCCGCAGCGCCGCTCTACGGACGCAACGGGAACCTCGACTCGCTCGGGCTCGTCTCGCTGCTTGCATCCGTCGAGCAAGGCATCGAGGAAGCGCTCGGCTGCGGCATCGCGCTGTCCGACATCGCTGCGGCATCCGTGCCCGACAGCCCTTACCGCACGGTCGACACGCTTGTGGGATATTTGCTCGAGAGGCTGCCCGAGGCGGGCTGAGGAGGAGCGCTAAGCTATGCAAGAATACAGCATGCTGACGGAGCGTTTCCGGCGATTCGGCGACAGGCCGGCGCTGGTCTGGCGGGATCGGGCGTATTCGTACGCCTGGCTGCGCGCGCAAATCGAGGCAATGAGAGAACGGCTGCAGGACGAGGGGATCGAGCGCGCCGTCGTGTCGCTGGAGACCGTTTATTCTCCCTATGCGGCAGCCGCCGTATTCGCCCTGCTTGGGCAATCTTGCGTCGTGCTTCCGATCGACGGAAGCCTGGTGGCGGCGAAGGTCGAGGAATATCTGGACATCGGGGAGGCGCAGGCAAGGATCGGCTCGGACGAAGGGGGGCTGTCGATTCGCCGCAGAGCGGGCGTGGAAGTCCGCCACCCTTTGCTGCTTGGACTGCTCCTTCAGCGCGTGCCGGGATTTGTGCTCTTCTCCTCGGGCTCGTCGGGCAGGAGCAAGGCGGCGGTGCACCGTGCGGATCGGCTGTTGGCGAAGTTCCGGGCGGAAGGACGGGCCGCGAAGACGATCCCTTTTATGATGTTCGACCATATCGGCGGCATGAACACGATGCTGACCACGCTTGCCAACGGCGGCTGCCTGCATGTGCTGAAGGACCGGTCCCCGGAGGAAGTATGCCGGACGATCGAGCGGTACGGGATCGAGGCGCTGCCGGTCTCGCCCACCTTCATGAATCTGCTGCTCCTGAGCGGCGCGCATCGGACGTACGATCTCGGCAGCCTGAAGGTCGTCTCTTACGGCTCCGAGGTGATGCCGCCGCAGACGCTGGCCGCCTGGAACGCCGCCTTTCCGGGTATCCGCACCGTCCAGGCTTACGGCATGTCAGAGCTGGGGGTGCTCAAGACGAAGTCCAAGAGCTCGGACTCGCTGCTGTTCTCGCTGCAGGGAGACGGCGCTTCATATCGGATCGTCGACGGTCTGCTCGAGATCAAGGCGGAATCCGCCATGATCGGCTATCTGAACGCGCCCGACCCGTTCACCGAGGACGGCTGGTTGCGCACGGGCGACGAAGCCGTCGTAGAGGACGGCTATATCCGTATCCTCGGGCGGCGCTCAGAGATCATCAACGTCGGCGGGGAAAAGGTGTATCCGGCGGAGGTGGAGAGCGTGCTCCAGGAGCTGGCCGGCATCGAGGAGGTCGTCGTCAGCGCGGAGACGAGCGGCATTACGGGGCAGATGGTGATGGCGACCGTGAAGCTGCGCGAGGATATGGATCCGAGCCTCGGCGAACTGCGCAGGCGCATATGGACATTTTGCCGGGATAAGCTGCCTGCCCACAAGATTCCGCAGAAGATCGTCATTACCAGGGAATCGCTCACAAGCAACCGGCTCAAAAAAATTCGCAAGCCGCAGGCGCAGCAAGGCAAGCCCAATTTAAACGGATGAAGAGAGGCGGAATCAATATGACGACGATTGCGACGCACTTTGCCAAAGAGCTGGAACAGCTGCACAGGGACGGCTACGTATTGTTTAAGAACGTGCTGGATCGCGGACAGGCGGCCGCACTCAAGGAGGGCATCCGGGAGGCGTTCGAAGGCCAAGACGACAACGTCATGATGCAGGGGCCGATGTTCGAGCGGGGCGAGGTATTCGAGGCGCTCGTCGATCATCCCGTCATCAGCGCCTTTATCGAAGAGGTGCTCGGTCCCGACTGCCAGCTGAGCAGCATGAACGGCATGCGCACGACCCGAAACAACGGCGTCAGCAAATGGCACGTCGACGAGGCGTTGTTTTTCCCGCTGCCGGAGGGCGCGGAGATTGACGCGAGCATCCCGATGCCGGTTTTTCTGATGAACGCGCTGTATTATCTGGACGACGTTACCGAGGATCAGGGGCCGACCCAGGTCGTACCGGGCTCGCACCGCGCCGGTCAGGCCATCCGCCATGCCGAGGAGATCGGCGAATACAAGGGGCAGGGCGCGATCTCGATTCTGGCGGAAGCGGGCGACTGTCTCGTGTTCAACAGCCAGATCTGGCATCGGGGCGCGCGCAATCAGAGCGACGATCCGCGATACGTGCAGCAGATCATCTACCGCAAAAAGTTTATCGTGCCGCACATGACCTACGACATCAACGGCGCCTATCAAGTGCCGGAGGAGATCGCGCGACGCAGCAATTCGCGCAGGCGGCGGCTGATGGGCTACAGCGAGCAGGTATTCTAAGCAGAGCATGCGAAAAAACGTTTAGGCGGATCGCCGCTTCATAGGCAAGCGGCTAACGTCGACATGGCGCGGCAGGCGGTAAGCCTGCCGTTTCTTGTCGGGGCCGGTCTGATCGGCACGCCTGAAGATCGCATCTGGCCGATTGCCCTGAATAACTTCCAGGCGCGCAAGAGAGGATGTGTTTTTTCCGAGTCCATGCAAATGGATGCGCGGTCTGCCTCGTTCCGGTCTCAATCCTCGATACACGGCCATATCTGCGCGGCACCAGGATAAGCGAGCTGTCCCTCGCGGTCAATGGAGCTGTCTTTTTGCTTCCGGGAGTTCGGATTCAAGGATTGACAACTTTTGGCTGACGATTTATGTTGTTATTAGGGAAACCGGTTCCCCTAATTTGCGGGAGATTATGAGGCAGCCGAATGACGGGCCGAAAAGAAAGGAGCGCGACGGGAATAACGGGGCAAGTTGTTGTAAGCGCTTAATCATTCGAGGAGGTTGGACTTATTATGATTCGTAAGACAAGCATCCTTCGGCAACTCACGGTCCGCTGGCTGGCGGCCGTCCTGCTGCTCGCTATGGTCGCGCCCGCGCTGACGGCGGCGCCGAAGCCGGCGCAGGCGGCCAGCATCGGCACGATCGGCGAAGGCGACACCATCTACCAGATCATGGTTGACCGCTTCTACGACGGCGATCCGACGAACAACGCGACAGGCTCGGCGATTCGCTACGGCGAGACGGTCGAGGACGACTTCCGCTACATGAAGGGCGGCGACTGGCAGGGCGTCATCGACAAGATGCCTTATATCGCCAACATGGGCTATACGGCTATCTGGATCTCTCCGGTCGCCGAGCCGCAAATGACGAACCGCGAGAACGGCGGCACGGGCAAGAACACCGCTTACCACGGCTACAACGTCAAGGATCCGAACGCGGCCAATCCGTATTTTGGCACAAAGGAAAAGCTCAAGGAGCTCGTCGATACGGCCCATTCGTACGGCATCAAGGTCGTCATCGACGTCGTGCCGAACCATGTCGGCGACTACATGCTGGGTACGCAGGCGTACTACGACATTCCGAGCCTGCAGCCAGCGGCGCCTTTTAACAATCCCGCCTGGTATCACCACAACGGCGACATCAACTGGTCGCTCGTGGACGGCAACTACACCCAATGGGCGCAGGATTATATCGAGAACCACGACCTGGCCGGTCTGGACGACATCGATTTCGACGTGCCGGCGGCCAAGTCGGCCATTTTCAACTCGATCAAAGGCTGGTTCGACTACACGGGCGCGGACGGCGCACGGGTCGATGCTGCCAAGCTGATCAAGCCGACGGACGTTGGCGATCTGCAAAACCTGCTGGGCGTCAACACGTTCGGCGAAAACTTCGACGGCAACGCAGAGTTCGTCTCCCGCTGGGTCGGCACGAACAAAGAGTGGGGCATGCTCGACTTCCCGCTGTTTTTCTCCGTGCTGAACAGCTTCGCTTACGGGCAATCGTTCGATTCCAACATTAAGAGCACGCTGGCCCAGGACTCGCTCTATAACGGCAACGCGAACCACATGGTCACCTTCCTCGATAACCACGACCGCAACCGGTTCCTGACCGAAGCGGGCGGCAGCGTGTCGAAGCTGCAGAACGCGCTGACGTTCCTCTTCACCGTACGCGGCGTCCCCGTCGTCTTCCAGGGCACGGAACAGAACAAGGGCAACGGCAACGGCGCCATTATCGGCGGCGGCATTGCGGATACGTGGAATCGCTGGTCGATGGTGAAGCGCGACGCCAGCGGCAACATTATCACTAACTACTTCGACGAAAACGCGAGCACGTTCCAATACGTGGCCAAGCTGAACCAGATCCGCAAAAATTACGAGGCGCTCCGCAAGGGAACGCAGCGCGAGATGTGGTCCGCGCAAAACCTGTATGCCTTCTCCCGGCGCATGGACAGCGGCGCAAACGTCGGTCAAGAAGTCATCTCGGCGTTCAGCAACGCGACGAGCGGCACGCAGACCGTCACGATCCCGCTGCGCGCGGAGAGCACGCTGACGGTCGGCACGGTGCTGGTCAACCAACTGAACACGTCCGACACGGTGACGGTTCAATCCGGCGGCGCGACGGGCAAGCAGATCACCGTCTCGATCGGCGCGAACGGAGCCAAGGTATACGCCAAAGCGCTGTCCGATACGCAGGCGCCTACTGCGCCGACGAATCTGACCGCTACGGTGCAAGGCACGACCAGCATTCAGTTGAATTGGACAGCCTCGACCGACAACGTCGGCGTAACCGGCTATGAAGTGTACCGCGGCGGCACGCTCGTCGGCACGGCGACCGGCACGACGTACACGGATACGGGCCTGACGGCTAACACCGCCTACACCTATACCGTGAAGGCAAAGGATGCGGCGGGCAATGTGTCGGCGGCGTGCGCCTCGGCCTCGGCGACGACCGGCCAGCCGGACACGACGGCGCCAAGCGTGCCGCAGAACGTGGCTGCGACCGTGCAGAGCTCGTCCAGCATCCAGGTCACCTGGAGCGCCTCGACCGACAACGTCGGCGTTACGGGCTATGAGGTTTACCGCGGCGGCACGCTGGTCGGTACGGCCACAGGCACGACGTACACCGACACGGGCCTTGCGGCTGCCACCGCTTACAGCTACACGGTAAAGGCGAAGGACGCGGCAGGCAATCTGTCGGCATTCAGCGCGGCGGCTGCGGCGACGACGTCGGCGGGCAACAACGTGACGATATACTACAAGCAGGGCTTCACGACGCCTTACATCCATTATCGTCCGGCGGGCGGCACATGGACGACTTCGCCGGGCGTGGCGATGCCGGCTTCCGAGGTGTCCGGCTACAACAAGATTACGATTAACATCGGCACGGCGACCCAGCTGGAAGCGTGCTTTAACAACGGCAGCGGCACATGGGACAGCAACAACTCGCAGAACTATTTGTTCGGCGTGGGCACGTGGACGTACACGCCGACGGGCAACATCGCGGCGGGCGCGCCGAACGTGGACAGCCAGGCGCCGACCGTGCCGGGCAGCGTGACCGCGACGGCCTCGTCCGCAACGACGGTCAACGTGACGTGGACGGCGTCGACGGACAATGTCGGCGTGACGGCGTACGACATCTACCGCGGCGGCACGAAGATCGGCAGCGCGGCGGGCAATGCGACGTCGTACACGGACAGCACGGCTGCAGCGGGCACGACCTACAGCTATACGGTCAAGGCACTGGATGCGGCGGGCAACGCGTCGGCGGCGAGCACAGCGGCGACGGTTACGACGCCTGCGGGCAGCGGCAGCGTGACGATCTTCTACAAGAACACGGCTTACACCAACGCCTATATTCATTACAAGCTGGACAACTCGACCACCTGGACGACGTCTCCCGGCGTACAAATGACGGCATCGACGACCTATCCGGGCTACAAGTCGATCACGATTCCGCTGAACGGCGCGGCCGGCTTGACGGCGGCGTTTAACAACGGCAGCGGTACGTGGGACAACAACGGCGGCAGCAACTATCACTTCGACAGCGGCGTATGGACGCTGGTCGGCGGCACGAAGACGGCGGGCGAGCCGCAGGCGGACAGCGTGACGTTCCGCGTGACGGTGCCGTCGAACACGCCGGCGAGCGGACCGGTGTACCTGTCGGGCAGCTTTAACAGCTGGAACGCGGCCGATCCCGCCTATCAGCTGACGAAAGGCACGGACGGGGTGTACAGCATCACGCTGAGCTTGACGCCGGGCACGGCGTATACGTACAAGCTGACGCGCGGCACGTGGGCGTCGGTGGAAGCGACGTCGAGCGGTGCGGATATCGCCAACCGCACGCTGACGCCGAGCGGCGGCGCGCAGACGGTGAACGTGACCGTGGCGAAGTGGAAGGATCTTTAAGGGGCAGCGAAAAAAAGCCTGTCCGTTCCCGAATGGGAGCGGCAGGCTTTTGCACTGTGTGGGGAGGGCGGCGGATAACTGCTGAAAGGCAGTTAAATCGAACGAAAGAGGGTGTTGAAACGGCATTAACGGTCAAAAGGCATTTAATTTTGTTCAAAGCTGCTCGATGAAGCCCCGGGGCGCTGAATAACTGCCTTTTGACCGCTATCTTGGATGATTAAAGGATTTCTGCGAAAATAACTGCCTTTTAACCATTATCCGGGCTAGGAAAGACGGCTTCGCCACAGGGCTAGGAAAGACGGCTTTGGCATCCGGGCTAGGAAAGGCGGCTTCGCCACCGAGCTAGGAAAGACGGCTTCGCCACCGAGCTAGGAAAGCAGCTTGGGCATCCGGACTAGGAACAGGTGGCTTCGGCATCCGGGCTAGGCAAAGGCGGCTTCGTACTAAGACGATAAGCGAAAAAGCCTGTCCGTTCCCGTAAAGAGGGAGAAGGCAGGTTTTTCTACGAATGCGAAGTGGCAGCGATAATTGCTGAAAGGCAGCTAAATCGAACGAAAGAGGGTGTTGAAACGGCATTAACGGTCAAAAGGCATTTAATTTTGTTCAAAGCTGCTCGATGAAGCCCCGGGGCGCTGAATAACTGCCTTTTGACCGCTATCTTGGATGAGCAAGGGCATTTTGCGAAAATAACTGCCTTTTAACCATTATTCGGGCCAGGAAAGACGAATTCGTCATCGAGCTAGGAAAGACGGCTTCGCCACCGGGCTAGGAAAGACGGCTTTGGCATCCGGGCTAGAAAAGGTGGCTTCGGCATAAAGGAGAGTCGTTAAACCGGCCCGATTAAGATTCAGCAGCCTCAGAGCTCCGTTGCCGTAGATCAAACGGCCTGTCCGTCAGCCGCCGTCACCGAACGCGTGGACTCCCGCACGATCAGCTGCGGCTCGAGCAAGCGCTTTTGCAGCGGCATGTCGGGATCCCGCAGCTGCTCGAGAAGCAGCTCGCCGGCCGACACGCCCAGCTGGAACGTATCGATCTTGAGACATGTGAGCGGCGGCGTCGTGAACGGCGACATCGGATAATCGTCGAAGGCGGCGATGCCGAGATCGCCCGGCACGTCGACGCCGCGCTCGCGGGCCGCCTTGAGCAGGCCGAACGCGGCGTAGTTGCTCATGCAGACGACGGCATCGGGGCGCTCTTCGGCCGGCAGATCCAGCATGCGAAGGCCGAGCGCGTAGCCCGAGTCCGTGTCCGCGAGGCCGCGGAAGTCCGCTTCGTCCGGCGCCGGCAAGCCGGCCTCCGCGAGCGCGCGGGCGAAGCCGCCGAAGCGCCGCACGAAGAGCTTCTCGTCGCGCTCGCCGGCGAAGAAAGCTAGGCGCCGGTATCCGCGCTCCAGCAGATGCGCCGCAAGCATATGTCCGCCGGCCTCGTTGTCGAAGTCCACCCAGCTGACCGGCGACTGCACCTCGCCGATCGAGATGAACGGGAAGCGGTGCGCCAGCAGCTCCTCGCAGAGCGGCTCGGTCAGCACCGAATTGTTGGCGATCAGACCGTCCACACGCCGGTTCAGAACAAGACGCTTCATGAAGTGCTGTTCGGGACGGTCGGGCTGCTGGATGTTCGAGATCGTCAGCTCGTACTTGCGCTCGATGAGCGAACTCTCGATGCCGCCTATTATATTGAAGAAAAAATGATCGAGAAACTCATGCTCTCTGGATAAGTCGATCAACAAGCCGATATTCCCGCTGGTTTGCTTGGCCAGCTGCGTGGCAAGACTGCTGGGCGTATAATTCATCTCGCGGATGATGCCCCAGATCCGGCTCTTGGTTTGGTCCGATACTTTTGGCGAATCGTTAATGACCTTGGACACGGTCGACTTGGCCACTTGGGCGGCGTCGGCGATATCCTGTATAGTCACCTTCCGCGAGGTTCCCTCCGGCAACGAAATCCCTCTCCCTCAACGATCAATGGTTTGAAAAACCGGTTTCACCCATTATAACACAGTTGCTTTGCAACGCGACATACGCAAACGTTGCACACGCCGCAAAGCGACAGGATCCGCCCGGCCGCCCGCTTGCTCCTGGACCCCACGACCGAGACAAGCGGTGGCGGTTATGGTTTAATAGTAGAATCAAGTTCGGAACGTACCGACCGACGACATGGAGGATAACGGATGACTTTACGCTACCCCAGCCCCGTGCGCCGCGCCGCGCTCGCGCTGACCGCCGCATCGCTGCTGGCCGCGCTCGTTACCGGCTGCGGCGCCGCCAAGGACGAGCCCGCGCTGGCCCCGGTCGATAGCGCGACGGCTTCGCAGACGAGCTCGGCTTCCGCCGATCCGACCGCAACCGCTGCCGATCCGACCGCCGCATTCCTCGCGCCGCTCACCGGTCTGCCGACGGAGCAGGCCATTACCCGCAGGCCGCTCAGCGTCATGATCAACAACTTCAAGGCTGCGCGGCCCCAGTCCGGCCTGACGCATGCCGACACGGTGTGGGAGATTCTCGCCGAGGGCGGCATCACGCGGCTCGTCGCGATCTTCCAGAGCCAGACGTTCGACGATCCGATCGGTCCGATCCGCAGCATCCGTCCGTACCTGATCGATCTCGGGGAGACCTACGGCGGCGTCCTCGTCCACGCGGGCGCGAGCAACGACGCGCTCGCCATCCTGCAGCACTCGGGCAAGGCCGACATGGACGAGATCAACAATGCCGGCGCCTATTTTTACCGCAGCAAAGACCGTAAAGCGCCGCATAACCTATATTCCACGCAAGAAAAGCTGTATACGGGCGCGCAGAAGATGAAGTACGACGAGACGGCGAGCGTGCCGCTGGTACAGTTCGATCCGACGCCGGACGTGATCGGAGAGCCCGCCGCCACGGAGATCAACCTTAAGTTCCAATTGTCGGACTACAAGGTGTCTTACAAGTACGATGCCGCCACGCAGCTATACGCCCGCTCGATCAACGGCCAGCCGCATATCGACCTCAACAATTCGCGCCAGCTCACGGCCGCGAACCTCGTTGTCCTGTCGGCCAAGCATCATGCCTACGACGATTACGGCCGGCTCGAGATTGATCTGAAATCCGGCGGCGAGGCGATGCTGTTCCAGGAGGGGCGCGCGATCGCCTGCGAGTGGAAGCGGGCGCCGGGCGACATTATCCGCATCTACCGGGACGGCCGCGAGCTCAAGTTTCTGCCGGGAACGACCTACTACCACGTGGTGCCGACGGACGGCGGGTTCGAGAGCCATGTCTTGTACGAATAAACGTGCAAAATCCGCAATCGCAGCCAGAAGAAGGGGCGTAGAGGATGGGGTTCAAGCTTCTTAGAGAGAGAACGGGCGGCAGCCGGACCTGGTTTGGCAAGATGCTGCTGTCTTATTTGCCGGCGTTTTTCATCCTGACCGCTTTTCTGTTTTTTATTTTTTTTCAAATTCTGAACAGCCGCAATCAAGATGCCGCCCGCAAGACCAACGACTACGTGACCCGGCAGGCGCAGCTTGTCGTGGACGCGTCGCTGACGGCGATCGACCAGAAGATCACGCTGGAGATGCTGCGCAACCGCACCGTGCTGCGGTATTTTTCGGAGCCTACGGCAGCGAATCTGTCGCTTCAAGTCGATGTCATGAACGAGCTGTCCGAGCTCAAGATCGCCAATCCGCTCATCCATTCCATCTACATGGTCCGGGCCGACGACCGCATGGTCCTGAACATGAGCACGACCTATCCGCTCAGCCGCTACCCCGACGCACCTTTTATAGAATCCAGCCTGAAGTCGCCCAACAGCAAATGGTCCGATCTGCGGCTGTATAAGGAGCTGCCTTCGGAAACGGGGACGCCGGTCGTGACGCTGACGCGGAGCGTGTCCATCTTCTCGGGACGCTACGGGCTGATCGTCATCAACGTCAACGCGGCTTCCCTCCAGCAGCTCGTCCGGGATATGTACGACGCCTCGGTCACGCAGCTGCATCTGTACGACGGGGCCGGACAGGACCTGTTACACACGGACCCTGCGGACGTCGCGCCCAAAGCCAGCAAGACGCTCGCGTCCGCATCGGTGTCCGACTATACCGGCTGGCGCCTCGTCAGCGAGTGGAACGACGGCAAGTGGATCACGTTCCTGCTGTCTCTTTTCAACGTCTGGCTGGTGTTGGGCTTGCTCGTTTGCGTGCTGGCGCTCGGTTGGATCGTATGGATGACTCGGCAGAATTACCGTCCGATCCGCAATCTGGTCGCTCAGCTGGAGCGCTACTCGCCCGGCAGCGGACAGGTCAAGGACGGCGATGAGCGCTACGGCGGAGAATTTAGATATATCCATTCGATGATGGAAAACATGATCGATCAGAACAGCCGGTTCCAGCTGCAGCTCCAGCAGGACCTGGAGGTCAAGCGGAACTTCTACCTGTACGGTCTTCTCGAAGGCATTCGCCAGGTCGGACCGGAGGAGTGGGCGGGTACGGCGGATCAGCACGGCATGTATCCGGCGTTCGGCAAAGTGTTCGTCGTCGTCCTGGAGATCGACCGCAGCGCGGAGTGGCGGCGGACGTACGGCCAGGAGGAGCAGGACCGCTGGAAAAAGGCCGTCGAATCGGTCGTGGGCGGACTGACGGAACAGGCCGATGGCTGCCGGGTATGGATGCTCTGGACGATGGCGAACCAGCTCGCGGTCATGCTCATGTGCGAAGGGGACGAGCCGGACGAGGCGATGCCCGCGCTGATCGGGGCGTGGCATGCGCGCATCCGGGACGACATGCCGTTCGAGATGACGATCGGGCTGGGAGAACCGGCGCTGCGTCCGGAAAATATTCACGACGCCTACCAGGAAGCGCTAGCCGCTTTGCAATACAAGTCCATTGAAGGCAACAACCGGATTCTGAAGCATACGGGCGGGCCGACAGGCCGGGGCGAGGTGTTCCGCCACCTGCAGCGGATCGACGGCATCGTCGACCTGCTGCGTCTGTCGGACGCAAAGTGGCGGGCGGAGTTCCGTTCGCTGATCCGGCAGATGGAGCTCGACCGGGCGTCGCGCGAGGATATCGGGCAGGTGATGAACTACTTGATCTTTAACCTCGGCCGGGCCGTGGAGGGCATGAGCGCCGAGTACCGGCGGCTGTGGGGCACGGACGTCATGCCGGCGCTCGCCAAGACGCTGGCCGAGGTCGAGATGATGGGCGACATCGCGCACGCTTTTTTCGAGGCGCTCGAAGCTTTCGAGGAGCGGGTGGAGCAGTCCCGCGAATCGCGGAACCAGGGCGTGCTCATTAAGGAGGTCAAGGCGTATATCGAGAGCGACTTCGCGCGCCCCGAGCTGTCGCTCGACTATCTCAGCGACAAGTTCGGCATCAGCGGCAAATATTTGAGTCGGCTGTTCAAGGAAGAATTCGGCTTGAAGTTCGTCGATTTCCTGATCGACCTGCGCATTCGCCATGCCCAGCAGCTGCTCGTCGAGACGAGCCTGCCGATCCAGGAGATCTCCGAGCGGATCGGATACAGCAGTCCGATCTCGTTCGCCCGTACGTTCAAAAAAATCGTCGGCGTGCCGCCGATCGATTACCGCAAGGAAAAGCAGGGGTAAACGGCTCGCTGCAAATCGCAATCCGGTCACGCTTACATGCGCGGCCGGATTGTTCGTTTTTGTCGCCAAACCGCATGAGAACGTTGATATGACGGGCTTTTTTGCCATGGAGAAAAAAGTTGGCAGGTGGAATTAGGTTGGTTAAGGCGATAAAACGTATGATTGGTTCATGTCATTAAACGTACCATGGTAATAACGCTTACGATGACATGAAATTGTCCGATTGGTTGTGTCGGAGAAAATGGTTTGTTGTGCGGGCCCGTCGGCGATGATTTGATTAAGGCACGACTTGGCGGCAGGCTGGCCAGGTCGACAATCGATACGAAGAGGGAGAGGTCAATCGATGAAAAACAGATTCAAGAGGAGCCTGGCGCTGCTGACGGCGGCTAGCGCGGTCGGTACGGTCGCGCTGGCGGGATGCTCAAACGGGGGAGACGATGCGAACGCGGCGGGAAGCGGCTCGGCGGGCACGGAGAAAATCAAGCTTTCCTTCGAAACTTCCGTCTATGCGGAAGCGCCTCACAAGAAAGCGATCGACGCCTTGATCCAAAAGTACAACGAAGCGAACCCTAACGTCGAAATCACGGTGCACGGCACGGACTACGAAAACTTCTGGGACAAGCTGACCACCGAGATCATCGCGGGCACGCAGGGCGACATCGTCCAGGTCTACCCGGAGAACATCGCGACCTATAACGCGCTGCAAGGGGAAAAAGGCGCTTTCTTGAATCTGGACGACCGTATCAAAGGAACGGAGCTGGAGACGGATCTCGTCGGCCAGGAGCTCAGCAAGGTAAACGGCTCTTATTATGCGTTATCCGATTACGCTTGGGGTACGACCGGCATCTTTTACCGCAAGTCGCTGTTCCAGAAGGCGGGCATCGATCCCGCTTCGATCAAGACGCTGGAGGACTTCAAGCAGGCCGCGATCAAGCTGGGCGTCGATACGGACGGAGACGGCACGGTCGATCAATACGGATTTTCGAGCGTCGTAGGCTCGCACCCGTTCGTCGCTTCCGAATGGTATCGACTTGTAGCGAGGCCGGTATCGGGCGGCATTTTCTTCGGCGACGGCGAGTCCGGCCCTTATACGGCCGACCGGATCAACGTCAACTCGCCGGCCAACGTCTGGGCGGCCGAGTGGTGGCAGGATCTCATCAACAATCCGCAAGCGACGCCTCCGGGCACACGGGACAAGAAGGTCAGCCGCGAGATGTTCTGGAACGGCCAGGCCGCGATGATGATGGACGGCCCGTGGTTCATCGGCATGACAAGAGAGCGCGACGCGGCGCTGATGGACGATCTCGGCCTGATGCCGCAGCCTTCCGTCGAATACGAAGGCCAGACGTACAAGCCGAATCCGCATAACTATCCGCTCGTCGCCATGATCTCCGCGAACAGCAAGTATCCGGACGAGGCTTGGAACTTCCTAAAGTGGATGGCTTCCGCAGAGGCGCAGGAGATCGTCTCGCAATCCGGCATGATTCCGAGCAGCAAGGCTTACGCAGGTACGGAAGCGTATGCCCAGGCGAACCCGCTTGCCGCACAATTTTTCGACTTCCAGCAAAACGTGTACGCCCCGGCCGTCATGGATCCGCCGATCCCCGAGCTCGGCACGCTGAACCAGACGCTGATCAACTACGCGCAAAATATGTTCGTCGCCAAGCAAGACGCGAAGTCCTCGCTCGACAAGGCGGCAGAAGAGATGAAAAAAGCGATGAATTAATTCGTCAGGCGGTCCGGCGGCCCCCCGCCGCCGGATTCGACGCCTGCGAGGAGGAAGGAAATGAACAACGACAACGCGCTTCTCGGACAGCCCTCCTTGCCGACGCAGCAGACAGGCGCAGCGCCTAAGACGGGTTTTTGGCGCTCCGAATGGCGGAGACTGAAGCAGAACAGGGCCGCCTATTTATTTATCGCGCCGCTCGCGCTGGCGGTCGGCCTGGTGCTGCTGTACCCGATTCTGAAGGCGGCGCTGATGAGCTTTCAATATTGGAAGGTCGCGCGTCCGATTGCGGAGGGACACCCCTTCGTCGGATTGGACAATTATGCGGCGGTGATGGATTCAGGATATTTCTGGCAGTCGCTCGGCATTACGTTTCTGTACATTTTCGTCACGGTCGTCCTGCGCTTCGTGCTGGGCATCGGTACCGCCGTGCTGCTCAACACGCCATTCAAGGGCCGCGGACTCGTCCGGGCGCTGGTCATCATCCCGTGGGCCGTTCCCGAGGTCGTCACCTGCCTGGTCTTCATCCTCATTTTCGACTATCAATTCGGCGTCGTCAACGACGTGCTGCTCAAAATGAACATTCTGTCGAACCCTCTGGCCTTCCTGGGCGAATCCGACACGGCGCTGTGGGCCGCGATGTTCGTCAACGTGTGGAAGGGCTTCCCGTTCGCCGCGATCATGCTGCTCGCCGGTCTGCAGGGCATTCCTAAGGACCATTACGAAGCGGCGAGCATCGACGGCGCCTCGGCCTGGAAGCAGTTCACGAGCGTAACGCTGCCGGCGCTGAAGCCCGTATCCGTCATCGTGTTCCTGCTGCTGGTCATCTGGACGGTCAAGGACTTCGGCATCGTATACGTGCTGACGGGCGGCGGACCGAGCCGCGCGACGGAGCTATTGACGATTTTCATTTACCGCGCCGGCTTCAAGTCGTTCGACTTCGGTCTCGCAGCGGCAGCGGGCATGTTCCTGCTGCTCATCTCGGTCGTCTTCACCGTGCTCTACATGAAGGCTACGAAGGCGGGTGAATCGGCGTGAAAAAAAGAAACATGCCCATCGTCTATATCGCCGCCATCCTGATCTCCCTGTTCGCAATCGCGCCGTTCGTCTGGATGATCCTGACCTCGCTCAAGCCGCAGGCGGAGATCTACAGCAAGCCGCTGCAGTATTTGCCGCAGCATCTGAACGCCGAGGGCTACAAAGGCATGCTGAACGCGAAGGCGGACCCGAACGTGAACTTCATCTCCTGGTTCAAAAATACGGCGATTGTCTCGCTGCTTACGACGGTGCTGTCGCTGATCGTATCCGCGCTTGGCGGCTATGCGATGTCGCGGTTCCAATTCCGGGGCCGCATGAGCATCGGCTATATCATCCTGCTCACGCAGATGCTGCCAGGCTCGCTGCTTATTATCCCACTCTATCTCATCATGAAGGATTACCACCTGCTGAACTCCTATTTCGGCCTGGTGATCGCTTATGCGACGATCGCGATTCCGTTTTGCACGTGGATGCTCAAGGGCTACTTCGACAGCGTGTCGACGGCTATCGACGAGGCTGCTTCCATCGACGGCGCGGGGCGCTGGACGACGTTCGTCCGGGTGATCCTGCCGCTGACGCTGCCGGGGCTCGTGGTGACCGCCGTCTTCTCCTTCCTGACGAGCTGGAACGAATTCATGTTCGCGCAGACGTTCCTCAGCGACTACGACAAGTGGACGCTCTCGGTCGGCATCGCCAGCTTTCAGGGGCAGTATGTCGTCAACTGGGACTATCTCATGGCCGGTTCGGTCATGACGACATTGCCGATCGTCGTCGCGTTCTGGCTGCTGCAGAAGCATCTCGTAAGCGGCATGACGGCAGGCGCAGTTAAATAACGCAAGCAAATGCAAATGCAGCACTCATCCTACGTTCTCTAAGAGGAGCTATCAGCTATGGAAAAGGGAAAAATCAGATTCGGCATCGTCGGCATGGGCATCCGGGGCAGCTTGTTCGCGGACACGCTGCTGCAAAATCCGTACGCGGAGCTCGTCGCTGTAAGCGACGCCTTTGCCGCTACGCTGGAGAAGAGCAAGGCGCGCTATAACGTTCCCGGCTATGCGGACGTCCGCGACATGATCGCTGGCGAAAAGCTGGACGCGCTCGTTATCGCGACGCCTGACTTCCTCCATAAAGAGCCGGTCATGCTGGCGGCGGAGCACGGGCTGCATTTCATGGTCGAAAAGCCGTTCTCCACTTCGGTCGAGGAAGCGGAGGAAATGAAAGCGGCGGTCGACCGTGCCGGCGTCACGTGCATGGTGGCGTTCGAGAACCGGTGGAACACGCCGTTCGTCGCCGTCAAGGAAGCGGTCGAGCGCGGCGAGATCGGCGACATCCTCACGATCAACGCGCGTCTCAACGATACGATCTTCGTCCCGACGCAGATGCTCAAGTGGTCGAAAGGCTCGTCGCCGGGCTGGTTCCTGCTGCCGCACGCGACGGATATCGCGCTGTGGCTGAAAAAGACGGCGATGCCCGTCAGCGTCTACGCCGTCGGCACGAAAAAGAAGCTCGTCGGCATGGGCATCGACACGTACGATTCGATCCAGTCGGTCGTCAGCTTCGGCGACGGCACGCACGCAACGTTCACCACCAGCTGGGTGCTGCCCGAGTCGATGCCGCTGATCTACGACTTCAAGTACGAGATCATCGGGGACGACGGCGCGCTGTACGTGGACCTGTCCGATCAAATGGTGCGCAAGGCCGGAGGCGTCTACAGCCATATGCATACGCTCGGCACGCCGATCAACGGCCAGTTCACCTCCGCGCCGAGCTATATGCTGAACGCGTTCGTCGACCATGTCCGCCTCGGCACGACGCCGGAGTCGGGCGCGGCCGCGGGCCTGCTCAACACGAAGCTGGTGCATGCCATCCACCGGTCCGTCCTGAGCGGCTCGGTCGAGCGGATCTGACGCCGTGGGGCCGGACGATATTCATGGCGGCCGCGTCGTCGCCTGGCTGGGACGGCCGGGCGTCCTGATCGAGAACGAGCTTCTGCAGGCGACGATCGTCCCCGCCCTGGGCAGCCGCGTCGTCTCGCTACGCTGCAAGGCATCGGGACTGGAGCTGCTGCGGACGCCTGCGTCGGTCGAGGCGTACGAGTCCGCGCCGATGCTGTACGGTATTCCGGTGCTGTTTCCGCCGAACCGCATCGCCGGGGGTTCGTTCGAATACGCCGGCAGAACGTATCGGCTCGAAGTCAACGATCCGGCGACCGGCAGCCACGCGCACGGCTTCGTGCACGACAAGGCGTGGGAGGTCGTCTCCTGCGGCCGTGACGAAGAGAGCGCGCGGCTGGTCACGGCGTTCGATTCCGCGCATCATCCGTCAGTGACGGCGCAGTTCCCGCATCGCTTCCGGCTCGTCATGCGGGTCGAGCTGCTGGACAATGCGCTTATCCAGCGGATCGATGTGCACAACGAGAGCGATGCCGCGTTTCCGTGGGGGCTCGGCTATCACACGGCCTTCAACTTCCCGCTGGGCGCGGCTTTGTCGCCCGCGTCCTGTACGTTTGCGGCGCCGGTCGGGCGCAGATGGCGGCTGGACGCGCGCTTCTTGCCGACGGGCGAGCTGGCGGAGGATGCGCGGGGCGCGCAGCTTCGGCAGGGGATGCCGATCGGCGGCGCCGTATTGGACGACGTCTTCAAAGCCGCCGACGAAGGCGCCAACGAAGCGGTGCTGACCGATCCAGAGGCCGGCATCCGCGTGCGCTATCGCGCGGATCGCGCCTTCGGCACTTGGGTGCTGCACAATGGCGACGGCCGACAGGGCTTCGTTTGCCCAGAGCCTTACACCTGCGTGACCAATGCGTTTAATCTGGCGCTGCCGCCGGAGGAGACGGGCATGCGCGTGCTGGAGCCATACGGGTCGGATTGCGTCACCTGCAGCATCGTCGTTGAGTCGACATCCGTTTGAGATGGGACTGCGGCGATGCGTTGGGAATGAAGGCGTGCGGACGTTCGTGCGAACCGGGCATAAATGCAGCTTGAACGCCCGTTGAATGCGTTCTGCGCGTTTTCCGAGAGCGGGTCCGAAGTCATGGGCATTCATTGACCGTTACGATTGAATATAAGTAAATAATTTTCAAGCAGCCCCGCCTGCGGCCATCGTGTCGCGGAGCGGGGCTTGCTGCTTGGGATGAAGCAAACGTTTTAAAGGCAATTTTTTAAAAGAGCTAAATTCGAAGCTTCAGAGCCGCTGCCAGAGAGGTGGGGCAACCTGCACTAGCCGCTTCCGCGCAGGGAGCGACTAATGAAATGATGGTGCGGCTAATCGATTATTTCCAATTCACGCTCCCGCATGTCGTTCCATGTAAAGCACTGTGCTTCATTTCATACCTCACAGGGCGCGAGCTGAGGTGCTATGTACTGCGTGCCAGGCATGAGGGTTTTAGTCCACGCTCCCGCGCAGGGAGGCGAGGGTTTCTGGTGGCATTACAAGCCGATTTGCTGAAGGTTTTAACCCACACTCCCGCACGGGCATTACGCCGATTGAGGTCATCCGTGAAGTTTCAATCCAGCTCCCGCAAGGGGAGCGACGCGATGCGGTCGTCCGCACATCTTGATTCAATTGGTTTCAATCCACGCCCCCGCGCAGGGAGCGACATGTCGACTACGCCGCAATGGCTATCCAGATCTCGGTTTCAATCCACGCTCCCGCACGGGGAGCGACTTGAAGTCGGAAATTAGGACGTTGAAGCATATCTCGTTTCAATCCACGCTCCTGCACGGGGAGCGACAACGATGCCCGTTACGGTTATCTGCCGCTTGCCATGTTTCAATCCACGCTCCGCACGGGGAGCGACGGCTTCGTCCTGGAGCCGCGCGTTTTCTTTTCTATGTTTCAATCCACGCTCCTGCACGGGGAGCGACCCGGAGCGAATCAGAATGATCGTTATTAATGTTTGGTTTCAATCCACGCTCCCGCACGGGGAGCGACGTCGTTCATTGCCGCCGAGCTCTTCGTCAGCATTGATGTTTCAATCCACGCTCCCGCACGGGGAGCGACTCGATCAGCTCATGCGCGCGATCTGGGTCGAAGATGTTTCAATCCACGCTCCCGCACGGGGAGCGACGGTCTTGCTGGCGATCTCCGTTCCGCTTCCATTGAAGTTTCAATCCACTCTCCCGCACGGGGAGCGACGATCCGAAGGCGCGGACCATAGCACCCAGCCGAGGTTTCAATCCACGCTCCCGCACGGGGAGCGACGAATGTTGAGGTTGAGGCTCGCCGAGATCTGGATCGTTTCAATCCACGCTCCCGCACGGGGAGCGACCTTCAGCGAGTTCAGCCGCGCTATTCACGTCGTTGTTTCAATCCACGCTCCCGCACGGGGAGCGACCCACGACCTTTGATTCGTCCGCGACGGCGATGCTGTTTCAATCCACGCTCCCGCACGGGGAGCGACCCGTCTTCTTGCGCGTCTCTGTGACCCATTTAGCGTTGCAATCCACGCTCCCGCACGGGGAGCGACGAGTGTATGACAAAGTCAACAATAACTATTCATTGTTTCAATCCACGCTCCCGCACGGGGAGCGACCAGCTTGACGCCGCCGCCAAGGTTGATGCTTTTGCGGTTTCAATCCACGCTCCCGCACGGGGAGCGACCCGGAGATCCCTTTTCGCGATGACGAGACAGAGGTTTCAATCCACGCTCCCGCACGGGGAGCGACGTAGCAGCCGGGATCTACACGCCCCAACAATAAAGTTTCAATCCACGCTCCCGCACGGGGAGCGACACGGTCAAGTTGGCATTAGATGTACTTAAACGTCTGTTTCAATCCACGCTCCCGCACGGGGAGCGACGTGGATGACCTTGGTCGTTTCGTTATCCCGAAGGTTTCAATCCACGCTCCCGCACGGGGAGCGACACAAACCAAAGAAGCTATACAGCATGCTTGATGGTTTCAATCCACGCTCCCGCACGGGGAGCGACGACGACCGCCAGTCGGCCGCAGGGCGGGGCGGTGTTTCAATCCACGCTCCCGCACGGGGAGCGACGTCCCACAGCCGGGTCATCGTGTCGAGCATCTTCGTGTTTCAATTCACGCTCCCGCACGGGGAGCGACCGCATTAAGCGTCATCGCGTACGCCCCTGTCATGTTTCAATCCACGCTCCCACACGGGGAGCGACTGGATACGGTTAAAGGCAACATTGACGAGTTGTTGGTTTCAATCCACGCTCCCGCACGGGGAGCGACCTCGCCATCTGCGCCCTCATCGATGATCTCGAACGTTTCAATCCACGCTCCCGCACGGGGAGCGACGGCTTGGACAACCCGAAGAGCGTGCAGCAGCTGACGTTTCAATCCACGCTCCCGCACGGGGAGCGACGTCGTCGGCCGCTCCCGCACCGGACGGCGTGTCAAAGTTTCAATCCACGCTCCCGCACGGGGAGCGACGAGGTTGAATCGCACGCTAGGCGGTATGCATTGCTGGTTTCAATCCACGCTCCCGCACGGGGAGCGACATCCGGGAACGTAAACGCCGGCAGCAACAGAACGTGTTTCAATCCACGCTCCCGCACGGGGAGCGACGTCCAGCGTCCGCCAGCCGTGCCAGCTCCCGAATATGTTTTAATCCACGCTCCCGCACGGGGAGCGACCGCGCTGCCGGAAGAGTGGAAGGACCAGTTTAAAAAGTTTCAATCCACGCTCCCGCACGGGGAGCGACTTCCCACGTTAAGCCCTCCGCTCTATTCTAAGTGGTTTCAATCCACGCTCCCGCACGGGGAGCGACGGACGGCGGAATGATCTACGAAAGCATGAGCGCTGTTTCAATCCACGCTCCCGCACGGGGAGCGACGCAAACAGAGGGCTCTTATCCGGTCAGATAGATGGGTTTCAATCCACGCTCCCGCACGGGGAGCGACCAACCAATTCAATGACTTCGATCGGCACATATCCGTTTCAATCCACGCTCCCGCACGGGGAGCGACCACGGGGGCAAAGATGGAGTCGACGAAGTTAGTCAGTTTCAATCCACGCTCCCGCACGGGGAGCGACGTCGGGCAAGCTGCTCCCGTGGCGGACAGCAGCGGTTTCAATCCACGCTCCCGCACGGGGAGCGACCTTGACCGGCGCGCCTGCAACCACTTGAATGAGTGGTTTCAATCCACGCTCCCGCACGGGGAGCGACTAAACACCATGTGTTGAAACCTCATTTACATAGCAGTTTCAATCCACGCTCCCGCACGGGGAGCGACGCGGCCTACACGTCCTAACACAGATCACTTTGGACGTTTCAATCCACGCTCCCGCACGGGGAGCGACATCCTGGCCGAGCTGATCGACTCCAGGGGGAGTAGTTTCAATCCACGCTCCCGCACGGGGAGCGACATCCTGGCCGAGCTGATCGACTCCAGGGGGAGTAGTTTCAATCCACGCTCCCGCACGGGGAGCGACGCGCAGCATGTCCAGATTGATCGCACAACGCTTTCGTTTCAATCCACGCTCCCGCACGGGGAGCGACACATTCACCTGTTCATGCAGGTGTTCAGGGAGACGTTTCAATCCACGCTCCCGCACGGGGAGCGACCAACAAGTGGGCGTTCGGCGGTAACCGGACTGGGTTTCAATCCACGCTCCCGCACGGGGAGCGACGACATGGCGGTGGGCCGGCCGGCTCATCCAAGTGCAGTTTCAATCCACGTTCCCGCACGGGGAGCGACGGGCCTGGGTGATGCAAAACGCTCGCATTTTAAAAGTTTCAATCCACGCTCCCGCACGGGGAGCGACGGGCCTGGGTGATGCAAAACGATCGCATTTTAAAAGTTTCAATCCACGCTCCCGCACGGGGAGCGACGAGCTCGGGATAAAGCCGGAGCTTGTCCGCAAATGGTTTCAATCCACGCTCCCGCACGGGGAGCGACCAGGCATACGGAGTGATAAACGGTGAACGATGCGTTTCAATCCACGCTCCCGCACGGGGAGCGACCAGCATCGCTATAAGTGATGCTCGCCGGGTCTGGTTTCAATCCACGCTCCCGCACGGGGAGCGACGCAGAAGCATATCAAAAGCATACAAACAATAATGTTTCAATCCACGCTCCCGCACGGGGAGCGACTACGCAGTTAATGACGATCCACAACAAGCTGGAAGTTTCAATCCACGCTCCCGCACGGGGAGCGAAAATGCCGTATCTGCGATCAGGACAATAAATAAAAGTTTCAATCCACGCTCCCGCACGGGGAGCGACCATGGAGCACCGGCGCTTCGGCTATCAGCACATGTTTCAATCCACGCTCCCGCACGGGGAGCGACTGCCTCGGCGCGAGCCTTGTTCATGCGAGGCGGCAAGTTTCAATCCACGCTCCCGCACGGGGAGCGACTGTTCGAACGCAAGGGCTACCGGATCGACACGACGTTTCAATCCACGCTCCCGCACGGGGAGCGACTTCTGGTAGGTGATGAAGTGGACTACGTATGGAACGTTTCAATCCACGCTCCCGCACGGGGAGCGACTTCCGGGCCGTTTACACAAATGGCGCAACAGCACAAGGTTTCAATCCACGCTCCCGCACGGGGAGCGACCAACCACGATCCTGACGCAATCGCCATGCACGAGGCGTTTCAATCCACGCTCCCGCACGGGGAGCGACGCCGAACTTTACATGCTGCAGTCATGGCACAAGGGGTTTCAATCCACGCTCCCGCACGGGGAGCGACTGGCGAGCTACTGGATTGCGCGGAGATTACCGCCGTTTCAATCCACGCTCCCGCACGGGGAGCGACGACAGCAACAAAGCGAGCGTTCGGCGTTAAAGAGTTCCAATCCACGCTCCCGCACGGGGAGCGACCCGCAACGAGGGATTATCGAGATTGGAGATATGCGTTTCAATCCACGCTCCCGCACGGGGAGCGACAAGTGACGGAGTATCCAGCAGACGTGTCATACGCTGTTTCAATCCACGCTCCCGCATGGGGAGCGACCCGTGATCCAGATTGGATGTTTGGCTATCGTGTTGTTTCAATCCACGCTCCCGCACGGGGAGCGACAGACGCTCAAGCTCTACCAAAGTGAAGACGTTGGAGTTTCAATCCACGCTCCCGCACGGGGAGCGACGTTGCATCCCAGAATCAATACACCGTTTCTACGACGTTTCAATCCACGCTCCCGCACGGGGAGCGACTTTTAACTGTTACATTTGTCTTCGGCTGCAGCGTAACGTTTCAATCCACGCTCCCGCACGGGGAGCGACTGGCCGGCGGCGGCAGCAACCAAAAACGCATTGGCGTTTCAATCCACGCTCCCGCACGGGGAGCGACTCCGTAAGTGTTTCCTGTCCCCCCGTTACCGGTAGTTTCAATCCACGCTCCCGCACGGGGAGCGACGCAAAGTTCGAGTCCGTAAGATTGGGCACCATCGAGTTTCAATCCACGCTCCCGCACGGGGAGCGACCGTGGCGCTGGAGCCGCTGACGTCGGTAGAGTGGGTTTCAATCCACGCTCCCGCACGGGGAGCGACATTCGGTGGTCATGGCCTAAATAACGCCCATAGGGGTTTCAATCCACGCTCCCGCACGGGGAGCGACCTGGATGCGGCGGGGTTCGAATGCAGCTTCTATCAGTTTCAATCCACGCTCCCACACGGGGAGCGACGCACGATGGACGAGGAGGCCGTGGGGGCACTGGAGAGTTTCAATCCACGCTCCCGCACGGGGAGCGACGCGCGCTGCGGTAACTCCGTACCCCCACCATTTGCTGTTTCAATCCACGCTCCCGCACGGGGAGCGACAGCAAAGCTTTTCGTCCTTACACAGCAAGGGATTTAAGCGTTTTTTTGCGAACCTTATTAGATCAGGGGAAGGTTCTGCCCGTACAGGGAAAAAAACGCCGGAAAGCCTTGCAGCGCTTGAAGCGCGAACCTTCCGGGATTTTCATGTTCGCTTGGGGTTCGCGAAAGTATTTTAGGCTCGCCATTACAGTCTAACATAGTGAGGTTTTTCAATATCTCAATTTTAAAATTTTCCTTGAGGATGCCAGGGCCCCTCTCTACCATGAAGATACAAAAAGTATCCACAAAATGACAAGTAAAAAAGAGGATATTATATTAAAATATTGAATAATATTACTGTTTAATAGGCCAATAAGTCTACTTTTAAAACGAGATGGAGGACTTAGTATCCAGTATTATGCGCATCGAACCGATTCGGAAGATCCAGCTGGATGGCAACTCCTAACCAAGCATCTAGACGGTGTGGCGGACCGCGCTGGACGATATGCGGAGAAGTTCGGAGCAGGCGAGTGGGGCAGGCAGGCCGGCCTGCTGCATGATTTCGGGAAGTTCTCGAAAGAGTTTCAGCAGCGACTTAAGGGATCGGCTATAGCGGTAGATCACGCGACGGCCGGGGCGCAGTATATTACAAAACGGTGGGGGAACCTGTCGTCTCGGATTTTGTCATACGTGATTGCTGGCCATCATGCCGGTCTGACAGACTTCGGTTCGGAGACAGGAGATGAATCCTGCCTGGCACAGCGTCTGCAAAAGGTCATATATCCCTACGAGGCCGCTGCTTCCCTTCTTATGCCGGACGCCGCAGGCAGACCGTTGCCGGCACCTATTCAATGGGGAGGCCATAGCGGGCTGCAATTATCCATGTTCACCCGGATGTTATTCTCTTGTCTGGTCGATGCGGATTCGCTGGATACGGAGGAATATGCGGAACAGCGGAAGACCAGGCTTCGTGACAATCAAGCTGATTTCCCTGCGCTCTATGCGAAGTACAGGAACTACATGTCGTCCAAATTCGGAGAGCCGGATACGCCTATCAAGCATGAGCGAAGCGCTCTTTTCCATCTTTGCATGGAGAAGGCTGAACAGGAGCGCGGACTCTACACCCTAACGTTGCCGACAGGCAGCGGCAAGACTTTACTATCCTTGGGCTTTGCGCTGCGTCATGCTGTAAAACATGGTTTAAGAAGAATCGTTTTTGTCATTCCTTACACATCTATCATTGAGCAGAATGCGGCTGTGTATAGAGAGGTATTGGGTGCTGAATATGTGCTGGAGCATCATTCGAACGTTCAGCTCGAACGTACGCTCGCAGAGGAAGCGGCGGCAGAATGGTCTCCGGAATTAAAGTCTCGTCTGGAGCTGGCTGAGGAAAATTGGGATTTCCCAATCGTCGTCACGACGAATGTGCAATTGTTTGAGTCCCTCTATTCGAATCGGAGGTCGCGCTGTCGCAAGCTGCATAATTTGTCCCAAAGCGTAATTATCGTCGACGAGGCACAGATGATGAACGGAGAATTTTATAAACCGTCGGTCTTTGCTCTTGAAGAGCTGGTTCGCAACTACGGCTCGACTGTGGTGCTCAGTACGGCTACGCAGCCCGATTCGATTGCTTTGTTCAAGGATGCGAAGATGTCGCCTCTCCCTTTTCGAGAGATCGTCGACGATGTCGCCGCCCGCTTCGCTCCCTTTGAACGGGTCCAATTGCGGAGCATGGGAAGTACGGATTATGAGCAGCTGGCATCCAAGTTAACAGAAAACAGGCAGGCGCTCTGTATCGTCAACACGCGCAATGCGGCTCGTAAGATTTATGAACGAGTCCGCGTCCGCGTCGGATCTGAGGCGGCGTTTCACCTAAGCGCCAGAATGTGTCCGAAGCATCGACTCGCCAAGCTCAAGGTCATTCGACAACGTCTCATGGATGGTCTTCCTTGTCTGCTCATCAGTACGCAGCTTATCGAATGCGGGGTGGATGTGGACTTTCCCACTGTCTATCGAGAGCTGGCCGGTCTGGACTCGATCTCTCAAGCGGCAGGGCGTTGCAACCGGGAGGGATTGCTGAAGACCGGTTACACCTATGTGTTTGAGACGGACGAGACGCCCACGCGGGGATGGTTTGGACTGACGGCCCGCATCGCCCGCTCGGTCCTGGAGGAGCATTCGGATCGACCCTTGTCTCAAGACGCGATTCGAACCTATTTCAGAGAACTTTATTTTTATCAAGCGCTGGAAAAGCCGGTAGGCTCCTTGAAAGATGCGACGGATAAGTACGGTATTCTGGATCAACTGGATGAACGTCCACCAGGCCGGGTGGAGCTTCCATTTCGGTCTGTGGCCGAGCAGTTCCAGTTAATTAACACACCGACTCGCGCAGTCCTTATTCCTTGGGACAAGGCGGCCGAGGAACACCTTGATTCACTGCTGCATGCTCCTACGATCAATAGCCTATTGCGCAAGCTTCAGCCGTATGTGGTACAACTTTATCCGCAGGAATTCCAAGCTTTCCGGCAAGCGGGCCAGATCGTGGAGGTCCGATCGGATGTCTTCAAACTGAGCAATCCTGAGCATTGGTATGACGAGGAGATTGGCATTAAGCCGTTTACAGAGGAGCATCATCAGAATGAGTTGTATGTATTTTAGGTGGAGGAGGTCGGGAAGATGGGATACGGCATCCGCCTCCATGTCTGGGGCGATTACGGTTGCTTCACACGTCCGGAGATGAAGGCCGAAAGGGTCAGCTACGACGTGATGACGCCGTCGGCGGCGCGCGGCATTCTGGAGGCCATTCACTGGAAGCCTTCGATCCGATGGGTCGTGGATAAGATCCATGTGCTGAACGAGATTCGCTTTGAAAATATTCGGCGCAATGAAGTAGCAGGCAAGATCTCTGCCGCGAGCGCCAGGTCCGTGATGAACGGCAAAGAGGGAACGCTTGCCCAGGTCGTAACTGAGGAGCGACAGCAGCGGGCAACGATGCTGCTGCGCAATCCGGCATACATCATTGAAGCCCACTTCGAGATGACTGAAGATCGCGGGGAATCGGATCATCCGGAGAAGCATTACAACATCTTCCTGCGGCGCGCCCGGCAAGGGCAGTGTTTCCATCGTCCCTACCTTGGGTGTCGGGAGTTCGCGGCTCAATTTCGCCTTATTGAGGACGAGCTGCCGAATTCTTTCTATCACGCGGAAGCAGACCGGGATCTGGGATGGATGCTGCACGATATCGATTTTGGGGACGGCATGACGCCGAGATTTTACCGGGCATCCATGCGAAAGGGGATTATCACAATACCCGAATTCGAGTCTTCGTCCAGGGGGTGAGTACGTCTTGATTGTTCAAGCGCTGTATCAACGGTATCAGGATCTGGCTGCGGATCCGGATTCGGGCATTAGCGAGCTGTACTTCAGCAGAGGCAAAGTGTCCTATGTGCTGGAGCTGGAACGGGACGGCAGCCTCTCGGATGTGAAGAGCGTGAAGGTGCAGAACGGCAAGAAGTGGGTGCCGCTGCAGCTTCAAGTGCCCGAACAGCCGTCCCGTTCCAACGGGATTAACCCTTACTTTTTGACAGATAAGGCGGAGTACGTAATCGGCTATTATGCAGGAGGAGAAGGCGAGGCACTCACAGCGAAAAAGGCAGCGGACGCGTCCCGCAAGTTTGAAGCTTTTCGCGCGTTGACGCGGGAGGTGCTGGCTGATTCGCTGAGCGAAGCTACACTGGCCGTTCTGGCATTTCTTGATCGTTGGCAACCGGAGAATGTGCGCAATGAGCCCTTGCTTCAGACTTATATGGAAGATCTGGACAAAGGGATCGATACGGGGTTGGCTTTCCGGCTACGAGGCGCTGAAGAGGACGTCCTTATTCATAGCATAGAGGCCGTCAAGACAGCCTGGATCCGCTATCGGCAGAGCCGGGACGCTGTCTCCGAGTATGACGCGCAGTGTCTGGTGACCGGAATGCCGGGCAGCGCCATCGCCAAGACGCATGACAAGATTAAAGGCGTTCGCAATGCACAGCAGGCCGGGGCGTCGCTCGTCTCTTTTAACTTCCGCGCTGTAGAGTCCTATGGCAAAGAGGATCAGCAGAGCTATAACTCTCCCGTCAGCAAAATTGCGGCATTCGGCTATTCGACTGCTCTGAATCATTTGCTGTCATCGCCGCGCAATCGTATGTTCGTTGGCGATATGACGATTGTATTCTGGTCCGGCAGGTCGGCTGCAGCCATGGATATTGAAGAGTTCTTTTCAGGTATGGTTAACCCCTATCGGGATGAAGCGAACGAAGATACTTCTATCACGGCATCGCTGAAGGAAGCGGTCAAACGTCTGCGCCAAGGCAAAGAACTACGGGCTGAATCCGTTCCGCAAGGCGATACGCCATTCTACGTATTGGGACTTTCTCCGAACAATGCGCGTGTTGCCATTCGCTTTTTCTGGCAGGGGAATCTGGATCAGATGGTCTGCAGATTGGGACAGCATGCCGCGGATTACGCATTGACCGCGCCGGAAGGACAGCAGGACGGAACGCCATCGATCTATCGCATACTGGAGGAGACAAGGCGCGTCGGCAGCGACGGCAAAAAGGTCGGGGACGAACCGCCGAGCCGTTTGGGCGGCGAACTGCTCCGGGCTGTCATTCAAGGGTCAGCTTATCCCTACTCCCTGTATACCTCCATCATTAACCGAGTCCGAGCGGACGGGATCGTAGGCCCGCTTCGGGCGGCGATGTTGAAGGCCCAACTGACAAGGTATGTCCGCACACATGACAGTCAATTCGACAAGGAGGCATTATCCATGAGCTTGAATACGGAGACGACAGAGCCGGCATACCGTCTTGGACGGCTGTTCGCCGTACTGGAGCGTGCCCAACAGGAGGCTGCGGGAGGCGCCGGCCGGTTAAACGCGACCATTAAGGATCGCTACTTTAACTCCGCATCTTCCAATCCTGCGGCCGTATTTCCCATTCTGATCAAGCTGTCGCAGCATCACATGAGCAAGGCGAAATATGGCGACTTCCGCGACAGAGATATGCAGGAGATTCTGGATGGCGTAGACAAGTTTCCGCAACATCTGAGTTTGGAGGGGCAGGGGCTGTTCATCCTCGGTTACTATCATCAGAAACAGGCCTTCTCCGCGCAGATCAAGGCTGCATCGGAAGCCAAGCAGGAGGCTGCCGCGGCAGCTACGACTGAAGAATAATTCATTCCATTCCAATAAAGAGAGGCGAGATAAACGATGACCCTTATCGAAAAAGATCTGAATGCTGTCCAATCCGAAGCGCCCGTGCTTGCACGCAGAATTGACTTTTCCTTGTTTTTCGATGTGACCAACGGCAATCCGAACGGCGATCCCGATGCCGGCAATATGCCGCGTATCGATCCCGAGACTGGGCACGGCATCGTCACCGACGTCTGCCTAAAGCGAAAAATTCGCAATTATATCGAGCTGACAAGAGCCGGCGAACCGGGCTTCAACATCTATGTCACCGAAGGCGGCGTCTTGAACGAACAGCACCGCAAGGCATACCGTGCCGTCCGCGAAGACGACGCCGGAAGTAAGGAACTGAAACCCAAGGATGCCGCTGAAGCGATCAAGCTGACGCGATGGATGTGCGACAACTTCTTCGACATTCGTACCTTCGGCGCGGTCATGACGACCAAAGTCAATACCGGGCAGGTTCGGGGACCCGTTCAGTTCACATTTGCCAGGAGTATCGATCCGATCTTTTCCCAAGAAGTCACGATCACTCGTCAGGCCGTGACCCAGGAAGGCGCAGATAAAGACAGGGAAATGGGACGCAAGCACATTATCCCTTACGGACTCTATCGAATGGATGGCTATATTTCCGCGTATTTGGCCGCCAAGACGGGCTTTACCGAGAGCGATCTGGACGTACTGTGGGAAGCGCTATTGAATATGTTCGAGCATGATCGCTCCGCCTCGCGCGGGCAGATGGCCGTAAGGAAACTCGTGGGTTTCGAGCATTCTTCCAGTCTGGGGCAGGCTCCTGCGCATCAACTGTTCGAACGGGTAACGGCCAGACGGTTGACCGAAGGTCCGGTCCGCTCCTACGCTGACTATGAGATTGCCATCGACCGTGAAGGCCTGCCGGAAGGCGTGTCTTTGGTAGAGAGAGGCTGATCATGACCGGCGCGGCTGTCCGAATCTATAGTGAGGATGAGTTGCTGATGATCTCCGGTATTCAGCACTTTGCTTTTTGCCGGCGGCAATGGGGGCTCATCCATATCGAACAGCAATGGGAGGACAATATACTGACCTACGAAGGCGGTCAGATGCACCGCCGCGCCGACAATCCAATGCTTAGCGAGACCAGGGGGGATGTGCTCATATCCAGAGCCATGCCCCTTGTTTCTTATCGGCTTGGATTGTATGGCGTCTCAGATGTGGTCGAATTCCATGCAGTAGCGGACGAGAGCGCGGCCAACAAGACCAGGCTGAAGGGGAGACGAGGCTGGTGGCTTCCTTATCCTGTGGAATACAAACGCGGTAACCGCAAGGAAGATGACTGCGATGAGGTCCAACTCTGCGGCAGGCGATGGCGCTTGAAGAAATGCTGAACATACAGGTAGCTGAAGGTGCACTCTTCTACGGAGAAAGAGAACGCCGAGTCACGGTTCTATTCGACGACGAGCTCCGCGGGCGCACCGCAGCGCTTGCGTCAGCGATGCACGAGACGTTCGAATCCGCGATCACGCCGGCTGGACTATACGAGCCGAAGTGCGGTGGTTGCTCGCTGCTTGGCATCTGTAAACCGAAGCTCAAGCGGGGCTCGGTGTCTCGTTATTTGCAGAGTTATATGACCGATGACACGACCGGTTGAGGAGGAGCTTCTCGAATGCGCAAATTGCTAAATACGCTGTATGTCACATCGCCCGGCAGCTATTTGTCCCATGAAGGGGACAGCGTTGTTCTCAAGATAGAGGATCGACCGCCATTTAAGATTCCCATTCACAATCTGGAGAGTATCGTGACCTTCGGATACACCGGAGCGAGTCCGTCCTTCATGCATCTTTGTATGGAGCGCGGCGTGTCGCTGTCGTTCATGCGAGAGAGCGGCCAGTTCATGGGCAGCGTCGTCGGCCAAGCGCGGGGCAATGTACTGCTCCGACGCAGGCAGTACCGAATCGCGGATGGACCTGAGGCTGTACAGTATGCGTCACGCTTCGTTTTTGGCAAGATCGCGAACAGCCGAACAGCATTGTCTCGCGGCATCCGCGATCACGGAGAGCAGATCATGTCGGACAAGGTAGCCAAAGAGCTGGAGTTCATGAAGCGCTACATGCGGCGGACGCTAACCGTTGGGACGTTGGACGATTTGCGGGGGATCGAAGGGGAAGCAGCCAGACGTTACTTTTCTGCGATGAACGAGCTTATATTGGTCGATAAAGAGAGCTTCTATATGCGCGGACGCAACCGCAGACCTCCATTGGATCGAATTAATGCCATGTTGTCTTTTTTGTATGCGTTGCTTCGTAATGACGTACAGTCCGCCTTGGAGACAGTCGGCCTGGATCCTGCCGTCGGATTCTTGCATCGGGATCGACCGGGTCGTCAGAGCCTTGCCCTCGATATGATGGAGGAATTGCGTTGCTATATGGCCGACAGACTCGTGCTGTCGCTTATTAATCGCAAGCAGGTTGGTGCCAAAGATTTTTTAATCAAGGAGAACGGAGCCGTCCTACTGAAGCCTGAACTTCGAAAGGACATCATAGCTGCCTGGCAGAGCCGCAAGCGGGAGGAAATCAAGCATCCGTTTCTCGGCGAGAAGATCTCGTTGGGTCTGCTTCCTTACGCACAAGCTTTGTTGCTAGCGCGAGCGATTCGCGGGGATCTGGATGGATACCCGCCTTTTCTGTGGAGATAAAATCAAGACCTGGACATGGGCCTATTAGGATATGAAAGGAGGAGCGCCCGTATGATGGTGCTGGTCACGTACGATGTTGAAACCATGACACCGGACGGCAAACGTCGGCTGAGACAGGTGGCTAAATATTGTCTCAGCTACGGACAACGCGTACAAAACTCTGTATTTGAATGTTTAGTGGACCCAATGCAATTTAAGCAGCTTAAAGCTAAGCTTGAAGATACGATCGATCCGGATAAAGACAGCCTGCGTTACTACATGCTCGGGAGCAATTGGAAGCATCGGGTCGAGCATGTTGGTGCGAAAAAAAGCTACGATCCGGAGGGACTATTGCTGCTGTAAGATGCTCATTGATTGATTTAACGACCGATCCTAGTTTTCTTGTTTGATTGGCTAACTTTACATGAGGATAACTCCTTCACTTGTGGCGAATGACACTGATAGGTGCATCTGTCAACTCAATGCTCCCGCACGGGGAGCGACACCGAAGAGACGGCAGCCGAAAATTCGCTGCAGGAAAGTTCAATCCACGCTCCCGCGCGTGGAGCGACGTCAGCCACCGTGTCGTTTCGAGCCAATCGTAGTTTCAATCCACGCTCCAGCGCGTGGAGCGACCGAACCAAAACGGACATGTTCTTCGAAGAGGTATGGTTTCAATCCACGTTCCCGCGCGGGGAGCGACAGAAGATATGCGCGATTCGGCTGTACTCCATGGGGTTTCAATCCACGCTCCCGCACGGGCAGCGACAGGATAGGGCAGAGCAGGTAGAGGCGCTGAGAGGCGTTTCAATCCACGCTCCCGCACGGGGAGCGACTCTGCTGGCGCATCCCGCAAGCGCCGCGTACGGGCTGTTTCGATCCACGCTCCCGCACGGGGAGCGACATCGTACCAGGCAGCAACACATTCGATGTTTATGTGTTTCAATCCACGCTCCCGCGCGGGGAGCGACATAACTCCAATAACTGCATCGTACTGACCAGAGTTGTTTCAATCCACGCTCCCGCGCGGGGAGCGACGATGATTTGCAATGCGCCGTCGAGCATCCGGCTCGTGTTTCAATCTACGCTCCCGCGCGGGGAGCGACCAAAAAAAGTTGGTAGACATGCTAGACTTAGAGTTTCAATCCACGCTCCCGCGCCGGGAGCGACATACGACGGCAGTACGATCCCGGAGCTCAATCAGTTTCAATCCACGCTCCCGCACAAGGAGCGACCCGAATTAATCATCTTTAATTCCTCCTAAATAATGTTTCAATCCACGCTCCCGCGCGGGGAGCGACGCACACACGCCTAAAAATTCGAAATCGGATCGGAGGTTTCAATCCACGCTCCCGCGCGGGGAGCGACAAGATATGATATGCATTTTATATATCATTTATTACGTTTCAATCCACGCTCCCGCGCGGGGAGCGACATTCTTGGATCATTTACAGCAGGATCATTTGCAATGTTTCAATCCACGCTCCCGCGCGGGGAGCGACGCGGACGAAGAGCTCGTCGACGGACTGGATGACGTTTCAATCCACGCTCCCGCGCGGGGAGCGACTCGTCGACAAATACGGGCTGACGCCGGAGCAGATGTTTCAATCCACGCTCCCGCGCGGGGAGCGACGGTGGCCACTCTGTTCAACCGAGGATCATTTAACCGTTTCAATCCACGCTC
>NZ_JBHUJV010000025.1:214684-475323 GCF_042683485.1 Cohnella sp. GCM10020058
CCGCGCGGGGAGCGACTAGTATTCATAATATGGTGGCACTCGTGCGACAATGTTTCAATCCACGCTCCCGCGCGGGGAGCGACAAGCGCAGGTTGCGGAACAGGCGAGCAAATGGGTGTTTCAATCCACGCTCCCGCGCGGGGAGCGACGTAGACTGGCTCTGTGGTTCGAATCCACGATACGAGTTTCAATCCACGCTCCCGCGCGGGGAGCGACAATGCAAAAGCGCTGCTGGCAGGATATCGCAAAACGTTTCAATCCACGCTCCCGCGCGGGGAGCGACGCGGCAGCAGCCGTGGAAGGCCATAAGCTACTAAGGTTTCAATCCACGCTCCCGCGCGGGGAGCGACGGATACGGACGATGTTGTCCAACTCTCTGCAGATGTTTCAATCCACGCTCCCGCGCGGGGAGCGACAGCACAGCCAAAGAACTCAAGCACAGCAAAGGCTTAGCGACTTTTTTCGCGAACCCGTTTTTTATGAAATTAAAAAAAGGCTCGCCAATCCCTTTCAAAGCTTTAATCCCAGACACATCAAGGTGCGCGAATATCCCGGGATTTCCGTGTACGCTTGGGGTTCGCGCGTGTTTATGGTAATAGAATAACACAATTTAACCTTCCTAAGCCCCCTCCTTCGTTCCCGATAACGAGCCCCTTGTCGGCGCGAAACCCGCAAATACCTTAAGAATGCGCACTCACATGTTAGAAACGAGAATTTCGGCGCGGCATCCGCGGTGATAGAATGAACCCTGCAAGCGATTTAAACCGCTTTCAACAGCATGCCGCCGGCGCCGGCGTCACGCTGCGCGAGCGAAAAAGCAGGTGAACCGCATGACCTTTAAGGAGCTGCGCAGAACCTTCCGGAAGCAGTTGACACTGCAGGGGTTCGTTTGGATCGGAATGTTGTTTCTGCTCGTTTTTGCTTACATTCCGATGGTCGGCATTCTGATCGCGTTTAAGCAATATTCGATTACGGACGGACTGCGCGGCATTTTTTCGAGCCCGTGGGTCGGGCTGGGCCACTTCCGCGAGTTCGTCGGCGACTACAAATTCGGGACGCTCGTGCGCAATACGCTTACGATCAGCGGACTGAAGATCTTGTTTTGTTTTCCGATTCCGATCGTGTTCGCGATCCTGCTCGGTGAGCTTCGAGGAAGGCGATTCAAGCGTTTCGCGCAGACGATCAGCTATTTTCCGCACTTCATCTCCTGGGTAATCGTAGCGGGCCTCTGCGGAGCGTTTCTGTCGGAGACGTCCGGTCTGCTCAACGATTTGCTGCTTCGAGCCGGCCTGACGGACAAGCCGATCGGCTTCCTGACCGATCCCGATTATTACTGGCCTCTTGCGGTGTTGTCGGATATTTGGAAGGAGACCGGGTGGTGGACGATTATTTTTCTCGCCGCGCTCGCGGGCATCGACCCGGGCTTGTACGAGGCGGCGGAGATCGACGGGGCAGGGAGGATTAAGCGAATCCTGCTCATTACGCTGCCGCTGATGAAGGACTCGATCGTGGTGGTACTCATCCTGGCGCTCGGCAGCTTCCTCGGAGGCGGCTTGATCGGCTCCAACTTTGAGCAGAGCTACTTGCTCGGCAATTATCTCAACAACGACAAAGCCGAGATCGTGCAGACCTATGCCTTTAAGGTCGGATTGGCCGACGGCAGGTTCGCGTACGCGGCGTCCGTCGACTTCATCCAATCCTGCCTGTCCGTCTGCCTGGTGCTGGCGAGCAACGCGCTTGCCAAGCGTCTCTCGGGTACGGGGTTGTTCTAAGCAGGGAAGGGGCGTCAGAAAGGAGTCTTGTCCATGACCGCCAGGAGGAGCAGGGAGGACCGATGGTTCGACGGCATCAACGTCCTGCTGATGCTGCTGATCGTCGCGGCCGCGCTGTACCCGTTTTACTTTATTCTGATCCAATCGTTCAACGAAGGCAAAGACGCGAGCCTGGGCGGCATCTACTTGTGGCCCCGCGCGTTTACGACAGACAATTACACGGCTTTTTTCATGGACGCCAAGTGGACCGATGCGCTGCTCGTCAGCGTCGCGCGGCTGCTGGCAGGGTCGGTGTTCAGCGTGCTCGTCACTTGTCTTGCGGCCTACGGGCTGGCGTATCGCGGTCTGCTGTTCAAGCGGCTGTACATCGGGCTCGTGGTCGTATCGATGTATTTTTCCGGCGGCCTGATCACCTACTATATTTTGCTTCGGTCGCTCGGCCTGCTGGACACGTTTTTCGTCTACGTCATCCCAGGCGCGCTTAACGGATTTTTTCTGCTGATCGCAATCTCGTTTTTCAAGGAGATTCCGGAGGAATTGAAGGAGTCGGCCGCCATGGACGGCGCGGGGGACTGGACCGTCTTCGTGCGTATCGTACTGCCGGTATCAATGCCGCTTGTCGCCACGATGCTGCTCTTCGTCGGCGTCAACCAGTGGAACGCGTGGGTGGACTCGGCCTATTTCGTCCGGTCGGAGAGCTTGCGGACGATCAGCTTCCGGATGATGGAGGTCATCAACCAGGCGAACGTTTCCGTCGGCGGACAAGCCGCCAACTATGCGGCAGGCAGCCGTGTCACGCCGCTGTCGCTGCAGATGACCGCGATGGTCATCGCGACGCTGCCGATCATGTGCGTCTATCCGTTTTTGCAAAAGTACTTCGTGAACGGCGTCATGATCGGCGCTGTCAAAGGCTGATCGCCTCCGCTGCTTCCCGCGGCGGATACCGGTTATAATAAAATCAGATATTCGGGGAGGATCTACATGAGCAAGGGTTACGGCAAAAAAATAGTGGGAATCGCGACGGCCACGACGCTTGCGGCCGCGCTGCTGGCGGGCTGCAGCGGCGACAAAGCGGAGGAAGGTTCCGCGGCGCCTTCCGGCGCGAGCGCATCGGCGTCCGCAGGAACGGGCGGCGAGCCCGTCGAGATCGAGATGTTCGTGAATCACAGCTGGTGGCAGTTCAAGGATTGGAGCGGCAAGGTGCCGGAGGAAATCACGAAGCGCACGGGCGTCAAGCTCAAGGTAACTGTCGCTTCGGACGACAAGCAGCTGCCGCTCATGCTCGCGTCGGACAACCTGCCTGAGCTGGTGTTCACGGATAAGGAGCTGACGCGAATGGCGACGCCGGCCGCCAGCCTCGATTGGAACTCGCTCATCGCCCAATACGCGCCCGACTGGAAGGTCGATCCGGCCATCAGCGGCTTGTACACCCAGGCCGACGGCAAATTTTACACGATGCTGAACAACTACTCGACCGAGCAGGAATGGAACGACAATAAGTACGCGCTGCCGAACGGTCCGGCACTGCACGTGCGGTCCGACATTATGGAAGCGCTCGGCAATCCGCAGCTGAATACGCTGGACGACCTGACCGCGCTGCTCGGCAAAGTGAAGGCGCAATATCCGGACATGATTCCGCTTGTCTCCAAGGACGTGTTGCGATTCGGTTATCTGAACGCGCAATTCGGGCTGATGGACTATCCGCTCGAATTTTATGAAGACGGCCAGGGCGGCGTTAAGTATTTCCTGAATCAGCCGGGCAAGCTGGACGCGTACAAATATATCAATTCACTTTACAGGGACGGCTATCTGACCGGCGAAAACTTCTCCTACAAGGAAGGGTCGAGCAATGCCGAAGACCTGGTGAAGAGCGGCAAGGCGTTCGCGATCATCGACATCGCGCAGACGTCCGACCGCGTCAATGCCGAGCTCGAGAGCCTGGGCAAGGAATACCGGATGAAGCCCGTGCCGAAGCCGATCGGAGACAAAGCGGCTTTCTATCAAGGCACGGTCGGCTGGTCCGGCGTCTTCATCACCAAAAACAACAAGCATCCGGCCGAGTCGATTAAGCTGATGCAGTTCCTTTTTAGCGAAGAAGGCCAGCGTCTGGCGCAGTGGGGCATCGAAGGCGAAGACTGGACGATGAACGCGGACGGCTATCCCGAGTTCAAATACAACACGCAGGATGCCGATTATCAGTTGAAGAACGGTAATTTCCTGTGGGGGCTGCTGGGCGGCTCCGCGGTCAACGAGGGCCTCAAAAATTACAATCCGAAGCTGCTCGGCACCGAGGTGTCGCAGGAGATCAAGGCGCATTACGTGCATAGTCCCGCGCTTGGGCTGCTCGATCCGCAGGCGGACAGCGAAGAGCGTACCATCATGACCAAGCTGCGCGACATGATCAACAACGAGCAGGTCAAGGTCTACATGGCGAAGTCGGAAGCGGATGCGGAAGCTGCGTACAAAGATCTTCAGGCCAAAGCGAAGACAATCGGCGTGGACAAGCTGGAAGCGTGGGCGAACGAACGATACAGGACGGTCGTCGCGAACATGAAGTAGCGAGGGTCGGGAGGAGGGCGGCGGAATGCCCGACAAAGGGGCGCGAGCGCCCGGCGCGAGCGGCATGAGAGGGCTCGCGCGCAAGATGATACTCGGCTATTTGCTAGTCGTGCTTCTCCCGATGCTCGTGCTCGGACCGTTCGTCTATCGGCACTTTCAACGCAATCTGATCGAGGAGTACGCTTCGGGCAAGCAGCAGCTCGCAGAGCACGCCTATACGAACTTCAAGGTGCAGCTCGCCCAGGTCGAAGCACTCTACGGCGTCATCCAATACAATGCCAACCTGATCGAGCTGCTGAGCGGCAATTATGGCTCGGAGCTCGATCAAACTTACAATTACCTGAAGTATATCTCTCCGATGTTCAAGTATATTCATTCGGCGAATACCGTCATCGACGACGTGAAAATCTACACGGTCGGCGGCGTCGCGATGCGTCTCAGCGACGAGCTGACGCCGATCGACGAGTCGCCGGAGGAAGCCGCGAGGTTGTCCCGGCTCGGTACCAGGGGCGAGTGGTCGTACGCCGCCGAATCGCCGGACAGATTGGGCGAGTTAGCCTTCCGTCAGAAGATTTACAACGAAGAATACACCCGCGCGCTGGGACTGCTGGTCATACGGTTTAAACCCGCGGGTCTCTCGCCGTTTTTGTCGAGCATGCGCGCGGACAATCCGGCTGTCGGCATCCTGCTGACGGACGGCAATGCACCGGTATTCAGACAGTCCGGAGAAGCGGGCATGGACGCAGAAAGAGAGTCGCGGATCATCGGGCTAGCGAAGGCGGGCGGCGGACAATTTCCTGTGACTGAGGGTAGCTCGAGCTTGAACGGGTTGTATGTGGAGGAACTCGGCTTGTGGGCGGTCGCCTACGGCTCTCCGAGCGAGGATTTCCCGGAGCTGCGCAGCGAGCTGAATACGGTATTTGCCGTCATGTTAGCGCTGCTGGTGCTGCTCTCGGTCATCTATTACTTTTTTGCCGCAAGGGTGACAGGGAGAATTCTGCGTCTGGCGAAGCACATGCGTCGGGTCGGGGAACACAATCTGAAGCCATTCCAGGGCGAGGAGAGCCATGACGAGATCGGCTTTCTCACCCGGTCCTTTAACGCCATGATCAGCCGAATCGACGAGCTGGTGAACGAGGTGCAGCGGGAGCAGATTTTGCGCCGGGAGGCCGCTTACGCGGCGTTGCAGGCGCAGATCAAGCCGCATTTTTTGTACAATACGCTCGAATCGCTGCGCATGCTGGCCGAGGCCGTCAAAGCGCGGGAGGTCGCGGATATGTGCTTCGCCTTCGGCCGCCTCATCCGCTACAGCTTGTCGCATGACGGGGATACGACGCTTGGCGTAGAGCTGAAGCACGTCGCCTACTACCTTCAGATTTATCGCTTGCGGATGGGGGAGGACCGGCTGGCGTATCGCATCGCGTCGGACAAGGCGCTCGAGGCGCAAGCTTCCCCGCGCTTCATTCTCCAGCCGTTGGTAGAGAACTGCATCGTGCACGGCTTCGCCGGCTTAAGGCGGCTGGGGACGGTGGAGATCGTGGTGCGCGCCGATGACGAGGGCGTGACGATCGCGGTGCGGGACGACGGGCACGGAATGACGGAGGACCGGCTGTCCGCGGTGCGCGCATCGCTCTACGGCGGCCGGCAAGACCCGGAGGCGCAATCCGGCATGGGGCTTGCCAACGTGCACGAGCGCATCGGCATTTTCTATGGCGGCGCCTCGGGCCTAAGGCTGAAGAGCGCCCCGGACGAAGGCACGGCCTGCGAGATCCGGATCGAACGGAGGAGGAGTACGCCATGATGCGCATCCTGATCGCGGAGGACGAACCGCTCATTCGCCGCGGCATCGTCGGTATCGTCGAAGAGGCGTGGCCGGGGCGGTTCGAGCTTGTGCAGGCCGCTGACGGCACGGAGGCGCTGGAGCTTCTGGAGCGCTTCGCGCCGGACCTGGTCATCACCGACATCTATATGCCGGGCATGACGGGGCTCGAACTGATCGAAGCTGCGCAGGACCGGGAGCTGCGCGGCCGCTTCGTCATCCTGAGCGGCTACGACGACTTCAATCTCGTGAAAAAAGGACTGCAGCTGCAGGTGCTGGACTATCTGCTCAAGCCCGTCGACCGGGAGGAGCTGACGGAGCTGCTGGAGCGGATCGCCGGCGAGGTCGAACGGGAAGGTCGCGTCGGACTGCCGCTCTCCGGCACGGCCGGGAGCGCCAGCATCGCCGCGGGCATCCGCTTCATCGAGGGGAATTACAACCGCGAGATCGCCTTGGAGCATCTGGCCCAGGCCATTCATCTCCATCCCAACTATGTCAGTCTGCTGTTCAAGCGGGAGACGGGCAAGACGTTCGTGCAATACTTGCAGCAATACCGGATCGCCAAGGCGCAGGAGTTGATCGGCGACCATCCTGATTTGGCGTTCGACAAGGTGGCGTTGCTGGTGGGCTACGACAGTCCGCCGCATTTTTTTAAGTTGTTTAAAAAGATGACGGGCAAGACGCCCGGCCAATACCGAAACGGATGACGGGAACGGAGAGGGGGGAACGCTTTGCATACGGAACCAAAAATGACGGAACCGAAAATTAAGCCGATGGCCCTGCAGGACCGGCCCTCGTGGTCCGCGCATCACGCGTTCGGGATTCGTCCGGCGGAGCGCTGGCAGGATGCGCTCGTCATGGGAAACGGTACGCTGCGCGTTCAGGCGTTCGGCCATCCGTACCGCGAGCGTCTGTACGTCGGCCATGAGCGCATGTATGTGCCCCAGTGGCGCGCCGCACCCGAGCCGCCGGATATCGCGGGCGTGCTGCCGGAGGTGAAGCGCCTGCTGCTGGCAGGCGAGTACGAGGCGGCGTCGATGCTGGCCGTGGAAGAGGCGAAAAAGCGCGGCGGCTCGGACGTCGGCTTCAGCGAGCTGCACAACGCCGCCGCGATTCAACTGGAGCTGGAAGGCCGCGAGGCGGCGGAGGACTATCTGCACGCGCTCGATATGGCGTCCGGCGAGACGCGTCTGGTCTGGCGGGACGATCGCGGCGCCTGGCTGCGCAGCGGGTTCGTCTCGCGGGCCGACGGCGCGATCGTGCAGCGCCTCGTACCGCCGGACGGCGCCGCTGCGGAGCTGACGCTGCGGCTCAGCCCCTATGCCGAGACGGATCACGAGCGCGATCCGCTGCGCTGGCTGGACGCGGGGCCGGACGGGCAGCCGGCCTTCGCCGTCCGGCAGGCCGCGCCGGACACCGTCGCGGCCGAGGCTTCGTACCGGCCGCATGCGGGACGGGCGGGCTATGCGGTCGCGACGCGCGTCGCGGTGCCGGAGGGCGCCGTCATCGAGGCGGTCGAGGCTGCGGACGGCGGTCTCAAGGTCCGATTTCGCGGCGAGGTGATGCTGCTGACCGTCGTCGTCCTCACGGACACGGCGACGTCCGATGCGGCCGACGAAGCCGTGCGCACATTGGCCGAGCTGGAATTCGGCTACGAGGAGCTGCTTACCCGGCACATGCGGCTGCATACGCCGCTGTTCATGCGCTCGTCGATCGACCTGGGCGGCGGCGAGGAACGGCGTCTCAGCGTCGAGGAGCTGCTGGCCGTTCAATTGGAGCGGCCGTGCCTCGTACCCGCCCTGCTCGAGAAATTGTTCGATATGGGACGTTATTTCCTGATCAGTTATACGGGCGAGCTTCCGCCGCTCTATGGCCACGTGAACATCAACACGAACCTCCAGCTGTCGTTTGGCAATACAGGCGGCTTGAAGGAGCTCATGCATGTGTACTTCCGCTGGGTCGAATCCATGCTGGAAGACTCGCGGATCAATGCGAGACGGCTGCTCGGCACCCGCGGCTTTCAGTTCGCCGCGCATCCCGATGCCGAGTCGGGGCTGCTTTACCACTTTTTCAAGGATTACCCGCATCACTATTGGCTGTCAGGCTCGGGCTGGGTGCTGCAGCCGTACCTGGAATACTACGAGACGACGCTGGATGCGGAATTTTTGCACGGGCGGATGCTGCCGTTGTACGCGGAGCTCGCCGAGCTGTACGAGGATCTGTTGACGGAGCGGGACGCCGGCGGACGGGTCGTGTTCGTGCCTTCTTATTCACCGGAAAACAAGCCTGCCGGTTTTGGAAGCCCGCTCGCGATCAATGCGGTCATGGACATCTCCGTCTGCAAGGAAGTGCTCGGCACGCTGCTGCGTTACGGCGGCGAGGACGCGTTCGGCACGGAGCGGGCCGCCAGGTGGCGGGAGCTGTTGGACGCGATGCCGGCCTATGCGACAGGGCCGCACGGCGAGCTGAAGGAGTGGGCCTGGGAAGGGCTGGGGGATCGCTTGGACCACCGGCACGTCTCTCATCTGTACGGCGCATGGCCGGGGCTCGAATTCGACCGGGAGTCGGAGCCAGCCTTGCACCGTGCCGCACGGATCGCGAATCGCAAGCGCGCGCTGGAAGATCAGTCCGCGCACGGCATCGCGCATCGGGCGCTCGTCGCCGCGAGGGTCGGAGACAGGGAGCTCGTGCAGCGGCATCTGGCGCTGCTGCTGGAGACCGGCTTCGTCAACTACAGTCTGATGACGAACCATTACCCTTATCGCTTCAACTTCCCCGATGCCATAGGAGCGATACCGACAATCCTGGCCGAGGCCGCGCTTTACAGTACGACGGATCGGCTCGAGCTGCTGCCCGCGATGCCGCCGGAGCTGGCCGAAGGCGCTCTGTCGGGTCTCCGCACGCGCGCCGGAATCGTCGTGGACCGGCTGGCTTGGCGGTTGCCGGCGGGCGAGATCGACCTGTGCGGTACGCCGCTTAGGGATGGGGCGATCCGCTTGCTGTGCGGGCGGCCGATCCGCAGTCTCGAGCTGGAAGGAGACGGAGCTTCCGTCGATATTCGCAGCGATGGGTTCACGATCCGCTTCGGTCGCGAGCGCTCTTTTCGGATCGCGATTCAGCTTGGCGAATGAAGACGTGGCGGACTGGGCATGATAAATGCCTGTTGACAATCGCTTCTCGGGCGGCCTATAATTACCGATAACTTCATAAGCCAAATGTGTTGATTAGAACCAGTAGATGTGAAGACGCCTTTCAGAGAGCCGTTGGTTGGTGCGAAACGGCAGTGCGGATCACGTTGAACTCCTCTATGAACAGTTGCCTGATATGTAGGGTAAACCGGGATTCCGCCGTTACAAGGATAGATGGTGTTGGCCATCGAACGAGATTGTTTCCGCATGCCGGAGACGAATTAGAGTGGTACCGCGGGTTAAACCCCGTCTCTATAACAGAGACGGGGTTTTTTGTCGTTTAAATTCCGGGTTTAAACGAGCCTGCTTCACATAGATTTCCCAATCAACCACCAATAAGGGGGATTTCCCATGAGCCGCAAAATTATCGTATTGGACACGACGTTAAGAGACGGAGAGCAGGTACCCGGCGCCAAGCTGAACGCCGTGCAGAAGGTCGAGTTCGCCCGCCAGCTGGAGCGTCTGCAGGTCGATATCGTCGAAGCCGGCTTTCCCGCTTCGTCCCGCGGAGACTTCGAGTCCGTGCAAGCCGTCACCCGCGCGGTAGGACGCCAGATGTCGGTGACCGCGCTGGCGCGCGCCGTCAAGAGCGACATCGACGCCGTCTACGAGAGCATCAAGGAAGCGGACCAGCCGCTTATTCATATCGTGCTCGGCACGTCGAACATTCACGTCGAGAAAAAATTCAACCGTTCGAAGGACGCGGTCATGGAGATGGGCGTCGAAGCCGTCCGATACGCCAAAACGCTGCTGCCGCATGTGCAGTACTCCACCGAGGACGCGTCGAGGTCCGACTTCGACTATCTGTGGCGCACGATCGAGGCGGTCGTCAAGGCCGGCGCGACGATGATCAACGTGCCGGATACGGTCGGCTACGCGGAGCCGCATGAATTCGGCGAGCTGATCCGGCGCATCAACGAACGGCTCAAAAACCTCGACGAGCGCGTCATCCTGAGCGTTCACTGCCACAACGATCTCGGCCTCGCGACGGCGAACACGCTGAGCGCGATCCGGGGCGGCGCAGACAAGGTCGAAGTCACGGTGAACGGCCTGGGCGAGCGCGCCGGCAACACTTCTCTCGAAGAGGTCGTCATGGCGCTGAAGGTTCGGGAAGCGCTGTTCGGCTGCTCCACCGGCATCCGCACGACGGAACTGCTCCCGACGTCCAGGCTGCTGACGCATTTGACGGGTCTCGACGTGCAAGTCAACAAGGCGATTACGGGCGAAAACGCGTTCGCGCATTCCTCCGGCATTCACCAGGACGGTCTGCTGAAAGATAAGCGCGTGTACGAGATCATGTCTCCCGAGGAGGTCGGGGCCGAGAGCATGGAGCTCGTGCTGACGGCGCGGTCCGGCCGGCACGCGTTCAAGCACGCTGCGGCGCGCATGGGCTTCGAGCCCAAGGACGACGCAGACTTCGAGGCGCTGTTCGAGAAGTTCCTGGCGCTCGCCGATGCGCGCAAGGAAGTGTACGATCACGACGTGTTCGCGCTCGTGAACGGGCACCGCGAGGCGCAGCCGAAGGACGAAGCGGTCGCCGCGCGCCTGTTCGAGCTGGAGTCGTTCCAGGTCGTCACGAACGAACTGTGCCCGACCGCCACGGTCAAGCTGCGCCGAGGCGCGGAAGCGCTCAAGGGCAGCGCGGTCGGCGACGGCCCGATCGACGCGCTGTACGGCGTCATCCGCGAGCTGGCTGGCTTCGAGGTGCGGCTGAAGCATTACAAGATCAACAGCCTCTCCAGAGGGGAAGAAGCGGTCGGCCGGGTGAACATCCAGCTCGAGTACGACGGCAAGACGTATGCCGGGCGAGCAATGGACACGGACATCATCAAGGCCAGCGCGCTGGCGTTCCTGAACGGCATCAATGCCATCGTGCTCGACTCGGCGCCGGGCGAGGAAACGGCAGTGGCGATCGGTTAAGAGGACAAACGGGCAGTCGCGAAGGTCGTCCGGAGGGATGCGCGGCTGTTCGTATCTCGGACCGCGGCCATTGGGGGACAGATAAGCGCGCTTGTGGCGTGCCGGCACTTTTCGGATGCTTGGCGGGGGCGAAAAGCCTGCATTTGTACATGTATTTTCTGCCGATGCGCGACACTTGATGAAATACCTGCAAATGTGCAGGCAAATGCAGCGAGCAAGCCGGAAATCCGGCTGATGAAGGATATTAACTGCACTTTGACATCTATTCTGTACAAAAGGGTCGAAGTCGGCGAAAAAGGATGTATATTTGCAGGCGTTGCGGCGAGGGAGCGGGGCGGGAGACGTTCGGCCGGCTTATCGAAGCTGCTGTCGGATGAGCCATAGAGCCGCTGCTCTTTTTCGATGCCGATCGGCGGGCAGCGCGCCTTCATCAGCTCCAAGCGAGCAGGACAGGAGGCGGGCTGTCCGCCCGTTGCCGTCTATGAACAACGGAAGAATTTGTGAACGGGTTCGGCTCTGGCAGTCGGATGCAAACCATGCGAGCTGTCATTGGTCTAATGGAGGAACCCGGCCATTTAACGGTTCGCGATGTCGAACATGATCACGCCTTATCCGCGCAATTGCATGCTCAAGAGCTAGCATCTAACCTATGCCCGCACGAACCATTTTCCGATATTCCGAGGGCGTATGCCCGGTCATTTTCTTGAACGACTTGGAAAAGTAGAGCGGGTCGCTGTACCCGACGGACAGGGCGACCTCTTCGACGGAGAGCGGCTCGGCGAGCAGCGAGCTGGCGCGCTCGATGCGCAGCTGCTGCAGGTAGGCGACGGGCGTCATGCCCGTCTCCCGCTTGAACAGCTTCGTCAGATGCGTGCGGTGGTAGCCGAGCTCGGCGGCCATCCGCGCGATCGTGACGGAAGGATCGGACTGCTGCGCCTGCAGCCAGCGCGCGGCCCGGTCCGCCTCGACGGCGGCGAGGCTGCGCGGCTCGGCGCCGGCGGCGGGGCCGGTCGGCCGGTTCGCTTTGGCCCAAGCCGCGAACGCGAGCCGCAGCCAGCCCTCCGCCTCCCAGTCGGCGGTCCAGCTTTTCTTGGCGAATGCGCCATCCACCGCCCGCATCGCGCGCAGCGCTTCTTCGCTGCCGCCCCGCACGATGGGATGCAGCGCGTCGACGCCTGCCGCGGCGAGCCAGCGCTCGGCATCGGGACCGTGGAAGGCGATCCAGCGATACCGCCACGGCCGCTCTTTGTCCGATTCGTAGGCGTACATTTCCCCAGGCAAAATGACGAAGGTATCGCCCTCCTCGAGATCGTAGTGCCGGTCGCGGCACTTGAACCACCCTTTGCCCTCGGCGACCGTATGGATCAGATAGTGGTCCAGCTTCTGCGGTCCCATCCGGTGCTCCGGCTCCGTCTGCGAGTACCCCGCGAACAGGACGGACAGGGTTCCCGACGCGCGGGGATTCGGATGCACGGTCGTGCGGCTGAACGGATTGGACATGGTGATTACCCTCCACATGATAGACTACATTATTCCATAAGTTGAACGTATTGTTCCATATTCCCGGAAGCGCTTTTTATTTATTATAAATCGCAGATAGGCTTAATACTACCGGGAATCAGGGAGGCTATTATCTTATGTCCAAGATTACGTTCCTCGGCGCAGGCAGCACGGTATTCGTCAAAAATGTACTGGGCGACAGCATGCTCGTGCCCTCGCTCCAGGGCTTTGAGTTGGCATTGTTCGATATCAATTCGGAGCGGCTCAAGGAATCCGAGAGCATGCTTCGCAACATCCAGGCTTCCAACGGCAGCAAGTGCCGTATCGTCGCCTATTCCGATCGCAAGGAAGCGCTGCGCGGCGCCAAGTACGTCGTCAACGCCATTCAGGTCGGCGGCTACGATCCGTGCACGATTACCGACTTCGAGGTGCCGAAGAAGTACGGTCTTCGCCAGACGATCGCGGACACGCTGGGCATCGGCGGCATTTTCCGCAATCTGCGCACGATTCCGGTCATGATGGACTTCGCCCGCGACATCCGAGAGGTATGCCCGGACGCCTGGTTCCTGAATTATACGAATCCGATGGCCGTGCTGACCAACGTCATGAATACGCATGGCGGCGTAAAAACGGTCGGCCTGTGCCATAGCGTGCAGGTGTGCGTGGATCATTTGTTCGACGGACTCGGCATGGAGAAGGAAGGCGTGCGTTCGCGCATCGCGGGCATCAACCATATGGCCTGGCTGCTTGAAGTGACCAAGGACGGCGTCGACCTGTATCCGGAGATCAAGCGCCGCGCGGCCGAAAAGCAAAAGGAAAAGCATCACGACATGGTCCGCTACGAGTTGATGCTGAAGTTCGGCTACTATGTCACGGAATCGAGCGAACACAACGCCGAGTACCACCCTTACTTCATCAAGAAAAACTACCCGGAGCTGATCGAACGCTTCAACATCCCGCTCGACGAGTATCCGCGCCGCTGTATCGACCAGATCAAGCGGTGGGGCGAGATGCGCGACAGCATCGTGAACAACGCGAGCCTCTCGCACGAGCGCTCGCATGAGTATGCCTCCTACATTTTCGACGCGATGGAGACGAACGTGCCGTTCAAGATCGGCGGCAACGTCATGAACACCGGCCTCATCACCAACCTGCCGAAGGAAGCTTGCGTCGAGGTGCCGTGCCTGGTGGACGCTTCGGGCGTGACGCCGACGTACGTGGGCGACCTGCCGCCGCAGCTGGCCGCGCTCAACCGGACGAACATCAACACCCAGCTGCTCACGATTGAAGCCGCGGTGACGGGCAAGAAGGAGCACATTTACCACGCCGCCCTGCTTGATCCGCACACGTCCGCCGAACTGTCGATGGACGACATCGTCTCCCTGTGCGACGACCTGATCGAAGCGCACGGCGACTGGCTGCCGAAGTTCCGTTAATTTGCCAAAACAAGAGAGGTCCATGCCGCGGGCATGGGCCTTTTTTTCGTATACCGACACAGCCCCCGCTTCCCTACGAAGTCTCGTCTGAAAATAAACAAGTCGCTGCCGACCGGTCGCGCGAAATTTGGGCAGGATTCGTTCCCTTTTAATAAAACTGCCGACTATTTGTGTAAGCGGTTCCTTGATACGATGATAGGCAGAAGGGAGGCGACAAAGCGCCATGAATCTCAAGCTCGCCCGGAGGCTCACAGGCAACGGCATAGACAACGAAAGAGCCGGAGGCATCAGCAACGGCACCGTCGCCCGGCTGCGAAAATACTGGGGCTTGTACCTGCTGATGCTGGTCGTTATCGTTTATTACGCGTTGTTCCGCTACTATCCGCTCGTGCTGCAGACAGTGCTCAGCTTCAAGCATTACATGCTGCTGCAGGGCGTATGGGGAAGCCGGTGGGTCGGGCTGGACAACTTTCGCACCGCGCTCGAGCATCCCGACATGACTCGCATCCTGGGCAACACGATCGCCATCAGCCTGCTGCGCATTGCGTTCGGATTTTGGCCGCCACTGTTGTTGGCGATTCTGCTGTTCGACCTGTCGTCGGGCAAGCTGCGGCGCATCAGTCAGACGCTCGTATACATCCCGCATTTTTTCTCGTGGGTCATTATATACGGCATGGTGTACGCGTTGTTCGCCAACGGCGGGCTGCTGAACGCAGCGATTTCCTCGCTGGGCGGAGACGTGCAGACATTTCTGCTGTCGTCGGGGTGGTTTCGTCCGATCCTGATCGGGTCGGCCATCTGGAAGGAGCTCGGCTGGGGTACGATCATCTACCTGGCTGCGCTGACGACGATCGATCCGAGCCTGTACGAGGCGGCCAAGATCGACGGCGCCGGGCCGATCTCGCGCATTTTTCGAATCACGATCCCGTCGATCATGCACATTATCGTATTTTTGTTCACGCTGTCGCTCGGCAGCATCCTGTACGCCGGAGGAGAGCAAATTCTGCTTTTCTACAATCCGGCAACTTACAATGTAGGTGATGTCATCGACACATGGATTTACCGGCAGGGCTTCGTCGATTTGCAATATAGTCTGTCTACGGCCGTCTCGTTTTTTCAATCGCTGGTCGGCCTGATTCTGGTGGTGACGGCGCATCGCGTCTCGAAGCGCGTGGCCGGTATCGGCATTTGGTAGGAGGGATCACCGTTGGGTACACGTTTGACCGGCAGCGAGCGGGCGTACCAGATTTTCATCACCGTTCTGATCGTGCTCGTATCTGTCGCCTCTATATTGCCGCTGATTTATGTCGTCTCGACCTCGCTCGTCAGCCAGAAGGAGTACATCGAGCGCGGCGGCTTTATTTTTATCCCGTACGAGCCGACGCTCGAGCCTTACCGTCAGTTGATCTCGCAGCCGAATTTTTTTATCGCGTTCCTGATCAGTACGGCCCGTACGGTTGCGGGCAGCCTGCTCATGCTGGCGCTGACCGTGATCGCGGCCTATACGCTGTCCCGCAAGGACATACCCGGCAAAAAGGTCATGGTCTGGAGCGTGCTCGTTACGATTTTGTTCAGCGCGGGGTTGATCCCGAATTATCTCGTCGTGCAGCAGCTCGGCTTGACTGATACGTTCTGGGCGATGATCGTGCCGGGGGCGATCGACAGTTGGAGCGTGCTCGTGCTGAAACAATTTTATGAAAATGTGCCGCAGGAGGTCGAGGAATCCGCCGTTATGGACGGGGCCTCGCAGCTTCAAATGATCGCCCGCATCATGCTGCCGCTCAGCCTGCCGGTGCTGGCCGCACTCGGGCTGTTCGCCGCCGTCGGCCACTGGAACGCCTGGTTCGACGCCTTCATCTACATTACCGACGCCAGGCTTCACCCGCTGCAATTGTATATTCACAATCTGTTCGTCAGCACCAGCCCGACCGGCCTGGTCGGCGGCAATCTCAGCATTAATCCGGCGTACCGCGTCTCGGACGAGACGATGAAGATGGCCCTCGTCGTTGCGGGTACCGTGCCGATCTTGTGCATTTACCCGTTTCTGCAAAAGTATTTCGTCAAAGGCATGTACCTGGGTGCGGTGAAGGGCTGATCGCGACCCCCGCTCGTACCTCCGGACACATAATCTCCCGTCGGCGGCGACGTTTGGCGGTCGATTAAATACAACGTACACAAAAACGTACACAAAGGGGTTATGCAACATGTTCACACGCAAGCAAGCCGTGCTGACGGCCGTCCTGCTGAGCGCAGCTCTCGCAGCGGCCGGCTGCAGCGGCGGCGGCAATAACGGCGCGCCCTCGGGCGGCGCGGTCGTATCGGACAGCGCCGGGGCTTCGTCCGCGAGCGGCGGAGACGGCGGCGGCAGCGACAAGAAGTACAAGATCAGCATTTTGGAAAATGGCTGGTCGAACACGCCGCTCGGCGACGATCCGTGGAAGCGCTGGGCCGATCGGCGGTACAACATCGATCTGAAGTTTACGGCGATTCCGGCCGGCGACATGGAGCAGAAGCTGACCGTCGCCTTCGCGTCGCAGGACCCGCCCGACCTGATTTTTACCGGCGACAAGACGCTGATCGAGAAGTTTTACAATCAGGGGGTGCTGCTCGATGACTATACGCCGTATCTCGATCGACTGCCGACGCTGACCCGCTACTTCAACGACGGCACCAAGGCGTTCACGACCCGGGACGGCAAAATGATCATGCTGCCGCTCGCACCGGACAAAAATCGCTGGACGGTTCAGATTCGCAAAGACTGGCTCGACAAGCTCGGCATGAAGGAGCCGACGACCGACGAGGAGCTGTTTCAGTACATGAAGGCGGTCACGGAAAAGGATCCCGACGGCAATCACAAAAACGACACCTACGGCACGACGTCGGCCGGTACCGGCAAGGATCTGTCGCTGTTCAGCAACTTCGAGCTGATGTACGGACCGAGCGGCTGGTACGTCGGGGACGACGGCAAGGCCGCCCATTCGATCATCGACGGCACACATCGGAAAATGCTCGACTTCGTCAAGCGGCTGGTTGACGCCAAGCTTGTCGATCCGGACTGGTACCTGCAGGACTGGGGCAAGATGGGCTCCAAGGTGCACGGCAGCAAGGCGGGCATGATCTGGTACCCGTCGCGCGAGCTGATCAACGAAGAATCGACCGGCAAGACGAACGAGGAATTTCTGGGCTTCTGGGAGCCGATCGCGATCCCGAAGGGCGACGAGCGCGGCGGCAAGCTGGCGCCAGATCCGATCGTCGGCGGCGTGTACGCGATCTCTGCGGCGGCCGCATCCGATCCCGGGAAGCTGGAGCGCATCCTGCAGATTCTCGACGACGGGCAGTATCCGAACGAGGGCTATCTCGGCTTCCGCTGGGGCATCGGCGTGCCGGGGGTCGACCAGCAAATCCGCAAGACCGACGACGGCAAGACGTATATCAATATGAAAGACGACTTCCGCGCAATTCAGGGCAACAGCGGCGGCATCGATTACGGCACCTGGCTCAACTTCAACGGGACCGACCCGATTCTGGAAATCTCCGAGGCGACGCCGGGCAAGCTGACGCTGACATGGGCGGCGGCCGAGGAGAAGGTGCGCGGCTTGGACAAGAACCGCAACTATGCCGACCTGCTCAATCTGGACGCGACGACGGTCGCCAACCTGAAGAAGCTGCAGGACGAGTTCGACATCCAGTACGTGCTTGGCCAGACCCGCGACTACGACAAGTTCAAGGATACCTGGCTCAAAAACGGCGGCCAGCAGCTCATGGACGAAGCTACCAAGCAATTCGCGGCGCTCGGCATTCAGCCGTAGGCTGGGCGGCGGAGCCGGCGAGGTCGAGAGTCGGTCGATAGACGACGGCGGACCGGGCGCGGGGAAGCTGTATCGGACGACTCTCGCTTGAACGGCCGGCGAACGGGCGCGGGAAAGTCGGCGGCCCGCGCGGCCGGGCTTCTCCTGCGCGCGGAAGGCGCGGTACAATGGACGAAAAACGGGACAGGATGAGGCCGCAGATGCTCTCGCAAATTCACAGTTGGATGCGCTTCCAGTCATGGCCGCTCGCCCTGAAGCTCACGGTTGTGTTCGCCGCGCTGTTCGCCACGGTCATCGTCAGTCTCGGCGTCAGCTCCTACATTTCCAGCGAGCGGGCCATGCGTCGGGAGATTCAGCAATTCGTGCCGCAGACGCTCGTGCAGGTCAACCTGCATCTTGACACGTATGTCGCGCAGATGATCAGCATCGCCCAGGAAATTTTGAAGACGCCGTACTCCGACTATTTCCACGAATTCGAGTCTGTCTGGGCGCAAGAGGGCCGCAAGCCGACGATCAACAACTCGCTGCTGCTCAATCGGGCGATCCAGTACGTCAGCCGCGGCTATGACAACCGACTGCTTGGCATCATCTACTACAGCAGCGACGGCTACGCCTATATCCGCGGCCGCAACGGCGGGGGAAGCTGGACGGAACGGGACTATCGCCGGGAGCCGTGGTATGCCGACAACGCCAGACTGCGGTTGTGGATCACCGGCACGCGCAGAGAGGTGCTTTTCGAAAAGGAGCGGCCCAATCTGGCGCCTTACGCGTTCACGATTATGCAGCAGGTGCCAGGGCAGAGCAAGGACGAGATCAGCGGCATCGTGCAAATCTCGGGCGATCTCGGCGCGCTGGGCGACATCCTGAGCGGGATGGACATGGGTGCCGGCTCGCAAGTATACGCCATCGACGAGCGCGCCAGCATCGTCTACGCGGACGATGCGTCGCTGCTCGGACAGCGGTGGGACGACGCCTACGGCCTCGCGCTGTCCGACGTATCCGGCGCGTCCGGCTCGCGCGTCGTGAAGCTGCACGGCAGCCGCCGGCTCGTCAGCTACAGTCGCTCCGAGCAGACCGGCTGGACGGTCGTCAGCACCATCCCGCTGCCGAATCTGACGCGCGGCATCCGCGAGATCGGCGAGCGGACGATGCTCGTCGTGCTCTCCGCCCTGCTGCTGTCCGCGGTCGCCGTGCGAACGATCGCTTACGGCATCACGCATCCGCTCCGCTACCTGAGCCGCCAGCTCGACAAGCTCGACGAGGACCATCTGCATGTCATCCGCCGCTCCGACCGGCGTTTCGACCGGCGCGACGAGGTCGGTCTGCTGTGGCAAGCCTACGAGCGGATGGTAACGCGCATCCGGATGCTCGTCCAGGAGCTGCTGAAGGGCAAGCTGCTGAAGCAGGAGTTGGAGATCCGGGCGCTGCGCAGCCAGATCAACCCGCATTTTCTGAACAATGCGCTCGAGAGCATCCGCATGACGATGGTGCGCGGCCGCTATTCGCAGGCCGAGTCGGCGCTCGTCAGCCTGGGAGATCTCATGCGCTATCAGTGCACCCGGCACGACGACAAGGTGCCCGCGGGCAAGGAGATCGAGCTGGTGCGCAACTGGCTGCAGCTGCAGCAGCTCCGGTTCGGCGATCGGCTGGCGGTCGAATGCGAAATCGGCGCGGACGTCGACGGGCTGCTCATCCCGAGCTTCCTTATCCAGCCGCTCGTCGAGAACGCAGTCAAGTACGGCGCTTCGCCTGAAGACGGCTGTATCCGCATCTTTATCTCGATTCGGCGAGAGGGCGAGCTGCTCGTCGGATCCGTAGTCGACGGGGGCGAGGGCATGGAACCTGAGCAGCTCGACCGCGTCGTCGAGCTGATGCGGGATTCGGGCGGCGGCGAGGCCAGGATCGGCCTGTCCAACATTTACGAGCGTCTGCAGTTGCTGTACGGAGATCTGGCGCAACTTCGGATCGACAGCTCGCCCGGCGCCGGGACGCTGGTCGCGTTCAGGCTGCCGGCGGAGCGGGCGGCGGGAGAGGAGGAGAGCGGCGATGAACATCATGATCGTCGATGACGAGGTCGAGATCCGCGAAGGACTGCGCGTCATGCTGGAGCGCAGCGGCTCCTCCTGCCGCGTCGTCGCCGTATGCGCCGGCGGGCAGGAGGCGCTCGAGGCGCTGACTTTGCACCGGGTCGACGCGCTGCTGACCGATATTCGGATGCCGCGGATGGACGGTCTGCAGCTCATCGAGCTGGCGAAGGCGCGCTGCCCGACGCTGCAGACGGCCGTGCTGAGCGGCTATTCGGAATTTCAGTACGTCCAGCGCGCGCTGAAGCTGGACGCATGCGATTACCTGCTGAAGCCGGTGCGCGAGGAGGAGCTCCTGGCGGTGCTGGAGCGGCTGCGAGAGCGCTGCCGGGGGAGCAGGGAGGCGCGGATTTATATGGACGAGGAGCGGTTTCGGCAGGAGCAGCGCGGCTGCGCCGCGATGCTGGCGATCGACGTCAATGCGGCCGACGGGACGGGCTGTCCCGTCGGCGGGGCATGGGATGGCACGGGCGGTCCCGTCCGCGGGGCATGGGACGGCACGGATAAGCCATGGAGTGGACCGGAAGCCGACACCGAGCCGGCAGCGACGACACTGCTCGGTCCGGACCGGGGCGAAGCCTCTGCGGGCGATTGGCCTGCAGCTTCGCAAATGTCCGGCGTCGATGAGCTTGGCGCGGTCTTGCGCGCCATCGCGACCGCGCAGTCCGGAGACGTCTACCTGCTCACCGGCCTTGTCAAGCCGTCCACGGCGGCTATCGTCGGCCTCTACGGCGAGAGCGAGGTGGCTGTTGCGAGCCGGACTGCGGCGATCGCGGAGGCGATTCGTGCGCACGGCCGAGCCGCGGGCCGCGTCTACGGCATCGGCATCTCGGACACGCGCTGCGAGCCGGGGCACGGCCATACGCTGTACCTGCATGCCTGCACCGCGCTGGCGGGCCGGATGCTGACGCCCGGCGAGAGGTTCGCGTACGCCCGGCGGCCGTTCGACGAGCGCGACTACCGGCTCGATCTGTCGCGTATCGATGCGGCGTGGGAGACGCTCGACTTCGAGAGCATCTACGGCGAGCTCGAGCGTCTGCTCGATGCGGCCGCAGAAAGCGGCGACATCGGCTATCTCATCTGGAGCAGCCACACGCTGCTGCTGGCGCTGAGCGAGAAGGTCAAGACGTACAATCATGTCAGCCCGGCCGTGTCCTACGATTTTTCCGCGTTTTTGTTCAAGCTGCTGTGGTGCCGCAGCCTGGCGGAGCTGCGCCGGTTCATGACGGAGCGGGCGAGCGAGCTGTTCCGCCTGCTGTCGACCGGGCGCCGCGAGGGTCAGATCATCCGACGGGCCAAGCAGTACATACGCGAGCGTCTGCACGAGCCGCTGTCGCTGGCCGACATCGGGCGAGAGGTCTGCGTGAGCGTCAGCTATCTGAGCCGGCTGTTCCGCGAGCAGACGGGCGGCACCTTCCTCGAATTTCTGACCGGCCAGCGGATCGAGCGGGCCAAAGAGCTGCTGTCCGGCCCCGGCGTCAAAGTATACGAAGTTGCGGAGCAGGTCGGCTACGGCAGTTGGAAGCACTTCAGTCGCATATTTAAGGAAGCGACAGGCATGACGCCTGCGGAATACAAGCAGCATCTGTCGATTCAACGATAAGAAGGAGGACGATTATGATCAAATTAAACAGAGTCGCCTGTGCGCTGCTGGCCGCATGCCTGGCGGCGGCAGTCTGCATGCCCGCCGGCGAGCGGGCGCATGCGGGCAACGCCAGGCTGCAGGCATCCTCGGTCGCGGCATCCGGCTCGGCCGCAGGTCACGGCGCCGATCAGGCCTACGACGGCAATTATGCAAGCGCTTCAAATTATTGGTCGCCCGCTTCGGCTCCCACCGCTTCCAGCCCGCAGTGGGTTCTGTTCGACCTGGGCGCGTCCCGGCAGGTCGGGGCGCTGGAGCTGTGGCCGCGCGCGGGCCAGGGGCCCAAGAGCTTTGAGGTGCAGACCTCTGCGGACGGCATCTCCTACACGTCGCGGCTGACGGTGTCGGGCGGCAAGGACGGGCATGATTATTATGTATTCGAACCGCATAACGCCCGCTATGTCAAGCTGCTGGTTACCGCGGCTTACGGCAGCGGCGCGATCCAGGAGGCGATGCTGTACCCGGATTTTTTTGACGCCACGATCGATTATGCGGGCACGGCCGGCGATATGCTGAACTTCTCCGCGACGACCGGGCAAGGGTTTGACAAGATCCGGGCTACGGGCGCGCAGGCTGTCAATCTGTTCCTGGCCGCCCAGGGCACGACCGGCGTCATGCCGGCGGGGGGCGATCTGACGGTGGCCGGCAACTACAGCTACGCCAATCTCGATACATTGATCGACCGCTTCGCCACCCGCGGCATCGACGTCCATCTTGGCATCCCGGGTTTGCCGTCCGATCTGTGGCCGGAGCTGTACCCGGCGATGGTGAACGAGGACGGCGCCGCGAGCACGACGACGATCAACCTTTTCAGCGACGACGTCCTGCCCAAGCTCAAGGCATTCATCGCGCACGCCGTCCCTTATTACGACCGCAATCCGTATGTCACGATGTTCGATATTTCCGGTCCCGGCTTTTACGGCGGCGTGGAGGGCTATCCGGGGCCGTCCCTGACCGATCCGAAGCTGTATCTGTACGACGATCTCGCCAAAGGCAAATTCCGGACTTGGCTGCAGAGCCACTATGCCGGGCTGTCTGCGTTGAATGCGGCCTGGGGCACCTCCTATGCATCCTGGCCGGCCGTTCAGCCGCCGCTGCCCAACCGCAGCATGACGACGGACATCGATTTGCGCACGAGCTGGTCCGATCTCATGCAGTTTTACTACGACTCGCTGTCATCCTACATGAACGAGCTGCTGCAGGAGATGCGCAAGTGGACAAGCAAGCCGATCAAGCTGGAGACCGACGGCGGCTTCATTCACAATCCGATGGAGACGGGCGCCTCGATCGGGCTGACGAGCCGACTGCTCAGCGATTACAAGCCGGGCGTGCTTGGCAACAGCATCATGGACGAAAACTTCGGCACCGCGCATCTGCCCGCCTACCAACGGGCATACGGCCTCAAGACGACCAGCGACAATACGAACATTCAGACCGACAAAATGGCGGAGGACGCCTTTTTCAACAAGCTCGTCAGCGGCGTCGACTCGTATCACCGCGTCTACGTCGGCTCCGACTTCGGCGCTTACAACACGACGACGGGTACCTGGAGCGGCACCGACTATGCGGGCAACGATCATTATACGCAGTTCGCGAGCCGCGCTCACCGGCTGACGGACATGATTCCCGAGTACGACAACCAGACGGAGACGGCGATCTTCAATTCGATCCTCACCTCGCATTACCGCAAGGGCTATCGCAACCGGGACTACATGGACATTTACAACGCCGACTATTCGCCCGGCTATGTCACTCCGCGCTGGGGCAACTGGGCCCGGTATTTGTCGCAGCCCGACGTCATCGACGATTATTTCATCGAGGATGGATATTTGAGCAGGTACAAGGCGCTTATCATTCCGAACAGCAGCTACACGGTCACGTCGCGGGCGGCGGCCGATGCGATCAAGAGCTGGGTGGCGGGCGGCGGCATCTTGATCGCTTTCGGCAAGGGCTCGTTGAACTATACGGTCGAAAACGACCGCAGCGTCTCCGGCAGCAACAGCCTGTCGGACTGGCTGGCCGGCATGACGGGAGGGACGACCGCCGTCGCCAGCAGCGGCGGCTATGCGCGCGTCGTATCGGCCAAGCCGTCTTGGCTGGCCTCGCTGGATGCAGGTCAGGCGTTCGCCTTCGCCGCCGATCCCGGTCAGGGCCAGGCATTCGGGGCGCTGGCGTCGACCGCGACGCCGGTGCTGCAGGACGAGGCGGGCCATACGCTGATGGCGGACAATGCCTACGGCGCGGGTCATGTGCTGTTCACGACGATTCCCGTGAACCAGTCCGAGCTGTTCCAGGACCGAGTGATGGGGCATCTGCTCGGCGACTATCTCGACGGCAAGGGCGTCTACCGGCCTGTTCGCTTCGATGCCGACCGCTTCAACGTCGCCTATGCGGGCATCAACAAGGTGACGGGCAAGCCGCTCACCGTCGTCGCCAATACGGCGGACTCGGCCGCCGGCCAGAGCCTGTTCATTGCGCACGACAACCGCTTGAACGGCCGGCAGGCCGAGCTGTTCGCCGTCTCCCCGTGGCGCAATGTCGACGGCGGCTATGCGACGGAGACGTCGCTCGGCGGGGGAGAGCTGCGCGTCGACTATACGATCTCGTCCGGCTCGGACGTCAGCTTGAACTTTTATCCCTATTCGTCGATCCCCGTCAAGACGGCCGCGGCCAACCGGGCCGATCGAACCTATGGCGCCAAGCAGGCTGTCAACGGCAGGAAATCGGCGGGCGACGGCTGGGACGGCGGTCCGGCGAGCGCGGGCGATCCGGCGACGATCACGTTCGACTTCGGCCAAAGTCGGCGCATCGGTGTGCTCGACCTGTTCCCCGAATCGGATATGGAGCCGGGCAGCGCGATCGCGGACGTGAACTTCGAGTTCGGCAGCTATGCGGATCTCGGCTGGACGACGACCGGGACCGCGTTCGGCAGCGGTCCGATGGCGGCGGGGCACGGCTCGCTGAAGGGCTGGCGCGGCGCGAAGTGGGCCGACTCGATCGCGGGCGGCGAGAGCGCGACGGGCACGCTGCGCAGCCCCACATTTACGATCGGCAAAGAGTCGATCACTTTCCGCAAGGCAGGCTGGGACGGCGCGTCGCTCGGTTCAAACAGCTATTACTATTTGATGCGGGCATCCGACGGCGCGGTGCTGCGCTCAGCCCGGCCGCCGCAGAGCGACGCGTTCGTCGTCGAACGTTGGGACGCAGCGGAGCTGGTCGGCGAACAAGCGTACTTCGAGATCAAGGACGGCAACGGCTCCGGCAGCTACGCCTGGCTCGCGGCAGACGATCTGCGCTACGACGACAACTTCGGCTTCGAGCGCGGCAACTATCAGGGCTGGACGGCGACGGGCGACGCGCTGATGGCCTCGCCTTCGTCCCGCTCGACAGATTGGGGACATATCGGCAATCCACAGGGACAATACTTCGCCGACACGCGGGCGCTCGGGGCCAAGCAGAACTCGGCGATCGGCGACGGCGAAGCCCGCACCGGCAAGCTGCGCTCCAAGGCGTTCGTCATTGAAAAGCCGCTGCTCTTATTCGAAAAAGCCGGTTGGGACGGACCGTCCGGGGGCAGCGCCAACAAGTATTATTTGAAGCGGGCGTCCGACGATACGATCCTGCATACCGATTCGCCGCCGCAGAGCGATCACTTCGTCACGCAGCAATGGGACGTGAGCGCTTATATCGGGACCGAGGTGTACTTCGAGCTGCAGGACCAGAATGCGGGGACGGGCTACGCCTGGATGGCGCTCGACCATCTGCGTCAGGCGGATAACCGCGACTTCGAGGCCGGCAGCTATCTCGGCTGGACGACGGGCGGGACGGCGTGGGGCGCCGGACCGACGAGCAGCCGCAGCGGCATCAGCGGACCGCATCTGTCCTGGTGGGCGGACTCTATGGCAGGGGGCGAATCCGCGACGGGCGTGCTGAAGTCGCAGCCGTTTGTCGTCGAAAGCTCGCGGATGTCGTTCCTCGCGGCGGGCTGGGACGGACAGTCGGGCGGCGGCAGCGGCAGCGCGTTCAGACTGCGCCGGGCGTCGGACGATACGATTGTGAAAACGGCCGCGCCGCCGCAGAGCGATACGTTTGTCAGGCAGGAGTGGGACGTTTCGACGCTTGTCGGCGAGCGCGTGTATTTCGAAGCGGCGGATGCGAATACCGGCAGCGCCTATGCCTGGATCGCGCTCGACGATCTGGAGTGGCGAGGCGTCGGTCCGAAGAGCTTTACCGTCTCCACCTCGACCGACGGGGTGACGTTCGGGACGCCGGCGCTTGCTGTGACGAACCAGGGCAACGGATCGCAGCAGTATTCCTTTACGGCGACCGATGCGCGCTATGCGCGGATTCAGGTGACGGAGGGCTACAGCGACATCCGCTCGGCGCTCCGCGAAGCGATCTGGTATTCGCCGTATGTCGAGCTGCCCGTCTCGCAGGCGACGGCCAATTCGCAGCAATCCGGCCATGAAGCGTCCAAGGTCATCAACGGCATCGTCGACGACGACAGCGATCTGTGGGCGCCGTCGGGCAGCCCGAGCGTCGGCAGTCCGAACTGGATCATGCTCGATCTCGGCACAGTCAAGAGCTTTAGGGCGGTGCAGCTATATCCGCGCTGGAATCCGGTCGGCCATGCCGGCGGACTGGGACCCAAACAGTTCGATATTCTGGTGTCGGCGGACGGGACGAACTGGACACGGGTATATTCGGCGCAGAACAACAACGAGAATGCGGCCAAATACCATTTCCCCGCGCAGTCGGCCCGGTACGTCAAGCTGGTCATCTCCAGCGGCTGGGACGGTGCGACGCAAATTCGCGAGTTAAAGGTGCTGCAATAGAGGATAAACGGTGGTTCGAGGGCGAGGCGCGGCTGCAAGCCGAAGGATGAACGTTGCGCCCTCGGACAGGCAAGCGAAGGAGAATCAGTCAGGGGGGCGCGGGTGGAGGATCGCAAGAAATGGACGGCCCGGGTCAAACCGTCCGCCTTTTACGCGATTTGCGCTTGCTTTTATATAGGGTGGGGGAGTATAATTGCTGCAATAGAAGGAGGCTGCGATCATGAGCGATAATCCAGTAGCGTTTACGCCGCTTCCCGACGCCGGCGACGAGGCGGAGTCCTGTCACCATGAGGGCGCGGAGCGCAAAAGCCACCACTCGGACAAGGTCAAGAGCAGTCTGATCAGCAGGCTGAATCGCATCGAAGGACAAGTGAGGGGCATTAAAGGCCTGATCGAGCGGGATACGTATTGCGACGACGTGCTGAATCAGATCGCGTCCGTGCAATCGGCGTTGAACGGCGTCGGCAAGCTGTTGCTCGAGCATCATCTCAAGAGCTGCGTCGTCGAGCGGATCCAGGAGGGCGACACGGACGTGCTGGCCGAGTTGATGACGACGATGAACAAGCTTATCAAGTAAACGGCTTTTTAACTAAATGAACCATCCGCGGCGGATTCGCCGTTTTCTTATGGGTAAAATTATAGGGTTGGGGGGTATTGTACGAAGTGGAGTCGAATTCGAAAAGTACGGAGCAGGCAACATTGGCTATAACGGGCATGACCTGCGCAGCTTGCGCGAATCGCATCGAGAAGGGGCTTGGCAAACTTGAAGGCGTCGACGCGGCCAATGTCAACTTCGCATTGGAAAAGGCGAGCGTCAGCTACGATCCGGCGCGCGTCGGCATCGGCGCAATGGAGGAAACGATCCGCAAGCTGGGCTACGATACTGCGAAGGAGACGGCGGACTTCACGATTGAAGGCATGACCTGCGCAGCCTGCGCCGCCCGGATTGAAAAGGGGCTCGGCAAGCTGCCGGGCGTCAGCGCCGCGTCCGTCAATCTGGCGCTGGAGACGGCCCGGGTCGAATACGTGCAGGGGGCGGTATCGGTCGCCGATATGCAGCATAAGGTGGAGCAACTGGGCTACAAGGCGACGCCGAAACGCGGCGAAGCGGACGACGCAGGGGCGGATCGCCGCGCAGCCGAGCGCAGCCGCCAACTTCGCAAATTGCTGCTATCCGCCACATTATCGTTGCCTCTGCTCTGGAGCATGGTCGGCCACTTTACTTTTACCGCATGGATCTACGTGCCGGAGCTATTCATGAATCCCTGGTTCCAGCTGGCGCTGGCGACGCCTGTGCAGTTTTATATCGGCTGGGCCTTCTACGTCGGCGCCTACAAAGCGCTGCGCAACGGCAGCGCCAACATGGACGTCCTTGTGTCGCTCGGCACCTCCGCCGCTTATTTTTACAGTTTGTACCTGACGATCGACTGGGCTTCCATGGGAATGAGCGTGCACCACGCGCCGCCGATGTACTATGAGACGAGCGCGATCCTGATCACGCTGGTGCTGCTGGGGAAATGGTTCGAGCGAATGGCCAAAGGCCGCACGTCCGAGGCGATCAAATCGCTGATGGGCCTTCAGGCGAAAACGGCGCTTGTAATAAGAGAAGGCGCGGAGCTCGCGATTCCGGTGGAAGAGGTCGTACGCGGCGATGTCGTGCTGGTCCGTCCGGGCGAGAAGGTGCCGGTGGACGGCGAAGTCATCGAGGGCGAGTCTTCCGTCGACGAATCGATGCTGACGGGGGAAAGTTTGCCGGTCGGTAAAAGGGCTGGCGATGCCGTCATCGGCGCGACGATCAATAAAAACGGACGGCTCCGAATTCGCGCGACCAAGGTCGGCAAGGACTCGGCGCTCGCACAGATCGTCAAAGTCGTCGAAGAAGCGCAAGGCTCCAAAGCGCCGATTCAGCGCGTGGCGGACGTGATTTCCGGCATCTTCGTGCCGATCGTGGTCGGCATCGCAGTCGCGGCGTTTCTGATATGGTACTTCTTCGTACAGCCTTGGGACTTCGCGGGGGCGCTGGAGAAGGCGATTGCGATTCTGGTCATCGCATGTCCATGCGCGCTGGGTCTAGCGACACCGACTTCGATTATGGCCGGTTCGGGTCGGGCTGCCGAGTTCGGCATCCTGTTCAAGGGCGGCGAGCATCTGGAGATGACGCAGGGAATCGATACGGTCGTCCTGGATAAAACGGGTACCGTCACACGGGGCAAGCCGGAATTGACGGACGTCATCTTCGCAGATGAAACAGCGGAAGCTGAGGCAGACCTGAGCGAAGGGGATAAGGCCCGGCAGGCGGGAGCAGTCCTGAGCGAAGGGGATAAGGCCCGGCAGGCGGTGGCAGACCTGAGCGAAGGGGATAAGGCCCGGCAGGCGGGAGCAGTCCTGAGCGAAGGGGATAAGGCCCGGCAGACGGTGGCAGACCTGAGCGAAGGGGATAAGGCCTCCCAACTGCTGCGTCTCGTTGGCGCCGCGGAGAAAAATTCCGAGCATCCGCTCGCGGAAGCGATCGTGGCGGGAATCCGGGAGCGCGGCATCGCGATGCCGGATGCCGAGTCGTTCGAGGCGCTGCCCGGCTACGGTGTTCGTGCCGTCGTGGAGGGCAGGCAGGTGCTGGTCGGCACGCGCCGTCTCCTGGAAGGGGAGGGCGTGGCGGTCGGGGTTGCGGCATCGGAGGCGATGACGCGATTCGAGGAAGCGGGCCAAACGGCGATGCTCGCGGCGGTCGACGGAGCTTACGCCGGTATCATAGCGGTAGCGGATACGGTAAAAAATACTTCCGCCGCGGCGGTGGCCCGTCTGCGGTCGATGGGGATCGAGGTTGTCATGATCACCGGGGACAACGCCCGCACGGCCGCGGCGATCGCAGCCCAGGTCGGCATCTCCCGCGTACTGGCGGAGGTGCTGCCGGAGGGCAAGGCTGCAGAAGTGAAAAAGCTGCAGGCGGCGGGCCGGAAGGTCGCGATGGTGGGCGACGGCATTAATGACGCGCCCGCGCTCGCAACGGCCGACGTCGGCATGGCTGTCGGCACGGGGACGGACGTCGCGATGGAAGCGGCGGACGTGACGCTCATGCGCGGCGATCTCGCGAGCATTCCGGACGCGATCGAGATGAGCCGGCTTACCATGCGCAACATCCGTCAAAACCTGTTCTGGGCGCTCGGCTACAACACGATCGGCATCCCGGTCGCGGCGATCGGCCTGCTCGCCCCGTGGGTCGCGGGCGCGGCGATGGCGCTGAGCTCGGTGTCCGTCGTGCTGAACGCGCTGCGGCTGCAGCGGGCGAAGCTGCGTCCGTAACCGTTGTCCTTGGCCGATGCTCCACCTGATGCCCGAACCGCTAACCAACGTCCTTAACCAACATGTACTGCAAAAGAGATGAAACAGAGCGTCGCTCTGTCTCATCTCTTTTTTATAATTCATTAATCAAGCCCGCAAGATCGGCGCGTAGAAAGCCTGCATCTATACATGTATTTTCTGCCGACAAACGGCAGGTGTTGAAATGCCTGCAAATATGCAGTTAATTTTCAAATACGAGCCGGAAATCCGGCTGATGGAGGAAAATAACTGCATTTTCGCATCTTTTCTTTCAAAAAGGGTCGACATCAGCAAAATTAGATGTATATTTGCAGGCTTTGTGGCGAAAGAACGACGCGAGGGAGCGACGGCCTAGCCACCGGAACGGCAGTCAGTCACGCCATCGGAACAGCTCGGCCGCGCCGCCGGAACGACTGACGGCTGCCCAGCGCAAATCCAGTTTCGGATCTCCGCCAAACTAAAATGACCGTCAGGGCGATCGGCGATCTTCCCTGACGGTTCTTACGCGCCTCACTTGTCCTCGTCCGTCTCAGCGTCGCTCTTTAGAGCCTCGGCGCGCCCACCGCAGCTCTCACGCACGACCAGCTCGGAGGGGATGACGACGTTTTGCGGCGCCCGGTCTTTTTTGCGGCCGAGCAGCTTCAGCATGAGACGCGCGCCTTCCTTGCCGATCTCGTACAGGTTGGTCGTGGCGGAGGAGATGCCGTACTTGACGGCTGCGGCGCTGTTCTCGAAGCTAACGATCGCGAGCTCGCCTGGTACTGAGACGCCGTGCGCCCTGGCGTAATCGATGACGCCGACCGCCTGCGCATCCCGCCCCGCGACGAGTGCCGTCGGCGGCTCCTTCAGCGTCAGGAAGCGCTCCGCGGCCTTGTAGCCGCTCTGTTCCTTTTCGTCGCCGATGTACAAATAGTCGTCCCTAAGCCGCAGTCCCGCTTCCTCCATCGCGTCCTTGAAGCCCTCGTACCGGTCCTCGCATACCAGGTAATTAAGCGGTCCGGGACTGATGAAGGCGATCCGGCGATGGCCGAGTCCAAGAAGATGGCGGGTGTTTTTATACGAAATCTCGTAATTGTCCACGTCCACCGAGTTGACGCGGTTCGCTTGGCTGTTGCTGCCTACGATGACGACGGGAAAGTTTTGCTCGGTCAGCTCTTCGATCGTCTGAAAATCGTGCTCGGGCAAGCAGATCAGCACGCCGTCCATCGCCCGTTCGCGCATCAGCTTGACGAGCTTGGGCGTCTTAATCTTATGGCCGAGACTGTCCCAAGCGAGCAGCAGGTTGTAATCCTTGTGGTCGAGCACCTCGCCGATCCCTTGCAGCAGGCCGTTGAAGCCATTATTGCCGGAAAAGGAGAAAAAGTCGGTGGCGGGATGCGGCGTGAACAGGCAGACGCTGTTTGTCTTGCGCGTCACGAGTCCGCGTGCCGCGGAATTCGGCTGGTAGTTAAGCCGTTTGATGACTTCCATGATGCGGGCCTTCGTCTCGGGGGCGACCGGCGCCGTGCCGTTAAACGCGAACGAGACGGTCGAGATGGAGACGCCGGCTTCCCGCGCAATATCTTTGATTGTGACCATCGGCTACAACCTCGCTAAAAACGTTTTTATCAATATAACATATAACCGGCTTTGTTAGGCAGCGAATTCAGCCACACACGCCCAAATTAACACTGTTTTAATTCCTTTTATTCTCGAAAATGCTTATACAGCGCGGTTTTTTGAGTGAATAAAAACGTTTTATTTTAATGTTGAGAACACGTTGCGGAAAATGCTATGCTGAATGTGCAAGGGAATTGAAAGGGCTTACAGCGCGAAAAACGAGCACGGAGGCAATCGTCAACGGAGACGAATTCCGTAATCGCAGCGGTTTTTCTCGAATTTTAGCGCTGTATGGCACCGATTCATAAAAACGTTTTATAAAAAACTCATTTGGAAAGGGGAACTTCACAAATGAATGTTCGTCAAAAAACGGCTCTGCTGCTCGCTTCCTCGCTCGCCGTCGCATCGCTCTCGGCCTGCTCCGGCTCTAACGGCAACGGCAATGCTTCGCCATCGGCTTCGGACGCCGGAACGTCGCCATCTGTATCCGCCTCCGGGTCCGCCTCCGCATCGGCCGGCGAGCCCAAAGCCAAAAAGACGATCGTTTTCTCCACGATCACCAACTACTATACGGCAGGCCTCCAGCTGGCGGCGGCGGACTACCAGAAGCTTCATCCGGAGACGACCGTCAAGATCGACATCGTATCCGACAATACGACCTACCAGACGTCCTTCCAGGCCAAGATGGCGGCAGGCGGCGACGATGCGCCGGATATCGTGCATGCCAACCTGCTCGGCGATACGCCCGCCAACAACGTGAAGAAGGGCTACATCCTGAAGCTGAACGATTTCGTGAAGGCGCCCAATGCCTACAACAATGGCACGACGCTTTACGACGGCATTAACGGCGACTATTGGCCTTACGCGTACACCGCCGACGGCGACATCTTCATGCTGCCGTTCGATCTCGTCGGTACGGGTTTCTATTACAACAAAGACCTGTTCGCAAAGGCGGGCATCACCGAGGTGCCGGCAACCTGGGAGGACCTGTTCGCAGACCTGCAGAAGCTCAAGGACCAGAAGATCATCCCGCTCTCGATGTCGCAAGCGACCGGCTCCGACTACGAAGGCTGGATGGTGGGCGCGTTCGAGGATTGGGCGAACCGTTCGCTGATTCCCGACATTATCGTGCAGCCGGGCGACGCCCGCAATACGCCGGAGGTCGAGGCGATCAACGGCAAGGTCAAATACGACCCGAACGACCCGTTCTTCGACATCGGCGCGGTCGTCGACGCAGAACGGACGATGGCGCTGTGGAAGTCGGGCAAATACGATGCGCAAGGTCCGGCGGAGCAGAAAATATGGTCCACGCTGAAGCAGCTGTCGATGTATTTGCAGCCTGGATACGCGACGATGAAGGACGCCGACGCGTATCAGCTGTTCATCTCGGGCAAGTCTGCCGCCTACTGGAACGGCAGCTGGCAGGTCGGCCAGATCCTCAAGGATCAGCAGGCGCTGGGCGACAAGGGCTTCGAATGGGGCACCTTCAAGTTCCCCGGCTTCAAGGAAGCCGATCCGAACTTCCCGGGCGATCCGCGCGGCATCCTCGTCCCCGGACACCAGATCGCCGTCACCAACAAGAAGGACGCCGACACGGTCGCGCGCGCCGAAGATTTCCTGCAATTCCTGTACTCGCCGGAGGAAGCGCAAAAGGTATTCACGACGACGATCGACGCCGGCCAGTTCGTGCAGGGACCGAGCCTCGTCAAGGGCGTCACGCTGCCGGATGTCGTCAATTCGTACCTGGACGGCTTTAAGGTCGCAGGCAACATGAACAGTTCGATCGGCCAGATCGCCAACGGCAACCCGGCCGCCGAGCCTAACGCGACCGCCGAAGGGAAGTCGCTGGAGCTGCAATACTACAACGACAAGATCACGCTCGAGCAGTTCCTGCAGAAGAAGGCGGAATACACGAAAAAGACGAACGAAAAGTACATCGCGGACAACAAATTCGACCTCGATCCCAAGACGAATCCCTAAACCCGCGCGCAAGCGGTCCGGCGGGCGCCCGATGGCGCTCCCGGACGTTTTGGCCGGCGCGAGTCCCGTTTCAAAGGAGCTGATGCCATGAATACGGCGCGATGGAAAAGATACGGGCTGTCCTATTTGTTTCTCCTGCCCTCCTTTTTGTTTATCGTCGTCTTTCTTTACTATCCCGTCATCCTCGCCTTTTTCCATTCCTTCACCGATTGGAATCTCGTGCAGTCCAAGTGGACCGGGCTGCAAAACTTCCGGACCATGTTCAGCGATTCGAGCTTCCGGACAGGCGCCGTCAACCAGGTTATATACACGCTGACGGACGTCGTCAAAGCGATCGTATTTCCATTGATCGCCGCCGAGCTAATCTTCCTAATCGGCGGGCCGAGAATCAAATACACGTTCCGAACCGGATTCATACTGCCGATGCTGCTGCCCGGCATCGTGACCATTCTGCTGTGGCAGAACATTTACGACCCGAACAACGGCTTGCTGAACCAGCTGCTGACGCTCGCGGGCCTGGAGAGCTGGACGCACGCCTGGCTTGGCGAAGACAGCACTGCCCTATGGGCAATCGTTTTTTACAATTTCCCATTTATCGCCGGCCTCCCGTTCCTGATCTTCTACGCGGCAATCGGCAATATGAGCCAGGAGCAGATCGAGGCGGCCCGGATCGACGGCGCGAACGGCTGGCAGGTTTTCACCCGAATCCATCTGCCGTTTCTCGTGCCCCAATTCAAAGTAGTGACCATTCTTACGATCATCGGCAGCCTGCAAGACTTCGTCAAGATCATGGTCATGACGGGCGGCGGCCCGGGCGTCGCGACGACCAACCCGGCGATGATCATGTACAACGCCGCGTTCGGCAGCTCGCAGTACGGCTACGGCTCTGCGATCGGCGTCTCGTTGTTCCTCGTTATTCTCGCGCTGACGCTATTTAATATGAAGTTTCTCAAAACCGACTACTAGGAGGTCCTGCCATGACCGCGCGCATGTCGAAATGGGCGGGCTCCGCCGTGCTTGTTGCGCTTCTCGTCGCTACGCTCGTGCCCTTTTTTCTGCTCATCTATTTTTCGTTCAAGGACCAGATCGAGATTCTCGTCGATTTCTGGGGTCTGCCGTCCGCGCTCAAATGGGAAAATTATTCGGCCGCCTGGAACGCAGTCAAAGCCAGCATCGGCCATTCGCTATACGTCTGCTTCGTCACCGTGCTGGGCGCCGTGCTGCTCGGTTCGCTGTCCGGCTTCGTTTTCGCCCGGCACCGCTTCCCGTTGCGAGGCTTGCTGTATCTGATGCTGATCGGCGTCATGATGATTCCTTCGCTGCTCAACATCGTACCTCTTTACGCGATTATCAACAATCTGGGTTTCACGAACAGCTATCTGGGACTGATTCTGCCTTACATCGCGGGTACGCAGCTGCTTGGCATCATGCTGTGCCGCACCTTTTACGAATCGCTGCCCCAGGAGCTGTTCGAGGCGGCCCGGATCGACGGCGGCGGCGAATTCTACGTCTACTCCCGGATTGCACTGCCGCTGAGCCTGCCGATCCTCGTCACCGTCGCCATCGTCACTTTCCTCTCGGTATACAGCGATTATTTGTGGCCTTTTATCGTGCTGAGCCAGGAGCACCAGACGTTTACGATGGCCGCGGTCGGGCTCAACCGGTCGGGACGAACGGACATCGGATTGTCCTTCGCCGCCTATATCGTCGGCAGCGTGCCTACGATTTTGCTCATTCTGTTCGGTATGAAGTACTACATCGAAGGCATGGTCACCGGCGCCGTAAAGGCGTGAGCGCGTACCGAATTGCCCGGAAAGAGGCTGACTGACCTTGGACATCGCAAACAACCGCGCGCTTCCCAAGTGGATCTGGCACCGGGAACGCCATCAACAACGCAGCTTGACGCTGACCGCGCATCTGAATGCGGATGCGCCCGTAGAGGGCGCCGCGTTTCGCATGGCGCTTACGGGCGAGGCCGTCGTCCGCTGGAACGGCGACATCGTCGGCCGCATCGCCGAATCTCCGGCAGCGTCCGCAGCGTTTGCGAGCGTCGCCGGGTTCCCCGCGTCGATCCCGGCGGGCCGGCACACGCTGAGCGTTCAGATCGAAGCGCACGAGGTTTATCCGATCGCGGACGTCAATGCCTATCTGCACGCGCGCACGGTCGGTTTTATCGGATTCGTAGAAGGGGAAGGTCTGTGGCTGCCAAGCGGCGAGGACTGGCTCGCGGACGGCGAACGCGCGGACGTTGTCGCCCTGCTGGGCGAGGAGCCGTTCGGCGACCTCGAATCGTCGCCGGATTGGTTCGTGCGCGGCGGCTTCGGCGACATCGTCGCGACGCCGCTGGAGGATCCGACCGTGCCGGAGCGCTCGGGCGTGGACGCTTCGCCGGAGGGCGCCGGCGCTTGGAGCTTCGGCGGCACGCTGGCCGGTACAGGCGGAGCGCCGCTGGAGGAGCCGGTACCGGAGCGACTGGAGTTGTTCTACCATCTCCGCAAGCAGAACGAATGGAAGCTTCGCAGGAAGGCGCAGCAGCGGCTCGACCTGGCCTCGCTCCCCCAGGCGACTATCGATCTGGGACGCGAGCACAATGCGAGAATCCGGCTCGTCAACGAAGGCGCTTCGGCGCTGACCGTGCTCTGGAACGGTGCGGAATCGATACAGGAGCTCGAGCGCTATGACGGCTGCATCACCGAATGGTTTAACGCGGAGCCGGGCGAGTCGCTTCATACGCTGCCGCAAGGCATGCGCTTCGTGCGCCTGTTTTTCCTCGGCGGGGCGGGGGCGGCATTGGCCGCATCGGTCCGCTTCGAGGCGGTGCAGGTCGCGCTGGAGCAGACCGGCTCGTTCGCGTCGGACGCGACCCGGTTGCCGCTCGTCTATGACGTATCCGCCCATACGAGCCGGATTTGCCATCAGATCGGGCTCTGGGACGGCATCAAGCGCGACCGGCTCAACTGGACGTTCGACTTGTACATGGCGGCGCGCTCTTGCTATTTCTTGTGGGACGACACAGCCGTCATCCGGCGCGCGCTCCGCGAGCTGGGAGAGGGCACGCCGCGGGGCAAATGGATGAACGGCATCTGCGAATACACGCTGTGGTGGATTCAGGCCGTGGCCGAATATGTTTTTTATACGGGCGACCGCGCGTTTGCGCTTGAAATGAGCGAACCGCTGCGGCGTCATGCCGGATGGGTGTTCGAAAACACGGATGAATCGACGGGCCGGCTGTCGCCGGAGGGCAGCATCCTGATCGAATGGGTGCCGCTGACCGCGGAGGAACGGGCTTCGGGGCTGCAGGCGATCTACGGCATGACGCTCTCCGCGCTAGGCAGGCTGTCGGCTGATCTGCCTGCGCTCGGTATCGGACAGCTGCCTCCGCAGCCGCTGACGCACGAGGACGAGTTTATGCGGCCGGACAATCGACTGGCGGTCAAAGTGCTCGGCATCTTGGCAGGGATGGTGGGCGAGGAGCGGGCGCGGGCGTTTCTCTCGGGCTACGAGCTGTGCGATCCGGTGACGCCGCTGTCCGCTTATCAGTTCGCCGAATGCTGTTCCAGGTACGGCATGCACGAGCGTGCCTACGGCATCATCGAGCAGGTCTGGGGCGGCATGCTTGACCGCGGCGCCACGACCTTTTGGGAGACCTACACCGATTCGTACGCGGGGGACGACTACCACGACGCGCTGACGACCTACGAATCCTACGGCTCGTACCGGATCAGCCTGTGCCATTCCTGGTCGAGCACGCCGGTCAAGTGGATCTCCGAGACGGCATTGGGCGTCACTTGCCTGTCGCCCGGATTCGCGGCGGTTCGCTTTGAGCCGACGGCTGTCGGCGGAATCTCGCGCTGCTCGGGCACCGTGCACACGCCGCGCGGTACGATCTCCGTCGCGTGGCGGCGCGAGACGGGGGGAGAAATGACGGGCGAGATTCACGTTCCGGCAGGCGTCGAGGTCGTCGTCGCAGGGGTCGCGGCGCTGGTGCGCCGGGGCGGCGAACCGCTGGAGGCGCAATCGGAAAGGAGCGGATCGAGATGAGCGGCCTGCTGCAGGAACAGTTCGAGCGTCCGCCCATCGATTACCGCGGCAAGCCGTTCTGGTCCTGGAACGGCGAGCTTCGGCAGGAGGAGCTGATCCGCCAGATCGGCGTCCTCAAGGAGATGGGCTTCGGGGGCTTCTTCATGCATTCGCGGACGGGGCTGGCGACCGAATACATGGGCGAGGCATGGATGAAGCTGATCAACGCGTGCGCGGACGAGGCTGAGCGGCTTGGCATGGAGGCGTGGCTGTACGACGAGGACCGATGGCCAAGCGGAACCGCCGGCGGCCTCGTTACGCGGGAGCCTGCTTACCGCCGGAATTTCATCCGGCTGCGCGTCAGCGTCGCGGAGGAATTCGTCCCGCCTGAAGAGCCGCCGCTTGCCTTGTTCGAGTGCGCGCTTGACGGAGTCGCCGCGAGCGAGGTGCGGCAGCTTGCGGAAGGAGAGCGGCCCGCGCCAGGCCGGTGGGCGCTTTGTTTTACCGTCGAAGAGCAGGCGAGCGAGAGCTTTTATAACGGCTACACATACGTCGACACGATGAACCGCGAGGCCGTGGACCGCTTTATCGAGCTGACCCATGAAGCCTACAAAAATGCGTGCGGCGATCGGCTGGGGCGCTCCATCAAAGGCATTTTTACCGACGAGCCTCACCGTGGCGCGCTGCTGGACGGCTTCGGGCTCGCCAATCCCGATCCGGAATGGCTCGCGCCCTGGACGGCATCGCTGTTCGACCGCTTCCGCGAGCGGTTCGGCTACGAGCTGGCGCCGCGTCTGCCGGAGCTGTTTCTGCAGGTCGAAGGCCGAGCCGTCTCGCAGGTTAAGTGGCATTACGCCGAGCTGCTGAGCGAGCTGTTCATGGAAAACTTCGCGAAGCCGATCGGCGACTGGTGCGAGGCGAACGGGATCGCATTGACCGGACACACGCTGCACGAGGACAGCCTGACGGCCCAGACCGCGATGGTCGGCTCGGTTATGCGCTTTTACGAGCATATGAGCCATCCCGGCGTTGACGTGCTGACCGAAGGCAACGTCAACTACTGGATCGTCAAGCAGCTCTCGTCCGCGGCGCGCCAGCTCGGGCGGCCCTGGCTCATGTCGGAGCTGTACGGCTGTACGGGCTGGCAGATGACGCTGCAAGGGCACAAGGCGGTGGGCGACTGGCAGGCGCTGCTCGGCATTAACCTCCGCTGTCATCACTTGTCCTGGTACACGATGGCGGGCGAGGCCAAACGAGACTACCCGGCGAGCATTTTCTACCAGTCCGCCTGGTGGCGGCAGTACGAGATCGTGGAATCTTACTACGCACGGCTCGGACTGTTGCTGTCGCAGGGAGAGCCGGCGTGCGAGCTGCTGGTCGTCCATCCGGTCGAGAGCGTCTGGTGCCAGACGTATCCCGGCTGGTCGCGCGGTCTGTCGGCGGTGTCGCCGGCGGTTCAGGAGCTCGAGCGCAAGTTCGAGGCGCTGTACCATCTGCTGGCGGGGGAACGGATCGACTTCGACTACGGCGACGAGGAAATGATGTCAAGGCTGGCATGCGTCGAAACGGGGGAAGACGGGACGCCGCGCCTTCGGGTCGGCCGCGCGGTCTATCGCGCGGTGCTCGTGTCCGGCATGACGACGATCCGGAGCGATACGCTGCACCTGCTCGAGCGGTTCGCCGCGGCTGGCGGCCGGGTCGTGTTCGCCGGCGAAGCGCCGGGCTACGTGGATGCGCTGCCGAGCGAGGCGTGCGCATTAGCCGCCGGCGGGCAGGCGATCCGCTGCGAGACGGCGGAGCTGGCGGGGCTGCTGCGGGCGGGTGCCGGCATCGTATCCGCAACGGGCGCGGACGGTGCGCCGCTGCCGGGTATTCACGCGCAAGTACGCAAGACAGACGGCCGGACGATCGTGGTCCTGATGAACATGGACAGAGCGAACGGGCTGCGCGATGTCACGATTCGGTTGCCGGTCGGAGGGGCCGGGACGAGCGTCGCGGCCGTCGAAGAGTGGAACTGCCTCACGGGCGAGCGCTTTGCGGTGGAGGCCGTGCGCGAGGGCGGCGAGCTGGTGCTGACGACGGATTTTCCGCCGTCGGGCGAACGCGTCTTCATCGTGACCGACGGTCAGGTCGTCTCGGAGGAGGCGCTGCCAGCGGCGGTCCGGCTCGCCGATGCGGCGGAGGTACCGTTTGAGGGACCGTTTGCATACACGCTGGAGGAGCTCAACGTTTGCGTGCTCGACCGGGCCGAATGGCGCCTGGACGACGGCGAATGGCGTCCGGCCGAGGAGGTGCTGCGGATCGACGTCGCGGCGCGCCGCGAGCTCGGACTGCCGCTGCGGGCCGGCGACATGATCCAGCCCTGGTATCGGCGTAAATACCTGGCCGAATCGGCGGGGGAACGTGCGCGGTTGTCGCTGCGCTTTGCATTTGAAGTCGAGGTGCCGCCTCAGGGCGAGCTGTATTTGACGGCGGAAAGGCCTGAGCTGCTTCAGATCAAGCTGAACGGCCGTGTGGTCGATACGTCCGTCTCAGCGGGGTGGTGGATCGATCCTTGCTTCGTCAAGCTGCGCATCGCGCCTGAGCGGTTGCGGCAGGGCGGCAACCTCCTTGAGGTATCGGCGGACTTGCACGCCGAATTCGACCTGGAGAACCTGTACCTGCTCGGCAGCTTCGGCGTCGTCCTGAACGGGACACAGCCTAAGCTGACGCGTTTGCCGGAACGGCTTGAGGCGGGCGATGTCGCCGCGCAGGGACTGCCTTTTTACGGCGGGGCGATCGTGTACAGGATCGGCCGGGAAGAGATGGCGCGCGCGGCGGAGGCGATCGGGAAGGCGCAAGTCGGCGGCGAACTTTACGCCGCGTTCGGCGAAGGCGCGGCCGCGATCGTCATACGGGAAGTTGAAGCGGATGCGGCGACGGCAGCGGAAGTTGAAGAAGAGACGGAAGCGGCGACTGAAGCGGAAGTTAAAGCGGGCGGCGAGGCGCAAACCGTGGTCTGGCATCCGTACGAAGTGCCGGTCTCGGGGGGGAGCGGACTTGAAGTAAAATGGATGCTGACGCGGCGTAACACGTTCGGGCCGCTCCATCAGCTGCCGGTGCTTACTTCCTACTATGCGCCGGGCAATTGGCTCACGACGGGCGAGGCATACAGCGAGGCATACGCGCTCGTGCCGGCAGGGTTGGCAGCGCCTTGTTTGCGATTGAAGCTGCCCGCGCAGTCGCGGAACCCAAGCGGGGCATAGCGGGGAGGAGGAGCCGGCATGAGCGGAGCCGACGAGCAAGCGTCCAAGGCGTTGGCACCGGGCGAGGCGCATGCGCTGCTTCGCAGGAATTGGCGGATCGACATCGCGGCCGCGGTCGTGAACAGCCTTTGCATGGGCATGATCGTTCCTTATCTCGCGGTCATGGCGCTCCGTTTTGGCGGCGGCGCCTGGCATACGGCCGCGATCGCTTCCGCTGCTGCGGCCGCGAATTTGCTGGCGATTTTCTGGGGGAAGCTTACGGCGGGATACGGCAGAGTAAGGCTCGTCTTCTTGTTCCACGGCGCGGCCCGGCTTGCGCTGCTGCCGATGGCTTTCGTAAGCGACCCGCTCTCGCTGGCCTTGCTGACGCTGCTCTTTTTTGCGCTTCAGGGCGTGGCGACGCCCGCGTATGTCGGCCTCATGCGGTCCATCTACCCGGAAGGCAAGCGGGCGACTTACATGTCTATCGTTCGGGTGTCCGCCGGGCTGGCGACGCTTGCGGGGACTTATGTGTCGGGCAAATGGCTGGCGGACGACTTTCGCACGGCAGCGATCGTAGGATTTGTCCTCGGCGTCGTCGGCATTTGCTTGTTCGCGCGCATCCGCGAGCCCGCGGTTGAACAGGAGGCGGCCGCGTCCGGCGGCGCGCGCTGGGCGGAAACAATAAGCGCCCTCCGCGCGGACCGCAGCTTCCAACTTTTGCTCGCAGGCGTGTTTATTTACGAGTTTTTCATGCTGCTGCCGGCATCCGTCTACCCGATCTACCAGGTTGGCAAAATGAACCTCGACAACGGACAGATCGGCTTAATCAGCATGGCGACGACGGCCGCCGCGCTGTTGTTCAATCCGATCTGGGGGCATGTCATCGACAAGCGTACGGCGATCCCGGTGCTTTCCTGGTGCGCTGCAGCGGGTACGCTGCTGCCGCTCGCCTATTGGCTGCTGCCGGGATTCTGGCCCGCCGCGGCCGGCGCTTTCGCGGTGGGCATCGCTTCGGCGGGCATGGACCTGGCGTGGATGAACTATCTATCCCGCACGTCGGGGCGCTACCTGTCTTCCTTCAGCGGAATTTACTTGTCGCTTGTCGGCTTCAGGGGCATCGCCGCGCCGCTCATCGGAGCGGCGTTGGCGGAGGAGGCGGGTCTGCCGACCGTGTTCGCCCTGTCCTTCTTTGCGGGCTGGGCGGCGCTGGTGCCGTTCCTGCTGCTGCTCCCGTCCGTGCGCGGCGGGGGCGGGAAATAGCTCGGGGAACAAGAAGTGGGAGCTGTCCGATCAGTCATGAATATGACTGAGAGGCGGCTTCTTTACTTTTTGGCGGCGATTCGTAGGCAGGTAAGCGGGTACGGGTAAGCAAGTAGACGAGTAAGTGGGTAGACGGGTAGGCGGGTAGACGGGTAAGCGGGTATTCGGCATGCCGGAGCTTTTCGGACGTGCTGCGGGTCGAAAAACCTGCATTTGTGCAGGTATTTTCTTCGGGCCAACGACACCCGATAGAAAAGCTGCAAATATGCAGGTAAATTCGTGGTACAAGCCGGAAATGGGACTGGGGAAGAAAAAAAGATGTATTTTTGCATCTATTTAGTCTAAAAGGGTCGAGATCGGCGAAAAAAGATGTAGATTTGCAGGCTTTGCGGCGAAAGAACGACGCGGGCGGCGATAAGCGGCCAATTGGAACGGCTGTCGGATGGGGGGCGAAACGGTGGGTGGGCATGCCGTCGCGGGAGGCAGATGATGGCGGTGGGGCATCCCGTCTCGCAGGCGGATGGGCGGATGGTGGGGGGGCATCCCGTCGCGGGCGGCAGATGATGGCGGTGGGGCATCCCGTCCGCCGCGGGCGGCAGACGGTGGCGGTGGGGCATGCCGTCGCAGGAGGCAGACGATGGCGGTGAGGCATCCTGTCCGCCGCGGGCGGCGGGCGGACGGTGGCGGCGCGTTCGGGGTTTTGAGTATGCCTCCGATATCGAGCGCCGCCGCTACAACGTGATCGGCGGCCCCGCGTAGCCGAGCTTGCGCGAGATGTCGTGAGCCGTCTGCTTGACGGTGCGGATCAGCTCGGGCAGTCGGTCTTCGCCGAACCGGACCTCCGGTCCGGCGATGCTGAGCCCGGCCGCCATCCGTCCGGCGTGATCGAAGATAGGGGCGCACAATTCCGCCGTGTAGTTCTCCAACTCGGAGCGGCTGAAGCTGTACCCCGTGTTCCGCGTTAAGGCCAGCGTCTCCCGCAGCTTGTCCATGCTGACGATGGTGCCGTCCCCGATCTTCTCGAGCTCGATCTCGCTTAGATAACGTTCCCGCTCGGCATCGGGCATGAAGGCCAGCAAGATTCGCGATGAGGCGCCGGCGTAGAGCGGCGCCTTTCTGCCGATCTTGGTGAACAGCCGTACGGGATGGTCGGTGTCCAGTTTCTCGACGTACATCGAGAAGTCGCCGTCGCGTACGGCGAGATGTACGGCTTCGTCGATGCCCTCCCGCAGCCGCAGCATGTCGGGAGCCGCGACATGGCGAATATCGAGCCGCTCCGCGACCAGGTTGCCGAACTGAAGGAACAGCAGGCCGAGCGCGTACAGGCCGTCCTGATCCTTGATTAGGAAGCCCATGTCCACCAGCGAGCCGATCATGCGGTGGGCGGAAGATTTGGGGACGCCGGACAAGCGAATGATGTCGTTCATGCTGAGTTTGGTATGGTTCAAAAACAAATTCAATAAATCCATAGACTTGATTACCGTCTTGTTTTTACTTTTATTCTCCACGACTTCCTCCTGAATACCGCTCCGATTCGCGCCCGTCCAGCCTGCTTTCTTCGGTAAGTATACCCTGAATGGCCAACGCTTGGATATGCGATTGTTGTCGTCCGACGCCAAGATCGTAATTCCTGCTTGCTATTTTCTCATTACCTACTATAATGATCGTATTATATAGATTTGAAATTTGGGATTAACGTCCCGAAATTCGGGATTCCATAACATAGGCTTTATTATACAAGGTGATGATGAAATTGAAAGGGTTGGCCGAAAATTACGGCAAATACGGTGCGATCGAGGCCAAGCTGCTGCCGCTCGGCGATTCGGCGGTCACGGTACAGCTCGGCGAGACAATCTGCCGGCAGACGCACGACCGGGTGAGGCAGTTGGCCGAGCATCTGGAGCGGCATCGTTTCCCCGGCATGATCGAATATGTTCCTGCCTTCCTGTCCGTGACAGTATACTTCGATCCGTTCGAGGCGCTCGCGGGTCTCGGCAAACTGACCACGACCGATCCGATCTATCCGACCAATTCCGCAGATCCGGCCGATCCGACCGATAACGCCGATCCGCTCGGCCTTGTCGCCAGGTGGCTCGGGGAACAACTGGCCAAGCTGGAGGACGCGGCGAAGACCACGCCCAGAGTGACGGAGATTCCGGTCTGCTACGGCGGCGAGCTGGGACCGGATCTGCCGGAGGTAGCGGCGGCGCACGGATTGTCGGAGCAAGAGGTGATCGAGATTCACGCCTCCGCCGACTATCTCGTCTACATGCTCGGCTTCGCGCCGGGCTTCGCCTACCTGGGCGGGCTGCCGCAGCGCATCGCCACGCCGCGCAGGCCGACGCCGCGGCTGTCGATCCCTGCGGGCACCGTCGGCATCGCCGGGGACCAGACGGGCGTGTATCCGATCGCGACGCCGGGCGGCTGGCAGCTGATCGGCAAGACGCCGGAGCCGCTGTTCCTGCCGGACGCCACGCCGCCGACGCTGCTGCGGGCAGGGGATATCGTGCGGTTCAGACCGATCTCCCGGGAAGAATTCGATCGACGGGAGGCGGCGCGGGGATGAGCATGATTATCGTAAAACCCGGCCTGTTGACGACGGTCCAGGACCTCGGCCGGCACGGTTCGCAGCAGTTCGGCGTGATCGTCGGCGGCGCGATGGACGCTTTTGCGCTGAGAGTCGCCAACCTGCTGGTCGGCAACGACGAGAACGCGGCAGGCCTGGAGATGACGATGCTCGGGCCGGAGATTTACTTTGCGGCGCCGGCGCTCATCTCCGTCTGCGGGGGCGACCTGTCTCCGCGGCTGAACGACAGGGAGTTGCCGCTGTGGAAGACGGTCGTCGCGCCGGAAGGCAGCGTTCTGCGGTTCGGTCCTGCGAGGCTCGGCTGCCGCGCTTATCTGGCGATTGCGGGCGGCGTGGATGCGCCGACGAAGATGAACAGCCGCTCCACCTATCTGCGGGCGGGCATCGGCGGCTGGGAAGGACGGGCGCTGCAAAAAGGCGACCGGCTTCCGGTCGGATCGCCCGCTCCGGCCAGCCGGGCGCTGGCGGCGCTGCTGGCGGACGAAGCGCAGGCGGACGGCGTCGCCTACAGCCGGTGGTCGGTCGCCCCGGATCTGCTGCCCGCTTATGCGGCGAATCCGGAAGTGCGGGCGGTCGCGGGACAGGAGCTGGCGCTGTTCGAGGAGGAGAGTGCGGAGCGATTTTTCGCCGACGCCTTCAAGGTGCGGACGGATTCCGACCGGATGGGCTACAGGCTGTCCGGCGACGGCGACGGCCTGCGTCTAAAGGAAAAGCGGGAGCTCGTCTCCTCGGCGGTGACGTTCGGGACGGTGCAGGTGCCGCCCGACGGCCAGCCGATCGCGCTCATGGCGGACCGGCAGACGACGGGCGGCTATCCGAAGATCGCGCAGGTCGCGTCCGTGGATTGGCCGCTGCTCGCCCAGACCAATCTGGGCGGCACGGTCCGGTTCCGGACCGTTTCCCTCGGCGAGGCGCAGCGGCTTTATCTAACGCGGGAAAACGGAATTCGAACGCTGCGCAGCGGGTTGGAACGCATGCAGGCCAGCGGGAACGGGAGGGTGTAAGCCGATGGCAAACGAAAAGAACCCGAAGCTCTCGATACGGGATTTGGCGGTGGAGTATCACTCGAAAGGACAGCGGACCGTCGCGCTTCAGGGCGTCGATCTGGACGTAAAAGACGGCGAGTTCGTCTCCGTCGTCGGTCCGAGCGGCTGTGGGAAGTCCACGCTGCTCAAGGTGGCGGCCGGTCTGCTGCAGCCGGCGGCGGGAGCCGCTTATATCGACGGCCAGCCGATCGACGACGTTCCCGACGGGGTCGGCATGGTGTTTCAGAACGACGCGCTGCTGCCCTGGAAAACGGTGCTCCACAATGTCCGGCTGCCGCTGGCGATCAAGGGACTGCCCGACAAGGAGCAGGTCGCCGAAGCGAACCGATTGCTGAAAATGGTCGGACTCGAGGGCTTCGCGAACTTTTATCCGAAGCAGCTGTCCGGCGGCATGCGCAAGCGGGTGGCGCTCGCGCGAACCTTCGCCTACGATCCGGACATCTATCTGATGGACGAGCCGTTCGGCCCGCTGGACGCCCAGACGCGCGTCAAGATCGGCGAGCAGTTCCTCCATATCTGGGAGTCCGTCGGCAAGAGCGTGCTGTTCATTACGCACGACATCGAGGAAGCGATCGCGCTGTCCGACCGCGTCATCGTCATGACGGACCGTCCCGGACGGATCAAAGCCGAGTTCGACATCCGGCTCGCGCGGCCTCGGCCGTTTTACGACATCCGGTTCGATCCGGTCTTCAAGGAATTGCAGAGGGAAATCTGGACGCAAATGTCCGGCGGCGGCACGGGAGGGATCGGTTGATGGCTGCAACATCGAAGCGCGCGAACCGCTCCGGGTTCCGCGAACGCGAGTATTCCAAGACATCCGTATGGCTCGGCCGGATCGTCGTGTTCGTGCTGCTGATCGGCGCGTGGGAGCTGCTGTCCGGACGCGCGTTCAACGCGTTCTGGCTGAGCAAGCCTTCGCTCATCGGCCGCCGGATCGTCGAGATGCTCGGAGACGGGGATCTGTGGTATCACATGAGCGCGACGCTGCAGGAGGCGATCGCGGGGCTTGCGATCGGGATGGTCGGCGGTACGCTGCTCGGCATCGGCCTCGCGTTCAGCGGCATTTTCGAACGATGGATTTACCCGTACATGATGGCGCTCTACAGCCTGCCCCGCGTATCGCTGGCGCCGCTGTTCATCGTATGGTTCGGCATTGGGCTTTCCTCCAAGATTCTGATGGTCGTGGCGATGGTCATTTTCGTGGCGTTTTATAACGCGTTCGAAGGGATGCGCAATATCGACAAAGACCTCATGGACATGATGAGCACATACAAAGCCAAGTGGTCGCACAAGCTGCGCTGGGTCGTGTTCCCGTCGATCACCGTCTGGATTCTGACCAGCATCCGGCTCAATATCGGCATGGCGCTGATCGGCTCGGTCATCGCGGAGCTGGTCGGTTCCAACCGGGGGCTCGGCTATTACATCACGTATTCCTCGAACATGCTGGATACGACGGGCATTTTCACCGGACTCGTGCTGATCATGCTGATCGCCGTCTTTCTCGAGCAGTGCGTGCTGCTGCTGGAGCGCGTCCTGCTACGGCACCGTTAAGGGGCCCGACGGGCAAGCTTTTCATTTTTACAAGACCCTACATCACGCTGGACCCGACAAACGGAGCGGCTTGATATACATTCCAAAGCAAGCTCTACAATCCAGAGGAGGTCTATTCCATGAAAAAGCAAAAAACGTTCGCGCTGCTGCTCCTGTCGCTCATGCTGGTCGTGCTGTCCGCGTGCGGCAACGCCAATTCCAACTCGAGCTCCAGCGCAAGCGCCGATGCCGGCGCTACGGCTTCGGCTTCGCCATCCGCTTCGGGCAGCGGCGAAGCGTCTCCCGCGGCGCCTGTCGGCGGCAAGATCCGCCTCGGCCTCGTCGGCGGCGGCATGACGCCGCTGGTCGCCCAGATCGGAATCAACGACGGCTCGTACGCGAATGCCGGCATCGAGATCGAGGAGAAGGACTTCACGGCCGGCTCCGACATGGTGCAGGCGCTCGTCGGCGGCAGCCTCGACGTCGTGCTCGGCTCCTACGAGCACGTGCTCCGTCAGATCCAGAACGGACTCGGCGTCAAGGCGTATGCCGAGATCTTCAACGGCGTCGGCTACTCGCTCGTCGTGAAGAAAGATGCCACTTACCAATCGCTGGCCGATCTGAAGGGCAAGACGCTGGCCGTCACCAAAGTCGGCAGCCTGTCCGACACCGGTCTGCGCGAAGGTTTGAAGGAAGCCGGTCTCGATCCGGAAAAAGACGTGAAGCTCATCAACGGCGGCAGCGGCGCCACGATGCTGGCGGCGATCGAGAGCGGCCAGGCGGCCGGCGGCATGGTGTCGGAGCCGACGCTGTCGCAGATGGTCGCAACGGGCAACTACCGCGTCCTGTACGATCCGCCGTTTGAATTTGCAGGTATCGTCATTATGGCGAAGACGGATTGGGTGGCGAAAAACCAAGATCTCATGAAGCAATTCCTGAAAGTGAGCGGCGAGGTCAATGCGCGTGCGCAACAGGATCCGGACACCGCGGTCGCGGCCGTGCAGAAGCTGTTCGACAAGGTGCCGGCCGACGTGCTGAAGCAAGCCGTTGCCACTCAGCTCACGAAGGTGCCAGAAGGCCTGAAGGTGACCGAGGGCGGCGCGGAATACGTGCAGAAGACGCAGCTTGACCAAGGCATTTTAAAAAAGGAAATTCCGTTCGCCGATGCAGTGGATCTGTCTTTACTTCCCTAACGAACAGGAGATGGCAGCATGGCCCAGGATCTGAGGACGTACCTCCGCCAACTGGCGGAATTCGACAAGCGCAGCGTGCGGCTCGTGGACAAGGAGGTCGATCCCCGCTTCGGGATCACCGGCTACGCCGCGGCGCTCGCGGAGAAGGGCGAATATCCGGCGCTTCTCTTTAACCGGGTAGAGGGCGCGGACTTTGCCTGCGTGTCCAATCTGCTCACGGAATACGAGCGCATCGCGCTGTATCTGGGCTGCGAGGTGCAGGACATCCCGCGGGTGTACGGCGAGAAGCTCCAGAAGCCGGTCGACCCGGTCGTCGTCGAGCGCTCGCAGGCGAAGGTGAAGGAGAACGTCGTTGCGGAGCAGGACGTCGACCTGGGCAAGCTGCCGATCCCGGTCCACAACGAGATGGACGGCGGTCCGTACCTGTCGGCCGGCGTCATGATCATCCGCGATCCCGAATCCGGCCTTATCAACGCGGGTATTTACCGCCATCAGATCTTTAACGCGACCGACATGGGCGTCTGGTTCCTCGGCGCGCATCACGGCGGCCTGATCTACAAGAAGTACAAAAAGATGGACAAGCCGGCGCCGATCGCGATCGCGCTCGGCCATCACCCGGGCTTCGTCATGGGCTCGGTGTCGCGGGTGCAGGGCATCGGCGGCGAGTACGAGGCGGCCGGCGCGCTGATGGGCGAGGCGCTGGAGCTGGTACGGGCGGAGACGTCCGACCTGCTCGTTCCCGCGCATGCGGAGATCATCCTCGAGGGCGAGATTCTGCCGGACGAGGATCATCCGGAAGGGCCGTTCGGCGAGTGGCCGGGTCACTACCTGGGCGGCGGCTCTGTGCCGACGATCCGCATCAAGCGGATCACGCACCGCAACAACGCCATCTTCCAAGATATCGTCGCTTCGAGCCGGGAGCATCTCGTCGTCGGCGGCGTCCCGCGGTCGGGCAGCATTTACCAGACCGTCAAAGAGGTCGTACCGAGCCTGAAGACCGTGCACGTGCCGTTCTACGCACGGATGCACTGCTTCATCTCGCTTCATAAGGAGCGGGAGGCCGACGTGAAAAAGGCGGCGTTTGCAGCCCTCAACACGGAGCAGGAAAATCTGCGGCACATCGTCGTGGTGGACGACGACATCGACGTTTTCAACGGCGAGGAAGTGGCGTGGGCGATCGGCACCCGCTTCGACGCGGAGCGGGATCTCTTGGTCATCCCCAAGTGGAACGGACCCGGCGGCCTGCTGCCGACCAACTGGGAATACAGCAAGGAAGGCAAGAACACGCCGCGCATGTCCGCCGCCGCGATCGTCGACGCGACTAAGCCGGCGCCGCCGATCGTGTTCCCGAAGCGCGCCGTCGTGCCGCGGGAGCATATCGAGCTGGCAGACCTGGACGCGCTGTCCGAGCCGGGGGCGGAAGGGCTCGGCAAATGGCTGTAAGTATAGTACGGCGCAGATTGAAGCGGCTTGAAGCCGTTTGAATTTAAATCGGTTGAAGCAATTTGTATCAGTTAAAGCAGTTTGAATCAGTTGAAGCAATTTGAAGCAGCGCCGTCGGTGCCGCGCTCCGGCCCGCAGGGGCCAGGGGCGCGGCCGCCGTACGGCGGCTCTTCGTCTGCGCGCGACGGATCGGTTTCGCGCGCGGACGAGGGGCCGCGGACAGGCGGCATCATAATCGTCCCGGGTGTCCGGCGCGCCAGAAAGCGACGGATGCGGGACGCAGCGAAAGGAAGGAACGCGTGCGATGAAAACGGTGGACCTGAATTGCGATCTGGGAGAGAGCTTCGGCGCCTACAAGCTGGGGAGGGACGAAGAGATTCTGAAGTACGTGACCTCGGCCAACATCGCTTGCGGATTCCATGCCGGCGACCCGGCCACGATGCGCCGGACGGTCCGGCTGGCGCTGGACAACGGCGTCGCGCTCGGCGCTCACCCGGGACTGCAGGATCTGATCGGCTTCGGCCGCAGGGACATGGACATCAGTCCGAACGAGGCTTACGACCTGATCGTCTACCAGCTCGGCGCGCTGTGGGGCTTCGTGCAGGCGGAGGGGGCGAAGCTTCAGCACGTGAAGGCGCACGGCTCCCTCTACAATATGGCGGCACGCAATGCCGGACTCGCGAATGCGATCGCCGAGGCGGTCTATCGGGTCGATCCGTCGCTCATCCTGTTCGGCCTGGCCGGCAGCGAGCTGATCGCCGCGGGCGAGCGCATCGGGCTGCGGACGGCGAGCGAAGTGTTCTCCGACCGGACGTACCAGTCCGACGGCTCGCTCACGTCCAGACGATTGCCCGACTCGGTGATCACGGACGAGGAACGCTCGCTCGCGCAGGTGGTCCGGATGGTCGCCGAAGGCAAGGTGCTGACGCAGCAGCAGATCGACGTCGCCATCCGGGCGGATACGATCTGCGTGCACGGGGACGGCGTACGCGCCGTCGAGTTCGCCAGCAGAATCAGGAGCAAGCTGTCCGAGTCCGGCATCGAGGTGCGGGCTTTCGGCGGCTAATCGGCTCATACTAACGAAAGACAGAGAGGAGCGGCGCGCGTGGATGCGATTTTGCTGCAAACCGATGTATTGATCGTCGGCTCGGGCGCGGCGGGCATGATGGCCGCCAGAGCCGCGGCGGACGAAGGCGCCGACGTCATCCTGACGGACAAGAGCCTGATCGGCCGCGGAGGCGCTACGATCCTCGCCCAGATGACGGTCGCGGTCGCGCTCGGCGAAGCCGAGGAAGACGACGCGGACGTCCACTTCGAAGATACGATGAAGGGCAGCCGCGGACTGGCCGATCCGGAGATCGTGCGCGCGATCGTCGATCGCGGCGCGGAGGTCATCCTGGAGGCCGAAGGCTACGGCGTAAAATGGGCGCGGACGCCGGACGGCAAGCGCTCGCAGGCGTTTGCGCCGGGCCACTCGCGGGCCCGCTGCGTCTACGTGGATATTTTGAACACGGGCGGCGCGACGTCGAACGGCCTGAAGCGGGCGATCTGGAAGGACGAGAAGGTCCGCCGGCTCAAAAACGTGATGATCACGAAAATCGTCGTCGAGGATGGCAGGGCGGTCGGCGCCGTCGGTTTCGAGATGGAAGGGATGCGTCCCGTCGGTATCTCCGCAGGCTCCGTCATTCTGGCGACCGGCGGGCTGACCGAAGTGTACGAGCGCAACAGCGCCTCGACGAATATGACCGGCGACGGCTACGTGCTGGCCGCCGAGGCGGGCGCGGAGCTGCGGGACATGGAGATGGTGCAGTTTTTCCCGATCGCCCATCTGTTCCCGCCGCTCGTCGGCATCGACCCGATCATGTGGGATCCGTTCCGCTATAAGCTGGGCGGACGCCTGCTGAACGGGGAACGCGAGGAGTTCATGCATAAGTACAACGGCGAAGTCGGCGGCAAATACACCGCGGCGCGCGACCAGACGACACTCGCGATCTTCCGCGAGGTCGAGGCGGGACGCGGCACGCCGCACGGCGGCGCCTACCTGGACTTCACCATGGTGCCTGAGGACAAGCTGAAGGAAGCGTTCGGTCCGGTCATCGACATTCTGCGCAATCAGGGCGTAGACCTGACGCGCGATATGGTCGAGGTCGCGCCGATGGCGCACTTCATGCTGGGCGGCGTGCGAGTGGACGCGCAGATGCGCACCCGCGTGTCGGGTCTGCTGGCCTCGGGCGAGCTGATCTACGGCATGCACGGCGCGAACCGGCTGTCTGGCAACGCGATCACCGAGGCGCTCGTGACCGGGCGAATCGCCGGGGAGACCGCGGCCCGCGCGCGCGAAGGCCGGGCGGCGGATGCCGAGGCGATCGTCGGCCGAGCGCTGGAAGCGGAGCGTGAGCGGCTGGAGTCGTTCTGGCATCCCGCTGTGGTAGAGCGGGACAGCGCTTCGCTGCAGGCGTTCAAGCGCAAGCTGCAGCGGATCATGTGGCACGGCGCGGGACCGCTGCGCACGGAGGAAGGACTCTCGGCCGGGCTGGACGAAGTCCGGGCGCTTCGACCGGAGCTGGACGCGATCGCGCTGGCGCGGCCCGGCAAGCTCGCGCTGCCGCCGGTCGAGAAGCTGGAGGCGGACCACATGCTGAAGGTGGCGGAGGCGATCGTCATCGGCGCCCTACGGCGGAAGGAGTCGCGCGGCGCGCATGTGCGGCTCGATTACGAGGAGACGCTGCCAGTCGCTGAGAGCTACAGCTTGTCGCTCGGCGGCGAAGCGGGCGGCTGGACGCTGACGGAGGCGCAGCCACCGGCGAGCGTATGACGCGTATGTCCGAAACGGAAGGAGAGGAAGCGAACATGTCCGACATCAAGCTGCAGGTGACGCGCGGAGAAGCCGGCTCGGAGCCGGCCGTCGTCTCGTACGACGTGCCCTACCGGGAAGGCATGAGCCTGCTTGACGCGATCTTCTGGATTCGCGAGCACCGCGATCCGTCCCTGACCGTGCGCTATTCCTGTCGCTCTGCCAACGCCTGCAAGGAATGCTCGGCGCTCGTGGACGGCAAAGCCGGCTTCCTGTGCAGCATTCGCGCCAAGGCCGGCAACGAAGTCCGCGTCGAGCCGCTCAAGGGGCGTCCTTGGATCAGGGATCTGGCGACGGATCTGGATTAATCGAATAATTGCCATAGTTGTCATATAAGAAGCGATTTAAGGAAGGAGCGGACGGACCATGACCCAACCCAAGCTGACGGTCGCGATGTCGGAGAGCGACCGCACGCTGAAGCTGTTGTCCGGCGCCCGCCGTCCGGAGGGCTTCGAGATCGAAGCCAAGCGGGAAACGGTGGAGCAGATTTTTATCAACCAAATATCAGAGGCGACCTATGACGTTGCGGAGCTGTCGCTCGCTTCGTATCTGATCGCCAAGGGCGGCGGGGATACCCGTCTGACGGCCATCCCCGTCTTTCTGTCGCGTTCGTTTCGCCATAATGCGCTCTATGTTCGCGCCGACAGCCCGTGGCGCCATCCTTCGGAGCTGAAGGGCAAGCGCTTCGGGTTTCCCGAGTACCAGATGACGGCGGCCGTGTGGGTGCGGGGCATGTTCCGGGAGGAATGGGCGATTCGCGGCGACGAGATGGCGTGGTTCACGTTCCGTCCGGAGCGGGTGCCCGTAGACATCCCGGCTACGCTCACGGAGGGCGACATCTTCGAAGCGCTGGCAGAGGGGCGCGTCGACGCGGTCATGTCGGCGCGCCGTCCGCCGTCCCATCTGTTCCCGACTTCGGGCGAGGGCGGCGTCATCCGCCGGCTCATCCCGGACGTATGGGACGAAGAGCGCGCTTATTACGCACGCACCGGCATTTTTCCGATCATGCATCTGGTGTCGCTGAAGGCCGAGACGGCCCGGCGCTATCCGGAGCTGCCTCGGCAGATGTACGATCTGCTGCAGGGCATCAAGGACGAGGGCATCGCCACGCAGCTCGAGACGATCAAGAATAACAGCTCCGACCCGTGGGGCTGGGAGTCGGTCGAGCGTTCGTCGAAGCTGATGAACGGCGACATCTGGCCCTACGGCACGGCCGCGAACTGGGACCAGATCGTCAAGTTCATGGGCTATCTGAGAGCTGATGGCTTGCTGAAGCGCGAGCTGTCGCCGGAGGAAGTGTTTCACCCGTCGGTCTTGAACGCGTAAATTCAACATTCTTATATGGGATAGGAGAGGGATGCGATGAGCGCCTCCAATCAACTCGATCCGCAGCTCTGGACGCCGGAGGAACCGCAGAATCTGCCGGACAGCCCGCTGTCGCGGGCGTTCTCCCAGCCGCTGATGCTCGGCCTGTTTTTGCCGCTGCAGACGGGGGGCTGGTCCCAATCGACGCTGCCGAGAGGCACGGACTGGTCGTTCGAGTACAATAAGCGGCTGACGCAGCAAGCGGAAAATCTGGGCTTCGACATCGCCTTCGGCCTGTCGCAGTGGCTGCCCAAGGGCGGCTTCGGCGGGGAGACCGGCTACCGGGAAAACTTCCTCGACCCATTCGTGTCGGCGGTCGCGCTCGCGTCCGCGACGCGGCGCATTCTGCTGATGGGCACCATTCACATTTTGTACGGGCCCTGGCATCCGATGCATCTGGCGAAGTTTCTGGCGACCGCCGACCACATCTCGCAGGGCCGCTTCGGGGCGAACATCGTGACGGGCTACGCGGAAAACGAGCCCAAGATGTTCGGCGTAACCCGGGGCGATCACGACAGGCGCTACGCCCAGTCTGCCGAGTTTACGCGCATCTGCAACGCGCTGTGGGCCGGCGTCGACAACCTGACATACAAAGGCGAGTTCTATAACCTCGAGGAGGCGTACGTCTCCCCGCGTCCGCTGTACGGCCGCCCCGTGCTGGCGACGGCTTCGGGTTCGCCTGCGGGCTTCGACTACGCGTCCAAGTATTCCGACGTCGTGTTCGTCTCGAGCCCTGCCGGCGAGAAGCTTGCCGACGCGCTGCCCAAGCTGCCGGCGCACGTGGCGACGGTCAAGAATGCCGCAGCCGCGCTCGGCCGCAAGCTTCGCGTCATCATCAACCCGACGATCATCGTGCGTCCGACCCGCGAGGAGGCGTTCGCCTACTATCAGGCGATCATGGATCACGCCGATCTCGGCGCGATCGGCAGCTTCTCGGCGCGCCACAAAGCCGGCGACAGCCAGTCCTGGCTCGAGCATAGCGCCAGAGGGCGCGCCGTGGGCGGCCATCTGCACGTCGTCGGCTCGCCGGAGGACGTCGCGGAGCAGCTCGGCCAGCTTTACGCGGCGGGCATCGACGGCATCCAGATCACGTTTTACGATTACGAGCCGGAGCTCGCCTACTTTGGCGAGAGCGTCATCCCGCTGCTCGAGCAGGCCGGTCTGCGGCATGCCGTGCAGCCGGAGGCTTGACCTGTTGTTTTGAATGCAGAAAGGGACGAGCAGGAATATGCCTGTCTCGTCCTTTTTTTTGGCGCTTCGAGTCGCAGCCGCGCCGCTTTGTTCTTGGTTAGAAGCCGATCGTAAAAGGAACGAAGCCATGTTCGATAGATCCGTGCCCGCAGCTGCAGGAGCTACCGTTTACCCGCTCGTCATCGACAATTACACGCTGTCGAACGAAGGCGAGGAACAGAAGGCCAAGCAGCAAACCTTCGACAAGGCCCCCGAGCGGGTCGTCGCGAACACGCAGCCGGTCGCCGAGTTGCTGATCAAGCTGGGACTTGGCGACAAGCTGGTGGGCGTCGCCGCGTTGAATGGCGCCTCCGATCCCGAAGTATCGGCGGAAGAATTCAAGAAAGTTCCGGTGCTCGCGCAAGGTTACGTCAGCAAGGAGCCGGTCGTCGGCGCGAATCCGGATCTGGTCATCGGCCGCGCGGGACTGTTCGCGGATGCGGACTGGGGCAACGGGTCGGTAGACAGCCTGAACGGCTTGGGCATTCATACACGTGAACAATGCCAGCCTGCAGGGCGCGACGCTGGACAGCTTGTACAGCGATATCGAAGAGATCGGCAAGATCTTCGATATTCAGGACAAAGCGGCGGAGAATGTCGCCAAGCTGAAGGAGCGCGCGGACGCGTTGAAGGCCAAGTACGAGGGCGAGACCGCGCAGAAGTTCGCCATCGTCAACGATACCGGAGACGGCACGCTCAGCGTGGATAGCGGCTCGCACGATTCGTTCCAGCACGACGCGCTGTCCCTGATCAAGCTGAACAACGCGTTCCACGACGTCGACGGGTACGAGGTCAGCATCGAGCAGCTGGTCGCAGAGAAGCCGGACGTACTGCTGCTGTCCCACTACACCGGCGCGCAGGATCCGGAGTCCACGCTTAAAGCGGCGTATGCCAACCCGGCGCTGCAGGACATTCCCGCAATCAAGAACAAGCGGATCTACGTGATCGACTTCAACGCCTTCTGGGGCTACGGCGATCAGATCATGGCGGCCGCCGAGAAGCTGGGGCAGGAAGTATACGGCAAGTAAACCTTGAAGAGGCGCCGCAGGATGTTTGTCCTGACGGTGTCTTTTTGCGTGTGCGTGTGCGGTGCGTGAGCGTTAGTTGTTAAAAGGCAGTTAATTCCGTGCACGGAAGGCATAGGGGGAGCGATAGTTGTTAGAAGGCAGTTAATTGAGCCGATGGGGGGCAATTTAGGTGTGGAGGGCGGAAATAGCTGCCTTTTAATCTTTATTTTTGATTAAAGCTGGATATTTGGATGAAATAAATGCCTTTTGACAGCTATTCGGCGAACTTTCGAGAGTGGCGAAAATTCGAGAGTGCTGGAGTGGAAGGCGAGCGGGAGGTGAGAGGAGGGCGAGCGGAAGGTGAGAGGAAGGCGAGCGGAAGGTGAGAGGAGGGCGAGCGGAAGGTGCGGGGACTGGCGCCGTGACGGAAGGCGCCAGCCTCCAAAAGGAAAGGCCCGGCGAGCGCATCGCCGGGCCTTTCTCATAAGCGTTGGAGCTGCCAATCAAACCGGCTTAAACGTAAACCGGAACGCGTACGGCCGGTTCGCCGGGAGCGTGTAGGCTTCGTGCGTGGGCGCGCCCCAGCTGTCGTCGCCGCCGACGCCCATCTGCTTGAAGTTCACGCGCACGATGCTGCCGCGGCTCGGCGGCAGCTTGTAAGCATGGTCGCTCGCCTCGAGCTCTGCAGGCGTCCACGGGAGCGCGCTCAGCTCGAACGGCAGCGCGCTCTCGAAGCGCAGGCCGCTGCCGTCGCCGCCGGTCAGCTCGGCGAAGCGCACGTCCGTTTTGTTGCCGCACTCCTGCGGCCGTAGGTACGGCACGAACTGCTCGGCAACCGTGCCGGCATACCGGCCGAGGCGCGCGCTCGTGCGGCGGTCCCAGTGGTTCTCGTGCGGGCCGCGGCCGTACCAGGACACGTTGTCCAAGCCGCCGCCCAGCTCGAACATCAGGCCGAACGCAGGCAACTCCGGCAGCGTGTCGCTGCCCGGGCTGAGCTCCTGCGTAGCCTCGACGGCGCCGTCCGGACGAATCTCGTAGCGCAGCGTGACCACGCTCGACGGATCGTTCGCCAGGCGGTAAGCGGCATTCACGACGTAAGATGAACCGGCCGCGCGCGCGTCGAGGCCGACGAGCTGCAGCGTGCGGCCCGCGTCGCGCCAGATCGCGCAGCGCTCGCCCATTTTGTTGCCGCGGTCATTGTCGGTCTCTGGGCGCCAGAAGTTAGGGCGCAGCGGCGCGATGAGCAGTTCGCGACCGTCTACCGCATAGGAGACCAGCGCGCCGTTCTTGCGGTCGAAGCGCAGCGCGAATCGCTCGCCCGTCACCGTCAGCGCATCGCCGGACTCGGCAGCGACTACCGAAGCTGCTGTGACAGCGGAGCCGTCGCCGGCTGCGGCAACCTGTGCATCGGCAGACGCTCCCGCAATAACGGCCGTTTGCGTCTTCAGCACGAACTGATCCCACGCGACTTCATGACCCGCCTCGGCCCAAGTCGTATCGGCCTTCAAGGCGAGCGACAGCAGCAGCGTCGCTTCGCCGTCGCCCGGCAGCGCATCCCACGCATAAGGCACGATAATCTCGGCACTCTCGCCCGGCGCCAGCGCCAGCTCCAGCACGCCGCTCTCTCGCGCTACGCCGTCGATTGCGATCTCCCAGCGCAGCGCGTACGCGGAAAGATCGGTGAACAGATGTTTGTTGCGTACGCTGAAGCGTCCCTCGCGCAGATCGACCGCCGTCCATGCCGCATTCTGGTAGCACTTTTTAACCTCGAGCAGCTTGGGCGTAATCGTACGGTCCGCGAAGAGCAAGCCGTTGCCGCTGAAGTTGCCGTCGTGCGGAGACTCGCCGAAGTCGCCGCCGTAGGCGAGGTACTCGACGCCCTCCGGCGTGCGCGTGCGGATCGCCTGGTCGACCCAGTCCCAGATGAACGCGCCCTGCAGGATGTCGTACTTGTCGAACAGCTCCCAATACAGGTGCAGGCCGCCGCAGGAATTGCCCATCGCATGGCTGTATTCGCACAAGATATAAGGCTTCTTGGGCTTGTTCTGCGCGTAGCGCTCGACATCCGCGGGCTTGGCGTACATCGTCGACTCGATATCCGACGCGGCATCGTACGCTCTGTGATGGAACGTACCCTCATAATGCACGAGGCGTGACGGATCGGACTGCTTCAGGAAATCGTGCATGGCGATGAAGTTCTCGCCGCCGTACGACTCGTTGCCGAGCGACCAGATGACGATGGACGGATGGTTCTTGTCCCGCTGCATCATCGAGTTGGCGCGGTCGAGCACGTTGTCCCGCCATTCCGGCTTGCTGCCCGGCACGTTGAACTCCTTTTCTTCCTCCTGGCCGTACTCCCAGCTGCCGTGCGTCTCGAGATTGGTCTCGTCGATGACGTACAGGCCGTATTCGTCGCAAAGGTCATACCAGATCGGCTGATTCGGATAGTGCGACGTACGTACGGCGTTGACGTTATGCGTCTTCATGAGCAGGATGTCGCGGATCATGTCCGACTTGGACAGCGCGCGTCCGGTGTCGCAGGAGAACTCGTGGCGGTTCACGCCTTTGAAAAGAATCCGCTCTCCATTGATCTTCATGAGCCCGTCCTTGAGCTCGAACGCGCGGAAGCCGACGCGGCAGCCGGTCGCATGCAGCAGATCGCCGTCGTCGCCATAGAGCGACAGCACCAGCGTGTATAAATGAGGCGCTTCGGCGCTCCATTTGAGCGGTGCCGTCACCGGGGCGGACAGCGTCAGGGCGAGCACTTCCTCGGAAGAGGAGGCGACGGCCAGCGAGTGAGCGGCATCCCATACGGCGTTGCCGGAAGCGTCGTAAAGCTGCAGGTCCAGGCGGCTCGCGTTATAACGATTGCCGAAGTAGTTTTCCAGTTTTACGTCCACGGCCAGCACCGCGTCCCGATAGTCCGCATCCAGCGTGGGCTTCGCGAAGAAGTCCGATACCCGCAGGGTGGGAGCGGAGTACAGATATACGTCGCGGAAAATGCCGGACAGCCGCCAGAAGTCCTGGTCCTCCAGCCAGCTCGCGTCGCACCAGCGGTACACTTCGACCGCCAGCTTGTTTTCCCCTTCGACCAGGTAGGCCGTAATATCAAACTCCGCAGGCGTGAACGTATCCTCGCTATAACCCGCGAGTTCGCCGTTGACCCAGACGTAGAACGCGGACTCGACGCCTTGGAAGCTTAAAAATACGGGCTGTCCCGTCCACGAAGCGGGCACCTCGAACGAGCGCACGTAGGAGCCGACCGGGTTGTAAGCCGTGGGCGCGAACGGCGCCTTCAGCTCGGGCTCGCGTTCGGACCACGGGTAGCGGATATTCGTATATTGCGGATAATCGTAGCCTTGGAACTGCCAATGCGAAGGCACCGGCATGTCCGCCCAGCCGCTCAGGTCATAATCCGTCCGGTAAAAATCGGCCGCGCGCTGATCCGGCGTGTCCGCGAGGGAGAATTTCCAGGTGCCGTTCAGGGAAAGAAAGTAAGGCGAAGCGGTCGGATCCCCTGCGAGAACGCCTTCGGCGGAAGTATAGGCCATCATATGGGAATGCGCTTCCATCCGATTCAGCTGGAAGACGTCGGGATTGTTGTTCCATTCGGGATAGCCGTTGGCCGGCGGGGTATATTGCAGCTTTTGACGCACTGGCAGCGCTCCTCTTCCATTAATGACGTTAATATATTCACATTATAGACTCTATGATAGAGTGGTTAAATAAAAGGATTTTATTCCAAACTATTAAAATATGAAACGAGCGATGCCAGTTGAAAAGCAAGATGCTGTTCTGCCGGACGGACCGGACGTCGCTGCTGCCGGTGTACGTGACATCGATCGGCTATTGGGAGCATCAGCCCGAGACCGAGCGCGAGGAAGGCTTTCCCGATTATCAGCTGCATCAGACGATACGGGGGGCCGGCGAATATACCGTAGAGGGCCGGTCCGTCCGCGTCGGACCCGGAGAAGCGTTCGTCCTGTACCCGGGCGTCGCGCATGCGTACCGCCCCGTTTCGAAGCCGTGGGAGATGGCGTGGGTCGCGTTCAACGGCCGGGAGGCAGGCGCGCTGCTGCGTTACGCCGGTTGGCGCGCTTCCGGAGTCGGACGGCTGGCGGAGGCGGGACTGCTGGAACCGTTCGCGGCGATGCTCGAGGGCGACTCGCTCTCGTACGAGGCGAATCTGGAGCGGTCGCACGGCATATACGCCCTGCTGCTTGAGCTGGGACGCATGCAGACGGCAGGCAACCGGGAGCAGGACATGAACCGGATGAAGCCGATCGTTGCGTACATCGAAGACAACCTCCACCGGGCGCTCTCGCTCGGGGAGCTGGCGGAGGCTGCAGGGGTATCGCCGCAATATTTGTGCCGGTTGTTTCAGAAGACGGTGCAGATGCGGCCGCTGCAATACGTCAACCTGCAGCGCGTCGGAAGGGCCAAGCAGCTTATGTTCGGCGCGCCGGGCCGGCGGATGCACGAGGTCGCGCGGGACGTCGGCTTCGACAACGCCAGCTATTTCGGTGCTGTGTTCAAGAAGGCGACGGGCTTCAGTCCGGAGCAATTCCGGCGGCTGTACGGGCTGCCGGGAAACGATTGAGCGAGTCCGACGAAAGGCAACTTTTAACCGCCGCGTATCGTTGAAGGGTTAAAGGGGCGATGAGAAGTGGAGCGACAAGGCGAAGGCAAGAGAACGGGGATCCGTATTCGATGGATGGCTGTGGCAACTCTAGCGTCGGTGATATTATTGTCGGCTTGTCAGTCAGGCGCGCAAAATGGAGCGGATTCCGGCAGCGGCACGGAGAATAGGGGCGAAGCGCTACGGACGGAGGGTGAGGCGGAGGCCTTACCGTCGTACAAGCCGGAGGCCTTACCGTCGTACAAGCCGGTGCCGAGCGTCGGTCCTTCGGCCGAACCAGAGCCGGAGTTGGCGTCCCGTGTGCTGAACGAGCGCGTCGAAGCTTCGGATGTCAAATGGGTCTATATGACGTGGCCCCTTCAGTCTAATTTGGCTGCGACACTTTATTCGGATCGCGATGCAGCTCGTATCTCGCAAATCATCGATTGGATCGAAGCGGCGCGGCCAATCGATGGGACAGGGCTGACCATCCCAATCAGAGATCGCAGCATGGCGGTTAACGTAGAGCTTCAGGACGGACGCCTGGTCGTCGTACGGCCGGCTTGGCGCTGCACGGCGACGACGTCTGAGAAGGGCAACGCAAATGTAAGCTGCGAAGACGAGTTAGACCGCATCGTCATCGAGGAAACCGCTGAATCGGGGGCCGATGCCGTTTTTGCGGAGTCCGCCGAGCTTTATCGATTTTTAAACGAGGACTTTAAAGCTTGGATGTCGCCGGTTCAAAAATACGAATATCCGGATAAATTGAAGCCTGGGGCTGCGTTTGCGATCAGCGGCCACGGTGCTCGTTCGCAGTCGGCGACCGTCACGCTATCGAAGGGCGACGCCGTCCTATGGACCGGAAAATCCGACGTGCGCGACGGCGAGTGGAAAGTGGAGGGCAAGCTGCCGGACGCGCTCGCTTCGGGAAAGGATTACTGCCTTCAAATTCAAACCGACGAGGGTGGAACGACCGTCTATCCCGACGTCGAGTAGAGACGCATAGGGCTGCCGATCACGATCAATCCGGCAGCCCGCCGGGCGTCAGCGCCGCGGCGCCGCCGAGTACGACGGCGAGCAAGCGATCGGACATATCTTCGGCCGACACGGCTTGCTTTTCGCGGGCCCATTCGTTGGCCGCCCCGAAGATCGCCCAGCTGGTCGTAGACGCGACGGTAGCGGCAGGGACAGGCCAAGCTTCGGGAGGGGCGGGCACGGCTGCGAGCCACCGTCCGAACAGGGCGGCCAACTCCTGTTGGACTGCCTGCTCGAACAGCGGATGGAGCGATTCGCGCCGCCGGCAGCCGCCGTACACATTCGCGAAGTGGTCGAGCACGACCGCGATTGCGAGCCGCAGGTCGCTTCGGCGCCAGCCCGCGTCCGGCCCGAGCCGGGCGCCGAGCAGCGCCTGCAGCTTTTCGCGGATGACCAGATCAAGCAGGCCGTATTTGTCAGGGAAGTGGGCATAAAAAGTGCCCCGATTGACGTCCGCACGCTCGGCGATATCCCGCACCGTCACGGCCTCGAATCCCTTTTCATCGACCAGCTCGCGGAACGATTGCTTAAGCAGTCTGACCGTCCTTCTGGAACGTCTGTCCCGTTGATTCGAAGCTGCGTTAACGATCGTACTCCTGTCCGCATCCATGTCCGTCCTCATGTCCGAGACCTCCGTTTCCCGACAATATCGGGGTTGTGTCCGTTTAAAGGCCGAATCGCCGTTATTGTCGATTGAACGCGATGCGTTCGGCACGCTACATTATAAGCGAGCGCGCAGTTGGCGCACAATGGAGCGGAAAGAGGGGAACGAGATGGACGAGTGCAGGACGGCATGGATGAACGCAGTGCGCTTCCATGAATACGGCCCGCCCGATACGCTGCGCTTGGAGCGGGTTGCTCGGCCGGTCGCGGGGCCGGGCGAAGTACTCGTGCGCGTGCATGCGGCGGGGGTCAACCCGGGGGACTGGCAGATGCGCTCGGGCTGGGCGGCGGAAAAGTTCGGACTGGCGCTAACGCTGCCGTTCACGCCGGGCTACGACCTGGCGGGCGTCGTCGAAGCGGCAGGGCCGGGAGCTGAGCGATACCGCGCCGGAGACCGCGTCTATGGAATGACGGCGACGGCGGGCGCTTACGCTGAATATGCGGCCGTTCCCGAGTCACGGCTTGCGCCGCTGCCGGGGGCGCTCGACGACGAACAAGCCGCGGGTGTGCCGATGTCCGCATTCACCGCATGGACCGCCGTGCATGAGCAGGCGCTGCTGGCGCCTGGCCGGACGGCGCTGATTAACGGTGCGTCCGGCGGCGTCGGTCACTTCGCCGTGCAGTTCGCAAAGCTCGCAGGCGCTCGCGTCATTGGCGTGACGTCGGGCGGCAACCGCGGATTCGCGGAGTCGCTCGGCGCCGACAGCGTCTTTGACTATACGGCGGACGATTGGAGAGAGCTCGAGGGAGCGGCGGACGCTGTCATTGATACGGTCGGCGGCGAGCGGACGGATGAACTTGTCCGGGCCGTTCGCAAAGACGGCACGCTCGTGCCAATCGGTTGGGGGCGGTACTCGCCGGAGCTGGCTGAGAACGTCGGGGTTCGCGTGCAGGCGCTGCGCATGGCGCCATTCGACGCTGACAGGCTCAAGTGGATCGGAGAGCTGATCGTCACCGGGGATCTAAGGGTCGAGATCGGCGCATCGATACCGCTCGCGGAAGCGGCGAGTGCGCATGCGCTAAGTGAAAGCCGACGGGCGCGCGGCAAAATCGTGCTTCGAACCGACGCTTAGAGGGCGGGGCTTCCTGGATATAGAAGAAGCGCGAACCGATAGAAAATTCCGATAAGGCCGCAGATTGACGCCGGGACGCCGGGGTGGTACAGTCGTGACCATACAAAACATAGTAAGCGGGTGGGAAAAATGGCTTTATCGGCGAAACTAGTGTCAACGGCAGCCTCGTGCAGTCCTGAAGCGACGGGGTGGGAGCAAGACCTTCACGCTGTGCCGGAAGGCGCTGGGTTGGACGTCGATGCCGTCAGCCGCGCGATCGAGGAGCGGGAGGCGGAATGGATCTCGCTTCGGCGGGAATTTCACCGTTTTCCCGAGCTGCTGTTCGACGTCGGCCAGACGGCCGCACGCGTCGCGCAGCTGCTGCGCGAGTACGGACTGGAGGTGCAGGAGGGCGTCGGCGATCACTTCGGCAAAGGCGTCGTCGGCGTGCTGCGCGGCGGCAAGCCGGGACGGACCGTGCTGCTGCGAGCGGACATGGATGCGCTCCCGATCCGGGAGATCGAGGGCCGCGAATACGGGTCCGAGATCGAGGGGGCGATGCATGCCTGCGGCCATGACGCGCATACGGCGATGCTGCTCGCGGCCGCTTACGGTCTGAGCCGGGAGCGCGAACGGCTGGCGGGGACGGTACGGTTCGTATTTCAGCCCGCCGAAGAGGGAGCCGCGCCGAGTCCGGTGGACGGCGAGCTGCGCAGCGGCGGACGCGATCTCGTCGAGAGCGGGGCGGCGGACGGCATCGACGCGGCTTTTGCAATTCACGTCTGGCCGGGACTGGAAACCGGCGGCTTGGCGATTCACCGGCGAGAGGCGATGGCGGCCTCCTCGCATTTCCGCTTCACGTTCCGCGGACGGTCCGGCCATCATGGGGCCCCGCATCTGGCGGCGGACGCGCTGCTCATGGCCGCGCACTTCGCCGTTGAGGCGAATAGCGCCGTCGCGGTCGCGTCCGACCCGCTCGAGCCGGTGTCCTTCGCCTTCGGCAAGCTCCAAGCGGGCACCGCGGGCAATGTAATCGCGGACACCGCGGAGGTGCTCGGCACCTACCGCGCCTTCAGCGATGCGACGGTGAAGCGGATCCGGTTCGTGCTCGAGCGCTGCGCAGCCGCCTGCGCCGACCGCTTCGGCGGCACCGTCGAGCCGAGCTTCCGCATGGGCAAAGCGCTGATCAACGATGCCGCCGCAGTCGGGCTTGCCGAGCGGGCGGGCGCGGACGTGTTCGGCGCGGAGCAGGTTCACGTGCTCGACCAGCCCAGCCTTGCCGGCGAAGACTTCGCCTACTATCTCGACAAGGCGCCCGGCGCCATGCTGCTCATCGGCGTGCGCGACGAGACGCGGGGCATCGTCCATCCGCTCCACCATCCGTCGTTTGACCTGGACGAACGCGCGATCGCGCTCGGAGCCAAGCTGCACGCGCGGGCGGCCGTTGCTTTTTTGGAACGGGGCTGGGAATAAAGAGTCATATAGGCTTTTACGTAGTGAAGCCGACGCAAGCAAGACCCCGCGTCGGTTTTTTTGTTGTATCGGAAGATACTGCCCCACGCGCAGGAACGCACGCTTCTCCGCCGTTTAAACGGTATCCCCTTCCCACAGGAACGCACGCTTCTCCGCCGTTTAAACGGTATCCCCTTCCCACAGACAGACAGGCAGGCTGACAGTCAGCCGGCATTGCTATCGCCGTTGCCCTTACTCCCGTGCACGTGTCTGTTCCCGGCGAAATGACGCAGCAAGCTTGTCCGATTCTGGGAAAAGATGACGAATCCGATGACCTGCGTAACTGTCTGAATGACAGGCAGTGGAGCTAGAATAGTCCAATCAAGACAGGGAATGCAAGGGTTGAGGCCCGTTCCTGAGTGAAGGGGATATCGTTAAAAAGGCAAAATCCGGCTCGCGGTACAGATGGAAATTAGCGGTACTTTGCGCGATGAAGAGAGGGAGGGGATGCGACCGTCGAAGCGGATGAACGGCTTGATGAGCCGACGCGCGTGTCTGCGGGATCGGCTGCAAAAGGGAACAGAGTGCCAACGCTATTTATCAAGATTTTTGCGAGACCATGTATGGAGGAGATCCGATGAAGATACGCAAACGTAATCAAAAAAGCTTGTTGCTGGCCTTGTTAAGCCTATGCCTGTTCGCGGGCAGTTGGCCGGCGCCCGGGGCGAAGGCCGACGCCGCCGTGCCCGGGGCTATTGTGCAAAAATATATCATGATCGACCAGTTCGGCTACCAGCCGGACGGAGACAAGGTAGCCGTGCTCGTCGATCCGCAGGTCGGCTTCAATGCCGCGGACGCTTACACGCCGGGCGGGACGCTGGAGGTGCGCCGGGTGTCCGACGATTCGGTCGCGTTCAGCGGCGCGCCGAAGGTTTGGAACAACGGAAAGACGCAGGAGAAGTCGGGCGACCGCGGCTGGTGGTTCGATTTTTCCGAAATCACGGCGACCGGGGATTACTATATTTACGATCCCGCGAACAATTTCAAATCCTATGACTTCACGATCTCGCCCGACGTCTACAAGGACGTGCTGAAGGCGGCGATCAAGACGTATTACTATCAGCGGATCGGCACGCCTCACCTGGCGCAGCACGCCGGAGCGGCGTTCGCGGACGACGCGGCGCTCATAGGTCCGGGTCAGGATTCGCAGGCCCGCAGCGTGTTCGACCGCAACAATCCCGCCACCGAGCGCGATCTGTCGGGCGGCTGGATGGATGCCGGCGATTACAACAAGTACGTGACGTACACCGCGCAGCCGATCAATGAGCTGCTGTCGGCGTACGAGCAGAAGCCGGACATCTTTACCGACGACTACAACATTCCTGAATCCGGCAACGGCATTCCCGACGTCATCGACGAGGTGAAGTGGGAGCTGGACTGGCTGAAGAAGATGCAGGAGGAAGACGGCGGCGTGCTGATGAAGGTGGGCTTCCCGCATAGCGGGAAAACCGGCGAGTACAACGACAGGCCGAGTAAAATTACCTTCCAACGCTACTATCTGCCCAAGACGTCCGCCTCGACGGTCGTCACGGCGCTTAACTTCGCGCATGCGGCGGTCACGCTGCGTCAGTTCCCGGAGCTGGCGAGCTACGCGGCCGATCTGCGGGAGCGGGCGATCAGGGCGTGGGAATGGTACCAGAACAATCCGAAGGAAACGAATGTGGACAACGGAGATGTTGAGGTCGGTGACGCCGACATGCCGCTCGACAAGCAGGCCCAGGTAGCGACGGTCGCGTCCGCCTATCTGTTTACGCTGACGGGCGATCAGACCTACCACGATTACTTTAAAGCCAACTATACGACGACCTCGCCGATGTCCGATGCGTACTGGGGGCTGTACTTCGGCGAGCAGGCGGACGGCGTCATGTTCTACACAACGCTGCCGAACGCCGATCCGGCGGTCAAGGCGCATATTTTGGAGCGCCGCGATCTGCACGACTTCTCCCAGTCGTTCGAGGACAACGACGATCTGTACCGCTCCTTTGTGCCGGACTTCTCCTACCACTGGGGCAGCCTGCAGGTGAGGGCGCGTTCGGGCGCCTCCTCCTATGACTTCTATCAGTACGATATCAATCCGGAGAAGCGGGACAACTTCTACAAGAAGGCGCAAAACGTACTGCACTATTTCCACGGCGTCAATCCGTTCGCCTTTACGTACCTGACCAACATGGATGCATACGGCGCGGAAAATTCGATCAAGCAAATCTACCATAGCTGGTTCGCCGACAAAACGCAGTGGGACAACGCGCCTCCGGGCTTCCTTCCGGGCGGTCCGAGCGAGCAATACACGGGCAGCCAGTCTCCGCCGCTTAATCAGCCGGCCCAGAAGACGTACAAGGACTGGAATGCCACCTCGAACGACGATCCGGCCGAGAGATCTTGGGAGATTACCGAGAACGGCATCTATTATCAGGCCGGTTATATCAAGCTGCTCGCCAAGTTCGTGCCCGAGCCTGCGGCGCAGGCGCAGGCCCCGCAGACGCCGACTGGCCTCACCGCCACTGCTGCGGAGAGCACGACGGCGATTCAGTTGAACTGGAGCCGCTCTCCAGGCGCGACGAGCTACGATGTCGAGCTGGACGGCGTCGTACGGGAAAATGTGAAGACGCTCTTCATCACGCATGACGGCCTGCAGCCGGGCACCGAGCATTCGTATCGCGTGCGGGCGAAAAATGCGATCGGCGCCAGCGCCTGGAGCCCGCTCGTGATGGGAACCACGTCCGTGCCGCCGCTGCCTCCCGAAACGCCGACCGGCCTCAAAGCCGAACCGGCAAGCGCATTTGTGATGAACGTCATTTGGAATGCTGCCGACCGCACGAAAAAGTATGAGCTTGAAGTGGACGGCACGATTGTAAACAACGCCAAGCAGACCGCCTACAAGCACAAGGGGCTGGACCCTGTCTCTACGCACACCTACCGGGTGCGCGCCATCAACCTCGGCGGCACGAGCGCATGGAGCGCGCCGGTGACGGCGACGACGCCGGTAGCGCCGCCGACCAATGTGATCGATCTCTCGCATAACGGCGATAGCGGCTACACGTTCGGCCAGGCGAACGACCAGGTCAAACGCTATCAGACATTTATCGCCGACATGTATCCGGTGCTGACGAGCGTCGAGGTCAAGCTGCGCAAGTTCGGCAATGCGAGCGATGCCACGGTAGCGCTGTATGCGACCGCTGCCGACGGCAAGCCGACGGGCAATGCGCTGGCCACCGCGACGATCGCGGCGGGCACAGTGACCGAGGACTACAAGGCGCTGTCCGCGCCGCTGAAGTATAGCGGTCTGCAGAAGGGCAAAAAGTACGCGATCGTACTCGGCCAGACTACTCCGAGCAGCCAAAACAACATCTACGAGTGGCTCGCGGGCTATAATGTGAGCAACGACATCGAGTTCGGCAAGTTCAACGGCTCGGCATATATCGACGAGTCGGACATTGGAGACGGCTGGACGAAACTATACGTCGCCCAAAGCGCCGATCCGCAGCAGCCGCCGGCCGTGCCGACAGGGCTGACCGCGACGGCGGCAAGCAGCACGTCGATCTCGCTCGGCTGGACGGCCGTAACGGGCGCGACCGGCTATCAGATCGAGATCGACGGATCGTCGACGTACGTGACGTCGACGGGCACGTCTTACACGCACAGCGGCCTGACGGCCGGCTCGACACATAAGTACCGCGTGCGCGCGGTCAACGCCGCGGGCACGAGCGGCTGGAGCGCCCTCGCTACCGCGACGACGAGCCAGAATCAGCCGCAGCCGCCTGCCGTGCCGACGGGGCTGACCGCGACGGCGGCAAGCAGCACGTCGATCTCGCTCGGCTGGACGGCCGTAACGGGCGCGACCGGCTATCAGATCGAGATCGACGGATCGTCGACGTACGTGACGTCGACGGGCACGTCTTACACGCACAGCGGCCTGACGGCCAGCTCGACGCATAAGTACCGCGTGCGCGCGGTCAACGCCGCGGGCACGAGCGGCTGGAGCGCATTGGTCACCGCGACGACGCAGGGGCAGTCTTCCTCGTCCGTCATCGACATCTCGCATAACGGCACGGACGGCTTTACGTTCGGCGAGACGAGCGACCAGGTCAAGCGTTATCAGACGTTCGCAGCCAACGCCAACAAGAAGCTGACGAAGGTCGAGGTCAAAGTTAAAAAGTACAACGGGCCGGCCGACCTCGTCGTTACCTTGTACGCGACAAAGGACAATAAGCCGACGGGCAGCGCGCTCGCGACCGCGACCGTCAAAGCGTCCGCGATCGGCGAAGACTTCGCCGTCGTGAGCGTGCCGCTGGCGTACAGCGGTCTCGCGAGCGGCACGACGTACGCGATCGTGCTCGGTCAATCCAAAAACTCGGACTACGCCAACTATGAGTGGAGCACGTCCGAGGTGAGCGCGAGCCTGAAGTACGGCAAGTACAGCGGCGGCAAGTGGATCGACGAGTCGGGCATCGGCGACGGCTGGCTGAAGGTATACGTCGGACAGTAGTTTTAACGGGACGAAGTGGTTTAAAATGTGCGAAGAAGCCGCCGCGGGGGTAACCCTGCAGCGGCTTTTTTTCGCCTCTTCGCGACAGGTAAACGCGCTTTCGGCGTGCCGGCGCTTTTCGATGTTTTGCGGGTCGAAAAACCTGCATTTGTAACATTTGTACATGTATTTTCTGCCGACCCGCGACGCTTGATGAAATACCTGCAAATGTGCAGGTAAATGCAAAGCGCATGCCGAATATGGGGCTGATAAAGGAAATTAACTGCACTTTGACATCTATTCTGTACAAAAGGGCCGACGTCGGCGGAAATAGATGTAGATTTGCAGGCATTACGGCGAAAGAGCAACGCGGGCAATGATATCCCGACCTATAGTAGGAACGGCTGCGGATGAGCCGTCGACAGGCGTTCCGCAAAAATCGAGTTTCGGATATCCGCCAACCTAAATGAGACCGACAGAGCGATTTTCCCTGACGGTATTTCTGATCTTTTCACATTAGAGGGGGATTCCGAGCAACTCGGCGCCGTTCCGATACAATATCCGCTCGAGCACGCCATCCTTCCAGTCCTGATTCCGGAAATGGGACAAGGCAAAATCGTAGGGAACGTTGGGGTAGCAGGTGCCGAACAGAATCCGGTCGCGTAGTTGAAAATTGGCGGCCTCCACATAAAGCTTGCTGCCTGGGAAGCCGAGGTACAAATCCGGGGACAGGTATACGTTGGGGCAGAAAATCGCGAGCGCTATCGCATCGGAGACGAACGGCCAGGCGCCGTGCGAGATGATGATTTTCAGATCGGGGTAAGCCCGCGCCGCCCGCGCGAGACCACCGGGTTTGGCATAATCGAAATCGACCTGCGGGCCGACAAGGCCGAGAAAGCCGCTCAGCGTGATGGATAGCGGGAGCCCATGCTTGAGGCAAGCTTCAAAGATCGGATCCCAAGAGGCGTCACCGATCGGGACGCGCGGCTGCAGCACGGCCGGATTAATCGATACGCCGCGAAACAGGCCTGTCGCAGCATACTGATCGATGGCCGCAACGGCACCGGCCACATCCGGGCTGTCCGCCCCGATGAAGCCGATGAACCGGTCGTCCGTACGGCTCGCCAGGAAGGCTGCCAGTTCCTCGTTCGACGATCCCGGCTCGTTGTCGCGTCCCATGATGACCGTGTGCGCGATGCCCAGCGCTTCGCCTTCGCGGATGACCTCGTCCAGCGTTTCCGACCGTATGGGCTCAAGTCCCTGCAAATTCAATAAACGGCTCAGCGCGTCCTTGCCTTCCGCAAATAACGATTCCCATGCGGGGATCGGCGGCTTCATGCGAAAATCGATGATCACGTCGCGGGTCCTCCTTGTTCAATGCTCGTTTACTAGAAAATCTATCACCTCGGTTCCGCCCGGGTCTAATCGAATAATTGAATTGAAGGATTAACAAATCCAATCGGCTGCGAAACGGCAAAAGATGACGGCGTGGAATGCGGAATGTGTGGGTGGCGTGAATCGGAGGTGCGGGCGGAGGAGCGATCCGCGGAGGGTCGCTTCTTTTTATAATTATCGATCGATGCATTCAAAAACTCTATTAGACGCTGCGTCGCGACAGGCGTATAGTAGTTGCATCTGTAATTCTGACTAAATTGCCTGGAATAGTGTGAAGAGCTTTGCGAATGCCCAATCCCGAGGAGGTCCGCCATGAAATTTGCCTTATTCAGCCTGCTGATGAACATACCGAACGCGGTGACCGGGGAGTCGCTGACCGACCAGGAGAAGTTTCAAAATGTATTGAAGCAGGCCGCGCTGGCCGAGGAATTGGGCTTCGACGCGTACGGCGTAGGAGAGCGGCACGGCGAGCCGTTTCTGTCCTCGTCGCCGGCCGTGGTGCTGACCGCCGTCGCCGCGCGTACGTCGCGAATCCGGCTGCTGACAACGGTGACGGTGCTCAGCGTGCTCGATCCGGTGCGCGTCGCCGAGGATTACGCCACGCTCGATCATCTCTGTGGGGGGCGGCTCGAACTCATTATCGGCAAGGGCAACGATCCCCGCCACTATCCGCTGTTCGGCATTCGGGAGGAGGAGCAGTGGGAATCGCTCGCGGAGCGCTACGCGCTGCTGAAGCGGCTGTGGACGGAGGAGAAGGTGACCTGGGAAGGCAAGTACCGCCCGTCGCTCAGCGAGGTGACGACCTTCCCGAGGCCATTTCAACAGCGGATCCCCGTCTGGCACGGCAGCGCGTCGAGCCCGCTTTCGACGGAGCTGGCGGCTAAATACGGCGAGCCGATTTTTTCGTCCAACACGTTCCATCCGATGGCCAAGTATCAAGCGCTGATCGACCACTACCGCGAGCGATGGGCGTATTATGGCCACGATCCGAAGGACGCGCTCGTCGGCGCGGGCGCCGGCCAGCTGTACCTGGCCGATACGAAGGAGGAGGCGATCCGCCGGTATCGGCCGTACTACGACGCGTTCGCCGCGACGGCTTCGTCGCAGCACAACCAGTCGCCTTTTACGGGACTCGAGGATACGATCGAGCGCGGATCGACGCTCGTCGGCAGCGCGGACAGCGTCATCGAGAAAATATTGCGCTACTACGAGGGCTTCGGCAACCAGGTGCTGGCGATCAGCGTCGACGGGCTGACCGAGTCCGAGCAGCGCGAGCAAGTCGAGCGCTTCGCGGCGGACGTCATGCCGATGCTGCGCCGGGAGATCCCGAGCACGGTGTGGAGCGAGCGGCCGTTGACGCTGCAGCGGGCGTGACGAGGTGTTTTGAAACGTAACGAGGGATTGTGCGTCCGCGCCAAAGAGGCGAATACCGAGGCGGTCAACGCACAAACCGGCTGTCCTTCTTGGTCATAACATATGACGAAGGAGGGGATTTCCCAATGGCAGCTAGATTTTTGGATTCCAAAACCTCGCAAAATGCGAGCTATGCCAACTCGATCGCGATTCCGATCACCGTAATCGGCACGCCGCAGCTGGTGGCCCAGCAGACGCTCGACCTGTCGGCAGGGACCGCGGGCTTGACCCGGGTCGAATTCACGGGGATCATCGCGCTCCAGCTTCCGCTGCTCCCTGCGGTAACGAACATCACGTTGGACGTATACCGGGGGCTCACGACAGGCGGAGTACTCGTATTCTCGGCGGCCGAGAACCTTAACATCAACATCCTCGGCCCGCAGCTGATCACGATTGCCGGCTCGGATTTTAATGCGCCTAACGCGGCCGGCGTCGCCTATTCGGTTTTCGTAACCGCGTCCCTGCTCGGAACGGTCCGGGTCGGACCGGAAAGCTATAACTTTACCGGCGTCTCCGACTGAGCCGCTGATTCAATCGAACAAGAAGAGAGCCCCGCGCAAGGGCTCTTCTTCTGTTTTCGCTTCTATTCTTGCTTCCCTTTCCGCTCTTGCTACTCTTTCCGCGCATCGCTTTTTGCCGCCGTCAAGGAATGACGATATCCGAATATCCCGCGAAAATCGTCTGCGTGCCCGGGGTCGTGTCCATCCAGACGCCGATGTAGCCGCCGGGCGGAACGCTGATGATATCGATATAATCCCCGATGAGCGGCACCGGCGTCGGATTGCTGCCGTTCGGGTTGAACGAGGTGTTGGTGATGCGGGTGTTCGTGAACGTCGCACCGCCGTTGATCGACCGCGCTACGAATACGTCCAGGTCGAAGCCGTCTACCTGGTTGCTGTAATAAATGATGTTGACGACGCCGGTCAGCGGGTCGACGTCGACGGACGGGAAGAAGTTCTGGCTGCCGGCCGGCGCGCCGGTAATGGGGACCGGGGCGGACCAGTGCAGGCCTTGATCCGTGGATTTGGACATGAAGATATCGGCATAACCCTGGCGGTTGTCCTGCCAGACCGCATAGACGTCTTCGGTGAACGGCCCGATGGACCGGTCGGTCGAGATGCTGGCGAACGTAAGCACGCGAAAGTCGTAGTTCGGTACGGGCAACGGCGTTGGAACGGGGACGACGTTCGACACGAGCACCGGCGGATCGAACGTCATGCCGCCATCCAAAGATCTGCGAACGATATAGTTGGAATTCGGATTGAGGGTGACCCAAGCCGCGTACACGATGCCGGTCAGACTCACCGCTACTTCGGGCCGCTCGACCTGGTTCGATTCGCTCGAGAGGAGGATCGTCGTATTCCATGTCGCGCCGTTGTCGGTGGAACGTTGGAGGAACGCTGTCGAATTGCCTCCGTTCGCCACATTGAACTGATGGTTGTAAGAAACATAAATATTGCCGAGATAGGGACTGGACTGGCCGACGTCCACGATGATATTGGTCTCGTCGTTGTTAATATACGTGCCGAACCCCGGTGCCACGATCTTGGGAGCGCTGAACGTCGCGCCATTGTCAGTAGAGATGTAGAAGATGGTCGTGCCGTCCGAAGGGCCGGGGAATGCATGTGCGGCGACGACAAACGTGCTCGGGAATCCGTAAGCGACCGTCGGCGCTTCAGCGCCCGTAAAACCGGCAGGCAGCGGAAGCGTAGAGTTGGCCCAGCTGTTGCCGCCGTCCAGCGAGCGGTAGAGGCCGACCATAGGCGAACCGGAGGTCGTATCGACCGATACGGCCACCATAATGCCGGTAATCAGCAGATTCACGGCGACGCTTGGCTCGAACTTAGGAAAACCTGCCGGCGTGACCTGAAAGTTAAAATTGGTCATTCCCGCGCTCATTCTCCTTTCCTAATTGAATGTATTAGTTTACTGCCATGCGCACGTCTCGACCTATGCGCAAGCCTGCCGTTGGCAAAAAAATGCGCCATTTTCGGGGCAAAGTTGTCCAGTTGCATGCGGTGCATACGGAATAAAGTAGAGGAGGGAAGGAGGGAATCCAATGGCTACTTTTACAACAGGTTTGATCACCAATACGAGGGCGATCGGCAGCGCCGCCTCCAACATTGTCGTCAGCGCGCGCAACCTTAGCAACGCGAGCGCGACGATCGTCGTTGAAGTGTTCGGCGTTCCGGGCAGCGCGCCGACTCTGACGCCGCTGTATGTGACGGGCTATATCCTGCCTGCGCTTTCGTCCGACATCCGCACCTTTTTCATCGCCGGCAACGTGTCCTATGAAGTGCAATACAGCATCACTTCGACGCTGACCCAGGTTGCGATGTCCACTTACGGGATTGACGAGTTCGGCAATCTCGTGACCGAACAGCGCGTGCTGCAATCCGAGCTGACGCCGACCGCCGGACTGACGATACCCGTTTAAGGGTTGCATAACCAAACGAAGCCGGCGTGCGAACGCCGGTTTTTTGGCGTTTTTTCTCAGGCAGAAAACGAAGGCCGGCTTGGTTAGTCGCACAAGCAATCCGGCTGCAGCCCCATACACTAACATCATCTATGCACGGAAGAGGTGACGCTTCATGGTCGACCTGGGCGTAGTCATGCCCGTCTACAAGCAAAAGCCGGCTTTTCTGAAGGCCGCGCTGGAATCCGTGCTTCGGCAATCGTTCAAGGACTTTAAGCTGATTGTCGTGATCGACGGCGCGCCCGAGATGGAGTCGCTCGTGAAGCAGTACGCCGACGGGGATGCGCGGGTCGAGGTGCTGCCGCTCGAGCAGAACCAAGGCGTGGCGAACGCGCTGAACGCCGGCTTCAAGAAGCTGTATAAAATGAAGCAGATCCGATATCTGACCTGGGTGTCCAGCGACAACGTGTACTATCCGGCTTTTTTCGCGACGCTGCGGAAGGCGCTCGTTAAGGGGCCCGACGAGCTCGGTCTTGTCTACAGCTCTTTCCAATCCATCGACAACGACGACAGGCGGTTGAACGACGAGCGCAAGCTTGCCGCCCTGCGCCAATATCAATCCAAATCCAAAGATAAGCTGCTCGACTCCTCGATCATCGGGGTCTCTTTTATGTATAAGGCGAAATACGCCAAAATGATCGACGGCTACGAGCTGCAGCCGGTCGAAGATTACGATTATTGGCTGCGGTTGACGGAGAACTGCGAGATCAAGTACATTCCCGTCGAGCTCATGGATTACCGGGTAAATTCGACCTTCAGCATCTCGGCAACGCTGCAGACGGATGCACAGCACCGGTATTGGCGCTACCGTTATCATTTGGCCAGACATATGGCAAGGCGGCGCAGAAACATCGAGCCGCTCGTTACCGTGATCTTTCCGGTAGGCGTCGCGGACGGCGTTGCGATCGGGCGGCTTGAAAATTTATACGAGCAAGCGTTCAGCAATTACTATTGTTACGTGCTGGATCTGACGCCGGGCGGGCAAGCGACCGCGCTGCTGTCCACGATCTCGCATCCGACGACGGACTTCAAGACGTTCGCGAACGAAACCGAGCATAAAGCGCTGCTGTACGCGGTGCAGATGCTCCGCACGCCATACACGATGGTGCTGGGCCCCGCACATTTCCCGGATCCGATGGATATGGAGTTCCTGATCGGGCAGTTGTCCAAGGCGGACGCGGCTTTGTTGTCCAGCTTTTACACCGATGACCGCACGGATATTCACTACAGACTGCCCTATGGCCTGCCGCCGAAGCCGAACCTGTACAACGAGCTGTTTCGTACGGAAGCCCTTCTCTCGATTTTAAAATCCACGTGAATGAGTGATGAGGATGAAAATTCTATTCACCTTTTATAATCCGAGCGGCGGCATGGAAACGCTGAACCGGGTTCGCAGCCGTGCGCTGATGCGCGCCGGGCACGAGTGCCACCTGCTGTACACGCACGACGGCCAGGGCCGCAAGAACATCAGCGGCATCAAGACGTTTATTACGGGGAACGACGATTTGATCGAGCGCCTGATCGAGCGGGAGAATTACGACGTAATCGTCGTATGCACGGACATCTTTTTGCTGCAAAAAATCCGGAATTGGGATTACGAAGGAACGGTGATCTTCGAGATCCAGGGTCTCGGCACGTACGAGTCTGCGCGGGCTATTCTTCAAGACTTTGCAGCCAGGGTTCGGATCTACGCGGATGCGCTGCTCTACCCGAAGACGGACCACCTGATTGCGCTGATGGGCGAGCTTTTCCCCCAAATGCCGCAATTCTGCTTCGACGATCCGCTCGACGCCGAGCTGTTCAGCTACGAATCCTACCCCAAGAAGCCTTTTCCGATCGTGGGGTGGGTCGGGCGGCTGGAGAAAAATAAAAATTGGCAGGAGTACCTGCTGATCGGAAACAATCTGAAGGGCTATTATCCGGACTTGCAGCTGTGGATGTTCGACGACGATACGCTGTCGGAGCCGCCGGAAAAGGCCGTTTTCGAGCAGACCTTGCAGTACTTGCAGCTGTCGGACCGGTTCGTGCGCCATTCGAACATTCCGCATGAGCAGATGGCGGACTATATGTCGATTATCGGGGATTCGGGCGGGTTTCTGTGTTCGACCTCCATCATGGAAGGCTTCGGCTACGCGGTGGCGGAGGCGATGCTCTGCAGATGCCCGGTGCTCTCCACGGATTCTGACGGCGTGCGCAGGTTCATTCAGCACGATAAAACGGGGAAGTTCTACCGCAGGGGCGACATTGCGCACGCGACGGAGGCGGCGTTGTCCCTGATGCGGGATCAAGCGCTTCGCGCCTCGATCCTGGAAAACGCGGATGCGCATATCCGCACCCGGTTTTCCCCGCAGCTGTACACAAAGCAGTTCATGAAAATGATGCGCCAGCTCGGCTGCAACGATTAGCATAGGCCGCTATCGTTGCGGCTTTTTTTGCGCGCGAACGGTGGCGTCCGGTTGGAAAATGGCGATGTTCCTTTTAAGCGAACGGTCTGCAAATTTTCAATCTATTTTCAGCCGGCGCTTTTACAATGAAGATTAAGTATAGTGTGGGGCCGCGCTGCTGGGCGGATTAGAAGATCGGTGGAAGGCAAAACTAATCGTAATCCTCGTTTTGTCAGACCCTATACCATGTTTGTCTGCTGTGATAAAATATGTAAGGCAATTTGTGTCACCGCTGTGTAAATTCGTGACGAATCGTGACGAAGAATGTAAAATCAAGGCATCCATTGGTGAAAGAAGGGGCTTAAACGTGTTCCGGAAAAAAGACATTTTTTTTAAAACGCTCGAGGATATGGCCGACCTGATCTTGGAAACGACCGAGCGGTTTCTGTCCGCCGTCAACAGCGATATTCCCGATCCGAGCGCGTTTTCCAAGGAAATGAAGGATTACGAGCATCGCGGCGACCAGTTCGCGCATCTGATCATCACCGAGCTGAACAAGACGTTCATCACGCCGATCGAGCGCGAAGACATTCTGGATCTGACCAAGCTGCTGGACGACGTGCTGGACGGCATCGAAGCCGTCGCATCCCGCTTTGATATGTATCATGTGAAAAAGCCCGACGGAAGCATCCGTAAATTCGCGGATTGCCTGAACCGTTCGGCCGTCGAGATCAAGTCCGCGATCTATCTGCTCGGCCAGAAGAAGCTGCTCGCCATCCAGACGCACTGCGTGAAGCTGAACGAGCTGGAGAACGAAGGCGACGATCTGCTGCGCGAGAGCGTGAAGACGCTGTTCCTGAACGTCAAGGATCCGATCGAGCTGATCAAGCTCAAGGAAATTTACGAACGGCTCGAGCAGACGACCGATTCCTGCGAGGATGTCGCCAACACGCTGCAATCCATTATTATGCGCAATTCTTAATGCGCCCGGGACAGGACTGAATACATCGCATGGATATCACCATTTTAGTCGTCATCATCGTCATCCTGGCGCTGGGGTTCGACTTTATCAACGGCTTCCACGACACGGCGAACGCGATCGCCACCTCCGTATCCACCCGGGCGCTCAAGCCGCGCGTGGCGATTCTGCTGGCCGCGGTCATGAACCTGGTCGGCGCGCTGCTATATACCGGGGTCGCCAAGACGATCGGCGGCAAGGTGACGGACCCGTTCAAGCTGGAGCACGGCCTGACGGTCGTCATCGCCACATTGATCGCGGCCATCATCTGGAATCTGATCACCTGGTGGAAGGGGATTCCGTCGTCTTCCTCGCATGCGCTGATCGGCGCGCTGGCCGGCGCGGCGGTCACTTCCGAGGGCTGGGCCGGCATCAATGTTGGCGGATTTTCGACAATTGTTCTCGGATTGCTCCTTTCCCCAATCATTGCGTTCGTTTTGGGGTATATAATTATGTTCTTGTTGAAGCACCTCTTCGCGAGGACGAGCCCGCATCAAGTGAACAAGGGATTCCGGACCGGACAGATTCTGACCGCCGCGCTTCAATCGTTCACGCACGGTACGAACGACGCGCAGAAGGCGATGGGCATCATCACGCTGGCCCTCGTGTCGGCCGGTTGGCAGGATCATCTCGAGGTGCCGCTCTGGGTCAAGATCTCCGCGGCGCTCGCGATGGCGCTCGGCACGTCGGTCGGCGGCTGGAAGATCATCAAGACGATGGGCACGAAGATTTTCAAGATCGAGCCGATCAACGGCTTCTCGGCGGACGCGGCTTCCGCGGCGGTCATCTTTACCGCGACGCTCACCCATCTGCCGGTTAGCACGACGCATGCGATCACGTCCTCGATCCTCGGAGTCGGTGCAGCCAAGCGCTTCTCGAGCGTTCGTTGGGACATGGCCGGACGGATCATCATGACGTGGATCATCACGATCCCGATCTCGGCGCTGATCGCAGCGGCCATCTACGCGGTCCTGAGCCTGTTTCACTAAAAAAATGGGCACCGATGCACGCGCCAATGCAGCCGTTACCACATTACAATATAGAGAAACATGGTGTTCTCCACGGGACGGAGTCTGGAGGAATTCACGCCTATGATCCAAGCATCCGCACAGCAAGCCAAATCATGCGTCGAACTGCTCAAGGAGTTCCGCCTCAAAGGTACGGACGCCAGGGGCGAGAAGCTCTTTTTCGCCGGAGTAGGCAGACGCGACGTTTACAACGTGACCGCGCCATTCCTCGACGAAGGGGAATGGGTCATCGCCGGCCGGGTTGAAGACCGCGCGAGCGAGCGCTCTTCCATCATGTTTTTTGTGGAGAAAAACGGAAAGTGGACGCCCCGCGAAGGCGCGCCCGTCTTTGAATTGCAGGATCCTTTCTTCACCTTCGTCCGCGGCGAACTCGTGCTCGGCGGCGTTCAGGTGTTCTTCGATCCCGACGATCCCCACTACGTGACGACTTGGCGCACGGTGTTCTACCGGGGCTACCGCGTCCGCGAGCTGCGTGAATTCGCGCAGGGGCCGCTGACGATGAAGGACGTGCGCCTCGTCGATCAGCAGAACGGCACAATCGGCGTCTTCACGCGGCCGATGCCGGTCGGGGACGCGCGGGCGATGATCGGCTACGCCGAGATCTCGGACCTCGACGAGCTGACCGAGGACCTGATGGCGAACGCCGAGGTGCTGAAGGGCCAGTTCCTGAAGGTCGAGTGGGGCGGCGCCAACGAGATCCACTTGCTGAACAACGGCAAGCTCGGCGTGCTCGGGCATGTCGCCTGGATGGACTACGGCAACATCAGACATTACTATCCGATGGTGTTCGCGCTCGACCCGGCGACCCGCGCGCACACGCCGCTCAAGATGATCGCTACGCGCAACCTGTTCCCCGAAGGGCCGGCCAAGCGGCCAGACCTCGAGGACGTGCTGTTCAGCGGCGGCCTGCGACGCAACGGCGACGGTACCGCGACGCTGTACACCGGCGTCAGCGACGCCGAGGCCGCGCGGATCGTGATCGAGGATCCGTTTGTCGAGTACGAGGCGTAAGCGGCAGAAAGTGCAAGTTAGGATAGGGACAGGGGCCGCTCCGGTTGGGGCGGCCTTTGTCGTTGGGTGCGGCTTCTGCTGCTCCAGCCGCAAAAGTGGAACGATGCTTGTACGGACGGATTACTTGATCAAGGAGGGTTCGCCCAAGTGGGACAAACGGGAATTGTAGTCGACCGGCTCGATCATCTTGTACTGACGGTCGCGGATCTCGACGCGACGGTAGCGTTCTACGAGAGCGTGCTCGGCATGGAAGTGACGCGCTTCGCCGGAGGCCGCTTCGCGTTGAAGTTCGGTAGTCAGAAGATTAATCTGCATGAGCGGAATAAGGAGTTCGAGCCAAAGGCATTGGCGCCAACCCCGGGTTCTGCGGATTTATGCTTCATCGTGGAGACGTCGATCGAGGATGCGCTTGCCCACTTGCAGGCGTGCGAAGTAGAGATCGAGGAGGGGCCCGTAGCGCGTACAGGTGCGAACGGCCCGCTGATATCGGTTTATTTCAGGGATCCCGATATGAACCTGATCGAGATCTCTAATGAAGCGAAGGCGTAGGCCGCAAGCGCTGAAGCAGGCCCCCGAGTCAAATCGCTCGGGGGCCTGCTTTTGTCATACGTACGACGAGTTATCGCTCGAACGGACTACTGCCTGCTCAACGCCGCCGGCTGCCCGAACGCCGCTTCGCGCCGCTGCCCGTGCGCCGTCTGCGGCTGCTGCCGCCGGTGCGCCGGCGCGACCGTCTGCGCCTGCGGCGGCGCGGACGCGGGGCGTGATCCTCATCGTCGGTATCCGCGGACTTTTTGCCTTTGGACGTGAAGATCTTGATGAGCGGCGCGATCTGTTGGACGGAGGACATGATCTTCTGGATCTTGCCGATATTGCTGATCAGGCCCTCGATGCCTCCCATCTTGTCGATAAAGCCCTTGACGCTCTCCAGGTTGCCCGCATTCAGCAATGCGCTTAGCCCGCCGCCCTTCGCGGCCGGCGCTGCTGCCTGCGCCGCGGCCTGAACGGGCGAGCCGCCGAAGAGCGCCGGCGGTCCGGAGACGGGGGCGCCGCCTCCGAGCCCGGGAAAGCCGCCGCCGGCAGCGCCAGCGCCGAGTCCGCCGCCGGCAGCGCCTGCGCCGCCAAACCCGCCGAACCCGCCGAAGGCGTCGAGGCCGGCTCCGCCGCCTTGCACGGGGAAGCCGCCAGGACCGCCGGTCCAGTTGCGATTGTACGAAGACGGTATGCGGTTCATGCCATCACTTCCTTTTTTTCTGCTCTGAATCGCCGCGCCCGCCCATGCCGCAGGGCAGGATTAACCTATGGCGGCGTCCGATGATACACCATATGTGCGATGGCCCGGCGCCGAATGGACGAATGCCCGCCCAGATTCGGAATTTTGCGGCTCACGCCCGATTTTAGCTCTGTAAAGCGCGAATACGTTGCAGGTTGAACTGCTTACCCAAACGCAGTACAATAGAGTGAACCGCTATTCATGTTCCGTTCACAATAACGGAGCTACTCGTTAGAAACTGAGGTGTGCCCGAATGCAGCTGAAGAAGCTGAATGACAAGTCGATCGACCAATTGTTCGAAGCGATTCTGACACTGAAGTCCGTGGAGGAATGCTACGTTTTCTTCGACGATCTGTGTACGGTCAACGAGATTCAGTCGCTGTCCCAGCGACTCGAGGTCGCGCGGATGCTCGGCAAGGGTCAGACGTACAACCAGATCGAAGCGGAGACCGGAGCCAGCACGGCGACCATCTCCCGCGTGAAGCGGTGTCTGAACTACGGCAACGACGGCTATAAGTTGACGCTGGACCGTCTGGGCCGCTTCGGCAAGACGGCCGACGAAGCGGAGCAAGCGACGGAGATTGAGCAAGTCTAGCTCGTCCGGAGAGCGCCCGTTCACGGGATGCTTTGCGGAGCACGTATAGGATTACCGATCGAATGAGAGCAGGGGTGTTCGCACAGCGCCGGAGAGCGGCTGACGGACAGCCCTTTCTTATTTTGCGGCAATTCGCGGCTTGACGCGTCGGCTGCTTCTACTGCCCATCATTTACATATTTGGGATTGCCGGACTGACGGGCGGCGGTTATGCTAGTAACAAACGCGTCGGTCCGGGGAGAGACATCCATGCGCATCTGGCATTCCGTACGGTTCAAGATCGTCTTCGGCTTTTTTGTTGTAATCGCTCCCATGGTCGTCTTCCTCATCTATAACAACCTGTACGCCATGAAGGTCGTCCGCCAGCAAATCTCCGCCCACTACGACAATCTGCTCCAGACCAACATCAAGCAGAACGACAATATCCTCCACGAATACATGGTGTATCTCAACCGGCTCGAGAGCAATCCCGACGTGCCGCTCATACAGGCGCTTACCGCCGCCGACAGCGACTTCATGCTTGCGAAGATCCGGCTGCTGAACCAGTTCGTGCGCGACTCGAGCGGCATTTACTACGGCATGATGGATACGATTTTCATTTTTGACCGCAAGGCCGACGATCTTTATTACGTGACGCAGGATAACAGCACCTATACGGACAAAAAGGACGTGCTGCTCGGCTGGTCGCGCAATTATCTGCGGGGCACGGGCCGCCTGCAGCCGGACGCCGGCGAGTGGACGCCGATGATCATCGGCACCGCCCCGGATTCGCAATATTTGATGTGGACGTACGACCTCGGGCTCGATGTCTACGCAGGCGTGCTAGTGCGGGACCGCAGCTTGCTGCGGGTACTCGAGGGCTTCGACGTCGGTCCGGACGGCGGGACGTTTCTGCTGAACAAGAAGGGCGAGCTGCTCGCGGACAGCGATTCGACGCTGATGAACGATAACGTTTTCCGTCAGGCGATCGTGTCGCGGGCGGGAGATTACGGGATCGTGAAGCAGGGCGGAAAATCGTACCTTGTCCTGGCCCAAGCCTCCGACCAGGTCGACGTCGTCTATGCGATCGTGATGCGCGAGGACTTCATTTTGCAGAACCTCCCTTTTTTCCAAAAGGTGCTCTACTACTGGATCCCGCTGCTGGTGGCGCTGCTGCTCATGATCTATCTGGTGTTCCTGCAGCGCATCATGTTCAAGCCGCTGGTCGACCTCATCCGGGGGATGCGCAAGCTCGGACAGGGACGCTTCGATATCCGCCTGCCGACCGATCAGAGCAGCGAGTTCGCGTTCATGTCGGGCACGTTTAATAACATGGCCGGGCAGATCGAGAAGCTGAAGATCGACGTCTACGAGGAACAGCTTCGCGTGCAGAAGGCGGAATACAAGCATTTGCAGGTGCAGATCAATCCGCATTTTTACATGAACAGCCTGAATATCGTCTACAACCTGGCCGCGCTCAAGGACTTCAAGTCGGTGCAAAAGCTGTCGTTGCATCTGGCGGATTACTTCCGCTTCCTGATGCAGAGCCATCGGCAGACGGTGCGGCTTGCGGACGAGCTGCGGCACATCGGTCACTATCTGGAGATTCAGAAGATCCGCTATGCGGGCAAGCTCGATTACGACGTGCGCGTAGGGCAGGCTTATCTTGACTGCGAGCTGTCGCCGCTCATGGTGCAGCCTTTCGTCGAAAACGCGGTCATCCACGGGTTCGGCAAAAAGGTGCCGGACGGTACGATGTTCCGCATCGAGATCGAGACGAAGGCGGATCACAGAGACACTGAGACGCACCTGCTGCTGCTGATTCGGGACAACGGCATAGGATTTCCGGCGGATATGCTCGCAGAGCTGGCCGCAGGCACGTACGCGGAGGGGACGGGCGAGGAGCATCTCGGCATCTGGAACATTTTGCGGCGCTACCGGATGCTGTACGGGGACGAGCGGGGCATCGCGTTCGCCAACGCGCCGGAAGGCGGCGCGATCGTGACGATTCGGCTGCCGCGCAAGGAAGCGACGGCTTCGGATGGCACGAACGAGGAAGGCAAAGAAGAGGAAGTCAACGACGAGGAAGGAACGGGCTAGGATAGAGCGGGCTGGGGAAAAGGAAATCGCGCGGTTGGCGCGGCAATCGATTGACAAAGGGGGTAGCGCGGTGGTAACGATGCTGGTGGTGGACGATGAGATCTATGCGCTCAAAGGGATCACGCAGGGGATCGAGTGGGAGGATTTACCGATCGCTCGCATTCTGGAGGCGGACAGCGTCCCCGAAGCGCGGCGGCAGCTCGAAGCGAATCAGGTGGACCTGGTCATCTCGGACATCGAGATGCCCGGCGCGAGCGGCATGGAGCTGCTGCGTTATATCAAAGAGGCGTGCCCGTCTACGCTTACGATTTTCCTGACCGGACATGCACGCTTCGAATATGCGCAGGAAGCGATGCGACACGGCTGCTTCGAATACGTGCTTAAGCCGGTAGACCACGACGTGCTCAAGGAGATCGTGCGGCGGGCCGTGGCGGAGATCGAAGAGCGCCGGGCGCAGCTCGCGTTCGAGGAGACGCTTGAGACGTACCGCCGCCAGTGGACGAGCCAGCTCCCGATCCTGGTAGAGCGGTTCTGGCAGGAGGCGCTGGCGGGAGGGCTGCCGGCGTCGCCGGACAGGCTGGCGCGGGAATATGCGACGTACGACATCCCGCTCTCGGCGGGCGATCCCGTGCTGCCGATGCTGCTGAGCGTCGAACAGTGGGACGCGGCGCTCGACGGACGCGACGAGCGCATTATGGAATACGCGCTTCGCAAAGCCGCGGCCGAGATCATCGTCGGCGCCGAAGGCGCGGGGGCGGCCTTGCAAGATCGCGCCCAGCAGAGTCTGGTGCTGCTGTACAAAGCGAACGAAGCGCGCGGCGAGGTGCTCAAGCGCTGCCGGGATTACATACGGGCATGCCGCGAGTATTTCCATTGCACGGTGTCCTGCTACGTAGGGGAACCGACCGCACCGCAGGCGCTGGCCGCGGAGCTGGAACGGCTCGCCAGGGTGGAACGCGCCAACGTGGCGCAGCCGGCTTCGGTCATAGATGCCTCGACCGGCGCGGAAAGTGCGGGCGGCGCTTTGTCGGGCACCCCAGGCAGCGGCCAGACGATGCCGCCGTTCATGGAATGGGGCATTCTGCTCGATGGCGGCAGCGTGGCGGAGCTGGAAACGGCAATGGCGGAAGCGCTGCGGCGGATGAAGGAAGAGGGGGCGGGCCGCGAGAGCCTGGAGCTGTTCTACTACGGCTTTGTCCATATGCTCTATCAGTCCGCGCTGCGGCATGGCATTCCCGCCGGGGAACTGCTCTCGCAGCAGGAGCTGGCCGACGGCCTCTCGGCGCGGACGCCGGACGGCATGGCGGCATGGGCGCTGCGGCTGCTCGCCAAGACCAATGCGGCGCTGCTCGATCGGCAGCGGGACGCATCTGCGGTCATCGCCAAGATCCAGAGCTACGTCCAGGAGCACCTGAGCGAGGAGCTCGGCCGCGACGAGATCGCGAGAGCCGTCTACCGCAATCCGGCTTATCTGTCGCGGCTGTTCCGCAAGGAGACGGGCATGTCGCTCACCGACTATATCGCCCAGGCGAAGATTGAGCGCGCCAAGCGGCTGCTCACCGAGACGAACGACAAGATCAGCAACATTGCCGAAGGGCTCGGCTATATGCACTTCTCATATTTCGCCAAGCTGTTTCGTAAGATAGCGGGCGTGACGCCGCAGGATTACCGGAAGAAGCATCAATCAATTTAGAAGCGGAAATAAAAATGAGGTAAATATAGGTAAAAAGAATCATTAATGCGAATGAATACCTAACAAACTCTAAACTATTTGTCGGATAATGACGATTATTGTCTAAGACACCATCGCGAGATGGCTCCGACGAGAAGGGAAGAGGATCATGGACAACAAGATTACCGGCAAGTCCTTTGCTTGGCACCGAAGAAGCCAGATGCTAACGTTATCCGTCCTGTTGGCCGCAGCGCCGATCGTGGGCGCGGGCCCGGCGCATGCCGCGGACAGCGCGATTATAGCCGCGCCGGTCAAGAACCTGGACGTTAATTGGATCGCCGGTTATGCGGGGAATAACGCCGTGGGTGCTCCGATCGTCGTCAACGGTTCTACGGTGACGATTGACTTGGCCGGTCACATAACGTGGCAGCCGGAACCTGGCATGAGGCTCTCGGCAACATCGGACAACACATCTGTAACCGCTTCCGCCATGGCGGGCAAGCTCTCGGTCACGGTGCTCGGCGCCGGAACGGCGAATATCGAGCTCAAGGCGGAGAAGGACGGGGCGTCCCCCATCATCGATCATATCCAATTTCTCATTACCAAGATCGGCGATACGACAGGGGACGGGCTGGTTACCTCGGCGGACGCCTTATATATCACCAAGGTCGTTAACAGCAAAGTTCCTCTCTCCGACGAGGAGATCAACCGACTGGACATTAACCGGGACGGAAAGGTGACGGCCGCTGACGCGACGGCGCTGCTCGCCAACTATGTCGGCAAGACGGGGCCTCAGTCGGTAACCTATATCGTAAGTATCAAGGAAGACAACGATGCGCCATTTACATCCGGAACCTCGATTGCGGGGACGCTCAAGACGGACGGCACGCTGACGGCGAACTACGCTTACGCCGACGTCGAAGGGGATGCCGAAGGCACCTCGGAGTTCAAATGGTACAAGGGACTCGTTGCCGACGGCTCCGACAAGTCCCCCATCGCCGGCGCCAATGAGCGGACGTACGTCGTTAAGGACGACGACGTCGGTTATTTTCTGTTTGCGGAGATTACGCCGGTCGCTGCCGAAGGAACGGCGCGCGGCGCGTCGGCTACGGTATCGACGGATCGGGCCGTGCCCGATACGACGCCACCGTCGCTGGCGGCGGTTAACGCTTTGACGCCTGCGGGAACGATTGCAAAAGGCGACATGGCGAAAGACTTCGTCATGACGTTTACGGAAAAAGTGAAGGCCGGTACGGGCAGCATCAAGCTGCGCAAGTTGTCGGACAGCAGTGTGGCCGTCTCTTACGAGGCAGGCGACACAGCGCATGTGACATTTGCCGACGACAAGGTGACGATTAAAAATCCGGGTTTGGCCGACGTAACCGCGTACTACGTAGAGGTCGAGGCGACGGCGGTCGCCGACCTGGCGGACAATGCCTATGCGGGTACGAACGGCAGCGAGACGTGGACGTTTACGACATCGGACACGACGCCGCCCGTCGTATCGACGCAGTCGCCGACCTCTGGCGCGCCGAACGTGCTGAAAGGCGCGGACTTTGTGCTGACCTTCAACGAGCCGGTAAGGGCGGTGGCGGGCAAGAAGGTTTATATCTATAAGCAAGGCGGCTCGAAGCCGCTATATACCTATGACGCTGCGGACGGGACGATGATCGACGTGACCGGGGCGACGGTATCGATTACGCATCCGGATCTGGACGAAGCGGAAAATTATGAAGTGCGGGTCGAGGCTGGGGCGTTCGCCGATCTGTCGGACAACGCGTTCGCAGGCGTGAACTCTGGCTGGACGTTTACCGTGCCGGATATAACGCCGCCGTCCATGAGCACGTTGGCTCCGGCGAACCAAGCCAAACGCGTCGATGCCTCGTCGGATCTTACGCTTACCTACAACGAGGCTATGGTCGCCGTAGCGGGACATGCCATTAAAATCTATGACGCGTCCGCTCCATCCGCGCCGTTGGCGCTCATCCAAGCGGACGATCCGACGCGCGTATCGATCTCGGGCGGCACGGTCACGATCCAAAATCCGGGTTTGAGCGACAATGCGGCGTATTACATAGACGTTCCGGCCGGTGCCTTCGCCGACGCGGCCGGCAATGCGGCTTCGGCCATTGCGGGCGCTTCGGCCTGGTCCTTCACGACACCGGATACGATCGCACCGACGCTAACCTCAAAGTCGCCGGTCGACGGCGCCGTGACGGGCAGCAAGGATTTCGAAGCGACGCTGACCTTCAGCGAGCCCATCGAAGCCGCGGCAGGCAAACACATTACGATCTACAATGCCGCGGACGACACGGAGGCGCTTCGGTTCGAGGCGACGGACACCACGAACGTGGTCATAAACGGAAATGTCGTAAAGATGCGTTATATGCATATGGCGGAGAACGCCGCCTATTACGCCGTGATCGACGAGGGTGCCTTCACGGATGCGGAGGGCAACGAATACGCAGGCATCGCCGGCAAAACGGATTGGCGATTCGCGACGCCGGACACGATCGCGCCGACGGCTGCGACGCTGAACCCGGTGCAAGGGGGGACGGGCGTCAGCTTGAGCGCGGATTTCGTCATTGGCTTCAGCGAGCCGGTCGTCGCAGGCAGCGGTACGATCGTGATCAAGCGGGCATCGGATAACGGCACGGTCGCTTCCTACTCGGCGGCGGATACGACCAAGGTAACGTCGAGCGGTGCTCAAGTCACGATCCGTAATCCCGGACTCGCCGACGAGACGGAATATTATGTCGAGATCTCAAGCTCCGCCTTCAAGGACGCAGCAGGCAATGCCTTCGCGGGCTTCACCGGCGACGCCGGCGTATGGAGATTCACGACCCCGGATACGGCGGCGCCGGTCGCCGGTACGTTGACGCCGGCCGATCAAGCGACGGGGGTCAGCCTGACCGACGACATAAAGATCGATTTTAACGAAAATATCAAAACAGTAAGCGGCAAAAAGATTGCGATCCGCAACGCGGCCGACGACAGCTTGTTCGCCGAGTACGATGCGTCCGATACGGCGAATGTGACCGTCAGCGGCAAGACGCTCGCGATTGCGCATGCAAAACTAGCTGACGCGACCGACTATTATGTAGATATCGAGGCCGGCGCGATTACCGACATGACGGGCAACGCCTTCGCAGGAATGAATGGCAAGACCGCATGGCGGTTCGTGTCGGCGGATTCGCGCGTCTTCGGCGCGGAGAACATCGCCGAATTTTCCGAGAAGCAGATGCAAGAGGACGGCGGCGCGATTCTGCTGCTTACGATCGCGGGCGATCAGTTCCATTTCGACCTGGATCAGGATGACAATGAAGTGTTCGCTCAAGCGAACATTCAGTTGAATCATGCGCCGGCGGGCCTCACGGTCCTTAGCGTGGACAAATTCGACGACGAGACGCTGATGCTCAGCCTCGATTACGACGGCACGCCGATGAACGCGGACGTGACCGACTTTAGCGTAACAGTGCTGTCTTCGGGTCTTGCGAGCGGCAAAACAGTCACCTCGAACGCGTCAACGATTACGGCCATGCCGCGTTCGTTATCGATTGCAAGCCGCTCGCCGGCCGCAGGAGAAGCGGACACGGACAAGCGGGGAGCGCTCAGCATTACGTTCGACAAGGCCGTTACGGCCGTTGCAGGGAAGACGGTATCGATCCGCAAAAAGTCCGACGACAGCCTCGTGCAGAGCATCTCGGCGAACGACACTTCCAAAGTGACGATCAGCGGAGCGACGGTCACGATCCAGCCGAACATGCTGAGCAACCTGACGGAGTATTACGTGCTTATGGACGCAGGGGCGTTCAAGAGCGCGGACGCTTCCGCGAGCCCGGCGCTGAGCGCCAACACCGATTGGTCGTTTAAGACGATCGAAGAGATCCCGGGCCCTTACTTCTCGCAATACCTGGATGCCGGGGACGGACGAATCGCGCTTGAACTCTACAATACGTCCACGCAGGATGCGACCGGCTACAGTGTCGTCGTGTACAAGTATATGAAATCGACGCACCAGATGTCGGTGACGACGGTGCCGTTGCTAAAAGTTGTTCCAAGCATGCCGTTTATCTTTATTGATTCCATCTTTTACGATGCCATGGATGTCATGAACATTTGGTACTATAACGACGAGCTGGACCTGTACAATCCGAACAGCTTCTCCGTTACGGCATTGGTTCTGAAGAACGGCAGCGGCAAGGTTATCGACGTGCTTGGCGATCCAACCGTGACGACGGATATCAAATTTATGCCGAACGGCGGGACGATCATCCGCAAGCCGCAGACGTACGGCGGCTCTCCGAAGTTCCAGCTAGGTCAATGGACGAGCTTCCCGAAGGGCACGCTTCAGTATTTTGGCACGCACACGAATTAACCTCGCCCACTGCATCCAAGGATCATCAACTTAACGGAGGTTCTACATGAGCATACGCAATCGTACATCCGCTGCGCGCAGAGCTGCGCTGTTCGTTATCATCCTGCTGCTGGGCATACCGGTCGCCGCTTTCCGCACCGCCTCGGCCGAGCCGGCAGCGCCTGACGTGAAGCTCGTCATCGGCCAAGCATCCGTGACGACCGGGAGCGCCGCCACGATCCCCGTCTCGGTCAAGACGGAAAAGGCGATCGCTTCCTACAACGTTCAGATCGATTACGACCCCAAGGCGATCGAGATCGTCTCGGTCGCGCCCAAGTACGGCAGCACCGACGATACCGCTTGTTTGACCGACGAGAAAGGCTGCATCCGCACGAGCTTCGATAACGAAGGGGGATGGCTGCGCGCCGCCTGGATCGATCCGAGCGCGGGCAGCGCGGCGGAGCATCCGATCGCTTCCGATCAGACGCTGTTCGAGATTCAGGTGCAGGCGAAAAACCAGACCGGCAACCAGGCGTTGTCGATAAACGCTTTGAGCGCGGAGAACCTGTCGTTCACAGGCGGCACGTTTTCCGGCGCGAAGGCCAATGCGCTTACGGTCAGCGTCGAAGCCGGGCAATTGAGCGTGAGCAGTCCGAGCTCGACTTCGGCAAGCGCCGACCTAAAGGTCTACATCGACGGAAAGCTGCAGCCCAAATCGGCGACCGTAACCTTCGGTAAGGTCGGCAGCCGTTCCGTGGCGAACATCGCCGTAGACAATGATGCCGTGGAAGCGCGCATCGCCGGCAATGAGACGAAAAAGCTGCTTCTTGACGCGAGAGGCGACGCCTCCGGCGCCATCGTCTCCAAGCTGAACGGCAAACTCGTGAAGACGATGGAGAGCAAGGAAGCCGTGCTGGAGATTGAGACGGACAAGGGCGGCTATACGCTGCCTGCCTCGCAAATCCGCATCGACGACATCTCCGCGCAGATCGGCAAGGATGTCGCCCTGCAGGATATCGAGATCAGCGTTCGCATCGCCGATCCCGAAGACGCCGATCTTGCGAAGCTGGAGCAAGCGGCGCAAAGCGCGGGCGCCTCGCAGGTCGCGAAGCCCGTCAGCTTTGAAGTCGAGGCTTCCTATGGCGGCAAAGTCATCAACGTCAGCCGGTTCAGCAGTTATGTCGAACGGAGCGTGTCGTTGCCCGAGGGCATCGATCCGTCCCGCATCACGACGGGCGTCGTGCTGAACGCAGACGGCACTGTCTCGCATGTGCCCACGGTCGTCACGGAGCAGGACGGCAAATACTATGCCACGATCCGGAGCTTGACCAACAGCGTATATACGGTGATCTGGCATCCGAAGACTTTCGCGGACGTGGCCTCCCACTGGAGCCGGAACGACGTGAACGATCTGGCTTCCAGGTTGGTCGTGAACGGCGCGACGGCGACGGCCTTCGAGCCGAATCGCGGCGTCACGCGCGCCGAGTTCGTCTCGATTCTGGCGCGGGGTCTTGGCCTGCACGTCGCGCAGGGCTCTGGAACGACGGCGGCTTATACGGACGTGCCGGCCGGAAGCTGGTATGCGGATGCGGTCCGCATCGCGGCTTCCTACGGTATCGCGGGCGGCTACAGCGACGGTACCTTTAAGCCGGGCGCATTGATAACCAGGCAAGAAGCGATGGCGATGCTGGACCGCGCGATGAAGCTGGTCGGGATGACGGCCGGCAGCGGAACCTCGACCGGCGATATATTGGGCGCGTTCGCTGACGCCTCGGGCATCGGCGCCTGGGCGAAGGACGCCGTTGCTTCTGTCGTGGAAGCCGGATTGGCGCAGGGTGCCGGCGGGAAGCTGAATCCCGGCGCGGGCATCACTCGTGCGGAGACGGCGGCGATGGCGCACAGGCTGCTGGTGAAGGCGGGTTATATTGATGGTACGTTGTGACCTAGTTCGGCGTTACGTTGACACATAAGGGTTCGACAGCAGAGCGCTTCGGCGCTCTGTTTGTTGCGTTTAAAGCGATTAAGCGGGACGGGCCGCGAGTAGCCGGGACTCGCAGCCCAGGCGCTGTTTTGCGTTAAGCGATTGTTCAGAAGAGACAGATATAATGGAAAAAGTTGTCGAATTGTGTCCGATGGACGCAAATCAGCATCGAGGGGAGATTCAGGACTTGAATAAATCGTTCGCATGGAAAAGATCCGCGGCCGCGGCCGCGCTTGCCCTGCTCGTCGCGTTGACAGCATGGTACGTAACGCCGGCGCAGGCTGCGCAATGGAGCTTCGCGGAGGGAAACGGCACCGCCGGACTTAACGTGAATGCGTCGAGCTCGGCCAGTTATCCGTCGATGATCGATTTTAACGGTAAGCTGTACGCAGGATGGTCGGAGCTTACGGGATCGTCTTATCAACTGCGCGTCAAAAAATACGACGATGCTTCCGGCGGTTGGGTCGCCGGAGACGATGGCTCGCCGCTTAACGTCAAGCCGAGCGACAGTGCGATGGCGCCTTCCTTTGCAATCTATGGCGGGACGCTGTATGCGGCTTGGCACGAAGGATCATCGTTCGGCCAGAACATCCGCGTCAAAAAGCTGGTAGACGGCATTTGGAAGTCCGTCGACGGCGGCGGGGCAAACGGCCTGAACATCGATGTCACAAAAAGCGCGACAAATGCGCGTTTGATCGTTTATAAGGACGTCCTCTTCCTGTTCTGGGAGGAGGACAACGCGCAGGGGCGCTCGCAGATTCGGGCCAAGAAGTACGCCGGAACCGGCTCGACGTGGACCGCTGCAGACGGCGGCGCGTCGTTGAACGTAAGCAGCTCGGATCTCGGCAGAGACGCGAGTTTGGCCGTTCAGGACGGAAAGCTCTATATGGCGTTTACTGAACTGGACAATAAGGGCGAATTCGCCGTGGTTCATGTCAAGGCATTCGACGGAACGAACTGGACGTTGACCGACAATCCTGTCTCCGGCATTAATGTGAATGCGTCGCAATCCGCGAGCACGCCTTCGCTAGCTGTATACGGCGAAGGAGCGGGACAGCTCTATGTAGCCTGGAACGAGTATGTGGAAAACGCACAGAACCCAGCTATGCCTGCAGCCCAGACCCGAGTCAAGAAATGGAACGGCTCGGCCTGGGTGTCGGCTGAAGGCGGATCCTTGAATTACGATCAGGGATACAGCGCTTATAAGGTAAATTTGAGGGCTTACGCAGGCAAGCTTTACGCTGCTTGGTCGGAGGAACCGTCCTACCAGATCCGCGTCAAAGCATACGACGGACAAGCATGGTCCTGGGCGGACGGCGGCTCGGATCAAGGCCTCAACAGCAGTCTTACGAGCGAAGGCATGCTGCCGAGCCTCGAGGTTCATGCGCGTCCTTCGGGCAATGAACTGTTCGCCATTTTCATCGAAAAAGGACAGGTTCGCGTCACTCGCATGGCACCGTCGAATGCGGCGCCTAAGGCAAACGACGTAAGCTTCACAGGCACGTTGAAGGAAGGTCACACGCTATCAGGCACGTACAACTACGCGGATAACGAGAACGACGAGGAAGGTACGACGACATTCAAGTGGTACACGGCGAATGACAGTGCCGGCACTGCGAAAGTCGCAATTCCGGGCGCAACGTCGGAGCAACTGCAGCTGACGAACGCGCAGGCCGGCAAGTATATCGTCTTTGAAGTAACGCCCGTAGCGAAGGCCGGCACGGTTACAGGCATGCCGGCCACGTATACGAGCGCTGCGCCTGTCGCTGCAAACGCGGCACCGACGGCAAGTTCCGTAGGATTCACAGGCTCGCTGAAGGAAGGAAATCGCTTAGAAGGCTCGTACACTTACGGCGATGTGGAAAACGATGAGCAAGGCGACACGACGTTCAAGTGGTACACGGCGAACGACAGCGAAGGATCTGCAAAGGCGGAGATCGCAGGCACAACGACGGCGCAGCTTCAACTGACGAGCGCGCAGGTCGGTAAGTACATCGTCTTCGAAGTGACGCCGATTGCGAAGGCCGGCACGACGACGGGCACGCCGGCGACCTTTACGAGCGCAACGCCGGTCGCCGCGAACGCGGCGCCGACGGCAAGCGAGGTGCATGTCGTTGGCGGGTTGAAGCTGCTGCAGACGCTGACGGGAAGCTACACGTATGCGGACGCGGAGCAAGACGCAGAAGGAACATCGGCCTATCAGTGGTATGCGGCCGACGATGCGCAAGGCACGAACAAGACGGCGATCGTAGGCGCAACGGACAAGACGCTGATTCTGAAGGCCGCGCAGTACGGCAAGTACGTGAGCTTCGAGGTGACGCCTTTGGCCTCGACGGGCACGGCTGCCGGCGCATCCGCCCAGAGCGCCGCGCTCGGACCGGTCGGCGTTCTGAAGGGCGACGTCAACGGGGACGGTTATGTCTCCCCTGCCGACGCGCTGATCGCCAACAAATATGCGACCGGGAAGACGACGTTGACCGATGAGCAAAAAGTCATTCTCGATATGGACGACGATGGCGATGTCGATGCGGAAGATGCGAAAATTATCCTGGCGATCTATAACGGGGAGAGGAAGTGAGCGGCATGCAGGCTATTCAACGAATGATTAATGGCGGACGGCGCGGCCGTCGTCTGACGGCCGCGCTGCTGACGCTGTGCTTGGCCCTCGGGCTGCTGCCGATAGCGGCGCATGCGGCGCCATACCAACAATTCAAGGCATCGGCGGCGAATGCAACGGGCCGGGGCGGGGAGACGGTTGACGTAACCGTCTCGCTGCAGCCGAACAGGCTGCCGACCATTACCGTATACGAGGGTTTCCGGGCGTACACGCTGCACGTGCAGTACGATCCGCAGGTGCTGACGCTGAAGAGCGGCGGCGTCAAGGACAAGACGAACGCTGCGCACTTCGAAGCGGACACGTCGGTGGCGGGCAGCGTCTATGTCGCCGCCGATACGTTCGGCATCGGAACCGACGGATTGATCACGGGGACGGCGGATGTCTTCACGCTGACGTTCGAGGTCAGCAAGGATGCGGCGCCTGGCACGACAAACGTCGTACTCGACGAAGGCACTTATACGTACAGCGTGGAGCCTCTACGAATCCAGAGCTTTGCCAATGCGCAAGTGACGATTGAAAACGATGCGCCGACGGCTGGCAGCGTCGCGATCGACGGCACGCCGTCGGTCGGACAGACGTTGACGGGCAAGTACGCCTATGCGGATCGGGAAGGCAATGCCGAAGGCGTCTCGACGTACCAATGGTACGCGGCGTCCGATGCGTCCGGAGCGGACAAGACCGCGATCGAGGGCGCGACGTCGAAGACGCTGCAGCCGACCGATGCGCTGATCGGCAAGTACCTGCTCTTCGCGGTGACGCCGGTGGCGGCGGGCGGCGCGACGACGGGGACGGCAGCGCTGAGCGCGGCGGTCGGACCGGTCGACGTTGCCCGCGGGACAACGACGGTCGCGATCGGCCGGGCGTCGGGCCTGCAGGGAGCGACCGTCGACGTGCCGGTCACGCTGACGGCCGCTTCGGCGGAAGTCGGCTCGTACGGCATGAAGCTCGCATTCGACCCGGCTGCGCTTGAGGTGACGGGCATTGCCGGACCTGGCGGCGAGCTGTTCGACAGCGGCTATGACAATGAAGCGGGCTGGCTGAGAGCAGCCTGGGCCGACCTTGCAGGCGGCGACAAGGCGCTCAAGGCCGGAGACAAGCTGTTCACGGTAACGTTTAAAATCAAGTCGGACGCAGCATACGGCAGCTATGCGTTGAAGGTCGCCGACGAAGCGGATCTGCGGCAGTTCACGGTGACGGACGCCGCGGCGTACGAGACCATGAAGACGCTGACGGCGGGCAGCGTAGAGGTGTACGCGCCCTCCTCGGCGGCGCAGCCTGATAAGGAGATTATTACAGTCGACGTGAAGGATGCCGCCGCCGCCGACGGCGGCGCGGTCGCCAAGGCGCAGATCGAGCGCACGAAAAAAGCGGACGGCACGAAGAGCGACAAGGTCGTGCTGACGGCGGACCAGGCGAAGCAGACGGTGGCGAGCATCGTGGCCGCAGGGTCGACGATGGCGAACATCATCATCCCGGATACGAAGGACGAAGTTTCCGAAGTGAACGTGACCGTGCCGAAGGATGCGGGCCAGCTGATCCGGGACGCGAAAATCGGTCTTGGCATCGTGACGGACAACGTGAAGGTACAGATTCCGGCAGCGTCGCTGCAGAATTTCACGGACGAGCTGTACTTCCGGTTCGTGCCGATCAAGAGCGAAGCGGGCAAGCAAGAAGCCAAGGCGCGCGCCGAGCAGGATGCGGCCGTGAAGGCGGCGGCAGGCGAGCTTGGCGTCACGGTCGTCGGCCGTCCGATGACGATCGAGACGAACCTGCAGGGCCGCGAAGTAACGCTGGTCATGCCGCTTAAGGGCGTAACGATGAGCGAGACGGAGCTTGCGAACCTGGGTATCTACGTCGAACACAGCGACGGAACGAAGGAACTGCTGCACGGCAAGCTTGTCACGTATGAGAGCGGCGTGAAGGGCATTGAATTCAAAGTGAACAAGTTCAGTACGTTCACGCTCGTGAAGACGGCGGGTGCGGCGCACGAAGCGTATGTTAAAGGCTATGCGGACGGTACGTTCCGTCCGGAGCGGACGATTACGCGCGCCGAGATCGCGGCGATCCTGTCGCGGACCGTAACGCTGCCGGCTGCGGCGGCCGATATCGCATACGGCGACGTGGCGGGCGGCTACTGGGCCAAGAACGAGATATCGTCGGTAACGACGATGGGCCTGATGAAGGGCTACGCGGACGGCACGTTCGGCGCGGAGAAGCCGATCACGCGCGCCGAGCTGGCGAGCCTGGCGGCGAAGCTGATGGACGGCAAGGCAACTGCGTCCGCAGCAGGAGCGGGCTTCACGGACACCGCAGGCACGTGGGCGGAAGCGGCGATCAAGCAGGTGCAAAGCGCGGGCATCATCAAGGGCTACGAGGACGGCAGCTTCCGTCCTGGCAAGCCTGTGACGCGCGCCGAGGCGGTCGCGATCATGAACAAGCTGCTCGGACGCAGCGCATCGGCAGCCTTAGTTGCAGAAGCCGCGGCAGTATCGCCGTGGCAGGATGTACCGACCACGCACTGGGCATACGGCGACATCCTCGAAGCATCGATCGCGCACGGCTACACGACAAGCGCCGAGGGCGCGGAGCAGTGGATTTCCGGCAAATGAGTTAAATGACGGTTAATGCATGGACCGAGCGTCGTTTTCACGGCATTCGGTCTTTTTTTGTTGTCAGGTCAGCCAGGGTTTCTGGGTGGCCTTTTTAGTTCGCTCTGCCCGTCAGCTGGAACGACGTTCGTTGGCTCATCGGATCTTGTAATGGGCGAAGAAGTCTCAGCTAGAACTACATGGGTGCGGACGACGACTGCGGGAGGGTTTAGCGCGGGCATCGGGCGCCGGCAATCGCACGAGTCACAATAATGCTATCTCGGTCACCGTAGTAGATAGATGGCGTGCCGGGGCGGACTGTACAATGACATCACAGACCAAACGTAAGGAACGTGATGGAGATGGAGCAGGCCACGCCAACCGTGCCGGCCGCGATCGAGAAGCGCAGAGCGGCCAAGGCGAAGACGCTGAACCAGGGCTATTGGAAAAGGTATGGCGTGTTCTACCTGATGATGGCGCCGGCGTTGATCGTACTGATCGTCAACAACTATATCCCGATGGCAGGCGCGCTGATCGCTTTTAAGCAGATGACCTATCAGTCTCCGAGCTTCATCGAGAACTTCATGGACAGTCCGTGGGTCGGCTGGGGCAACTTTAAGTATTTGTTCGCGAGCAGCGACGCCTGGGTCATCACGCGCAACACGATGGCGTACAACGCGGTGTTCATTGCCCTCAATACGATCATTGGGGTCGGAATCGCGATCGCGCTGAACGTCATGCGCAACCGGACGCTGTCCAAGCTGCATCAGACGGTCCTCTTCCTGCCCTACTTCATGTCGTGGATCATCCTCTCGTATCTCGTGTACGCGTTCCTCAATCCGGACATCGGCATCCTGAACAAATTCGTCCTGCCGTGGTTCGGCGCGCAGCCAATCGACTGGTACTCGGATTCGAAATGGTGGCCGGTCATCCTGCCGCTCGTCAACACGTGGAAAGGCATCGGCTACTACGCGGTCATCTTCCTCGCGGCGATCGTCGGCATCGACAACGAATACTATGAAGCCGCCCATATGGACGGCGCGACCAAGTGGAGACAGATCTGGACGATCACGATCCCGCTCATCCGCCCGGTCATCATCACCATGACGCTGCTGCAGATCGGCCGGATTTTCTACGCGGACTTCGGCTTGTTCTTCCAGGTGACGCGCAATGCCGGGGCGCTCTACGACAAGACGCTGGTCATCGACACGTACGTGTATCAGGGCTTCCTCGTCTCTGGCGATATCGGGATGTCCTCGGCGGCCGGCCTCTACCAGGCGGTCATCGGCTTCATCCTCGTGTTGACCGCGAATCTGGTCGTCAGACGCATCAGCAAGGAAGACGCCTTGTTCTAGGCGCCAGCCGCCCGCGACCACAGAAGGAGGAACCTATCCATGGCAACCAGCGCCATCCGAAAACGCAAGTTTAACGCGAACGAAATCTCCGCCGGCACCAATGCCGTGATCAATACGGTCTTCTGGATCTATAGCGCGCTCTGCGTGATCCCGCTGCTTATCGTCATAGCCGTCTCACTGTCCGACGAACGGACGGTGACGGTCGAAGGCTACAACATCTGGCCGAAAAAATTCAGCCTGGGCGCCTACGATTTTCTGCTGAACGACTGGAAGCCGATCGTCCATTCGTACGGCGTATCGATCTTCGTCACCATCGTGGGCACACTCGTCGCGCTCTCGATCATGACGCTGTACGCTTACCCGATCTCGCGGCGGGACTTCAAGCACCGCGGCATCTTTTCCTTCATCGTGTTCTTCACGATTTTGTTCAACAGCGGACTCGTGCCGTTCTACCTGACCTACAAGCAAGGGCTCCATCTGCAAAATACGCTGCTTGTCCTCATGCTGCCGATGTTCGTCCAGGGTTTTTTCGTCATCCTGATCCGCACGTTCTTCTCGGGCTCGATCCCGCCGGCGCTTATCGAATCGGCCAAGATCGACGGGGCGGGCGAGCTGCGCACCTTTGTACGCATCGTGCTGCCGCTCTCGTTGCCGGTACTCGCCTCGGTCGGACTGCTGTGCACGCTGAATTACTGGAACGACTGGTTCCTGAGCCTTCTCTTCATCAACCAGGACGGACCGATGAGCATCCAATTCCGCATGTACAAGACGCTGTTAGATATTGCATACTTAAGCTCTAACTCCCAGGCGTACTCGGCGATCATGCAGGCGAATCCGAACTTCCAGATGCCGAGCGAGACCGCCCGGATGGCAATGGCCGTCGTCGGGATCGGGCCGATCATCTTCATCTATCCGTTTTTCCAGCGCTACTTCATTCAAGGGCTTACCGTCGGCGCCGTCAAGGGCTGACCCGATCCGGCCGTCGTCCCGCGCGGCGGCTGCCGGACCCAATTTGCAGGCTGAACCCGGTTACCGGCCGGTTCACGCATATACAGCGGTACTCACTATGAAAAGGGAGGCAATACCCATGTTCGTACAAACCAGGCTCGGCAAGTCCGCGCTCGCCCTCGCGGCGCTCTCCGTCGTGCTCGCAGGCTGCGGCGGCAACAACGACAACAACAACAAAGGCGCCGACGCGTCCGCGTCGCCTTCGGCTGCCGCTTCGCCGAAGGCTTCCGCCAGCGGCTCCGCATCGGCGAGCGCATCCGCCTCCGCGTCCTCTGCGGCATCGGACCTCAAGGAATACAAGCTGACGCTGTATCTCCCCGGCACGCCGCCCAAGGACGAGGCAAAGGTCGAAGCCGAGATCAACAAGTACCTCAAGGAAAAGATCAACGCGACGCTCGATCTGAATCTTGTCGACTGGGGCCAATGGGACAACAAGATGAATCTTGCAATCGCTTCCCGCGATCCGATGGACATCATCTTCACGGCCAGCTGGAACGGCCACGCGACCAATGTGGCCAAGGGCGCCTTCCTGCCGCTGAACGATCCCAACGGCAAGTACGGCAACCTGCTGGAAAAGTACGGCCAGGACATTTTGTCCACGCTGCCCGAAGCGTTCCTGAAGGGCGCCAAGATCAATGGCTTCAACTACGGCGTCCCGACGAACAAGGAGCTCGCCGAGCAGGGCGGCATCATCTTCCGCAAGGATATCGCCGACGAGCTTGGCGTCACCGACCAGCTGATGGCCGCCAAGACGATCGCGGACCTCGAGCCGGTCCTCGCCAAGGTCAAGGCCGAGAAGCCGGAGATGACGCCGGTCTTCCTGCGCGACGGGGATAACTTCAACTCGCACTACTTTGCCAAGTACGACTTCCTGGGCGACAACACGATCGAGGGCGCGATCATGAAGGACGGCGACGAGACGACGGTCAAGCCGCGCAATGAGCTGCCGCGCTACAAGGAGACGCTGGAGATTACCCGCGATTTCTTTAAAAAGGGCTATATCAACAAAGACGCGGCGACGACGCAGCTGAGCGGCAACGACGCGATGAAGAAGGGCAACGTGTTCATGATGACCTCCGCCCTCAAGCCGGGCAAGGACGCCGAGACGGCGAACGCGACCGGTCTCGCAGGCAAGCTGGCGCAGGTCGCGATGACGGACCGCACCGTCGCGACGAGCGATACGGCGGGCTCGATGCTGGGCATCTCCACTACGTCCGGCGATCCGGAGCGCGCGATGATGTTCATCGACCTGCTGCACACCGACAAGTACCTGAACAACCTGCTCAACTTCGGCATCGAGGGCGATCATTATACGAAGAGCGGCGAGATCATCACGCCGACCGACAATACGGGCAACTACGCGATCGGCGCGACCTGGATGCTGGGCAGCCAATTCCTGAACTACGTCTGGAACACGGAAGCGCCGGACAAGTGGGAGCAGTTCAAGAAGTTCAACGAAGGCGCGCACAACTCGCCGGGTCTCGGCTTCACATTTAACGCGGAGCCGGTCAAGTCGCAAGTGTCCGTCGAGTCCAACATCCGCAAGCAGTACGACCCGGGCCTCGACACCGGCTCGATCGATCCGTCCAAGGCCGACGAGTATTACAAGAAGCTAAAGGCGAACGGCCTTGACGCGATCATCGCTGAGAAGCAGAAGCAGCTGAATGCTTTCTTGGGCAAGTAAATCGTAGATTGGTAAAGGAAAGCCGCCGGCGCTGAACGGTTGAACAACGACCCGCAAGACGGACACTTTGAGAAAAGTGACCCGATTGCGGGTCGTTTGCGTTTCCATAATAGGTTTCTCGAACGGATCAACAAAATTGATATAAGGGGATCAGACAAAGAAAGATACAATGCAGAGAGCGAATCAACAGGACGATTCAATTCTATCTGGACTAGAGAAAGGCAGCGGGGCAAAAGCCTGCGAATCTGCAGGCTTTGCCTCGGAGCCCGACTCCGTATGGGAAAAGATGCAGATTAGCAGGCTTTTTTAACGGCAACGGCCCCAATGCGCTGTTCAAGCACCAAAAGATGCACGTAAAGTCAATTTCATAATTCAAAAAGTCGCTAGTTTAAACAAACTTAATCATAAGACTTGACGAATAACGTTCGGTTTTGGACTTATTTCCGAATCTCAGAGGTTCTATTTTGTATTAAAAGTTCGGATTTATTCTGGTAAAAAATGTTTATGAAATTGACTTCGTATGCAGGCATTTGCGCCAAAAACCATCCAAGTGTAAAAAGAGATGTATATTTGCAGGCTATCGAGAGTTAGCCATCTGCCGAGCCCCACTGCGCTATCTTCGCAATCAACTGATATTAAAAAGTAAATCTTCAGGCGAGTAATCGGCGTTGTAGGAGTGGCGGAGTAGCGGAGGGGGAGAGGGGAGAGGAGCCGAGGAGCCGAGGCGCTTTTTTTCTGATCCTGACGGGGGATTCGGGAAAAGGGCAGCGGGTTTTGGGCGTGCGGAGCATTTCGGATGTGTGGCGGGCTTAAAAGCCTGCATGTATACATGTATTTTCTGCCGACCCGGGAGGCTGAATGAAATAACTGCAAATATGCAGGTAAATGCAGAGCACAAGCCGGAGATGGGGGGGATGGAGGGAAATAGCTGCATATTTGCATCTTTTCTGCTCAAAAGGGTCGATTTCGGCGAAAAAAGATGTATATTTGCAGGCATTGCGGCGAAAGAACGAAGCGGGCGACGAAGCGGCGTGCGAAGCGGGCGAAAGAAGCGGGCGAACGAAACAGGCAACGAAGCGGGCGACGAAGCTGGTGACGAAGCTGGTGACGAAGCTGGTGACGAAGCGGGCGACGAAGCGGACGGCGAAGCGGCGACGAAGCAGATGACGAAGCGGACGGCGAAGCGGGCAAACGAAGCAGGCGTGCGATTGGCGCCCATCGGAGCGGCATCGGATGATGAGTCTTCGATAGGTGTCCGTGCGAATCGCGTTTCGGATATCCGCCAAAACGAAAAGGACCGTCAGGGAGATCCTCGATCTCCCCTGACGGTTTCTTTTCGTCTGCAAATCTAGCTAAACCCCTACACCCAACCTTTATCCATCGCCTTGCAGATCACCTGCGCAAACAGCGAGTTGGACCAGGCGAACCACGGACGGGTGAAGATCGCGGGATCGTTGCAATCAAAGCCTTCGTGCATGAAGCCCGTGTCGGCGTCCGTGGCGATCAGCACCTCGATGAGGTCCTTGACCTCCTGCTCGTCCGTGCTGGTCAGCGCCTGCATGGACAAGGCCATATGCCAGACATAGCCGTCCTTGGTATGGGGACTGCCGATGCCCTTGGCGTGCTTTCCCTCAAAGTAGTACGGATTGTCGAAGCTGAGCGCGAACCGCCGCGTGTTCTGATAGACGGGATCGTCCGCCGGGGCGTAGCCGAAGTACGGAATGGACATGAGGCCCGGCGTGCCGGCGTCGTCCATCAGGCAGTAGTTGCCGAAGCCGTCGGTCTCGTACGCGTAGATGCGGCCGAAGCGCGGGTGGTTGACGATGCCGTAGGCGCGGATGCCGAAGTCGATCTGCTCGCGCAGCTTCTGCGCGCGCTCGGCGAGGCCGGCGTCCTGATAGATCGTGCTCGCAATCTCGCGGATATGGCCGAGGATGACGACGGCGAACATATTGCCCGGCACGTTGTAGCCGAACAGGGACGCATCGTCGCTCGGCCGGAAGCCGGACCACGTCATGCCGGTGTAGTTGACGGGCAGGCCGAGGCCTTCGTTTTGCATCGTTTCGGTTTCCTTGAAGCCTGGGCGCAGGAAGCGATAGGGCGATTTTTCCATATGCCGCTGCTCGGTGCGAATGACGTCCACGATCGAGACGAGCGCCTGGTAGCAGGCGTCGTCGAAGACGTCCGTCTTGCCGGAGGCGTGCCAGTAATCGTACAGCAGCTGCACGGGGAAGCAGAGAGAGTCTAGCTCGTACTTGCGCTCCCACATCCAGGGAGTCATGTCGGACAGGTCGCCGTCGTTGTAGTGCTTGCCGCTGGCCGTCTCGTTGAACGCGTTCGTATAAGGATCCTGATTAATGTAAAAAAGCTGGCGGCGAATGAGCCCGCCGATGATCCGCTGCAGCTCCTCGTCCTCGCGGACGAACGGCAGGTAGTGGCGCACCTGCTCGGTCGAGTCGCGCAGCCACATGGCCGGGATGTCGCCGGTGAAGACGAAGGTCGTGCCGTCGTCCAGCAGCTTGGTCGTCGTCTCGAGCGTATTGGGAAAGCAGTTGCGGAACATCCGCTGCAGCTTGGGACGGTGGGCGAGCCGCCGGTCGGCTTCGTCGAGAAAGTCGCGGATCGAAGCGGGCAGGGCGGATACGGTCTGCGTCATATTCTTTTCCTCCTTGGCGTGGCTGGCTGATTGGAACGGGAAGGGCGGTCAGGCTCGCAACGAATCAACACACAGGTTGTCACACCTCGCGCAAGCGCGCAATATGTAACGTTTGCAGCCTTGAAAACGGTTAAAACTTTACACATTCCGCCCCTCGTCCAAATGAGAGCGTCTACATCCGAAACCCTTGCGCCACAAGGGTTTTGCGCTTTTTACAATGACAATGCACATCTCACATATTTACGGTGCGCGCCTGCCTTCCCTACAATTCAAATTGTAATCGCTGCCACGCCGCTGCCTGCCGAGGGATGAATGCGCTCACAGGTTCCGCCTGGCGGTTCAGCAAGAAGGGAGGAGCAACGTGAAAGCAGAAACGCAGCAAGTTCAAACGATGGACGGCAGCCTGCCGCTGCCGAAGAAGCTTGCCGAACGCGCGTCGCTCGGCAAACGGATCTGGCGCAACTGGGAGCTGTACCTGTTCGTCGCGCCGGCGCTTGTCTACTTTATTTTATTTCATTACCTGCCGATGTACGGGATCCAGATCGCGTTCAAAAACTTCATGCCGGCCAGAGGCGTCATGGACAGTCCCTGGGTCGGATTTGCTCATTTTGAACGGTTTTTCCACTCGTATTATTTCTGGGATCTAATCTGGAACACGTTCGGCATCAGTTTGTACGCGCTTGCGGTCGGGTTCCCGCTGCCGATCATTCTGGCGCTCGCCTTCAACGAAGCGAAAAACGGGCTGTTCAAGAAATCGGTTCAGACCGTGACGTACGCGCCGCACTTTATCTCCGTCGTCGTCATGGCCGGGATGATCATTACGTTCCTGTCGCCGTCGTCGGGTATCATCATCAAAATCCTGGAGTGGGTGGGCATCGACGCGCCGCAGTTTCTGACGGATCCGCGGTGGTTCAAGACCGTGTACGTCCTGTCCGAGGTGTGGCAGAGCGCAGGTTGGGGCACGATCATCTATTTGGCGGCACTGGCGGGCGTAGATCCGCAGCTGCACGAGGCCGCTATCGTAGACGGCGCGAGCCGGTTCAAGCGCGTCCTGCATATCAACCTGCCGACGATCGTCCCGACGATCACGATCATGCTCATTCTGAACATGGGCAACATTCTCGGCGTGGGCTTCGAGAAGATCCTCCTGCTGCAAAACTCGCTTAACATGGAGTCTTCCGACGTCATTTCCACCTTTGTCTATCGAACCGGTCTGGTCGACGCGCAGTACAGCTTCTCGACCGCGGTAGGGCTGTTCAACTCGGTCATCAACGCCATCCTGCTGATTCTCGTCAACCGCATCGCCAAGCGGACCAGCGAGACCAGTCTGTGGTAGAAGGGAGAAATGCGCATATGAACCAAGCCAACGCTGCGATAAAAGCGTCCAAGGGCGACAAGATCTTCATGTTCATCGTCTATCTGTTCCTGGCCGTCGCGCTGATCGTCGTCCTGTATCCGCTCATTTATATCCTCAGCGCGTCGATCAGTTCGCCGAAGCTCGTGAACGCCGGAGAGATGTGGCTGTGGCCCAAGGGCATCACCTGGGACGGTTACACGCTCGTGTTCCAAAACTCCAAAATCTGGAGCGGCTATCTCAATACGATCATCTACACGGTGCTCGGGACGGCGCTTAACCTGGCCATAACGCTGCCCGCCGCCTATGCGCTCAGCCGCTCCGATTTTGTAGGACGCACGTTCTTCGTTATTATTATCCTGGTCACAATGTTCTTCAACGGCGGACTGGTGCCGACGTATCTCGTGGTCAAGGACCTTCATCTGATCAATACGATGGGCGCGCTCATTCTGCCGGTGGCCGTCTCGGTCTGGAATCTGATCGTGGCCAGGACGTTCTTCCAGACGACGATCCCGAGAGAGCTGCAGGAAGCCGCGCAGATCGACGGCTGTACGAACCTGAGACTGTTCACCCGCGTCGTGCTGCCGCTATCCTTCCCTATTATCGCGGTTATGGCGTTGTTCTACGGGGTCGCCCACTGGAACAGCTATCTGCCATCCTTGCTCTATCTGAACGACGACGCCAAATATCCGCTGCAGATGGTGCTCCGGCAGATTCTCGTCCTTCAGGAGATGACGGCGGAAACGACCGGCGCCGCAATCAGCGGGGACATCGCCAAGGCGATGAATTCCAAGGCGGAGACGGCCTCCTTGCTCAAATATGCGGTTATCGTCGTCTCCACGCTGCCGATCATCGCGGTCTATCCGTTTTTGCAGCGCTACTTCGTTCAAGGCGTCATGATCGGCTCGGTCAAGGGCTGACGGCACGCGGGCTTTATTAATAACCGGCTTCGGCCGCTTATTATATATGCCCCGCCGTCGCCTGCGGCGAACGGGGCGACCCATTACGCGATTCATCATTATAAACGGGAGGGTTCATCCATGGGATCGTACGCAAAAACAGGCAAGCTGCTGCTCGCGGCGTCAATCGGAGTCGGCCTGCTGGCCGGCTGCGCCTCGAACGAGAAAAAAGAATCGGCAGGCGCCACCGTCAACAAAGAAGGCTTTCCGATCGTAAGCGAGCCGCTCACGCTCACGCTGATGGCGCCGGATACGGGCGACCAGGACTGGAAAAAGATGAAGGTCCTCGACATCATGGCCGAGCAGAGCAACATCAAGCTCGACTTCCGCAACGCGCCCAAGGACAGCTTCGATACGAAGAAAAACCTCGTGTTCGCGAGCGGCGACTATCCGGACATGTTCTATGCCTCCGGGCTGACGACGGCCGAACAGATCAACTACGGCGAACAGGGCATCCTGATTCCGCTGGAAAATCTGATCGACGAGTACGCGCCGAACTTCAAGAAGGTGCTGGAAGACAATCCGGAAGTGCGCAAATCGATCACCGCGCCGGATGGCCATATCTACGCGCTGCCGGTCATCGAGATGAGCCAGCACTGGTATCGCAACCCGATCTGGTACAACGGCGACTTCCTGAAGGCGCTGAACATCACGAAGCTGCCGACCACGACCGAAGAGCTGTATACCTATCTGAAGCGCGTCAAAACCGAGGATCCGAACGGCAACGGCAAGGCCGACGAGATCCCGCTGACGGCAAGCAACGCGAGAGACGTCAACCTGCGGGACATTCGTACCTGGCTGCTGGGCTCGTTCGGCGTATATGAGGACACGATCTACGTGGACGACAGCAAAAAAGTGCACTATACGCCGCTGGAAGAGGGCTTCAAGCAGTATCTTACGTTCATGAACCGCCTGTGGAACGAGGAGCTGCTGGATCACGAGAGCTTCTCTCAGACGGACGAGCAGAAGAAGGCGAAGGTACAGAACAACCAGGTCGCGATGTTCGCCAACTGGAACGCTTATATGTCCCTCGGTGGCGACCCTTCGACGGACGATCCGATGTACGCGCCGGTGAAAAGCGAGATGGTCGACAAGCCGGCCATCGCGGCGAATGCGGGCATCACGCCGGGCGCGTTCGCGATCTCGAGCACGAACCCGTCCCCCGAAGCGTCGATGCGCTGGGTCGATTACCTGTATTCGTATGAAGGCGCGCTGCTGTTCAACAAAGGGCCGGAAGGCATCCTGTGGAAGTACACGGACGAGGCGACGCGCACGAAGGAATACCTGCCGATCCCGGACGGCGGCACCGACCGCGAGAAGTATCGCTCGACGCTGACGCCGAATTACGGCATCCCGGCGCCGACGATCAACACGGACGATATCGAAAAGGGACTGAAGGGCGACTTCGAAATCTGGGTCGCCAAGGAAACGCAGACGAAGCTGCTCGATCAAGGCGCGCGTCCGCCGTTCCCGACGCTGTTCCTCACGTCCGACGAGCAGACGCAGGTCAACAGCCTGACGTCCGATCTCAACACGTACGTCAACCAGATGGAAGCCAAGTTCATCACCGGCGCCGAGCCGCTGAGCAACTGGGACAAGTACGTGGACACGCTGAAGAAGATGGGCGCCGAGAAGATGGCGAAGATCTATCAGGGCGCGTACGACCGGTGGGCTTCTAATTAAGAGGATGGGGACCAAGCGGTTGCGGAAGCTGCCAAACCGTCGCGAGGCGGTATAGAAACAACGGCGCAGCGAACGCTGCAAATGCAGGGAAGCGCGAAGGCCGCCGCTTCGGCGGATGGCCTTCCTTCAGCATGAAAAGCTTCAACGATTCTCCGCCGTCGCCCGCCGATGCGGAGAAATTGTTTTTTAGGATTCATGTCGGCCCGAGCTCGGAAAAGAATCTGACCGGCTCGCTGACGGTGAAGTGAAAGCCGAAAAAGCCGGCTAACGTTACTCGAAGCTAGTGTGCTCGGGGCTGAGATAGCCGGAAAAACCGGCTAACGGAGCCGGGACTAGTGTGCTCAGGGCTAGATAGCCGGAAAAACCGGCTAACGGAGCCGGGATTAGTGTGCTCAGGGCTGAGATAGCCGGAAAAACCGGCTAACGGAGCTCGAAGCACCGGTTTAGTGGGGGGAGCACCCTCGCTATGGCGGGATAGCGGAACGATCTTCCGCTAAGTGCCTCGTACACGCTCGCTGTGGTGGGATAGCGGAACTTATTTCCTTTAAAGTAACTTTGGCACGCTTGCTGTGGTTGTATAGCGGAACGATCTTCCGCTAAGTGCCTCGTACACGCTCGCTGTGGTGGGATAGCGGAACTTATTTCCTTTAAAGTAACTTTGGCACGCTTGCTGTGGTTGTATAGCGGAACGATCTTCCGCTAAGTTACCTCGTACACGATCGCTGTGGCAAGATAGCGGAACTTATTTCCGCTAAGGCACCTTTTGCCCCCACGGCGAGATAGCCGGAAAGACCGGCTATCTTGGGCCCGAAGCGCCTGCGGCACGCGCGTTCATTCCGCAGGGACGTTCACCTGCGCGTACAGCTTGCGGTACTGGCCGGGGGTGTAGCCGGTCTCGTTTTTGAATTTGCGGATGAAGTTCGGCGCGTCGAGGTAGCCGACCCGCTCGATGATCTCCTTGAGCGGCGCGCTCGTGGTGACGAGCTGGCGCATGACTTCGTCCGTACGCAGCCGCCAGATGTACTGGGAGAAGGTCATGCCCATCTTCTCTTTGAAGCTGCGGCTCAGGTACGAGGTCGAGACGGAGTATTTGAGCGCGATATGCTCGAGGCTGAGCGTGTAGTCGGCGTACTGGCTGTCCACGTATTCGACGATGTTCTCGATGAGCGACTGCTGCTCGGTCTCGGTATTGCGCTCGACCTGACGGCAGATTAACGACGACAGCTCGATCAGCCGGCTCTCGAGCTCCTCGAGCGTCTCGAACGAGGTGAAGCCGGGAATTTTGTTCATCACGCCTGTCATGCCGTACTCCGACGCGGTGCGCAGCAAGGCGTTGAGCAGATCGAAGCAGACGCAGCGGAGCAGGGAGACGGACAGCTTCACGCCGCGGATCTCCGCCACGAGGCTCTGAATCGTTTGCGCGGCGACCGCCTCGTTGCCCTGCTTAAGGCTCTGCTCAAGCTTCAGCATCGACTTCTTGGGCAGCCAGAACGCGTCGCCCGAGGCGTGCTCTTGCTGAGCCAGCCCCTCGAAGTAGGTGACGCGGCCCTGCTCGCCCATCAGGCGGAACTGCAGCGCCGTCGCCGCCTCGATGAACGACTGGTTCAGCTCGCCCAGGCTGTCGTACGCCGTGCCGACACCAAGCGAGAGCTGCTGCCGCAGCTCGTCGCCGAGGTGCAGCAGCACGGCGCCAACGACCTGCTCGACGCGCTCTTGCACGGGCTGATCGCCCTCGGCGCTTAAGCTAACCATCAGCGCGAACCGCTCCGACGGGGAGAGGTCCACGCCGTAGGCGCTCGCCCCCAGCTCGGAGAACCTCGCCTCGCGGAACCGCTCGGCCAGCTGAGCTACAATCGCGCGCGAAGACGCAGGATCGGGCAGCTCCTCCCAGGTGAGGATGACGGAGAAGCAGAGGCTTTTACCCGGCGTCAGCTCCAGACCCGCGCTTTGCACGAGCCGCTCGATCTCAGGATCTTCGGGCTTGCCGTGCTTCAGCAGCAGGAGCAGGCACTGATTGCGCACATACGGCTGCTGCATATCGGCCCGCGCGCTGTACTCGTGAATCGTATGGCGGATCCAGTCCCACTCGTTGCGGCTGTCCGTGGCTTCTGTGGCACCGGTGTTTCTCAGCTTGACGAACTCCATCAGATTTTTAATCGGGTGATACTGCCTTCTGGCCAGCACCATGGCCGCCGCGATGCCGATAAGGCCGACGAGGCAAAAGACGATCAGGATCAGCGACTTGATATGTGCGACCCGGCCGAAAAACTGGTGGCTCGGCATCGTCGTCACGTAGGTCCAGCCGTTGGTCTCGGACTTCACCGCCACGACGGACTGCTGCTTGCCGTCCAGCGTCAGGCTGTGAATACCGGTCGACAGGGACGCAATCCGGTTCAGGCCGGCCCGGTCCATCGTTTCGCCGTGACTGGTGCCCGTCAGCTTGTTGCCCTGCGCGTCGAAAATATAGCTGCTGCCGGAAAAATCGTTCAAGATCGAAGCCATCATGCCGGTCAGATTCGATTCCTTCATCAGGTAGATGACCGTGCCGTACGGAAACGGATTGTTCGGCTTGATCGGCACGAGCAGCGTCAGCATCGATTCCTGGCGGGCGTTGATTGTAACCTGCTCGGCGGGACGCATGATCGGCTGGATCGCGGTGTTCATCTCGCGCGCCAGCTCCTGCCTGCTCGCCTGGCTGAACTGGTAGGTGCTCCCGAACGCCACGTCGAGATTCATCAGCCCGCGATAGGAGTAGACGACGGGATCGTCGCGGAAATAGAGAAAGAGATCCTGCAAAATGCTGCTGCTCGCCTTATAGTTCGCCAACGTTTGAATGGCTTCCATTCCGTAGTAGTCGTGATGCACCATGTAGGAGGTCAGATGCTCGTCATAGGTGATCCGTCCGGCAATCTCCTGCAGCTCGGCAATGCGGCCGTCCAAGGTTCGCTTGACTTGATCCAGCTGATTGAGGTTGGATTGCTCGATCTCGGTGCGGAGGCTGCGAACGGCGCTCTCGTAGACGGAAGCCGTCACGCCGGTCAGCGGGATCAGGAAGATGAGGATGTAAGAGAGCGTGTATTTTAAGAGCAGCTTGGATTTAAAATGGCTCCAGTTCAGACGCATGCGAGAAACGAAAGCTCGCGTGTCCGTCAAGTTCAACATCGACATCGCCCCTTGCATCAATCTCGTTCGACGGAAGCGAGTTCCGTTTTCGTTATCGTTCATCGTCTTCATTTAAACATTATAACGATATCAATCATTATAACGATAATATAGGCGTCAAGGGAAGGAAAACGATTTCAAATCTAAAGGAGCGTGCCACATGGCAACGATTATCTTTTACGACGCGGGGTTCCCCTATGAGGGAGCGGCACCGGACGAAGCGGCACTAAGCGAGCTGGATCGCAGCTGCCGGGTCGTCAATGCGGCAGGATTGGCCGAGGCGCTGGAAGCGGAAGATGCGGGAACGTTCGTGCACCTGCACGGACCGTATTTTCCCAGGGAAGCCTGGCCGGCGATCTCCCGTCATCTCAGAGCGGGCAAAGGCTGGGTTCACGCGGGCGGCGCACCGTTCAAGCGGCCGGTCGGCCTGACGGCGGAAGGCTGGGTTGCCGAACCTGAGATGACGGCCTACCATCAAGAGATTCATATCCACGAAGCGCTGGTAGCGGACGGTACCCGTGCCGCCTCGCTGCGGCACAATCCGGAGCGACCGCTGCTGGCGGGCAGCGAAGCGTTGTTCGACATCGGCGAAACGTACGGCCTTGTACTGCACGTGACGCATGAGCGCGACCAGTTGAACCAGGCGACCGGCTCCTCCGGGCCGATGAACGCCTGCATCCAGCCGCTGCTCGTCGGCGTAAGCGCCGAAGGCCGCGAAGTGACCGCGCCGGTCGTGCTGCTCGAGCGCTTCCGCGGCGACTATGCCGGTGGCCGATGGCTGCTGGCGAACCAGCGGCTGAAGGTGCGGTTCTGGTCCGGCGGCGGTGCCGCTGCGCTGCTCCGCTGGGCGGCCTACTGCGAGGCCGGCGTGACCGAGCTGTGGCTGAAGCCAAGCTACGCGGCGTACCACGCGGACGAAACGCCGCATCTGACGGTGCAGGCGCAGCGGATCACCCCGGCTGGGGACATCGCGCGCGAGCCGGAGGAATGGCGGCTGCGGATCTCGCTGCGCAAGCGGGCGGCGCCGGAGCATGAGCGGGAAGCTGCGAAGGAGGCGAAGGCGGCCGGGCTGAACCAGGATACGCAGGCAGTCGCTTCGCAATCGTGCCCAGCCGCGCAGACGGCGTCGTCCGAGTCGGACGACCTGTACGCGAATCCGCCATTTGCGGCGACCACGTCGAGTCCGGACGCATCGGCTGCGATGTCCGCCGTTGATGCGCTCTGGTACGAGGAGCTGAACCTGACTGCGGGAAGCGAGATCGCGTACGTGAACTTCGTGGCGCCTGTGACGCTCGAGCCGGGCAGCTACGCGATCGCATGCGAAGCCGTGTCCGCCTCGGGCGAGCGGCGCCTGCTGCACCAGGGCTTCTGGTGCTACGACCGGGAGCTGCTGCGGCGCGGGGCGCCGCTGGCTGCCGGACGGGATTATTTCATCAAGGATGGCAAACCTTTTCCCGTGGTCGGCATGACCTATATGGCGTCGGATACGGGCCGCAAGTTCATCAACCTGCCGAACCCCGCGATCTGGGATCGCGAGATGGCGACGATGAAGCGGGCCGGCATCAACTGGATCCGCACCGGTATGTGGAGCGCCTGGCGGCACCTGATGTTCGAGGACGGGCATGCCTCCGAGGAGCAGCTGCGCGCGATCGACGCGTTTATTTTGACGGCGGCGCGGCATGGTCTGGAAGTGACCTTCACGTTTTTTGCGTTCGCGCCGGAGGCCTGGGAGGGACGCAATCCGTACCTGGACCCGCGCAGCGTTCAGGCGCAGAAACGCTTTATCGCTGCCATCGTCTCCCGCCACAAGGACACGTCGAACGTACAGTGGGACCTGATCAACGAGCCGTCGCTTTTCGACCCGACGCGGATCTTCACGGGTCCCCGGGCGGTGCACGACAAGTTCGAGCGGCAGGCGTTCGGCGATTGGCTGCAGCGGCGCCACGGTACGATCGACCGGCTGCAGGCGCGCTGGAACATGACGCAGGCCGAGCTGCCCGACTTCGCATCCGCGGAGCCGCCTGAGCAGATCGATATCGCCTTTGACATCCACGACGTCAAGCGGCTCAAGAAAAACGGGCGCTGGCTCGACTATACGCTGTTCACAATGGACATGCACAATCGCTGGGTGGAGGCGCTAAGCGCGACGATCCGGACGCTCGTCCCGGGACATCTGGTTACCGTCGGACAAGACGAAGCGCTGGGCAGGGGACCGCGGCCGTCGCCGTTCATGTATGCGCAGAGCGTCGATTACACCAACGTGCATACATGGTGGCTCAACGACCAGCTGCTGTGGGACGGCCTGTTCGGCAAAGACCCGGGCAAGCCCACGCTCATCCAGGAGACGGGTATCATGTACGTGGAAATGCCGGACAACCGCGCCAAACGGACGGAGGAGGAGCTGCGGAACCTGCTGGAGCGCAAGTATGCCTATGCCTTCGCGGGCGGGAGCGCCGGCGCCGTGCATTGGCTGTGGAACACGAATTATTACATGGATAACGTGTGCGAATCCAACATCGGCGCCCTGCGCGCGGACGGCACCGAGAAGCCGGAGGCGGACGTGTCGTACGACTTCGGCCGATTCATCGGAAGGATCTCGGACCTGTTCGAGGACCGCGAGCTCGCAGATGTCGCCGTCGTTTTCCCGTATACGAACGACTTCTCGAGCCGCAGGTTCGCCTGCGAGGCGACGCAGAGCCTGACCCGGGTGCTGGCCTACGACATGAAGGTGCCTTTCTACGGCATCAGCGAGCTGCACCTCGATTCGCTGTCCGCGGACAAACCGCGGCTCATCATCGTGCCGAGCGCGCACAGCTTCAGCGACGAAGCGCTGGCGAAGCTGCTCGGGCATGTCGAGCTGCACGGCGGCACCCTGCTGTTCACCGGCCCCATCGGTCTCGACGCTTACTGGAAGCCGACTTCGCGGGCCGCCGAGGCGGTTGGCGCAGCCTATCGGCTGACCAACCTGTCGCGCGAGGAACAGGTGCGGATCGCAGGCCGCACGTACCGCGCTTCCTTCGGCGACCGCAAGATCGGCCAGCTGAACAAAGAGGTCGTGCCTGGCGCGGACGGCAACGGCTGGAGCCAGACAGCCGAGCTGCTCGTCCGTCCGCTCGGCGCTGGCAAGCTGCTCTGGTGCCCGCTGCCGCTCGAGCTGAACGAACGCACGGATACGCTGCAAGCGTTGTACGCGGCCGCGCTGCAAGAGGCGCAGGCGGGATGCGGCGCAATGGCGTGGGTAGAAGGCGGCGACCACCCGGGCGTCTATGGCACGAAGCTGACTTTTAAGCACGGAAGCTTGTATATCTTCATCTCGGAATCCGGCGCCGACTGCGAAGTCGCGATCAGGGACGGGGAGACGAGCTACCGCTTCACCGTGCCGAGCGAACGGTCTGTGCTGTTTGCGACGGACACGCAGGGCGGGCTGATCGCCACGTACCGGGATACAGTCGTGAGCCAATCCGGCCAGGTTGCTGGAGCGGAGGAGAAAAAGGCTGCGGGTGCGCTGAGTTAGGCTCCGCAGCCGGGTTGTCCGACATTGATGCGAAGCGCTTGCCCATGGGGCGAGCGCTTTATTTTTGATAAAAATCTCAGATTTAAGCCGGATAAATCGGTTTAATACATTTCTCAAAGACGATAGTAGGCGTTCAAACAGGTTGCAAGCCGGAGTCATAGACTATTTTTAATAGACTATTATCTAGGGGGAAACACATGTATCGGCAACTTCGCGCCATCGGCATCGCTCTCTTAGGTTTTATGGTCACTGGGTCGGTCGGACTGTCCGCGGGATCCGCGCAAGCTGCGTCGGCGGGGAAGACGGGGGCTGCGAAGGCGTCTGCATCGATCGCGGCTGCATCGATCGCCACCGCTTCTTTCCAGGACAAGGACGAGCAGGCGGGAGAGATCGGCGGCATTTTATACGTGAACGAGGGCGGAGAATCGGCGGCGAAGAGCTACGAGGCCTATCTGCTGGACGATAAAGGCAAGCGCTACGGCAAGGCGATCGGTCTATACGCGCCGGAGCGGCATGCGTTCATCATTCCGGACGATACGAAGGTGACGGGCAAAGCGGCCGCGATCGGGGTTTTCAACGCGTCCGACAGCGGCAAGTCTGTGGCCGTACCGGTCGCGAAGGCTTCTCTGAGGGATTATCCGGCGTACCTGGTGGGAGAGCTGACTTACATAGACGCCAATCCCTATACAAGCGCGTGGCCGGCGATCAGCTGGAAGGATCCGGCGGACGGCTCGAACTACGACGGCTACCAGATTCAGTATCCGGGCGGCGTAAAAAAAGTGGCGAAGTCGTCAACCGGACGCTATAAGCTGCCGCTGCCGAATCTGAACATTCTCGGCGAAGTACAGGTTGTGCCTTACCGAAACGGGGACGTTTTTGAATACAGCGCCAGCGCGACCGTGCAGTCCTACGACGATATCCGGAACGAAGCGGCGAGTTGGATCAATCCGGGCGATGTAAATTCTGCCATTTCGCCTGTGTCTGATATTCACTTCAAGCCGGTCCTCTCCGGCGGCAAGACGCGCGTATCCGGCGAGCTCAGCTGGTACGACGCGGACAGCGCGAATGCGGTGAACTACGTCGTGTACAGCGCGGACGCGAACGGCGTGCCGTTGCAGCCGCTCGTCGACGTGACCAACGACTATCCTTTCGACGGCAAGGCGTACCGCGTGACGCTGCCCGAGTTTCCGCTGAAGGACGTGAGCAGCATCGCAATCTATGCGGTTCGCGACGGCGGCAAGTCGGCGGCGGCTTGGGTGCCGGTCGGCGGCGACCCGGATCCGCTGTTCGTGGATACGGACGCGGAGGCAGGCAAGATCGGCGGCACGGTGCTCGTGAAGCCGCGGTTCCCGGACTACGGCGCAGCGCTCTTCTTCGTGGACGAATGGCGGCAGCCGATGGGCTCGGCAATCGACGTGGTCGAGGGAGAGAGCCGGTACTTCGAGATTCCGGCGGGCACGGTTGTGCCGGAAGGCGCCTGGAAGCTGGGGATTTACGACAACGGCGGGCTCGAGGGAAGCGAGTTCGAGAAGCTGCCGCAGTATATCGGGTTTGAGGATAAGGGAGGGGAATGAACGAATCTTCCCGTAAATGATCATTTATTGCTGAAATCCTTCGTTCCCTTCGTGGAAGTCCAAGTGTCTGCTTGCTTGTCCAACCAATATTCCAGTCTTATCTTTACCTCGTCGTGCGTTAAGAGGCTTCCTTCATCGATATCTTTCTGGCCTTCTTCTATCCTTGAGCGGACGAATTGCGTGTACGCAATAGCATTAATCATGCTGGTATCACCTCCGATTCATTTTATCACACAATGTTTTGGCTTTGTCTGTTGAACCGTTCTTCTGCCCAAGCCAGCTCGAACAGTCCCTCCGTTGACACCGCCTATCGGGTTGGATAGCATGGAAGGAACAGCGTCGAGAGCGGGAGGCACGGAACGGATGCAGGATCAGGTGGGTAACGGTATGCAGGATCGGGCAAGCGGCGTGGAAGAGCAGTCGGCGAACAGGATGCAGGATCGGGCAAGCGGCGTGGAAGAGCAGTCGGCGAACAGGATGCAGGATCGGATTATCGGAAAAGGAAGAGCGCCGTCGGAGGCGGGAAACAGAGCGGACAGCGAGGCGAGCGCGGAGATTCGGGCAGGTGTGCTGGTCATCAGCCACGGCTCGCGCGAGCCGGGTTGGGTGGCGCAGGTGGAAGAAGCCGTCGCCGAGGCGAGGTCTATGCTGCCCGCGGACCTGCCGGTCGCGGCTTCGTACCTGGAGCTAGTCGAAGGCCGGCTGATCCAAGACGGCGTGCGGGCGCTTGAGGCGCAGGGCGTGAACGACATCTACGCGCTGCCGCTGTTTGTCTCGTCGGGCAGCACGCATGTCGACGAGATCGGCTGGGCGCTCGGCGCTTATGCGGAGCCGCGGTGCGAAACGGATCTGGAGCCGGTCGAGGTGACGGCCCGGCTCACCTACGGCCAGCCAATCGGCAGCGATCCGGAGATCGCCCGCGTGCTGGCGGACAAGCTCGGCGCGCGGTCGCGCGAGCCCGCGGCGGAGTGCGTGCTGCTCATCGGGCACGGCAGCGACGAGCCTTGGTTTTACGAGGCTTGGCGCCGGGAGCTGGAGGGGCTGGCGGCAGAGCTCGCGCGCATCGGCGGCTTCGCAGGCGCGGACGCGGCGCTGCTGCGGCCGGACGAGACGGCGGCGCGGATCGCGGGGTTGCGGGAGCGGCATCCGGAGGCGCGGATGCTGGCGGTGCCCGTTTTCCTGAGCGAAGGGTACTTCACCTCTTCGGCTGTGCCTAACCGACTCGCGGGGCAGGACATCGACTATGCCGAGAGCGCCCTGCTGCCCCATCCGCAGATCAGCGAATGGATCGTACACCGGGCGCGTGCCTGGCTCGAAACGCGTGAAGCTGTCTCCCCTTTTTAAACATATATGAAAGTATAATTTGACGGCGAGTGATGGGCAGCTAAGCGCACTTGGAATGCCGGAGCTTCTCGGCGGCTTGCAGGCCCCAAAACCTGCAATTATACATGTATTTTCTGCCAACCGACGGTGCCGAATGAAATACCTGCAAATGTGCAGGTAAATGCAAAGCACGAGCCGGAAATTCGGATGATAGGGCAAAATAACTGCGTTTTTGCATCTATCCGGTTTAAAAGGGCCGACATCGGCTGAAAAAGATGTATATTTGCAGGTATTGCGGCAATAGAACAACACGGGAGACGGTCGGCTGCCCATTTGAAACGGCTGGCAGATGAGTCATGGACAAGGACTCCGCGCGACTCCAGTTTCGGATATCCGCCAAACTTAAAAAAACCGCCAGGGCGATCAGCGATCTTTCCGGAAGGTTTTTCTTACCGTCGGCAATTGTAAATAAATGTTATGCCGCTTGTGACGCAAGCGGCGTTTTTTTGCGGGATTATGTCAGGAACGTGTCAGATGCTGAAGCAGCTGCCGGAAGCCGCGGGGCCGCGTTGACATTGGCTTGACGATTCGCTAGCATGAATAGGTAATAGTGGGAATTGGAACGGATGCACGCGCTTATCCTATAGAGTGATAGAAGAGGGGATTCAAGTTGGATATTGTGAGAGCGCGGTTGATCTATAACCCGACTTCGGGACGCGAGGAGATGCGCAGGAGATTGCCGCAGATCCTGCAGCGGCTCGAGCGGGGCGGGATCGAGACGTCCTGCCATGCGACCGAGGCGGAGGGCGATGCGGTCAAGGCTGCGTCCGAGGCGGTGGAACGGGGCTTCGACATCGTCATCGCGGCTGGCGGCGACGGCACGCTGAACGAGGTCATCAGCGGCATCGCCCCTCACGATCGGCGTCCCGTCATCGGCATTCTGCCGGTGGGGACGACCAACGATTTTGCCAGAGCGCACGGCATCCCGAAGAAGTGGGACGAGGCGTGCGACCTGATCGTCAAGCGCTACGCGAAGCCGGTGGACATCGGTCAGGCCGACGGCAAATACTTCATTAATATCGCGGGCGGCGGCTCGCTGACCGAGCTCTCCTACGAAGTGCCAAGCAAGCTCAAGACGATGATCGGGAATCTGGCCTATTACATACGGGGATTCGAGAAGATCGCGCGGCTGCGTTCCTTTCATATGAAGATCTCGATGGACGGCGTCGGCGAGTTCGAGGACGAGTACATGCTCATGCTGATCGCCAACAGCAACTCCGTCGGCGGCTTCGAGAAGCTAGCGCCAAGCGCCTCGGCGAGCGACGGGATGTTCGACGTGCTGCTCATGCGCAAGTGCAACCTCGGCGAATTCATCCGGATCGCGACGCTGGCCATGCGGGGCGAGCATCTGCAGGATTCGCACATCACGATGTTTCAGACGAACCGGGTGACGGTCGAGTCGGACGCGGACCTGGACATGAACCTCGACGGCGAATACGGCGGGCAGATGGCCCGGACGTTCACGATGCTGCCGGGGCATGTGCGGATCATTATGGACGAGCTTGGGGAGACCAAGTATCACTGACGGTCAGGCGGGACGGAGCGTCTCTGAAGGGCCAAGGAAGATGAAGCATCACTGAAGGGACATTATCTTTATATAGAAGCGGAACCTATGAACGGGGCTGGACAGCATGAGTGACAAGGACAAGCGCGGCGGCTCGCGGGGCAGCGCGGCGAATCGGAGCGGCAGGCACGGGGGCGGCGTCGGACGAGACGTGGGGCAAGAGCCCGCCCGAGCGGCGGACCAAGGCGGCAGGTCTGTAGGCGGCGTCGGGAAAGAAGGGCGGCAGGCGCCTGTTGGTGCGGGCGATCGCGGTCGGGCGAGCGGCGGGCAGCAGGAGCGGGGGCAGTCGAGCGGGGCGACGGTGCGCGCGGAATCGCGCGGACGCGGCGCCGATGGCGGCCGCGGAGCTTCGGTTGCTGATGGAGGCGGTGCGCGGTCGCGGGATCGCCGACAGGGCGAGCGCGCAAGTGGCGTGCGGTCGCAAGTCCAGCCGCAGCATGCGCGTAGTGCCGGCGCGCGGGAGCGCCGCCAGGGCGAGGCGCCGCGCCAGATCGCGGGCGTGCCGGTCGCGGTCGGCGATTCCGTCGTCATCGACATCGTCGGGATGACGCATGAGGGACAGGGTGTGGGCCGGGTGGAGGGCTACACCCTGTTTGTGTCGGGCGCGGTGCCGGGCGACCGGGTGCAGGCCGAGGTGCAGAGCATCGGCAAGTCGTTTGGCCGCGCGCGCATGGCGGCGCTTGTGGCGGCGAGCCCGGACCGCATCGCGGCGCCGTGCGAGATCTATGAGGCCTGCGGTGGCTGCCAGCTGCAGCATTGGGGCTACGCGGCGCAGCTCCGCTGGAAGCGGGAGCACGTCGCGGGCGTGTTGGCGCGCATCGGCAAGCTGCCGGTGGCGCCGCTGGAGGAGGCCGCCGGTGAAGCGGGCGGCCCAGATATCGCGCCCGATGCGGGGCGCGCGCCGGTCGTCGTCCATCCCGTCATCGGGATGGACGAGCCTTGGCGCTACCGCAACAAGGCGCAGGTTCCCGTGGCCGCCGGCATCGGCGGCCATGGACTCATCGGCGGCTTCTTCGAGCAAGGCAGCCACCAGGTTGTGGACATGGAGGCCTGCCTCATTCAGCAGGAGCAAAACGAAGAGACCGTGCGCGCCGTCAAGCGCATCGCCCGGTCTCTCGGTTACTCCGCCTACGACCGCGCCACCGGGCGCGGTCTGCTTCGGCATGTCGTCGTCCGCCATGCCGAAGCGACCGGCCAGCGCATGGTCGTCCTCATCACCAACGGCCGCGACCTGCCGCACGCCGACGAGCTCTGCGGACTCATCCGCGAAGACATCCCCGGCGTCGCGAGCATCTGCCAAAACATCAACACCAGCTCGACCTCCCAGGTGTTCGGCGAAGAGACCCGCGTTCTTTGGGGCGAAGACGTCATCTACGACGAGATCGGCGGCATCACCTTCGCCATCTCCGCGCGCTCCTTCTTCCAGGTCAACCCAATCCAGACCGAACGCCTCTACCGGACCGCCGTCGACTACGCCGGCCTCACCGGCGAAGAAACCGTGATCGACGCCTACTGTGGCATTGGCACGATTACTCTCTTCCTTGCCCGCCACGCCCACCGCGTCTACGGCGTCGAGATCATCCCCGAAGCCATCGAGGACGCCCGCCGCAACGCGCTGCTCAACCACATCAACAACGCCGAATTTGCCGTCGGTCCGGCCGAAGTCATCATGCCGCAGTGGCAATCCGAAGGCGTCGCCCCCGACGTGATCGTCGTCGACCCGCCGCGCAAGGGATGCGATCCGGCGCTGCTGGCTACGATGCTCGAGCTTCGCCCGGCGCGCATCGTTTATGTCTCCTGCGACCCGGCTACGCTTGCGCGGGATCTTCGCGTGCTGGAGGACGGTGGCTATAGGACGGTGGAGGTGCAGCCGGTGGATATGTTCCCGCATACCACCCATGTAGAGTGCGTGTCGCGGTTAGTCAGAACAAGGTAATATGATGACTCCATAAGTTACTCATCAAACAAGAAGACCTTTTTACTAAATTAAAGTTTTAGCTGTGCTATAATCAGACTCAAATGAGACTGATGTAACGGGATGGTGAGTTACATGAATCAAATAAAAGAGCTGCAAAAACTAATTAGACTTACGGGCGATCGGGCAAAATTAGATGCCAAAGCCAACCGGACATATATTGTATATAAGGCAAAAGATGGTCAAATCGTAAAAGAATACTACAACGGAGATGTTGTTCCCGTTTCCGAAGAGGATGTCCCTCATGCATGAGTTGGCACCGATCATGTATGTGTTTGCAGGAAATAACGGAAGTGGAAAAAGCACGATTAGAACTTGATCGTAGATCGGCTTGGAATCAGCATTAACATAGATCCCGATGCTCTTGCACGGGGAATTGATCCTGTTCACCCTGAAAGCCGAAAAGTATCTGCAGGGAAAGACGCCATTAAACTGGCCAGAGATTGTATTCATAACAAACGTGATTTTCAGTCGAAACAACACTCGCTGGAAAAAATGCCATCCGCCTTATGCTCGATGCAAAGGCAAACGAATTTGAGGTTACAATGTTTTATGTCGGTCTGGGCGATTATCATTTGAATATCAAGAGGGTAGCCATTCGAGTGGAAAATGGCGGACATCACATTCCCTCTGAAGATATCATCAGACGGCATCAAACATCTCTTCAAAATCTACTGTCTCACATTCATTTGATCAACCATTTGATCGTTATCGATAATAGTCATACAGAAGGTGAAATTATTCTGAGTGCAACTAACGGTTTAATAACCTCGCAATCGGAATCCCTCCCTCCATGGACTGAAAGCATTATGGAAAAGATAATAAATTCGTAAAAGCAGCCAAGTAGTTTGGCTGTTTTTTGCTTCTGAGATCCTTCAGACTTTGGAACGATAATCACAGTGGGGGAGGGTGAGTTATACCAGAGTTACTAGTTCCTGTTGGAAAATGGATTGTTTTTTTATCTTTTTCTCTTTCTCCTTTTCTGGTTCTACTTGAACTTCCACGACGTCTTGGATTATTGAAACCTCATAGCCATGCTCGATACAAATATCTATAAATTGCTGCATTTTATCTTTTTCTTTCAGGTTGAAGTAGAACTGAGGATCATCGACATCTCCAGAGTGTAAACAATCTTCACAGTATAAATCCGAGTACCGGTGTCCATTCGAAATCCTCCTAATATTTAGTGGTTTTAGCATATCACATGACCGAGGTGAAAAGCTTGCGATTACTTTCAGAGGACTTTTAGATAATTTCGCGGGAGGGGGAGGCGCATCAAACTGATTGGATGGGAATCCTATCGATACGTTCTGGGATGTAAGCGTTCGGAGCTAAACTATCGAAAGGCCCTTTTTGCGCCTAATGATATTTACTTCATCAACCTTTCGAAAAATACGATATTTCATTTTATGATAGTAGGTTTGTGTAGGGCGCGGTGCCGGGCGACCGGGTGCAGGCCGAGGTGCAAAGCATCAACAAGTCGTTTGGCCGCGCGCGCATGGCGGCGCTTGTGGCGGCGAGCCCGGACCGCATCGCGGCGCCGTGTGAGATCTATGAGGCTTACGGCGGCTGCTAGTTGCAGCATTGGGGCTACGCGGCGCAGCTCCGCTGGAAGTGGGAGCACGTCGCGGGCGTGCTGGCGCGCATCGGCAAGCTGCCGGTGGCGCCACTGGAGGAGGCCGCCGGCGAAGGCCGCCGGCGAAGCGGGCGGCCGCGAGATCGCGCCCGATGCGCTACCGCAACAAGGCGCAGGTTCCTATGGCGGCCGGCATCGGCGGCCATGGACTTATCGGCGGCTTCTTCGAGCAAGGCAGCCACGAGGTCGTAGACATGGAGGCCTGCCTCATTCAGCAGGAGCAAAACGAAGAGACCGTGCGTGCCGCCAAGCGCATCGCCCGGTCTCTCGGCTACGCCGCCTACGACCGCGCCACCGGCCGCGGTCTGCTTCGCCATGTCGTCGACCGCCACGCCGAAGCGACCGGCCAGCGCATGGTCGTCCTCATCACCAACGGCCGCGACCTTCCGCACGCCGACGAGCTTTGCGGACTCATCCGCGAAGATATCCCCGGCGTAGCGAGCATTTGCCAGAACATCAACACCAGCGCGACCTCCCAGGTGTTCGGCGAAGAAACATGCGTCCTCTGGGGCAACGATTTCATCTATATCGAGATCGGCGGCATCACCTTCGCCATCTCCGCGCGGTCCTTTTTCCAGGTCAACCCGACCCAGACCGAGCGTCTCTACCGGACCGCCGTCGACTACGCCGGCCTCACCGGCGAAGAGACCGTCATCGACGCCTACTTCGGCATCGGCACGATCACCCTTTTCTTCGCCCGCCACGCCCGCAACGTCTACGGCGTCGAGATCATCCCCGAAGCCATCGAAGACGCCCGCCGCAACGCGCTGCTCAACCACATCAACAACGACGAATTCGCCGTCTGTCCGGCCGAAGTCGTCATGCCGAAGTGGCAAGCCGAAGGCATCGCCCCCGACGTCATCGTCGTCGATCCGCCGCGCAAGGGATGCGATCCGGCGCTACTCGCTACGATGCTGGAGCTTCGCCCGGCACGCATCGTCTATGTCTCCTGCGACCCGGCTACGGTCGCGCGCGATCTTCGCGTGCTGGAGGATGGCGGCTATCGGACTGTGGAGGTTCAACCGGTGGATATGTTACCTCATACCGTTCATGTGGAGTGTATATTGTCATTTATTTTGGAAAAGTAAGGGGTTATGGGTATGCAGATCAGCACGAGAGTGCTGGTCTTTTTCTATGGGAGGATTCGACGAGAAAGGCAAAAAATCTCCAAAATGTGGTACTATTGTGGTGGAGAATTTGATAAGGTCTCGGGCTCGTGAATTCACAGAACGGTAAGTGATCTCCATATAAAAACTCAAACCTGAAAGGATACTCATTCCTATAGAAGCTCAAACTCAATTGTGCTTTTGGGGGTACTTCGTTATTAGTCTTCAAAATGATTTGAAATTGTTTTAGTTTATTTCAATTAAACAAACTCATACTTTGGAGCGAATGCCTGAAAGAGCCTTTGCAGATGTTGAATTAGTATTTTAGGTATTACTTCAATAGGGATTGAAAGCAAATGCCTCGTGCATCTTAGAAAGGAGGTTGCAGAATGAGTTTTCTATTAAATACAGTAAGAGAGGCGTCATATCTTTCTGCTCCTAATAAAGCAGACCGATACCGTCCCATCTGCTATGTTTTCTATCAGAAATACCGTCAGGAATACAGCTCTTATATGTTTCTGGATGATGTGTATCGAGAATTAGTAACGTCAGAACAGTTTGGCCATCATTTTAAGGATTATTCTGAAAAAGAATTGGAAGAAGACCTCAAGGCGCTCGTCAGATGGAATAACCTGATCGTCCATCAAGACGAATCCCACGCGCAGCGAATCGAGGATTTTTACAAACGTAAGAATTATTATGAGGTCACACAATATACGATTTCGCTCGAGCGTACGCTGGAGGAGATGCAGCATAACCTGCAGGCGATTCGTGGTGGATCGTTCGAGCGTGTACTGGCGGACCATATTTTAGAGGACCTGACCAAGCTTCGCAAATGGAGGCCTTCGATTAACGGGACGATGGGTGATATCCGCAATATTTGGCGCGACCTCATGTCCCGGTTTGAAGCACTTCGCAATGGTACTGCAGACTTTTTGTCCCACGTAAACAGTGAACCATATGAACGTCTTATGCGTACAGAGTCTTTTTTGCCGTACAAAGAAAAATTTGTACGTCTATTAAGTGATTTTGTTGTTGGTATTATGGAGAAGAAAGATTTGATCGAGGAGCGCCTCGGATTCATCGACGAGAGTGAAATTGAGCAAATTATCTCCGTGATTGTCTCTTATGAAGCAGAGCAACAATTGGAGGATACATTTGAGGCTGAGCTTGCATCCAAGCGAAGAAGGGCAGAATGGCTTGGTTTTAAAGGGTGGTTCGTGAAGATCAACGGTCGCAAAGCTAGTTCCCGCTTTCTTATCGAACAAACTCGTGGCACTATCCAAAAAATTGTGCGAATTGCTGACCAGATCAGCGATAAATTCAATTACTTTAAAAGCCGAAAGAATGACTATTTGGAACTTGCCCGTATTTTTGCGAACACTTCGGATTTGCGGGACTGCCATATAATTGCTGGCGCAATGTTTGGCGCTTCCACCACAAAACATTTTTTAGTTCCTCGTAAATCTGAGGATGATATTACAAAGCATGTGTGGGAATACGACCCTTTTGAATTGCCGCTTAATAAAAAGACACCTGGAAATCGTAACGGACGCACTAAACTGCCTGTATATGAAGATCCCTTAGCGCAAATGTCTCTGATTCAGGAGCATCTGGAGAAAACACGCTTGGTGCAGGAGCAGTTCAATAGCTTAATTACGGACGGCAAAATTAAATTGGATGAGATCGGTGTTGTGTATCCGGAAGTGCGGGATCTGCTGCTCGAGTTGTTGGGACAAGCCATGACTACAAAAGGCTTAAAAGGCCAAACGGAAGAAGGACTCCAATTTTATTTGAGGCTCCGCTCCAACAACCGCATACGTTTGCGTTCCACTGATGGTACGCTAACGATGGATGACTACGAGTTCGTATTTACGGAGGAATAGCATGGATAAAGATCGGTTAGTGCTGCAAGAGTGTATTGAAGCCTTATTTCATTACCACTGGATTCATCGGGACACGCAGTCGGACCTATACTTTCAGATTCTCGCCCGAAAAGCAGATATTGCCGACATCGTTCGAGAATACTTTGGCTATCGTTTACTTTTACGTAATGAGTTTGTAAAACTAGAGAAAATTCCTGTCTCACCAAAGACGTTTATGGGCATTGTTGACTTCACATCGTCGCTCCACTATATATTTTTCTGCTGTTTTCTTGCTTATTTAGAAGACCGTGGAGAAGATAAGCAGTTTACACTGCATAACGCTTGTGATGCCATCCGAATGTATTATCCTGAAGAAGCGGCCCCTTTCGCTTGGGAGGAGCGGTCGCACCGTAAGGCCTTTATAGAAGTTCTACGGCATTGCGTGAAATTGAGGCTCGTCTATGTCGTGGATCGTAACATTGACGAGTTTCGAGACGATGAGAGGCATGATGTCTTGTTTCAAACCACACCTTATTTTCGTCACTTCACACCGCTTTACTTCTTTGATCTCAGCAAAATCCAAAATCGTAGTCAATTAGAAGAGCACATTGAGAAAGAGATTGTCCATGGCACAACCCCCAGACAACGGCTCTTACGCAGATTCTTTTTAGAATCAGCCGTAGACGATGATGAATTATCACCAGAAGAGGTCAAGTTTTTGGTAGAAGAACTAGAGAGAATGAACGATATGATTTCAGGATCATTTGAATATTGGCACCTCGAGCGGTACCATCGAACGACGATGCTCACCCATGCAGAAAACCGCTACGGAGACTATTATCCAAAAGATGAGCAGATTTCAAATGCAGCTGTGCAATATGCAACCCTCATTTGGGATAAGGTGAACAGCCAAGAAATAACACTCGATTATAACGGCCGTGTTCTGTGCCTGCAATTTGAGGCAATTAATTGGTTTCAAGAAATCAAGAATCTGCACAGCCATGGATGGACCAAATCGTTTACAGAACGGCCCCTTACTGTCATATGGAGAGAGGTTATGGAGTATATGTCTGATTTTCATATGGCAGATGCGTATTCGGACGGACAGGTAGTATTTTATTCCGCCACAGGCCGTGTTACAGGGGATTACGTATCTTAAATTTTATATGCGGAGGTGATAGGCGATGAGCAAGTTTCATTTGAATCGCTTTGGTCTAGTAAATTTTTGGTATCACGGTGACACGATTTTTGAGTTTAGCAACGGACGCCTTTTTGTCCGCGGTGCTAACGGTTCTGGGAAATCAGTATCCACTACCATGGCAGTGCCGTTTTTGCTCGATGGCGATAAGCGCCCCTCGCGTCTTGACCCATTCGGGTCGCAGGATCGGCGGATGATTGATCTTTTGCTCGGCAATAAGCATGTTTCCAAGCGAGAGGAAGGCACGGGATATTTATACATGGAGTATCGTAAAGGCAATACGTTTATTACCGTTGGCATTGGCCTGAATGGGAAACGGCGGGAGAGCGATAACACCATGCGAACTTGGTATTTCATTCTCCGTAACAAGCGCATTGGGCGCGGCATTCAGTTATATGACGAAAAAATTGTAAGCGGGGAGCCCAAAAAATTTCCTCTTACCAGGGGGGACTTAGCAGACCGCATTGGAAGTGATGGAGAAGTCACTGACAGCCAACAGCGTTATGTAGAACTCGTAAATCAAGAACTCTATCGGTTTAAAACCACGCAGGAGTTTAAAGAGCTGATTGGTGTGTTGCTTCAGCTTCGTAGTCCCAAGCTCTCTAATGCTGTGAAAGCGAGCGAAGTGTCCAACGTTCTCTCCGATGCTCTTCCAGAATTGTCGCAATATGAATTGGCACCGCTTTCTTCGTCGCTGCAGAGCATGGATAACCTGCAAGAAAAGAAGGCCCGTCTTGGCAAGGAGCTTGGCTTCCTTACGATTTTGGTGGAAGCGTACGACGCATACAACCAACTCTCTCTATATGAGAAGGCGAAACATCTTGTATCCAGTGAGAAACGATTTTATGAATCTATGAAGCGTATTAAGGATTATGAAGCCGCTGAAGCCATAGCGTCCGCAGCCAAAACAGAACTGGAGCGGCAACAGGCGGAACAAATCAATATAAAAGAAACCATGCAAAAAAAGATTGCTTCCCGACAAGGCCATCCTATTTTTACACTCGAGCAAGAACTAAGCCAGGTAAGAAACTCCCTACGGGATTCAGAGGAGAAGCGGCAAGGGAAGGTCGAAGTTATTGAGAAGAATGAAAAACAGCAACGACAAGTGGAGGAACGTATCAAGCAGAGTGAGGAAAAGGGATATAAAGCAATTCAAAGCCGGGAGGATGCGCTTTCGGAGTTGGATTCGCTGGCAGACGAGACTTATTTCTCGGCCCATGGCGTCTTGCGTAAGCACTTTGAAACCTGCCTAGACAGTTTTTCGGACGCAGGATTTAAAAACTGGCAAGAAACCCTCTATGAGTACCACGGCAAGGTACAGAGGATCGCTGATCAACTCAGTTCGTTGCAATCTCGCATCGAACATGAGGATCGAATGCAGCGAAGTGTGTCAGCTGAAGAAGATCTCGTAAACCAGATAGAAGTTAAGCTTCGCAATTTAGAGAAAGTGATTTCCATCTGCTCAGCATCTGTTGAGCAGGCCATTGTTGAATGGGCGGAAAGTGCTCAACAATTTCAAATTCACCCTACAGAGCTTCTCGAAGCGAGGGAAATCTTGCAAGGAATCGGTGACCTTCTAGATGATGTATCCCCAGCTGCGGTTACGGACTGGCTGAGTTTTTTGTACGAAAATCGCTCTCATGCACTTCAAAAGCAGCATGCAGATCTTGCGGCTTCGATTCGTCTTCTCGAAAAGCAAATAGAGGAGTCCGAAAGAAAGGCCGAGGCTTTATCTGGGCAAACGGAAATAGAGCCAGCTCTTACCGCTTCGGAAGCAGCAGAAATGGAGCGTTTGCGTTCACATAACGTACGTGTTGCTTATTTTTATGAAACGGTTGAATTTTTGGAACACATAGAGCCGACGGTGAAAGAAGCGATCGAGGGAGCGATTACCCGCGCGGGACTTCTGACGGCACTTGTGGTACATGAGAATGATCGTTCCATGGTTGCCGCCTCGATGACCGTTGTGCAGAAAGGGTCGTACAAAGGAGAGAACTTACTGACTTATGTGCGTCCGACGCCAACGAACGGTCTCACTGTGGAGGATATTAACGCTTTACTTCAAACCATATCCATTGTTCCCCATGAGCAAGGGTACGTGTTGGAAACAGGGGAATTCTGCAGCGGCATGGTGGGGGGGCGGGCACCTCGATATGAAGATGCATACATAGGCAAATCGACGCGGGAAGAACTCCGTGCGCGTAAGCTGAAAGAGCTGCAAAGACTGCATGACGAACTTACGAACGAGAAAGATAATCTGGAATCCGAACAGTCTATCGTAGAAAAACAGCAGCGGCACCTTGTCATGGAACGGGAAGTATTCCCGTCCCTTGAAGAACTTAAGGAGTCTCTTGAACGCTATGAAACCAAGAAGCGGGAACGCGTCACGCAGATCTCTTTAGTAGAGCGGCTCCAAACTGATTTACGTGCCTACCGCAATGACACACAAATTGAGCGCAATGCTCTCCATTATGCTGCACAGCAGATGGAATTGCCGCTTACGCACGCCAGCTACCAACAGGCACTCAGCGACCTTACATTCTACAAAGATACACTCAATGAGCTTCGTGTGGTGCACAGCGCATGGCTTGATGCGAATCAATCGCTGTCAAACCTTGCGTCCGAGAAAGAGCGTTTGGTAGACGGTTATGAATACCTTACAGATGAGAAAACGGATTTGGAGAGGAATATTGCGAAGAACAAGTCTTATGAAGCAATGTATGTTAAGAGTATTCAGAATCTCGGCGATACTGACGTAAAACAGGAGATCGAGACAGCGAGAAATGCGATGCAGGCGGCAGAGAAGCTGTCAGACTCTTATCGTAAACAAATAAGCGAAGTCGAGATTAATATTCGTGAACTCGTACAAAATCAAGAGAAAGAGCAACCGCTAATGGAAGAACGTCTACGATTGCTCAATGCGTGGACGAAATTGTACCAAGAAGAGTTGTCTCTCGGTTTTGTGTGTGCTCCACAGAGCGCTGCTCAGGTCGTAAAGGTGCTGGAGGAATCATGCAGGCAACTTTCATCTGATGTAGTGTTTTCTGCTTTAAAAGATGCAGAAGGCCACGCGCAGCGAGAGCTTGTGGATTACAGTCTTAAGCAGTCGCGGCGCACAATAGCGTTTGAAATTGAGGCTAAAGACAAGGAGGATCCGTCCTGGCAGCTCCTTGCACAGCACTGCTCCCGGCAATTCCTAGTCTTTTTACAACAGCATGTGGAGAACACACCGCATGAAGTACGTTGCGATGTAGATGATCAACTAAAGCTTATTTCGCGGCATATTCAGGAAGAGGAGCAGAAGTTGTTTGAAAAGGTGCTCATTGACGTCGTCGGTACAGCGATTCATGAGAAAGTGCGGGCTGCGAAGCGTTGGGAACAAGATGCGAACGAGATGCTGCGGCGTGTAACGGGCACCATACAGATGCGACTCGAATGGATCCCTTTCACGAGCAGAGTGGAAGACCAAATTTCGACGACTGAGCTGTTATCGTACCTGTCCAAGGAATCCATATTTTTGACGCCATCTCAAAAGGAAAAAGTGCGTCTTCACTTTATGTCCAAAATCAATGAAGCCCGCAAAAAGTGCAAGGACGATGCGAGTTTCTCCATGTTCGAAGAAATGAAATCAGCGCTGGATTACCGCAAATGGTTTCGCTTCGATATGTTCATAACGCGAAGGGGCATTCCAGAAGAGCGCTTCACGAACAAGGTGTTCGGGGAGCTCAGCGGCGGGGAAAAGGCGATGAGTATCTATTCGCCGCTGTTTGCGGCGATAGCAGCCAAATATTCGTACGCCGCACCTGATGCGCCGCGTATCATTTCATTAGATGAGGCGTTTGCGGGTATTGACAGCGAAAACATTGCGCAGATGTTCCAGCTCGTGCATGACTTTGAGTTCGATTATATTATGAACTCTCAAGTGCTGTGGGGCTGTTATGGAACGGTAGATGAACTTTCCATTGCTCAAATTCTTCGCCCTGTAGACTCCCCTGTGCTCGCTGTTGCTCGTTACTATTGGGACGGTAAAGAAAAACATCTTTTATCACTAGAGCAAAGTATCGAGGAGCGTTCAGGCAATGCAGGATAATAGGCAACTTGTGAAGATTTTTCAGGGCAGCGGCGGCTTCGGCCGCCTTTTCGACTTATATCGTAAAAAGTTTGAAAGCTATGGTGCGTTCGGTAATGTTCAAATGAGGCCCACGCCAGAAGAGGAAAAAGCATTGCGCGGTTTTCTGGGAGTTCGCTATAAGGAATCTCGTTTCCCATCTGCCGATTTTGAAAAAGCGGTCATAGAAGCAGGATACTCGGCTACACTGCTTGAACTATTGGAGTTATATTATGCCTGTCAGCTCTCTACCAAACGCGAACAAAAAGAGTTTAGACTATCGGCTTGGGCGAATCTTTTTGTTCGAGTGGAACGAGATTTTATTACCCGATTCAATATAGCCGATACGGATCTTGAAAATTTTATTCAAAAGACATTTAACTGGTTGCAAAGATTGAAGGAAGGAGAAGCTAAAGGTTATAGAATTTTTAGAACGATTTTTGATAAAGACAAAAATGCCTATTCAGAATTGATAACCTGTCTGAGTGCTTTATGGTATTTACTTATGAGAAAAGACGAGATGTTTAAAGCGCGTGCAATTTCTACTGGAAAAATTAGATTGCCTATGTTTGCTGCTTATGTTACTGAGGATCCACATGCCTTTGATAAAACAAATGCATTAGGAAGATTATTATGGAGTGCCCTTAATGATATTAATAGCCAAAGTTCAAAACTAAACGAAAACGATAATAACGAGACGACAAACATGCCAGAGTATTTGTTTGAACGTCAAATTTACAGGAATTTCGATGTTCTGGACGATGATCTTAGCTCGATTTCACATATTTTTGTACCTCATTTAGTTAAGGGCACATCTCCTCGTACATTAAATTTGCGGGAAATTGAAGAGATGAAGCAGGTCCCAAAGTACTCGTCATTATATATTATCGAAAATCCATCTGTCATTTCTTATTTAGTTGATGAAACCGTTCATTTTCTTAATCTAAATAAGTTTTCATTAGAGCAGCTTCCATCAGATTTTCCAGTTTTACTTTGCACAATTGGACAGGCAAGAACTGCTTCTAAAGTATTCATAGAAAAATGTCTTGAAGCAAACCCAAGCTGCGTTATTTACTACTCTGGGGATATTGATGTTCCAGGTGTTCAAATGTTAAACAATATGAAAGAGCAGTTCTCAGCAGAGTTTTACGCTTGGCGTATGGAGACTTCTATTTATCGTAATTATGTTGCGCCCAAAAGTAAGCCTTTATCAGATACAGACTTAATAACCCTTCAAGGGTTAGAAGGTGGCTTAGTAAAAAAAATGATACAGATTAAAGCAAAAGTTTATCAGGAATCATTTGGAAAAGAATTGAGGAGTGATTGGATTAAAGAAGTATCTTCTGTGATTCCTAAAAATTAAGTTGATAAAGCATTAATTTAGATTAAAGGGATGGTACCAGATGTAAGCGTTCGGAGCTAAACTATCGAAAGGTCCTTTTTGCGCCTAATGATATTTACTTCATCAACCTTTCGAAAAATACGATATTTCATTTTTACGATAGTAGAGGACTTGACGTGGCAGCCAGCTCCAAGGAAGCGCTAAGAGACCTTTATCTAAAACGAAATGATTGGATATTGAAATACGATTGTAAGAGAATCGAATCTACTTTCATGGAAAATTAATTCAGTCTTGTCTGTACGATGAGGACGAAATGGGGGATATGATGGAAAGAAGACACTGCAAAGCCATTATTGAATGGGACAAGGATAAAGACACAAGCAAATTTCCATTAAACGAATGGCTTCGCGATATCGTCGTCATATTCGGGGAAGTCGTCGGCAAGGTCATTCATGGCGATGTGTGGACGGTCTTGGTTCGCGTTACAGAAGTGGTAGATGATTCGCATACCTATGCAGATGTGGCTTTTATCGTAGACGGGGCCCCGTGGCACTTGCTTGAACCAGGATTCAGCTTTAAATTATGGGCTGGGAGGGAGATTGCTGCCGTCACCATTTTATGATGCGATCTTGATCTGTTTTCCAATTCAACGGTCCCTTCGAAAAAGCCAATTAAATAACGCTATCAATCGTTCGGCCCTTCACGCTGTATCCCTCATAAGAACTTCCTAGGAACCATACGGCACAAACGGAAACCATTTGTTGACCGTTAATACCCCCGAAACGAATAGTTTCGGGGGTGAAGCCAATTATGGCTTCGTCTTTCGTAGGTTTGCATACCTTTTTAATCCTAGATAAGGTCCTTTTTACAGATGAACTATTGCACCGAAAATACAGTCTCCAGCTCAGGGATATATTCCTTGACCCTATTGTTGTCTTCCCACCGTCCTGTAACCCCAGCTGGGGCTTGACCTTCGGATACGACTAAGTACGGTTTGATGGTTACGGTACTCGGTACAGTCTTGAAGGGTTCAAAGCGAATATTATAAGATTTGCTAATGGGGTGAGCACCGATGGGCTTTAGTGGAACGCCATGTTCATCCACAATATCATACTGAAGAGCGATGATGCCCCCGTTAGCGCCCTTGTATTTCGAAGGGATAGAAGCTAGCATTTCTTCTATGCTCTGGCCTGGTTTGGTTTTGTACTCAATGGATACCTGCGTTGTGATTGGGGTAATTTCCAGCTTGCTGATCTGCAAGTTAATGTTATCGTGATGCTTGGTCTCCTCTGAAGTTAGAACGGTAGCAGGCGTTGATTTTGTAATAGGCAGAACGAATTGGAAAGGGGCATCGTAACCCTTTAACGTTACATTTACAGTCAAGTCAAACTGATCAGGGAACTGGACAGTCTGGTTCACACTAGTAGTGTTGGTAACCTGAACGATTAGGCTGGAAGCAGTCTCATCGTCCATGAATTCGGAATCCCAGCTCAGAGGTTGGCCTTTATAGAGGATCTCTAACGTATCCACCGCCCCTTTATTGGCATGGGAAAGCATCGAATTGGGCTCCGAAGCCAGACGATTTCCAGGAGTGGTTACGTTCATGAGAATTCGGGTTCCGTCAAATAACAACGTTGGAATATTCATAGTCACCTCGCCATGGGTCACGCTTTGGTTTACATTTGTGATGAAATCGTCGGCTTGTTGAAGACCGGGATCTAAGTTATTTTCGCCCCATAATGAATAGATTTGTCCTAGAACCGGAATTTGCTTGAGTGCATCAGCCATTGCAGGTGATACAAATCCGGAAGCAAAGAGGGTAACTCCAAGAAGTGCAGCGGCTGCAGTGGAAATCCACCATTTATTAATATTTATTGATAAATTTGTCTTTTTCTGAATGGGGGAAATGGAATTATCGGTTTCTCTGATGATTTGGTAAGTCTCATTCAGCTTGGAGCGGACAATATCAGATAACTGATCGGGAAGTAGGCTTTGGCAGTTCTTTAATTGTTCTTCTAACTGAGTGTTCACCATGTGGCAACTCCCTTTTCTTGATTGATTTGAGATAAATGTTTTAGCTTTTTGCGTGCGCGATGCAGCCGGGTCTTCACGGCTACCGTAGAAATATCGAGAATATCGGAAATTTGACTGATTGGCATGTCCTGTAGGTAATGAAGGATAATGACAATCCGTAGGTTCTCCTCAAGCTGTTGAACGGCATCCCATAATTCGATTTTCTCATAATCCTTGGAAGAGGATGGGACGTCGGGAAGCTCTCCGTAAGGGAGGGCTCTTGAATTGTTTTTGACCATTTTGTTGCATTCATTAATCAGAATCCGGAAGATCCACGTTTTGAAAAAAGCGGGCTCTCTGAGTGTATGGATGGACTTAAAGGCTTTAAGTATCGTCTCCTGCAGGGCATCTGCACAATCTTCGTCTTTGTTGACGATGGACCTTGCAGTTCTATATAAAGGTAACTCTACCTCTTGCATCAACTGCATGAACGCTTCAGGTTCTCCGGCTTTGGCTTTGACGACAATAGAATCTGTATGCAAGGGTTCACCTGCTTTCTTGACTAGAAGTAATAGAATGTTCGTAACGTTACGTATTTATTAGATCAGGTAGGTAGCTAGAAGGTTACATGAAAAAACAAGGGCCAGGCAAGCGAGCTTGCGTCCGAGCTAAAAGATCCACACAAGCATGTTGTGATGCGGAACGCTGATGGTGCAGGCGATCACTGCCATATGGGCGCAATGCGTCTACTTCATCAGACCATCTTCGACGGGCACTCAGAACGTTACAAGCCGCTTTGACCAAAAGGTACAGATCCTCTTGATTGTCGGAGGCTGTACCTTTTTCTTGCATACTGGATTGATTATGTGACGAAAGTGATGACCGCTGTCACTACTCGACTTGAGTCAAACAACGTAATATCAAAAGATAGGAATCTCTGTCCAACTCTGTAAAAGCCTTAGGAGGAGTAAAAGGATGTTATCACATAATAACCAAAGGCAGGTGGATTGCCGGATCTGGCAACTATGATATTGAGAACAGCTACGCTACAGGAAACGTGACCTTTAGGTTAAAGTTTCGACAAACATTCTTTATCACACAATTTGGAGGGAACTGTATGAATCGTCTACATGGCAAAGTTGCATTCGTATCGGGAGGGGGCCGCGGAATCGGCGCGGCGGCAGCGCTGGAGCTGGCCAGGCTTGGGGCTAAGGTTGCCGTAAATTATGTGCGCCAGGCGGAGTCGGCGCAAGCTGTCGTGGATCAGATCCGGCAAGCCGGGGGAGAGGCGGCGCTCGCCAAAGCGGACGTGCGCGATCCCGAACAAGTAAGGGAAGCACTGGATTCCATTCGGGCAGCATGGGGCGGCATCGACATTCTGGTGAACAATGCGCATATGTCTTTTGTTATGAAGCCGGTATTGGGGATGCAATGGGAAGAGTTAGCCCAGAAGTTGAACGACGAGATGAAGGCCGCTTTTACATTGACGCAAGCCGTGTTGCCTGCCATGATCGAACGGAAATACGGAAGAATGATTTACGTTTCCAGCAATGCGGCCGACACCCCGGTGCCTTATATGGCCGCACACGGCTCGGCCAAGGCGGCGCTTGAAGCGTTCGTCAAATATGTGGCGCTGGAGAGCGCGCCTTATGGGGTGACCGCCAACATCGTTTCACCCGGACTGGTCGAAACGGAAGCGTCAAGCGTAACCCCGGAAGCGGTCAAGCAGCAGATCGCGGCGATGACTCCGATGCAGCGGGTAGCTTTGCCGGATGACCTGTCGGGGGCGATCGCCTTTTTCGCCGGCGAGGAGAGCCGGTTCGTCACCGGCAGCTGCATGAAAGTGAATGGCGGCATCCAAATGGATTAATGCCTCCAGCGGACACGTGACCGACAAGGTGCGTTCCCGGGCTCGCAATCGCCTTTGTCTGGCTCAGTCAGCCGGACAAGGGCGATTTTTACATTTATTTTGCTTTCTCCGTATCGGCGACAAAAGTGCGGCGAATCGTTATTTTGGGAAAACGGACTTCGCATATTGCCGAAGAAACATCGGAAACGGATTTGGGTCGAGGCGCCGTCTGGCGCAAGACGGGCGGCCATCCGCTCGCGCTGTCGCGGAAGAGGTAGCTTGGACTTATACGCGCCCATTCCCCGAAACATAACCATTAACGGTGTAGCCGCCTTGAAGGAGCAGTAAAGGAATACCGGAATATGTCGTTTTACGATATGGTACTTTGTATGGACCAGCAACTTGGTATGACAAAGATGGGGCTACGGTTGAAAAAGTAAGGAATCGGGAGGTAAAGGCAACAGACGGCGTCTCTTCTTTTTGTCCATGTTCAAGATGCCGTGAATGCAGCTTTCCTGGCATTGGAGTGGTCAACAGGAACTTATAACATCGTTGATGATGAACCTGTTAAAGGTACAGAGTGGCTGCCCGTGTATGCAGACGCCTTACATGCACCTAGTCCGGAAATTCAATCCGGTTCGAGTCCGTGGGAGAGAGGCACTTCGAACAGCAAAACGGGAAAGAAGCAACAACTTCATAGGAACCTTACGGCACAAACGGAAACCCTTTGTCCACCGTAAATACCCCCGAAATGAATACGGTTTCGGGGGTTCTTATTCCACATTAATTTTTCGCCATACAGAATTTCCTAGGCCAAAGCTTGTTCAACTTCCTTGATTAATCCGTTTGCATCAATTTCATCAGGGTATTGGATTTCTTTACCGTTAATGAATACGGTCGGCACCATCTTCACACGACGTTTAATGGCTTCTGCAATAATGCTTAAACTTAAGTCGATGTTATCGGGTTGCTCCTGTAACCCATACGCTTCGGTTAACATTGTTTTAATCGAATGGCTGTCGGATTCGCTCCACTGGTTTTGTTTGGCGAATAAATCCTTCATCAGCTCGTATACCCGCTCCGGATCCCTATAGTCTAAAAAGGCGTTCGCCAGTGTGCCGTACAAAAGCATTTCGCGCGGTTTGTCATAGTGTTTAACCACATATTGAACTTGTCCGTTCTCGATATAAGAAGGCAATGTTTCATCGGCAGCTTGAAAGAATGTTGCGCAATACGGGCACGCCAAATTCAAGAACACTTCCACTTTTACAGGCGCATCTTCCTTGCCATAGCTTAAAAATGCATTTTCGATCACTCGTGTCATGTTCAATCCCCTTTGCTTGATGTTACCTGGAATGATGGACTCGTAGTCATGGCTAATTTTTGCTGGCTTGCCATGATTATATCATCATTCTGTTGTGTACCCGTCTTCCGGTTTATAATGTTTAAGGAGCCGATGCGTCGGCTGCGAGACGATTTCGACCGAGTCCAATTATTTATAGAGAGGTTTTCGATATGACGAATCATTTCTGGCGCGATTTGCCACGCCCTTTTTTTATACTGGCGCCCATGGAAGATGTGACGGATGTTGTGTTTCGTCATGTCGTGAGCGAAGCAGCCAGACCGGATGTGTTTTTTACGGAGTTTGCGAATACGGAGAGCTATTGTCACCCGGAGGGGAACCATGCCGTCCGTGGGCGTTTGACTTTTACGGAGGATGAACAGCCCATTGTGGCTCATATCTGGGGAGACAAGCCCGAATACTTCCGTCAAATGAGCATCGGTATGGCGAAAGAGGGATTCAAAGGCATTGATATCAATATGGGTTGTCCTGTCGCGAATGTGGCGGAGAACGGTAAGGGAAGCGGCCTGATCTGCCGTCCTGAGATCGCGTCGGATATCATCCAAGCGGCTAAAGCCGGGGGACTGCCCGTCAGCGTAAAAACGAGGCTCGGTTTCAGCGAAGTCGACGAGTGGCGCGGCTGGTTAACCCATATTTTGAAGCAAGACATCGTCAATCTGTCCATCCATCTGCGCACGAGAGAGGAAATGAGCAAAGTAGATGCGCACTGGGAACTGATTCCGGAGATTAAGAAGCTTCGCGATGAAGTGGCACCGGATACGCTACTGACCATTAACGGGGATATCCCTGACCGCCAGACCGGCCTTAAGCTCGCTGAACAATACGGCGTGGACGGCATTATGATTGGGCGCGGTATTTTTCATAATCCGTTTGCTTTTGAGAAGGAACCGAAAACGCACAGCAGTGAGGAATTGCTGGATTTGCTGCGGCTGCATCTGGATCTCCATGATCAATATTCAGGACTGGCACCCCGTTCGTTCAGTTCACTTGTCCGTTTTTTCAAAATATATGTCCGCGGATTTCGGGGAGCAAGCGAATTAAGAAATAACTTAATGAACGCAAAGTCAACAAGTGAAGTGCGCGCACTGCTTGGCGAGTTTGAAAGCAAGGTGCATGATGAGAACAAGGAACGTGGGGACTAGGATCGAAGATTGGAGAGGGGGGAGGCCACATATCCTGGAGCAAATTAAAGCAGCAACTGGAGGGCTTTCTCAGTCCCGCGTTAAATCATAGAGTAGAATACCGCGCACAGGGTTACCGTTATTTACCCGATAAACCGGGCGTTTGTTATATTATGGTAGATAAAAAGAATATACTCAATATGAATGATAAAACGAACGCGATCAGATGGTATCAATCGGAGCTGGAGATTAAGAATGACCCGGATATTCAAATTCCGATCAGCAATGAAGACATAGAAGCGATTAGAAAACATATTAAGGGGACAGTGCCCGAAGATCGTTTAATCGTCATGGCCAGAAGCAGAAAAAGGACAGCGCATGCCAAAGCGCTTTTGTCAGCACAGGATTCTTTAAGTAAATCGAATTTTATCGTCGTGGCTAATAAGTATTTATCGACTTCCATAGAGGAAAGCATAGAGAGCGATGATATGGTATTGAATATTCTAGCGCTGGTGGACAGGCGAGTCGGGAAAAAGCGGGTTCTGAAAATGGCTGGGCAGATGAAATTCAAGCATCCGATCGTGCAGTATTTTTATGAGCTGAGGCGTCGTGCATGATGAAGGATGATACAAGCGATTGATCATGGATGGGCAAGAAGTCACCTTTGATTGGATTTTTTAATCATGAGCCGAAAAGAACGCTCTGGAATTTCACGAGGTTATTAATGACAGCCTCCCCTGTGTTATTATGTGTTATCGAGTGACAATGGAGGGATCATGATGATCCTCAAAAAAATGGATCCACAAGCCACGAGTACGATAAAATCCATCCTTCAAAAACTCAACATAAATAACCCTCGTGTATGGATTGACCTTGAAAAGCAAACTGTGGAAGCTCAAGAAGACGACTATTCCGTTGATGATCTTTTGGAAGCGGCAGGCACTTTAACTCCTGAACGAGGGAAAGAGCTTCTTAAAGAAGTGAGCCAATCGCGTGAGGAATGGAATGCATGAGTAGAGGGTATCTCCTGGACACGAATATTGCGATTGCGTTAGATGATGGGATATAAAGGTATGACGATTATGTGGAGTAACGCGTTACGGGGGGCGTCCTCGATGGCTACTTCCAAATTATTTGTATGAAGGGAGCCGCACTTCGCTCTACACGAAGCACGGCTCCTATTCGCATTGTAGGTAGAGTTAAGGCAATATGGGATTTTCAATAGCTTTGTGATATTCCGTATTTCCAAATGCCCTTGTAAGACGCGGCAAAGGGATGCCTGCCTTTTTGGCTTCTCTCACAACCTCAAGTACAGCAAAACCTGCTTTACTATTGTTGTATTCCACGAAGAGTCGTGCCAAGCTGCCTTTTGCAAAAATAACCTTGTTAAAAAGGATGCCGAGAATGGCCGGTGGAATTTTAGTCAACAAGAGGGAAATGGCATCAGGCTTTGCACCTCTTGCTTTAAGTACGGGGATCATTTCCCTCATATGCTTACCAACATTTGCGAATGAGTCCTTATGGTTCATGAGCGCCGGGAAACTTCCCCGTTTTAACACCTCGGCTTCCATCGCCGCATTCATGGCAAAGTGATTCCATAGCCAGTTTTGCATATCCTTTACCCAGCTAATTTTAAAATGGGCACTTTCAAATAGTTCTTTGACCTTGTTATTAATAAGCTCAGTGCCTGGCCGTGGTTTTTCTAGAAATACCATTTTCAAAAAGCCGCCCCTGAGCTTATTGTCCGCTATGCCGCCTCCTGCTCCGGGGAAGCCAAAGACAACATTGTTCATAGATAATGGTGCGATCGACGACTTCAGATCTTGCCAAATATTATTGAATAGGAGGATCGGGGTATTTCCTGCAGCAGTTGACAGAAATTGTGCGGCTTCCGGAAGTTGTTCCGTATTGACGCTCACAATAATGAGATCATAATGGGGAAGGATCTCCTCATGCAGTTTGACGTTCCAGCTTTCTTTGATGAGCTTTTTCCCTTTTCGTGCGTCCCACATTTCAAGCGCTATACGGCTTCCGAAGGTTTCTTTCCTCCCCTTTCTAACGTAAAACTCAACTGTATGACCTGCCTGTTCGAAAGCCCATGCATATTGGGTCGATATGACACCTCTACCGAAGAATAAAATTTTCATGTTAGACGCCCCCAAATCGTTGATCATCCATATTGATAATCCAACAACGTGTTGTATGATCATATTGTATGGATTCGCCATACCGTCATCAACCATCAGTTTTTCAATATCTGTCGGATCGTCTATTGAACCCATATGGAGGGCAATCATGAACAAGCAACCTGAAATTACAGACAAAACCAGGCAGACCTTTATAAATGTGTTCTGTGACTTATATAGCCAAAAGCCCATCGAGAAAATATCGATTCAAGAGATTGCCAACAAGTCTGGATATAACCGCAGTACATTTTATCAATACTTTACGGATATTTATGCGTTGCTGGACTGCGTTGAAGCGTGTGTCTTGAAATCCATTAACGAGGAAATGGCAAGCAGAGAATTCTCTACGCATACTTTCCAAAATGCACTTCAGTGCTTGGAAAATGCAGAGGAAATTTCAGTTCTTAAAGCGCTCTTGGGCGACTATGGTTCTGTTCATTTTGTTGAACGTCTGAAAAGAGAAATTCCCTTTGAGCGATTGATTGTGGACTTTCCAACAAATGATGTCTTAGCACCATACATGATTGAATTTTACATATCAACATTAATAGCTATGTTTCGCCTTTGGATACGCAACGAAAAAGATCTATCGTCGGAAGAATTGGTCAAGTTGATCGATAGCCTATTTGCAAATGGCATAACACCGTATCATATCTTTGGGAAGGTCAATCCGCGTCGCCCTGGGGACGAAGAGAAAGAGCTGCGATTCGGCTGAATAAAAACTTGTCGACCGTCCGGCTATCGCCGGGCGGTTTTTGTTTTACGTTTAGAACGTTTTGCCTCCCATATGGAATCCGCCTCCTATTGAATAAAATCCAGCGTTCCGGGTATTATAAGAACATACGTTCTATACGGAGGCGGTCAGAATGGACGTCACGAAATATATAAGCCGAGAAATTATGATGATTTATGAAGATCGGCAAGGCAATTTTACGCAACGCCCGGTTAAGGTGATGGTAGTGACCGACAACAAGGTATCTGCCTACGACCTGTCTAAGCACGCGCCGCGCAGTCTGCATGCCGATCGCATCCTAGCATGCCGGCCGCTGCCGATGCAGGGGCGTGACATCTCATGAGCGCACAAGCAGAGGATATGCAGCTTATTCAACATCATGTCGAGATCATGACGCTTATGGAGCTGGCGCGCAAGCAGCATGAAGAGGCAACCGGCACGCGAGCGGCTATCACTAAGCTTGTAGGCAGTTTCCTGCAAGGAGAATTGGAACGATCCATGGGCAGACTTAAGGAGCGCCGCATCTGGATCAAGGATACGCCGGAGCGCTCCGGGCTAAAATTAATCTTTACATATGCTGTAGCTGGGCGACGCGGGTTATACGAGATTGAGCGGGCCACGTTACGCGCATACATGACAGAGAGAGTAGAGGACTATTCGGACCTCATCATTAAGGTACAGATTCCGCGGTTGCCGATCGAGGTCAAGTATCCGGATCTTTCGAAGGGTTATAAGAAGAGAAGCCCTGGTGAATAAACGCCAGGGCTTTTTGCTCGTTTGTATCTATGCCAGAACTCGGTTCTGCTTTAGGCGTTACTGGACACTGTTCTCAACGTATAAGGCTAAGAAAAAGAATTTAAAAATAATCTTAATCTTTCCCATCCCTCTGATTCTGCATTGGAGGCTATTCGAAATTGTTGAAAGTCTGCATAACGACATAGAGTGTCTTTTTTATTGTCGTTTTCAATGGTCTTCGAATCTCGTCTATGATAATCTCCATCATATTCGATGGAACACAGTGGCTGAAGAGATTCTTTTTCGTAGATGACAAAGTCCATATGGCTAGTAAAATAATATGATTTTAGAGCACTGTCTAACTTAAAATTGACGGATAGTACATCTTTAATTGGGACTTTCGGAAAGACAATAAACGGCATTCCGCCTAAGTATATTTGCAATTTGTTAAAAATCATGCGTTCTCCCTGGTGCATGAGTGCTTTGCGACTTTCTTGTCTAATAATACGGTTAAATTCAATTGACAATTCAATAGCTGGACGATGAAAACTGCGTGCTTCTAAAGAATAAATATATTGACTTAACTTAGTCAAAAAACCTTGGGCGTTATCTATTTCTGCCAAATTTCCAACAAGAATGAAGTAGTCTAAAGCTCGAGTCAAAGCAACATTTATCAAGCGGTAGCTATTTTGAACAAAATTGATTTGAAATGCAGTGGAACCATTTGAAACGACTGTACTAAATATAATAGCTCGACATTCTCCACCCTGAAATGCGTGAACAGTTCCTACTTTAATGTTTGAATTATGACGGAATGCTTTGATCAATTCGTTTTTTTGAGCAGCAAACGGTGTTACAATACCAATTTGAGTTACACCATTTTGTTCCAACTTGGCTACAATAGCTTTAACCTCATCCACTTCTTGACGGTTATACGTTCCGGACACGAATCCGTATACATTTGTTGAAAAAATACCCGTTTTAAAAGGTCTTCTTTCTGGCTCTTGACGCATCATACGCAGTTGTCCGCGATAAAAATGTTGATTGCTGAACGAAGCTATGGAAGGAATACATCGATAGTGATAACTAAGTAAATGCATTCCTTTTCCACTGTGCAGGCAAGATTGTTCAGCCCTCTCAAATGCTGAGATATTACGAAAACAGTAAGGTAAATGCTCAATACCAGGAGCACATTTGTCGAATAAAATTTTACTATAAGAGTCTTCCAACGAAGTTATATGACTGAGCTGATGAATATCCCCGAAAAAGCAGACCCTTCTTGAAGATTGTAATAGTGAAAAAACGCTGGGGATAGAACATTGTGATGATTCGTCTATAATGGTCAAATCAATCGATGCTCCATGCGGAATACAACTACGAGCTGATAAACTACTTATTAATAGAACAGGGAATAACTTTACAAAGGAAACGAAGGCTGAAGCTGATGTGCGAATTCTTCCATCTTGACTGAGTTCATCGAGCAAATTTTCAATGTTTTTCATTTCTTTTGCATTTAAAAAAATGGGTTTCGCATTCCGAAGCCATCGTGCACGAATAATAATAAGATCAATTTCGTTTTTCTCTTTGTACAAATCGTCTAAGGTGTCAGGTTGTTCACTTTGATGTTTTTGAAGTTGCAAAAGTTGATCCGTGTATTGTTGAAGACGATGCTCTAAGTTAATCACTTTTACAATTTCTTCACAAAGAGCAAGCGAATGAGTAGGTTTTGAAATGTCAATGTATTCCCATAATTTAGGTGCATCAATTGAGCGTAAATATTTCTTTATACGCTGTTTCATGTATACATCGATTTTCCCCGCAATGAAAGAGCGAAACTTGCGAAAGATGTCATTACCAAATAGCTGGAGAGGTTCATCAACAAGTTCTCGCAAGCGTGTTTCAATACGAATGCCAGATATAGAGAGCGCTTCAAAATCGCTCTTCATAGTCATCAAGTAATTAAGGTGCAAACGGTCGTTTAAAGTTTGAATTAATTTATGAAGTTGGTCAATTGTACTCGTCAAATCCATTATTTGTTGTTCAATTTGTTCTAATTGATTAATTTTCTTCATTAAAATCTTGGATCTTGTTGCAAACGAGATATAGGTTTCATCGGAAATTGTTGTACCTATTTCTTTCTTTATACGTTCAATCGTAGCTTGAATTTTAATGACTTCATTTTTATTGTGAGAAAGGCTCCCCAAACGAACAAAACCGAAGAATTGTTGGTTGATTCCTTTTCGTTCTAGTTTTTCAGTTATATTGTTTACTGCTTGGTTGTTTGTGCTTGCAATGATACATGTTTCTTGACGATCGATCTGGTTGGCTATTAAATTTAAAATGGTTTGGGTTTTCCCCGTGCCTGGTGGCCCTTTGATCATGCTCACTGTATATTGAATATCTGAAAGTGAGACATTTTGAGGGTAATTACTAGGAACAATGTGTAGTGGTTCCTTTTGAGTGTCATGCATTGGCAATGCATAACTATGACCAAGGAAGCTATTAAGCACTGCGCTTGGTTTGCGTTTATCTGAGAGAATTGCTTGTATTTCATCCACGATCAAATAATTGCTTGAACTTTTATTCTTTACTTGGACCATTACATAACTTGGTATTATAGATTTTATATCATATTCAGAGTAATCCAATAATTTTTGAAGATTATGCTTACTTTGTAAAAATGCCAGAGGATCAGCAGCGAACTGTTCCTTTAGTAAATTTATAGCATCGATTGAGCGTTTATCAGAAATAGACTTGAACAATTCTTGATGAAAACCCAGTTGATCCGCTTTGAAAATATTACGATCGAATTGGAAGGTCGAACTATTCCAAAGAAACAACGGTAAAAAGGAAACCTTGTCCCCCTGTCCTTTTCGAAGTATGGGGTAACCAAACATAATGGAGTGCTCATTTTCTAATTTCTTTCTCATCTTCTCATATTGATCGTAAACCTGTGATATTTCATGCGGATCTATTTGTGAAACTTCGAATTCTCGCTGCTTAAGCTGTATTGAATAATAACTCTCGTACTTTAGGCATTCCAAATAATATTGGAGTAAATTTTTAAGTAACAAAAGACCCTCCGAATTATAAAAAAATGTGATTATGGTACTATTTGTATTATCGGAATTTCTCATCGAGAGATTAGAGAGACCTGATATTGATGATTTGTTAACGCTTATAGCTTCCGAGGAGGAGCAGCAGCTTGTACAACCGCTTATTCGTATTTAGGAGGGGAATGGCGTGAATATAAAATCCGGGCAGCCAATCAGTGAATATTTCAAAATGCTGCAGCCATACAAGGACGCACGCGAGACGAAGGTTGAGTCGCGTGTGGCATCTATTCGAAACACACTCATGCTGGGCAAGAAGCTGCGCACTGACGATATGGACTACTTGCAGCGACATGATCCCAATCTACATCAACAAGCGATGAGCCTCTCGATGGAACGCCAATCGTATGAGGACGCCCTGCAGCATAGCCGCAGCAAAGCGGATGTGAACTATTACAACACGTTCAAGCTGATGCAGATTGCCGGGCAACTGAAGCAAGGCGGTTCCGAGGAGCTGCTGATGCGCACGAATGCGATCCAGGAAGCCCATCGGGCGTTCATACAATCGAGCAAGTATGCCTCACTGGGGTGAGAGGGATATTGAAAAAATAGCGGCGCAAGGATTACCTCCCTTGCGCCGCTATTTTTCCAGGATAAGCTATAAGGTTAAGAAAAGGTCGACAACGTCCTGAATATCTTGTTTCGTAGACATAGGCGTTCCAAACGGATTGTTCCTGGACTCCTGATAGGCCAATCTAAGTTCATCTAAGATCGCGTCTAAATTGGCGGCACCCACACCGGTGATGCCGGCGCGAGCAAATATTTCTACATTGACCTATTAAAAAAATTAAATAGTGGTAAAATTCAAATAAAATTACTTCAATAAGGAGTGAAAATATTGTCAACATTTGAGGAGATTCAGTCCCTAATCAGGGAAATAAATAGACCGAACGTATTACCTCCTAATGGCTTGCGGAGAAACTCTTCCTGGTTTACATTAATAACTTATATTAATCATTCTATTGCTCTTTATCTAAGTGATTCTTTTAATGAGGTAGCGCTTTTTATTAATAGGGCGGAAAGGGAAATTGAACGATTAGAATTGCTGAGTTTGGAATTTCCCTATTATATTAATGTCTGCAAACACTATTTAGAATTGATGTCTAAGTTCCTGATTGAGACAGAGGCCTTAGATGAAGGGGGGAATCTTTTATTACCAAAAAATATAAGGAAGATTAGGGTTTTGTATTCGGCAAGGGTTCCGAAGTGTGGAGGCCTGAACCTGCCATATAGCTTCTATTTTTAGATATTTCTTTAAGTTCTCTTGCCGATTTAGTCTTAAGGTTCTTCTCTCTAACGTTCCCCTAAGCGCCGTTTAAAGGTGCTGTAACCACGACTTCTTGTCCCCCTTTATCTCCTTACTATCCCCGATAGAAATGTTTTTGAGCTGTTTATTCTAGTTCAAGGGGACGTCTTCCAGTATGAACTTTGCTGTTATTTCCTTTATTTGCTGCTAAAAACGCGAGCCGGGGAGAAAAAGTCATTTGAAGCATTGTATAGCGGCATGGATACGAAACAATTCACCAGTTACTTGTCTTGGAAAGATAAGCATCTATTGAGACGGGCGCTCGAACATGAACGCTTCTATATGAAAGGCGTACAGGACGGGGCTCAAGTGGTTTCGGCGTTACTGGCCGATAAATTTATTGAAACTGATTCCAAGTGACGGAGGAACAGCTATAAACACACTTTCAATTCTTAACAGCTTCCTGGAAGAGAAGTTTTCGTCAGAGCTAAAACTGGAATCACCACTGTTTTATAATGCGGAGTTTGGCATCAGATTTGAGATCGGAAATCCAGACCCTTCGGTATCCGATGAAGCGTACCGAGCGCAAGTCCATCATCGAGCCCAAACCCTATTCACAAATGCACATCATGCTGATGACGACATACTTATGGTTGTAAATTATGATTCACATCGGGATACAAAACCAAGAAAGATAAAAGCATTCGATCATTCTTTTTATAATCCCAAAGTGATCCGTACGCTAGCCTGCGTAAACTTACATAAATATGATGACGATGATGATGGATGGGAATCCTATCGGTTCGTTCTGAAATGTAAGCGTTCGGAGCTAAAGTGTCGAAAAGCTCTTTTTGCGCCTAATGATATTTACTTCATCAACCTTTCGAAAAGCACAGTATTTCATTTTTACGATAGTCGGGGACTTGATGTAGCAGCCAGCTCCAAGGAAGCACTAAAAGAGCTTTATGTAAGACGAAATGATTGGATATTGAATTACGATCGTGAGAGAATCGACTGCATGTTCATGGAAGACTAATTCAGTCTACTGTCTGGGATAAGCATGGCACGAATTTGCTACTTACATTTGTATGGAGGACAACGTATGAAGATACTATTTTGTTCTGATCCCTTGGCTAGCAATGTTGCTGATGAAGAATATAGACAGGAATACGAATGTGCACGAAAGTTAGGAATCGATGTCCATTTGGTTTCACTGGAGTCCGTTTTGGATGGAGAGCTAAACAAGGCAATTAAGCGGATTCCAACATTTGAAGCCCCGGAAATGTTCATCTATAGGGGATGGATGCTAAAGCCAAATGATTACGAAAAGATGTATTACGCACTGCAGCGGAAAAATGCCGTTCTGATCAATTCTCCTCAGGAATATAGCAATGGGCACTATTTTCCTTATTCTTACGAAGTCATTAAAAAAGTTACTCCACTGAGTACTTGGCTCGGAATTGAAGAACTTACAAACGGTTATGACGTTCTATTTGAGAGGATGCACCTATTCAAAAACAAGCCGGTTATGATTAAGGATTACGTAAAGTCTAGAAAGCATGAGTGGGAAGAAGCCTGTTATATTCCCGATGCTTCCGACCGGCAAAGAGCTCAAGCGGTTCTTCAAAACTTCATTGAGCGCCAAGGCACGGAGCTTAATGGCGGTATTGTCATTCGCGAGTTTATTCAACTGGAGCAGCTCGCCAAGCATCCTAAAAGCGGTATGCCCTTATCGAATGAGTACCGGTTGTTTTTCCTCTATCACAAGCTGGTTCAGTGTATGGGGTATTGGGACGAAGCGGACTATCAACAAGAGATCCCCAATCTCGACTTGTTTGTAGATTTAGCAAAGGGTGTATCCAGTCCATTTTTTACAATGGATATTGCCAAAACCATAAGCGGAGAATGGAAAGTTATTGAGGTAGGGGATGGGCAAGTCTCAGGACTTCCGAGTCATGCGGATATGGAACAGTTTTATAATTCGATATTAGGTTTAGGGAACAACTAGGATTCAGCCTGGTTTCGATTGGCGAGGCAGACGATCGAAGCTTTCTGTGCTTTAGGTAATCACCTCCAATCATACGCCACCTCGAATTGATTTTTTAATGACTTTATGTGTATACTTTGTTTATACATTTTAGGGGGCGGTAAAATGTTTCAGGTCCAAAAGTGGGGTAATTCCCTCGGCATTCGCATCCCGAAATCCCTTGCCATGAAAGTGGGAATCGAGGAAGGAACCGAAATTGACTTGGATATTGAAGAAGGTCACCTAGTAATCAAGCCGAAGTCGGAAAAGCTCGATGAGCTGCTGTCCCAGATTACACCGGATAATGTCCACAGTGAGATTCCAACCGGTAAGCCACAAGGACGGGAAGCATGGTAAGCAAAGAATACGTACCGGATCGCGGCGACTTGGTATGGTTGCAGTTCAACCCGCAAGCAGGGCATGAGCAGGCAGGTAAACGCCCGGCTTTGGTCGTTTCACCTGCATCTTATAATGGAAAGGTCGGACTTTCCTTGCTCTGTCCGGTAACTTCCAAGCAAAAGGGCTACCCGTTCGAAGTAATTATCCCGCAGGATTTGCCAATCGAAGGAGTCATCCTGGCAGATCAGGTAAAAAGTCTCGACTGGCAATCAAGACAGGCAGCGTTCATTTGTAAAGTGCCACCGGAGATTCTGTCAGAGGTAATTACAAAACTGGACTTACTGATCCGCTAACCGATAATTAGCTTTTCGAGGGGCTAATTCGGAAGGAAGGATAGGATGGAAAGAAGACACCGCAAAGCCATCATTCAATGGGAAAGGGATAAAGACAAGTTCCCATTAAATGAATGGCTTCGAGATATTGTCGTTATATTTGGAGAGGTCGTTGGCAAGATCATTCGTGGCGATACGTGGAACCTTAAACACTTTCTTCTTCCGGGCTCTTATCCAATTACTTGTGCGACTGCGAGCCCAGCGTCAAACCGATCTCTCGCGTAGCGGCGTCCCATGAGACGTCAAAGCCGAGCGTTTCTCCGAGGAAGCGGAATGGCAGCATGGTGCGCCCGTTCGAGATGTACGGGGCGCCGAGCAGCTGTTGCTCCTTTCCATTTACGACAGCTGTCTTTTCGCCGATGGTCAGCTTCATCGATACATGGGCGGTATCTATCCGCACGGTATGCGTAGCCGCTTCCCAGCGAATGTCTCCGCCGACAGCCTCCGTCATAAAACGAACCGGCAGGTAGGCGCTGCCATCGATCAAGGCGGGCGCCGTGCCGTAGCCAGGATCGATCTCGAACGTCTCGCCGTTCAGCTTAAAGTCGCGATCCCCGATTCGAAGCGTAAGGCGGCTTTCTTCGGCAAACGGGTTAATCACCTTTTTGTCGCTGTACGATACCATATAATCGATAATGATTCTGGCGGCTTCAGGCTTCATATCCATCTTCAAGTCCGGATCGAAGGCTACGTCTGCGACGGTTTTCCACACTTGCGGCCAGCCGGCGTCCTTCATCTCCTCCTGCGCTTGGACAATGGCATGAATCAAAGCAGCGGTGAAGCTATCCGGCAGCTGCCGGCGTGCGTCCTCCAGCCATTGCTCCGCCTCGCGCGTATCCAGATAATCGTCCATCGCCAGCAAGTAGCCGATGACAAAGCGTTCGTCGCCGCGCAGCTCGGACGGCTTGATCGCTGCAAGCGACTTGCCGTACGCCTGCTGCGCATAGGCTTCCGCGCGTTGGGTCGGCTCGGTGTCCCAGCCTATGGCATTAATAACGGCGGCGCGCAGCGCAAGCGGCGAAGATTCGTCGGCCAGGTAGGTCGCCAGTTCGGCCGTCATGCCGCCCGCTTGAAGGGCCTTCTGGACGATCGATTCGTCTTTATACGCGACGTAAAAATTGGTGGAGGTAACAGGCGAATCGGCATGTGCCGACGGAAGAGGTATTAACGCGAACAGCATCGCCGTCAAAGCGAATAAAAGGATGAACGGATGTTTCTTCATATAAAGATCCCTTCCCTCATCTTTTTAATGAATTAGCCGATAGCGCGCATTTCGAAACGGACGGCATTCGTAGGTAGCGGCAGCCCGCCGGTGCATGCACGGACCGCGTTAATCTCTCCATCCTAGCGGACATAGACGTAGACCGGCGTCCGGTACAGATCGGCGCAGACGACCGTCCGCACCGGCGTCCAGCCCGGCAGCGCGAAGCAGACGCTGACGACGCAGGCGCCTGGCGCCAGATGCCGCCGGAGCAGCGGCGCAAGGCGATTCATCGCGCCGGGATAGAGATAGCAAATCACCGCGTCGGCGTCCTCGTAGGGGTACGCGAACAAGTCGCCGCTCATGAAGCGCACGCCCGGCCGCCCCCTCGCCAGCAGCCGCGATACCGCAAGAGGCAGCGGCGAGTTCTCGATGCCAATCAGCCGCCAGCCGGGACAGCGCTGCGCCGTATGCAGCGCCAGGCTGCCCCAGCCGGAGCCGGCCTCCACCGCCGTGCCGCGTTGTCCGATCCGCAGCAGCTCCGCCGCTACCGCACGGCGGGCGGGGCCGGACGCCGGCATCGGCGAGATGCCGTTGCGCCAGCTGTGCCAGACGATGGACAACACGGCGAGCAACGCCGCTCCAGCCGCGATTATGCCGACCCACAAGCCGGCCGTATACGCCGCGGCCACGTCAGCGTGCCTCTGCCGCGAGCCGGCTGGAGGGCGTGGCCGGTTCAGGTGCCTGCTCGTCCTGGTCGAATCTCCTGAGCGTATCGCTCATTTCCGCTAACAGTCCCTTCGAAGTAAATAGGTCCCCTAACCCCGCTCTAACACAACCTTAAACACACTTCCCTCTTCCGAACTCTTCTCCAACTCAACGCTCCCCTCAAAAAAGCCAAGCAAATGGCGGACGATCGACAGGCCCAGGCCGGCCCCGCCATGCCTGCGCGCCCGTGAGGCATCGACGCGATAGAACCGCTCGAAAATCAGTTCCCTTGCCGAAAGGGATATTCCTTTTCCCGTATCCGCAACGCGAACCGCAACGCGCCCATCCTCATGCGCAACCCGCAGCGTCACGCTCCCATTGGGCCGGTTGTACCGGATGGCGTTGTCCAGCAGGTTGCGAAACACCAGGAACAGGAAGCTCTCGTCCCCCTTAACCGTAGCGGCGAACGGCTCCGCCAGATGGAGCTTCACGCCATATTCGACGGCCATCGGTTCCATGAAGGAGACGGCATCCGTGAGGACTTCCGCAAGATCCGCCACTTTGTGCTCACGTCGCTCGCGATCATGCGCCCCGTCTGCCAGCAGCAGCAAATTCTCCGTCAGCGACTCCAGCCGCGACAGCGTCCGCTCCGTTGTCGCCCTGTAATCCTGCCAATCGCTAGGGTCAATGCCATCGCCGTCACCGGACACTTCCAGATTGGTGCGCAGGATGGACAGCGGCGTTCTTAATTCGTGCGCGGCCGCGGAGACGAAGCGGGCCTGCTGGTCGAAGGCGCGTTCCAGCCCGTCCAGCATCGTATTAAACGCGATGCCGAGCTTCTTCAACTCGTCGTGAAGCTGGTCGATCTCCAGCCGCTTGTCGAGCGTGGTTGCGGTGATGCCGGCTGCGGTCTCGCTCATTCGCTTCACAGGCTTGAGAATAATCGATGCAAGCCATTGCGCGCTGAGAATCATGCCCGCGAGCGCGACGAGCAAGCTGATGATCCGCCCTTGCAGCTCCGACACGATCCGGGTAGCCGAGAAAAAGGACTCTAAGGCCGTATAGGCGATAAGCATGGCCGCCAAATAAAGAATGGCGAACAGCGTCAATCTCGAACGCAGCGATAGACGGTTCCATCGTCTCATGTCGCTTCCTCTTTCTCTCCGGCCGCCCTCTGCGCCCATCGATACCCATGACCTTGAACGGTCTGAATATACGTTTCTCCAGCCGACGGATCTTGCTGCGAGAATTTTTTGCGCAAGGAATTAATATGAACCCGGACCGTAGAGGAAAACGGATCTGCGTGAATATCCCACACGTGCTCGAGCAGCCGCTCGGACGAGATGACCTCGCCGGGATGGAGCATCAAATATTCGAGCAAGCCGAATTCTTTTTTCGTCAACGGAAGCAGCGCATTTTCAAGCCAGACTTCTTTGGTTTTCGAATCCAGCGTGAGCCGGTCGAACCGTAGAACCGTGCTTTTCACGGACGAACGCCGCCGCAGGAGCGCCCGGATGCGGGCAAGCAATTCATTGAAAACAAAGGGTTTGCGGAGGTAATCGTCCGCCCCTGAATCGAGTCCTTCTTCCACTTCGTCCGGATGGCTGCGCGCGGTCAGCATGAGGATGCATACGTCGTGATGGTGCGAGGACCGGCGAATGCGTTGGCAAAGCGAGATGCCGTCCAGCTCCGGCAGATTGATATCGAGAAGAATCGCGTCGTATTCGTTGGTGTCCGCCAGCTCCCACCCGGTCAGTCCGTCAAGCGCGCAGTCCACGGCATAACCTTCCCGTTTCAAACCTTTGGCTAAAGCACGCGAGAGGTCCTCCTCATCTTCCACGATGAGAATTCGCATAGGAACACTCCTTCCTGCTACAGAGAATAGCACAGCATTCGCGTTTTCGCGAGACGAGGATATTCCTCATGCGCTCGGCGCCGAACTTAACAAGGATTTAACAGCGCGGCCTCTATAATCAGAGCTAATCTTCCTTTTGCACGGAGGATCGTGAACAGAATGAAATGAAGGAGGAGGAGGTCTTTTGTTAATCGAGGTGGTATCGGCCGGACCGGGCTGTTCTATTTGTCAAAAGGCGCTCAGTCTCGTGAAGCAGGTGGCGGCGGAATTTTCGCAGATTGAGATTCGGGAGCTGCATGTGGTTGAGGCATTCGAACGTCTACAGGAACTGAACGTTTTCAGCGCAGGCGCGATTCTCATGAATGGGAAAGTGGAATTCCGTGCTTTGCCCAAGCTGACCGAGCTTCGCGAACGCGTGTATGCATGGCTTGATTACGAAGAAAGTCGCTAGATAAAAGGAGATAACGAATGGAAAACTTGTATCCTTTTTCGATTACCGGCGGCGTTGCCGTCTCGACTTACCTTCTTGTGTTCGCCGTCGGCATCGTGAGCGCGGTGCTGGCCTGCTATTTGCCCGTGCTGGCGATGTTCGCGAGTTATGTTCAGCGAGGCGCGGCCGACAATAAGAGAAGGGCCATGATGATCGCGATCTACTTTATCCTGGGGATGGCGGTCACATCGCTTGCGACCGGCTTGGTCATCGCGCTGCTCGGCCAACAATTTATACCCTTTGTAGAGAAATATCGTTTGCTGACCTGGGTGCCGCCTATCTTCGATATATTGGCAGGATTACAGCTGCTGGGCGTCATTTCGTTCGCCATGCCGACGTTCGGACAACCGCTCGGCCGGCCGAAGCGTCAGCAAGGCGCATGGGCCGCTTTTAAACTGGGAATTCCGTACGGACTCGTCATTTCGCCCTGCGCCATCCCGATCTTTTTTGCGCTGATCAGCTATATCGCCCTGCAAGGAAGTCCGCTTCACGGCGCGCTGCTCATGACGGCCTACTCGCTCGGAAAAGGCGTGATTCTCGCGGCCGTTGCAGTCTTTTCTATCTCGATTCTGCGCAAATTGGCAAGATGGGGCGGTCCCGTCAAAAAAGTGGCCGGCTATCTCTCCATCGTGATCGGCATCCTTTTCCTCGCAATTGGATTTATGAAATAATAGGTTGATCACATAGGAGGAGAGTCATCCATGTCCTTTAATCAAACGCTGGAAGAAATGAAGCAGCAATTTGTCGCGCATTCGCCGATCGAGATCCAGGCTGCGATGTTCCGATCGATTCGGGAGCAGCAGGAGTCGGGCGTTCAGTATGGCCTTCAGGAAGGGCAGAAGGCGAAGGATTTTACGCTGAAAAACGCGATGGGCACGCCGGTTCACTTATACGAGGAGCTGGCCCAGGGACCTGTCGTGCTCACCTTCTACCGCGGCGGCTGGTGTCCTTACTGCAACGCGCAGCTTCGTGCATATCAGAAGGTGCTGCCGGAGATTTATGCGCTTGGCGCCAAGCTGATCGCCGTCAGCCCGCAAAGCCCGGACAACACGCTGTCCCATCAGGAGAAGGAAGAGCTGCAGTTCGAGGTGCTGAGCGATACGAACGGTCTGGCAGCCGCTTTTTACAATATTTTATACGACGTGCCGCCGTACCTGCAGGAGCTGATGACCAACCAGTTCAAAATGGATCTGGCCGAATACAACGCAACCGAGCGGTGGATCCTGCCCATTCCGTCCACCTTCATGATCGACGAGTCCGGCATCATCCGTTCCGCGTACGTCAATCCGGACTTTATGAAGCGACTGGCGCCGGAGGATATTCTGGACGAGCTGAGGAAGCTGTGAGCGGCTATTCAATGAATAAGAAAAAAGAAGAAAGCCTATGCGACGCGACGCATGGGCTTTCTCTTTTTGCGTAAAATGAAGGGAATTGTCGAATCGAGGAGAATTTTAACGATGTGGCATTAAAATAAACGGATATGCTTGGTGCGAATATGAAAATCGGACAGGAAACGGGTACGATGCGAAAACAATTGACGGTGCTGATCACCATGATCGGCGTTTTTATCGTCGTTTCATCGCTGTTCATTTATAGCTGGCTCAATCCTACGTTTCAGTACCCGGAAGCGCAAGCAGGGGTGCTGGACGCCAGGCAATGGAATTTTGCAAAGCAAGGGATCATTCCGCTTAGGGGAGAGTGGGAGTTTTACGAAAACAAGCTGCTGACGCCGCAAGACTTTCTTGCGAACGGAAATGCGCTGGAGGCGGAGCGTCGAATCGTTCGCGTACCAGGCGGCTGGAAGGGGGCCGATTCCGCCGGCAGCGGGTATGGCGCGGGTACCTACCGTCTGCGCATCGCGGTCAGCGAACCGTATTTTTATAGCCTTAGAGGCAAAAAGATTCGCTTGTCGAGCCACGTCTACATGAACGGGGCGGATCTGGGCGGCGCAGGTCAACCGGCTTTGTCGGCGGATCGGTTCGTGCCCAGCAATCTTCCGTTCTTCGGTACGGTCAAGGCGGATACCGGCACCATCGACATCCTGATACAGATCGCCAGCTACCGCTATATGAAAGGCGGATTGGTGCAAGCGCCGGAATTCGGCATAACCGACGATGTATTGGCGAGGCGAGACAATGCCAGACTGGCGGATATGATCGTCATCACCACAATGCTGGTGTTCGGCATTTATTTCGCAGGCACGTTCAGGCAATGGAAAAAGGAACCGCATCTCGTATTTTTCAGTTTGTTCTGCTTGTCCTTGGGACTATTTTTCTGCTTCGACAACGAGATCGTCATTGCAGCCCTGTTGCCGGCGATGTCCTTCCTGTTCCTGCAGAAAATGCTCTTTGTCCTGCCTTATATTTCAATCCTGTCATTTGCGCTCTATGTCTATCTATACCTGGATTACGAGGGAGGCGCTAAATATAAGTGGCTGAGCCGGATTGCGTTCGGCTATCTGGCCGTATTGATCGCCGTTCCGAACGATTTTTTGGTCCATATGCTTTGGCTCGGGATCGTCCTGCAAATCGCCGTTTTCGCTCTCGTTATTCGCTGGATTTTCCGTCATCGGAATAGCGGCGTCCAGGTTTACTATATTCTGTCGGGTTTGTTTTTCCTGATCATCAGTTGGGTGTATGCGCAGACCCGTTATCAGTTGGCGCTCGACAACCCGTTTTATATGATCGTGACGCCGCTGCTCCTCGTTTTGTCCCAATCGTTCCTCATGTCGGACCGGGCGCGCGAGGCGCTCATGCGCAACGAACGGTTGACCGAGCAGCTGATTGCGCACGACCGCCAGAAAGACGAGTTTCTTGTCCGCACGTCTCACGAGTTTAAGACGCCGCTGCACGGCATTATGAATCTGGCGCAAGTGGTCATCGATCAGAGCGGCGAAGGGCTAACGGGACGGCATCGCGAAAATTTGGACTTCATCATTGCCCAGACGACCCGCCTGTCTGCGCTGGTCAACGATATTATCGATTTTCAGAGCCTGCAGCGCGGCAGTCTGGCGTTCCACAACCGATTGTTCGATGTCAGCGGCACGGTGGAGGCTACGCTCGAAGCGCTCAGGTATATGCGCAAGCACGATCAGGTGCGGCTGTTCAACGAGGTGCGGCCGGGAACCTACTATTTGTTCACCGATGAGAATCGCCTGAAGCAAATTCTCGTGAACCTGGTCGGCAACGCGTTGAAATTTACGGATCGGGGAAACGTGACGGTCGCCGCACAATCTCAAGAGGGCTGGCTGCGTTTGACGTTTACGGACACCGGCGCCGGGATGAGCGAAGAGCGGCAGCGGAGGCTTTTTACGGACGATCCGTACGAAGGCGCAAGAGGACCGGCGGGGCCGGGCTTCCAATCTTCCGGGCTGGGACTCAAGATCTCGAAGGCGCTTGCTCTGCAGATGGGCGGCGATCTGGCGTTGAAGCGGTCGGAGCCGGGAAGGGGCTCCGTATTCGAGCTCCGGCTGCCGGAAGCGGAGGCGATGCAGATGGATTCGGGCGCCGCTGCGGCAGAAGCCGCTGCCGGTCAGGATCCGCAGACGTTGCAGGAGCTAAGCGCGCCGATAACGGAAGAAACACCGCCGGCGGAAGAGACGCCACCGTATGGGGCGATGCCATCCCGCAAGGTTAAGATCTTGCTCGTAGATGACGACGCCTCCAACATCAAGGTGCTGCAGGAGTGGTTTGCGCCCAGTCGCTATCACATTTTAACTTCGTACAACGGTGCGGACGCGCTCAAGGTAATTCAGCAGCATCGCGGCGAACTGTCGCTTGTTCTGCTCGACGTGATGATGCCCGGAATCTCCGGGTATGAAGTGTGCAGGCGCATTCGGGCGGAGCACCCGCTCTATGAGCTGCCCGTATTGCTGCTGACGGTGCGCAACTCGCCGGCCGATGTCGCGACGGGCCTCGAGGCGGGGGCCAATGACTTCCTGGTGAAGCCGTTCAGCGGCAAGGAGCTGCTGGCCCGCGTGCAGACGCTGCTGCAGCTGAAGGAAGCGGTCGGACAGGCCATTCGCATGGAGACGCTGTTCTTGCAATCGCAGATCAAGCCCCATTTTGTCTACAATGCGTTGAGCGGGATTATCTCGTTATGCTACAGCGACGGCGCGCGGGCGGGCAAGCTGCTGGGCGAATTCAGCAACTATCTGCGGCTCAGCTTCGATCTGGACCCCCGGCACGCCAAGGTCAGTCTGAAGCGCGAGCTGTCCCTGACGAAGTCTTACATCGAGCTGGAAAAAGCGCGGTTCGGCGAGCGACTGAACGTGGATTGGGATGTGGATGTCGGAGCGGAGACGATGATTCCGGCATTGATCCTGCAGCCGCTGGTTGAAAATGCGATTCGCCACGGCGTTATGAAACGGCTGTCGGGAGGCACGGTGGTCATTCGGGCGAAACGGGAGCCGGACGGGCTGCGGATTGCCGTACAGGACGATGGGGTCGGCATGACCGACGAGCAGTTGAATCGTATGCTGAAGCCGGAGCGAATGGAGGGAAGCATCGGCCTGATCAACGTGCATAAGCGGCTGATGAATGAATACGGGCAAGGCCTGCGGATCGAGAGCTTACAGGGCAAGGGGACAACAGTCGCTTTCCTGATTCCTTCACGCAAATGGGAGGGAGAGGCGGACGCTGACGGAGAGGCGGGCGAATCGGAATGAGAGCTGTGATCGTAGACGACGAGCCGTTGGTTGCGGAGCAAATCGGCCGGATGCTGGCGGGCGCCGGCGTGACGGTGCTGGGCCGCTGCGCGAACCCGCACGAGGCGCTCGGAATGGCAAGATCGCTGCAGCCGGACGTGCTGTTTTTGGATATCGAAATGCCGGAGCTGAATGGGCTCGAGATCGCAGAGCGGGTATACGCGGACAAACTCGACATGGAGGTCGTGTTTATTACCGCTCACAATCAATACGCAATCGATGCGTTTCGGGTGAACGCGCTCGACTATTTGCTGAAGCCGGTGATGGAGGAGGACTTGCAGCGTTCGCTGGAGCGGGTCGAAAAGAGGCGGCAGCATCGTACGAGAGACGTGGGCAGCGGCGGACAACGGGCGGTTGCGGTCGAACTGTTCGGCAAGTTCGCGCTTTATTTGGATGGAAGTCCGGATCCGGTGCGCTGGGTCACTTCCAAGTGCGCGGAGCTGCTGGCCTATATGCTGCTCCAGCCGTGGGAGAAGGAGGTCAGCAAGTGGGCGCTGTTCGAGGCGCTCTGGCCGACCCAGAATGAAGAGAAGGCGGGCATTAATCTTAGAAGCACGGTTAGCCGGATCAACAAGACGTTAAGGGATTCGGGCTCGGGGATCGCGCTGACTTCGATCAGGAACGGCTACAGACTCGTCCTGTCCGATGAATTGCCGGGCGTGGACGCCGCTGAATTGGAGCTGTTCGCGCTGGATGCCTTCGAGCCGGGCCCGAATAACCTGGCGCATATCGAGCAGCTCGTTCACCGCTGCAGCCGACCGTTCCTGCAAGAATTCGACGGCGCCTGGTGCGAGCCTTACCGCAAGCAGTATCGCCAGTATTTTTTGCAAATGGGGAAAAAGCTGCTCCTGTATGATGAGCGAACCGGGACGGAGCCGCTCAAGGCGCTGCGGCTGGCCGAGCTGCTGGTCGAGCACGACCCTTACGACGAATCGCTGCGGGAAGCGGCCTTGAAGCTGCAATATCGGCTCGGCGGTTCTAGGCGGGCGCACGACTACTATGAAGCGTATGCCGAGTTGATCCGGGCCGAGCTTGGCGCCTTGCCGGGCGATACGATTGCAGGGTTGCTTCGCGCCTTGACGGATTGACGCTATCGCATGAAGGAACCCCATAGCGGGTTTCTTTTTTGTTTGCAACAATTTTGCAACATCGTTCTCGTTATAATGGCACCAACGTAAATCAGCATGAAGGCGAGTGAAGAAAATAATGATCAAACGTTGGATATCGATCGTTACCGTATTGTTTTTAATCGTGGCCATTATTCCTCAGTATGCTGTTGCTGGGTCTCTGGATACGTGGACGCTGCGGAGTCCGTTGCCCACGGGGAATACGCTAAGCGACGTTGCTTTTGGAAACGGCACCTTTGTGGCGGTAGGAAACAACGGAACGATAATAACCTCAAGCGACGGAGCGAATTGGACGAGCCGAACGAGCGGCACGACAAGTTTTCTGCAAGACGTCATTTGGGGAAACAACATGTTTGTCGCAATCGGAGCAGGAGGAACGATCCTCACCTCCGGCGATGGTGCGAGTTGGACGAGTCGAACGAGCGGACTTACGACGAACATTGTCGGGATCACTTATGGAGATAACTTGTATGTGGCGGTCGGGAACAGCGGAAAAATCGTGACCTCCAGCAACGGCGTAACCTGGACGAGCCGAACGAGCGGCATTTCCACTTCCTATATTTTATATGGCGTCGCCTACGGAAACGGTATGTATGCGGCGGTGGGAACCAGCGGAGTCATTATTACCTCCAACAACGGCGTGAACTGGACGAGTCAAACGAGCGGCTATACGGGTACGCTGAAGGACGTCGCATACGGGGACGGTCGGTTCGTGGCGCTGGGCGATTTGGGAAGGACTGTATTCTCCAACGATGGCGTGCTTTGGAGAAACAGTTCGACCAATACCTATACCGCTGTCGGCATCAGTTTCGATAACGGCAATTTTGCGGCGGTCGGGCACAATGGAGCGATTTTAACCTCCAGCGACGGAGTCAGCTGGACAACCCGAAGCAGCGGCACGACCCTTACGCTAACTAACGTTACGAATGGAAACGGGATGTATGTCGTGGTAGGGGAAACGACGATATTGACGTCCACGGACGGAGCAAGCTGGACGAGCCGGATGAACGGCACTACAAGTAATATATATGGAGTCATTTATGCAAACGGCACTTACGTGGCCGTGTCTTCGGGTGGAACGATCTTGACCTCCGGCGACGGCGCAAGCTGGATGAGTCGGATGAGCGGCACGCCGAATGTTCTTTACGGCATCATCTACGGTGACGGCCAGTATGTGGCGGTAGGTCAAAGCGGAACGATCATGACCTCGAATGACGGCGCGACCTGGACGAGCCGGACGAGCGGCACTACGATTCTTTTGGCTAGCGTCGCCTACGGAAACGGTATCAATGTGGCGGTAGGCCAAAGCGGATTGATTTTAACTTCCATCGACGGCGTGAACTGGGTCAGCCGAACGAGCGGCACTACGAATGCACTGACCGGCGTCGCCTTTGGAAACGGTAAGTTCGTAGCGGTAGGCGCAAGCGGAACGATTGTGACCTCTGACGACGGAATGAGCTGGGCTAGCCGAACGAGCGGCACCGCGAGTCTGCTGAAGGGCGTTGCCTTCGGAAAGGGCACCTATGTAACGGTAGGCGTAAGCGGACTGATTATTACCTCTGGCAATGGAACCGACTGGGTGAAACAAACGAGTGGCGTTACCGCTCAACTTAATAGCGTCAACTTCGGCAACGGCATGTTTGAAGCAGTGGGGAATAGCGGAACGGTGATGACCTCCGGCAACGGAGTGAGCTGGACGAGCCGGGCAAGCGGCACTGCAAGCGATCTATTAGGCTTCACCTTTGGAACCGCTACGTATGTCGCGGTAGGGCTAGGCGGAACGATCATACAATCCGGTCCGGTAGCGCCGGCAATAAGCAGCGTAAGCGTCAGTCCGAACAAAGCAAGTGTGGTGCAAGGCGGAAGCAAGCAGCTCGCAGCTGCGGTAGAGGCGGTTGACGGTGCGGCGGAGACGGTAACGTGGACGAGCAGCGACGCCGGCGGCAAGGTGGCGGTGAGCGGCACGGGGAACGTGACCGTTGCAGCGGATGCCAGGCCGGACGACTATACGATTACGGCAACGTCAACGTTTGATAGCAGCAAAAAAGGCACCGCAACGATTACGGTCACTGCGGCGATGTTGCTCGAGACGAAGCCGGAGGCTGAGATCGGCTACACGGCGGAGGAACTGACGGGACTTGTGGCGAACGGTGCCTATACAGTCAACGGTACGGCGGTGACGGCGGACGGCAGCGGTAAGGTAAAGATCGCCGGGAGTTGGATAGGCTTAACGGTGAATATCGTGAAGAAAGGCAACGGCACGACGACGACCGACAGCTTGGCGCAGACGCTGAGCGTACCGGCTCGCCCGGCGGCGCCGACGGCAGGCAAGACGGACGAGAGTACCATAAACGGCAGCAACGGTGCGCTGACGAACGTGCTGCCGACGATGGAGTATAAGACGGCATCGGCTAGTAGCTGGACGAATGTCGCCGGTACGAGCGTAACGGGACTTGCACCGGGGACGTACAATGTGCGCGTCAAAGCAACGTCTTCGTCTTTCGTATCGGCAGCGCAAACGGTCACCATCTCTGCGTTCACGGCGACGCAGGAATCGAAGCCGGAGGCGGAGATCGACTACGCAGCGGAGCAGCTGTCGGGACTGGCGGCCAGCGGCGCCTATACCGTCAACGGCACGGCAGTGACGGCGGACGGCAGCGGCAAGGTGCAGATCGACGCCGGCTGGCTGGGCACGGACGTGAACGTGGTGAAGAAGGGCGACGGCACGACGACGACCGACAGCCTAGCGCAGACGCTGAGCGTACCGGCTCGCCCGGCGGCACCGACGGCAGGCAAGACGGACGAGAGTATCATAAACGGCAGCAACGGTGCGCTGACGAACGTGACGTCGGCGATGGAGTATAAGATAGCAACGGCTAGCAGCTGGACAAGCATCATCGGCACGAGCGTAACGGGGTTGGCGCCTGGTACGTACAATGTGCGCGTCAAAGCAACGTCTTCGTCTTTCGCATCGGCAGCGCAAACGGTCACCATCTCTGCGTTCACGGCGACGCAGGAAGCGCAGCCGGAGGCGGAGATCGACTACGCGGCGGAGCAGCTGACGGGACTGGCGGCCAGCGGCGCCTATACCGTCAACGGCACGGCAGTGACGGCGGACGGCAGCGGCAAGGTACAGATCGACGCCGGCTGGCTGGGCATGGACGTGAACGTGGTGAAGAAAGGCAACGGCACGACGACGACCGACAGCTTGGCGCAGACGCTGAGCGTACCGGCTCGCCCAGCGGCGCCGACGGCAGGCAAGACGGACGAGAGTACCATCAACAGCAGCAACGGTACGCTGACAAATGTGACGTCGGCGATGGCGTACAAACAGGCAGCGGCCAGCAGCTGGACGGATATCACCGGCACGAGCGTAACGGGGTTGGCGCCGGGTACGTACAATGTGCGCGTCAAAGCAACGTCTTCGTCTTTCGTATCGGCAGCGCAAACGGTCACAATCGCGGCGTTCGTCGCGACGCAGGAAGCGCAGCCGGAGGCGGAGATCGACTACGCAGCGGAGCAGCTGTCGGGACTGGCGGTGAACGGCGCCTATACCGTTAATGGCACGGCAGTGACGGCAGACGGCAGCGGCAAGGTACAGATCGACGCTGGCTGGCTGGGCACGGACGTGAACCTGGTGAAGAAGGGCAATGGCGCGACGACGACAGACAGCTTTGCGCAGACGCTTGCCCTGCCGGCTCGCCCGGCAGCTCCAGTCAATCTATCCGTTACGGATGTCACATATAACGGCGCTAACAATGGTTCGATCCTTCATGTCAATCTCGGCATGCAGTTTAAAGAGGGAACTACCGGAACATGGACAAGCGTGACCGGGACGTCGGTTGTCGGGCTGGCGCCTGGCGTCTATTACGTACGGTTGGCAGCAACGTCATCGGATTTTGCCTCCATCCCCGCTCAAGTGACCATCCATGACTCGGATGCGACGCTTCCGGAGGCATCGAATGTGAGCGCGGACGATACGGGCAACGTAATTGTCGGTTTGGACACGACGATGGAATTTTCGGTCGACGGCGGCGCTTATGTCCGATATGACGGCACCAACATGCCGCAGCTAAGCGGCGAGCATACAGTCCTGGTGAGGGTGGCAGCCAGCGGCTCCGTGCCGGCAGGTCCGGCGACTACGCTGATTTTCACGACAAATATGGCCGTTCCGGCTGGCGGGTTGACGATAACCGCAGCGGATCCGAGTGGCGCAACCAATGACGGCAGGACCCAGATTACGGTAACCCCTCTCGCCGATGACAATCACCGGATGGTGTACTTTAATTTTGGCAACGGCACGGTCGTTGTACCGAATGTCGGCGACACGCTTAGCGGCTACTCGAACGTTCCTGGCGACGGGATGATCCCGGCGGCGAACGGCGACAAGATTGGCGTAGCCGAGGTGGATGCACAAGGCCAAGTCGTGAGGTTTGGCCAAACGGCGGCGATTGTAATCGCCGAGCCGGCGGCTCCTCAGCCTTCGAATGAGGTACCGACAGGAACTGCCGGTCCGAAGGAAGAGTCGGTCGACGTACTGGTGAACGGCAAGGCTGAAAGTGCGGGCAAAGCCATGACGACGGAATCGGGCGGCGTCAAGACAACGACGGTCGCCGTCGATCCGGTCAAGCTGCAGGCGAAGCTGGCTTCGGAGGGCGCGAATGCCGTCGTCATCATTCCGGTCAAGTCGGCATCGAACGTTATCGTCGGCGAGTTGACCGGCCGGATGGTCAAAAATATGGAAAGCCTCTCGGCTACGCTCGTTCTGCAGACAGAAAAGGGAACCTACACGTTGCCGGCGAAGCAGATCAACATCGACGAATTGGCCGGCAAGTTCGGCAGCGGCGTGAAGCTGGAGGACATTCAATTAAAAGTCGCCATTGCGCAAACGTCCGAGACGATGGCGAAGGTGGTCGAGAACGCGGCATCGAAGGGCGAATTCTCCGTTATCTTGCCTGCGGTTGACTTCACGGTGTCAGCCACCTACGGCGGTAAAACGGTCGAAGTCACGGCCTTTAACGTTTACGTCGAACGCATGGTAGCTCTGCCGGACGGCATCGACCCGAATCGCATAACGACGGGCGTCGTCGTTGACGCAGACGGAACCGCGCGGCATGTGCCAACCAAGATCGTTCTCGTCGAAGGCAAGTATTTTGCGAAAATAAACAGCTTGACCAACAGCACGTACGCGGTCGTATGGCATCCGCTCGAATTCTCGGACGTCGCGAACCACTGGGCGAAAACGGCCGTTAACGATATGGGCTCGCGCATGGTTATCCAAGGCACCGGGGACGGCCTGTTCAGTCCGGACCGGGATATCACGCGCGCCGAGTTCGCGGCCATTATCGTTCGGGCTTTGGGGCTCAAACCGGACCATGAAGCGACGCCATTCTCGGATGTGAAGACATCGGACTGGTACGGCGACGCGGTCAATACTGCTTATGCGTACAAGCTGATCGCGGGCTTCGAGGACGGGACGTTCCGGCCGAATGACAAAATAACGCGCGAACAGGCGATGGCGGTGCTTGCCAATGCGATGAAGCTTACAGGACTGAAGGATAAGCTCTCGGTTCAAGCGGCAGATGCAGTCCTTCATCCGTTCGCGGATGCGGCCAGCGTATCCGTATGGGCGCAAAGCGGTGTCGCGGACAGCGTGCAAGCAGGAATCGTAGCAGGAAGAAGCGCCGCTTCGCTTGCGCCGAAAGCCAATATGACGAGAGCGGAAGTAGCCACGATTATGCAGAATTTGCTGCAAAAATCGGGCTTGATTTAAACGGAACGGAAGCCCGTATAACGGATTACGATACGAAGCTCCGCTTGTTCCGGGGCTCGATCTGGGACAACCTGCCCGCCGTGAAGAATGGTCATGTGTATTTGAGGGCGCCCTTGATCGGGCGTTCTTTTTGCTATATCGGGTAATTCAAAAGGCCAGTCCGGTATTGTCGGTCCCCTGGGATATAGTGTAAAGTAAATGGCTAACCGGGATGTCGAAGGGAGGCACGGCTTATTCGCTTTAATTTCGGGGATATGCCCTTAAAGCAAAAGCTTTTTCTGTGCATCGCCTTGCTGATCGTCGTGCCGTTGCTGCTCGCCGGTTTTTATTTGAACCACCAGTTCACGCGGCTTACGCTCAGCAAATCGAGCGATATCGCGTTGCAGACGCTTAAGCAGACGAGACAGAATTTTGACTCCCTGATCTCGGATACGAATGATCTCACCTTGCGGATGATGGGGAACGCGCAAATCCAGAAGTTTTTGAAGGAAGAATACAACAAAGAGCTGGATTACGACCAGATCTACCGGGAAATGATTGCATGGCTGGACGATTTGAAAGGCTCTAAAGCCTATTACGATACGATTAGTATGATCGCAGGCGACCGGGTCGTGTTTCAGATGGGCACGCTGGACGCCGCCGTCGACGCCGGGCAAGCGCAGAGAGCCTCGGCGTTGATGGGCAAGCTGTATTGGACCTCCGACGATACGCGGCTGTACGCCTATCGAAGGATTATGGATTTTAATAAATACGGCAGAGATCTTGGCATCGTCAAGCTGAACGTCTCCGAGGAAGCCGTGCGCCGTTTCTACCAAGGTATCAATTCGTACGACGGCTCGCAGATTGACCTGCTCGACGCCTCCGGCAAGGTGTTGTCTTCGTCCGATAGAAGCGCGATCGGCCATACGTATGCGCATTACGAACAGATCATGCCGGGGATAACCGGCGGTAACGAGGGCTTCTTCGGGAAAAAGCTCGGCGGCGGGAAAAACATCGTCCTGTTTTATCGCATCGAAGGCCCGGGCTGGGTGCTCGTCCAGACCATTCCGGAAAGCTCGTTCACTTTGTTGAAGACGACGCTTAACACCGTTCTTCTGATTGCGATCGGTTTATGCGTCCTGTTCGGGTTCTTGTTCTCGCTCGTGCAGCATCGCTATTGGATTAAACCGCTAGGCAGACTGCGGGCGGAGATGGCCAAGCTGCGCACGGGCAATTTCAACATTGTCCTGGACGGCGCGTCCAAGGACGAGATCGGGGAGATCCACCTGGGCTTCATCCGAATGGCCGAGCAGCTCAAGCAGACGATCGACGACGTCTACGTCAGCCGTATCAGGCGCAGAGAGGCGGAGCTGACTGCCTTGCAGGCACAGATCAATCCGCACTTTCTGTACAACACGCTCGATTCGATTCATTGGCTGGCCATGAAGCACAGAAATTACGACGTAAGCGAGCAGATCGAAGCGCTGTCCGAAATTTTCAAGCACGTGCTGAGCAAAGGGCGGCCGATCGTGACGATCGGCCACGAATTGGCGTTTCTGGAAAGCTACATGTTCATCCAGCAAGCGAAATACGGACAGCGAATCAAACTGCGGACCGAGGTCGATCCGGAGCTGCTCGCGCATCAAGTGCCGAAGCTTATTCTGCAGCCGCTCGTGGAGAACGCCATTCTTCACGGGCTGGAAGAGAAGCTGGAAGGCGGAACGATCGAGGTTCGCATCGAAAAGGCAGGCGGAAAGATCCGGCTGGCCGTATCGGACGACGGCCTCGGCGCGGATCAGGAACGCATCACCCGAATGTTATCCGAAGACGGCGATCGTCAGGACGGCTTCGCGCTCAGGAACATCGACGAGCGGATCAAGCTGCAGTACGGGCGGGAGTTCGGTTTGACCTTCAGGAGCAAGAAAAACAAGGGGACGGTCGTCGAATTGCTCGTCCCCGCTACCGAGAACGCGAACGAGGAGTTGGCGCGATGAAGCTGTTGATCGCCGACGATGACAGGCAAATCCGGGAGGGCATCAAGGAGGGGATAGATTGGGCTTCCTTGGGAATCGAGGAGGTTCTGACGGCGTCGAGCGGAACCGAGGCGTTCGAGCTGTTCTCCGCGGCGTTGCCCGAGCTGGTCGTGACAGACGTCAGGATGCCGGGAATGGACGGCTTGGAGCTGCTTAGGCGGATTAAGGAAACAAGGCCCGCGACAAAGGTGATTATCCTTAGCGGCTACAACGATTTCAAATATCTCAAGAAGGCGATTCAATGGGATGCGGCCGACTACGAGATGAAGCCTATTCGCGCCCGGAGCTTGATCCGGCTTATCAAGAAGGTTAGCGAGGAGATCGTCCGGGAACGGGTATCGGAAGAGACGTTTCGAAAGTATTTGGCTTCCCACAAGGAACTCTTCGTCGAGGATCTCGCGTGCGGGCGAATTCGCGATCGGCTCATTCTGCTGGATGGATTAGCGCAATATTATCGGTTCGACGCGAAAGGGACGCTGCTCCTCGTCCGAGTAGAGCCGGATCGGCGGGGGGCGGAGACGGCGCAAGCCCGTTCTTCCGTCGACGCGATGCTGCTTCGGGCGAGAGAAGGACGGGAATCGGAAGCCGGCGAATTATGGCTGGGGACGAAGGGCGGATCCTTGATCGGGCTGCTTAAGCTGGAGACGACTTCGTACTTGTACGCCCGGCACGCCGCGGCCTCGTTAAAAAACCGGTTAACGGAGATCGTTCGCGCGACGTCGGCGGTTGGGGAAAACGCGTGGTCGGCGGGAATCAGCGCACCGGGCAACGCCGCTGCATTTAACGATCTGCTCTCGCAGGCAAAGGAAGCGCTCGATCGGAGACTGTACGCCGGCAAGGGCGCGGTCCATGCGTTCGACGACGCGGATCGGCTTCGGGACGACACGATCCGCGGTCTTGACGATGACGTAGATTTCAAAGCCCTTATCCGCGAAGCAGAAGGAGAGCGCTTGTCCAAGCGGATCGACGCCGAGTTCGTCAGGCTGCGCGAAGAAAGGGCATATAGCGAGAAAAGCGTTGCGGCTTATTGTAAAACCTTGATTCGATTGCTCGCCCTCTTCCGGGAACCGTCCGCCGAGCTAGCCGAATTCGTACAGGTTCGGTCTGAGGAACTGGATAGCCGCTCCTTCTTCGAGATCGGTGAATATGCGGATTTCGTCCGGAGCGCCTACGATGAAGCATTCAAGGCTTACGGGAGCGCCGGAGCCTCTCGGCTGAGCGCGCTCATGCAGCTTGCGGACGCGTACATCCGGAAGCATTATTTGCAAGAGCTGACGGTCGAGCGGGTCGCGGAACACGTGGGCAAGACGCCCAACTACTTTAGCCACCTGTTCAAGAAAGAGATGGGCGTTCCGTTCCGTGAGTACGTCAACCGGCTGAGAATCGCCAAGGCGAAGGAATTGATCGAAGGGACGACGGACCGCATTTACGAGATCGGCGAGCGGGTCGGTTTTGCGGATTACGCCTATTTCACGCAAGTGTTCCGCAAGCTGGAGGGCCGGCCGCCGACGGCATTCAGGAAAAACCGGCCTTAAGCGGCCGCGACGCGTAAATCGAAGATTAGCAAACATTTTCGTAGATTTTTTAAATAGTGGCGGCAACCAGCGAACCGTATAATGGGATCTAACGACGCGCGCTCGTTAAGTTACCCGGGATACGGTTTTTTCTTTTTCCCGTTCGGAAAATAGAGGAGGTCTGGGCATGTTGAAAAGAGGGAAAGCGGGGAGGCTTCTATCGGCACTGCTTGGCATGTCGCTCGTGCTGGCGGCTTGCGGCAAGTCCGAAGAGGGGGCTTCTGCGCCCGCCTCGGAATCCGCCGGCGCTTCGGCGACGGCTTCGGCGTCCGGCGGCAAAGCGGGGGAGAAGCTTAAGCTGACGTTGATGATCGCTCCCGTGGACGATCCGAGCAGCAAGATCGAAGAGGAAATGGTCGCCGCGCATTTCAAGGATAAATACGACATTACGTTTAAGGCGTGGGATTCGAACGTCGAGAAGACGCTGAAAACGACGATCGCGGCCAGCGAGCCGATCGACGTTGCGATGTACTGGCCGGGTGCGATGGAGACATTCGTCGATTCCGATATGGCGCTGGACTTGACCCCTTATCTGGAGGCGGACGACGGGGCATGGAAAAAAACGTTCGTCGGAGACGCGCTCTCGGCGGGAACGTACGACGGCAAAGTGTATGCGGTTCCATACGCGGCCGTGTATCCGCTGCTCGAAGTTAATAAGGATATCGCAGACCGAGCGGGCGTCTCTTTTCCGGACGGTCCGTTAAGCTGGGACGATTTTATCAAGGCGCTGGAGACGATCAAGGAAAAGACGGGTATCGTGCCATTTGGCCTGTACAAGGATTGGGGGGCCTGGGTGCCCCGCAACAATCTGATCACCGTATGGCCGGACGAACAAACCCGGAGCGACTTCGCCGCCGGAAAAATCCCGTTCACCGATCCGCTCGCGGTCAAAGCGTTCGACGCTTCCAAAGCACTGTACGACAAGTACGTATATCCAGGCAAGGGCGCGCTGTCCACGACGCTGGAGCAGGTGAACGTCGCGTTCAAGGCGGGCAAGATCGCGGTCAAGGCGGACGTCAACATTCTCGCGGCGCAGTCGGTCAAGGAATCGGGATTGCCCAACGTCCAGATCGTGAGCTGGCCGAACATGGGACTGAATCATGTATTGGGAGGCTCGAACGGGTACATGGTTCCGGCCAACGTGACCCATCCGGAAGCCTCCGTGGAGATTATCAAGTATTTGACCAGCGCCGAGGTGCTGCAGAAGCGCGTCGATACGGGCGCCCCCGTTACCGTAAGCGGCGTCCGGTCCGAAGATCCCAACTTCGCGCTGTACGCGAAGGATATCGCAAATATTCAATCCGAGGAAGTCATGCATCTGTCGACGAAGATCACCGACATTCTCAACGCGAAGATGCCGGCGAGCTATATCTTCAACGGGAAGTCCTCGCTGGAGGAATTGGAGAAGCTGAGGCTGGAAGCGATCAAATAAGAGCGGTATGCGGCGAAGCGGGCCATTCGGGCGCAGTTCGGCTCGGGCTGCCCGCTTCGCTCGACGGGAGGTCCGACGCATTGAAATTCGGCAAACACGATTCGGCTTTGACGCTCAGAACAAGACTGCTCGGAACGGCGTTCCTGATCCCCGCTTTACTGTTCATCGGGGCGACGATGGTCGTCCCGATCGGATGGAACGCGGTTCTCTCCTTCGCGTCCTGGAACGGCATGGGAGCGATGAAGGCGGCAGGATGGAGCAACTATGCAAACTTTTTTCAAGATACGGTGACGCTCAAGGGATTCTACTACTCGATCTTCATCGCCGTCGTGTCCTCCGCGATCGCGATTGTATCCGGGCTGCTGCTCGCGCTTCTGATTCATCGGGCCGGGCGCAGGGAGGGGGCGTTCTACCGGTTCGTATTTTTTGCGCCGGCCATGATGCCGCTCGTCGTCATCGGCTTGTTGTTCACGTTTGTGCTCAGTCCCGATACGGGACTGCTCAACCACGTGCTGCGGGCGATAGGACTTCAAAGCCTGGAGCATGCATGGCTGGCGGAGCCTGGAATCGTCCTGTGGACGATCGCCGTCATCGGCGGCTGGCGGTTTTCCGGATTCGTCATGATGCTCGCCTACACCGCGATCATCTCTTTGCCCGGCTCGCTGTTCGAAGCGGCAAAGCTGGAGGGGCTCGGAGCCGTCCGGCAAGCCCGCGTCATTATTCTCCCCCTCATCATGCCGACGATTCGATTGGTCACGATGCTGATGCTGATTCTTTCCTTCAAGACGTACGACATCGTATGGGCGATGACCAGGGGCGGACCGGGCGATTTTTCGCGGACGGTGCCCGTCAGAATGCTCGATGTCGCGTTTCGATACAACGAATTCGGTTATTCCGCCGCCATCTCCGTCATGCTGACGATCGTCGTGGCATTGATCATCGCGTTGTCGAGGAAGCTGACGAAAGGGAATGTCTATGAATACTAGAATGCCGCTGGGCGGATATGCGATGAGGGCGGTTCTCGTCTGTCTGACGGTCGTCAATCTGTATCCACTATTGTTTACGCTCCTAACGTCGCTCAAGACATCGGATGAATTTTTCTCGGACATTTGGGCCTTTCCGCGCTCCTTTTTAGTCGACAATTACGTTCAAGCATTCGAGGTCGGACGGCTGGGCGAATATTTCTACAACAGCGTCGTTATCGCCCTGGTTACGCTGGCAATGGTGACGGTCGTAGCCGCCTTTGCCGCCTATGCGCTCGCACGGCTTCAGGTCCCGTTCGCCGGGGCAATCGTCGGCTTGCTCCTGGTCATTCAGATTTTGCCGACGGAATCGATGGTGCTCCCGCTCTATATGATGATGTCCAAGCTAAAATTGCTCGGCGTCACTTACGTTCCCGTCACTATCGCTTACGTGGGCTGGCTGCTTCCCGGTACGATCGTCATTCTGCGCAACTTTTTCCTCTCGATCCCTTCGGAGCTGCTGGAGTCCGCGAGAATGGACGGAAGCGGGGAGATGAGCACGATGTTCCGCATCGTCTTCCCGCTGACGGGAGGCGCGATCGCGACCTGCACCGTGCTGAACTTCTGCTTCGTCTGGGGGGAGCTGCTATGGGCGCAGATCTCGACATTGACGACGGAGAAGGGGCTTCCGCTTACTGTCGGATTGATTAATTTTCAAGGCCAATACGCAACGGATTGGGGCTTGATGACGGCGGCGATCTGTATGATTCTCGTTCCTCTATTCTTGCTGTTTGTCTTTCTGCAAAAATACTTCGTGCAAGGTTTGACTTCCGGAGCGGTTAAAGGATGACGATGAAGGAAAGGAGGCGGCGCAAGGATGATCGCGGAGACGATGCCGCTGCAGATCGGGAGCGGGAATGCCCAGCTTCAGAAATACGTATTGCACGACTCCAGGGAATTTCAGACGGGGCGGCTGCGGCCGGGCGTCGTCGTCTGTCCCGGCGGCGGGTACCTGAGCACCTCGGACCGGGAAGCGGAGCCGGTCGCCTTGCGGTTCGCGGCGCATGGGTATCATGCTTTCGTATTGAGATACACCACATGGTTCGGCGAACACGTACCCGACTTGAACGCGAGCCCGCCGGGCAACGATAACGCCGCTTATCCGCAGCCGCTGCTGGAATTGGCCGAAGCGTTGGCAACGGTGCGAAGGAACGCCGCGGAATGGCGCGTGGATCCGGGGCGAATCACCGTCGTCGGCTTCTCCGCGGGCGGGCATCTCGCCGCGAGTCTGGGCGCGCATTGGTCGGGAGACATGCTGCGGGAGAGGTTCGGGGCGGAGGCGAGCCTTCTTCGTCCGGATGCCCTCGTTCTAGGGTATCCGCTCGTCCACCACGCGCTTGCGCTCGAACGGGAGGAACAGGAGGCGTACAAGCTGCTCGTCTATCGGGCGCACTTCGGACGTCCGGATCCTTCCATCGACGAAAAGGAGAGGAACAGTCCGCTGCGTTACGTAAACGCCGGCACGCCGCCGACTTTTCTGTGGCATACGGCCGACGACGAGCTCGTCAGCGCACGCAATTCGTTGCTGTGGGCGATGGCGCTCGGGGATCGGGGTATTCCGTACGAGCTACATGTATTCGAGAGCGGCGTTCACGGGCTGTCGCTGGCCGATGCGACATCGGCGGCGGACGATACGCATATCAACGCAGGCTGCCAAAAATGGTTCGAATTGGCCCTGACGTGGCTAAGGAGCAGATGACGGATTATGGCATTTGAAGCATGGAAGGCTTGGGGATCGCCGGAAGAAGGCGGCTTTGACGCAGGCAAGCTGAGCGTTGTCGCGGAGCTGCTCGAACGGCGCATCCGCGAGGGGAAGCTGGCGGGAGCGGCTTCATTCGTGTCGCGGGGCGGAAGGATCGCGCTATGCGCGGTTCAGGGCTATGCGGATAAGGAGAACGGGCGGCCGCTTCGGCAGGAAGCGGTCTTCCGGCTTGCTTCGATGACGAAACCGATCGTGGCGGTCGCCGTCATGACATTGGTGGAGCAGGGAAAAATCGGGTTGACGGATCCGATCGGCAAGTACGTACCGGAATTCGGCGGGAATGCCAATGTCGCTGTACCTGACGTTCAAGCGTCCGTTGCCGCTTACGAACCGGACCCGGAGGCCCCGGCCGGCGCGATGCCAACAGTCGCTGCCTCCTATACGCTGGAACCCGCGGCCCGTCCGATAACGGTGCGGGACCTGCTCACCCATAGCTGCGGCTTGGGGCAAGGTCCGGTCGGGTTTCGCGAGATGCGGATGCCCGGCGAGGGCGCGACGTTGGCCGGTCATATTCCGGCCTGGGCAAGCGTACCGCTCGATTTTCAGCCGGGTGCGTTGACGGGGTATAGTCCGATTGCAGCGTTCGATATTGCGGGAAGAATCGTCGAGGTCGCTTCGGGACTGCCGTTGGATATTTATCTGCGGAGGGCACTGTTCGAGCCGCTCGGCATGCGCGATACGACGTTCGTCCTATCGCCGGAGCAGCGCAGCCGGCTTGTCCCGCTGTATGAAAGCGTCGAGTGGGGTCTAAGTAGAACGGAAGAACAAAACCCGTTCTTCCATCCGACCTATCATTCCGGTGCGGCCGGCTTGTTCGGAACGTTGGAAGACTACTGCCGCTTCGCGGGGATGTTGTCAGGCGAAGGAAAATTCGCAGGGACGCGGATTTTAAATGCGGACACGGTGAAGGAGATGGCTTCGCCGCAGCTTTCGGCCTCGATAGCGGGCTTCCCCGAGTGGCAGACATGGGGACTCGGCATGCGTGTCATCACGGACGGGGAGTCTGCGGGGACGCCACTGACCATCGGCAGCTACGGATGGAGCGGAGCATGGGGGACGCATTTCTGGATCGATCCGGGCAAGGACCTCTTCGCCGTGCTCATGACCAATCTGGCTAACGCGGGAGGCTCCGATGCCGAAGCCTCCCGCGAGTTCGAGGTCGCGGTAATGAGAGCCGTTTTATAAGAAAAGACGCTGGGCTGATGCTATCTCTGCTATCCAACCCATATAGGCAAACTTTCGGCGTGTCGGTGCTTTTCGATGGTTTGCGGGTCGAAAAACCTGCATTTGTACATGTATTTTCTGCCGACCAACGGTACTTGATAAAATACCTGCAATTGTGCAGGTAAATTCCAAGCGCAAGCCAGTAATCGAACTGATGGAGGAAAATACCTGCACTATTGCATCTTTTCTGCCCAGAAGGGGCGACAACGGCAAAAAAAGATGTATATTTGCAGGCATTGCGGCGAAAGAACAACGCGGGCGGGCGAAGATGGCCCAACCCATCGCAACGGCTGTCGGATGAACCATCAAGAGGCGTTCCGCCAAAGCAAGTTTCGGATATCCGCCAAACCTAAAAGGACCGTCAGGGCGATTTTCCTTAAAAAATAGTGTATGAGATCAAAAGAATATTACATGAAGCGTCCGCTCGCCGCTCTTATCCACGAGAAAATCCATTTGGTCGTTGATATTATATACGCCCTCATTTTCATGCAAAACGATCTCGTCCGCGGACGTCGGTGCATACGGTGCCGGCGAGAACGGCTTCCAGACGATGGAGACGCCGATGATGAGCAAGGCGATGGCGAAAATGAAAAAAAACGGTTGTTGGCAATAATGGATTGCTTGCTCGCCATTGCGGCGAATCCCCGTCTATATCTATGCATCCCCCATATCAAAAACATAGCGTGTCGAATCTGTCTACGGCGCACAAAGCGGGAATCGGATATTAAAAACAAATGGTCAATCCAAACTTAGATTAGGGAACGAAAAATCGCTATACGAAGCGTGCTCCAGCCGCTTCGCATCCATGCCGGCCGCCTCGAGCCCGAGCAAGATGCCCCCGATGACGGGATCGAACCTCGGCGGGATCAGGGCGATGTCCGGGTAGCGCTCCTTCACGCGCCGGCCGAACGATCGGAACAGCAGCGGGCTCGATTTCCATACCCCGCCCGATACCGTCAGCGGCAAGTCTTGCGCGTTGGTCTTCCCGATCAAGTGAACCATCTGATCGGCTAGCTGTCCGGCGGCCTCCGCGAGGATCCGGGCGGCCACCTCGTCGCCCGATGCGGCGCACTGTCCGACGAGTGGACAGAGAGAGGCGACGAGCTTGCGCTGCACGTTCAGCTTCGTCGCATAGAGCATGATCATGACGTCCAGTAGACGGGGAAAATTCCACAAGCGCAGAATCTGCTCCAACATCATCGTGGACGGGCCGCGCCCGTCCGCCATGAGCGAGCATGCCGCCAACGCCTGCTGGCCGATGTGCGTCCCCGAGCCTTCGTCTCCGATCATGGCGCCCCATCCGCCGACTGCCGAAAAGCCGTCCCGGTTGCACACGCCGGCAAACGATCCGGTGCCCGCCAGCGCGAGGCTCCCGTGCCGCTCCTGAATGGCGCCGAACAGGGACAGCGTGAATTCGTCCGAGATATGGATCTCCGTATGCCCGCAGACAAGCGTGTCCAGCGCTTGTCGGATGATCTCGATCTTCAGGACGGGCATCGCGGTATAAATCGCCGAGAGGTCCGAAGCCGCGATGCCCGCGGACGCCAGCGCTTCCGTAACCCCCGAGCGAATGGTCGATATGATCTCATCCGCGGTATCGAACTGCGAGTTCGTCGAGCCCGCGATCGACCGGCCCACAAGCTTGCCTTGTTCGTCGGCGATCAGGCAGCTTAGCTTGGTGCCGCCTCCGTCCAGCGATGCGATATATCTCATCGGACATCCTCCGCCTACGTCAGGTTAGCGACGCGAACTTCAATTCCCTTCTGCTGAAAAAAGTGGCTGAACGGCTCGATCGGCGTCTGATCCGTTACCACGTGCCGAACCTTGTCGAAGCTGCTGATGCTGAAGACGACGTTCTCGTTGTTGAATTTGCTATGGTCCGCGAGCGCGATCACCTTGTCGGCGGACGCGATCATTTTGTTGCGGATGGCCGCCTCCTGCACGCTCGTATCCCGCAGCCCTTCCGGCAAGAGACCTTTCGGCGCGATAAAGGCTTTGCTCACCCTGAGCTTGGCGATCATCTCTTCGGCGAAGGGGCCGACGAAAGATTGCGTGTACGGACTCAGGGTGCCGGCGATGCCGATCACCGTTCCGTTGCGGTATTCCTTGAGCTTGTCGAAGATCGGGATTGAGTTGGTAATGACCGTTACATTGCTCATCTGGGCGATGGCGTCCGCCATCAGAATCGTCGTCGAGCTCGAATCGAGGAAGAGGCTGTCGCCTTCTTCGATCAAAGCGGATGCCTCGTGCGCGATCGCCGCCTTGATGTCGCTCAATAATTTAGATGTCGTGGAAAGCGGCTGCACGTCTTCCCTCAGAATGGACGCGCCTCCGTAGTTTTTCGTAATCTTGCCCTGCTGCTCCAGCAGCTTGAGGTCGGACCGGATGGTGACTTCGGATACCTGGTACATGCTGCTCAGTTCGGCAACCGAGATGAATTGACGATCCTGGGCTAATTTATAGATCTCGTCTCTTCTTTGCGAAGCGAACATCGTCGATCTCTCCTTGCGCGATGCGATATACGGACGGATGTACGATGATTTTATATCAAAACCTTACGATTCACAATGAAAACGAAAAAAATATAAAAATTGACAGTGTAAAAACCGGAAAATATAATATAAACGTAAAACAACGAAAGATAACGAAAGATTTCGGCGTATTCCGAACTGTTATTCTATTCCGGGGAGGCGTATGGTTATCCTTGCACAACCGTTCGATCTCAAGCAAGTTTACTTTCAGAAGATTAATGAATTAATTCATCGGGTGGAGCAAACGCAAAGCCAGGCGATCGATCAGGCCTCGGCCATCATCGCCGATGCGGTCGAGCAGGGACGGGGTCTTCATGTATTCGACACCGGTCACATGCTGGACAGCGAATTAATCGATAGAGCGGGCGGGCTGTACAGCTTCAAGCGGCTCTCCATGAAGTTCGAGATCGACAACGATGTCCGCAAGCGCCCCGGGGACGGGGAGAAGGACCGCAGCCTCGAAGGTCTGATGAAGTATGCGTTGAAGTCGAGCAACGTCCAGCCCGGCGATGTCCTTGTCATCGGGAGCGTATCGGGCAAAACCGTATTTCCCGTCGACCTCGCGTTCGAAGCCCGTCGGCTCGGCGTCACGGTCATCGCGCTGACGAGCCTGACTTATTCGCAGCTGTTGAAGAGCGATCATTCCACCGGCAAAAGGCTGTTCGAGCTGGCCGACCTGGCAGTCGACAACTGTGCGCCGGCGCTGGATGCCATGATCGATGTGCCGGATATGGACGCGCCGATCTGTCCGGCTTCGGGCATCTCTTCGGCCGTCATCATGTGGGCGATCGAAGCCAGGACGGTCCAACTTCTGCTGGAGCGGGGGATCAAGCCGACCGTGCTTAAGTCGATCAATAACCCCGGCAGCGACAAGTTTAACGAAACGCAGATGCTGCGCTACCAAGAGACGGGACATTGAGATGGACCCGATCGCGGAGTACTGCCATAGCGTGACCGAGGCGGTGCGGCGGATTCAAAGCGAGCAGCGCGATGCGATGACCGCCGTCGCGGCGATGCTTGCGGATAAGGTAGAAAGCGGACGGTCGATTTATATTACGGGCTGCAGCCACTCCAGCATATTCGCCCAGGAAGTGTATTACCGGGCCGGCGGTTTTTTGCTCATGAATCCGATCCTCCTGCCGGGCATGACGCTCGACATTCGTCCGGTCACGCTCACGAGCCAATATGAACGAATATCGGGCATCGCCGAAGCGGTATTGTCCGGCTCGCCGATCCGGGCGGGGGATGTCCTGTTTATCGCTTCGGTGTCCGGACGCAACGACGTTCCCGTAGAGATGGCTTTGTGGGCGCGGGACCAAGGCATATCCGTCGTCGCGTTGACTTCAATGGCATACTCCGGGGCCGTAACGAGCCGGCATGCCAGCGGGCTTCGTCTATTCGAGGTGGCGAATTTCGTTCTGGATCTGATGTGCCCGGAAGGAGACGCGGTACTCGATATCGCGGGACTGCCGGTCAAGACGGGCGCCATCTCCACGGTCACCGGCATTACGATGATGCATGCGGTCATCTCGGAGACGCTTCGGCTCCTGGTCGAACGCGGAATGACGCCGCCGGTGTTCATGTCCGGCAATCGGGACGGCGGGGACGATTACAACCGGGCGCTGCTTGCGCAGTACCGGTCGCAAATCCATTATATGTAAGCAGGGGGATCAGGTCATGAGCAAAGCTGATTTTGTCGGCGCGCAATCATTTCCGGTCGGGATGTGGGTACCGCCTCCGGCAGCCGAGATTTCCGTCGAGCGATACAAGGAAATACGCGACGGCGGGTTTACTTTTGTAATCGGATTCAGGGAGATCGAGGATGGCGAGGAGACGGTGCGCAAGGCGCTCGATTGCGCCGAGGCGAACGGCCTCAAGTACCTGGTCAGCGATCCGCGCGTGAAAAATCTGGCTATATCCGAGGTGGCGCAAATGGGGCCGCTCGTCGCCCCGTATACCGCGCATCCCGCCTATATGGGGCATTTGTTCTTCGACGAGCCGGGCGCCGGCGAATTCGAACGGTTGGCCGCGCTTGCCGAGAGCTACTATACGCATGTGCCTGACGGTCTGGCGTACGTCAATTTGCTGCCCACTTACGCGAAGCCTCCGATGTGGGGGGCGGATACATACGCGGACTATGTGGAGCAATTTCTCAGCACGTTTAAGCCGAAGGTGTTGTCGTACGACCATTATCCGCTCTTGATGGAGAAGAACAAACCGGACTACTTTGCGAACCTATGGTCGATTAGCGAAGCTTGCCGCCGGCACGACGTGCCGTTTTGGCTTTTTATTCAGACGCTGTCGTTCAACGGCAAATACAGGGAACCGAACGAAGCTGAGCTTCGTTGGCAGGTCTATCTGAGTCTGGCTTTCGGAGCGGTGGGGATCCAATACTTTACCTATTGGTCGCCCGACGATTGGAATAACGAGACCTTCGGGGAAGCGCTCATCCGCAAGGACGGCTCCAGAACCGAACAGTACGACCGCGTCAAGCGAATCAACGAGGAGCTGGCCGTCGTGGGTCCGGTCCTGCAGGCCTTGCAGCCGGAAGGCATTCTCGTATGCGGGGAGATTCCGGACGGTGTCGAGCGCGTGTTGCCGTCCTTCGGACCGGTAACCGCTCTGGAAGGCGACCCGGTCGTCGCGGGTTGTTTCTCCGCCGACGGGCAGCCCGATTCGTTGTTTATGGTCAACCTCAGTCACGACGATCTGGCCGAATCCGTCATCGTATTCGATCAGGCGCCTGCCCTGACGATCCGCTTGGAGCCGGGAGCGGGTAAGCTGATTCGGCTGCGGGAGACAAACGGAGCGTAGTGAATGTGCGGAGCGCAGGGAGAGTACGAAGCGCAAGCAGTGAATGTACGAAGCGCATGCAGTGAATGTACGGAGTGCATGCATGGAATGTTTAAGAGCGTCCTTGGCGGGGACGTTCTTTTTATTTTCCGGAGGGTGGATGGAGGGGATTGTTGTTGGTTGACGCGCAGCGTGTTGCTTGTTAGAAACGAAGCCTATACTATATAGAGCAGGGTGCGTATTAACTTGCGCTTACAATCACAATGGACGGGATGGATTCAATTGAGCATAGATGAAGTGAAAAATGAATTGCCTCCGAATTATGAAGAGCTAAAGGGAGCCGCGAATCGGACGTCCAGTTGGAGAGAACGATTGAATGCCGTGGAAGAGCTGGGTCAGTGGAACACGCCCAAAACGATCGACGTGCTCAAGCACAGGTTAAATAACGACACGGTCTATCAAGTTCAAGAGGCCGCATACCGTAGGCTTAAGCAATGGGGCGAAGACGTTCAACCGCCAACGAGAAAAACAGGCGACCTAATCAAAGGCGTTACTAAAATCCTGGTACGAATTAAGAAAAGCTTGCCGGCAGGTCATACCTTCGAAGCGTTTAAAGAGAAGCTGAAAAAGATGAGACTCGACGTCTATGATGCCTATGAAGGCGAAAGAGGCGCCGACTTCGATACATGGCTTGAAAAGGTTTGGACTTCGTTATAGTAGTAGGATAGCAAATGCCAAAGCCAACTCCGCAGTCGGATTTGGCTTTTTTTGCGTGCGCATCGGCTGGTCGGAGTCTCTCGAAGGTTATGCGAATCGAAAAACCTGCAATGGTACATCTATTTTCTACCGAGCAGCGGCGTTTGATGAAATGCCTGCAAATATGCAGGCAAATCTCAAAGAAGGAGGCAGCAGCCGCATGAAATACCGAAATAGATGTATTTTTGCAGGCATTCTCTTTGAAAGGGGCCCCTCTAGGCGAAAAAGATGTATTTTTTCAGGAATTGAAACGAAAGCGCAAGTGGGGAGGCTGCCAATCAGCCGAGGTTATGCTTGAACGAACACAGTTAATATCATTTTATATTGACATAATACAAATTATAAAGATATATTTTGTTATGTAATAATATATATCAAGACTGAATTTTCCTTCGGAGGTGTGTAATGAAGAAAAAGAGGTTAAGTTTTTTGGTAGCGCTAACAATAGCGGGGTCTATTCCTGCGTATGCGGCGGCGAATCCCGCGACCGACCCGCCGGTCGTGCGTACGACATTCCAGACGTCGGCGGCAGGGGACAATGAGAGCGCCCACGTATTGACGGATTCGGTGATGGTCTATGTTGGCGAGCCTGCGTCGATACAATCGAAGGTTTCGGCTTGGGCTAATCGGGGATATCAAGTGGATGTGATGATGGCTTTAAATCGGGACATGAATTATTACAAACGGGGGCTCTATGACGGCGTAGAACACGAGGACGAAATTCAGAAGGATAAGAGCGGGAATCTCATCACCCACTCGACCAGCGTCGATGTCCCTTATATGGTGCCGACGGAGAATTGGAATAACTTCATTTATTCCATGGCGAAGACGAGTATTGATGCAGGCGCCAGACGGATTGTGTTCGAGGAGCCGGACGTGTTCATCAAATCCGGCTATTCCGACGCGTTTAAACGAGAGTGGCTGGCTTATTACGGGGAAAATTGGGTGGACCCTTCTTCCTCGAAGGAAGCGGCGTTCAAATCGCAGAAGCTTAAAGTGTATTTGTGCTATCGTGCGCTTAAAGAAGTATCCGAACGAATCAAGGCGTACGATCCGGACGTCAAAGTATTGGTGGCCTCGCATACGGCGATCAGCTACCTCATGTACGGGATCACGACTTCGAACTACGACTATTACAACATTCCGACGATCGACGGTTATATTGCGCAGGTATGGAGCGATACCGCGCTTGTGCCGGTTCCGACGAACGGGACGAGCGAACGGCGGGTTTTTGAATCCGCTTACATCGATTATTCCTCTTTTGCTCATTTAAAATTGGACGATGACGGCAAGCAGCTGTACGCGTTGGCCGACCCGAAGGCCGATACGCCGGGATATAGCTGGACGGAGTACGAGCAGTTTTATAAAACGACCATTGCCGCGCAGCTGATGCAGCCGCAATTCAAGCAGTTTGAAGTCGTGCCGTGGTCGGAGCGCGGATTCGCGCAGGCGCCGGGGGCTTATAAGACGATCCAAACCAATGTGTACCGGGCGCTGCAGGATATGTACGACAAATCCGCAACGATCGAGGCCGGCTCGCAGGGGATCGGCATCTTGTACTCGGATACGATCTCGCAAATGTCGACCGTAGGCGCAGTCACGTCATTCTATGGTCCGATGGTTCCTTTGGTGGCCAAGGGCATACCGCTGCAGGTGATTCCGGCGGAAACGTTGACCAAGCCGCATGCTTTGGCCGATACGAAGGTGTTGTTCGTCAGCTATGACGATTGGAAGGCCATCGAAGGCAACGCGGGTGCCGGAAACGGCACGGGCGCCAAGGTGAACGACGCCTTGCGCGACTGGGTGAAGGCCGGCGGCGTTCTGGTGTACACCGGGGGCTCCGGCAGTACGGACCAATTAAATGAGTGGTGGACGGAAAAGAACCTGTCTTCGCCGAAGCAGGACCTGTGGAACAAGCTTGCGTTAAACGTAACGGGCGAGCGGGCTTCCGACGGTACGAACGATGTCGTGCTGCAAGCTTCGGGCGGGACCGGCGTATTCGGCGGACGTTCCTCGATTAACGTTCCGAAGCGGTTTACCGTGACCGCTGCCGAGCTCGGTGCAAGAGCGACTTCGCTGTACGCCGCGAATGGCCGGTCCGTTGCTTATGAGCAAGCGGTCGAGCAAGGCAAGGTCATCGTCATGGGCGTATCGCCCGATTATTTTCTTCCAGCCCGGCGGCTTCTCAGCTCATCCGCGATATTGCGAAATATGCGGTGGAGCAAGCGGGCGGAACGTACGCCGAGGCGAATCTGTTGAAGTCCGTCCGCGGACCGTATACGACGATTCAAGTGATGGATCAGCCGGAGCAATTGCAATTGCAAGGCGCCTACATCGATCTGTTCGACGACCGGCTGCAGGTCGTTACAGGCATGACGGAGATGCAGCCCCGCACCAATGCGATGCTGTACGACATCAATGACCGAGATGCGGTGAAGCCCGAGGTGTTGTTCGCAAGCGGCGACCTGACGGAAGTCGTGGAAGGCGCGGCCGAAACCAGCTATAAGCTGGCCGGTACGCCGGGTTCCCGTGCGAGCGCCAGACTGGGCGCGCCTGCGGGACTGTATCCGGAGACGGTGACGGCAACGGATGCCGCGAACGAACCCGTAACCGTATCGACGGAATGGGAGAACGGCTCGAGGACGCTGCTGATCCGGCACGATCATCAGAAGCAAGGCGTGACGATCCGCGTCCAGTGGTCGAGTACGCCGGTACCCGATTCGGCGCCGGTCGACTTTGCAGAGAAGCGCGTGGAGACGAATCAGAATGATCGTGACGCCGCCTATAAAGTCCGTTACACCGGCGGCCAGCACCCCGATTTTAGATATACGGACCACGATCAGGAGCTTGTTTATAAATTCAATGTCAATCAATATCCGCAAGCCAGCCTGATGCTGGAGCTCGCGAACAACTATGTCATCAGCGTCTCCGGCGACGATGCGGCCTGGACGGAGCTTTTCCGCGCGGACCTGGATGCCAACGGAGAGCCGGTCGTCGGAGGCGCGAATAAAGGAATACGAAGGATCGGCGATTTGGCCCAATATGCGAATGCCGACGGCGAAGTCTACGTGAAAATGACGAACGCGGACCCTACAAGAGGATACGGTCCCGTTATGTACAGCTTCACGCTTAGTTACGAAGAGCGCATTGCGCCATTTACCGTGCGCGCGAACGACACCTTGAACATCCAGCCGGGAGAGACGAAAGCCCTGGAGCTGGCCGTGACCAATCGAGATACGGCAGCCCATCAGGTCGAGATGTCGATTCTTCCTACCGTAAAGGATGCCTTGTCTTTCGTTCCGGAATCGACTGCAGAGGGAGACTACCTGGTCGAAAACGCGGGCTCGGCGATATCCGGAGGCGCGCGTTATGCGGATGGCGCCAACTATTTCGTTTACAAGATCCCCGTGCCGCAGGACCTGGGCAACCCTGTAATAAAATTGGCTTTGTCCAACCGCTTTGAAGTGTCGCTGTCGGCCGATGGAACGGATTGGACCGTCGTGGATTACGAGCCGGACAGCGCCGTAGAGGGAAGCACGAACAACAGGGAGCGCAGCTACCCGGTGAGCGGTTACCAAAGCGATGCCGGATCGGTCTATGTCAAGATCGGCGATCGTTACGGACGGGGCTGGGGCGGCATGCTCCACAGGCTGACGCTATCCGGCGATAGCGAACCGGAGCTGGCGATCGCTTTCCCGGACAATAACATAGAGATCCTGCCGCATCAGACGCGAACGATTCGCGTCCAGGTCACGCCGAATGCGGATATTGCGTCTTCTTCGCCGCAGCAGCCGATCCGTCTGTCGGCAGGCGCGATCGGAGTCGACTACATGCTGCCGATCAAGATCAACTTCGTTAAACCGGTCTATGCAGGCAATTGGGCATCCTCTCCGATCTCGGTAGACGGTGTCGTGAATGAAAGCGAATGGAGCGACGCGAAGGACATCGTCATTAATCAGCGCGATCCGGATCTGCTGCGTTATGGCGCATTGTGGGGGAATACGGGGACCATCAACGCCAAGTACCGGCTGAAGTGGGACGACAAAAATCTGTACGTGCTGGAGCAGCGGGAAGACAGCGAGTTCCTGTTTACCGAGACGGGCGCCAATATGTTCAGCTCGACGGCGTCGATGCTCTTCCTCGATATCGACCGCAATAAGTCGGGGGCGGCATACCGGTCGGGCGATTATGCGGTCCTGTTCACGGCCGGCGGACCGGATTCGCAGCCGCATGTCTTTATGAGGCAGGGAGAGGACGGCGGGGTGCAACAATATCCGTTAGCCGATGCGGTTATTAAATCTACTATCGATACGGTGGCCCACAAGTACGTGCTCGAGTTGGCGATTCCTTGGGACGCTTTGCAAACGACGCCTTTCGTTCCGGGCAATGACCGGCTCGTGGGGATGAGCATGCTCGCGACCCGCAAGCTCAGCGGCGACGTATGGGGACAGCTCATGTGGATGGGCAATGGCGACGATCAGGCGAATTGGGCGGATATGAAGCTGGTCGGCAAGCCTGCGCCGGAGATCCCGCCGACGGTAACTGTAGACACTGGCAAACAACAAACGGTTACGGAGGCAGATCTCAAAAATGCTAAGGATGGCCTGATCAGCATTCAAGTCCTGGAAAATAAGGAATCCGTGCTGCTTCCGACCAACATAGCCGACCTTATCGGTTCGAATCGTTTGCAAATCGCGCAAAACAAGATGACGATCGCGTTCTCCAAGACGCAGCTGCAAAGCATTCAGGGCGCCGCCACCGGCGCGCAGGCCAACGGCGCGCAAATCCGTTTCTCGGCAGCCAGCGTTCCGGGCGAGAAGGTTGCGACGATCGTTCAAGGTTTAAATAAGGGATCGGTTCATGTAACGGCGGCCAGCGACGTCATTGATTTTCAGCTGAACGTCGTTGCCCAAGACGGCTCGGTCCTGCCGGTAACTGCCTTGGCGGAGCCGTTAACGCTCACGTTGAAGGTCGATCCGGACACGAATCCGGGCTTGTTAGGCGCGTACGAAGTGGCTGCGGGCGGAACGATGACGTATATCGGCGGAATATTAGGCAACGGCGTCATGGCTTTTAAAGTTGATCATGCAGCCCAATATGCGGTGCTGGCATACGATAAATCGTTTTCGGATGTGAGCGCGGGCTTCTGGGCCGGAGAAGCGATTAAAAATATGGTTGCGAAACATGTGGTTGAAGGGGTGTCCGATACGCGGTTCGATCCGCAAGGCAACATCACGAGAGCGGAATTCGCGGCCATGATCGCGCGCGCATTGGCGTTAAAGGCCGTAAATAACGCGACATTTAATGATGTCGACGCCGCGAAGTGGTATGCGGACAGTGTCGCCGCCGTCTACGAGGCCGGCATCGTGCTTGGGCGCAGCGCGGATTTATTCGCGCCGAACGATACGATCACGCGCGAGGAAATGGCGGCGATCGCGATTCGCGCTTACGAGCACCAACAGGGGAAAGAGGATGCCATCACGAAGATGGAGTCATTCAGCGACATGGCTCAGATTAGCGTGTGGGCGCAAAACGCAGCGAGTAAAGCGCGAGAGCTGGGCTTGCTTGACGGACGCGGAGATAACCGCTTCGCGCCCAAAGAAAAGCTGACCCGAGCGGAAGGCGCGCAGGTTCTGGCCAAATTGCTGGCCGGCCTCCAATCGTAACCAAGCAAAAAACCGCCCTGCCGCAGCGCTTGAACGCTCGGCGGGGCGGTTCGTTTGTTCCGCGATGATTTACGTCGTCCGTCCTTCGTTCAACTTAACGGGAATGACGATTTGCCGGTTGATGGCGGGATCTTCGATGGCCGCCAGCAGCAAGCCGATCGCTTCTTCTCCCATTTTATCTTCCTGCTGCTCGATGTAAGTGAACCAGCACCCTTGAAAATCGCGGATCGGGGGAGCGTCGAAGGAAAGAATGGCAAGCTCCTCGGGCACCTTTTTGCCCATCATCGCCGCTACATCCGCTACATAAAGAGCGATGGCGCTTGAAAAAGCAAAAATGGCCGTAATTTCGGGTTGGGATTCAAGCCACTTTCCAATCATATCACGACCGAAATTGGGGTCCATATAAGTGACCTCGTCAATCCGGGTCAGCCAGTGCGCGGGTTCGATTTTGAGCCCGGCTTTTTTGGCCATATCCAGATACCCGGAGAAGCGGTCTTCGGAGCTGGACGTTTTGGATTTGGTGCCCGATATGATCCCGATTTGGCGATGGCCTTTTTGAACCAAAAATTCGGTGCCCATGCTTCCGCCGGCAAAATTGTCGGAATAGACGGCATTCGTTTTAATGCCCGGCAGATAGCGGTCGATGAGAACAAAAGGGAAGCCTTCCGTCTTTAAATTCAATACGGCCTCGCTGTACGCTTCTCCGTCTACCGGAAAAATGAGCAGTCCGTCCACGCCCGCGGCGCGCAGGAACCGAATGCCTTCCTGTTCCTCGAACTGCGTCGAAGCAGACCGCACGATAAGAATCAAATTCTGTTCCTTGCAAGCTTCCTGCACGCCGAGCAGCAGCTTCATCGAAAACTCGTCGTTGGCGAGCGGACTCAAAAAGCCCACTTTTTTATAAGGGGCGTTCAAATCGATCGGGATCGGCTCGGAAGAATCGGGATCGGACACAAACGTGCCTTTCCCTGCGATTCGATAGATCAGGCCGTCTTCGACAAGCATCTTGAGCGCGCTCTTGATCGTAATGCGGCTGACGCCGTGCTGCAGGACAAGCTCCGACTCGGTTGGAATCTGGTCCCCGGGCTTTAATTCGCCCTGATTGATCTTTTCTCTAAGCATATCTCTGATCTGGAGGTATAACGGCTGATTATCGGAGGTCAAGGACATATTCCTCTCGTCAAAAGGTATTATAAAGTAATATAACATTATGCTATTACAGACGCAATCAGGGTAAGCTGAATTGCTCAATCTAATTTAAATGTATGATATAAATATAACATAATTAATATTGACATAAGACAATATGTGTACTATGATGTTGCTGAAAGAAAGCGGATACATAAATCTCGAGTCTGGGGGAAGGCATTTGCGTACGATTTGGAAATGGCGATACTTTTACTTATTGCTGACGCCCACGGTGCTGTATTTTATCTTGTTCAGCTATATTCCGTTTTACGGCGTCGTTATTGCCTTCAAAAACTTTCAACCGTTTTTGGGCATAGGAGATAGCCCCTGGGTCGGGTGGAAAAATTTCGAGACGATGTTCTCTTCCGTGAAGTTCCCCGAACTGATCCGCAATACGGTATTGATCAGCTTTTACAGAATTATTTTCGGTTTTCCCGTCCCGATCCTCTTCGCCCTGCTGCTGAATGAAGTGCGCGTCATGTGGTTCAAGCGAAGCATTCAGACGATCGCCTATTTTCCGCACTTTCTGTCGTGGGTCATCTTCGGAGGCATTATCTACAATGTCGTCGGCCCGTCCGGCATCATCAATCTATTGCTTGAAAAGGTCGGCATCGAATCGATCAATCTGTCGGCCAACCCGGATCTGTTCCGCCCGCTGGTCGTCGTCACCGGCATCCTGAAGGAGTTCGGATGGGCGGCGATCATCTACCTGGCTGCGTTGACCGGCATCGATCCTCATCTGTACGAAGCCGCGAAAATAGACGGCGCGAGCAAGCTCCGGCAGATTTGGCATATTACGCTGACGGGCATTCGGCCGATGATCGCGATGCTGCTCATTCTTCAGCTGGGAAGCATTCTGGATGCCGGCTTCGAGCAGATCCTGATCCTGTCCAATCCGGTTGTCTATAGCGTCGGGGACATTATCGACACTTACGTGTACCGCGTAGGACTGCTGGAAGCGAATTATGGATTAGCCACGGCAGTCGGCCTCTTTAAAGGCGTGATCGCTGCGATCTTGATCGTGTCGGCCAATCATATCATTCGACGGACAGGAGAGAAGTCGCTGTGGTAAATCCAACGGTTCAAGCTGAAACGAATGAATTAGCGCTCATCAACCGCCCCAAAAGCTTGGACCGCAATCCGGTATGGGTGCAGACCTTGATTTATCTCGTCCTGACCGCGATGGCGCTCGTCACCTTGCTGCCGATTCTGAATGTGTTCGCGATGTCGTTCAGCGAGGCGGACGCGATTTTTAAGCACCCGCTCATGATTATGCCTTACAGCTTTACCTTTGCGGCCTACGAATATATTTTTTCGACCTCCATCTTGCTGAAGTCGTTTTCCGTCACCGTCTTTGCCACGGTCGCCGGCACGCTCTGCAATCTGGCCTTTACGATAACCGGAGCCTACTCGCTATCCAAAACCGCGCTGCCGGGCAACAAATTTCTGCTATGGATCTGCATCTTCCCCATGCTGTTCGGGGCGGGACTGATCCCGACCTACATGCTGCTCAAGGAACTGCACCTGCTCAATAACATCTGGGTGCTGGTCGTATCGGGCATGGTCGTTCCTTTTAACCTGATCCTGATGCGCAATTTCTTCTGGAGCATTCCGGAGGAGCTGGAGGAGGCGATGCGGATCGACGGGGCTTCCGATATGGGGATCTTGTGGAAGATGATCATCCCGCTCTCGAAGCCGGCAATCGCGACGATCGGCCTTTTTTACGCCGTGGGCCACTGGAACGACTTTTTTACCGGCCTGTTTTTTCTGAACGATAATACGAAATGGCCGCTTCAGGTGCTGCTTCGTTCGATCGTCATCGATATGAATGCGCTCAATACGCGAGGGGTAACGGCGGTGATCGGGCAAGATGCGACCAAGATCATGCTGACGCCCGAAAATATCAAGGCGGCGGCCATCATTTTCTCGATCGTACCGATCCTGCTGGTCTATCCGTTTCTCCAGAAGTATTTCGTAAAAGGCATCATGCTAGGCTCCGTGAAAGGTTAAGCGCGTTGGGAGATCCGCCAGGATTTTTCATATAAAACAATTGGCGAAGGGGTGTCGTGCAACATGCGTAAGCGTGGACTTATTCTGCTCGTTCTGGCAATGATTGCGACAATGCTAGCGGCTTGCTCCGGCAACAAAGAAAACGGAAAAGCAAGCGAGTCGAGCTCGGCTCAGGGAGGAGAGCAGACTGCAAGCGCGTCTGCGGGGAGTAAAGAAAAGACGGCCAAGTTCAGTTATGTCCGGCCGGTGTGGGGGGCGGCCACCTATACGAAAGGCGGCGCCTACGAGAAAGAGATGTTCGAGAAAGCCAATGCAAAAATCGACGTACAGATCATACCCGTAACCGAATACGACCAGAAAATCATGACCGTCATCGCATCCGGCGACATTCCCGACGTGTTCTGGGCAGCGGGACCGACGGACAAGAAGTTCAAGGATATGCAGGACCAGGGCGCCTTTTTGAGAATTAACGAATACCTCGATAAATACCCCGCCATCAAGGAAGCCGTGCCGCAATCGGTGTGGGATATGCTGACGGACGACAAAGGCAATATTTATTTTATCCCCAACGTATCCAATCCGCTTATTCCGATCTTTATGTACTACCGCCAGGACATCTTCGAGAAGCTCGGCATTCCGGAACCGAAGACGGTTAAAGAGCTGGAAGATGCCTTGGCCAAAATCAAGCAAAGCGATGCCAAGATGATTCCGCTGACCGCCCAGGATACGATCTGGGGACTTGGCGCACTGTCGACCTCGTTTGGCTTCACGCATTTCGGTTGGGGACCGGCGACCGGAGAAGACAAAGAAAACCCGAATACGATCGTTCCTTTCTATCTGACGAAAGAGATGAAGGAATACTACTTTTACTTGAAAGACCTGAGGGCCAAGGGGCTGCTGGACAAGGAATTTCTGATGGCGAAAAACTGGGATCACGCCAAGCAAAAGTTTACTTCCGGCCAGGCGGCGGTGCTCGGCATCAACTGGGGTTACGGTCCGGAGATCTACTCGACCTTGAAGAAGACGCATCCGGAAGCGAAGATCGGCATTCTCCCGCCGCTGGAAGGCCCGGGCGGCGCGATGGGCGGCATTCGCCCGTTCGGCGCTTGGGACAGAGGCATGTACGTGAACGCGAAAATGTCCGATCCCGACGGATTCTTCCGCGTGCTCAACTGGACGCTTACGGAAGGCAGCGACTTTAGAAGATACGGCGTCGAAGGCAAGACCTACAACGTGGTAGACGGCAAGAAGGTGCTGCTGGGAGAAGACGAGAAGGCAGCGGATTATAAGACAGGTCAGATCGAACCGCTGAAGTTCCTGCAGCCGATGTCCGAAGCGCTGGATTGGGACACGATCGAAGCGACCTACGAAGGCTCCGGCGTCGGAGAAGCCTTCGCGGACGCCAAAGCCAAATTTGAGGCCTACAACGCCGTTCAATATCCGGAATACCGCAATCCGACCGTCTTTTCTCCGCTTGAAGTCGAGCAAGGCGCGCAGCTGTACACCGATTACCTGCAATCGGTCATCGACGGCGCGATTATCAACGACAAGGTGACGGAACAGGAATGGGATACGGCCATCGACAAGTATCTGAAGGCCGGCGGACAGAAGATCGTCGACGAAGTCAACGCGCTTCAGAAAAATAAAACGAAGCCCAAGTATTAAAAAGAGGATAGGAGAATACGGAGAATGACCCTACAGCAACAGAGCAAGCAGCTCGGCAAAGTATTCGTCGTCTCTCATACGCACTGGGACAGGGAATGGTACCAGGACTTCCAAAGCTTCCGGACACGGCTCGTCTATATGATGGATGAATTACTTGAACGTCTGCAGAAGGACGATTCTTATCGTCACTTCATGCTGGACGGTCAGACGATCATGATCGAGGATTACCTGCAAATACGCCCGGAACGAAAAGATGAGCTGTTGAAGCATTTGCGGGAGGGCAGATTGATTGCGGGACCCTGGTATGTGATGCCGGACGAATTTCTCGTGAGCGGGGAGTCGCTTGTGCGCAACTTGCTGACCGGCTTCCGGCAATCGCGTCAAATGGGGTTCGAGCCTATGAAGTCCGGCTACGTGAACGATATTTTCGGACACAACAGCCAGATGCCGCAAATTTTCCAAGGTTTCGGCATCGATAATGCGGTTTTGTTCCGCGGCTTTTACGGCAACGCGGATCCTGCGGAATTGTGGTGGGAAGGCGCCGACGGCAGCCGATTGCTTGGCTTGAAGCTGGATGAAGACCGATCGTACAGCGACTTTTACTTCTTCCTGCGCTGGCCGTTCGTGGACCGGGGATTTCAGTACGAGGAGGAAGAGCTGATCGAGCGCGCCGAGGGGATGCTCGCGTACAAAGCCAAACGCGCGACGACGGACATTGCGATCAGTCTCGACGGCTGCGACCACATTGAGATCGAACCGAATCTCGGATGGATGCTGGAGCGGTTAAACGAAAGGACGCCGGGCGTCGCGTGGGCGCATAGCACGATCGAAGCTTATGTCGCAGCGCTGCGCGCCCGGATCGGCGAGCTTGAAGTGTTCAAGGGCGAGCAGCGCATGCCCGGCTATAACGGCGTCAATAACATGGTGCTGGCGAACGTTCTTTCGTCCCGCGTCCATCTCAAGCAGCACAATCAGCACTGCGAGAACTTGCTGACCGGGTGGGCGGAGCCGTGGAGCTCGTTTGCGTCGCGGGAAGGCCGACCTTACCCGAAAGCGTTTCTCGATCAGGCCTGGAAGCATCTGCTTGAGAACCATCCGCACGACTCGATATGCGGATGCTCGATCACGCCGGTGCACGAGGATATGCTGTATCGCTTTGCCCAGAGCCGTTCGCTCGGGGAAGGCATGCTGACCGAAGCGTTCAATTATGTGTCGGGGCATATCGCGGAGAAGGCATTGGAGGGCAGGCATGCCGCCGTGCTGTTCAATTCGTCCCAGCGCCCGGTCGACGGCGTGGTGCAAGTCGAATTGGAGCTGCCGCTCAATTCGGCCGTGCCCGCCATCTCTCCGCAGATCGGCGGCACGAACTTCCGCTTGCTGGACTCGGAAGGCGAAGCGGTGCTTTTCCAGGTCGTCAGCGTGAAGAAGCAGAGCATGAGAAGATGGCGTCCCTACCGCGATCTTCCGCGCGGGGAGCAGGTCGACAGGATCACCGTCGCGCTGAAAGGCGACATTCCCGCGTTCGGTTATACGACCTACACCGTCGATATGCAAGCATCGGAGCTGCCGGGCAAAGGAGAATACGCATTCCGTCGGGCTGCGGAGCCCGTACGTTACGTCGGCAGTCAGCAGACAGCGCCGAACGTATGGGAAAACGGCAAGCTGCGCCTGGAGGTCGCGGCGAACGGCACGCTGTCGCTTCGCGATCTGGAGACCGGCTATGAAACCGAAGGCTTGCTGGCCCTCGAGGATCAAGCGGACATCGGGGACGGCTGGCAGTATATCGCGCCGGTCGGCAACGAGACGGTAAGCTCGACGGTCGGCCGCGCGTCGGTGTCCGTCGTGCACGACGGGCCGCTGGAAACCTGTCTGCGCCTGGCGCTGCAGCTGGAAGTGCCGGAAGAGATCGCTTCGGACCGAATGAAGCGTTCGGACAAGCGGATCGGACTGCCGGTCACGACCTATATCACGCTGCGCAAGGACGATCCGGTCATCCGCTGCCGCACGATCGTCGATAACGGCGTACGCGACCACCGCCTCAAGCTGCTGTTCCCGACGCGCGTCGACAGCGACCGTTATTATACGGGCACGCCGTTCGATCTCGTGGAGCGAAGCGTCCAGCTGCCGGATTATAGCCGTCATATCGAGAAGGACAGCGGGATCGTGCCTTCGAATGGGCTGCTGGCCATTCGGAGCGAACGGCATGGGTTCGCGATTTACAGCAAGGGGCTTTACGAAGCGCAGCTGCGCAGCGACCGGACGCGGACGGCGGCGCTTACGCTGTACCGCAGCACGAGGGACGAGGTGATGAGCGACGGCGGCGACGGCGGACAATTGCTGGGACGACTGGAATTCGAATATGCGTTCCGGCCGTTTAATCCCGCCGTTACCACTTGGGGCGACTTGCTCGCCGATCAGCAGCAGTTTTCGCTCGGCATTCGGGCCGTGAACCGGAAGCCGGGGCCGGTCGCCTTCGAGACGCTGCACAGACGCGACAGCAACCTGCCTGCCCGACACGCCTACCTGAACCTGACGGGCTCCGATCTGATCGTCAGCGCCTGCAAGCGGGCCGAAGACGATGCCGACGCCTGGATCATCCGGTTGTGGAACAGCGCGAATAACGAGTCGAGCGGTTGCATTCAACCGGCGGATCCTGTGATCAAGGCGGAGCGGACGAATCTGGATGAGCAGACCGTCGGTACGCTCCAGGTCGAGCAGGGGAACATCCTGCGCGTTACGGCGAAGCCCAAGGAAATCGTAACCTTGAAGCTATGGTTTGGACTGAATAGGGAGCGTTAACCGATGCGCATCGATCTGACGGAAAATTGGGAATTGACCGGATCGTACCCCGGCTTCTGGGCGTTCGGGCGGAGCATGGAAGTGGGCGTGCAGCTCAAGGGGATCGTCCCCTGGATTCCGGCCGAAGTGCCCGGCAGCGTCCATTGGGATTTGCACCGCGCAGGCTACTTGCCCGACCCGTATTATGGCGCGAACGCGCCGGCTTGCGAATGGGTGAACCAGCGGGACTGGCTGTACAGAACCGCTTTTACCGCCGAAGCGTCGTGGAAAGGCAAACGGATCGCGCTGGTGCTCGAGGGCGTCGATCATTCGGCGCAGGTGCTGCTTAACGGCGAGCGTATAGGCAGTCATACGGGGATGTTCGTTCCCGGCGAATTCGATCTGTCGGCATCGCTGCGGTACGGCGAGAGCAATACGTTGGTCGTGGTCGTAGAGCGATCGCCGGACGGGGTGGCGCAGCTCGGCTACACCCAGCAGGTGGACCATCTGAAAAGCAGATTCGGCTACAGATGGGATTTCTGCCCGAGGCTGGTGCATATCGGACTTTGGAAGGGCGTCAGCCTGCAAATATCGGAATGGAGCCGGCTGGACAACGTCAGGGTCGAAGCGGTTCCCGGCGCGGACGGAAGCGGCGAGGCGACGGTCAGCGCCGCGATCGACAGCGTACGGTCGGGGCGATTCCGGCTAACGGCCGAGCTGTACGAACCTGGCGGCCGGCTCGCCGCAGCGGCAAGCGTTGAAGGCGAAGCGGTTCCCGGCCTGCAGACGGTCAGGCAGCGCATCTCGGTTCCGGACGCGCGGCCGTGGTGGCCCAACGGTTATGGGGAGCAGCCGCTGTACCGGTTGAAGCTGCGGCTCGAGGCGGCTGATTCGGAGGGCGAATATCGCTCCTCCGACGATCATGAGTGCCGTATCGGCTTCCGCACGCTGTCGTTCCGCGCCAATCCCGGCGCCCCCTCCGATGCGCTTGCTTTTACGGTGGCAGTGAACGGAGAGCCGATTTATATCAAGGGATGGAACTGGGTGCCCGCCGATCAGCTGTACGGCAGACGCCGCGAGGACCAGGTCCGGCACCTGATCGCGCTGTCCAAACGTGCCAACGTCAACATGCTTCGCGTATGGGGCGGCGGCCTGATCGAGAAGGACTTCTTCTACAGGCTTTGCGACGAAGCGGGCATTCTCGTCTGGCAGGAGATGATGCAGTCCAGCTCGGGCTTCAATAACGAGCCGTCCGCAAGCCCCGCTTTTCTCCATACCGTCTCGCATACGATGCGGCACGTCATTCGCGACAAACGCAATCATCCGTCCCTGGCCGTCTGGTGCGGCGGCAACGAGCTGACGGAGGGCGGGCATCTGGATAGCCAGATGGTGCCGCTCACCGACAGGCAGACGAACCTGCGATTGCTTCGGGATCTGGTATCCGATCTCGACGAGACCAAGCTGTACCTGCCCACTTCGCCTTCAGGCCCGACCTTTTTCCTGGAAGAGGCGCACGCCGGCCAAGGCAAGATGTACGACGTGCACGGACCGTGGAAATATGCGGGGGAAACCGCGCATTACCGGCTGTATAACCAGAGCGATGCGCTGCTTCACAGCGAATACGGCGGAGACGGCTTTGCTTCGATCGAAAGCATAGAACGCTTCATGCCGGCGCATCGGATGGAAGCCGGGCATGCAGGGTCGGTGGAGTGGTTGTTGCATGGCTATGAATACTGGAATATGGACGACCAGCTGCAAAGCCTGTTCGGCGCCTCCTTCGGCACGTTCGAACGGATGGTTATGGCGTCGCAGTGGCTGCAAGCGGAAGGCATCCGGTACGCCGTCGAAGCGAACCGCAGGCGGGCGCCTCACTGCAGCGGAAGCCTGCTATGGCAGCTTAACGAACCGTATCCGAACGTATCCTGCACGAGCGCGATCGACTACTACGGCGACCCGAAGCTGGCTTACAGCTGGGTGGCGAAGGCGAACCGCAATTTGCACGTCTCGCTGCAGTACGACGGCATTTCCTATCGGCCGGGCGATGCGTTTAGAGGATCGATCTACGTAACGGCGGATGGCAGGAAGGCGGGCGATCTGACGGTGGCATGGACGGCAAGGGACGAGAAAGGCGGCATCCTTGCGGAAGGCTCCTGCTCGCTGCGCGATATAACGAATCCGACCGCTTTAGCAGGCACCGTTGAATTCCAGGTTCCCCGGCTTGCCGCCGTATTCGTCGCGCTTATCGTGGTCGACGCCGCGGAAGGGCGAGCGCTGGCGGACAACGAATATGCCTTCGCCGTCAAGCAAGGGGAAGAGGAACCGCCGCTGCAAGCCTTTCTTTCCCTGCCTGCGACCTCCATCGAATGGGAGGCGAAGGAGGAAGACGGCGGAACGACAGTCGCTGTCCGAAATACGGGAGAGACGGTCGCGTTATGGGCGAGGATGAGCGGCACGGCGCCTGAAGACGGCGGCAACCAACCGGTTGTCCGGCCGCTGGAAGACGGATTTCTGATTTTCCCCGGCGAGTCCGTAGAGCGTCGCTTCGCGGATATTTTGCCTCAGGACCGGCGCTGGCTCGTCAAGGCTATGAATACCACTATCGAGTGAGGTGGTCGTGAATGAAAAAGTCCATTCGTACGCTGGCGACAGCCGCGGTCGCAGTCGCGGCGCTGTCGCAGAGCGCCGTCGCCGCGCAGGCGAACGCCTACACGTTTTTTCAGACCGGGCAAGACTATCGGACCAATCTGCATCTGCCGGTCGACGCCGCGGCTCCTTATTTGATCAGCAACAAAGAGCCCTACGAAAACGCGATCACGAACTACGGCAACGCCGGCTACGAAAAGATGGCGATGATTTCATTCACCCACGACTTTGACAACCGTTATGTCGGCGGCTTCTACGACGGATCGACGCACGACGATATCGTACAGAAGGACGCCGCAGGCAACCTGAAGCAGCATCTGGGCACGCACAGCTACGTGACGCCGACCGCCGGTTGGAACAATTACGTCCGCGACCAAGCGGTCAAGGCGATCGGCAAGGGCGCGACGACGATCATTCTGGAAGAGCCGGAGATCTTCGGCGACGCGGGCTACGAGGACGCGTTCAAGGCCGAGTGGCTCGCCTATTACGGCACGGCGTGGGCCGACCCGGCCGGCAGCGCAGCCAATTTCCTCAAAGCCTCGAAGCTGCGGAATTACTTGCTGCAGCGGGAGATCAACGCCGTCCTCGGGTATATCAAGACCAACTATCCGGCCGTCAAAACGTATATTGCGGCGCACAGCCAGCTCTCCTACTTTCAATGGAAAAATCCTTACGCGGGACAGGAAGGATTGGCGAACGCCGGCGTCGACGGCATCGTCGGGCAAGCGTGGTCCAATACGATGGAAGGCGGCGTGCTGTACGAGGGCTCGTCCGTATCGCTGCCCTTCGAGAACGGCTATCTGGATTACAGCTACTTCGCGCAGCTCGGCCGGGCGAATCCGGGCAAAGACGTCGCGCTCATCATCGACCCGAAGGGCGACGGCTACGCGGCCAAGTCATGGGATTGGCTGGCGGACATGAACGCCCACCAGCTGGCGGCGGCCGTATCGCAGCCGATTGCGTACCGGTACGAGATCCCGATCTGGCCGGAACGGATTATGGGCATCGACGAGAACGAAGCGCCGGAGAGCTTCAAGACCGCGATGGCGAACGAGATTACGGTTTTGAACGATATGCATAATTACACGGGCGCGATCGCAACGTCCAATCGCCCGCTGAAGGCCGGTATCCTGATCTCGGATACGACGAACTGGCAGGCGGGCGGCCCGGGCAATTCGGCCAATCAGGACAGCGTTTATTCGCTCGCGATGCCGCTGCTGCACCGCGGCTTCCTGATCGACGGCGTGCCGCTCGAAGGAATTACGGCCGCTGCGAACCCGCTCAGCCAATTCGATGTCGTCTACGTGAGCTACGACCTCATGAAACCGCAAAGCAGCGCCTACAATATCAAGCTGCGGGATTATGTGAACGGCGGCGGCATCGTCGTTTACTTCGGCGGGCGCACGCCGTACGAGAACACGCCGAACCAATGGTGGAACTCGGGCGGCAGCAGCTACGCCAGTCCCCAGGATCACCTGCTCGGCCTGCTTGGCATCGGCGCGACCGGACGCACGGCCGGCACGTTGTCCAGTGCGACGCTGTCGGCGGAAGCAGGCTCCGCGCTGGCTGCCGGCATCGGCTCGCTGCCTTCGACGTCCGGCGTCGGTTATATCGGCTACACGGGCGGCAGCTTCACGCCGATGTATAAGCAGGGGACGACGACGATCGCGTTCGAGAAGAGCTACGGCGCCGGGAAGTTCGTGTACTTTGGCATCGATCCGTATTATTTCGGGAACAGCGCCGGCGGCAGCTCCAAATTGTTTAACATCATGCAAAATATCGGCTCCGTCTACAAGAGCGCGTCGGTGAGCGCCCAAAACACGATCGCCTATACGAGAGGCCCGTACAAAGGCATCTATTCAATCAGCGGCACGGCGGTGGAGACGGGCAAATACATCGACGTGCTTGATCCCGACCTTCAGGTCGTCACGACGCGCAAAGTCGCGCAAGGCAAGTCGGCGCTGCTGAAGGACGTCTCGGGCATCGCGGTGACGACGATTCCCCGCGTGCTGTTCGCGCAAGGCAACAATCCGGCGATCGCCGAGAGCGCTTCGAGCACCGTCGTTACGGCCAAAGGCGCGTCGAATTCGCTTGGCGCGATTCGTATCTTAAGCAAGGACGGCCTCGTGCCGCAGCTCGCGACGGCGGTGAACGGCAGCGGCCGCAGCACGCTGTATTCGCAGGAATGGGACGACGAGAGCAAGTCGGCGCTGGTCAAATACTGGAACGATCCCGGCGGCGTGACGGTGACGGTGAACTGGAGCGCCGCGGGCGCGCCGGCGAAGCTGCAGACCAAATACGTCGACGATCGGGACGCTGCCGTCACCTATAGCGGAGCCTGGAACAATTGGGACGGCGACAAGCTCGACCATGCCGCGACCGAGAAGTTCAACTACACGGCGGGCGGTTATGCGCAATTCTCGTTCACCGGCAGCCAGATCCGGGTCATCGGCAAGTACGGCGGCAACCAGGGCAAAGCTGACTTCTATATCGACGGCGTGCTGCAAGCGTCCGACGTCGATCTGTATGCGCCGGACGCGCGGTACCGCCAGGTGCTGTTTGCGAAAACGGGGCTGACGGACGCCGCGCATACGGTCAAGGTGGTCGTCAAAGGCACGAAAAACGCCGCCTCGACCAACGCGAACGTCGTCATCGACCGCTTCGAGTACGGTACGTCGCTCGCGACCAAGGTGGACGACCGCCATGCATCCGTCGCGTACACCGGCGGCTGGGGGCAGTGGTCGGACGCGTCGGATTACGCGGGCACGGAGACGTTCGGCAGCGCCGCCGGCAACAACGCGCAGCTGACGTTCACCGGCACGGCGGTTCACGTGATCAGCAATTTCGGCTCGAACGAAGGCCGGGCCAACATTTATGTGGACGGCAAGCTGGTCCGCACGGTCGATCTGTACGGCGCCGCCAAGAAATATCAGCAGATCATCTACAGCACGGCCGATCTGGCGCCCGGCTCGCACACCGTCAAGGTGGAAGTCGACCGGACGAAGCACGCTGCCGCGAGCGATTACAACGTCGTGATCGATGCGTTCGAATACGGTTAAGTTTATTATCGTTTGTATGATGAGAACGTCCTGTCGTATAGGATGTTCTTTTTTTACATCCAATGTCGCGTGTCGCTCGAATACCTGCAATTGTGCATCTATTTTCTGCCGAGCAGCGGCGCTTGATAAAATGCCTGCAAATATGCATCTAAATTTCAAAGAAAGAAGCGGAAATCGCATGAAATAACGAAAAAGATGTATATTTGCAGGCATCCGCTTTGAAATGGTTCATATCAGGCGAAAAAGATGTATTTTTGCAGTTTTATCGGCAGCTTCGTTTAGGATCCAGTCCTACTCGACTCCGCTCCATCGCTTGCCGTCCGGACCGTCGCCACCACCTCAAGGAAATGATGATTGCTTGAGGCCGTTCGGGAATGTGCGGATCATGAGGGTGCCCGGATGCTGGAGAAACGATGGAAGGAAACGATCCCTTCCAATAAAAATGAGCGCGACGTGTTGTTGGAAATCTGGGGATATGCCGGATTGCTGGTGCCGCGCGATACCCCTCGCAAGCACAGAGGAATGAGCGATTGGGACGCGGTCGCGGAATGGCAGGGGGAAGACGGCTATTCGGAGGAAGCGGTCGACTATTACTTTGGAGCATTTTTGTAAATGATTCGATACTAAAAACCTCGCTTCGTGCCCATTCATTCGGACACACGATCCGCTATTTTTACGCAACTCTCGCATTCCCATGCGCTTGTGGACCCTGGATCCGCTATTTAGCCCAATGCAGGCCGTTTAGGCTTTTATTGGGCTAAATAACGTACCTCCGTCCGCAACCGCCGCGTATGGACCGCTTTTTCACAAAATAAGGTCTCCTGTGTCCGCCAGCACATTAACATAACCGCCCCAACCGCCAACCGTCATAACCGCCCGAGACGTGACTCCTCAGCCGCCAACCGTCATTAGATTGGTTATTCCGCCGGCCCCAACAGCTTGCGCAAGCCTGGTGCATAGTCGTCTGGTACGTTGATGGCAGCGGTCAGGCGATCGCGGTGGCAAACGGACATTACGAAGATAGAGCTACATCGACGCGGGTCTTTTTTTCCCGCCCATAGTTTCCTCCAGGTAACTCCCTCACGCGAAAGTGCCTACTTACGCAAATGGAACGATGACTCTACAATGGGCTAGAGCTAAGCAAGCACAATCACCTCTGAAGGAGAGATCATACCATGGAACTTCAATTGGCGCTGGATCTTGTGGATATTGACGGAGCGAAGCAAGTCGTTGCGGAAGTGGCGGATCATATAGATATTGTGGAAATCGGCACGCCTGTCGTCATTAACGAGGGGCTGCGGGCGGTAAAGGAAATCAAGGAGGCATTCCCGTCGCTGCGCGTGCTGGCCGATCTGAAAATCATGGATGCCGGCGGCTACGAGGTCATGAAGGCATCCGAAGCTGGTGCGGACATCGTCACCGTGCTGGGCGTATCGGACGATTCGACGATTCGCGGCGCCGTCGAGGAAGCCCGCAAGCAAAACAAAAAGATCATGGTCGACATGATCAACGTGAAGGACATCGAAGGCAGAGCGCAAGAGATCGACGCGCTTGGCGTTGACTACATCTGCGTTCACTCCGGTTACGACCATCAGGCGGAAGGCAAGAACTCGTTCGAGGAGCTTGCGGCGATCAAACGCGTCGTCAAGCAAGCCAAAACGGCGATCGCCGGCGGCATCAAACTGGACACCCTGCCGGAGGTCATCAAAGCGCAGCCGGATCTGGTCATTGTCGGCGGCGGCATCACCGGTCAGTCGGACAAGAAGGCGACTGCGGCCGAAATGAAAAAACTGGTCAGCCTGGCCTAAACGCATGGAAGCGATCCAATACGTCGCCGAGATCGTCAAGGAGCTCGAGCGTTCCGCCGAGCAGATTGCCGATGCAGAATCCGAGACGCTCGCGGATCTCCTTTTGCAATCGAAAAATGTGTTCGTCGCCGGCGCGGGAAGATCGGGTCTGATGGGACGGGCCTTCGCCATGCGTCTGATGCATACCGGAACCAACGCGTATGTGGTCGGCGAGACGATTACGCCCGGTATCGGCAAAGGCGATGTGCTGATCATCGGGACCGGCTCGGGGGAAACGAAAAGCTTGATCCCGATGGCTCAAAAAGCGAAAAGCTTCGGTGCATCCGTCGTGGCCGTCACGATCGCGCCCGAGTCGACGATCGGAAGCCTTGCCGACGCGGTGGTCAAGCTGCCCGGATCGCCAAAGGATCAAGCGAGCGGCAGCTATACGACCATACAGCCGATGGCTTCGCTGTTCGAGCAGACGTTGTTAATCTTTTATGATGCAATCATTCTCCGGATGATGGAGAAGCAGGGACAGGACACCGGCCGAATGTACGGCAGACATGCCAACCTGGAATAAGCGGACGCCAGCCGCTCAAATAACGGACAGTCCTTGCCTTCGCGGCAGGGGCTGTTCTTTAGTTTCCAAATGGAAGGTATAAGCTTTTACATCCTGTAATCTCCCATTGTATACTGCCTAGAGGAGGGATGACGATGGCGACGGAAATCAAGGATCGAATCGACTTGGCGACGATCAACTGCGAGAAGGAATTGACGCTGGCGGTGATCGGCGGCAAATGGAAGCTCATCATCTTGTGGCATCTTGGCTTGGAAGGCACGAAACGCTTCAGCGAGCTGAAAAAGCTGATTCCTCACATTACGCAAAAAATGCTGACCAATCAGCTGCGCGAATTAGAGGAAGACCAGCTGGTCTCCCGTAAAGTATATCCAGTCGTCCCGCCCCGGGTGGAATATACGTTGACGGAATATGGCGAGAGTCTCATCCCCGTCTTAAAGATGATGTACAATTGGGGCAAAAATTACGGTGAACAGGTCATCTGGAAAGACGGCAAGACGGCTCCGGAGACCGCAGCAGCCGACGCATGATAATCGGTTGTTTGCAGAAAAGAAGGTGAGTATCGTGAACAAGCAATTGATCGTCTCGGCGGAAAAAGGCGACGTGAAACGCGTGCTGAAGCTGCTCGAAGACGGAGCGGACATTAACGCAACGGATCGCGACGGAAGAACGGCCGTCGTGGCAGCCACCTATCACAATCGGGCGGAAGTCGTAAAGGCCCTTATTGAAAAGGGCGCGGACATCAACATCCGCGACCACCGCTTAAATAATGTGCTCTTGTATGCCGGAGCGGAAGGGTACCTCGATATCGTCAAGCTCGCGATCGAAGCCGGTGCCGATTCCAGACTTACGAACCGGTTCGGGGGAATCGCGGTGATTCCCGCTTCGGAACGCGGACATGTCGCGGTTGTCGAAGCGCTGCTTAGCCGTTCGGACACCGATGTGAATCACGTCAATAACCTGCATTGGACGGCCTTATTGGAAGCGGTCATTCTAGGCAATGGCGGAGAAAAGCACCAACAAATCGTGCGGCTGCTGATTAGCCATGGCGCCGACGTGAATATCGCGGATAGAGACGGACTCACGCCGTTGATGCATGCGCGGCAAAGAGGATTCCGGGAAATCGCCGACATTTTAACCGAGGCGGGGGCGTAAGGAGCGGGGGCGAAAAGCCCTAAATGTCCGTCTCCGTCGCCTGCATGCCCACGATCCGGTCGCGGTAGTCGCTCGGATGATAGCCGGTCGCTTCTCTAAATATTCTGCTGAAATGCTTCCAGTCGCTGTAGCCGACTTGCGAAGCAATATCGTAAATTTTGGCTTTGGGATCCGCCAATCGCTTTTTGGCTTCCTCTACGCGAACGTTCGTTAGATACTCGAGAAACGTCGCATTCGTGCGAGCCCGGAACAAGCGGCTGAGATGGCTCGGGCTGACATAGACGGCCGCCGCGACATCGCCGATGTTGAGCGCTTCCGAAAATCGGGCTTGAATGAACGTTTTGGCCAGCGCCACGATGCCAAACTCGGAGTGATCGGGAAGCACGGCTCCAAGCCAACCGTTCATTTCGGTCAAGAGCAGCCCAAGGAATTGTTCTTTTGTCCTTGACCATAACAGCTTTTCGATAAGCTTCGAAATTCGGTTGAAGAGCGGGAGGCTTGCCGAGGGGGAGCTTTTAGCCAATTGGGCGTACAGAAACTGGATCAATCCCTCCGAAGCCGAGAGCGGGGGCGCCGCTTGGCCCTCGAAGATGCGCAGCAGTTCCTTTTCGAGCTCGGAGAGAACGGCCCTCGCATCGCCGACTTCAATCGCGGATTGAAGCGAAGCTTTGGCCTGTAAGGACAGCGGCAGGGGCGCCGCCTGTGCGAACCGGTAGATGCCGCTGCGCAGATGGACGCGATAAGACAGTGCGCTGCAGGCCTCTTTCTCCAAGGCGCGAAACGGCGTCGTCCCGCCGGTCGCAGACAGGCCGAAGCTGATCTGGAGCTTGATGCTGTCCGACCAGAACGCGCGAACGGCTGCCGCCAGCTTATCCAGCTTGCCCGCAGCCGCTTCGGGCGTCTCCGCGCCGGCGCCGATCAGCATATTAAAGCTGTCTAACGGAGAGCTTGCCGAGATAAAATAAATATGGTCGATTCCGTCGGCAGCCTCGTAAATGACCTTCCTGTACATCCAGAGGATCATTTCGTCGTTTCCGAGCTGAGATCGCCTTTCTCCGCCGCCTTCATCCAGATCGCACGCGACGATCATTTTCGCCGGATACGCAAGCGCGTCGAACTGATCCTCGCGGATAAACCGGCCGCGCTTGCGGTCGGTCGTCTCTCGCAGGTTGATTCTTTGGAACAGGCTCGCGAGATCTTCCTTCTTGACGGGCTTGAACAGGTAATCCTCCGCTTTGAGCCGGATCGCTTGCTGCATGTAGGAGGCATCGTTATAGCCGGTCAGCATCACGACCGGAATCTCGGGATGGCGGTACCGGATCGTTCCCGTTAAGGATAGGCCGTCGATCCCGGGCATATGAATGTCCGTGATGACGAGATCCACGGGGCGGGAAGACAGCAGATCCAGCGCTTCGGCGCCGCTAAGCGCGCTGTAAATTTCTCCGCCTGCTCCAGCCTCCGGCAATTCGGAGATGAGCGCGGCCAAGCCCTTCAGAATCGTATCCTCGTCATCGACGATCAGCACGTTCATCGCGTGACCCCCTCTCCGTAGTCGAATTTAAGCGGGATTTTTAAGGTGACGATCGTTCCGTTATGCGGCTCGCTTTGAATATACATTTCCCCCTCCTCCTTGTAGATCAAGCGAATTCTGCGATAGACGTTCAGCAGGCCGACGCTGCCCGTTTGGCCCGTATCGGCACTCAGATCGCTCCAAATCTTGTTGAGCTTATCCGGCAAGATGCCTCTGCCTTCGTCGATGACGGAGATGCTCAGCTGCCCCTGCCTGGCTTTGATGCGAATCGTCACGGCGATCGTGCCGGACAGGCTGCTGCCGTGAATGATCGCGTTCTCGACGAGCGGCTGGAAGAGCAGTCCCGGCAAATAGGCGGAGAGCGCGGCATCGTCGATGTCGTACTCGATTTGCAGCCGTTCGCCGAAGCGAAGCTTTTGCATGTGCAGATAGTTTTTCATAAATGCCATTTCCACGGCGAGGGCAACCATCTCGTGCTCCCGTACGGCATGATAACGGAACAAATCGGCCAATGCGATCAGCCCTTGCTCCGCGGATTCCGCCCGGCCGCTTTTGACGAGATAACGTAGCGTTTCGAGCGAGTTGTTCAGGAAATGGGGGTTGATTTGGCTCTGCAGGGACCGGATCTCCGCTTCCTGCTTCAAGATTTTCGATTGATACACTTCGTTGATCAGCACGTGGATCCGTCCCGCCATTCTGCTGATCGCTCCCCATACCCGCCCGACTTCGTCGGTCCGCATCGGGGGAAACGGCATCTGAAAGTCGTTTTTTTCCAGATCCCGCAGGCTCACGACGAGAAGCCGAAGCCGCCGGGTCATGCTGTATGCCAGCAAGATGGCGGCAATGACGGCCACGGTCGTGCCTGCGGCGATGCCCGCGATCGTCCACCATTTAACCTGGCTGACGCCTTTGGTGAGGTACTCGGCCGGGATGACCGCGATGACCTTCCAGCCCGTCTGGTCGGACTTGGTATAGCTGACGAGATGCCGGATGCCGCCGATCGAGACAAAGCGGGAGCTCCCGGCTCGCGACCAATCGCCTCCGGCAAGGCCGAAATCGCCCTTCCATTCCTCGCCCGCGCCGACGCTTGGATCGCCTTTAACGTACATCAGCCGGTCGTGGTGATCGAGGACGAAGAGACGGGTGTCCGGCCCGAAGTTCACGTCGAGCAGCATGGTGTTGATCAGCTGCAAGGAGCCGTCTACTTCGAGAAAACCGGCCACGTTCTGGCCGTCCTGGCTGCGGATGGGCTGAACGATCTTGAACACGGACGGCGTGCCCGGCGTGTCCTTGAGCGCTTCGGTGCCGAAAATGACGGGGACCGGGTTGTTCTCGTCGACTTCCGGATACCACGACTCTTTCCGGTAATTCCGCTGGTCCAGCCACATCCCGCCTTCCCCGATCTGATAATAGAACGCGCCGGCATCGTGCGTATAGAGCGTCACGCCGCTTACATATTGCCGCTGCTCGATGTTCAGCTGCCGAATCGCGTCGTTGAGCAGGATGGAAGTCATCAGCGACTGCGGCCTTGACGAGCCGTCCGACTCGGCTTGCCGGAGCGCGCGGCGGATCGATGCGATGTTCTGCTTGGCCAATGCCGTCCGGGTGACGTACAGCAGCTCTCCTTGATACGTGTCCAGATGGCGGCTCGTCTGACTGAGCAGCTGCGGGATATACGCTTTGATTTGATTTTCCATGGAGAGGCTGTAGTAGTAATAAGAAACGATGCCTACCGTGGAGATCGTCCCCGATATCAAAAGAGAGTAGACGACGATCAGCTTGGTGGCGATCGGCCAATTGTCGATGGTCCATCGTTGACTGGGGCGCTTCGACGGCTTCGGCGGTTTCAACGGCTCCAACGGCTCCAACGGCTCCAACGGCTCCAACGGCTCCAACGGCTCCAACGGCTCCAACGGCCCCCCTCCCTGAACCGGAACCAAGAAAACGGCGCGGTTATCTTCTATGATGTTTTCAGTTAATCACGATCGGCGGGAATGCGCAATTTGCGACGCGCGACAAGGTCGGATCGTCCCCCCATGCGCAAGGATTGACCTATTTTCTTTCGGCGCTCCATTCCCTAACATTAGGCGTATACATCGGCGGCGAAAGGAGAGGGACGCGTGCTTCGGTCGAAAATAGGGAAACACAAAATTCTCTATCTTCTGTTTATACCGGTCATCATCTATTTTATTACGTTTCGATATTATCCGATGTTCGTTCAGGTGCTGCTGGCGTTTAAGCAGTACAATCTGACCGGCGGCATCTGGGGGAGCGGCTGGGTCGGCTGGGACAATTTCAGCGCGCTGCTTCATCACAAGGATTTCAAGAGGGTCTTTCAGAACACGGTGGAAATCAGCCTTTTGCGCCTCGGATTCGGCTTTTTCCCGCCGATCCTGCTGGCCATTTTGCTGTTCGACCTGGCTTCCTCCCGGTTCCGCAAAGTAAGTCAGACCGTGCTTTACATTCCGCACTTCTTCTCTTGGGTTATCGTGTATGCAATCTCCTATGCGATGCTATCGAACACGGGGTTCGTGAATCAGGTTTGGCAAGGGCTGACGGGCGATTCGATCGCCTTCCTGACGTCCGAGTCCTGGTTTCGGCCAATCCTGATCGGCACGGGGATCTGGAAGGAGATCGGCTGGGGAACGATCATCTACCTGGCGGGATTAAGCGCCTTGGACCCATCGCTTTACGAAGCGGCGAAGATCGACGGCGCGGGGCCGGTCAAGCGTATTTTCCATATCACCCTGCCGGGCATTTCCTCCATCATCGTATTTCTATTTACGATCCAGATCGGTTCGATCTTGTATGCGGGCGGTGAGCAGGTCCTGCTCTTCTACAATCCCGTTACGTATTCCGTAGGCGACATTATCGATACGTGGATCTACCGCCAAGGCGTTGCGCAGCTTCAGTACAGCATGGCGACGGCCATGTCCCTGTTTCAATCTTTCTTTGGCCTGCTGCTCGTCCTGGCGGCGAACAAAGCGGCCAGAAAATATGCCGGCACGGGCATTTGGTAGAAAGGAAGCGCGGATATGAAACCGTTCCGGGGCGAACGCCTCTATCAGATTTTCTCTTTTTCCATCATCGGGCTCCTGTCTCTGGCTTCGGCGTATCCGATCGTATACGTAGTGTCCATGTCGCTCGTCAGCGAACAGGAGTGGATTCAGCGCAATGGGTTCATTTTTATTCCCTTCCACCCGACGCTGCTGGCATATGAGCGATTGTTCGCCGGAAGCGTGTTTACGAACGCGCTGACGGTCAGCGTGCTGAGGGCCGTAATCGGCACCGCGCTGACGCTGACCATGACGATGATCGGCGCCTATGTCGTATCCCGCAAACGGCTGCCGGGCCGCATGGTGTTCTTGTTCCTCATCCTGGTCACCGTCCTGTTCAATAGCGGACTGATCCCGACCTATCTGGTCGTCAAGGATCTGCATCTGCTCGACACGTTCTGGTCCCTGGTCGTTCCGGGGTTGATCGATAGCTGGAGCCTGCTCGTGTTGAAGCAATTTTTCGAAGGCATTCCGCAGGAGATCGAAGAGTCGGCCGAAGTCGACGGGGTGAACGACTGGTCCTTGATGACCCGCATCATTCTGCCGATGAGCAAGCCGGCGCTGGCGGCCATCGGGCTGTTCATTGCCGTGGCCCACTGGAACAGCTGGTTCGACGCTTTTATTTATATCAACCGTCCGGATTGGATGCCGCTGCAATTGATCATGCGGAATATGTTCGCAAATGCGAATATCGGCTCCGACTTCAATCCGACCTCCGTGCTGAATCCCGCGCAGCGCGTCTCGACGGAATCGCTCAAGATGGCGGTCGCGGTGATCGGTACGGTGCCGATCTTGCTGGTTTATCCGTTCCTGCAGAAGCATTTCGCCAAAGGAATGTATCTGGGCGCGGTGAAAGGATAAATGCAGAAACTGACAATGGGGGAGCAGCAAATGACGAAAAAGCTTGCAAGCGCACTGGTGTCGATGGCTTTGTTCAGCACGGCGGTATTAACGGCATGCAGCGGAGACAAGTCCGGGACGGGCAGTCCGAGTCCATCGTCCGCGAGCCAGGCGGCCGGCCAGACAGCCGGACAAGGCACCGCGGCAGCATCGGATTCTTCCGCGAAGAAGGTCACGATCTCCTTTATCGAGAACGGATGGGTCAACACGCCGACCGACGACAACGATCCGTGGAAAAAGTGGATGAACGAGACGTACAATGTCGATTTCAAGCTGTCCGCCTATCCCGAATCCGATCTGGAAAGCAAGCTCATGGTGCAATTCGCTTCGAACGATCCGCCCGATATGATCTACGCCTGGGATCTCAATACGATCAAAAAGCTTTACAAGCAAGGCGTATTGCTCGAGGATTGGACGCCGTATTTGGATAAGCTGCCGACCCTGTCGGGCACCTTCTCCAATCAGTCTAAAGCGTACGTGAACGAGGGCGGCAAAATGATCGGATTGCCGACGCTGCCGAATCCCAACACGTTTTCGTTCAAAATCAGGCAGGACTGGCTCGACAAATTACAATTGAAGCAGCCGACGACGCCGGAAGAGCTGCTGGACGTTTTACGCAAATTCACGCACGACGACCCGGACGGCAATCAGAAAAACGACACCTGGGGCATCAGTTCGGCCGGCGCCGGCGCCAATCTGGGCGAGCTGAAAAACCTGGAGCTGATGTTCGGCAAAAGCCGCATTTTCGCAGGCAGTGGCGAGGCGGAGAGCGCGATCGTCAACGGCACGCACAAAAAGCTGCTCGACTACGTCAAAACGATCGTGGACGAGAAGCTTATCGATCCGGACTGGTATACGCAAGGCTGGGAGCAGCGCAAGCCGAAGCTGTTCGCAGGCAAGGTGGGCGTGACGTTCTATCCGGGCGTGCTTGTCAACGAGGTAGAGGGCGGCACCGGCTCGACCGGGTCGACCATCGGCTGGTTCGAGAACCTCCCGATGCCCAAAGGGGGGCCGGAAGGCGGCAATCTTCCGCCCGGCGCGATCAACAGCGGGATCATCACCATCTCCAAGGCGGCCGCGCAGGATCCGGCGAAGCTGGAACGCATCCTGAAGATCATCGAAAATTCGACTTATCCGAACGACGGCTACTGGGCGCTGCGTTGGGGCGTCGGCGTCAACGGGCAGAAGGCGATGGATGTCGAAGGCGGCGGCAAGTTTGTCAGCCTCAAGGGCGAATTATATCGTCAGGACAACAAAGGCGCATACGACTGGGGAACATGGGTCGCCACCGGGCAGGACGGCGTAGTGGAGAGCACCAACGAACAGCCGGCAGAGTCGGACAAAAAGCAGATGAAGCTGGACCGCGAGACGATGCAGATGCCGGCCAATCCGAACGATATGGCGATGCTGTCCCTCGATCCCCAGATCGTGTCGGACCTCGATACGCTGCAAAACGAGTTCGACATCAAGTACATTCTGGGCGGCACCAAGGATTACGACGGGTTCGTGAAGCAGTGGCTGTCCGCCGGCGGACAGACCTTGCTCGACGAGGCGACGAAGCAGTTCAAGGCGGCAGGCCTCATTAAATAACGGGATAAGCTGGAGGCCCAAGGCTCCGGAAATGGCGGCTGCCGCTTCCGGCCCTTGGGCACTGCGGTTCGCGGGCTTCGTGCGGGAAATGGCACAACAGGAGGGGAGCGCTTGAAGTTGGAAGAGGGCATGGACTTTACGGCGTGGCGCACGGATTATAAATGGGGAGCGCCGCTCATCGCGGCGTCCGGCTTGCCGGGCACCTTCGACAGCCACGGCGTCGATTGCCCGTTCGTGTTTTACCACCGGGGCCGCTACATGATGACCTACGTCGGCTTCGACGGCTTGGGTTATCAGACCGGGCTGGCGGAGAGCGACGACTTGATTCATTGGAAAAGCCTCGGGACGATCTTGCGCCGCGGCGAAGGCAGCGATTGGGAATGCGTCGGGGCGGCGGGCACTTGGCTGCTGAAGGCGTCGAACGATCTGTCCGAGCTACCCGTGCTCAAGAAGGTAGATGGGAAGTACTGGATGGTCTATCACGCTTATCCGGAAGAGGGGTATGAAGCCGGACCGGCCGAGATGGGCCTGGCCTGGTCGACGGACGAGGAATTAAGGGAATGGCATCGGCTGGAGCGGCCCGTACTCTCCTGGAGGGACGGATCGGACTGGGAACGAGGCGGCCTGTACAAGGCCTGCCTGATCGAGTACGAAGGCACGTATTACTTGTTCTACAACGCCAAAAACGCCGATCGGAGCTGGCGGGAGCAGACGGGCGTGGCCGTGTCCCAGGATCTGCTGAATTGGCAGCGGTACGAGGGCAATCCCATTCTGCCGATCATTCCGGAGAGCTGGCAGTCGACCTTCGTGTCGGATCCGTGCGTCGTCAAGGACGGGGAGCGATGGCTCCTGTTTTATTTCGGCTACGACGGCTCCCATTCGCAGGAGGGCATCGCGGTGTCCGACAACCTGCTCGATTGGAAGCGCAGCGAGGAGCCCATTCTCCGGCACGGCGCCCCTGGTGCGCTGGACGAGATCCACGCTCACAAACCTTCCGTCGTGCGCCGCAACGATGTCCTCTATCATTTCTACTGCGCGGTGCGGCCGGTTCGCCCCGAAGATCGGACGTTAGGGAACGAGTTTCGCGCGATTGCGGTGGCGACTTCGTCGCGGATCGGTTGAGCGTTGTCGGAGCGACTGAGCGTCTGTCGGATGGACTGAGTGTCTGTCGGAGCGACTGAGCGTCTGTCGGAGTAACTGATTGTTGTCGGAGCGAAGAGACGCGTAGGCGCGATATTGGCGTACCGGCGTTTTCCGGATGTTGTGCGGGTAGAAAAGCCTGCATTTGTACATGTATTTTCGGTCGGCGCTTGTCACGCAATGAAATACCTGCAAATGTGCAGGTAAATGCAACGCGCAAGCCGTAAATCCGGCGATGAAGGGAAATACCTGCATTTTCGCATCCTTTTTGTACAAAAGGCGCGTTAGCCGCACGAAAAGATGTATATTTGCAGGCTTTTGCGGCGAAAGAATGATGCGGACGACGAGCGGGTTTGCCGGAACGGCTGTCGGATGAACGTTCGATAAGGCATTTCGGATATCCGTCAATCCGCATAGGAACGTCAGGGCGATCTGCCCCTGGCGTTTTTTATGTTTAAGGTTGATTTAAGCCGCAGCCCGCATGATGTGAATAAGACATGAAGCACTAAACGCTGTCTAATCACAAAATGCTCGTTACCGGGCGTTCGAGGAGTGTTGATCAATGAAATCGAAAAAAGCGAAGACCTTAAGCGCCGTGACGATGGCCGTATTGCTGAGCGCGACGATTGCAGGATGTTCCCAGGCGCAAAGCGGCAACGAAAATGCCGCAGCCGCCCAAACCGCGGCCGCTTCGACCGCAAGCGCGCAATCGACGAGCGATCCGTCCGCAACAACGTCCACGACAAGCACCGCAGCATCATCCGGCGGAACGTCGGCAGCCGCAACGACCAAGCTGGACACATCGACCTTGTTCAGCGACCGGGATCTGGCGCAGACAGCGGATCTGACGGGTGCCACGCAAGTTGCGTTGGAGAGCGGCAAAGACGTAACGATCGATGCCGAGGGCGTCTACGTCCTGAGCGGCGAGGCGACGGATGCGACGGTGATCGTCGAGGCGCCCGACGATGCGAAGGTACAGCTCGTGCTGGACGGCGTCAGCATCGTCAATGCGGACGCGCCTGCCATCTATGTGAAGGCAGCGGACAAAGTATTCGTGACCTCCGCCGACGGCACGAATCATATGGAAGTTACCGGCACTTATGCGGCGGACGGGGAGACCAATCTGGACGCGGTCATTTTCTCCCGATCGGATCTGACGTTGAACGGCACCGGAACCTTGGACATCGTATCGAAGGAAGGAAACGGCATCTCGTCGAAGGACGATCTCAAGATCACGGGCGGCGTCTACAGCATTCAATCGGCTGCGGATGCGCTGGAAGCTAACGATTCCATTCTGATCAACGACGGGTCGGTCACGATCGATTCGGGCAAGGATGGCCTGCACAGCGAAAACGCAGATGATGCGACGCTCGGATATATCTATATGAAAGGCGGCACACTGAATATCGCCGCAGCCGACGACGGCATCCAGGGCACCAGCCTGGTACAAATCGACGGCGGCACCATTAACATTACGAAAAGCGAAGAAGGCATCGAAGCCAACTATATCCTCATCAACGACGGCCAGATCACGCTGTATGCGAACGACGACGGCATTAATGCCGCGCAGAAGGCCGAGGGCGACGTGGCGATCGTCGTCAACGGCGGCACGCTGGACGTGACCGTGGGCAGCGGCGACACGGACGCGTTCGATTCCAACGGCGATCTCTACGTGAACGGCGGTACGATTAAAGTGACGGCGCCGACTTCCTCATTCGACGCGGATGGCACGGCGCAATTGAACGGCGGAGATGTCACGGTTAACGGCGAGAAGATCACGGAGATGCCGGTGTCGCGCATGGGCGGCGGCGGTGGCGGAGGTAGAGGCGGCATGCGCCGGTAAGCTAAGTCACCGAACGAAGAGAGGCGAACAGCCTCTCTTTTTTAGCTGTAATTTTTGAGAATGCCCGCTATATACCGACCAAATTCCTCTGCATAAGATGGAGGCTCCACAATCCTAAGCTCCGTTCCGAAGCTCGCCAGATGCCGGAAGCCGATTTGATTTTGCGGGATATGGATCGTTGCCGACAACCATTCGTCGCTATAGGGCATGAGGCTGCTGCGGCCGTACCTTTCGATAAATTGATCCTTGATCGCAGGCGAGATTAGCGCCTTAATCTGAACGAGCGCAGGCGAATATCCTTCTGCGAAAGCCCGGTCCGCAGCGTGATCTCTGGGAACGAATGTCTGCTTGTCCAGCATCAGGTTGTCGGTTCTGGACAATTTAAACGTTCGATATTCCATACGCGTCAAACAGTAACCGATCAGATACCAGCTCATTTCGTTAAAATGAAGCTGATAAGGCTCGACCGTCCGAGCTGTCGACGCCCCGTTTTTATCGATGTAATCGAAGCTTACCTGTCTGTTATGCGCGATCGCTTCTTGACATAACTTCAAGATCCCGGTCATCTCATCGCGACCGCTCCAATCGTAAAAGGACAGATGAAAAGTGCTCTTGAGCGGTGCGGCGCGAACCATCGTTTCCATTTTTTTAATCGTGATCTCGACTTCCCGACTCAAATAGATTTGCTCCAAGCCGCCCAGGGCAGCCAAAATATTTTCAAGGTCGCTGCTGTTCAAAAGGCGTTTATCGATCTTGTATTCTTCCATAATGCCGTAGCCGCCGTTGGACCCGTGAATCGCATAGACCGGTATATTCGACAAGCCGAGCGTCTCCATATCACGGAGAATCGTTCGTTTAGAGACGTTGAACAGCCTTGAAAATTCCGTTGTAGAGACGAGTTCCTTTTGCAGCAGCATCATCACGATCGCGATTAACCGCTCGATTTTCTCCATCTTTTTCTCCCGTTCAGATGAAATGATGACAATATGCTGTCACCTATCATAACGTATGCTGCACCTATAACAAAGAGGAGGTTTTATTCATGGCAGTAATCGCGTATTTGAATTTCGATGGGAATGCGGCGGAGGCGATCGATTTTTATGCGAAGGCGTTCGAGGCGGACGAGGTTAAGCAGGTGAGGTTCGGGGATCTCCCGCAGGATCCGAATTATCCGTTGCCGGATCACGAATTAAACATGATAATGGAGTCGTCGATCGCGTTTGCCGGCGGGAAGATCATGATATCGGACCTGTTGTCCGCGATGAAGCAGGGATCGGGCGAGCCGGTCAAAGGCAACAATGTGCTTGTCAGCATCGCGAACGAACCCAAAGAATCGCTGGAGCGCTACTTCGAGCGTCTGTCGGCGGGCGGACATGTGATCATGCCACTCTCCGATACGCCCTGGTCTTCCTGCTTCGGGATGCTGGTCGATCCGTTCGGCATCGTCTGGAAGTTCAATAGCGACGCGGACAAGTTCCTGGATCGCGTGCTCGCGATGAAGCAACCGTAAAAAAAGGAGCGGGGCAGCCTACTTTATGGAGATTAAAAATCTGCTGGCTGTAAACACCATAGAAGCGTTAAGGGCTTGGCTCCGCGACAATGGCGGGACCGAAAAAGAATGCTGGGTAGTCGTCGGCATGAAGCCGGCTTCGGATGCGCTGCTCTATCTGGACGTCGTCGAACAGGCCTTATGCTTTGGGTGGATCGATAGTACGAAAAAGAAAATCTCGGAGACGGAGGTTGCGCAAAGACTATCTCCCAGGAGCCGGAAAAGCGCATGGACCGAACTGAATAAAGCGCGGGTTCGCCGCCTCGAGAGGCTGGGACTGATGACGGAGGCGGGCAGAAACGTCCTTCCTGATCTGCGTCCGGAAGCGTTTAAGATCGATCCGGTCATCGAGCAAAGACTGCAAGCGGACGCGACGGCTTATGAGAATTTCGCCAAGTTCCCGGCTTTGTACCGTACCGTCCGAATCGACACCATTCAAAGCAACAAGAAAGATGCCGAATTATTCAACAAGCGATTGGATAAGTTTATTCAATGCACCAGGCAAAATAAAATGTACGGCCAGTGGCATGATGACGGACGGCTGTTGGAAGAGTAGCAGTTATGTTCAATGGATGCATAACCTTGAGCGGTACCGCTCAAATCCCCAAACCCATTCGTTTGGGGATTTTAAATTTAGGCAGCCTCGGCCTTTACCTTTCACGGGAGTTTTGGTAATGAATAGGTAATGAATAGGTAATGAATAGGTAATGAAGGGCACTTACTCATATATAGAGAGGGACCGGTCTTGTGCTCCTGCTTAAGGCAAAGGTTATGTTCGAAGGCCATAAAAACAATCTCAGTACTAAAATAGCGCTCAGGCCCGGCGTTAATTTTGGCAATGGATTAATCTTCTCCGGAGACATAAAACCGATTGGAGGCGTTGGCGATTTTCTAGTATTAAACGAGTGGTATGAAGTCGATATTGAGATGTTCACTGTTGAGGAAGAGGCTTTTCAAGCCATCGGTCATCTTGTGAAAAACGGAAATCCTATTGTTTTCCAAGTCGGCAATCGCAAGGTTGGGAGAGGCGAAATTATAGAATATTTGTATATTGAAAAAAATATCTAGCGAACCAAAAGAGATTTGATAATCCCCATAGCAGGTCGGCCGGAATTCCCGGCTGGCCTTTTTATTTGCCGTGTTCACGACGGAATTTGCCGATTCAAGCAGGAAATCGAAGCTTCATGTCGAAATCTTGTTGGTCGAGAAGCCGGATGAGTCATCTTCCTATTTTTTTGAAATGAAAGGGGCGGACTTATTGCGTTATGCGATCGGAAGCGCGGTAATCAGCGCATGTCTGTTGCTCGGTACGGCCGGACCGTCTATCGCACAGGCGGCTTCCTCCCAGTCGAAGAGCGGCGCCGCGATGAAAACGGCTGACGTGAAGGCAAGCAAAACGTATGCACAGAGCACGGTCGACCGTCTGAACGTACGGACGTCGCCGAAGCTGACTGCGTCGGTCATCCAGATGATCGGCAAAAGCGGCAGCTACGAGGTGCTGGACAAGCAGGGCGAGTGGCTGAAAATTCAGTTGTCGGAGAAGCAGACGGGCTGGGTGTTCGCTGAATATATCAAACAGACGACCGGAGCAACGACCGGTAACGTCATCCCGGCGGTCGTCAAGACCAGCAGCGAGTCTGCGGTCGTGAAGATCACGGACGTTACGAATTTGCGGAAGGGCCCGAGCACCGAGGACGACATCGTCGGCAAGGCGCAGCCGGGAGAGACGTATCCTATCCTGGCCAAGGAAGGGGACTGGTACCGCATCTCGCGCGGCGCGAAAGGGACGGCCTATGTAGCCGCATGGGTCGTTTCGACGAATAGTACGGGTGCGGTCAAGGCGGCATCGTCGGCGAGCGGACGCCAGGTGTATATTTATCATACGCATAACCGGGAGTCCTGGAAAAACGTAGCTACTCAGACCAAAGGCTCCTCGATCGACGATTCGAAGGTCAATATCACGCTGGTGGGCGATCGGCTGGGAACCGCGCTGCAGAAGAGAGGCGTCTCCGCGTTCACGGCGGACGACGATATCACGGAGCGGCTTGCGGAAAAGAACCTGAGCTTTTCGCAATCGTACACCGAATCCCGCAAGATCGTGCAGACGGCGATGAAGTCGAATGCGTCGCTCGGTTATTTCTTCGATATCCACCGGGACGGCGACGTGCCGCGCAAGCAGACGACGGTGACGATCGGCGGCAAGACGTATGCCCGGGTGCTGTTCGTTATCGGAATGGGCAATGCGGATTACAAGGCCAATCAGCAATTCGCGGAGGCGCTGAACGAACGGCTCGAGAAGAAATATCCAGGCTTGTCGCGTGGCGTGCTGATGAAGGACAAGGCGCACGGAGACGGCGAATACAACCAATCGCTGTCGCCCAACAGCATGCTGCTTGAATTCGGCGGCGCTAACAACACGCTGCAGGAAGCGTTGAATACGGCCGATGCGTTCGCCGATATATTTGCCGCTTATGTCGGGGCGACGAAGCTGAGTTGATGAGCGAACGATAGACTTGATGCTGAGAGCCATGAAGAATCTCCTCGAGGAGTTTTTTTATGGCTCTTTTTCGTAGATTGAATCAAATTTAGCTTTGGATGATATAACAAGTTTTGTAGGTGAGTGAGACTCGCCGAGAGGTGATCGCGATGTTAAGCCCGTCAACAGAGAAAAGCTTAAGCAAGCTGATGACCAAGATTCTGCGGCACAGTCCCGAGGCATTCGGCGTAACGCTTGATCCGGAGGACGGCTCGTGTCCGCTTCCGTCCTTCATTCAATCTGTTCAAGCCCAGTCCGGCTGGTCGTGGGTGAAGCTAGAGGAACTCGAGCAGGTCGTGCGAAATTCCGATAAACAGCGGTTTGTCATCGCGGACGGACGCATTCGGGCCAGGTACGGACATAGCCACGATAAAGTCCAATATGCGCCGGGCGAGCCGCCGGAGATGCTGTACCACGGCACGAATACGAAGGCGCTCCCGTCGATACTGAAAGAGGGACTGCTTCCTATGGGCCGTCAGTATGTGCATCTGTCGGAAGGCGTTCATTTTGCGACGCTCGCAGGAAGCCGAAGGGGCGAACTTGTTATTTTGCGCGTGAACACGGCGGAAGCGCGGCAGCTGGGCATTGCGTTTTATTATGCCGGCAATGAAGTATGGCTGGCTGACCGCGTGCCGCCTGCGTGCTGTTCGGCAGGGGACGCAAGGTGAGGGCGCTGCTTGACTGACCGCACGCGCATCGGCAGCCGGTCTGGCACTAAAAGAACAGGGGAAAACCTTGCGTTTTCCCTGTTCCTATTTCCCCGTCGCTCGATTAAGATGATAGCAATATGAATGAAAATGTGACGTCGAATCTAGCGAAAAGGACGTGACGTCCGTGCATATGATGCTCATCGAGGATGAACCCGACGCACTCTCGGGCATGACCCGGATTGCGGCCGGCTTGAACCGGCCAGACCTCACTTTGCATACAGCGGACAATGCGGAGAGCGCCCTCTCGCTTATCCAAGCGTTCCGGCCGGAGCTCATCGTCACGGACATCATGCTGCCGAGGATGACGGGCTTGGAATTGATCGAGACCGTCGTGGATGAAGGTGGCTACAAGCCTAAGGTCATTGTGGTCAGCGGATTCAACGACTTCGAGTATGCGCGACAGAGCATTCGCCTGGGCGCGTTCGATTATCTGCTGAAGCCTTTTCGTACCGAGGACTTTAAGGAGCGGATCGAGAAGGCCATCGACCTGGTGCTGCTGGAAAAGAAGCTGGCGATTGAAAACTCGAAGCAGCAGTCGCTCGCGGAAAGAGGCAATGACGCGATGCGAAACGAGTATCTCATCGAGTTCTGCACCCGTCCGACGAGCTTGGAGGAGCACCTCTATCAGCGTCTCCGATTCTGGCAGATCGCGTGGCTCGCGGAAGCGCCGTACACGGTCATGCTGATGGATGTCAAAGGCTATCCGGACGGCAAGCCGCTTCATCGGGATTACGCGCTGCAAACGTTCGCGATCGGGAATATCGTGAGCGAGCTGGCCGAGGCCGGCTCGTCCTCCGTACTGCTGAAAGATCCCAAAAACAGGTGGATGCTCATCACGACCTCCGATCAACCCGAACAAACGGCCAAGAACGCGGTGGCATCCGTCGGCAGATATCAGCGGATTACGCTTGCCGTCGGCATAAGCGCTAAGATGCAGCGTTTTGAGCAGCTGCATGAAGCTTACGCGCAGGCGCAGCGCGCGTTTCAAATTTACTCGCTGTCGGACGATGCTCCGATGCATTACGAGTCTCCTGCGGCCTCTGCCGCCCTAACGGCCAATTCCATTCCCGAAGCGATCGCCCCCTTGATTGTCAGAGGGGATAAAGAGGCGTTGAAGGACGCGATATCGACCTATTTCCGGCAAGCGGTCTTGCAGGGCGCGCATTCTTACAATCATGAAGAAGTCGTCCGGATTTTGCTCGGTTTTCTCTCCCGGATCCATCTGGCGCTCAAGGACGCCGAAGGCTGGCAGCTTGAAGAAGTGCCCATGCGGGTGTGGGAGGAGCTCGACGAGTGCCGGACGCTAGACCAATATTCGAGCGTTCTCGTTCAATACGTATTGAGCCTCTGCCGCAAGACGACGCAAAATGCGGTCATCGCCAGGGCGATCCGAATCATCGAGGCGCATTACGCGGAAGATCTGACGCTGCAGACGATCGCCGACCGCTTGTCCATGCATCCGGTGTGGCTGAGTCAGTCCTTCAAGCGCGAGACCGGGCAGACGTACATGGATTTTCTGACGGAGACGCGGCTGGGGCATGCCAGACGCTTGCTGACCGAGAGCTCGATGAAAATATACGAGATCGCCGAAGCCGTCGGCTATCGCGATTTGCAGCATTTCGGCAACGTCTTCAAAAAGCGCGTAGGCCTGACGCCGAAGGAGTTCCGATACGGGAAATGAAGTGGACGCGAATCGCCGCAGGCGACCTATTCCGGAAAATGATCCTGCTCATGTGCCTCTCCGTGCTTATTCCGTTAGGCGCGCTCGGCTACTTGTCGTACGAGCAGTCCAAAAGGCAGATCGGGGTCGTGACGACGCAATTCCTCGAGGACAATCTGCGGGTCAACGCCAAGGTAGTCAACGATTTTCTCCTGGACGTGGAGCGGCAATCGGAAAGCATCATCGGCTCCGTCGAGCTGCAGTCTTTTCTGCGGCAGCCGGAGCCATCGGTCTATACGGAAGAATTGACCTTCATTAACCGGATGAACGCCCTGATCGCCCAGCTGAGGGGGCCTTATGAACTGTATATCAGGCCAAACAGTCTTAAAGCTTACCCGAATTACCGGAATCTGCTCGGACTCTCCCGCATCGACCCCGAATCGCCCTACTTTGAAGAAGCGTTGACGAGAAACGGCCGGGGAAAATGGGTTCATCTTTGGGACGAGCGGCTGCGGCAGCCCGTTCATCTCTACGTCCGGGCCATCCGGTCGCTTGACGACTTCGAGCCGATCGGCATCATGGCGATCCGCGTCCCCGAATATCTCGTGCGAACCGAGCTGATCCCGCCGTCCTCCTTTAAAAACTACCGCTTCGTCATGGCCGACGAGACCGGCCGTATCATTTCACAGCCTTACGAGGGGGCGTATCTCGCGCCGTATCGGCCGATCGAGGGCTGGTCGAGCGCGGAGATCGCCCTGCAGGACGGGGGGAAGCTGATCGCGATGCTGCCCGAACGGGACTTGACCGGAAATATCGGGCGCATTAAAAGCTTCACGATCGGAACTGTCATCGCGAGCTTCCTTGTCATTGCCTTGTTCGTGGCCATCGTTATCCGCAACTTCACGCTCCCGATTATGCAACTGGTCAAGCATATGAAACAGGTGCGCAAAGGACTGTTGGAGCCGTTCCGGGCCAACCGTCCGCGCGACGACGAGATCGGCCAGCTGGTGAACGGGTACAACCGGATGACCCAGGATATGTCGGACCTGCTGAATACGACCAAGCGGATGGAGTCGGACAAGCGGCAGCTCGAGATGCAGTCGCTGATCCATCAGATCAATCCGCATTTCTTCTACAACACGCTGGATTCGATCAAATGGAGCGCGGAGCGGGCAAACGTGCCCGATATCGCCGCGATGGTGACGAAGCTGGCCAATCTGCTCCGCTTCAGCCTGAACAACGGCGAAGAGTGGACGACCGTCGGGCGCGAGATCGAGCATGCGAGGAGCTATATGGAAATCGAGCTGCTGAGGAGCAAGCGGGCGTTCCAGTTTTTCGTGCAGGCGGACCCGGACGTGTTGGGACTGAGGCTTATCAAGCTGATTCTGCAGCCGCTTGTGGAGAACGCGGTGAAGCACGGCATTAACCGCATGCCCGAAGGCAAGGGCAAGATCAGGCTCACCGTCAGGCGCGCCGGTGACAGCTTGATCTTCGTCGTCGAGGATAACGGATCGGGCCTCAGCGGTCCCTTGGATATCGGCGGGGACGCCGGCGGCGGCACGGGAAAGGCGTGCGATGAGGACCGCTACGGCCACGGCATCGGGCTGTCCAACGTGCATAAGCGGATACGGCTCCACTTTGGCGAGCCGTACGGGATCGAGATCGAGGAAGGTAGGATGGAGGGCTTCCGGATCTCGATCCGCGTGCCCGTGCAGGAAACCCGGTAGCGCGTCGCGGCCGGGCGGACAAGCGAGCAAGCAGCGAAAGGCTAGCTAGCAAGCGGCAAGCAAGAGCGAACAAACGGGCAAGCGGGTCCTCCCCTTGGCGAACCGGAAATTATGTAGAAGATGGGCGATTCGCGGGCAGGCAAGCGCATATTCGCCATGCCGGCACTTTTCGGCGGCTTGCAAGCCCCAAAACCTGCATTTAAACATGTATTTTTCTGCCGACCTGCGGTATCTGACGAAATACCTGCAAATGTGCAGGTAAATGCAAGGCGCAAGCCGGAAATTCGGCTGTTGGCGTAAATTAACTGCGGTTTTGCAGCTTTCCAGTTTAAAGGGGCCGATATCGGCGGAAATAGATGTATATTTGCAGGCATTGTGGTCAAAAACGAAGCAGGCGACGATACACGGGCCTGTTTTGGATTGGATTGGATTGGCTGTCGGATGGGTCATCGACGCTTTCGCGAATCCAGTTGCGAATATTCGCCAAACTTAAAAGGAACGTCAGGGCGATCCGCCCCTGACGTTTTTTTATTTTCCGCATCCGAAGTCGATAAGAATCCAATGCCAAACCTGAATATTGCCGTGTTCATCTTCGGTATGTCAACGGCTACGATGAGAATGCAATAACGAATCATAGACGTACAATCGAATGGAGGCCGGGAAGTATGAGGAAAAGGAAAGCATGGCTGGGCTTGCTGCTCGCAGTTGCGATCGTGGCGAGTCTATGGCAGGTTCCGGGGCAACAAGCTTATGCAGCGGGCGAATACGACGCGTTAAGAGCCAAATGGAAAGAGATGCTGACAGGGGGGACGAGCTATAATCCGTCAGATCCCGAGATCGCGCCCAAGATCGCTTCGATTCAAGCGGATGCCGCCACGGATATGACCACGATGGACGTATCGCCGACTCGGACCAAGTTGTGGTCCTTCAACGGAGCCACGAGCGGCGAGATCGCCAAGCTGTCTTACCGGAAGCTGAAAGAGATGGCGCTCGGCTACGCCACCAAAGGCACGTCGATGGAAGGAGATCCGGACTACCGGGACGCTATCGTTGCCGCGATGGACTGGATGTATGCGAACCGGTACAACGAGACGATCGCTGAAGCCGGCAATTGGTGGGATTGGGATATCGGCGCGCCGATCGAGATCACCAATATCGTCATCATGATGTACGACGACTTTACGCCGACGCAGCGCACGAATTATATGAACGCGATCGAGCATTATGCAAGCGCTTCCCTGTATGCTTATTCGGGCGCCAATCGGGTATGGCTCTCTTATCTGATGGCCGTGAGGGGCATGATCCTGGAGGACAGCGGCAGAATTGCAGCGGGCAGGGACGGGCTGGGGGACGTCTTCGAGTACGTCGCTTCCGGCGACGGCTTTTACCGGGACGGCTCCTTTGTCCAGCATACCAGGTTCGCCTATACCGGCGGATACGGCAAGGACCTGCTGAAGGATATTTCCAACCTGATGTACGTGCTGAGCGGTTCGTCCTGGGAGGTGACCGACTCGCGCAAGGACAATCTGTTCAAGTGGGTTTACGACGGCGTCGAACCGCTCCTCTACAAGGGAGCGATGATGGACATGTCGCGAGGCCGCGAGATCTCGCGCTACAAGTTCCAGGATCACGTCGTCGGCCATGACGTGATCCAGACGCTGATCCGCATCTCGCAGTTCGCGCCGCTCGCCGACCGGCTCGCGATTCGCTCGCTCGTCAAGTACGAGATCGGAGCGGATACGTACCGCAGCTTTTACGACGACGCCAGCATCAATATGATCCTGCTCGCGCATCAGATCATGAACGACACCGCCGTCTCCGCACGCGGCGAGCTGTCGCTGAACAAAGTATTCTCGCAGATGAATCGCGTCGTCCACGACCGGCCCGGCTTCGGATTCGCCGTGAGCATGAGCTCCAAGCGCATTCTTCCCTATGAGATGATCAACGGAGAGAACCGAAAAGCCTGGCACACCGGCGAGGGCATGACTTATCTGTACAATGGGGACCTGGGGCAGTTCAGCGAAGACTTCTGGCCGACGGTGGATCCTTACCGGCTGCCGGGAACGACCGCTCAATCCGGGACGCAGACCCAGACGTCGAGCGGTCAGGGCGGCGACGTGGCCGGCGGCGCTTCGCTCGTCGGGTACGGCGTGGCGGCGATGCGCCTTGCGCCGTATGCGCAGACACTCGACGCGAAGAAGTCGTGGTTCATGTTCGACGACGAGGTCGTCGCGCTCGGGGCGGGCATCTCCGCGTCGGACGGCAAAGTCGTGGAGACGACCGTCGAAAACCGCAAGCTGAACGCGGCCGGAGACAATGCGTTCACGGTTAACGGCACGGCGAAGTCGAATGCGCTCGGCTGGAGCGAGACGATGACCGGCATCAACTGGGCGCATCTCGACGGGAATGTCGCCGGTTCGGGAATCGGCTATTACTTCCCGACCCCAGCGACGTTGAAGGCAAGCAGAACGGCGAATACGGGCGCCTGGAACGCTCTGAATACGTACGTCGGATTTAACGACGCTACCCCCATCACGCGGAACTATCTGAACCTGTGGTTCGATCACGGCACGAATCCGACTGCCGGCGGCTATGCCTACGTGCTCCTGCCGAACCGCACGGCATCTCAGGTGAGCGCCTATGCGTCAAGTCCGGACATCGCCGTGCTGGAAAACTCGGAAGACGCGCAGGCCGTACAGGAGGCGGGGCTTGGCGTCAAGGCCGTGCAATTCTGGAAGGACCAGTCGAAGACCGTAAGCGGGATCACCAGCGACAAGGTAGCCTCGGTCGTCGTGAAGGAGACGGCGAGCGAGATCGCGGTAGCCGTGTCGGACCCGTCGCAGTTAAATACGGGAACGATTCAGATCGGATTGAACGTGCCTTCGGCATGCACGATCGAGAGCGATCCGGGCATCGTCGTCCAGCAGACCGCGCCGGGCATCCAGTTCGCGGTCAACGTGAACGGCAGCGAAGGCAAGTCGTTCGTCGTTTCGTTCAAGAAGAGCGGCACGTGCGGCGGGACGCAGCAAACGACGTACGAGTCGGAGAGCTTACCCTTCGATTCGTCCGGAGACGTGTCGCAAATCGTCAACTCTGACGCGGCGGCCAGCGGCGGTAAGTGGAGAAAGTATGCGTCGAACGCTGTAGGAGACTATGCGGAGCACGCACTGAACGTGCCGCAGGCCGGCACCTATAATGTGTCCGTACGCGGCAAGCTGTCGACCGATCGGGCGACGGCCCAGTTGACGGTGCAAGGAATCGCGGTGGGCGCTCCCGTGGACTTTTACAAGTCCGGCACGGCGTCGTTCCAGACGATTCCGGTCGGCACGATGTCCTTCGCTTCCGGCGGACCGAAGACGTTCCGCTTCACCGTCACGGGCAAGAACGGCGCCAGCACGGACTATGTGCTTCCGCTTGATGCCATTATTCTGGAGCGCACAGGGCCGATGCCCGCCTTATCGAGACAGGAGGCGGAACTGCTATCCTCGTCGAGCTCCGCCGGCGATACCGTCGTCGCCGTCAACGACGGCGGGGCGAGCGGAGGCAAGATGTCGAAGCTGAACGCGAACGCGGCGAACGATTACGTCTCATACGCCGTGAACGTAGCCGCGCCGGGCACGTACCGGATCTACGTCAAAACGAAAAACTATACGGACCGCGGCATTTTCCAACTCTACGTAGACGGGATTGCGCAAGGTACGCCGGTGAACGAATACGCATCCGGCCAAACGTTCCTGACGTACAATCTCGGCACGATCAACTTCTCTTCGGCCGGCACCCGAACCTTCAAGTTCCAGGTGACGGGCACATCGGGGACAGGTTATGTCCTGGTCTTCGATCGCCTGGAGCTGGTGCCGGAATGATCGCGTTGGGCGCATAGCCCCCGATCGATCGGCGCAGGACGTTCGCGGCTGACGCGAACGTCCTTTTCACTAAAAGAACGGGGGGAAACACTTAGAACCCCCTGTTCAAATGGAATGCGCCGACAGGTAACATGGAGTCAGAGATTGAACGAAGGAGTGACACCATGAACACTGTCGTCAAAGCCGTACCCCGAGCCGGCCGTGCGCCCGGCCTCCCGTTGGCCCGATTCGGCCAAGCGGTGTGGAAGCACAAAATTTTATACTTGTTTCTACTGCCGGGCCTGATCTATTACCTGACCTACAGGTATACGCCGATGCTCGGCGCGATCATCGCTTTCAAAGATTACAACATCATGGACGGCATCGCCAAAAGCCCGTGGGCCGATCCCTGGTACAAGCATTTCCAAACCTTTTACGAGTCGCCGTACTTCTGGCAATTGCTGACGAACACGCTGCTCATCAGCTTATACAAGCTCCTGTTCGGCATGGTACCGGGCATCGCCCTCGCCGTGCTGCTGAACGAGATTAAGAATAAGATTTTCCAGCGATTCGTCCAGACGGTCACCTACTTGCCCCACTTCTTGTCCTGGGTGATCATCTACGGCATCTGCGTCGCCTTTCTGTCGGAGACCAACGGACTGGTGAATCACATGATCAAAGAGCAGGGCGGGCAGGCCGTCAATTTCTTGTCCTCCACGCAGTGGTTTCGCAGCATCCTCGTCGGCTCCGAGATCTGGAAGGACACCGGCTGGAGCGCCATCATCTACCTAGCGGCGATCGCGGGCATCGACCCGGCGCAGTACGAGGCCGCAAGAGTGGACGGGGCGGGAAGGATGCGCGGCATCTGGCACGTCACCTTGCCGGGAATCCGCAGCGTGATCGTCCTGCTGTTCATCCTGAAGCTCGGGCAGATGCTGGACGCGGGCTTCGATCAAATCTACATCATGTACAACATACAAGTCTATCCGGTCGCGGACATTATCGACACCTGGGTGTTCCGAACGGGACTCGAGCAGTTGAACTTCAGCATCGCGGCTGCCGTCGGGCTGTTCAAGTCGCTGGTCGGCTTCGTGCTCGTCGTGTCGGCGAACCAGGTAGCCAAGAGATGGGGGGAACAAATATGGTAACGGGTCTCAGAGATCGCTTGTTCGATTGGACGGTCATCGTCATTCTAAGCTTGTTCGCCCTGGCGATCATCTTCCCGCTGCTCTATGTCGTGTCCGTCTCGCTCACGCCTTACAGCGAGGTGCTCCGAAACGGCGGGTTCATCCTCATCCCTAAGAAGCTGACCTTCGATGCGTATGCCGCCTTCCTGAACGATTCGCTCATCCCGCGGGCTTACGGGGTTACGATCTATATTACGGTCGTGGGCACGTTTCTCAATTTGGTCTTCACTTCGTTAATGGCGTATCCGCTCAGCAAAAAATATTTGCCCGGACGCAAGCCGCTGCTCTTCTTCGTGACGCTGACGCTCCTGTTCAACGGCGGCGTCGTGCCTACCTACCTGGTCGTCAAAGGAACGGGCATGATCAACTCGCTGTGGGCGCTCATCATTCCCAGCGTCATCTGGACCTTTAACCTGCTGATCGTGAAGACATTCTTCGAAAATCTCCCGACGGAGCTCGGCGAGGCGGCCCGGATCGACGGCGCCGGCGAAGTGCGTATCCTCACCCGTATCGTGCTGCCGCTGTCGATGCCCGTCCTCGCTACCGTGGGCCTGTTCTACGCGGTCGGCCACTGGAACGAATTTTTCCAGGCGGTCATGTACATCAACGACAACGATTTGAAGCCGCTGCAAGTCATCCTGCGCTCTATCCTTGCCAGCGCGCTTGCGCCGCCGATGGACGCGGAGGACGTCCTCCCGTCGCAGTCGCTTCAGATGTCCGCGGTCGTGCTCTCGGCGCTTCCGATACTCGTTGTTTACCCGTTCCTCCAGAAGTACTTTACGCAAGGGATGCTTCTGGGCTCGATCAAGGGTTGACATAGACTACGACTACGAAAAGGGGAAATCGTATGGGACTGAATACGAAATGGAGCAGAAGCGCGGTCTGCGTCCTTCTGCTCGCCACGGCTATGACCGGCTGCGCATCGGGCAATAAAGACGGCCAAGCGAGCGGCGGCGACGCCGGTCAAGCCGGGGGCAAAGGGAGCGCTGCCGTCAAACTGAATTTGTTCGTCAGCGGCACGAATCTGCCTGCGCCGCAGGAGGACTTCATTCTTCAGAAGCTGAACAAGGACTTGAACATGGACCTCTCGTTCAACGTCGCGCCGCCGACCGAATACGAGCAGCAGCTGAACGTGAAAATCGCGGGCGGCAGCGCGCCGGATATTTTCTCCGTATCGAAGGCGCAGCTGCAAAACTACGTGAAGCAGGGCATTCTGCTGGACCTGGATCCCTACCTCGACAAGATGCCGAACGTCAAAAAGATGCTCGGAGAGAACGACCTGAACAAGACAAAAGTGGACGGCAAGCTCTACGGCATTCCCAAACGCGCTTATCTGCCGATGGCCACGTACTGGATTCGCAAGGATTGGCTGGATAAGCTGAAGCTCGAGATGCCAAAGACGATCGACGACTTCGCTAATGTCGTCCAGGCGTTCACGGAGCGGGACCCGGACGGCAACGGGAAGCGGGACACGTACGGTCTCACGGGCAGCGGCATCGGCAGCCCGGACGCGGTGAACGCGCCGTCTACGTTCGATCCGATTTTCTCCGCCTTCGGCGTCGCCACGCCGGGCCAGTTCATGGTCAAGGACAATCAGGCCGTATATTCGACGCTGCAGCCGGAAATGAAGGACGCCGTCGCTTACATTCGCAGTTTGGTCGAGAAAGGCTACGTGGACCCCGAGTTTATGAGCAACGTCATGACGCGGAGCCAGGAGAAGGTGTTCCAGGGCCAGGCGGGCATCGTCTATCTCAACTGGGCCGAGATGTCCAAGGACGAGTTCGTCAAGCAGTACAAGGCGATCAATCCGAACGCGGAATGGGTGCAGTTGCCTGCGTTGACCGGTCCGGGCGGCACTTACCAGGGCAGCTTCGATATCGGCAGCACGGGAGGCCGATATGCGTTCCCCAAGCAATTGGCCGATGAGCCGCAGAAGCTGGAAAAAGTGCTGGCTTATATCGACTATATCACGGCAGGACCGGGTTCCTTCCTGGTCATGTACGGACTGGAAGGCGTTCATTTCAATTTCGACGGCGACAAGGTCGTCCCGACCGACCGCATCTCCGAGACGGGGTATGCCTTTAACCACCAATTGACGGGACGCGACGAACGAAACTATCTGACGACAAAATTCCCGAAGCAGCAAGCGCTGATCGATTTTGCGGCCGGCGAGCCGCGCATCGAGACGTACAACGAAATGATCCCGCTCCCCGCGGACTTCCCGCTGGCGGACAAGACGAGATTCGAGATTGAGGAGCTGACGAAGTTCGTGTTCGGCAACCGGCCGATGGAGCAATTCGAAGACTACACGAAGACGCTGCAGTCGCAATACAAGCTCGATGCCTATCGGGAAGCGGCAGCGGACACGCTGAAGTCGCTGGGGTACTTGAAATGATGATCCACGAACCTGCCAGAGAGATTCCCGTGTTCCATGAAGCGGATCTATGCGTGCTCGGCGGCAGCTGTACCGGCGTGTTCGCCGCGGTGCGCGCGGCGAGACTCGGCGCCAAGGTCGTCATCGTCGAGAAGCAGAATGCGTTCGGAGGCGTCGCAACTTCGGGCCTGGTCAACATTTGGCATACGCTGTACAATACCGAATTTTCCAAGCAGATCATCGCAGGGTTGACCTGGGAGACGATCGAAAGGCTGAAGCGGGCAGGCGCCGTCTCGGAGGAGCAGAAAAGCCGTTCGGTCGGCTATGTGCTCAATACCGAAGAGCTGAAAATCGAGCTTGACCGCATGGTCCTCGAGAGCGGGATCAAGGCGTATCTGCACACGATGTTCGTCGCCCCCCATGTGGAGGACGGCGAGTTGAAGGCTATCGTGGTCGAGAATAAATCCGGGAGGGGCGCCATTCGCGCCAAGGCGTTCATCGATGCGACCGGGGACGGCGACTTGTGCGCGCGGTTGTCGCTGGCGCACCGCATGGCCTCCCATTTTCAGCCGTCGACGACTTGCGCCAAGATCGCGGGGTGGGGAACCGGCCACGGCATCCAAGACGATGTGACGGGCAGCGACCGCCTGATCAACCTCGATCTGCAGCAGGCCAGGCTGGCTCATGCCGAGGAATTCGGACTCCCCGAAGGATTCGGCTGGGGCAGACATGTGCCGGGAACCCGGGACGTCTATTTGTACGCGGGCACGCGGATTTATCATGCCAACAGCGCCGACGGGGACGATCTGACGCGCAGCGAGATCGAAGGGCGCAGGCAAGTGCGCGCCGTCATGGATCTGATCCGCAAGTACGGTCCGGACAACCGCCTTGCGCTGGTGTCGCTGCCTTCCTATATCGGCACCCGCGAGACGCGGCACATCGATTGCCTGTACCGGCTCCAGGGCGACGATGTTCTATACGGCAAGCCGTTCGACGACGCGATCGCCTACGGAAGCTACCGGGTCGATATTCATCATCAGGATAAACCGGGCCTGACGTTCAAATATTTGAACGGCGAGCAAGTCTACGTCCGCCCGGGGCATCCGAACGAAGTCGGGAGATGGCGCGGCGCGGTGGCGGTCGATCCGACCTACTATCAGATTCCATATCGATCGCTGATCCCGCAAGGCCCCTTCGGCAATGTGATCGCGGCCGGACGAATGATCGACGCGGACGAAGAGGCATTCGGGGGTATCCGGGTGATGGTGAACATGAACCAGACCGGCGAAGCGGCAGGCGTCGCCTCCTATCTGGCACTGCACCGTTCGAGCGCACTGAGAGACGTGGACGCGGCCGATCTCCGCAAGGAGCTGAAGGCGGGCGGCTCGATCATGCTCTGAATGTCTTCAAAAGAGTCGGCCGAATCGATACGGCCGGCTTTTTTTGAAAGATCGAAACGTATCAATTGGCGGCGATTCGCGGGCGGGTATACGCATCTTCGACATGCCGGAGCGTTTTGGCGGCTTGAGGATGAAAAGCCTGCATTTATACATGTATTTACTGCCGGTCAAGGGTATCGGATGAAATGCCTGCAAATGTACAGGTAAATTCAAAGCGCAAGCGGAAAATGGGGCTGATGGCGGAAAATAACTGCACTAGTGCATCTATCCTGTGTAAAAGGGCCGATATCGGTGGAAATAAATGTATATTTGCAGGCATTGCGGCAAGGGAACGGCGCGTACGACGATACGCGGGGCCATTGGAACAGGGGGCGGATGAACCGTCGACAGGCATTAAGCGGGACTCCGGTTTCGGTTCCCCCGAACTTAAAATGACCGTCGGGGCGATCTCCGATCTGCCCGGACGGTTTTTCTTACACCGCTTGCCGGTTATGGCGCTTCTCATTCGCGTGTGGGGCGACGGAAAGCCTGGCATCGTATTAGCGATATGTAACGTTAACCGTCGGCAACGCTGTTTTCAAATTAGAATGCCGTCCGTCGCCCCCGAGCGCCAGCACCGCCACGATCCGCTCCTGCGGCCGGACGCCGAAAAGCTTGCACTGCGCCGGCTCGTAGATCCATTCCGGCAGCGTGCGCCGTACGGGCCACGGCTCGGATGCGGCCAGCAATTGAAAGTTCTGGATCAAGCAGCATATCGCCGCGTAATCTTCCTCGCGCTTATGCGGGTCCGACTCTTCCTTGGCTACGACCAGCAGAAATGCGGCAGAAGCATCCCTGTTCCCGTCCAAGGCGCGGAGCCGATCAGCCGCCTCGCCGTCCCCCGCATAAATAAAACGCCACGGCTCGCGCAGTCCGTCGTTGGGCGCCCATACGGCATCGTTCAGCAGGGCTAGAACGCTTTGCGAGGACACCGTTCGCGAAGATGCCTGGTGTGCAGCTCCATTCTGCAAAGATGCCTTATGTGCAGGCCCAGATCCATTCTGCGAAGATACCTGAAGGTGGTCCGCATATCCGCTCACTTCGCCTTCAATAGCCGTCCACTTCTGCTCCGCAGGCGTTCTTTTGCGCGCTCTCGGCACCTTTTCATAAAATCCGATACTTAAGATCCCCGCGAATCTTTCGCCTTCCCCCAGACCGATCTCCCGTTCGAAGGCAGCGCTGTTCAGCATCGGATCCGTATACCACAGCATACCGAGTCCCTGTTCCCAGCCCAGCAGCTGAACGTTTTGCATAATGCTGCATGCCGCCGCATAATTTTCGTCGCTCTGCCGCTGCGTGCTGCCGGATTCCGCGATGAAGACCAGTTGAGCGGGCGTTTCCGTCACTTGCCTTTTGATGAGATCGAGCATTTTGCCCGGCAGAAGCTTGCCGAGCGTGCTTCCCTGCATCTTGGCGATCATGCTGTCGGCCAGCCTATGACGCGCTTCCTGCGTGGAATAGCAAATACTGCGCCAATGAGAGGCGTCTTCGCCTTCGGCCTGGTATAGACTTGCAGCCTGATTCAGCAAGGAATCGATTGTTTCCTGTGCAACCGGCCTTGCGCTATATCGACGGATGGATCTGCGTTCCCGTATGGTCTTGGACATATTCATGGTCAAACCTCCACATCCGAATCAATTATTGTTTACAGGTAAACTATAATTCTGGCCCGATCATCTGTCAAATTTATTTTTTATGACAACTGTCCTATGATATATTTGTTTATAAATAAACGATCATTCACCGACACGATAGGGAGCGCTTTAACATGACGAGCACATCCGACGGGCTCAAGCGATTGCTGCACAGCCGTTTCAACCACTATCTGCACGTTTTCGAGCAGACAGTTTCTTCCGAGATTGACGCGTTTGCCGACCTTGCGCGGGTGCAGGGCATTGCGTCGATTCCAAGTCACATGACCAGCATTCATGTCATCGACTGCATCGGGCGCAACGAGCCCATCAACAACACGTCCATCGCGGAGAAAATGAATTTGTCCAAGGCGAGCATTACGAAAATAAGCACCAAGCTGCTGAAAGAGGGCTTCATCAAGCGAAGTCAGTTGAACGACAACAAAAAGGAAGTGTACTTCAGCCTGTCGCCCAAAGGCAGGCAGATCTTCGAGGTGCACGCTATGATGCACGAGAAAATAGAGGCTTCCTTTATCCGGGCGTTAGACGCCTTTACGGAACCTGAGCTCGCGGCATCGCTGAAGTTTATCCAGACGCTGATCGATGAGACCGATAAGATGGCGAAAGGCGAGGTAACGCTGTAAGGCTGTCGAATATCGGCTTGACTGGAATCGTGCATCCGGGGAAGATAGAGGCAGAAGCGCAAAGGGGTGACTCGGCCATGACCGTTTCCGCGCGCAGCACAGTCGATTTTTTGCAGTTGGCGCCCTATGTCCGTTATATCCACGAATACGACGGGCCGGGAGACATCAAGGTACCGCCCCGCTATATCTATGACCACGAGCTTGTCTTCTTCACGCATGGAGGCGGCGTCTACATCCTTGACGGCATTTCCTATACGGTTAGCGCAGGCGACTTGCACGTCATTCGGCCGCATCAGCGCAATTCCTGCATGATTCCTCCCGGGCACGCGCGTTATTTTGCGGTTCACTTCGACTACCTTTACATGGGCGACACGCTCGATTTCCCGCCGGAAGTTTATTCGGACTGCGACTATACGCAGGATGTCCTCCCCGTTGAGGAAGGCTTGGACGAGCGTCCGCTCGTCGAACCGGGCGAAGTGGCGTTCCCGTCTTTGATCCGGACCGGCGACCCGCTTCGTTACGAGCGACTGTTCACCGACCTGCTGCGCGTGTTCACCGAGCAGAAGCCCGGCTTCCAGCTGGAGATGCGCGCGATCTTGCTGGAAATATTGCGACTCATGTACCTGGATACCGCTTATGCGGAAGAGAACGCCAATAAGCAGCAGGGGCGGGAAGAAGTAGACGCGGTCGTTCGCTATTTGCGCGAACATTATCGCGAGAGCATCGACTTTGCGCGGCTGGCGGCCGATCTGGCGCTGTCTCCGAACTACTTGCGAACGATGTTCAAGAAAGCGACGGGAAAATCGCCGATGGAATACATCATCCAATGCCGCATGGAGAGAGCCAAGGAGCTCATTCTGGAAGGGAAGCATCCGATCAAGCGCATTAGCGAGATGGTCGGGTACGACGACGCGCATTATTTTAGCCGGCTGTTCAAGCGTCACGAAAAAAGGTCGCCGAAGCAGTATGCGGACGCGATGCTGCATCGCGTAAAATCGTCCACCTTTTGAGGTATCCCCTCTAAATACAATCCCGCTCCCCGCGCCTATAATGAAGGAAATTCAATGAAACGCATCCGGAAGCGGGCAAGACAAAGGTTAGAAGAGGAGGATGTTGTTTGAAAAGAGCGCCATTCGAAAACGAGGCCATGATCGCTACGGCTAAAGTTAAATATGAAGCCAAGGAGGGGCCGGCATGCTAGCCGGCCTTGTTCGTACGATCCGCTCCCGTCTGCTGTACAAAATGCTGATCAGCTACTCGATTCTGACGCTTGTCCCGCTTGTCGTCGTCAGCGCGGCCTTCTATGTCCGGTCCGATCAACTGCTCGAGAAGAAGGAGACGGAGACGGTACAGCAGGACCTGAACGCCACCGCGAGCAAGATCGACGCTCGGCTGCATGAGGTGCGCAAGCTGCTGTCGGAGCTGGGACGGCAGGAAGCGATCCGTTCGCTGCTGCTGATGGACGCCCGCGAGGGAACGAATCCGGCGGGCGAGGACCACCGGCGGCAGGAAGCGGCCGCGGCCGAGCTGATGCAGTCGGAGCTGGAGCAAGCCCGCAACAATGTCGGCGAATTCGTCGACCATATGTACCTGATCAACAAAGCGGGCGACATCTATGCTACGGATTCCGGTAAGCGCTTGCAATATGTATCGGCTTTTAGACTGCTGCCTTTCGAATTCCCGAACGTGCCGCAGTGGGCGTTCTTCACCGACTACCGACGGATGGCATGCGACCTGAAGCTGTATGCCGGCGGGGCTGCGATGACTTCGGAAACGGAGATCGGCATGCTCGTCCTGACCCTCGATCCGGCCAAGTCGTCCCAGCTGTATGAGACCTACGAGCCGGGGACGTTTTATATCGCGAACGCGGACAACTTGATCGTATCTTCCTCCGATCTGTCCGACATCGGCAACTTGCTCGGCTCCGGCGGCCAAGGGGACCGGCTCGTCGTGCGGCAGAAATCGCAAACGTCCGATTTTCAGTACGTCCGCATCGCGACGGCGGGGGCGAATGCGCTGGTCAAGAAGCAAACGCTGTTCGCGCTTGCCGTGACGCTGGCGGCCTGGGCGGCCGTGTTTATTACGACCTATCAAATTCTGAAGCGGATCACCCATCCGATCCGTCGGCTGTACCGGCTGATGCGCAAGGCGGAGCTTGCGGAGTATCACCTCTTCCCGAATATCCGCGGACAGGACGAGATCGCCATGCTCTGCCGCGGCTACAATCAGTTGGTCACCCGGACGGAGCAGCTGATCGAGACGAACTACAAGAGCGAGCTGAGGGTGCGCGAAGCGGAGCTGAAGGCGATCCGCATGTATATCAACCCGCATTTCCTATACAACATCCTGGAATATATCAGCGTCATCTCCCAGGCGCCGGACAAAGCAAAGTACGTGCCGGATGTCGTACGGAAGCTGTCGGGCATTTTCCGTTATTCGATCACGCCCGGCGGCACCTTCGTGCCGCTAGCGACGGAGCTGCAATACGTGGAGAGCTTCCTGCAAATCCACCAGTACCGCTTCGGGGAGCGGCTGCAATATGCCATCGTCCTGCCCGCGATGTTCCGCCAGGTGGCCGTCCCCCGGTTCATGCTGCAGCCGCTCGTGGAGAACAGCATCTTGCATGGCATCGACCGCTTGCCCGAAGGCGGCAAGATCGAGATCGAGGTGCAGGAGGCGGACTACCATCTGGAGATCGTGATCCGCAATCCTACGCCCGAGGAAGAAGCTGCGCCGGACGGCGATTCTCCGCAAGCCGGCGAAAAGCGCGCAAGGCGCGGGCTCGGCTCCGGCATGGACAATGTGAACGACCGCATCCGGCATCATTTCGGCAGCGATTACGGCGTTAAGCTGACTCGGGGCGGGAGCTTCGTAACCGTGCAGGTGACGATCCCGATCCAATTATGGCAGGAGGAATCGACGGATGAAAATGCTAATCGTGGACGATGAACGGGAAATTCGAGACTATATCGCCGCTATGCCGGAATGGGCGGACATCCGCTGCAGCGTGGCGGCGGTCGCCGCGAACGGAGCCGAAGCGCTGGCCCTTGCGCGCGACATCAGGCCGGACATTTTGTTGACCGACATCCGTATGCCGGTGATGGACGGCATCGCGCTCGCGGAAGCCATTCGCAAGGAGCAGCCGGAGCTGCCGATCGTTTTTCTGTCCGCGTACAACGAATTCGAGTACGCCAGGCAAGCGATCCGCCTCGGCGCCGTGGACTTTATTACGAAGCCGTTCGTCGCAAAGGATCTGGTATGGGCCGTAAAGCAAGTGCAGCAGCAGCTCATGACGGAATGGAAGCAACAGGAGGCATTCTTCGCCTTGTTCGGCGGGCAGGAGGAACGCGACGAAGAGAAGCTGGCGTGGCTGCGCGACCGCAATCAGCCGGACGAGCCGTTCATCCTGCTCTATGGCGAGCTGGATACGATCGCGGGAGCGGCCGGCGAGCGGAGTCCGTTCCGCGAGCGCGCCGTGCTGGCGGCGGTGATGCCGGCGCTGGAGCGCAGCGCCGTTCCTTCCTGGACGCAGGGAACGAATGCCGGCCTCTATGTGTTGCTGCGCGGGAGCGGGATCGATCCCGCAAGCCTGCAAGAAGAGGCGCTGGCGCTCGCCAAGCGAATGGTGGAGCTAGGCGGCGCCGCGAACGAGCTCTCCCTGTCGGTCGGGATCGGGCGGGCCGAGCCGTCGCTGCTTCGTTTGCCGGACGCACTCCGGCAAATCGCGGAATGCATGGAATACCGGATGCTGATCGGGAAGCGGTCCGTCATCGCCTACGATGCGATCCGATCGATACGGAGCGAGAAGGACCGGCAGCTGCTGTTGTCCACCAACCGGCTGGAGGACCTGCTGCGCATCGGCGATCGCGACGGCATCGCGGACGCGCTGCGCGAGGCCTATCGGACGATGCTGACCGTGGGCGCCGGCAAGCCGGACATGCAGCATTTTTGCATCAACCTGGTCGAGAAGGCGGAGGACGTGATGGAAGAGTTCGGCCTCGCGCTCGATCCGAAGGATAAGCTGCGGATCCGGGAGAAGCTGCTGTCCAGCGTCATCCTGACCGATATGATGCGGGATATCGAGCAGCTGCTGCAGGGCTGCGCCGCCCGGATCGGCACGCTGGTCGAGCAGGCGCCCAAGCGGCTCGTCGCCGAGACGAAGGCGATCATCGGACAAGCGTACGAAGACGAGCTGACGCTGCGTATGGTCGCCGAACGGCTGAGCGTCAATTATTCCTATCTGAGCCGCGTGATCAAGAAGGAGACCGGCAAAAACTTTTCCGATCTGCTGTGGCTCACCCGCATCGAGGCGGCGAAGGCGAGGCTGCTGAGCGAAGACTTGAAGGCGTACGAGGTGGCCTATGCGGTCGGGTTCAAAAACTACGCGCACTTCAGCCTGCTGTTTAAGAAGGTCGTCGGGATGTCTCCGAGCGCCTACAAGCTCCATGCATCTACGCAGCGCGACGGAGGGAAGTAAAACACAGCAATGATAAACCAGAATGGAAGTATCCGTGCGAAAAAGTGAAGCGATTACAATTGAGCTAGCAAGTTATCCTGTTACAGAGAGAAGGCTCGCACATGAAAAAGAGGGTTACATCGCTGCTGGCGTCGACGCTGCTCGTGACGTCGGTGCTGGCGGGCTGCAGCGGCTCGGGAGGAAACAATAACGCAGATGCTGGGCAGACCGCCAGCCCGAGCGGTTCCGCGACCGCCAGCGCGACGAGCGGAGGCGACACCAATGCCGGAACGGAAGGCGGGGGAGCCGCTTCCAACGATAAGGCGTTCACGATCCGCGCCGGCGCCTGGTTTCTGGACGAGCGCGCACATCAGGTGGCGTTTCGCAAGGCGGTCGAGGAAGGCTACAAGAAGCTGTACCCGAACGCCACGATCCAGTGGGACGTGACGCTGGGCGCGACTTACTTCGACAAGCTGAAGGCGCAGTTCGCTTCCGACACGGCGCCGGACGTGACGTTCTACCAGACGCTGGACTACGCCAAGGCCGGCAATCTCATGGACTTGTCCGGCGAGCCTTGGGTGTCGCGCATGAGCGACGCAGCGAAGAAGGATCCGTCCTTGGCTTACGAGGGGAAGCTGTACGGCGCTCCGGGCTCCGGCAACATCGGCGGGGGCGTCTGGTACAACAAAGACCTATTCGACAAGCTGGGCATCGAGCCGCCTAAGACGGCGGAAGAGTTTCTCGCCGCCAGCGAGAAGATCAAGGCCGACGGCAAGACGCCGATCGCGCTCGGCTTCAAGGACCTGTGGACAGCGAATATGTTTCTCATGGCTTGGCTGCAGTCTTACACGTTCCCCAGCGATGCGGGTTACGGCATGAAGCTGTACGACGGCACGGTCAAGTTCGACGACGCGGTCATCCAGAAGGTCTACCAGCAGGTGGAGACGATGAAGAGCAAAGGCTACTTCAATAAAAACGCGCTGAGCATCGACTGGCCGCAATCGGCGCAGCTGTTCGCTTCCGGCGAAGCCGCGATGATCGTGCAAGGGCCCTGGATGCCCGCATCGAATGCCGAGAACATCGAGAAAGGCGGCTACGAGAAGTTCCAGATCGGCTTCTTCCCTTTCATGGACGATGCAGGCAAGAGCAGCCTTGTTTTCAACTCGGGCACAGGTCTTGGCATTAACGCGAAAACGAAGCTGGTCCAGGAGTCCAAGGATCTCGTCTCGCTGATGGTGAGCCCGGAGATCATGGCGCCGTGGCTGGAGGGCGAAGGCGGATTGCCGATGTTCACCGACGTGAACGTCAAGTTCTCCGATCCGGTCATGGACACGGTGAAGCAATATTTGGACGGCGGACTCACGCTTCCGTACGGGCTGAGCTCCTTTATGCCGGCGAGCAGCGCCAACGCGATGGTCGACGTGCTGACGAACGTCGTCTCCGGGGTTAAGTTCAATCCCGCGGATCTGAAGGCGGCGCAGGATGCGATGAATAAAGATAAGGCAACCGTGGTGCTGCCCGCCTCCTAATAACGGAGCCCCGCAGCAAGCCGTACCGCGTTCAACCGCAGCCGCTGCGCTTGCGGTTGAACGCATCATTCCACCGGAGAGGAAACAGCGGCGATGAATTTGAAACGAAAGCAATATGCGGCGGCGGTCCTCTTTCTCATCCCTGCGGCCGCTATTTTTATTCTCTTTTTCTATGTTCCGTTTCTCCAGAGCATCTATTATTCGTTCACCGATTGGACCGGGATGGGACGTCCGAAGTTTACGGGATGGACCAATTACGCTTATCTGTGGAAAGACCCGCACATGACGGACGGACTGCTGAATTCGCTCAAGATGGCGGCGTTCGGGCTTGTCGTGCAAAATCCGCTGGCCTTGCTGGCGGCGGTGCTGCTTAATCGGCAATTCCGCACCGGGTCGTTCATCCGGACGTCGTTCTATCTTCCGGTCGTCGTCAGCCTGGTCGTCGCTTCCGTCGTCTGGGGGCAGATGCTGCAGTACGACGGATTGATCAATGCCGTGCTGGGCCGCTTTGGCCTGGAATCGGTCGCCGAGGATTGGCTAGGCAACGTGCGAACGTCGTTTCCGGCCATCATTCTGCTGACGCAATGGCAGGCCATCGGTTATTGCGCGATCATCTATCTGGCCGGCCTGCAGGCGATTCCCCAAGACATGTACGAAGCGGCCGAGATCGAAGGGGCGAGAGGCTTTTCTCTATTTCGCCGCATCACGCTCCCGATGCTCATGCCCGCCGTGACGATCGTGCTTTTTCTGACGGTCGTAGGCGCGCTGAAGATGTTCGATCTACCGTACATCCTGACGAACGGCGGCCCCGGCACGTCTTCGTACACGCTGTTTCTGGCGGTCTACAACGCCGCCTTCAAGGACAATAACTACGGGTACGCCACCGCGGGAGGCATCGTTCTGGCCATCTTTATCGTGATCGTCTCGATCGCGCAGCTGTCGGCCACCAGACGCAAGGAGGTCGAGCTCTGATGAACGGATCCAAACGGGCGTCCCTTGCGCTGGAAATCGTGCTCATCCTGGCCGCGCTTCTGTTTCTCCTCCCGGTGCTGTATCTCGTCGTGATGACGTTCAAGGAGCCGCGCCTCTTTTACAAACCGCTCGCATGGCCGGACCGGATTTATCTGGACTACTACAAGCTTGCGCTGGGCACGTCGTTTTTCCGGAGCATGCTCAACTCGCTCCTCGTCACGGTCGGCGGTCTGGCGCTCACGATTCTGGTCGCGTCGATGGCCGGGTTCGTGCTGGCGCGCCGGCGGGAGAAGCTGTTTCTCTTCTTTTTCTACCTGTTCATGTCGGGGATGGTCATTCCGACGGTGGGCTCGCTGATCCCGCTGTTTAAGCTGGCGAGCTTGCTCCATCTGATCAACACGCGTACGCTGCTGATCCTTCTGTATACGGCGGGTTTCATTCCTTTCGCTTCCTTTCTTTATTCGGCGTTCACCAAGTCGATCCCCCGGGAGCTGGAGGAGGCGGGAAGCATCGACGGCTGCGGGCCGCTGCGGATGTTCTGGGTCATCATATTTCCGCTGCTGCTGCCGGCCACCGGCACGTTTATTCTCACGAACGTTTACGGCATCTGGAACGACTTTCTGACCCCGCTCATATTCCTCAACTCGCCGGACAAGATGACGCTGATGCCGACGATCGTCCAGTTCATGTTCAACAAGCAATCGACCAACTACGGCCCGGTATTCGCGATCAGCGTGCTGGCGATGCTGCCGCTCCTGCTGTTGTTCGTGCTGACGCAGAAGCGCATGCTCCGCGGACTGGTCATGGGTTCCGTCAAGGGCTAGAAGACTAGTAGGCTAGTAGGCGTAGGCTGGTAGGCTAAACGCAACGCTAGAAGGCTAGGCAGTGCAAAAGACAGGAGGGAGCTCGAATGGGCAGCGGCTATGAGGTAGCGGTTTATTATTTTCCGCAGTGGCATGCGGATCCGAAAAACGAAGCGAGCAAAGGAAAAGGATGGACGGAATGGCCGTCGCTTAGGAGCGCGAAGCCGCGATTTCCCGGGCACGAGCAGCCGAAGCGGCCGCTCTGGGGCGAGATCGACGAAGCGGACCCGCGCGTGTCCGAAATGCAGATTCGGGCGGCGGCCGACCACGGCATTACCTGCTTTCTTTACGATTGGTACTGGGACATGGGCGGCGGAGAGGGGCCGTTCCTGCATCGTGCGCTGGAAGAAGGATTCCTGCAGGCAGCCAATCGCGACCGGCTGAAGTTCGCGCTTATGTGGGCGAATCATAACGAAGTGTCCCGGGCGCGGTTCGACGCAATGACCGATTATATCGTGGGGCATTATCTCTGTTATGACAACTACCTGACGATCGACGGGAAGCTGTACTTCTCGATCTACGAATGCATGACGCTCATCCGCGGGCTGGGCGGCATCGAGGCGACGGCGGAAGCGCTGGCCGATTTTCGCCGCAAAGTCAGGGAAGCCGGCTACGCGGATCTGCATCTGAATCTCGTCGAGTGGGGATTAAATCCGCAGCATGCCGACATCATCGGCCCCGACGCGAACGCGCTGCTCGCAAGGCTTGGCGCGGACAGCGTCACGTCCTACGTATGGCTGCACCATGCGGAGCCGGCATCGTTCCCGGGTGTCGACTATGCCGAGTGGTCCGAGCAGGCGACGGGAATGTGGGACGACCTGCAGGCGCGATTCTCCTCCGTGCCCTACTATCCGAACGTGACGATGGGGTGGGACCCGAGCCCGCGCTGCGATCCGGACTTGCCGTACGTAAGAGGGGACTATCCGTATACGCCGGTCGCGACGGACAATACGCCGGCCGCCTTCGAGGAGGCGCTGCAAAAAGCGAAAGCGTACCTCGACCGCACGCGTTTATCGCCCCCGATGCTGACCGTCTATGCATGGAACGAATGGACGGAAGGGGGGTATCTGGAACCGGACACCAAGCACGGCATGGGTTATCTGGAAGCGATCCGAAACGTATTTCATTCTTGACCGAGAGGGAGAGATTCAGATGCGAAAAATCGTTTTCTTCTGCGTATGGTTCGGCTCTATGTTGGGATTGGCGGTGCTTGGGGGCTTCCCCGGCGCTCGGACGGCGTATGCCGCCGACTATTCGGTACAGCAGTGGCAGGCGGTCGAAATTACGCTGAACAGCTCCGTTACTTACACGGATCCGTTTAACAGCGTGGACGTAACGGCAACCTTTACGGGACCGGGCGGAACGGTCATTACGCGTCCGGCGTTCTGGGACGGGGGCAACGTCTGGAAAATCCGCTTCGCGCCCACCAAGACCGGCAGCTGGACGATGACGACGGCCGCTACGGATACGGCGAATACGGGCCTGCACAACGTGACGAAGACCGTCGATGCCTTGAGCTATACGGGCAGCAAGGATATTTACAAGCACGGCTTCCTGAAAGTAAGCACGAATGGCCGTTACCTCACCTACGCCGACGGTACGCCGTTCTTCTATTTGGGCGATACGCACTGGATCCTGCCGCATGAGCGGTTCTCTACGTCGAACGCGGCAGGCGTCGCTTCGCAGTTCAAGTATACGGTGGACAAAAGAGTCGCCCAAGGCTTCACCGTCTACCAGTCCGAACCGATCTGGCAACCGCACGGCGGCGGGACGCACGCAGGCGCCGACGAGGAAGCGGTCGCCAATCTGAACGACGGCTTTACGAGCGCAGACCTTGCGGGCTTCGCGAACCTCGACCGGAAGTTCAAGTACATCGCGGATCAGGGGCTCGTCCATGCCAACGCGCAGGTGAGCTGGGCGAACGATCCCGCAAGCTACGGCGTTTACACCAACGCTTATATGGGCAAGATCGCGCGCTACTGGGTCGCCCGCTACGGGGCTTATCCCGTCATCTGGACGATCGCGCAGGAAATCGACAAGAACATGTACGGCAATTACAATGCGACGACGATCCAGAAATGGTATGCGGTCGGCCAGAGCATCTCCGACAACGACGCCTACAACCATCCGCTCATGCCGCACATGGAAGACGCGAGCTCCACGGTCGCTTCGACTTCGTGGTGGGCGAGCAAAGCCTATCACGACGGCTGGGCCGTGCAGTGGCAGGGCGACATGACCGGAATGAGCATCGCCAAGAACTTCTGGAACAATGCCGCGGTCAAGCCCTCGGTGCTTTATGAGAGCGCTTACGATCAATTCTGGACCGACGGAAACGGTGCGCTAGGCGCGGCCTACAAGGCGTTCCAGTACGGCATGTACGGTTATGGCTACGGGGCGGCCGGGGTGTGGAACGACAATTATTCCAAGCCGGGAGACCCGGACGACTTCGGCACTGCCTACGAATTGCCGGCTCGATATTACTGGTGGTACGACGGCGCCAATCTGGCGACAGGGGATCGGCTCACTTATTTCAAAGCGTTCTATACGAGCCTGGAGTGGTGGAAGCTCACGCCACGGTTCGACGACGGCGCTTGGGGTTCTTTCGGCGACGGCGAACGTTCTCTCCTCTCGTCTGACGGGAACGGCACTTATGTGGTGTTTTTCTTTAACGGAACGACGGCGTCGGGAACGCTCAAGCAGATGGACAACAGCCGCCTGTATATAGCGCGATGGTTTAATCCGCGCACCGGTGCCTATTCGACGATCTCGAATACGGTGCATGCCTCGGGCGGGCTCTGGTCGATACCGGGCAAGCCGGACGCCTCCGACTGGGTGCTGCTCGTGCAGAAGACTGCCACCGCGGCGCCAGCCAATCTGGATCTGGGCAAGACGTATTCCAGCTCGTCGTCATGGGATGCGAGCCAGACGGCGCCCAAGGCGTTCGACCAGAACTATATTACCGACTGGCAAGCGTGTAACGGCTGCTGGAGCGGGCAATGGCTGGCGGTCGACTTCGGGGCGAACACGACGTTTAACCAGGCCGTGCTGACCGAATACAACGGCCGGACGCAAGGGTACCGGATCGAATATTGGAACGGCTCGACCTGGCAGACGGCGTACACGGGAACGACGATCGGCGCGACCGGCATCCCGCGCGTGCTCACGTTTCCTGCCGTGACGGGGAGCAAGGCGCGGATCTACTTCACGTCGGGCAACGAGCACGCGCCGATCATCTACGAATTCGAACTTTATAACCTATGAACGCGCTTAATGATGCGAAGGAGTGATATCGATTGTTCGCGAAAAGACGGTTGGCAGGCCTGACGGCCTTCCTGTTGATTCTCGGTCTGCTGCTGGAGGCGATCCCCTCGACGCTTCCCGCGGCTGCGGCCGGGGCCAAAGCTTACGAGGCGGCGCCCGAGCCTTCCTACCTCGTGTCGAAGGGGGCGGCGGTCACCGGCTATAACGGAATGACCTTTAACGACGGCGTTCCGGCCAATCTTACGGACGGCCTGCCGGACACGCTGGCAGGGGGTTACGGGCGCGTGGATCTGGTGATCGATCTGGAAAGGAAGCAGCCTTTGAACTACGTCCGAATCTTGTTCAACCGGATGTGGAACGGCGACAATACAATCTTCGTCTCGGACGACGGCGAGAGCTGGCAGACCGTCGTCTCGGGCAGCGAAGGGCAATACGATTATTTGAAGGATACGACCACGACGGACGATCAGAATCAGCCCAATGAGCTCGGGGCGCTGCTGCCCGACGGGACGGAAGGCCGTTATGTCCGTGTGACGACCAAGGACTGGGCGAACCTGTACGAGGTCGAGGTGTATACTTCCCAGGAACCGTTGGCCGAAAAGAAGGATTACGCGGCCTCTGCGCCTGACGGATCGCGGCTGGTCTCGCAGGGGGCAAGCGTGACCGGCTACAACGGCATGAAGTTCAATGACGGCGAACCTGCCAGCTTGACCGACGGGAATCCCGGCACGATGGCGGGCGGGTACGGCACGGTCGATTTTTATGTCGACCTCGGCCGCAAGCTGACGCTCGATTATGTAAAGATCCTTTTTAACCGGATGTGGCAGGGCACGAACAAGCTTTACGTCTCCGACGATGCCGAACACTGGACGGCCGTGCTGAGCGGCGACGGCAGCGCGTACGACTATCTGAAGGATAAGACGGCGACGAACGGAGAGACGCAGCCGAACGAGCTCGGCGCGCTGCTGCCGGCGGGAACGGAAGGCAGGTACGTCCGCTTCACAGCCCGCGATTGGGCCAATCTGTACGAATTCCAGGTGTATTCCTCGCAGCCGATCCCGGTCGAACGCATTACGGTTCAGGGGCCGGCGAAGCTGGAGGTCGTGAAAGGCTTGACGATGAAGCTGAACGCCATCTATCAGCCCGCCACCGCGACTCGGCAAGAGGTGACCTGGCAGGTCGCTGCCAAGGAAGGCACCGGTGGCGACGCATCGATCGATCCGTCGACCGGACTGCTGACCGCGATATCGCCCGGCATCGTTACCGTTACGGCAACGGCTGCGGACGGCTCGGGCATCGCCGGGTCCGCGGATATCGCGATCGTGCCGGCGGGCGCAACCTGGCGGGAGCTGGAGCTTGCGCTGGTAAGCGCCAAGACATACGACGATCCGTTTCTTTCCGTTGATGTGACCGCTATCTTCACGGGTCCGCATGGCGAGAAGCTGACACGGCCGGCATTCTGGGACGGTGGAAATACGTGGAAGGTCCGCTTCGCGCCGACGTCGGCCGGGCAATGGACGGTAAAGACGGCTTCGAATATCCCCGACGATACGGGCCTGAACAAGGAAGAAACGGTCTCTTTTGAAGTCATTCCGTACGCCGGACCACTCGATATTTATCAACGGGGTTTCTTGAAGGCCGATGAAGGAAAACGATATTTCACCTACGGTGACGGCACGCCATTCTTCTATCTGGGCGACACGCACTGGTTGATGCCGGACGAGAAGTTCGATTCCTCGAACGTCGACGGCGTCGATTCGCAGTTCAAGTACGCGGTCGATCATCGCGTCAGCCAGGGCTATACCGTGTACCAATCGGAGCCGCTGTATTCGAACGGCATGGGGTTGAACGTGACCCGGGGGATTCAAACGGACAGCCTCGCCAAGCTCGCGGATATCGACCGCAAATTCCAATATATCGCGGATGCCGGACTGGTGCATGCCAACGCGGCGTTGACGTTCACAAGCGTGCTGGGCGTGACGGACCACGATTTGCTGAAGCGGCTTGGCCGCTACTGGCAAGCGCGGTACGGTGCATACCCGGTGCTGTGGACGGTCGCGCAGGAGATCGACCCCAAGTTCGGCGATCTCGATCCGCAATACTGGAAACTCGTCGCGCAAGGCATCGCCGAGAGCGATGACTACAAGCACCCGTTGACCGCCCATATGGCGGCGGTCGCATCGTTCGAGACGACCTGGGGAGATTTGCCGTTCCATTCCTGGTTCGGGGCGCAGGTGCTGACCTTGACGAAGGAATTTTATCAATCGTTCATGGCTTATCCGCAGGTTAAGCCTGTTATCACCTACGAGACGGGCTACGAAAATAACGTGACGACGGCCGACAGCCCGCGCAAAACGCCTTACATCGCGTTCCAGAACGGATCCTTCGGCTTCGGCTACGGGTCCCAGGGCGTGTGGGCCATCAATCATTCGCCGGACGATTGGTTCCACTACGGCTCATATTATCGCTGGTTCGACGGACTGAACGCGACGGCGGGCAGCCAGATGACGTATTTCAAACGGTTTTATTCGAACCTCGAATGGTGGAAGCTGACGCCGGTATTCGGCGATGCGAGCTATGCCGACTTCGCGGCGCGAGACAATATGTTCATGGCCGTAGACGGCAGCAAGACGTTCGTCGTTTATTTCGCAGACAGCGACAAGCGGACGGGGACATTGAAAAAAATGGCCGACACGACCTACAAAGCGCAGTGGTACGACACGAGAACCGGAGCGTATACGTTGATCTCCGATCGCGTCGTGCCGGTGAGCGGCGATTGGACCGTTCCCGAGAAACCGGACGGGGCGGATTGGGTGCTGCTCGTCACCTCCGCGGATTCCGCGCTCGCGCCCAAGCTGGAGGTCATGAGCGCAGACAATGCCACGACCGTCTTCGTAAGGCAGGGAACGCTGCAAATGTCGGCTGCGATCGCGGGCAGCGACAGGACCGGCAGCGTCAACTGGACGGTCGTAAATACGGACGGCACGCCAACTTCATTGGCTTCCGTCAATGAAGCGGGTTTGCTGACAGCTGTCGGGGCGGGCAACGGCATCGTTCGGGTCGTCGCTTCGATGAAGGACGGCAGCGGCATGTCGGGCGCCAAGACCGTCATCATCGCCCGGCAGGACAAGAGCGAGCCGCCGGCCAAGGCCGGGAAGATTACGATCAAGGACGGCGGCAACCGTCAGCTGCTCGCTTACTTCGAGCCAAACGACACGCTCGATCAGCGGGCGGCATGGGCCGTCTACGAGGCGGACGGCGTCACGCCGACCGACAAGGCGCAGATTACGGCCGACACGGGCATCATCTATCTGCTCAAAGAGGGAACCGTCAAGGTGGTTGCCACCGCCAGGGACGGATCGGGCGTCAGCGGCACCTACGATTATACGATCAAGTTTGACGACAAGATCGTCAATCCGCTGTTCGAAGGCGCGACGGTCACCGCGTCTACGACGGACTACCTGAACGACTATCGTCCGGTCAAGGCGATCACGAGCCAATACGGGGACTGGAAAGGATGGACCTCCGGCACGGACGTGAAGGCATCTTACGATGACCCGCAGTGGTTGCAGGTCGCGTTCAAGGCGCCGACGACGTTCAATCGAGTGGAGGTGTACTCCACCCAAGGCTATCAGATCAAGGACTTCGACGTGCAATATTGGGACGGATCGAAGTGGGCGGTGTTCTATTCGATCAAGGGGAATACGTCCAATGCGGTCAAAGCGCTCATCCCGGACGTCACGACGGACAAAGTCCGGATCGTCGGCTACAAGGGCGACGGGCTCGGGATTGTTCGGGTCAGCGCGATCGAAGTGTACCAGGATGCGCAGTCGCATGACGCGCGATTGAAGATGCTCGCCTATGGCGATGCCGGCGCTTCGGTGCCGGGCTTCGAAGCGGGGAAGACCGGATACGACGTCGTGCTTCCGTCGGGAACGACGGCTGCTCCGGTTGTCACCGTTGCGACGATGCATGAGAAGGCGACGGTAACGATCGTGCAGCCCGAGTCCGCGACGGGAAAAGCCGTCATTGAGGTGACCGCCGAGGACGGCGAGACGAAGTCGGCCTATGAGGTGAGATTTTCTGTTGCGCCGGCGAGCGGGGGACCGTCTCCGGGTACGGGTACAGGGAACGGCAACGGTAACAATAACGGCAATGGCAACGGCACGGATCCGGGGACTGGTCCGGGCGAACAGCCGGGTACGGGTCCGGGGACGCAACCCGGCGGTCCGGGCAGCGGAGCCTTGCCTGCCGACGTATCGGCAGAACACTGGGCGGCGGACAGCATCCGCGAGGCGGTCCGGCTCGGCATCGTCAGCGGGTACCCGGGCGGAACGTTCCAGCCGAACCGCAAGGTGAGCCGGGCGGAGTTTGCCGTTATGCTGGCGCGGGCGTTGAAGCCGGAGGGTGGAGGCGCAGGTGCTGGCGAAAGTGCAGGGGCCAGTGCAAGTGCCAATGCAGGAACGACGGTGACATTCACCGATGCGGCCAGCATTGCCCCATGGGCGCAGCCGTACGTGACCCAAGCGGTTGAACAGGGCTGGTTCTCCGGCTATGCCGACGGCACCTTCCGTCCGGGCGCCGCGATGACCCGGGTGGAGATGGCGGTGCTGATCGCGCGGGCGGCAGGCTTGCAGGCGGACGCGGAGTCCGGGCTGTCCGCGCTCTCCTTCGCCGACGCAGACCGCATTCCGAAGTGGGCATTACCATACGTAGCGGCCGCCGCGAAGGCCGGGCTGATCAAAGGCATCGGCGGCAACCGCTTCGATCCAGCCGGCATCGTGACGCGCGCTCAAGCCGTAACGATCGTCATGGCGATGCTGAACCGATCGTAGTTTTCACCAACTGATTTGCAACAGGGGCTGTCTCCGAGAAGAATCCACGACTTGGAGTCAGCTCCTTGCTTTATGCTGCGCGATGCGTCGGCCAAGTATGGATCTACGTCAACACATCTTGCTCAGCGCGCTGTATTTATAGACCAATATTTTCTAAAATAGGCATATCAGTCTATCAGTATATCAGTCATTCGCGGCAGAGGAGAATAGAAGTAAATGAATAGTTCCAATCCCATCGTCGATATTGGCGTCAACTTGATGCATCGCTCGTTTAACCAGGACCGGGAGGCGGTCGTCGAAAAGGCGATTGCGAGCGGCGTCACGCCGCTAGTCATTACAGGAACTAGTTTGCGGAGCAGCCAAGAAGCCGCACGCTACGCCGGGCAATATCCGGGCAAGCTCTATGCGACGGCGGGGGTGCATCCTCACGATGCCAAGAGCTGCAGCCCGGACACGATCCGAAAGCTAAGGGAGTTGGCTGCCCAGCCGCAAGTCGTCGCGATCGGGGAGTGCGGGCTGGACTACAACCGGGATTTCTCGCCGCGGGACGTGCAGCGCCGGTGGTTCGGCGAGCAGATCAAGCTGGCGCTCGAGCTCGATATGCCGCTTTTTCTGCATGATCGGGAGGCGCACCAGGACTTCATATCCATCCTGAAGGAGCATGGCGCGCCAAAAGCGGTCGTTCATTGCTTCACCGGAACCTATGCGGAGCTGAAGGCCTATCTGGACCTGGGCTTCTACATCGGGATTACGGGCTGGATCTGCGACGAGCGAAGGGGCAAACCGCTGCGGGATCTCGTGCTGAACATTCCGCTGGACCGCCTGATGGTGGAGACGGATGCGCCATTTTTGACGCCTCGGGACCTGAAGGAGAAACCGGCGGAGGGCAGAAACGAGCCCGCGTTCCTGCCGCACATCCTGCAAGCCGTGGCTCGCTGCATGGGCAAGCCGGCTGAAGAAGTGGCGAAGGCCACGACGAAGACGGCCAGAGAATTCTTTCGCCTAACATAGAACAAGCGCCGGGCTTCCCTGACCGGCGCTTGTTCTTATTTTCTACGGTAAGTCTTCTCCCAATCGTTGATCCAATCTGCCTGGCTCCAACGACGCTTCCATGCCGAGCGCGTAGTCTCCCACTCCAGAGTCGCCTGCCGTTTCGTCTGGTAGAATCGATAATCGCAAATGTCCCAGGAGCAATACACTTTTCGATACCACTTGCCGTTCGCGATCTCGTCTCTGTAGCGACGAACCGCTTTGCTCGCCATTCGTTTGGCCAGGCGTGTATACGGAGTGGCGTGATCGTTGCAAACCGGCGTTTTCTTGAAGCTTCTGCTCATCTGTTCTCTAACCTCCTCAGGGGGAAGCTAGAGACCGTCGAGTATGATCATGTTTTACCTCCTGAAAAGGATAGGGGGCGGTTGGCTGAGAAAGCGAGTATGGTGGCCGAGGTCGATACCGCGAGTAAATACGAATAGCGGCTATTTTTATAATAAGAAAGGGATTAAACTCCAAGTAAGCGCGATTACGTTTAACCCAGCTTTGAAATTGAATACGAAGGAGGCAACTCCTCATTCAGGACTTGTTTATTATGGTTGTGCTCGTCTGGAGCGTCTTATTGCTTCTCTTTTTTACTTCCTTTTATCAGAACCGCTTCGTATCGATACTGTGGATTGTAACGGCACTACTCTGGTTATTATTTTCACCGTATATTGTCGAGCCGACAACCTGGATCGCCCTAGGGTGTCTCTCTTTAATTTTAGGCGTATTCATGCTAATTAAAAGATTCAAATCCGTATTTGCGTTCTGGGCACTTATTCTACTGGCATCTTCAGTGAGCTACATTAATAAAGAACCTCTTCAAGGTATCGTGTATGCTTTGTTTGTCTTGATTTGGATCTGGTGGAGAGGAAAAAGCTTGATTCGTAAACTTGCAGCTTAACAGGAGATTCGACGATCAGGCACGCAATCTATCATTCAGAAACTTCTCAGCTACCGATCAGGCTGTCTTCAGTGCGTTAATGCATGATGGGAGAGGGACGGGCTTTGACCCCGTCGAATGGGAGGCATCAGCATGAAGATATCTTCATCTAACGGCAGCAGCTATACGAGCTCCGCATCCACAGCCAGCGACACCTCCGCTCTGGAGAAGCAGAAAACGAAGATTGAAGCGGCGATCAAGGAAGAGCAGCAGAGCAAGGACGATCAAAAGACGAAGGAAAAGAAACTCGAGCTGCTGCGGACGCAGCTTCAGCAAATCGAGCAGCAGATCGCTCAAAAGAATAACTCGGCGGCGAAAGTCGGATCGTCCTCGGAAGGGCAGCAATCCGCACAACAGCAGAGCGTCGCTCAGGCTCCGGACAAAAACGCGCTGGGCGTCAACCAGGCCGAGGAGGAAGGGCGCTACGACATCCGAATCTGAGCGAACATAATAAAAGAATCACAATGGAGAACGCCCTTTTCAAAGCGTTCTCTTTTTGTTTGCGCTTAATCTCCCCTAATAAGAAGGGAACCGCCCCCTCGTTGTCGAAAGGCAAGAAAAGAGTCAAATTTTGGCGAAATGGAAATAGGGAGACAAGCCCGCATGATTCGCGTGATGCTGATTGACGATGAAGAAGATGCCCTGAATTTGCTGGAGATCCTGCTGGGGCAGATGGGCGATGTCGAGGTCGCCGGCAGATACATGAATCCGGTTCAGGCGCTTGAAGCGCTGGAACGGACTTCTGTCGACGCGGTGTTCCTCGACAATCAGATGCCGGGCATCCTGGGGACGGAAGCGGCCAGAAGGATCCGGCAGACGATGCCTACGATGCCTATCATTTTCACGACGGCCTATTCGGAGTACGCGGTCGAAGCGTTCGAGATCCAATCGACCGACTATTTGCTGAAGCCATTTACGATAGACCGTCTGCAGAACGCGGTGGCGCGCATCCGGCAATCTTTGCCGCAACTTATTTCCCAAGCGAACCGGAACGGGGGCACCGAGACGAGCCCGACCGCTGTCGTCCAATGCTTGGGCGGGTTCCAGATCCAAGCGTCGGAAGCCGGCAAGGGCGGCGTGTCATGGAAGACGAAAAAGGAAAAGGAGCTTTGCGCGTTTCTCGTCCATTACGAAGGAAAGTCCGCGAATGCGGCGGCGATCATCGAAGCGCTATGGCAGGGCTACGATCTGAACAAGGCGAAGACGTATTTGTATACGTGCCTGTCCTATTTGCGGAAAACCTTGACGGAGCACCGCGTTCCGATCCGCATCCACAAGTTCGATCAAGGCTTCATGGCCGAGCTGGACGGCGTAACGGTCGATGTCGCGGCATTCGTACGATATCTGGAAGGCTCCGCGCCGACCCAAGACGTAAGCGCATACGACCGGATGAACCGGCTGTACCAGGGCGAATATATGGAGGCGTGCGACTTCGGCTGGGCAATGCCCAGGCAGCTCGAGATCAGGGCCTCGTACATCCGCGCACTTCGCGCCTGGCATACGTCGTTCCGGAGCCAGGGCCGTCTTGAGCTGGCGGCGGACAGCCTGCAGCGCATACTGGCGCTCGCTCCCGAGTCCGAGCCGGATGGACGCGAGCTCATGCGGCTGCATCTGGAGGCGGGCGATCGCCATCAAGCCTACCGCGTCGGCCGGCAGCTCGAGCAGGCGGTGCGGATCCAACTGTCCGCCGAGTTGGAGGATGAGACGCTGCGGCTGATCCGGCAGACGACAGACGAAGCCTCAAGAGGCGTACGATGAGAGAAAAAGTCGCCGCGGCGCTGATCACGCTCCTTTTGTTAATCGCGACCTTCAGTCTGTTGTTGACTTTCTCCTCCCGGCTTCAGAAGCCGGCAACTGCAGCAGTTAACGGGTATATGGACCTCAGCGCATGGCGATTCGAGGAGGACGGCGTCATTCCGCTGGACGGCCAGTGGGAGCTGTATCCGGGCAAGCTGCTGACCGGACGGGACTTCGCCGCAGACGGAGAGCCGCTGACGCCCGCGATAACGCAGGTGCCCGGATCCTGGTCGAAGCAGATGGATACGCTCGGCATGGCCACCTATCGATTGCGCGTCCAGGTCCGCGATCCGGGCGAGGTCTACGGTTTAAAAACGGCGTCGATCCCGGTCTCCAATCGTCTCATCGTCAATGGCCAGGTCGTCGGCTCGAGCGGAAATCCGGCGGAGGAGCGGCAATACGAGGCGTTTAATCGGCCGTACGTGAGCTATTTTACGCTGCAGCCGGGCTGGAACGAGATATTGCTGCAAGTGGCCAACTTCGATTTTCGCGCCAACAGCGGGATCGTCGAGTCGATTCGGCTGGGCAAGGCCGGCCAGATTACCGAGCTTCGCGATCGGGCGACCGCGCACGACTGGATTTCGGTCAGCGTTTTTCTGATCATGGGGCTTTATTTTTTCGGTCTATATACGCAGCGCAGGAACGATTTCTCGCTTGCCGTATTCGGCATCGTCTGTCTTTGCATCGCGCTGTTTATTAGCGTCAGCGGCGAGCGGGTGCTGCTCCATGCAGCCGGCTGGCTCCCGTTCCGGCTTTATTATCGCATCCAGCTGACTTCGGCGATCGGCGTTGGGCTCGGATTTTTCCTATATTTAAATACGGCGTTTCGGCCCTATTGCTTTAAATGGCTCGTTCGATGCAGCGTGGCGATCGGAACGATACTGGGCGTGCTGGATGCCGGTTTCGGGCCTCAGCTATCGGGAGGACTGACTCGCCCGCTGACGTCTTTATTCGCTACCTTTGCTTTGCTGTACGCTACCTACGTGTTCATATTGGCCGCACTGCACCGCGTGGCCGGCAGCCGGTATCTGGCCGTGGCGGCTTTGGCCTTGAACGTGATGGCGCTAAGCCTGAATATGAACTTTTATTTTGGCGTACCGATCTATGCGCTCCCGCCGGTCGAGCCCTTCCTGGTGCTGCTGATGCTCGCCCTGCTTATGTCGCTCCGATTCTCGAACGCTTTTCACAAAATCGAAGAGCTGTCCGGTCAGCTGCTGCAAGCGGACAAGATGAAGGACGACTTTCTGGCCCGTACCTCGCATGAATTCAAAACGCCGCTGCACGGCGTGATGAATATCTCGCAGTCGATGCTGGATAATGCCGCGTCTCCGCCGACCGCCGATCAGCGGGATAAGCTCCGGTTGATTACGGATATTACGAAGCGTCTGTCGCAGCTCGTCTATGACATTTTGGACCTGTCCAAGCTAAAGCGCGGCGAGCTCGGGGTCGAACCGGCGCCGATCGAGGTCCGCTCGGTCGCGGAGGTACAGGTGCAGTTTTATTCCTACTTGTGCATGGATCGCAGCATCGCGCTGGAAAATCGCGTTCCCGCGGACTTGCCGCTCGCGCTCGCCGACGAGAGCCGTCTGAGTCAAGTGATCGGAAATTTGCTGGATAATGCGATTAAGCATACCGAGAGCGGCAGCGTTGTCGTATCCGGGCTGGAACGCGGCGGCTGGCTGGAGATTGCGGTGCAGGATACGGGGAAAGGCATTGAGCCGCAGGATCTTCCCTTTATTTTCGAGCCGTTCAAATCGCTTGAGCGCGCGCAGAGCCGCAGCTTCGGCTTGGGGCTGTCGATCGCGAAGCAGCTGGTCGAGCTGCAGGGCGGTACGCTGACAGTCGCTTCTTCTCCAGGCGTCGGATCGACGTTTACGTTCACGCTCCCGATCGCGGCCCGAAGCCTTGAAGCGGCGCAGTCTTCATTGTCGCATGCGCCCTCATCGTTCCTGTCGAACCGCCTGGCAGAGCCCCTGGCAGCCGAATATTTCTTTGCGACGCCGCATTACTCGAATCCGGACGGCGAACGTACGGTGCTCATCGTCGACGACCAGCACGTGAATCTGAAGGTGCTGCTGGACGCGCTTCAGCCGCTTCATTACCGGCTGATCGCGGTCAAAGACGGGTACGAGGCGCTGGCGGAGATCGACCGGCCGGGCCGGATCGACCTCGTCATTCTCGATCTGATGATGCCGGGCATGTCGGGCTACGAGGTGTGCCAGGAGATCCGCAAGCGTTATACGCTGCTGGAGCTGCCGGTTCTGATGGTGACGGCGGCCATTCAGCCGCAGGAGAAGGTGGCCGCCTTCCAGGCCGGGGCCAACGATTACTTGCCGAAGCCGTTCGATCTGGAGGAGCTGAAGGCCAGAATCGGCAGTCTGCTGGCGATGAAGGAGTCGCTTGGCCGGGCGGTCTATCTGGAGGTCGCGTTTTTGCAATCGCAGATCAAGCCGCATTTTTTGCATAACGTACTGAACAGCATCGCGGCATCCAGCTATACGGACGCGGACCGCGCGCGCAAGATGATCGTCGACCTCTCCGATTACTTGCGCGGCAGCTTCCGCTTCAGCAACGCGGAGGGACGGATCTCCTTTGCGGAGGAATTTCAGCTGATTCGGACGTATGTCGATATCGAGCAGGCCAGGTTCAAGGACCGGATCCGCTTCGAATACGACATCGCAGCAGAAGCGTATGCGCTCCGATTGCCGCCGCTGCTGGTGCAGCCGTTGGTCGAGAATGCGATACGGCACGGCATCGGCAGCCGGATCGAGGGAGGCACGGTCAAGCTGACGGCGGCCTTGTCGGACGGGCAGTGGCAGCTTGTCGTGACCGACGACGGCGTCGGCATCGCGCCCGAACAATTGAAGAAGCTGCTTGATCGCGCCGATGCGAAGGAAACCCAGGGCGTCGGTTTGCTGAATATCAACAAACGCCTGAAGTACGAATATGGAGTTGCGCTGGAGCTTGCGAGCGAGCAAGGCCGCGGGACGACCATCACGATGCGCATTCCGGATAAATCGTCGTGAGGCGCGCTGTATGAGAAAAAACAAGCAAACTGAAAATGACAGGCTCCCGTTCTAGGAACGGCGAAGCCTGTTTTTTAACATAGCAGAAAGTAAAAATGTGGCGGCGCTTCATAGGCAGGGAAGCGTATCTTTGGCATGTCGGAGCTTTTCGATGGCTTGCGGGCAGCAAAACCTGCATTTAAAGTCAATTTCATAAACATTTTTTGCCAGTACAAATCCGAACTTTTAATACGAAATAGAATCTCTGAGATTCGGAAATAATCCCAAAACCGAACGTTATTCGTCAAATCTTATGAATAAGTTTGTTTGAACTTGCGATTTTTTGAATTATGAAATTGACTTTTTATACATGTATTTTCTATCGGCGCGCGCCACTTGAGGAAATACCTGCAAATGTACAGGTAAATGCAAAGCATTAGCCGAAAATTCGGCTGATGGCGTAAAATAGCTGCGCTTTCGCATCTATCCTGCTTAAAAGGGCTTATATCGGCGGAAATAGATGTTTATTTGCATGCATTGCTGTAAAGGAACAACGCGGGCGACGATTGGGCGATCCTTTGAAACGGCCGGTGGCGGACGAGCTATTGACAGGCGTATCGCGGGACTCCAGTTGCGGATATCCGCTAACCTAAGAGAGGCTGTCAGGGCGAGCTTCCCCGACGTTTTTTCTTTTGACGAACGTTTTAGAAAAATGTCGATTTTTAAGGTTTCTTTAAGGTGCCGTCAGCTAAGCTGAGCATGGATTGGATACTATTGGATAAAGGTGGGTACGGCGTGAATAAACAATACGGCACGCAATGGAGTAAAGCTTGGCGTGACAGGAAATGGCTTGCGTTCCTCTCCAGCCTGGCGCTGGTCTTGTCTCTGTTTTCCTCCGCAGGCGGGAGCGCTTATGCCGATAGCGGCATGAGCGGACAAGGCACGGCCGAAAGTCCCTGGAAGGTCACGAATTCGTTTAACCTGGGCCTCATCGGTTCAAGCAATTATCCGCTAAACGGCTATTATATTTTGAAGAACGATATCGCGCTGACGGAAGCGTGGACGCCGATCGGCTTTGATTCAGATGACGGCTTCACCGGCACGTTCGACGGCAACGGCCATACGATCTCCGGCCTGTCGATCGATCGGCCGGCGGAGGACAATATCGGACTGTTCTCCCAGATTACCAACGGTGCCGTATATAACTTGACGATTGAGGCGGATCCAGCAACAGGCATCGTCGGCAACTATAATGTTGGTTTGCTGGCGGGAACGGTCACGCAGACGAATCAATATAAGCAAGCTTGGGTGACTTTGGTCAAGGCGAGCGGTAATGTGACGGGAAATCGAAACGTCGGCGGCTTGGTCGGTTATGCGGAAGCGAACAATTCCTATTACGCTCTATTTGCCTACAACCGTATGGGCACGGGTGTCGTGACCGGGACTAGAAGCGTTGGCGGGCTCGTGGGATGGTCCGGCAAGACCTTTGTTTATAACTCCTCTTCTGCGGCTTCCGTTCAAAATGGCGAAGCTATGGGCGGCCTGCTCGGCTATGCCACGGGTACGAAGGTGACAAGAAGCTATGCGACTGGAAACGTTAAGGCGATATCTCCTAGCCGCAGCAATATCGGCGGTCTCATCGGCGCGTCGAGCGAGAACGACATTCAGATGAATTACGCCACCGGCGACGTGACGGGCTCCGTGGCCGGCGGTTTGATCGGCATCTCGACCGGAGACCGTATCCTGCATAACTACGCAACCGGAAGCGTCAGTGCGACTGGCTTAACCCAAGGTTTAATCGGCGAAAACGTCGGATTGACGCAGTCGGTCGTCGCGTCCTATTGGGACACGAGCACATCCGGCGTGCCGGACGCGGACGAATCCGACACCGCGCAGTACGGCATCGGGCGCAGCACGGCCGAGATGCAAGATGAGACGACGTTCACGTCGGCTTCGGCGACGAACCAGAAGTGGGATTTCGAGCATTACTGGTTCATGCAGGCGGACGGCTATCCGCAGCTGTACGGCGGCATGGACCTCAAGCTCGACGTGGATCCGAGCGCCGTATCGGATCAGATCTCGCATTCGCACGAGCTGACGGTTAATGCGAACTCCGGCTATGTCGTTTACGGTCAGACGGTTACGGTCTATCGGGCCGCGGATGATGCCAATGTCGGCACGTTCGGCCCCGGAGAGAGCGCATCGATACCGGTCACGCTGGATACGACCGGCGCGGTCGAAGGAAAGATGAGACTGGACGACGGCTACTATTTGGTCGATCAAGACGGCCGCCGGACGAGCGTTTTTTATCCCGAGATTCTGGTAGACAATACGCCGCCGACTTGGACGGACGGCGCTTCGATCGCGCCGAGCGAGAACGGCGGCAACATCAATTTATCCTGGACCGGTGCCGTCGACGGCACGGGCAGCGGCGTGGCCTATTATAATGTGTACGTAAACGGGACGGCTGCCCAAGTGAACGGAACGGCGACTACGGTAAGCAGTCCGCCGGCGAATGCCGTATACGAAGTCGAAGCGGTAGACAAGGCGGGGAACAAGAGTACGAAGCTTTCCTTCGGCGGCACGCCTTCGACGACAACGATCAGCGGTCTGAAAAACATTACGTTCGGGCAGATCGATGGCTACTACCTGTCTTACGTAACGGGCGCACCTTCCTCTTCCGGGATCGGTTCGCAGAGTTATGGCGGCACGCAGTCCTTTTACATCGACGGCGTTTTGCAGAAAAAAGACGTGCAGCTGGGGACGATCACGGGCGCGTACAGTACGTTTTCCTTCAAAGTCGGCGACTTTTCGGAAGGTCCGCATACGCTTAAGGCGGTTTATTCCGGCTACGTCGGCAAATTCCAGGGAATCGATTACGCAGTAGCTTCCAGCGAGGGAACGCTGGAATTTATCATTAACGGCCTGAAGGTCGACGCGAGCGATCCGAGCGGCGCGGCCAACAACGGCAAGACGAAGCTGACCGTGACGCCTGCTCCGGCGTCGGGCCACAAGCTCGTGTACCGCAACTTCGGCAGCGGCGATGCGACGGTGCCTGTCGTGGGCGAGGCGCTGGACCTGACCGATTATTCGGATCTGCCGGAAAGCGGGCTGATTGCAGCGGCGAACGGCGATCATATCGGCGTCGTGGAGATCGATGCGGCATCGGCAAACGTGGTTCACTTCGGACAGGGGATCGCCGTCTCGACAGACGAGACGGAAGGGCCGGGTCCGGTTCCGGCGTCCGGGCTGACGGTCGTGTCGACCGATCCAAGCGGTGCGGAGAACGACGGCAAGACGCGGCTGGCGGTAACGCCGGAGCCGACATCGTTGAACAAGCTGGTGTATTACAACTTCGGAAGCGGTAATGTGACGGTTCCGAATGTAGGCGATACGCTGAACCTGGCCGAATACGCGGACCTGCCGGCTGACGGCCTGGTCGCGGCGTCTAGCGGAGATAAAGTCGCTGTAGCGGAGATCGATGCAGCGGGCGCGGTCGTTCGCTTCGGGCAGACGACGGCCGTGGCATCGGACGATTCCGGAGGACCTGGACCGGTTCCGGCGACGGGGCTGACGGTCGTGTCCAGCGACCCGAGCGGCGCGGAGAACGACGGCAAGACGCGGCTCACGGTAACGCCTGAGCCGATGTCGGTGAACAAGCTGGTGTACTATAACTTTGGCAGCGGCTCTGTGACTGTGCCCTATGTGGACGATTTGCTCGACTTGGCGGAATATGCGGACTTGCCTGCTGACGGCCTGATCGGGGCGGCAAACGGCGATAAACTCGGGGTTGCGGAAGTCGACGCAGCGGGCGCCGTCGTTCGCTTCGGCCAGACGACGGCCGTCGTGGTGAAGGAGGACGACGGGTACGTTCCGCCGATCTATGTCCCTTCGAACCCGGTCCCGACTGATGAGGTAGAGGTTCTCGTCAACGGCAAACTAGAGAAGCTGGGCAAGGCGAAAACCGCCGAAGCCGGCGGCGTGAAGACGACCACCGTCACCGTGGATGCGGCCAAGCTGCAAGCGAAGCTGGACGCGGAAGGCAGCCATGCGGTCGTGACGATACCGGTTGCAGGAGAATCGGCGCTCAAGGTCGGACAATTGACCGGCCAGCTGGTCAAGAACATGGAGAACGCATCGGCTACGCTCGTTCTCCGGACAGATAAGGCGAGTTATACGATTCCGGCCAAGGAATTCAACATCGACGCCTTGTCCGGGAAGCTGGGACAAGCGTTAAAGCTCGAAGACATCCAGGTGCAGATCGAGATTGCCGATCCGTCTGCGGACACGGCAGCCTTGGCGCAGAAGGCAGCCGCGCACGGCGAGTTCACGCTTGTCGTGCCGCCGGTCAGCTTTACGGTTCGCGCGATTTATGGCAATGCATCGGTAGAAGTGACGTCCTTCAACGCCTATGTAGAGCGGACGATCGCGATACCGGACGGCGTGGATGCGAGTAAGATTACGACGGGCGTCGTTATTGATCCGGATGGCACGACACGCCACGTGCCGACGCAAATCGTCGTCATCGACGGCCGCTATTACGCCAAGATCAACAGCTTGACCAACAGCATGTATGCGGTCGTGTCGCATGAGCTGGCATTTGCCGATATGACGAATCATTGGGCCAAGGCAGCGGTAGAAGACATGGGCTCCCGGATGGTCGTCGAGGGCACCGGAGACGGGTTGTTCAGCCCGTACCGCGAAGTGACTCGCGCGGAATTTGCGGCGATCGTCGTGCGCGGGCTCGGACTGAAGCCGGTGAGCGGCGCTACCGCATTCTCGGACGTGGCGGCCGGGGATTGGTACGGCACCGCGATCGCCACGGCAAGCGCATACGGCTTGATCGATGGGTTTTCGGGCGGCACGTTCCGGCCGAACGACAAGCTCACCCGGGAGCAGGCCATGGTCATCCTCTCCAAAGCGATGGGGATCACCGGATTGCAAGGCAAGCTGTCGATTCCGTCGGCCGACGCTGCGCTGCGCTCGTTCAAGGATGCGGCGGCAGTATCCGCATGGGCGCAGGAAGGCGTTGCGGCCAGCGTGACGGCCGGCATCGCAACCGGTCGCGGCGACGCGAAGCTTGCGCCGAAGGAAGCCGTAACCAGGGCCGAGGTCGCGGCGCTCGTGCAGCGACTCCTGCAGAAGTCGGGCTTGATTTAAGCAGATAAAAGGGTACAGCGTCCTCGTTATTTTGAGGGGGCTGTACCCTTTGTTTTATCGCACGGAAAAACCGTGCTACTCCGGACCAACGGCCGCGCCGCAGCGGAGTTAACCGGAAAAACCCACTAGCCTTGCATAAAAATTAACATGAAAATCAATCTAAAATTACTATTTATGTTAATTAAAGCGGGTTTTTCATGGGCAAAAAACAAAAAGACCCCTATTGTAGAGAAGA
>NZ_JBHUJV010000026.1:0-667 GCF_042683485.1 Cohnella sp. GCM10020058
CGGCAAGCAAAGAGCATACGAGGCTGTTCCGGCGTACGATCCGTTATCTGCTTATTCGGTCACGTACATCGCGTTAGACACTTACGCTCAGGGCATCGCACCGCAGTCCATCAGCGCTGACTACGCCAGCAATCAAAAAGAGGCGCTAGACGACGTTAACCGCGGAGTAACGGACCTGCGTACGGCTGTGAGCGTGCTGCAAGTGCAAAAAGCAGGCAAACAACAGGCGCAATGGATCGCGGCGACACCGATTAACGGATGGACTAACCGCACTGTCGCGGGGGTTACTCTTCCTACCGCAGCATACACCGTCGATGATTCAGGGCGGGTAAGCGTACGCGCTGATTTAACAGGCGGGACAACGACGAACGGAACGGTATTATTTAAAATCCCTCAGGCGCTAGCGCCAAAGCGTGCTGTGCCATTTACTGCCAAGTCGGTAAACGTGTCAACATGGACGGCAGCCGGGGGATACATTAACACGGATGGATCCGTCATTCTTGAGAACGGCGCCGGCTCGTTATTTGCATTTTATATCATCTTCTCGATTGACCAGTAAGGAGGGATAACATGAGCAAAGAAGGAATCATCGTTGATCTTGATGGCAGATACGTCGCACCGGATATCATACCGGATACACAGACAGGAGTAACGCCGCTGTACGAGG
>NZ_JBHUJV010000027.1:0-13627 GCF_042683485.1 Cohnella sp. GCM10020058
GATTGCCTCTTTAAAAGCGCGTCGAGTTTGGCAACATTCGCTTTGCGACGGGGTTTCGTAATGTGGAGGTAAACACGTTTCGTCATTGTGTCATTCGCATGACCTAGCTGGTTCATGACATCTTCTAGGAGCACTCCTGCTTCTGCAGACAGACTCGTAAATGTGTGGCGTAAGCAGTGAGGCGTGAGCCCTTCATAACCACAACTTTTCATCAATCGAGCAAACAGTTTCTCAAAAATTATGTGCGACAATTGCCTACCGGGGTGGTCTTTATGCCGGACGAAGATAAAGGTTGATTCGCTGTAAAAATCCTTACCGAGCCGCATTCGGAGCTCCGTCACATCTTTTATTTGCTCATCAATGATTAGGGCCACGCTTTCGCTAACGTCAACGATCCGCCTGGAGGCTTTATTCTTAGGCGTACCTAATTTAGCTTTTTCAGGTCCTCCATATGAGTCCAGCGTAGCTGTGACGCTTATAGTATTTTCGTGTCGGTTCCACTTTCTTCTTTCCAGCGCCATAAACTCCCCGATTCGCAAACCAGTGTATGCCAGGACAAAAACGGCTCGGTATAGTTGGCGTCTTTCAAAAGCGTCGTCTTCGTTATCGGCTTGCTCTGCTGACTCGCGTGCAAATCTTAAAACGTGGAGTAATTGCTCCCTTTCTAGATATTTAGGAAGTGGGTCGCTATCAAGATCGTCAAGTGTCTCTTGGTATTTCGGGAGATGGGCTCCTTGGGTAGGGTCTTTTCCTATTATTTCTCTACGAACAGCTTGGTTGAAAACGACACGCATTGACGCATGAGTACCTTTAACCGAACTTTCTGATAGCTCCTTTTCATCCCTCAGGTATAGTAAAAAATCTTCATATTCCGCGCGGGTGATATCCTTTAATTTTTTGCCTTTAAAATACTTCTTCGCATTGCCAAGCCTGGACAGTTGAGAACGATAGCCCTTATCCTTGATTTCACTCATATCGGCGTGAAGCTTAAGCCCAATACCCGCCCAATCAGAAAATAAGATATTATCCTCGTCGACATAAGTCCCTTTAACCAACTCCGCCTCGATGATCTTACCAGCGTCATAAGCTTCCTGGGCTGTCGCGTATTGGGGAGTTTCTTTTTGCTTACGATCTGGATTTCCATCTGCGTTGATGATCGGAATGCTATAACGATACGTATAACCTTTAGATCGTTTGCGAACTTTCGGGGGGAGTTTTTCTTCCCTCTTCTTTGCCATGTTCTTCCTCCTTAAAGAACATATGTTCTGTTTTTGTGTATAATAAACGGATGGGCATCCGGAAATCGCTGTTTTAAAGATCGATCGGATCAACCACCATAAGTGGGTCAAACATGATTAAATGTCCATCGTGAATAGCATGTAATCCATACAACTCTTGATACCGGGTTATAGTATCATCGACGAACTTTTCGGTGACTCCTAAAAATTGAGCTAGTTCGAATCTATTCCGAACTCCTGCACGATGCGCACTTATAAACGCACTTAACGGAATTAACCGGAGATACCCCCAGGTTCGAGCGTGTTTCTCTTGCTTTCTATTGAGCAGGATCGTCTGATCCGTAATATCGCCTACAGTTTTGTGATGGTGCCCAATTTCTTCAGCAAGAACGCAAGTCATTTTCACGACAGATTTCAACCGTTTGTCAATCCAAATGATGAAATCTGAATAAAGGCCGTGATCTCTGCCTTTCATCCTTACTTCGTAAACCTCGACCCCTAAGGCATGCGCCTCAATTAGAAGTTCCTCGTACAAGAAGTCTCACTCCTTGTTTTCTCGCTGCCGCTTGCGCATCCGTACAAATGCTTTAAACTGTTCAATTTCCTCGCGCTCTTCGTCGGTCCACTCATCCCCGTCATGGTGGGCAGCAATCGTACTGATCTCAGTTTTCTCGGCAGCCTCGCCCTCGGCCATCTCTTCGAGCTGTTCAACGGTAATACCAAGAGCTCTACATACTTTTATTACATTATCAATTGACGCTCTGCCAACACCTCTAACTAACATTGATTGCAAAGTGGTAGGGGGCAGGCCAATGCTTTCTGCAAATGCTCTCCTGCTGCCTGTCTCGTCAATCATACTAGCTAAGATTTTAGCCTTGCTATCCACTATCCTACACCCTTTCATGTACGCTTTTCCGTATACAAGCAAATAGTACACTACGATTATTCCCTTGTAAAGGAGAATTTAAACGCATTTGCGTAAAAATATGTCTAAAACCGCTTGACTGTGAACTCAATGGAGTTTATATTGATACTCACAACGAACGCAAATGCGTTCATCAAAGGAGGGTTGAGGAATGGCTTACGGAAACTTGCGGGCCGAAATGGCCCGGGAGGATGTCAGCATCACCGAGTTGGCGGTGTTTTTGGGCGTCAGATTCGGTACCGTGAGCGACAAATTAAATGGACGCTCCCGTTTCTTTGTGAATGAATCCATCAAGATCAAGAAGCGCTATTTTCCGGACAAACCGATTGAATACCTTTTTGACAATGGGGGTGGCGGAATTGAAGACATCGACAAGCAGTGAAACGTCGAGATACGCCGCCTCAGCCATCTATAGTCTTCTTGGTCTCCTGCCAGCCAATGAGGCTAACTCAGTGTTAGACGAGTTGAATGATCGCTACGGTCGCTCAAAAGAGACGCTAGATCTTCCCATGGTATACACCGCGGAGGATCTAGCAAAGCGATGGCGGTTGCATGTAAACACGGTTCGTCTACTAGCTGCAAATGACAAGAGGCTTGGCGCCTACAAAGAAGGTCGCAGTTGGTTGGTTCGGCAAGATTCGTTAGACGCCTATGAGCGAACAAAATCAGCTAGGGGAAAGGAGAAATGAAATGAATCAACCCCAAGTGTTCAACTTCCAAGATGCGAACGTTAGGATCGTCGAAAGAGATGGCGCTCCATGGTTTGTACTCAAGGATGTCTGCGAAGTGCTTGATATCGATCAAGTCGCCGGCATTAAGCGAAGGTTGGAGGATGATGTGATTTCAAATCACCCCATCCCGGACTCGCTCGGAAGAATTCAGCATGTAGTCATCATCAATGAGGACGGTCTATATGACGTCATTCTCGACAGCCGGAAGCCAGAAGCGCGGGCATTTCGCAAGTGGATAACGAGCGAAGTTTTGCCGTCCATTCGCCAAACCGGCTCCTACACGGCCAACAAGCCAAAATCACAAGCCGAGTTGTTGCTGATGTACGCCCAAGGCTTCGTGGATATGGAGCAGCGCATGACAAAGTTCGAGACGACGGTTACGGCCATTCAAGACACATTCCTGCAGCGCGATGAAGATTGGCGCAAGTCGATCAACCAAATGATCAATCAAGCCGCACGACGACTTGGACAACCATATCAGGATGTCCGCCGGGATAGTTACCGGCAACTCGAAGAGCGCGCCAGATGCAAGCTCGACCAGCGCTTACGCAATTTGACGGAACGCCTGCAGGACGCCGGCGCCACGAAAACGCAGATTCGGGATGCGAACAAGATGGACGTAATCGAAAGTGATCCGCGGCTCAAAGAGATTTATACAACGATCGTTAAGGAAAAGTCGATCGGCTCACTTCGAGTCGTTGGCGATTAACAGGAGGACAAGCCCATGCTCTACGGATTGAAACTGAGATTGAAAGAACTTTATAAATGCCGGACGACCTTGGCTAAGACCAATGCCAGCGTAGATGTCTTTATCGGAAATACGCCCATCGGGATTCCGGTAAGTGTTGTGTTGGAGGAAGTAGAGAAGGAGATCGAGGCATACGAGCGCATCATCAAGGAGGCAGAGGGCGAATGAAACTCGCGATAACTGAAACGTCGATTCGAGAAGACGCGAACCACATTTACAACGCATCCGGCGTTTACGACCGGGAGCATTACAAACAGGCAGATCCGATCGAATGGGAACCGCTGGCGCTTGTAATCACAAAAAAGATTCCGCTGCAGCTCGCCGGCAACGATCTCGGACATCGCATTATCGTACCGGTGCTGCCATGAGTACCTTTGCGGCGATGTGCGTCGGCGGAGGGATCGGTTCGGTAGTGAGAGCGACATTCGGATTTATGCTCGCTTCGATGTTTAAGGTCGGCGCTCAAGCAGATCGGCAGGCGGAGTTGGCAAAGGCTCGCCGGGATGATGTCGAAGAACTCGCAAATATCGTTGATAGGAGGGTGTAAACGTGGACGATCAAGATGAAATCTACGAAGGAAATTGGTTTGACGACGAGTTCCGATTTGACCCGTGCGTTTGGGATGCAGAACGAATCGAAGCTACCAAGAGAATCCTGTTCGCTGAGTTTCTGGATGAACAGATATAAAAAGCCCCTAGCGCGGGGTAGGAGCCGCGATAAGGGACACTAGGTAAACAACTTACCGCAACTTTAACACGAAAGGAGACGGCTGACAATGCCTATCCTTGACTCGGCACACAACGGCCGTCCGGATCCGCAGGACAAGCTTAACCCGCCTATGGCTGTTTGTGCCTGCGGATGCGGCCAAGAGATCTACCGTGATGATGACGAGATTTATATGCTCGATGGCTTTTTACTGGCGGATAAGGACTGCATTGTAAGGTACTCGGGCGCCGTCAGGATCTACTTATGGACCTGACCGCCTGCTGTAACGCCGCTGTCGTCCGCCGTTCCTTTGCCACATCTATCTTTACTGTCCTCATATGCGCCAAGTGTGGCGCTTTATATCCCCATACCAAGGAGGATTTACATGAACGCACTCCAGATCAACGACTTCAATCTACAACCCGAGAATGAGCGCTTTCAGGTCGAGACGATCGACCAGGCTAATTGGGCGCTCCGTAAACTCGCGGCAATAGAAGCAAAGCGCAAGGAAGTGAACGAACTCGCTGCGGCCGAGACGTTCCGCATCAAGTCGTGGCAAGATTCGGAGTTGTCCAAACTCAGCGGCGATGCTGTTCATCTCGAAACGCTGCTTTCTGAATTCGCTGTGCGGCAGCGCGAACTAGATCCGAAGTGGAAGAAAACCACCACGCCATACGGCGAAATTAAATTCCGCAAGCAACAGCCGAAATGGCATTACGACGATCCTACGCTCGTTGAGAGCCTTCGGATGGCCGGGCGCGACGATCTGATCCGGACCAAAGAAGAACCGAACAAGGTCGAACTCAAGAAGCTGCTCCAGGTATCGGGCAACCAGGTTGTCGATCCGCTATCTGGTTCGATTCTGGAAGGTATTGCAGTAGAAGAGCAACCGGACGCGGTAGTGGTTGAGGTGACGCCATGATTTTCTCCGAAACGAATTCCAAAATTTCTCCGGCGCTGGTCAAGTCGTGGGGAGAGATGGAGAGCCCCAAGCACAATACCAGTGTCAAGGTGACCACCAAAAATGGAGGCTCCTACACCTTTGAGTACACCGATCTCGGGGGAATCCTCGACGAGGCGAAACGTGTTTTGAAAGAGAACGGCATTTCAGTTATTCAAAGCGCTTCTACCGTAAAGATAGACAACCAACTGATCGTATCCGTTGAAACGCTTCTGCTTCATGAATCCGGCGAGTGGGTCAAGTCTGAGCCCCTGCAGGTATCGGCAGCGGTCGGAATCCAGGACATGGGCGGACAGATTACCTACATGAAGCGCTACAGCCTGTCGGCAATGCTAGGACTTTCCACAGAAAAGGACGATGACGCCAACGGCGCGGCAGGTAATACCTATGACCACCATAGCAGGCCGCCTGCTGCTCTCAAGGCTAAATACAAGCTCGGCAAGGGATCAATGGACGGTTTTGACGATTGGGTCAAAGAGCAGTCCGAAAAGGGCCGGAGCTTCTCGCAAATGGAATCCATTTTAAGCGACGGAATCAAGAAAAAGAAGGAGGCGGCCGAGAGTGCTCAATAGATCTATCCTGATCGGAAGGCTCACCAAGGATCCGGAGCTTAAATATACGCCGAATGGCATCGCAGTAGCTCAGTTCACTCTGGCGGTGGACAGGCCCACCTCGAGAGATCGAGAGAAAGAAACGGATTTCATTCCAATCGTTGTCTGGCGGCAGCAGGCAGAGGCATGCGCGAACTATCTTCGGAAGGGGCTCCTTGCCGCTGTAGAAGGGCGTATTCAGGTGCGCAACTACGAGAACAACGAAGGCCGCCGCGTCTACGTTACTGAGGTCCACGCGGACAATGTGCGGTTCCTGGAGCATCCCAACCGCGAGGAACAGGGCGGTCGTGTAATTGGAGGCCGGCAAGAAGATCCGTTTCATGATGATGGCAAGCCGATCGACATTTCCGATGACGATTTGCCGTTCTGAGGTTGCCTATGAACCTACAACAACATTTAAACGAGATTACGAGACTTCGCCGGGAGGCTGACAACCTCCCCGAAGACAATCCGTCGGGGCTGATGGAGAAGATTCGTTTGCTTGCAAAGTGCATGGTATTCGTAGGGCGTGTTTCCAGCGTCCTAGACGGCGATTACAAGCGCGTATATGCGGAGCGCAAGAGAACCTATGCCCAGGCTTATATGGCGGCTCCCAAGGCCAAGGACGCGCATGCAGAGCTTGCTGTCATTGAACTGCGCGAGAAAGAGGCTCAAGCATACGAGGACAGTCGGCGCTGGCGTAACGCATTGGACGGGATGACCGAAGAAATTCATTCGCTCAAGTTGAAAATGCGAATTGACTTTGCAGACGGAAACAACACGAGGTGATCATATGCCGATCGGAGATTACAACCCAGTACCGAAGCCGGCGGCTAAGAAGAAGGAGAGGACCGTGCAGAGCCGCCGAGGCGATATCGGTAAGTCGGCCGACAAGTTGCTCAAGGAACGTTCTGGCGGCGTTTGTGAACGCTGTGAGAAGGCGCTAGCTACTGAGAGGGCGCATCTAACCGGGCGCCCTCATATCGACCATAAAACAACCGTCTATGACCTCGCCCACTTATGTTCAGCATGTCATGACTGGTTAGACGAGACTCCAGACGGAATTCAAACGAAGCGTATGATCGCCAACATTTACGGCTCGGCGCTGGCGCATGAAAAGGAGGAACACCTTTGATCTCTTGGCAGGAGAAGGACATTGAAGACTACGTCTGTGAAAACTATCCGATTCTCTTTGATGAAGATCATGAATTCTTGGGGCGGCAGGTAGAAATAGGCGTCGGTATAATCGACGTTCTACTATTTGACAGATGCACTGGGGAATTAGTGGTCGTTGAGATAAAGAACAAACCCATATGTAACAATGCTTTGGCGCAAATAATGAGATACATCCCCGGTGTTGAGGATTATTACGCAGAGGAAAGAGACTTATTCAAATACATCAATGGTGTTCGAGGTGTTCTAATGGGGCCCAGCATCATCGATGAAACCGTTTCGTCGTTGCGCATGGTTCAAGACAGAATTAAATTTCATGAAATATTGGTCTCAATAGATATTGATCTTGATGAGAAAAACTACGAGCGAAACAAAGAATCCACCAACTTTCGCCCCACTAAATTCATCGGGATGCTATATTCCAAACTTAATGAAGTAGGCGTAATTAAACCATTTGACGGAGACGATCCCGAAGCAGGTGACTAAGTATGGACTACATGAAGGAGTTGAACTCATTTCGGAATTGGCTGCTCGTTAATCCACTTTCCACAGGTGAAATTGCGTTATGGCATACCTTGATATCCATAAACAATATGACCGGATGGATTGAGTGGTTTACTGCTCCCAACACGACAGTTCAACTGCTGACTGGTCTATCCAAGCAAGGTCTGGACAACTCCAGGAACAAGCTCATTCAAAAAGGACTAATCTCATACCGCAAGGGTAATAAGAACGCTGCCGGATATTACAAAATGGTCCCATTCGAGCGCATGGTCAAAAAAACAGCGCAAATAGTTGACCAGAGACTTGACCAAGAACTTGACCAGGGAGTTGACCATTCTAGGGACAGGGACTTGACTACTTTGGGGACAGAGAGTGGACCAGGAAGTAGACCATTATTAGACATAGACATAGACGAAGACAAAGACGAAACAAAGAAAGATAATATGCCCCCTCGATCCCCCCAAGGGGGAAGCACACGATTCAAGCCGCCAACTCTTGAAGAGGTTCAAGCTTACTGCCGGGAACGAAACAACGACGTTAATGCGATCAAGTGGTACAACTTCTACGCTGCCAAAGGCTGGATGATCGGCAAGAACAAAATGAAAGACTGGAAACGAGCGGTCATCACATGGGAGAGGAGCGAAAGCGATGCACAACATGGGGGACGCCCTCCGCGAGGCAGTGGAGAATATGACCTCCTCTCCCTCTGAGGACTATTACTGCCCGATCTGTAAGAACCTCGTACCCAAGAAAGTCGTGATGCTGCTCGGCAAGGAGAAGACGGTGCAACCGCGGTGTCCTTGTGAAGTCGCTGCCCACGAAAAAGAAGTTCAGGCGATGCAGGATCGCAAGACGCAGGCAGATATCGAACGGAAGTTTCAACTATCGGCGCTCGGCCAGCGGTTCCAGACATACACATTCGAAAACTTTGGGAACCGTCTGGGTAGCGAACGCGCAGTAGACATCGCTCGGAAGTATGCGCAGAAGTTCAATCCAGCAAATGGGCTTTCGCTTCTGATGTGGGGCGAGCCCGGAAACGGCAAAAGCCACTTGGCCGGTGCCATTTACCACTCGATCAAGGAACGTGGATTCATCACCGTTTTCCAGAGTATGCCGGAGTTGCTAGGACGGATCCGCAGCACCTTCCGGAGTCAGGCCAAGGAATCGGAGCACGAGATCATGAACGCGGTTCTCAAGTGCGACCTTTTGATCCTGGACGACATCGGCGCCGAGAAGATCAGCGATTGGGTGGTAGAAGTCCTCTTTCGAATCATTGACGGCAGATATCGCGATAAGAAGCCAGTCCTGTTCACTACCAACTTTACGCCGACAGAACTGCTTCACCGGTTCATGCCGGAGAATCCGACGGTCGAACAGGAGATCGGGGCCAAGCGAATCCATGATCGGATACTCGAAATGTCAGTCATCGTTGAGAACAAGTCGAGCAGCTACCGCAGAGAGGTTGCGAACGAACGGGCTCGGAGGCTCCTTGAGGAATGATGCGGCATGAAATTCTCCGCGAAATGGTCACAGTGGCCGAAGCGCTCGAACGACCGGGACTGACTTCCGAACAATCGAAAAGGGGATGGGCGCGCTATAACGATCTTGAAACAAAACTAGCCGCCCTAAACGCCGCCGAGAAGGCCGCGCCACCCAAGCCGCCACAAGAATACTCGGAAGATTCTGAAGAGTCTGAGAACGAACCACAGAGCGTGCCAGACGACCCCAGAGAACGCGCCGCCCAGTATGTTCGGAGAATACTCGCACCGGAGGCGAAGAAGCGAGGCAAAAAATGAACCGGTACCGACATAGCGAAGCATGGTCCATATGGGGCAGCTACGAATGGTTGCTGGCTGAAAAGCTTGAAGCCATTGACCACTTGGCCCGGCTCATGTACAGCGACCTTATGCAAACGAGCATGCGATCGGCGGATGCAAGAGCATTCATGCAAGAGATGTTCGCTGGACTCTGGGAGAGAGTGGCGGCCGAGCAAGAAGCCAAAGTGAACGGGAGGAAGGCTCAATGAGACTTGACCCGTACTTCCATACCGTCCGCAAGTTAACCATCATCGACAAAGGAAAAGTCATCGGTGAGGTGTTCACTCTCCCAAGCCAGATGACGGAAAAAGGTAGGCGATATTGGGATGACAAGATTGATATTGCCCGGCGTTCTGCCAAGCGTTAACCACATGTACATCAATGCACGTGTTAAGGGGCGCGTAATGCGTGTTCTAAGCGACGAGGCGAAAGCTTGGGAGAAAGACATCATCTATCACGCAAGAGCCTGGAAAGGGCGTACAGGCTGGTCAGAGCAAGAGAAAAAAACAATCGTGCGCTTGTGGTTCTTCTGGCCGGACCAACGAAGGAGAGACACGCACAACACGTTGAAGCTGCTGCTTGACGGTTTGGTGAAAGCCGGCATCTATACGGACGATAAACTCGCTTTGCCCCAGGTGATGGATTACGAGATTGATAGGCACCGCCCGCGAGTGGAAATCGAATTCGAGGTGACAGAACATGTTGACGCCGGATGAACTGGCTCTAATCAAGGCGGACATCAAGGCGGAGGTCATTAAGGAACTGACCGGCAACGACATTCGCACAGCGCAGGCAAATGATCGACCACTTGCCGGAGTGTACCAACGGTACAAGAAGCCGCTCTACGAAAAGTACGGCGTCGTCAAATGGGCGAAGACATGGGACGCAATCAGGATGCTTACCACCTTCAAGTTGGGACATCGGTACGTCCGGGATCTGCTCCCAAGCGAAGAAGAAAAAGCAGCCAAGTTTGCGGAAGGGCTACTGCTCATGATGGGTCTGGAAAAGCAGGACGGTGGCGCATGATGGCAACCCAATACAACGAACCAGGAGAGCAAGTCATCCTATGGCCTGAGATGGGCCCAACGGAGGCGGAGGAAGATGGATTGGAAGAAAGCGACGGATAGCGAGCTGCTAACGGTTATGGCGCACGACACGATGGCGAGAGCAAGCGACATCATCGGAGCGCGTGAAGAATACCTCGACCGGCATCCTCCTCCGCTGCCAAATGGTGTCCTGGAACAGAAAATAAAAAGGAGGCCGGCACGATGAGCATCCGCGATAGATGGCGCCCAGGCGGCGATAAATACGAAGCAATGAAAGCAGATGAAGAGTGGGAAAAGGCGCACGAAAATGACCTGCCGTTTGCCGACGAAGACGAACTGGAGGCGCCAGAATATGACGATGCTTAGGCCGGTTTACGTATACAGGCCGACGGATGAACAACTGGCGGCACAAGCTGCTGGCGAACTGAAAGTGGCGGATATGAATTTAGGAGAGCCCATCCGGATCGAGGATCCGCAAAGCCTGATCAATAAAATAACGGACGGTCCATACGCCAATCTGCCGAAGCCGAAACCCAAGCCAGAAGGCGAAAGCAGCCCCAAGAATTACTCCAACCGCGGCAAGGTCAATCCAGACAAGCTTACCAAGGAAAAGTACCTTGAGCTGCGCAAGGAAGAACGGTTAAGTCGTGACCAAATCTGCGAACGCTTCAACATAACGAGGAGCACATTGATCACCTACCTCGGACGCTGGGGCATACGTTCCAAAAAGCGCGACAAAGATCCGGTTTAAACCACCATACGAGAAAAGGATGAATCCATTGAAAAATTTCATGATAAAGAAACTCGCTCTCGCCCTTATGGTCATGGTAATCATTTTGTCCGCATGTACGACGGAGGCCGACACGGTTTCCGAAAATCTTTCGAAGGCCGCAGACTCTTTCGAAGTGCAGCGGAGAATCGTATTTTTCAACGGGATAACGGACAAGTACCTGCTTACGATCGAGGGGCTTTGCTCACTCGGCAACAATGACACCGAGGGCAGGCTGAGTGTTACCTGCAAAGTGGGAGATGGCCAGTACAAGAAGCACTTCCTTGGATTAAGCGATAATGTGAGCTTTCTAGTCGAGCAGACTGACGCCGTAACCACGGATCCGTACCACTACCGCATGGTTTTCCGCCCTGAAGCCATCATTCCTGACATCGATCTCCAGACAAGCAAGCAATCTAACCCCCAATAAAAGAGCGCTATAGCGCAGAGGAGATATAGAGGATATGGACTACGCGAAGTTTTTGCGAGATGTCGCAGAGGCCGGACGATTCAAGCACGATCAGAATCTGCACGACCGCAAGATCATTGTCCAAGTGGGAACGGAAGAAGTCGAAATTGAGCTCCTAGAAATTGATGGGTTGGGCAACATCTGCATCGTGATCGATGGATCTTGGATTTAACCCACCCCATCAACTCATCCATAAACAGAATCACATGGGAATCTGGAAGGGGCTTACGCAGGGGCGTAGGCAGCAAATCCAGATCATACCGGTAGGGAGGCGGACCGGTATACAGCCTAATCGGCCAAGCAGCCACCGACGATTGTGGTAGGCGCTTAAGCTTGGCCGGTCAAGGCTCATCAACTCATCCATAAAGGGAGATAGAGATATGCCAAAGTACAGCGTCTACGGATACATCAGGACTTCGAAATTCATCGGAGAGTTTGAAGCCGCAACCAAAGAGGAAGCTGAGCAAATGGCGTGGGACAGCGACGAGGCTTACGTTTCGGTATGCCATCACTGCGCACGCCAAGTGCAGGACCCAGAGATTATATCGATGGACGTCGAGGAAATTCCCGATTAAGGCCCACTAACCGCCAACACATCCAGCGTATCCCTAAAAGCTTGTACCTCCAAATCAATCAAATCACGCGGTACACGTCGGGCGGCGAGCCAAACAGCGAAACTAATCTCCATGTCGCCCGTACGATCGTTCTCGGCACAGAAAAGGTATGCAAGTTCACTCATTTAGCACCTCGGGAGGAATTTACTTTGGAGGTTTGCGACAAGCACAAGCAGCTGCACGAAAAAATAACAAGCAAATGCCCGTGGTGCGAGATTAAGAATCTCAATCAGCGCATTCGGGAGCAAGAAGAACTGCTGAAATGGTTCCGGGCTAGAGAGTCTGCTTCCAGTCAAGTATACAACCAAACGCATGTTCGCGGGAATGGGGGATAAGGATGGCATACTTGCAGATCACGGAACAAGCATCGGCAATCTGCCGGGAGAACTACGCAAAGAACTGCGGCGGCTGTCCGCTGCGCCCTGAGTGCGTAGCTCCGACCGGTCCCGGCACAGCCAACCTGAACAAGTGGATACAGGCCGTGAACGAGAAGGCGAGCACGCTGACGTTATTTTGACCTTGCAGCGAAGCTGCCTTCGAGTCGACCGAACTACCCAGCGCCAGCGGAGGCCGACCCAGGTCTAGATCATATAAGGGCTAATCCCTAAGGAGGCATATACGGATATGATCGTTCAACGAAAACAATTTTTCAACGCAACGGAATACGAGGTAAACGAGTTCTTGGCGAATATAGATGCTGAAAATATCGTCTCTACGCACTTCGATGTTCACGAATACGCAGACGGCGCAGGCGAGTGGACAACCATCTTCTACAAGGTAGAGGAGGCACCCCAATCATGACGGATACGGTAAACAAGCAGCGCCTGCTTGAATGGCTCGAATCGGAACTCAAAAATAAGGATTACGAAAGCCACGTGCTCGACACGTTGACGACAACTTATCTGCGTATCAAGTCCGGCAAGTTCGATTCCCCACCCACTACCCCGGTACAGGGATACCGGGAGGCGCTGGAGAGAGTTCGCAAAATAAACAAACTGCCTTATTGGTCGGATCGCGCTATGGAATTGGAGTTCTGGCAGGGAGAACTGGAGAGCCAAGCCCTCTCCCAGACGGACATACAGCCTAGCGGATGGATACCGGTCAGCATGGAGCCAGTGCCGGACGATGGATTGTACATCGTAACCGACGGATCGACTTCCACTTACGGGCATTGGTCGGCCGGGATCGGCACCATCACGTATTGGATGCCGCTGCCTCAGCCTCCCGGCATCAATAGCACAGAGGACGACCAGCGCGGGCCAAGTATCAGCTCGACGCGATTCATGCTGGATGGCCAATTATGCGGCGTTTGCAATGAGGGCGTACCTCTAGATCAT
>NZ_JBHUJV010000028.1:0-3980 GCF_042683485.1 Cohnella sp. GCM10020058
GTTGAAGAAGGATGATCCAGACGGAAGGAGCGGATGACCGCTATGCTGAAATGGCTTATGCGGTTCTCCCCCTGGTATCGGGACAAGCAGACAGAGCTGAAGCGCGCCTCGCTTAATACGCGTAGCGCCATCATCCAATATCGTACCGCGTCCCGCGAGCTGCAGGAGGAGATCCGAAGCAACAACTTTGCCAAGTACCTTATATACGAAAAAGGGGAATGATCCTATGCTAGATTGGATCGACTTCGCGCTCCTGGCCGTCTATACCGTGACGGTGGGCACTGCGACATACATCATTGCCGCTCATCGCAAATATTTTCATGAACGGTTCCGAAAGGGCGTCGTTAGCGCGTTTATGCTATCGATGCTCTTTTTTCTTGCCGCCTACGACGCGAAGATGCTCGTCGCGGTCTGGATACGGGCAAGCATCGCCTTCGGATGGCAGACGCCGAGCATGGACGCCGCGCAGCGCCTCACGTGGTTGATCGTGACCGGCGGGACTATGGTAGGCCTGCTGCTGCTCGCCTACCAGACGTACACGAAGAAATACGACCTATGGATTCGATTGCGGAGGCGGGACCAAAAGCACGAACGGAAGGATGACGAGGAATGACAGGCGATACGCTCTTTACATGGGGCGCCCTCGGGACATTGACGGGGGCAGCCCTTTTTACGTTCCTCGTCGTGCAGTACACGAAGGCGCTCGTCGATAGATGGCTGCCGAACCTGCCAACGGACGTTTACGCCGTGTTGGTGGGATGGGCTATCCTGACGCTTGCGCAGATCGCGTTGGGCGCGTCGCCGTGGGATTGGAGGCTTTATATCCTGTCCGGGGCAAACGGGCTGCTCGTGGCGCTGGCAGCGGGTCAGATGCACAACAAAGTGCTTAATCCGCCGGGCACGACGACGACGGAGACGAAGACCGAAGCGCGGACCGTGACGGAGACCAGAACGAAGGAGGACGAAAATCGATGACTGTCTATTACAGCCAAGAGGACAAGCGGTGGGCGTCCGTGCCGTATACGCGCCGGGGAGATCCGACGCAGACGATTGGCTCGAGCGCTTGCGGGCCGACGTCGTTCGCGATGGTCGCCAGCACATACAAAGGCCGGCCGATCTTGCCGCCTGAAACCGCAGCTTGGGCCGTAGAGCGCGGGTACAGGACAGCCAACAGCGGCACCGCGTGGAGTTACTTCGACGCTATCGCCCGCAACTACGGCCTTATGAGCAAGCAGACTGGCAGCCTGTCCGATGTAAAGGCGGCGCTCGCGGCCGGCGCGCTCGTTATAGCCACGATGGGGCCGGGGCATCTGACCGGCGGCGGCCATTACGTCTTGATGGTCGGCATTGATGGCAAATGGATCGAGGTTTACGATCCGAACCACGACAACACGAAATACGGCAAGGACGGGCTTATCGATCAAGGCGTGAAGGACGACGGCAAGATCCGGGCGCACGAATCCGTATTCGCGACCGAGGCGCGACAGTATTGGATATTCCCACAGCAAATCAAAAACGAGGAGGACGAACCGATGACGAAGGAAGAACGCGCGGAATTCGAGACGTTGCAAAAATTGAATAAGGAGCAGGCGGCGCAGATCAAGGCGCTTGCCGATCGGCTTGCGTCGGTGGAGAACCTGCAGATCGTCGCGGAGCCGCCCGCGTGGGCCGCTGCAGCCGTCCAATCTGCAGTCAAGTCCAAGCTGATTGACACGCCGTCGGGCGGCAGCTACGACTTTTACCGGCTGCTTACCGTGCTGTATCGTAAAGGCATTATCTGATTTACCAACGAATAAACATAGAGGAATGCCCCTCCCGTCTGTCGAAAATGAAAGATGGGAGGGATCAATCTTGTCGTGGGAAAATATTGAGCTTGCTAGAGAAGTTGAAACATTAGCAAAACAGAATGGGTACACTTTAAGTTTAACCGTTGAGAATCGAGATATAGGTTTCGGCGGCGCGTTAGGGACTAACGAAGTGATTCTAGCTGAAAAGAAAATAAATATTACGGTTTCCGACGAATTCAAAGAGGTAGACTCGCTTTGGATCCACGAGTTGCTCCATGCCAAGTTGTTTTTGCTTGGTTACCCGAAAATAATAATTCATCCCGAGCATCAACAACCAGATAACATTGAATATGTATTATTGGAAATAGAAAACACAGCTCATCACTCCCTAATTTACAACATGATGAAAGACATGGGAGTTTCGCAAGAAGAATTAAACGTTTCGTACTTATCTGGCGTAGAATCAGATCTAGAAAAGTCATTTAGCGGACCGAACAATGTCATTAGAGCACTTCGGTTAGTTGAAGCAGACCTGAGGTCTCCCGGCTTTAATACTCCAAATGAAATTGTGTTACAAAGAAATCAACCGGAAGCTTATTCACTGTTTAGAAAATTTAGAAGGTCTCTAAAACGGATTGAAACGCCAAAGCAAATGAGAAAAGCTATGGTTGATAACATTGCCCTGGTGGATAGATCGCTAAGTAGGTACCTGGGCAATAAATTTTACCTCGGAATATTCAATAGCTTGCCAGTAATCCTAACCGATGTACAGGCGTCCAGGAGAGCTGATCAGGTATTTAGATTGGTTAAATTCAATGAGTATCAAGATATTTTTGTTATTGGGCGAGAAGATCAACACTGTTGCCTTTTTGTTCCCCATATTCCCATGATGGATTTAGAAAATATGATGGTTAGAATGACAGCAAACGAATTTTTAATATCAGCGACAGTTAACGGGAGGCGACGCTAAATGAAAGGAAAAACCTTAACGATTATCGAATTTGCTAACGGGAATGTTCCGGATATCAGAGCAGAAAATTGGATACCGAGTCGGGAACTATCAGCACCAACATGTCCAAAAGATAAGCAAAGAGTAGACGCGTTGGTTCTTTAAATCATCCGCCCGGGGGCTTCGGCTCTCGGGCATTTTATTTTTCTATCAATTATATGGATTTCAGGAAATCGAAATTTTCACTTCTTCCCAAAGCGCGTCACATAATTCCGGCAATACCCATACTTCGATGTCGCCAATAATATCACCGAATTTATAATATTCCCTGCCGCTTTTCTCTTCAAGCAGATCTTTGATTAAGCAAATCATCTGCCCAATGGAGAGCAGCGGTTTGCAATTGTACTTTGGAATAAGTTCGCCAGACGATTCAATACCTTCATCCGACGCCGCATCCACAATCTGAACTAAATTTCGTTCAGGGTTATAGAATAAGTCTCCGCGTTCTGGCCTCCACAAATCCACCAATTTACGCTTTTTCTTTTCCGACAATGCATTGAACTGTTCTACCGTTATCCTCTGCTTCACGAACGCCACTCCTATCCTTAATAATGCGCTGAGGACTCGCCTCGGGCCTTTTTATTTCCAAGATGGTCCGTCCAGCACGAACCGCGTAGCCCAATCATTCCGGTCCGGGTACTGCTCGTCAGCACCAATTACGTCACAAATCTCTCCGAATCCGAAATACTCTTCATAATCGTCCTTAATGATTTCGGTCTCCCCTTCAAGACGGGAATCATTAGAATAAGGATGCACTGTAGATGAGAGCAGTTTGGCCCAAAACCCGTGTTTATCCACCTCAAGTAACTGAGCATGATAAATATGTTCTGGGCGATCTTCAGATGCGTAAAGAAAACTCACAGCAATTATTTTGATCTCGTCGCCTTCTCGAAAATTAAACTCTTTTTCGACGCCGTATTTGTAACGCAATTACGCACCCCTCCATTCATTATTGTTTCCGCGATCTTCATCCAGGAGGGGCCGAAGCCCCTCAATTATTTTCGACGATTCCGAACAGAGTTAACGAAAGCCATAACAGATAAAACCAGGGAAGCGCAGACCATCGTCCAGACTAGCTCACTCATCTGGCATACCTCCGTTTTATTTTATCATGCCTTATGGTAAGATTGGGGGAGAGAAGGCCGGGTGCGATCCGACCTTCCCGTTCCGAGCCTCCTTTAACG
>NZ_JBHUJV010000029.1:0-20542 GCF_042683485.1 Cohnella sp. GCM10020058
TTACCGGCGACGAATGCTTTTATCTCGTCCCGAACTCCAAAGCTTGTGCAGAAGACTTCGGGGAAGGCCCGGATGCAGAGGAGGCAGACTCTAAATGAGCGATAACACCCCTAACATGTTGGAGAAGATTCGGCAGGCGCTGACGATACCGCGCTGGAACCTGTCGGAGCACGGTAACTATATCCGATCGGCTCCCGAATGGCTCCGTTATCTCCTCGACGAGAACGAGCGGCAGCGTATCGCTCTCCACACCCATGAAAGCTACGACAAGACGGTAGGCGAGCTGTACGAAGAGAATCAGCAGTTACAAGCCCAGCTAGACGCCAAGGATACGGAGATAGCCGAGCTGCGTAGACATCATCAAGGGTACGTCGCGCTGACGAGGACGTCCGTGGAACAGAACGGCGCACTGAAAGCGCAGGTAGCCGCCCACGCCGCCGCAATCGCCATGATGGTGGAATTGCTGACGTGGTATGCGAACGAGGCAGAAGACGAAGCGCGTAGATTCCATTTTGGGATGGTCAAGTCGGACATCGGCCAACATGCTCGGGATTTCCTCCAATCCCTAAAGGAGCCAAACACATGAGCGAACAACCATACATGGCTAGAGGCTCGTTACCGGGCTTTGGAACGCTGCTGTGGCTCCAAGACAGGGCAGAGCAGGCGAACCGGTTAGAGGCCGAGGTAGAGGCGCTGAGAGGCGAGCTAGAGGCCAAGGAGAAGATAGCGGAGTTCGCCCGACTCGTCATCATGACAGGCTTTGACGGCGACATATGCGGCGCACAGATACAAGATTGGGGAGTTGAATACGGCTTGCTTGTGGAGGAGCCGTATGACCCCGACAGGCACGGCGAGCCGGCATCGGGGATATTTGACCCCGGCGATCCAATATACGTCCATACGCCGCTATTAGCGAGGAAGGAAGATACCAATGCGTGAGTATAAATTCCGGGGGATCTGCATCGAAGATTGCGAGTGGAAAGGGAAATTTGTATACGGCTTCGGCGTCCATGTTTTTACAGGCGACGAGGTGGAAGCCCAACTTTACTCCACCGAAGGCATTTTTGATGTCGATCCCGATACGGTAGGGCAATATACCGGGCTGGCTGATTGCAAAGCATACGAAGGCGACATCGTGGAAGTGAGTCGGTACGAAAACGACGAGCGATACATCACGGTTATCGAGGACATCCGGAATATCCCTGCAACCATGTTCGGATCGGCTGTCAACTGGCGCAAGGTGATCGGGAATGTACATGAGCATCCCCATCTACTGGAACAGGGGGAGAAGACAGATTAAAACCGAGACGACGCAACAACTCGAACGGGATATCTGGATAGCCACTCATAAGCAAGGCGTATTCGCTTGTTACGAGGTCACGATCGGTTGGTACGGTGATGAGCGCGTCGATTATATGACGTACGACACGAAAGGCGTATGGCGCTGCTACGAGATTAAATGTTCCAAGGCGGACTTTTACAGCAAAGCCAAAAAGACGTTCATCGGCCATTTTAACTACTACGTACTGACGAAGGAACTTTTCGAGCAGGTCAAAGATGATATTCCACCGCAAATAGGCGTGTACTGTGGCAAGTATTGCGTCAAAAGAGCCAAACGGCAACTGCTGGCTATCGACGAACAGGTGATGAAAACTCTATGATTCGGTCACTGAGTCGTGAAGCAGAAAAGCTGATGAAGAGTGATGATCCTCAATTCGTCCGGCGCATGCATCGAATCATTGAGAACGAACGGCGAGAGAAAGAGCGCTATCGAGATCAGTTAAACGCTCTGCATAACAAAGTCATACGCAAATACGGATACCGTTGGGACCGCGAAGAGTCTGAGGAACAGGGGGAGAAGGAATGAAATACAAAAACAAGTTCCAAGATGGTGAATCCGTTCAGGTCAGGGGCACCAGAGAATTGGTCACGATTAACAAATGGTCATATATTCCCAGCATGAAACGTTACACGTACACGCTTATCGAGCATCCGGAGACGTTTGTTTTCGAGGACGAGCTTATGCCGGTTGAGGGGGAACAGGAATGATCGAGTGGAGACGATATCCCGAGAATCAGCCGCCGAGTCATAAACAATGCGTCGTGACGAACGGAAGCTACTTCAAACTTGCTGACCATGCTCTGAGATACAAGCACGGTACCAAGGAAGGCTACAAGTGGGAAGCCGTGAACGGTGTCCGTTTGGAGGACGTCACGCACTATGCGGAGCTTGATCATCCGGTTGAGGGAGGAAAGACACTATGACCAACACAGCAGATAACGAAGTTCGGTTCGGCAATGAAGAATGGTTTCGCAAGCTCAATGAGCTTGTAAGCTTCCCGGGCATCTTCGCATTTTACATTAGCAACGATAAATCGGTGCATGTAAAAAAGGTCGAGACTAAGGCGGAGAGGCCGGAGAGTATGTTGTACAGGCTAGTCAAGCCGTCGTCGTATAGTGATGGCTTTAGAATGGCCCTAGCCGGCGCCAAGAGGATCCACAGCCCGCAAGAATACTTCGAAGAGTGCAAACGTGTTATGGACGCATGGGGCATCGTACCGCCGTCTCTACAAAAGGAGCCAACACTATGACCAGTACCGAGCCTATGACCTATAAGCCGGGGCCGGAGTTGGATAGACAAATACATGAACTGTTCGGGCACAGCACGCTTGGATATGAGTTTAGAGGAAACCGACTACTCAAGAAAAAAAACGGTATCAATACCTGGATGGACTTGCCGGGATACTCCACCACCTGGGAAGGAATGCGCTTAGTCGTAGAAGAGATGCAGCGTAGGGGATGGGGATACGGTATCGAATCGGAGGGTGGAGGAAAGTATCACGCCCGATTCTGCAATCCCATGGAAGGCGCTTATGCCGAGAAAAACGGTGCCGATACCGCCCCTCACGCCGTATGTCTCGCCGCTCTCTCTGCTCTACAACATGTAAGTCATACTGATGGGTTGGGTGATAGGGATGATCCTGACAATTCGTGAGGCGCGGATCCTGAAGCAGCTAAAGTTCGGCGGATCTACGATGTCCATCGGCAAAGTCCTTGGGTACGGAGAAAAGGCTGTACGAACTTCCATCGATCGGCTTGTTGAAATGAAAGCTATCGAGATCCAGACATACAAGAAAAAGCGGAGTTACAAAATATTGATTAAAGATTACACTGTCGACGAACTCGCATCAGATAGGCGGGAGAGAAAGCCATTAACGCCTCCATCTAAGCCGGAAAAGATCTACATCCCAGAAGAGTATGAATTCTACATTCGAGGCCATTACAAGATCATATCGAGGAGTGAACTTTCCCGCCGCCTGAACATCTCCAAAGTAACGCTCAATCAGATGATCATACAAATAGGACTTGGGAGGTAACCGACATGAGGGGCAGAGTCCGACGAAAGATAGTTAGGAAAGCTTTAAATAAGGCCCAAGAGGGAAGAAAGTTGTCTTACCGCGAGGGTAAATTACTTGCCACATGGGCTGTGAAGACAATAAATGATTTCGCAAAGACATTTCGTAGTGCTGTTGAATGGTACGGTTATGAATATCCGAGGATTGTTGCAAATGCTTGGAAGGTCGCACTTGAAACTGTTCAAACATGGAGGATGTTAGATGCAAATGGATATCTTCCCAATGGCGAACAAGTTGGAAATCAGGAATGCAAAAGCGCTGCTGGCAGGATATCGCAAGACCAAAGCCGCGGCGAATGAATTTGAACGGCGTGGATTAAATAACCTTGCTCCGAGCCAGACGATAAAGTACAATGCACTCCAAGAGCGTGTACAAGCCATTGAAAGCGCCGTTAGGTTGATTTTGGACCCAGACGTGCGGCAGATCATCGAGACGCGTTACATCAAGGGAGAGCGCCACAAGATAACGATCATGAGGTTCAGCAATTACCATGAAGTGACGGTCGGCCGAAAGCTAAACGAGGGAATAGAGTCGGTCGCCAATTCTCTAAAGCTACTAACGGAATAAAAATGCATGTAAATCGCATGTAAGCTGCATCAAAAACGCATGTAGAACAGGGATACAGTTGGATCATAGGGCTTCGGCCCGGGGTGATTCCGCTAGTATCCCTTATTACATTGCGGACGCGGCCATGCGGTGGGTTAACGACCTTAGGCGCCATCGTCTCCACGAGGTGATCAGTCGCCAAGCGTGTGGAGATGCGGTCGGGTTTGAAGCCCGAGGAGATGGGGAATTGTCCCTTCTCTACTGTACCGGATAACTCCGATACGCTAGAGAGGGAGCAAATCCCTCCTCTGTATGGCGCGGAGGCGCCAATCACGGACTACAGAGTAAGGACTTTCCGCCGATAGTCCTTAAGTTGAGCCGGCAGGTGCTGGACTCACTTGCTGGGATAAATGCCACTGACTTCGGTTGGTGGCTTTTTATATTACACTCGCTATACTGTTCAGTGGAGGGGTGAGCATGAGCAAACGAACGTTGAACGAAGACTTACAGGAGTTTGACCAGCGGCTGATGATATTGGGCACTGAAGTAGCTCGCGGCCTTCGACTGGATAAGATGGCAGGATGGATGCATAGGCAGTTAACGAAGCTCCTCGGTTGAGGGGCTATTTTTATACGCAAAAACACCGCCGGATGCTTTCCGAGCGGTGCAAATACAATATAGCATGACTGGGTTACTTTGGCAATACATGGAAAGGAGGCAATGCGAGTGGCTTTGACCGATAAGCAGCAGAAGTTTGTAGACGAATACCTCATTGATTTAAACGCGACACAGGCGGCGATACGGGCTGGTTATAGTCCAAAGGCAGCAACTGCAATAGGTTCAGAAAACCTCGGGAAACCAGATATTCGCGCGTATATAGACGAACGAATGGCCGAACACTCGAAAAGAACCGGCGTCAACCAAGAAAGAATTATCCGCGAACTCGCTCGCATCGCCTTCTTGGACCCGACACAGCTTGTGAATATGGATTCTGCCGAGCTGAAGGACGACGCATCGCTAGACGATCGGGCGGCAATAGCCAGCGTTAAGGTTAAAACAATGTCAGGCGAAGTGGAAATGGTTGAGCGCGAGGTACGTTTTGCTGACAAGATTAAGGCGCTCGAATTACTAGGCAAGCGTTACGGAATGTGGATAGATAAGCAGCAGATTGACGTAAGCGCGGCCGTCCAGATTGTAGATGATGTTCCGAAAGGAAAGGGAGGTCCATGAGCCTAGCGATTCAGCGTGTGCCATTGACTGAACTGATAGCGCCAAGCTTTTACGATGTCCATCATGCAATCAAAGAAGAGAAATATACGCATCACTGGCTTAAGGGCGGTCGGGGATCTACCAAATCGTCATGCGTCAGTATAGAGCTAGTATTAGGCATGATGAAAGAACCTCGTGCCCATGCGGTCGTGCTTCGCAAGGTTGGTTTATACCTGGAAGGTAGCGTGTTCTCGCAGCTCCAGTGGGCGATAGAAGCTTTAGGGGTGTCAGCATACTGGCACACCAAACTAAGTCCGATAGAGCTGATATACAAGCCCACAGGACAGCGCATTATATTCCGGGGTGCGGACAAGCCGAAGAAGATCAAGTCGACCAAGGCCAAAACGGGTTACTTCAAGTACATTTGGTACGAGGAAGTCGACGAGTTCACCGGTCCTGAGGAAATACGGACGATCAACCAAACGTTGATGCGTGGCGGTGACCGGTTCTGCGTGTTCTACACGTACAACCCGCCGAAGTCACAACGCAACTGGGTTAACGCAGAAGTCTTGGGAGATCGACCAGATCGTCTCGTTCATCATAGTACCTACGAAACGGTTCCCCGACATTGGTTGGGTGAGCCGTTTTTTGTTGAGGCAGAACACCTTAAGGCGACGAAGCCCGACAACTTCAAACACGAATACCTCGGTGAAGTAACCGGCACAGGCGGAGAAATATTCACCAACTTGAAGATACGGCCAATCACAGACGAGGAAATCGCGGTTTTCGATCGATTGAAACGTGGTCTCGACTTCGGTTATGCCAAGGATCCGCTTCACTATGCCGGGATGCACTTCGACAAGACCCGCCGGCGCCTTTTTATCTTCCAAGAGATTCACAAGGTACAGCTTTCCAATAGGCAGGCCGTCGACTTGATCAAGCCGCTAGCAGAAGGTCGAGCGATTACGGCTGATAGCGCGGAGCCGCGAACGATCAATGAGTTCCGGCAACTCGGGGTTAACATTGTGCCGGCTAAAAAGGGACCGGACAGCGTCGACCATGGCATTAAGTTCCTGACTGACCTGGAGGAGATCGTGATTGATCCAGAACGATGCCCAAATACCAAACGAGAGTTCTATGGATACGAACTCACGCCAGATGGAAACGGCGGATTCAAGGCCGGATATCCTGATGCGGACAACCATAGTATCGATGCTGTTCGTTACGCTATGGAAGATGAAGCGCGGGCAGCGCACGTCAAGATCGGGAACAAAGCAAAGATTGGGGTGAGATGATGGCTATTATCCGATCAGCGGATTTGATCGAGGGGAACGGAGAGATACCCGCGGCGCTGCTGCGTTCATGTATATCTGAGCATCGCAAAGGCAACAACCGCATTAACCGCCTAGAGGAGTACTACAAAGGCGAGCAGGACATCCTTAAGCGCGACCTGGGCGGAGAAGACAAGAACCTCCCCAATAACAAGCTTGTTGCCAATCACGCCAAGTATATAACGGACGTCGCTGTCGGATATTTCGCCGGCGACCCTGTTAAGTATGGAGGCGATGGTATCGACGCTCTAACGAACGCCTACAAAGCGACAGACGTTGTCTCACATGATGCTGAGATGGCGAAGGATTTATCGATGTTTGGCACAGCTCGTGAGCTTTACTTTATGAGTAGAGAGTCCGTCCCGAAGGTAACTTGCATCGATCTACGGCAGATATTCTTGGTGGTAGATGATTCGGTAGAATACAGATCATTGTTCGGCGTCCATTATTACGAGCGCAGGGATATCGAAAACAATGTGACCGGGTGGACGGTCAATGTTTACACGGATTCGAAGATGTACCAATACAAGCCGACTGCTGTTGAAACGAACGATTATGGAGAGGCGCAGGTAACGGACCATTACTTCAAGGCCGTGCCTATCGTCGAGTTTTGGAATAACGAGGAGCAACAAGGAGACTACGAGCAGCAAATCAGCCTAATCAACGCGTACAACGTGCTGGCTTCTGATCGCGTCAATGACAAGGAGCAGTTCGTTGACGCGATTCTGAAGCTTGTGGGGGCGTCTCTGGGCGATGATGAGGCGGAGGCTGGGAAGGCTATAAGGTTGCTCAAGAAATACAAGGTTCTGGAGCTTCCCGGCGGAGTGGACGCAGATGCATCTTGGCTCACAAAGACGCTAAACGAGGCCGACACAGAAGTTCTGCGGGATGCAATCAAGTCGGATATCCACGAGTTTTCGATGGTTCCAAACCTGACGGATTCCAACTTTGCTGCCAATGCGTCTGGCGTGGCGATGAAGTACAAGCTATTCGGCCTCGAACAGTTAGCCAAGACGAAAGAGCGCTACTTTATCCAGGGCTTGCGAGAGCGTATGAAGGTATTCGCCAATATCCTTTCGGTCAAGGCGCAAACGGTAAACGTCCAGAACGTAACAATTACGATGACTCGCAGCCTGCCGAGCAATGATGTCGAGACAGCAAGCATGATCGTCCAATTGACGGATCATGTTTCAGAGGAGACGTTGATCAGCCAGCTTTCGTTTGTCGATGACCCGGCCAAGGAGATTGCGGCCGTCAACGCCCAAAAGGAAGCAGATATCAAGCGTCAGCAAGAAGCATTTAGTGTCCCTGTAGGCGGTGATGGCGGAGATGCGAACACCGAGTAACGACTATTGGGATAGACGAGCGCAGCTAAGAATGGCGAGATACCACCGGGACGCTGACGCAGTCGTTAAGACAGTAACAGATGCATATGATAAGGCCTCTGACGACCTGCTAGACGAGATCAAAGGGATATTTGATACATTCGCCCGCAATGGCGAGTTAAGCCCCACGTCAGCACGCAGGGCGCTCAACCAACGCATACCTAATCCTTTGCTGAAATGGATGAAACGCATATATCCTAGCATCAAAAATGAGCGTGTGCGTCGGTGGTTCCGCAACAGGTTTAATGCTCCTGCATATAGGGCGCGGGTTACCCGCCTAGAAGCGCTCAGGGGCAGCATCAACATCCATTCCAAGGTAATTGCAGACGTAGAGCTAACGGCCACTACAAACGGTTACATGCGCGTCATAAGCAGTGCTTACTATCGATCGATGTTCGACCTACAAAAAGGGCTTGGCGTGGGATTCAACTTCGCATCAGTGCCAACCAGGACAATCGAGACGATTCTAAAGCGACCATGGAGTGGAGAAAACTTCAGTAGCCGTGTGTGGGGCAACTCGGAAGTGCTTGCGAAGCAACTGACCGAAGTCCTAACGGCCGGCTTCTTTTCCGGATCCAGTTACCGCAAGATGCGATTGGACATAGAGGGTCGGATGGGCGTCGGAAAGCATGCTGCGAACCGATTGATACGAACCGAGACAACATACATGAGCAATGCCGCTGAGATGGAAGCTTATGAGGAAGCTGAGATCGATCGTTACCGATTCATGGCGACGCTGGACAATCGGACAAGCCAGATATGCAGGCAGCACGACCTTAAGATTTACGCCGTCAAGGATGCGCGTCCTGGAACAAACATGCCGCCCTTGCATCCATACTGCAGGAGCACAACGATTGCCTATTTCGGTGATGTAGAACTTGATCGCATCGAACGAAGGGCAAGAGATCCAGAGACCGGAAAGACGTACACGGTACCGGACAGCATGACCTATGCGCAATGGAAAGAAAAGTACGCACAAGCTGCCTAATGGCGGCTTTTTCTTTTGTCCAGAACGTGCGGAGGACGTTAAAAGCTGCATGGACACCAGCCGACGGGCGTTAAACGGGAGGTTACTATGCTCGAAATGATGGCAAAACCATATCGGCTTCGCATGAATCTGCAGTTGTTTGCCGCTGACGGTGGCGGTGAGGGTGGTCAAGGTGGAGAAGGCGGAGGATCTGGCGGAGACGGCGGCGGTAAGGGCGGCGAAGGTGAGGGAAAAGGCGGAGGCAAGGTTACATTCTCGCCAGAACAACAGGCGGAGGTTGACCGTATCCTTGGCGAACGCTTGACCAAGGCTCAATCCAAATGGGAGAAAGACTTCCAAGCTAAATTGGACGAAGCCAAGACCGAAGCCGAAAAACTCGCCAAGATGACCGCCGAGCAAAAGGCGCAACATGAACGTGATAAGCGCGATAAGGATTTAGCCGATCGGGAAAACGGCATTACCCGGCGAGAACTCCGCGCAACAGCGCTTGAGCAGCTAGCCGAAAAGGGCTTACCGAAGGTTCTGGCCGACGTCCTCGTTTATACCGATGCCGATTCTACCAACAAGAGCATCGAGGCCGTGGAGAAGGCGTTCAAGGACGCCGTCGAAGCTGGCGTAAATGAGCGTTTGAAGGGTGAACCGCCACGCGGCGCCGGCGGCAAGGGCAATGGAGGCGGCGTAGGCAAGAGTTTTGCCGATCGAGCGAACGAAGGTAACAAACCTACAGCAAATGCACCAAATCCATGGGCCACGGCCTAACGAAGGGAGATAAACAATATGTACGTTACGAATAAGACGCGCACCGAGATCAACTTCCTCGCCAGCGCGAAGTTCCTGGCGTTTACCTATCAAATCAGCGACAGCGGTGTTACGGCTAACGCAGACGGCCGTAAGATCGTTCCCGCAGGCACTGTCTACCCGGCAAATGACGGTACGGCTATCGGCATCCTACACGACGACATCGACGTTACAACGGGTCCACAACCCGGATCCGTTATCGTCGAAGCTTGGATTCTCGAAGCACGCCTCCCGGCAGCGCCTTCGACGGCTGCTAAAGCGGCAATGAAAGAAATCAAATTTAAGACGGTCGTTTAATCGGCCTAAAAAGGAGGGGCAACTATGGCAAGTGTTCTCGATCTTTTCCCACAACGCGAAGTCCTGAATTACCTGGAAAGCCGCCAATACCCGGCGCTGCTGGGGGAATTGTTTTTCCCGGAAGTAAAGACGCAATCGCTAGAGTTCAACATGATCAAAGGCGCCCGGCGCATTCCGGTAATCGCCAGCGTTCATGCGTTTAACACGGAGTCGGAGATCGGCAGCCGCGAAGCTGCAAAGCAGGCGCTTGAATTGGCACTGATCAAGCGTAAATTGGAACTCGACGAGAGGGACATTATTGCGCTGGAGAACCCGCGAACTCCGGCCGAACAACAATACCTCGTCCAAGAGGTCTACAACGATATTGACGTGCTTGTCGCTGGCGTCCGCGCTCGTGTCGAGGTCATGCGGATGGAGGCGCTTGCCTCCGGAACTGTAACGCTGGCTGAAAACAACCTCAGCGCAACGATCAGCTATGGGGTACCTTCCGATCATAAGGAAGTACTAGCCGGTGACGACCTGTGGTCAGATCCAGATAGCGACCCGATCGCGCAAATCATGGATTGGGTTAACACCCTTGGCACTAACCCTACACGTGCGCTGACGTCCAATACGGCGCTTGCCGCCCTGCTCAAGCACCCGAAGGTAGTCGGTGCGTTGTCTGGTCTTGGATCTCCAAGGCTGGCTTCTCGAGCGTCGTTGAATGCGTATCTGCAGGAACTGGGTCTGCCTACGATCGCAACCTACGATGCTGTATATCGTAAGCAAGCGGCAAATGGCACTTACACCCAGAGCCGCTACTTCCCGGCCAATAAGTTCGTGCTACTCCCTGAGGGCGCACTTGGTCAAACGATTTACGGACCTACGGCGGAAGAAATCCGCTTGGCGCGTGATCCTTCTATCGACATCACGCGAGTAGGCAACGTTCTTGCGATGGTCTACGAAGAAAACCTCGACCCGGTCAGCACTTGGACTAAAGCAGTCGCAACGGCGCTGCCGAGTTTCCCCGCTGCGGACGAAGTCTTCCAGGCGACGGTACTTTAAGGAGGAATCGACATGATCGTATCTGTAAAGGAAACGCCAATCCGTCACAATGGTACAGTTTACCGCGCTGGCGATGAATTCGAAATCGAAAAGGCGGGCTACGGGCGACTTGAGTCGTATGTCGATATCGTCGAGGATGACGACGAGGCAGAAACCGCGATTGAAGATATGACTGGTCCGCAGCTCAAGGCATACGCCAAGAGCAACAATATCGATCTCGGCGAAGCAACGCGTAAGCCGGATATCCTCGCCAAGATCCAGGAGGCGCAAGGTGGTGGCGCCGGTGGCAACGAGTCTTGATAGATTGATGGGTACGCTCGGGCTTTCGGAAGACATTGACGGAAGCTTGGGTGTGCTGCTAGACGACGTAGAAAGCGATCTGCTGAGCTGGACGAACCGGAGGACACTTCCGCCGGGATTAGAGCCAACAAAGCGCCAAATCGCCATCATGCGGTACAACAAGGTGGGTATCGAGGGAGAGACCTCGCATTCGGAGGGCGGCGTTAGCCGCTCCTTCGAGGACCTGCCGGAGTCCGTGAAGATGACGATTGGGTCGTATCGCTTGTTGAAGGTGGCGCGATATGCGACTCCGTGAGCGAGATAAACGGCCGGTTGTGTTTCGTTCTCGTGTTCCCATCAAGGAAGAAGACGGGACGACTTACGAAGGCTGGTCACCGGATGCTGAATTAATCCGCGGTCATGTTTCTCCGGCCGGCGGTCGTGTCTTGGCTCAGCAGTATGGGGAACGCCTCTCATATATGCTAACCATGCTTATTGAAGGCCCTCAGACGGTCTCAGAGAGCGCAGGGGCTTGGGTATACATTGACCCATACGATGATGAGCCGGATTACAAGGTCGTCTCTGTGCAGCCTTGGGACCACACTGTCATCCAACTGGAAAAGGTGAGGTAATGGCGAATATTCAAGGGATGGACAGGCTGCTTGCTAAGATTACAGCCCTCGGCGGAAATGCCAATCAATCGCTTCTAAAAGCTGTTAGGCAAGGCACGCACCTTGTGCAAGCTGCCGCAAAGGCTGACGCCCCAGTTGGTGACGGTCAATTGCGTGGCAGCATACAGGCAAATGTAAAACTGGATGGCGATCGCGTCGAAGGCAGCGTCTCCACGAACATGGAGCATGCCGTATATAACGAGTTCGGCACCGGTCCAGTAGGACAGGCGAGCGATAAAAGTACTTTGCCCGGTGAAATTGTGGCACGTCTCCACTATCGACAGGACGGATGGTGGATCCACGAGAGCCAAATCGATGCAGCTACAGCCGAAAAGTACCATTTCCAACGCCGGGAGACTGACCAAGGCGTTTTTTACTATACGGAAGGGCAACCGGCGCGGCCTTTCATGTATCCAGCCTTGGAAAAGAACCGCAAGAAGGTACTAGACCTTACTAAGCAGACCCTACGCCGGGATATACAGCGGCTAGGAGGCCGATAGCAATGTACGACGCCAAAGCACAAATAAATGAGTTATTGAGCGCCATTCCTGAAGTTTTGGCGGTCACAGATGCGTTCCCGACGTCGTTCGCGAAGCTGCCGGCAATCAGTTTCTACGAGTTGGGGAACCTTGACCCTCTAACCATCGCACAAGGACCGCTGTCGGACATCAGTATCCAAATTGATGTGTGGCACAAGAAATCTACCGGAGCCATTGCGCAGCAAGTGGACGCGGCCATGAACAGCGTGGGATTCAGGCGCCAATTCTCGTCTGATGTACCTGACGCATCCGGAATCAAACGTAAAACCATGCGTTACCGCGGCGTTGTTGATCAGCGCACAGAACGCGTATCTCAGTGATAGGAGTGTGAAACCATGCCAGGCTTGCTGACCAAAGATACCGAGCTGCAGTACAAAAGCGGCGCATCATATACGAGGGTCGATTACCTAATGCAGGTTCCAGATCTCGGCGGCGACCCCGAACGCGTCGAAGTAACGACGCTGCAGGACGGTGTTCGTAAGTACATCCCAGGAATCCAGGATCCCGGCGATCTGGATTTTCAATTCCTTTACGACAACTCTTCGGCCACATCGAACTTTCGCGTGCTTAAGGGGTTGCAGAATGCCGGAACGCTCGGGGAATTCAAGGTTGTATTTCCGGACGAAACCGAATGGGCGTTCAGCGCCTATGTCAACGTTCGGATGGACTCGGCCGCCGTAAATGCAGCGCTGACATTCACCGCATCGTTTAATTTGCAGTCCGACTTCGTTGTAACCAATCCAACATCCTAAGCGCTCCTCATGGGGCGCTTTTTACTTTAGGAGGGCATTATGCGCTATTCCGAACTGCAATTTGGATCGCAAGAACTCAAGCTACGACTAGCTGCATCGAATACCATCGCACTCGAAAAACAACTCGGTGGGCGCAGCCCCTTGGACGTTCTGCTCGGCATGGAGCGAGGCGAGATGGTCAGCGTTACGAATCTCCTTACGATCCTCCACGCAGCCTCTCAGAAGTTCCAGCACGGCGTCAGCATGCAGAAAATCATGGACCTGTATGACGAATACGTCGAGAGTGGAAACACGTACACGGACCTACTGCCGGCGCTTCTTGATGTGCTGCGGGTAAGCGGTTTTTTCAAGGAGGCTCCGACAACGGAGCCAGAGACAACGATTCAATAAACACCCTTACGGAACTTTACGAGAGGCTGTATCCAATCGCTCTAGAATGCGGTCTGGATGCGGTCTCTTATTGGGACATGACCTTTTTCGAGATCGAGGCGGCAATACGTGCCTACGAGGCCAGGCTCAAGGCTGAGATGCAGAAGGAAGCGATGATCGCATACCGGCATGCTGATTTGATCGCGGCTCTCGTGGCGCGCGTGCTCGGTAACAAAAACAAAGCGCCTACGATTCAAGAGGCATTCCCAGGTATTTTCCCTGAAGTTAAGCAAAAGCAGCAAGATTGGCGCTTGATGCAAGAGCGCTTAGACGAATATCGGCAGGCAAAACGTCGCTGGCGGGAACGAGGTGGAAAACATGACGCTGGAGGAACTGCGGATTCTCATAACGGCGGAGACGTCGGGCCTGAGGAAGGGCCTAGCTGACGTTAAAAGGCAAATGGGCGAGGCGAACAAGGACATTTCTAAAGCCACCAACGCCATCAGCAGAACCGTCAAGGGACTTGGCGCCGCTGTCGCAGCGATCGGGCTTGGTTCGATCTTTAAGGACGCCGTAAAGGACGCCATTTCCTACGAAGCTGCAATCGGCCAGATTAACAGGCTGATGGGATCGAGCGCAGCTGAGTTCCAGAAATGGGTCAATACCACCGCTGCAGGATACGGCCTAGCACGATCTGAAGCTACGCGATATGGTGCGACATACGCCAACCTAATCAGCGGCTTCTCAAAGGGCACAGCGGAAGTCACAAAGCGCACTGAAGACCTCATCAAGACATCTGCTGTTGTTGCGAGTGCCACGGGGCGTTCGGTTGACGATGTCATGGAACGCATTCGCTCCGGTCTCTTAGGCGAAACAGACGCCATCGAGGATTTGGGGATAAACGTAAACGTTGCGCTGCTGCAGACGACAAACGCCTTTAAGCAGTTCGCCAACGGTAAGAGTTGGGAGAAATTAAGCTTCCAGGCGCAGCAGTCCATCATTTACTACGCGATTCTTGAACAAGCGGCGCGTAAATACGGAAACGAACTCGCGCAGAACACCGCAACTCGACAAGCGGCGTTTATTGCACAATTGAAGGACGCTCGTCTCGCTCTGGGACAGGCGTTCTTGCCGATTTATAACTACGTTCTGCCGGCTTTGACACAGTTTGCATCCGCTCTCGCAAGTGTCATGAGCTTCATCGCAGGCTTTATCCAGGCTCTATTTGGAGTGACTGCGGCTCAAACGGACAAGCAAACCAACGCCGTAGCAGCGCAAACAGCGGCGGTCGGAGGGCTCGGCAAGGAGTATGAAAAGGCCGGTAAGAAGGCAAAGGGTGCAATCGCCAGTTTTGACCAGCTCAACTTGCTAAACAAAAACTCGGGTTCGGATTCTCCCGACTCCGCAGGCGCAAACAATGCTGCCGCACTCAGCGCAGGTACGTTGAACAACATGGCCACAGCCCTTGCGGATGTCTCCGCCGCCGCACAGAGGCTTGCGGACAAGGTGAAGGGTCTTTTTACGCCGGTGAGCAACTACTTCAAAGACCTTAAGAAGGATTTTGACGCATTTTATGCTGATATCAGCCCTGCACTTAAGGACATTGGAGATAAGCTTGGCAAGCTAAAAGCGCCAGCTTTTGAAATTGCTATCCTATCCATGAAAGAATTGGCGGACACCATTAAAAAGGACTTGGACAATGCTTTCGTTATTCTTACGGGAGACATTAAGGTCCTGGATGATCTGCTTAATTTGAACTTGAAGAAAGCCGCAGAAGACGCTTGGACGGCTCTTAAAAAGATTGACTGGAAAGCAATGTATAACTACATCCAGAACTTGAACAATCCAATCACCCTTATAACCAACAGTTTAGGCGCTGCAATAACTAAGTGGACGGTATTTGACGATGCCGTTAAGAAGTTAACCGGCAGTTTCAAAAAGATTGGATGGTCAGACATTTTAACTGGTCTCCAAACAGTCACCAATCCCTTTGGCACATTTATAAACAAGGTTATTGATGGCATAACGCAAACGGATTTGTTTAAGAACTCGCTGTCGTTATTGAAAACCAACGTAATGGATCCACTTAGCAAGTTTTTTTCTAGTACGTTTAATGTCAATATTTCAAGTGTTGGCACAACAATGAACGATGTTAAAACCAAAGCTCAAGAAGCTTGGCCGGCTATTAAGAACGCAGTAGAGAGTGCCTATACCTCGATAAAAGGGCTGAAATTCGAAGATATCAAGACTGGCATACTTAATGTCTGGGAAGATCTCAAAATAAAGACAGGCACCGTTTGGGCATCAATGGGTACGGGGATTAAAAATAGCATTAACACCGTTATCGATTTAATCAACAAGTTTATCGCCAAGGTGAACAGCATCAAGATTGACCTCCCACAAGTAGATTTGCCATTCGGCGGGTCAATTGGCGGTGGGTCCATTGGTGTGCCTCAAATACCGTCGATCCCTCGTCTTGCAACGGGTACTAACTATATCGCCTCTGAGGGACTTGCGTACCTCCATGAGGGCGAGGCTGTCGTACCGAAGAAATACAACCCGGCAGCAGGTGGCGGCGATGACGAACGAATTGTGAGGCTCCTAACGTCGATAGACCAAGGTATCAAGTCGGGTATGGGAGTCCGCGTTTCATTAGACAGAGCGAGCCTTACGCAGTCCGTAGTCGGAGACATGAACGATCGTAGCCGTCGCACTGGTCGGCCGGCGTATAACGCTTAAGGAGGGACACCATGCAGATATTAATCAACGGTCAGCAAATTGCGGTGTACCCTCTTGAGTACCGGCCGACTATTCTTGACCTGGATGACGGAGATTCCACGACACGGACGGCAGATGGGAAGCTCAACCGGGACCGGGTTGCAGTTAAACGTCAGATTGAGATGACATTCTCGGCAATGCCAGCGCCTAAAATGGCGCAGCTGCTCAAATCAATGCGCAGCGTGTTCTTCAGCGTTACGTATTTTGATCCAATGGACGGCGCTTTAGCGACAAAGGAAATGTATGTCGGCAATCGTACAACACCTATGGCCTTCGAAAAGAATGGCGTTACATGGTGGGAGAGCATGCAGATCACATTAACAGAGAGGTGAGGTCATGTATCCGATATCGGCTCTATATGACCGATACCTCCGTAAGCCTGATAGGGAATTCATCATCAAGGCGGAGATTCAGGGAGTCGACTACGACCAAACGTCAATAGTAGACTTCGAAATAGAAAACAGCCTCACGATTAACGAGGAATTCCTAATTGGCACAACGACGTTTTCCAAGCTTACGATGCACGTTCGAACACCTCAGGCAATCCCACAAGGCGCCAAGATCAAGCCATACATTTCTCTTGGACAAGAAGGGCTAACCTGGGCAGAGGCGGACACAGCTTGGCAGAATTTCAATATACCGTGGAACAATGGGCAAGCCGAATGGTTGCCGCTTGGAGAGTTTTACGTTGACCAACGAGAGCAAATCAATAGCGTATGGACGCTTATTTGCTATGACAAGCTCGTATTCTCTGAAGAGGCATATCTATCTAGCCTATCGTACCCAGCGACTATGAAAGCCGTATGGGACGAGATATGCACGGCACTAGGCTACGTGTACGACAGCAGCGTGGTCATTAATCCGGCGTATACGATCGCCGCGGCTCCAGTTGGATATACCAAACGTCAGGTACTAGGCTACATCGCCAGCGCCAATAGTGCGAGCGTGTTCGTAGGCAAGGACGGTACGGTTAAGTTTAAGCGCTGGTCCGCATCAGCGGCCCCGGTCGCGACGTTTTCAACATCTGACTATGTACGAATAAAGCAAACCAATCCAATCAAGACATACACGCGGATTGTGATGCCATACGATCCCGACGACGCGGATGCTTACTACGAGGCCGGTACAGGCGACGACGGACATACATTGTACGTGTCTAATCCCTTTGCCACGAAAGCCATCTGTAACGCCCTATACGCCGCGTTGAACGGATTTAGCTATATGCCGGTACAAATGGATTCCAGAGGATACCCGCAGTATGAACAAGGCGATATCATCGGGTTCCAGCGACAGGAAGGCACAACTTGGGCGGATACGATCGTAGCATGGCAGGATGCAAACTTCACTTGGGACAACATCGTCACGTATCAGACGATTATGCTGCATACGGTGCTTACTTTCCGCGGCGGGCTCAAGATGACGGTGGAAGCATCGGCTAAGAGCGAGCAGGCATCCGAGTACGAGCAAGACGGACCGTTGACGCAGGAGATTAACCGAGTCAATCAGACGGCAGTCAAGCAGGGGAAACTGTACTACGGCGTCTCGATTAACAAAGAAGAAGGCCTTGTAATTAATCGGAGCGACAATTTGAGCAAGGTCGTCCTTAACTCCGATGAGTTCACGATGTGGGCAGAGTCGGAAAAGGCGCTTTGGTTCGATGCCATAAACCGGAGATGGAAATTTACCGGTACACTGGAAGGCGCGGACGGCATATTCACCGGCACGCTGCAGGCTGGGACGATTATCTCTGCGGATATTCATGGCGGAACAATTGACGGCACGACGGTCACGGGTACCAACATAATCGGGGGCACCGTCACCGGTACAAATATCTACGGTTCTTACATCGCCACCAGCAACGGTTCTTACCCGAGAGCAGAAATGAGTAATACAGCTAATGCTTTTGTGGTTTATTCAAGCGCGTCAAGTTTTGCTAGATTCATAGCAAGTGCGAGCGGCGGATTTCCTGCGCTGGACTTTACTTTCGGCGGAGTTGGAGTCACGATGTACGGTAGTTCGTCATTGTTTAACATCGACTCGACCGGGATCCCAATTAGAATCGGACCGAGCGGAGCGGATATGAATCTAGTTGGCAATACAGTGACAATTAACAACGTCGACGTTTTATCGTTACTCAACAACAAAGCTTCTATATCTGATGTGAATGCTAGAGCGTCAAATTTGACTTATGACTCAACTACGAAAAACCTTAAACTCTGGGCTGCAGGAGGAGCGCTTCTTGCAACCGTGAACATCGCTGGCTCGTAAATTGTGGTATACTGTTCGCAAAATGCCACATTTAGGAGCGATTTCAATGAAGAAAGGTTTTGTCGTTGGGGCTTTATTTGGGGCGACGCTAATGATCGGTTTGCAGGCTGGGGCTGCAGGATTGCTACAGGGATCCAAGGTGGCCGGTACGAAGAACGTAACTCTTAACGGACATTCGATTGGTCAAGCAGCTATAATTAATAATTCAAGTTACCTGCCTGTCCGGGCATTATCCGAAGCTCTGGATTTAAAAATTGATTTATCGGGGGGTGCCATTAATTTGGCCCAAGCAACTCCGCAACCTGTAGAAACAAGCGAACCGACGCCAACACAAGTGCCGGCTGCAACTCCGGAGCCGGTGGTGTACACCGCAGAAGCAATTGACTTTGCCATTCTATCATGTGAATCACAAATCAATCACTTTAACGCTACCGCAGCTTCATACGAGGCAGAGGGACATGCGGAAATTGCAAAGACATACAGGGATTACGCCAAAAGACAGCAAGAAGAACTAGCTGTATGGCTGCAACGAAAAGCGGATCTTGAAGCAAAGCCGAAAGTCGATTCTGTATATTTCACGTCACCTTAACGACATATCCACAATATAACCAACAGGGTCCACCAAATGGTGGGCCTTTTTGTATGGGGAGGATGAGGAGAATGGATAAAGGAGAATATTACGGATTGTCGGTGGCCGGGGATGTATCGGCAAAGGGCGAGCCTTTGGAAGCATATATCCGCAGGATCGTGAGAGAAGAGCTAGCCGCCCATGAAGAGCGGCTGCACTCACCGGATAAGATAATGCGAGAAGTGATCATAGAAGTAAATCGCACGGCGCGTAAGGACCGAAAACCTAATCTTCAAGTTTAATCAATCCAAGCTTAGCAAGGACATTCATAGTAATGATAGAACCAATTTCAGCGGCGATTTCCACGTTCCCAGTTAAGACGCCATCGCCATTCAAGATTTCTTGATTTTTAGCAAAAATCTCATCTGAACATTCTCGGACAAGTCGCGCCATTTCTTCGCGATTCAAGAAACAACCCCTCCCTTCTCTAAGATTAGGTCGAGCTACCTAACCTTCGACAGAATGGGGGATTTTTCCTTGCAAACAAATGTTCTAAGGAGGCGCCCTATGGCCCGAGTACGCCGAATGATTCAGCTAGACTTGGATCCGCAAGACCCCGTTAACGAGGCAATCGCAACGATCGTAGCTATGATGCCATACAACCAGGGGCATGAAGATGCTATCTTACAGGGCGTCAAAGAAGCGATCGAACGGCTTCAAGCACAGCGCGAGAAAGGAGTGAAACAGGATGGCTAATCCATACTTAACAATAAACGGCGCTGACCTTATCTCGATGACGTGGCAAGAGTTTAACGAAGCGTTTGACGCGATCTATGCAGATATCCAGACTAATGTGTCGGGTCTGCAACAGCACATCGCCGCGGCAATCGCTCATACAGCTGCACAGATCAGCGTAAGCCCGACGACCGGTCAGACGAACACCGACGTACAGTCAGCGCTCGCCCAATTGGCCGCGCAACTTACGTCAATCATCGCAGGCCCGGCGCCATCGGCTGCAGAAGTGCAGGACGCCCGGACGGGTGCTGACGCAATCGCTCGGGCTTCGGTCGGGATCCTGATGCGCGAAATCCACGCCCAGCAGCTTAAGGCCAATCCCACCGCCGTATCCCTTGTGCCCGGCCTACAATCCATTACAGCCTCCCGACGTTCTCGTATACGTAATATCAAGATATCGGGGAGGACGTTGGTTAATCTGTTGGGGCGTATAGGGAATTGCGACGATGTGAGCAAATGGAGCAACTTTCAGGCGACGACGGCACTTGATACCGCGAATGTTAGGTATGG
>NZ_JBHUJV010000030.1:0-5962 GCF_042683485.1 Cohnella sp. GCM10020058
AACGCTGGAACAAATGGCGGATGGTTACGTAGATGATGTATTTGATTCGAAAGAGGAAACCGAAATCAAACCCGATGAAACGGCGACGCCTCCCTCCCCTTCATCTCGTGGTGGCGCTCGTGCTGGTGCTGGCCGCAAGTCAATCGGCGTCAAGCGAACCGTATCAATCGCCCTTCCCCAGGAAGGTTGGGATCAGATCGACAAGGCTATCGCGTCGGGCGAATTTAAAAGTGCTTCCCAGTTCTTTCGGTTCCTCATGGGCTTCACGGAAGGAGGCGATTAAGTTGGATATCAAGTACCTTTGCAAGTGTACGCATCCTCATTCTGGCGCTGTTCATTATGAGTGGTTGACGGATGAATGGATTGCTAACTGGACGTTCTTCTTTACGATTGAGAAAGTGACGGAGGTCGGCGATGGCGAAACAACGTGAACTAATTTTTCTCGTGGACTGGCTACAGTTCACGCTGCACCGGACGGAACTCCCTCACGTCTTCGATCTGATCGGCATCCCCGAGCAGGATTTCATGGACATGCCGACCGGCCGTTACAGCTATGCTGCGCGTAAGACCTGCGGCTCGATCTCGGTCATGTACGGCGGTCGCGAAGGCATGGGTATCCACGTCGAGTTTGAGGGCCAAGGTTGTCGGCAGTATGAGACGTACTATGATGTGCCCTGGGAAGTGCTGTTCGAACGGATCGCGCACGAACGGGGCGATTATAGCCGGTTGGACCTCGCTATCGACGAGCTGCGTTACGATGGCCAGGACCCGTATTGGACCGTAAAGAAGCTTATCCGGAAGTCAAAAGACGGTGCCACTCGGTCGAAGTTTAAAACGGCTCATCGGATTGAGAAAATCAAGCTTGGCGACGGCAGCTCGGCCGGTGACACGATCTATTTTGGATCCGCGCAATCGGATATTCAGTTCCGGGCGTATCAAAAGGATCTCGAACGCCTGGGCGCTGGTTACGATCTGGTCGAAGGTCTCTCCTGCTGGAATCGTTTCGAGGTTCAGCTTAGAGACAATCGGGCGGCTGCTGCAGCTCGTTCCGTCCTGGAGGGTCGAACGGCGGATCATCTGATTAACGGCATCATTCGAAATTACCTGTCTTTTTGCCTAAAGACGGAAGATAGCAACAAGTCACGCTGGCCGATTTGCGATTGGTGGCTCGATTACCTGGGCGACGCCGAAAAATTGCGCTTGGCAGAAAAGGCTCCAGACAAGACGATAGAACGCAAGAAGGAATGGATTGATAAGCAGGTCCTCCCTACTCTCGCTGAAATCTGGGTGGCCGAAGGTAAACCCGGCGAAGACTGGTTCGCGGATTTGCTCACGGACGGCATGGACCGGATGACCGAGCAGCAATGGGATCGGGCCGAGATGTATCGGGCCAGGTGGACGCAGGAACAGTCGGTACGATTTGAGCAACGCAAGGAAAGGCGCGAGGAGCAGCGAGCCTTGTTTGAGAAGCGCATGGTACGCTATAGGCAAGGCCTGGAGGATAAACGGCGAGCTGAGAGCGACCGGAAGCTACAGCGCAGCCTAGATAAGCGTATGGACGCTTTGGGCATGAAAAAAGAGCCGCTAGCGACGGCTCCTACGGACAAGTCCCTGTGAGAGACGGTATCCCAAATATACTTATTGCCAGATTACAACAGTTAAGAGATAATAGACCTAGTTAAATAACGGTAGAGCTGCCGTCAGTCTTGGCGGACACGGTAGCCCTACCTGTGAGGCATCTAGTTAGCGCTAGGTGCCTCCGTGAATTAATCATACCCGAACGCGTTCGTATTCTAAAGGGAACGCACGTTCGTGTCAAGCGTCCGCCAAATGTTGGTGGGCGTTTTTTATTGCCTCCATCCATTTTCAAAATGTGTGGATTAGTGCAAATGAAAAATGGCCCAAAAATCGCCCCGTCATCAATTATTAAAATTCTCTCATTTTTGAGGAGGAAGCCAAAATGAATACTGGATTGTCTACGCGCGTTATCGTTCTGGGTGCAAGTCGTTACAAGTTCCCAAATCCGGACACCGGGGAAGTCATCGAGGGCAGCAAGGTACATTACGTTGAGCAGAATTTCACGCCGGAAGCCGATAGCCTCGGCGCGATCCCTCAGACGGCGAACCTGGACTATGAGTTCATCAATGAGCTGCGTTCGATCCCAGGCGTGTACGATGCCGAATTTTCCATCAGCCTGCGCCGGAAAACGCCGACGATTAAGGTTACCGGATTCAAACATGTGGGTGCCTTCTCTCTCGCCGATCAGCCGCAGAAGCAGCCGGAGCCGGTAGCGAAGTAATGATCGTCGAGACGCTGCTCATCGTTGCATTGTTCGCGGCGGTCGCGCAGCTGCTCATCCTTCGAGGCCATAACCGATGATTCTGTTGCATTGGCTGTGGCTGTTCATCTCATCGGCTGCCGGTTGGGTCTGGTTGATGGTTAGTACCTTACCGATTGAAGGTTGGGGAGTTGCGGCGCTGCTGCTGATATTGCGGATCACGCTATGGGTGCTGAAATTTCGGAGGAGCATATGACGGAAGATCAAGCAGCTCAAATGTTGGACAAGCTTGACCAGGTGAACCTGGTGGGCGCGTATATGCTCGGCGCACTCGGCTTCCTCATCGGACTTTTGATTATCGTTGCCTTTTTCATAGGCTTGGGAGGTTCGAGCAAATGAGCGCCGATCTGACGAAGATTTTAATTACGTGCGTAGGACTCGGGATGGTCGTATCGGCTATGTTCTGTTTTACGGGGCTGGCTGTTCGATATAGCAAGACCATGATGAATATGATGGGGAGGTGATTTCAATGATTCAGGCTATGCAAGCTCTTAAGACCAAGTGGGGCAAGCGTTTCAGCGCGGCTACCCTGTCGCTTTGCTTGATGATCGCGATGGCGGTACCGGCTTTCGCTGCTGGTACAGAAGTAGCTGACGCTGACACGGTCTCGGCGGTAACCAGCGCTATGACGATTGTAAAGCTGACGGCGGTCGCGATCCTGGCGGCGGTCGCTGTGATCGCCATCGTACTTTTCGGTGGCATCTACGGCTGGAGATATGGCAAGAAGGTCTTCACGATCATTGCGAAGTAACCTTTTTCAAAGGGCGGGGACCTAGCGGCCTCGCCCCTTTTACTATTCGGGGGGCGTTGTCCGTGGCTTTGGCCAAAAGATCGTTAGCGGCGTTAATGGCCGTTTTGATATTGGTTACTTTAATCATTCCTCCGCAGAAAAAGGCGGGCGCGGTTCTTCCGGCATTGGCTGTTGGAGCTGAAGCAGGTATCGGTGCTTATGTCTTGGCTGCGTTTGCTGTCTCGGCAGGAGCCGAACTCCTTGGATATACAGAATACGGTGCAGATGTGAACGAACGTGCTAGGCGTACATGGATTAATGCGAACCAGGCAATTAAAGATAGCATTGTAGCTAGTTACAACGCTGCTGCTAATGCTGGAGACAACATGATGCACTTGGGTGCAGACGTGATAGCTTATCTACGTAGCGAAATGAAAGGCTCAGTGATTGCATCATCTATAGTTTCTTATCCTCAAACAGACTGGATGACAAAGGCTGGGTTAAGTGGTGTATCTACGGGGAACGCATGGTATTACACGGCTGGCAAAGACTCAAATGGTAATTTGCTGAGGTTTTGGTATGGCAATATCAATGCCGGCTACTTTTATGTTTACGATAATCCATCATATCAATTTAGAATTGATCTCAACCTATGTAGTGATCCTAATGGACAGTGTACGATTTTGAGTTTACCCGGCGCTAATTTCTATAATTCTAAGGCAACGGCTGGATTGGATTTTGAATCTATTTTTAAGTTTTACATGTCGTTAGCTGGTGTCGTAGTGCGTCCTTTGTCGCTAGATACCTCATTAACTCAGGCTAAATTAAATGATTACGTATCAGATGCTATTCCTTTACCTTTGCCTGGAGATGTTGTCCCGTATCCGAAGACCTCAACAGGAACGTTGGACAAGGATGCAGCTCCTCTCGTTTGGGATCCTGCCTTACAAAAGTATAAAACGCAGTCTGGTTCAAAAGTTTATAATCCTGGTGATGTGGCTTGGAAATTTCCCGAAGCTGTTGTGCAGCCTAAGGCTAAACCGACTGACGTCCCTGTCGTTACCGTTCCGATAGGCGGTGTACAGACTAACGTCAAGACCGGCGAAAAGGTTGGAACGGATACAGGTACTGGTACAGGTAGTCTTGATTGGTCAATTCCGACATCTGCCGGACTCGACTTCACTCCCCTACTCGTTGCCGGGGACCTTACGAAAAAGTTTCCTTTTTCAATTCCGTGGGACGTATGGGGGCAGCTTAAGGTGTTCGATGTTCCTCCACAGGCGCCGCACATTCATATCGAGCAGCCGGTCGATATCAGCGGAATGCATTTTCCTATCATGATAGACATGGACATGTCGCAGTTCGATCCGTTCGCACAGATCGCGCGATGGTTCCTCATTATATGTTTTGATTTAGGTATCATACTTGGCCTTCGTAGGCTGATGCCGGAGTAGGTGACGACGTGGCCGCGTTTTTTATTGGACTGATCAATTCGATCATCAAGGGGCTCGGCACCGGGTTAGCCTGGTTGATCGCTTTGCTGCCGAACTCGCCGTTCAGCTCGCCGGCCACGCCGCCGGCTGCCATTCACTTAGGCTGGATAACTTGGATAATCGACTACCCGACGATGCTTGCTCATCTTGTCGTGCTGCTTGGAATATTGGGACTCTACTACGTCGTCCGGATCGCCGGGCGCTGGCTGAAGGTGTTGCGCGAATGATATCGATGTATTCAGGAACAATCGGCTCCGGCAAGTCCTATCATGCGCTGGAGGATGTCGTCGAGAAGTTGTCCAAGGGTTTCCACGTGATCGGGAATTTTCCTCTCACGTTTACGCCTGGGCAGATCCGGAAAGGCATGGCTGCACGCTATATGTTTTTGCCCGACGATCTGCTTATGGGCGTTACCGGCATCAGTGTGTTGCTACGGCTCTCGAGAGACATGGGATGGGATGAGGACGACCGGGAAGGCCTGTGCCTGGTTGTCATCGATGAAGCGACGAATTTCTTTCCTCGGGAAGACGCGGCGAAGCCGGAACAAAAACTATGGCGGGCGTTTTTCACACAGACTCGCAAACTCGGCTTCGACTTTATTCTCATCGTCCAGGACGATATGAGCTTGAACAAGACGATCAACAAATGTATCGAATATGACATTAAGCATCGGAAGATCAACAACGTATTTCCGTTCAAGTACCTGCCCTGGACGATATTTATGTACGTGAAATTCTGGAAGCAGCAGCGGCAGCGGCTGGGCAGCTCGAGCTCCATTTTTGTGAAGAGCTTCGCCAGAATGTATAAGTCAAAGCGCATGTTCGCCAACCTGGACGAGCAGCTCGACGTGATTCTGAAGGAAGCCAAGGTCGATGTGGACGCCTTGATTCCCGTATTCGGAAACTGCATCCCGGAAGAGGATGTGCGCGCGGGCGGCGGCCGCGGAGCGGAGGGCACCGCGCGTGAACCTCTGGAGGGTGCAGTTCATGAACAAGAAAATCATGAAGCTAACAGTGCCTGAGGATGTCTTCGAATATTTCCAAAAGCAGTCCGATCTCTCAGGCTTCGACAAGTCGTACCTTGTGACGCAAGTTCTCCAGGCGCACATAAAAGGCGCAGCAGCTCCCCTGCCCTACTCGGCCATCCTTGCCCAGTTCGGGAACAGTCTTTAGATTCAGGGGAGGTCTGGAGGGGACTTGTTAGGCCCCTCCGGTTATACACTGGCCCTTTTTGGGCCAGAACGTGGTCGGTGTGCGAGCAGCAGGTCGTTTGCCGAAAGTGGGAACATTTGGAAGCCAAGCAGCAGCCCCCATTGATACACGGGCTTGATCTTGGTTTAGGAACTGGAAAAGGATCGTAATGCACGAATGAACACCAATCGCCGCGCGCAGCGCGGCGACC
>NZ_JBHUJV010000031.1:0-627 GCF_042683485.1 Cohnella sp. GCM10020058
TTGGCACGTTGTCCATCAATCTCTACAAAAGGAGATCACCCATGGACAACAATACGCAAACTTCCGTCATTCGTCAATGGCTTTCCCTGCTGCCCATTAACGTGCTCGAGCGGACGGTGTTCGATCGTTACGCGAAAAAGTTGACGATCATGAAGAGCATCGTCATTTTCCTTGCAGCCCAGTTGAACCGTTGGTCTTCCTACGAAGAGATAGAAACTCAGATTCATGCTCATCCGCAGTGGCAAGAGCTGCTGCAGTTCCCGAGGATCAGCGGCTCTCAGCTCTCTCGCAAACTTGATCGGATTCCAACCGAGTGGCTCGAATGGATGATGGTTCAGGGCGTTTCTCGCGTGCAAGCCCTGAACGCAGGCCGTGGACACCACGCATTCAAAGGCAAGGTGGGAAAGCTGGCAATCGTCGACTCCTCTGTGATCAGTTTGCCGCTTCGCTTGTGCGATTGGGCTTCCCTGTCTCCGCAAGAATGCGGCATAAAAATGCATCTGCGCCTCATTGCTGAATCACCGGATACCGTCTTTCCCGATGCCATGCTGCCGACAACTGCGAATGTAGATGATCGATATGCCACCCTCCACTTGGTAACGGATTCCGACGCAACCTACGTCATGG
>NZ_JBHUJV010000032.1:0-2810 GCF_042683485.1 Cohnella sp. GCM10020058
TATCTATCGCGATAAATACGTTTAAGGGATGAGCCTATGAGAGACGACAAGCGCAGCCGCCTTGAAATATGGACGAGCGCCGGGAGGTTCGGCATCCTGGCGAACGCATTTAACGTCCGCGTTCGCGAGGTGCTGAACGCCGAGTATTATGTCACGTTCACCTATCCCCGCGAGGAGGGCGACGAACGTTACGATGCACTGTATGAGGACAACGACGTCGTATTCCCCTCTGATGTCGAGCGCGGGCAGCGTTTCAGAATACGGAACGTCCAAGAGGTACGCGACGGGCTCAAGCTATATAAGCTCGTTGAGGCGCACCACATCGCGTTTAGCCTGGGCGATTACTTCCTAGACTCCTATATCGACTTTGCCGCGGCGAAGACGACCGGGGAGATGCTGGGCATCCTGGGCGCGGACACGCCGTACACCTTCGCCGTCGAGGGCGCATTCGCCGCACAAGACGTTTGGGAATGGGGCGAGGACAAGAAAATTAACCTTCTGCAGCAGCTCCGCACGCTGTACAACGCCGAGTTGTCCTTCAACAACTACGAGATAACGCTCACGACGCGCGCAGGGGGCAATTACGGAGCACGGGTCCGGTATCAGCACAACATGAAAGGCATCAAGCGAACGAGCCACAACATGGAGCAGGTGACGCGGCTCTATGGCTACGGCAAAGACGGCCTTACGATCGAGGGCTACGGCGGCCGCACGGTGAAGTACATCGATTCCCCTTACTTCGATCCGGCCCGGCCAAAGATGGGCAAGGTCGAGTTCGCCGACATCGAAGACCAGGGCAAGCTGCTGCAGGAGATGCAAAAGTATCTCACCAAGTACGAGCGGCCGAACGTTTCCTACGACGTCGACTTCGTACAGATGGAAAAGGTAGATCCAGACTTCAGCGCGGAGCGGATCCGCGGCGCTGGCGACACGGTGACGGTGAGGGACGACGTCCTTGGGTACAGCTTCGACGCGCGCGTCCAGGAGTTCGAGCGGTACCCGTTCGAGAAGAAGAGCGGCAACGTTATCCTTTCAAACTTCCGGCAGCTCACGACGGCCGACTATATCTTCAGCGCGACAGTCGGCAGCAAGAAGGCCATGGAGTACACGTCCAGAAATGCAGTCCTCAAGGGCGTCAAGTACGACGATAGCCTGACGCTCGTCGACGGGTTGGGGCTCAAGGTGACGGACGATCACAACGCGGAGCGGGTGCGGCTCGGTCAGTACGGACCGGGACAATACGGCCTGAAGGTCGACGGCGGCGCGATCGAGATCACCGGCGGGCTACCTGACGGACAGGTGTCCGGGGCGGGAAACTGGAATGGGAAAACGACGAAGCTGACGAGCGCTGGGGTATATACAGGGATTGTCCAAGCGAACCAGATTATTGCCGACTTCCTTTCCGCGATCAGCGCGAATCTGGGGACGGTTGTGGCCGGTCGTATTCTCAGTGGCTTCATCGCGACCAGGAACGGGACGTTCCCGCGGGTCGAGTTAAGCGATACGGACAATATGCTGCGGGTTTTCAAAGATTCGCTGCATTCTCTGGATATTTTCAATTGGTCTTCCCCCGATATGCCGGCCATAAGATTCTGGGACCAAGCAGCAAATCGTTTGGCATATATGTACATGGAGACGCTGTCGGCAGAAATAGTTATATCGACAGTGAACGCTGGCATTCAATTAGCTGCCTCGGGCGGAGATGTTCGAATTACCGGGAACACCGTATATATAAAAGGCGTCGACATTTTAACCAGCTTAGGATTGAAGGCTAGCGCTAGTGATTTGGCTGCAAAGGCGGATTCTAGCACCGTTTCCACCCTTGCTTCTACCGTAGATGCAAGAGCGGCAAACATGACCTACGATTCTACGACGAAGAATTTGAAGCTATTTGCGGCTAATGGTTCGCTTCTGGCACAAGTGAATATTGCGGGTTCATAATCTGTCGAATGGTGGTATACTGGGAAAAAATCCATTCGATAGGGGATATTGTTATGCGCAGAGTCGTAGTCGCATTCCTCGTTGGCGTCGCGCTTACGGTCAGTCTTCAAGCTGGTGCGGCTGAACTTTTGAAGGGATCAAAGGTTGCTGGAACAAGGGATGTAACATTGGGTGGGAAATCTATCGGCCAGGCTGCAATCATCAATAACACAAGCTATCTGCCCGTTCGGTCCGTCTCTGATGCCCTGGGCCTGCAGATTGACTTGTCGGGAGGGAAGATCAATTTGACGACATCTGAGACGCCAAAACCAGCGGCAAGCAGTTCGCCGACCGCTACACCGACTCCTGCAACCACCGGACAGAGTGTTTATTCGGCAGAGCGAATTGGTATCGAAATTAATTCGTACAAGGAACAAATTTCATATTGGCAACGAATTGTTGACCGCGATGTAGAGTTGGGTTTGGCTGACGACCCGGAGGCCCAACTTCACAAGTCCGGGCTCGATTCATTGAAGGCTGAACTCGCCATTTGGGAACAGCGCAAAGCGGATCTCGAAGCACAGAAATAATCGGTAAACAGGGCTCGCCATTCGGCGGGCTCTTTATTTTAAGGGGAGGCGGTGCGCGGCAATGAATGAGGATTTAAACCAAGTTGAAAAGCTGGCGCAGCTGGCCGAGAAGTACGGCGTCGCGCTCATCTTCGCGCTGATCTTCCTGGTGTCGATGCTCTACGTCATGCGCCTGGTCCTGACCGGAAAGCTTGTACCGCGGTCGCTCTTTGATAAGGTCGAGCAGGACCGGGACGAGCTGCTGACGGCGCTTATCGAACAAAAAGATACGTATCGTTCTATTGCGGGCGTGGTAAGTAA
>NZ_JBHUJV010000033.1:0-3091 GCF_042683485.1 Cohnella sp. GCM10020058
TATCTATCGCGATAAATACGTTTAAGGGATGAGCCTATGAGAGACGACAAGCGCAGCCGCCTTGAAATATGGACGAGCGCCGGGAGGTTCGGCATCCTGGCGAACGCATTTAATGTCCGCGTCCGCGAGGTGCTGAACGCAGAGTACTATGTCACGTTCACCTATCCCCGCGAGGAGGGCGACGAACGTTACGATGCACTGTACGAGGACAACGACGTCGTATTCCCCTCCGATGTCGAGCGCGGGCAGCGTTTCCGAATAAGGAACGTCCAAGAGGTGCGCGACGGGCTCAAGCTGTACAAGCTCGTCGAGGCGCACCACATCGCGTTTAGCCTGGGCGATTACTTCCTGGACTCCTATATCGACTTCGCTGCAGCCAAGACGATTGTGGAGATGCTGGGCATCCTGGGCGCAGACACGCCGTACACCTTCGCCGTCGAGGGCGCATTCGCCGCACAGGACATTTGGGAATGGGGCGAGGACAAGAAAATTAACCTGCTGCAGCAGCTCCGCACGCTGTACAATGCCGAGTTGTCCTTCAACAATTACGAGATCACGCTCACGACGCGCGCGGGCGGGAACTACGGCGCCCGGGTCCGGTATCAGCACAACATGAAGGGCATCAAGCGAACGAGCCACAACATGGAGCAGGTGACGCGGCTCTATGGCTACGGTAAAGACGGCCTTACGATCGAGGGCTACGGCGGCCGCACGGTGAAGTACATCGATTCTCCATACTTCGATCCGGCGCGGCCGAAGATGGGAAAGGTCGAATTTGCTGACATCGACGATCAGGGAAAGTTGTTGCAGGAAATGCAAAAGTATCTTGCCAAGTACGAGCAGCCTAATGTTTCCTACGACGTTGATTTCGTGCAACTCGAGAAGATTGACCCTGACTTCCGTGCGGAGAGGATCCGCGGCGCCGGTGACACGGTGACGGTGAGGGACGACGTCCTCGGATACAGCTTCGACGCGCGCGTACAGGAGTTCGAGCGGTACCCGTTCGAGAAGAAGAGCGGCAACGTTATCCTTTCAAACTTCCGGCAGCTCACGACGGCAGACTATATCTTCAGTGCGACGGTCGGCAGCAAGAAGGCCATGGAGTACACGTCCAGGAATGCAGTCCTCAAGGGCGTCAAGTACGACGATAGCCTGACGCTCGTCGACGGCTTGGGGCTCAAGGTGACGGACGATCATAACGCGGAGCGCGTGCGGCTGGGACAGATCGGACCGGGCATCTACGGCTTGTGGGTATCAGGCGGCGCCATCCAGATCGGCGGCGGGCTACCGGATTCGCAAATCTCAGGAGCGGCGAGTTGGAATGGCAAAACGACGCTGCTGACGAGCGGCGGCATTTATACGGGAGTTGTGCAGGCGGACCAGATTAACGCGAACAGCTTGTCCGCAATATCTGCGAACCTGGGCACCATTACGGCCGGATCGATTTACGGGGCATATATCAACGGCACCACTATTGATGGTGGGACGATCACGGGGGCGCTCATTCGGACATCGGCTACCTATCCGCAAGCGGTAATGTCGGCGGCCGGGACCATGGGTTTTTATACAAGTGCATCTAATTATGCGATTTTTCAATCCAACAATCCGACATATGGATCACCAGCATTACGATTTGAAAATGGCTCGACTTCCTTTTTGCTTACCGCAGCAACTTCGTTCATTAACATTCAGACGGTTGGAGACTTTGGTATTTCCTCGACAGGAACGCTGGACCTTTATGGCGGGACAAATGTCCGAGTGCCTTCATGGGCAAAATTGGTTAGTCAAGCAGAGAATCAGAGTATTGGCGCTGCCCTAAGTGGCAAGGCGAACACCTCGCATACGCATTCAATCAGCGACATCACGGGATTGCAGACCGCTCTGGACGCAAGAGCTGTAAACATGGTTTACGACAGCACCGGAAAACTACTTAAGCTTTATGCGGCCAGTGGTGCATTGCTTGCAAGCGTGAATATAGCAGGTTCCTAATTTTGGTGGTATACTGTCCACAAAATGCCACGATTAGGAGCGATATTATGCGCAAAGGTTTTATTGTCGGGACGTTGTTCGGCGCCGCGCTTATGTTAGGAGTTCAAGCGGGGGCGGCGAGCCTGACGGGCTCAAAGGTGGCCGGGACGAAGGACGTCACACTTAACGGAAAAACTGTAGGACAGGCGGCAATTATCAATAACAGCAGCTATTTGCCGGTTCGGGCGATGTCCGATTCGCTCGGACTGGGGATAGACTTGTCAGGGGGCAAGATCAATTTGACAGAGCCTTCTAAAGAGGTGAATAAGCCAGTAACTGAGACCGACCCGGCGGATACTGTTGAATCTCTAACCTCTCAAATCAATTTAACCAAATCAAGAATTGTTTTTCTAGAGAATTGGTTGTCCCAAAAGCAAGGTATTGCCACGGAAAGCGAGATTATCCAAACAAAGGCGAGTTTACAGGATTTCCGGGATCAGTTGGCGATAATGGAACTCAAGCTTCAGAAACTGCAAAACCGATAACAAAAGGGTCCGCTATTTGGCGGGCTCTTTATTTTATCCAAGGGAGAGAATCGAATGAAAGTGACAAATGTATGGAAGCTTGAAGCCGATCCGACTCAACCAGTCGTTGAAGTAAGGAACCTGATCGTAGCTTACCTGCGCACGCATCCGGGATCTGAGGTGAAGATTCTGGAAGCGATCCGCGACGAAGTGAGTGTTGCCATCGAGCAGTTTCAGCAGCCACCAACAAAGGCAGCCGCGCCGACACCCGCCCGAGCGCCCCATTTCAGGAATCCTCGCAAGAAACAACGCCCTAACCGGCGATGATATATAACCATTTGGCGGAGGCGGTGCGCGGCAATGAATGAAGATTTAAACCAAGTCGAAAAGCTGGCGCAGCTGGCCGAAAAGTACGGCGTCGCCCTGATCTTTGCGGTCGTTTTTTTGGTGGCGATGCTCTATGTCATGCGCCTGGTCTTGACTGGGAAGCTTGTACCGCGGTCGCTCTTTGATAAGGTCGAGCAGGACCGGGACGAGCTGCTGACGGCGCTTATCGAACAAAAAGATACGTATCGTTCTATTGCGGGCGTGGTAAGTAA
>NZ_JBHUJV010000034.1:0-518 GCF_042683485.1 Cohnella sp. GCM10020058
AGCGTAACGGAGGCGCCCCAAGGTTCCCTCAGAATGGTTGGAAATCATTCGAAGAGTGCAAAGGCATAAGGGAGCTTGACTGCGAGACCTACAAGTCGAGCAGGGACGAAAGTCGGGCTTAGTGATCCGGTGGTACCGAATGGAAGGGCCATCGCTCAACGGATAAAAGCTACCCTGGGGATAACAGGCTTATCTCCCCCAAGAGTCCACATCGACGGGGAGGTTTGGCACCTCGATGTCGGCTCATCGCATCCTGGGGCTGAAGTAGGTCCCAAGGGTTGGGCTGTTCGCCCATTAAAGCGGTACGCGAGCTGGGTTCAGAACGTCGTGAGACAGTTCGGTCCCTATCTGTCGCGGGCGTAGGAAATTTGAGAGGGGCTGTCCTTAGTACGAGAGGACCGGGATGGACGCACCGCTGGTGTACCAGTTGTTCCGCCAGGAGCATCGCTGGGTAGCCAAGTGCGGGAGGGATAAGCGCTGAAAGCATCTAAGCGCGAAGCCCGCCTCAAGATGAGATT
>NZ_JBHUJV010000035.1:0-12301 GCF_042683485.1 Cohnella sp. GCM10020058
AAAGCAAAGGCCATGCAGGGCGAGGAGCTGCGGGACTTCCTGACGAAGGGGCTCAACCGGTGGGTGCAGTTCACAGAGAACGGCTACATGGACATGGCCCATTGGAAAGATTGCGCCAGCGATACCACGATTGAAGACATGGCCGGACGTGAATGCTATCTCGGGCTTGACCTTTCGAGCGGTGGAGACTTGACCTCCGGCGCACTCGAATTCCCGTTCGAAGTGGACGGAGAGCGGAAATATTTCATCGACTCGCACAGCTTCATCCCGGCGGCGCGGCTAGCTGAGCACGTCAAGACGGACAACGCGCCTTATGACATGTGGCTCGCCGACAAGCTGCTGACGGTCACGGAGACCATGGGCGGGGTCAAGACCGATTACAAGTACATCATCCGTTATTACCGGGATCTCATCAAAAAATATAACTTGAAGCTGAAGGGCATCGCGTACGATCCACACAACGCGGATGCCTTTTTGTCTGACCTGGAAGAGTTCGGCGTCGATTGTGTCGAGATCGTCCAATCGGCCAAGAGCCTAAACGACGCGACCATCGACTTCCGGCTCGAGGTGGAAGCGCGGAACGTCATCTACGACCGGCGCAACAAGCTCCTAACGTGGTCGATGGCGCACGCCAAGACGGTTAGTAATAGCTTCGGGGAGATCAAGGTCGAGAAGCACGCCAAGACGAAGCGGATTGACCCGGTCGACGCCATTATCGACGCGCACAAACTGACGATGGCGAACAAGGACAAGCGGTCCACATACGAAACGCGAGGGGTGAGACAGCTTTGAGCAAAGATCAGAAGGATGAGGCGGTACGTGAAAGCTTTTTGGTGGCTGGCTTTAGCGCCTTCGTAGCGGGCGTTTGGTGGATCTATCCGCCAGCGGCGCTCATCATCGGCGGCGGGCTGCTGATGTGGCTTGGGCTGCCGCGGAGGAGGTCAGGCTGATGGGTGTTATTTCAAGGTTAGTCAGAGGAGGAAAGTCAGCATATTCCCTGGAGGACTTCGAGCACTCGCTATTCATGCGCGGGCGCGGGAGCACGCTCTCGGGCGTATCGGTTAGCGAGGACTCGGCAATGCGGTTCATCACCGTTTTTAGCTGCATTCGGGTACTAGCCGAAGGCGTCGGCGCGCTGCCGCTGCACGTTTATAAGCGGAGGAGCAACGGCAAAGGGCAGGACAGGGCAGAGGACCATCCGGTTTTTGCATTGCTGCATGATGCGCCGAATGACGAAATGACCTCCCAAAGCTGGCGGGAGAGTCAGGTCGGGCAGCTCGCGAGCTCGGGAAACTGCTATTCGATCAAGACGCTTAACCGTCGCGGACAGGTCGCCGAGCTTTATCCGGTGCCCTGGTATGATTGCCGCCCGGTCCGTAACAAGCAGACCAATGCGCTCGAGTATGATCTCAACGACCGCGGCAAAGTCGAGACGCTGCCGGCCGAGAAAGTACTTCATGTGCCGGGGTTCGGGTTCGACGGCCTCATGGGTTACTCGCCGATTCAAATGGCACGTGAAGCTGTCGGGCTCGGCATGGCGGCGTCGGAGTTCACAGCCCGGTTCTACGGGAATGGGATGAACATCGGCAGCGCTGTCGAGTTTCCGAATGCCATGTCGGAGGATGCCTATAACCGGCTCAAAGCATGGATCGAGGAAAAGGGCGAAGGGCTCGCCAACTCATGGAAACCGATCATTCTGGAAGAGGGCGGCAAGTTCGCACGGTTCCCGCTGACGTTCGTCGATGCGCAGTTCATCGAGACGCGGAAGCTCAACCGGGACGAGCTATGCGGCCTCTTTCGCGTGCCTCCGCACATGATTGCGAACCTCGAGCGCAGCACAAACAACAACATCGAGCAGCAGAACTTGGAATTCATTCAGTTTTCGTTGCTGCCTTACCTAACCCGGATCGAGCAGGCGTGCAACATGAAGCTTTTCACGCCGGAGGAGCGGGCGGCCGGCTATTACGTGAAGTTCAATCTTGACGGGCTGCAGCGTGGCGACTACAAGAGCCGCCAAGAAGGGCTCAATATCCAGCGGCAAAACGGCATCATCAACGCGGACGAATGGCGCGAAAAGGAAGAAATGAACCCGATTGAAGACGGCAGCGGCGAGCGCTATCTCGTAAACGGCAACATGGTTCCGACCGACGAAGCCGGCAGTCTGAACGATCCTACTGAGCCCGCGAAGGGGGGTGGAAAATAAGCATGCCGAAGGTCAATTTAAAGGGCGTTATCGTATCCAACGACGATATCGAGATTTACGAATGGTTTGGCGTCGAGGCAACGAGCCCGAATCGCGTAGTCGAGCAGTTGGAGCAGGCAGGCGGCGAGCCGGTGGAAGTCTATATTAACTCCCCGGGCGGTGATGTGTACGCCGGCTCCGAGATTTATACCGCCTTTCAGGAGTACAGCGGGGAAACGACGGGGAAGATCGTCGGCATCGCGGCCAGCGCGGCGAGCGTGGCGGCCATGGGTCTCAAGAATTTACTGATAGCCCCGACGGCTCAAATTATGATTCATAACGTATCGTCGTTTGCGATGGGCGATTACCGGGACATGGCGCACGAAGCCGAAGTGCTGAAGAATTACAACACGTCGATAGCCAATGCCTACGCCCTTAAAAGCGGAATGCCTTTGGACGAGCTGCTGCGCATGATGAATAAGGAAACATGGTTGAATGCTCAACAGGCGCTCGATCAAAAATTCGTCAACGGCATCATGTTCGACGACCAAAAGGCGCTGTCCATGGTCGCGAGCGCCGGCGGCCCGCAAATGTTGCCGCGCGCGGTTATCGACAAGGTGCGAAACGAGCTGATGGCGGCAAAGCGCAATGAGCCGCCCGGTCAATCTGTGCCGAATGGCAAAACACCAGAAGCAGAGCGGACGCCAAAGGCGCCGCTTTCTTTATATCAACGCATTCACTCCCACAACGAAAGGAAGTATGTTCAATGACGCTCCAACAAATGCTCCAGGCCCGCGCGGCCAAGCTGAACCGCCAAGGAGAAATCCTGAAGGCTGCCAAGGACGAGGGCCGGGAGCTGACGGCCGAGGAGGAAACCGAGTTCGAAAAGCTGGACGGCGAAATCGGCGACCTTGAAAACAAGATCGAGGCGAAGAAGAAGCAAAACGGCCGCGAGGCGAACTTCGCTGCTCGTTCCAAGGATCTCGACGACGAGGAAGAACGCCCTTTCCGCGCCGCGCTGCCCGGTGCCGCACCGTCGGACAAGAAGGAGAATTACGGGTTCGACTCCTTCGGCGAGTTCGTGAATGCCGTTCGCTTCGGCGACGACAAGGGCCGTCTCCAGGCGATCCGCAACGACCTTTCCATGGGCACGGGCTCCGAAGGCGGCTTCGCGGTGCCTGAACAGTTCCGCGAAGACCTGCTGCGCCTGCGCGCTGAGCAATCGATCGTTCGTCCGCGGGCACAGGTCATCCCGGCCGGTTCGCCGCCTGATGCAAAGATCACGATTCCGTCGTTCATCCAAGGTACGTCCGGCGTTTACGGCGGGGCTGCCGTTTCGTGGATCGCGGAAGGTGGCGCCAAGCCGAAGACGAACGCGGAGCTGGGAGAAGTCACCCTCGAGCCGCACGAAGCAGCCGCGCACATCGTCGTCACGGACAAACTGCTGCGCAACTGGGGAGCAGCATCTTCTTTCATTCGCAACCTGCTCTCGCAAGCGATGGTCGCGGCGGAAGACCTGGCTTTCCTGAAGGGCAACGGAACGGGCAAGCCTTACGGCGCCATCAATGCTGCCGGCCGCATCGTCATCAACCGCGCAACGGCGAACAAGATCAGCTATTTGGATCTGGTTAACATGCGCGCCCGGTTCCTGCCGGATGCGGTCGAAAACGCCGTATGGGTCGTCGCTCAAAGCGCGCTGCCGCAGATCATGACGCTGCAAGATCCGAACGGAAATTATATCTTCATCCAAGGCGACGCCACGAAGGGAATCGCGTCGACGCTCATGGGCATTCCGATTCGATTCACCGGCAAGACGGGACCGCTCGGCCAAGTCGGCGACGTGGCGCTTCTCGATCTGTCGTACTATCTCATCAAAGACGGATCCGGACCGTTCATCGTAGCTTCCGAGCACGTCGAATTCCTCAATAACAAAACGGTCGTAAAGTGCTTCTGGAACGTCGACGGAAAGCCGTGGGTCGAGACGCCGCTAACGCTCGAAGACGGCGTGACGACGGCAAGCCCTTACGTTGTTCTGGGCGCACCGTCCGTATAAGACAGCGGGGCCGCAAGGCCCCTTTGTACTATTCATGAAGGGGTGAACGACTTGGCTAAAAAATTCTATCACGTGACTAATGAATTCGTGGACCGTGAAACCGGCGAGACCATCTTACCCGGCGACTTTATTGAGGCCGATGACAAGCGCGCCGCCATCCTTGTCGCTGCCGACGTTATCGGCGACGAAGCGACCAAGGCCGAGCTTGATGCAGCCAAGAAGGCGGCAGAGGCCGACAAGGAGGAATAACGCATGCTCGCGACGCTCGACGCAGTTAAACGCGCGCTGCTGATCCCTGCCGGCATTACGGACCAGGATGAGGAGTTATCGGCCGTGCTGGCTGCAGCCTCGACGCGGATCGAACAGGAGTTAGGGCAAAAGCTCGGGTATGGCGAGCGATCCGAGGTCCTGGACGGCAGCGGGACGAAGTACCTGCGTACGCGATCCTATCCGATTCTGGCCGTCTCCGGCGCCAAGGTCGGCGACAGCGACGTTGAGGGCTACGAGGTCGTGGCGTCCGCGGGCATGCTTTACCGCGCAGGCGGATGGGATAGCGGCGAGCGCAATGTACGGCTTACGGTAACGGCGGGCTACTTGCTGCCCGGCGAGACCGCGCCAGACGATGCAGACCCGGAGCCTGAACCGCTGCCGACGCCTATCGAGCGCGCCGCCATCATCTTGTCGCGCATGATCTACGCAGGCGAGTGGGGCAAGGATTCGGAGCGCCTGGGAAACTCTTATTCGGTCACGTACTCGAAGGGACGAGCTGGCGGGCTGCCGCCGGTGGTTGAAGCGCTGATCGGTCCCTATAAGAGGAGTGACCGGGTATGATGCACTTTCCTGATCGGGCAACGGTCATTCGAAAGAGCACGGACCCGGCCGACATCGACCCATTCGGAAACGTGCCGGACGGCGAAACCGTAACGCTGCCATGCCGGATCGATGAAACGAGCAAGGTCGTGAAGGACTCCCGCGGTCAAGAAGTTGTATCGTCGGTACAATTTTACTTCCCGGCGTGGGCGACCGTGCCGCATACGGACGAGGTCGAATATCAGACCGGCGCCGGCGTATTGGCGCGGCGCAGCCCGATATCCGTCGAGCTGCTGCGCAACAATGTCGGCATGGCCTTGATGCTGGCGGTGAATTGCTGATGGACGAATTTTCTATCGACATCGCGGATGTGTTCAAGGGCATGGACTTTGCCGGCGACCGGGCCATGCAGGGCGCCGAGCGCGGGATGACGCTTATCATGGAAGACCTGAAGGAAGAGTCGAACCGGAGGGCGCCGAAGCTGACGGGGAACCTCCGGTCTCATGTTTCCATCGCGGTCACGACCTCCCGCGGACGCGTGGTGGGAACGGTGTCGTATCGGGCGATCAGTACCAGCAAAAGCGGATGGGGCTACGATTACGCCCTTCATCTCCACGAGATGCCGAAGATCAAAGACCCGACGACGCCCGGCACCGGCCCGAAGTTCTTGAGCCGACCGCTTAAAGCACGATCCGCCAAGTACGAGCAAATGCTCGCCCAAGAAATTGCAAAGGAGCTGCGGTAGATGCTGACGACGGTCGATCTCATCAATTGGATTCGGCTGCTCGTGCCATATGCATACTACGGCAACGAGTTCCGAACCGATCACCCGGACGCGGCGGGCATCGTGCGCTTGACCGGCGGCGTCGCGCCGGACCAATGGAGCAACAAGGTACAGCCGGCATTTCAGGTCCTTGTGCGCGGGGCGCCGAAGGGCGATGGTGCAGCCGAGTCGGTCGCATGGTCGCTCTTGTCCAAACTGCACAACTTGACCGAATTTAAGGTGTCAGGCTGGCGCGTCGTGCATTGCACCGCGGACCAGTCCACGCCGTTTTACCTCGGCCAGGACGAGAACGGACGCCCGATCTATAGCGTTAATTTTGACCTTATCATGCAATCGTGAGGTGAAGCACATGACCGCCAAGAAGCAAACGGTCCAGGTATTGCCGGGACAAGCCGTCAACCTCGGGACGGGCAAGCAGCCCGATCTGAAGCGCGCAGGCGATACATTTTCATGCGCGCCGACCGTAGCCGCGAGCCTCGAGGAAGCGGGAGTCATTCAAATTGTGAAGGAGGACGATCAGCATGGCTGATTTGACGAAGGTAAAGCTCGGACCCTGCAAGGTAACTTTTGACCCGGAGGGCACGACGCCCATTGTAATCGAGCTCACGCAGGGCGGTGTCGTTCTGACGTATTCGGAGACGACCCGGGATGTGAACGCGGACCAATACGGATCCACGCCGATCAAACGCATCATCACCGGCCGGAGCGCAACGGTCGAGGTGCCGGCACTGGAGAAGGACAATGCACGGCTACAACAGGTTATCGCCGGTGCCGTGACGGTTACGAACAGCAGCACGCCAACGAAGAAGCGCGTCGACGTCTTTGCCGACAAAGTAATTGACCTGTTCACGGTGGCGAAGGAAGTTCGTATCGAACCGCTCGCGGAAGGCTCGACGCCTGACGACACGGTCACGCTATTCAATGCGGCGCCGCAGGTCAACCTGAACTATCGCTATAACTTCGAGAGCGAGCTCGTCACCAATATCACGTTCGCGGCATTCCCGGACGCTACCGGCCGATTGATCGGCTTTGGTGACCCGGACGCCTAATCTACGGAGCCCTGCGGGGCTCCTTTCCTATTTTGGGAGGGATTTTATGCTCGGCTTCAAAAAAAGCACCATCGATCAAGTCGCATTCGGCGGCCGGCAAGTACCGATCCCCAAGCTCACGATTGCCAAGTGGCGGGCGCTCTTCGAACAGATTGAGACGCTGCCGCAAATCATCATTAGCCTATTATCAGCACGCAATACGCCTGACTTTACGGCGACGGTCGTCGCGGCTTTGGGCATGACGCTCGACGAGGTCGTGCGCCTGACGGCCGTCTTGACGGAGCTGGAGCCGGAATGGATCGAAGCGAACGTCACGCACGACGAGCTGATTGCGTTCCTTTCGTCGACGGCCAGCAAAAACAACCTTCAAGATGCCGCAAAAAAGTTCCGCGGCGTGCTCGGGAAGTGGAAGGCGCCGAGCGCGGCCGAAGTATCAGCCTCTCCGAATGGCTCCTCGAATGTACAATCCGACTTGGCGTAACGCAGCGCGAGCTTGAAGACGGCTATTACATGGTCGACCTGCCCATGCTTTTGCACAAGGTGGCACGTCGCGAGCGCGTAGCCATGCAGGAGCAGTTAACGCTGCTGCTTGCGGTCGGCAGCCGCGGCATGGATGACGAGGGATACAAGGCATTCGCGGAGCGTCTGGCGGCATCTACCGAGGAGCAAGACGACAACGAATTCGACCGGTCCGCGCTGTCTGCGCTGCGCCGGCGCATAGACGGGGGGTGATGGGGAGATGGCAACGGAAGTCGGCGCAATCCGGGCGCGCATGGAGCTTGATGCGAGCGGATTCCAACAAGGCTTGCAAAAGGCAAAGCAAAGCCTGAATGAATCGGCTAACGAGGCGCGCCGGGTTAATCAGGACTTCAAGCAGATAACCAAAACGCTTTACGATGTCGGGTTGAGCGGCAAGGAAGTCCGCAAAGTGCAGCAAGAACTGCGCGACATGCGTCCGGACGTGCTCGAGCAGCAGCTCAAACACTTAGAGGCGCAGCTTCGCAGGGTGGGCGCTACGGATGACCAGATCGCCAAGCTTAAAGCCAAGATGACGGAAGTCAAGGACGAGACGGACAAGGCGGAAAACAAGGTTGACGCGCTGCATGCTGCACTGACCGCCGTCGGTGCCGCGGGCGTCTTGACGGGCCTCGTGCGGACGATCAAGAGCCTTGCCGACGAAGCGAACGGTATGGCGAACTCCTATCAAGGCTTGATCCAAGTATCGAAGGCGCTGAACGTCAACGTAGAGAAGTCGACAGGCCTTGTCGAAGAGCTGGCGAGCAAAGGGTTTATGAGTGTGGCCGAAGCGTCGGAAGCCGTCAAAACGGCGCTCGCCTCGGGCCTTAACCTTGAGCAAACGCGCGACCTCATTACGCGCCTGGGCGATGCCGCAGCCTATAACCGTCAGGCCAACTATGGATGGGGCGAGGCGGTCGTTGTGACGCTCCAGGGCATCAAACAGGGCAACAGTACCCTCACCGACGCCGTCGGCGTTACAACGAACCTGAGCGTCATGTACGACCGTTATGCGAAGTCTATCGGTACGACGGCCGGCAAGCTGACCGACGCGCAGAAGATCCAGGCCGCCTATAACGGCTTTATGGAGGACGGCGCAATCTTCGCCGGCAACGCCGCTACAGCCATGGAAGGGTACAACGGCAAGCAGGCGCAATTCAACCAGACGATTCAGACCGCGCGTGCTGAACTGGGTGAGGCGTTCCTTCCGGTCCTTGCGAAACTGATCGACGCGATTATGCCGCTCGTCAAAGATTTTGCTGCTTGGGCGGAAAGTCATAGGGATGTTGTTGCAGGGCTCGCAGCATCAGCCGTAGCAGTCACAGGGTTAATTACCGCCGCCACGTCGCTTATTGCCGTCATTGCCGCACTTCGGGCTGCGTTCGTTGCGCTTAACATTTCAATGGGGCCGATTGGGTGGGCCATCGCCGCCGTCGCCGCCGTCGCCCTCGGCGTTACCGCCTACAAGGCAGCAGCAGACGCCACCTCTGAATCGGTTTGGAAGTTTGCGCAGAACCAAGACGAGCTCAATCAAAAGCTTGGAGAGTCGCCTTTAAACCGGTCGGCCGAGGATTTGAAAAACATGCAAGACGATATCGACAAGATAAACGATTTACTCGACCAACGGATCTCGCTCGAGAATCAACTCCAAGCCCTTCAAAAACAGCAGAAAGAGGCTTACGCAGCAGGCGACAACGGGGCATTAAATAACCTCAACCGCCAGGTGGGGGACGTTCAAGGGAAACTGAAAGACCTTGACGGCCAGTTGTCAAAGCTGGGCATTAACACGCCTGACGATGCGCCAAAGGTTATTGAACGAATGGAAGCGGCAGCAGGTGAAGCGACGGGAGCTTTGGTTGAGCTCGAACGCCAGAAGATGAAGAATGTCATTGCCGACGCCAAAAGCATTAAAGAATTACAATCCTTGAACTCTCAATACGAAAAGCTATCCAAGAATGAAAAACTAACGACGGATCAAAAGATGCAACTCGAAACCGTTGTTAAGAAGCTGAAAGAGCAATACCCGGATCTGATCATTGAACTGGACAAGGAAAATCAATGGCACATTAAAAATACCGATGCCTTGAAGGGCTATATCACCGGAGAGAAGAGTCGCGTCGCGGCCGCCGGGGAAGCTTCAATCAAGGCCTTGAACATCGCAAAGACCGAAGCGGAAGCGCGCATTAAGATCGCCAAGGACAGCATGGCGACGATTGAAAAAATCGAAAACGGGGCCAAGCCGGAGACGCCTTCCTTTGTGCCTGATTGGCTGCAAAAGATTAATAGCGAAATGGCCGACGCAGCCCTCAAAAATACAAAGGATGCGCTGCAGGACCAAATCAATAACGGTCAGAAGGCCGTTAATGATGCATCCAAACTCATACAGGATATTGCAACAGATAACTGGGACTCTATCCTCGGGACAAAGGCGGATGAGACGGCTGCAGCGGACGGAAAGAAGGACAAGGAGAAGAAGCAGAAGACGGCCGAGCAGATCCAGCAGGAGCAATATCAAGCATCGCTCAAATACATTCAGTACAAGCGGGATTTAAATCAAATGAGCGAAAAGCAGGAGCTTGATGCCCTGAAGAAGCTGGAGGAGCGTTACAAGAAGAACGCGGATATCCGCATGGACGTCGAGGTCAGAATCAAGAAACTGAAAGACCAGATGGCCGACGACGCCAAAAAGAAAGCCGAGGACGATCAAAAGAAGCTTGCCGAGGAATCGAAAGCGCGCTTCACAGCTTCTCAGGAATGGATTGAGCAGGAAGAACGCCGCATGACGCTGGCCGGTAAATCCGAAGACGAAATCACGCGTATGAAGCTGGACGCCTGGACACGGGTCCGCAATCGATACGCGAAGGATTCGGAATTTTACAAGCAGGCCGACACGCAGGTCTATAACGCCAAGGTTTCCATCATGAAGGCGACGGCAAAAGCCGAGCAGGAAGCCGCGGAGGCCCGGGAGAAGGCGGCCAAGGAATCGGCGAAGGCGACGCTTGACTCCATTGAGAAGCAGAAGGAAGCCGAGATCGATGCGCTAGACGTGCGGCGAGCGGAAATCGAGAAGTTTTATTCGGACAAAGAAAAGGCCATCGACGACGGCGAGCGGCTGCGGGAGCGGCAGAATCTCCTAGCTGAAATGGAGAAGTATCGGCTTGCGACGAGCGAGAAGGGTCAGAAGACGTACCAGGAGTTGCAGGAAAAGCTGCGTCAGATGGACCTTGAGGACCAGAAGTCCGCGCTTGATGACGAACGGGACGAAAAGCTCAGCGCCATCGACAAGCAGAAGAAGGACGTCGAGTCCTGGTACAGTGACCTCAAGGCGGCGACAAGCGATTTGACCGGAGACCTAACGGAGCTGTACAAGCTTTCGGACGATGACCGCTTGAAATCGTTTGTCTCTACGAACACCAAGATTAAAGAGGAAATGGCGAAGCTCAAGGCGGACCTTGCCGGCCTGCCGGCCGCGACCGGTTCGGGCGGTAATGGCATACTGTCGGTGATCGATCAGATGGTTGCGAACTCCGAAGCCTGGAAGACGGCGAGCGCTGCGGAGCGGGTGAACCTCGAGGAGGCAAACCAGAAGCTCGGCGCGCAGATCGGAGCCACGTACAATGCCGGTACCGGAAGGTGGATGAAGGACGGCGTCGCAATCTACCATTCAGGCGGCATCGCGGGGGAAATGCAGTTTTCTCGTCCTGACATGCTGCTGCCGGGAGAAGTCGCCGCAATCCTCCAGCAAGGCGAACCCGTCTTGACCTCGAAACAGATCGGGAGCCTGATCGGATCGGGCTCCGGGCAGGTCCACATTGAACGCTTTGTAGGCGTAGAGATCAACGAGGCGAACATTGAGGACGGCGTCGACCTGAAAGCCTACGAGCGCACGGGCGGGAATGCCGCGGCTGAAGTGCTGCGCAAAGCGATGACGGGAGGCGGCGGCGGATGAACGGATTTACCTACCGCGGGCAGCATAGTTCTGACATGGGCATAAATCTGCTGTCGTACCGGATCAGCTCGCCCGAGCTGCGAGAGTACGAGGACGACATTGCTGGCGCTCCTGGCGCGTATGACTACGGGAGCGATTACGGTAAACGGCAGATCGACTTGTCACTTGACATCGTGCAGACCGGCGAGCCATTCGAACGTCAGCGGCAACGCATTTATAACTGGTTCAAGCCAACTCTAGCGGCCGGAGCGCTCGTATTTGACGAGATGCCCGACCGCTTTTATTTCGCCAAGCTCGCTGGGAAGATCGGATCGGATCAGATCGGGGAATACGGGACGTTGGAAATCACGCTTAAATGCACAAATCCGTTCGCGTACGGACCCGAGAAGATCGTATCGCCAACCATCACGGCATCACCGACAACCCTGCAAATCCTCTCAGATGGAACAGAGCCGACGGAGACCCTGATCGAGATCACGAACGCCGGCACCACAACGATTAACCAATTGAAACTGTCAATCGAATACCAACTCGAATAGGAGAGTGCCCTTATGGCGAACATCAGCAATTTCCTTGCAACCGCCATCCTGAATCAGGTTTTCCGCAATACGAACTACACGCGGCCGACGACGGTTTATATCGCGCTGTACACGTCCAACCCGACAGCGGCGGACACAGGCACTGAGGTAAGCGGCGGCGCCTATGCACGTCAGGCGGTAGCCTTTGCGGCGCCGGCAGCCGTGAGCGGAAAGCAGACAATCAAGAACAGTGCCGACGTCACATTCCCGACCGCCACAGCCGATTGGGGCAATATTACGCACGTTGGAATCCGCGACGCAGCGACGGGCGGCAACCTGCTTTACTTTGCCGCGCTGGACAATCCGAGAAGCATCCTCACGGGCGACATCTTTAAGCACCTTTCGAATTCCATCTCGGCGAACCTTTATTAAGGCGGTGA
>NZ_JBHUJV010000036.1:0-16133 GCF_042683485.1 Cohnella sp. GCM10020058
GTCGTCATCGGCGGATAGGAGGGAGTCTTTCTTTGCGTCGATCACATCAAGAATGCTTTGCTCCTCCAGGAATTTTACTTTGCCGATTAGTTCGGCGCGTTGCAGAGCGTATTCCAGCGCTTCGATTCGTTGTTCTGCATTTTTGATGTCTTCAATTACGCTCATGACGCCTGCGCCAACAGCGGCGGTCCAATTTTTTATTTTCGTCCGTAGTTCAGTTATTTCATGCTTAATCGGTTCTACTTCATTTTCAGTTTGCTTTCGTTCTTCTTGATATAGTGTTTGGACGCGTTCGACGATCTCCTGCATACCATCTTTGGAAAAACAGACATTCATAAGTTTTTCGGATGCCAAAGCTTCGATAGCATCTTTCCGGACGCTTGTATTTCCGCACTTGCCCTGACATTTATAGTATGTCAGCAAAGTCCGTTCGCTGCTCTTGGTGTTCGTGTAGGAGTTCCCGGCGTAGAGAGCGCCGCAGTTCCCACAATAAATTTTCCCGGTGAGCAGATAGTTAACTTTCGCTTTCATCCTGCCGGGTCCCCTCTTCCGTTCATCCATTTTGGCGTTCACACGATCCCACAATGCGGAGTTTATTATCGCGGGTATAACACCCGGTATTATGGTCTGTTCCTCTATTGGCTTATGGTCGCCGTGGCGCACGCCATCTTCGTCCTTTGGAGCCAACTGGTCCCATACATAGTCGCCACGATACTTGCGATTACGCGCCCATCCGTCAAAACTATTTTTTGTAAACGTTCGCCCTTCTTGCGTACGAAAGCCTTGTTGATTTAGTTCAGTTGCAATGGTCTCGAGAGAAAGGTCTTTGTCGATCCCCTCAAAATAAATTCGCACCGCAGGAGCTTTGCGCTCGTCAATAACGAGTTTGCGAGTCTGAGGGTCAACTGTCAAGCCATAAGGTGGTCGTCCGCCGGTGTGAATGCCGTTCATGGCGTTTTCCGATAATCCCTTTCGAACTTCACGAGCCAGATTGAGGCTGTAGTATTCGGCCATACCTTCAAGCACAGATGCCATGATTACAGATTCAGGGGAATTATCCAGCCGTTCTAAAACACTCTCAACGCGGACGCCGTTGCGCTTGAGGGTTCTTTTATAATGAGCGCTGTCGTATCGGTTGCGGGCAAAGCGGTCGAGTTTGTGGACCACAACAACATCAAAAAGCTTTTTTGCACTGTCGGCGATCATGCGTTGAAAGTTGGGTCGCTTGTCGGTTGTGGCCGTTTTTTCCTCGTCTGGATAGACCTCAACTAGCGTGTAACCCTTTTGCTTGCAATATTCTTCGATTGCGCGGAGTTGGGCGGTTATGGATTCTTCGCGCTGATTATCTGAGCTATAACGCGGATAGGCAACGGCTCGAGTGCCATTATTCATGATTCACCTCAAAATGGTAAGTCATCGTCTGAAATAACTACAGGCAAGGCTCCCCTTGTTCGGTTCAAGAGTACGTTCTGTGTGTTTTTTTCCTTATTCCAGTCCTTTAGGAGATTGTTAGTATAGTACGTAGTAGGGTTCCCACATTTATAGCAATATCGAGCGTATCCCTCGGCGGGTGTATTACATGGGGTGCCATCGTGATCGTATTCATGGGCATAAAAAGTGCCCGTACATTTATTTACAATCGTAACACCGCACACTGGACAAAAATCCCCATCGGGATGAATCATTTCGTTTTCGCATTGAGGACATGTTTCCGCACGACCATCTGCATCTAACGAATATCCTACATAAATCATTCTGTCATCACCGAGCTTTCTTGAGATTTTATTTTCCGAACAAACGGGACAGTGTGAAGGAGAATAGGCAAAAAAAATAGCCTTACATTTTCTACAAAAATGCTCGTGAATGGTCTTATGAATGAAATCAGAAAACATTTGCAAAATTGCATCTTGTTTGCGCCTTATTGCTCCATTAGTTAGAGCCTTGTTAAAGTTCTTTAAAATGTTAATGGCTGCTTGCTTAGATACGTTGCACCACTTTACAATATCCGCAGCATCAAATTTTCCAATTTCATATAATACTTTAGTGGGAGCTAGTATGTTTCTAGCGAAACAATTGGCTTCCTTTTCTAATTCTTCATATTCTACGCTTGAAATAGTACTCCGGCTTAATATTGATCTATTAGACTTTTCATTATGCCTCAGCATAAAGTGGCCAAGTTCATGCGCTATAGTCCAACGCTTTCTCCCTTCATTTGGAAGAGAATCATTGTATAGAATTAAATAAGTCTTGGAAGATCGTTTGAAATAACAACAACCTTCGTCGCTATTCGCAAAATCACATACTTCCTCAAAAGTCATGTTGCTAATTTTTCCGAATTTCGAATAAGTCATTATTTTAACGTTTGGAAATACCTTAGAAGCTTCTTTCAGCTTAATTGGGAGCGATGAAGTCTTTGATGCTCTTAAGAAGGCATAGGCTGCATTTTGCGCATTATTAAAATCTGCTTTAAATATCGTCATCGTCATCGTCGTCTTCTCTTGAGAAGGCATGATCGAAAGCAGCATCGAGAATAGCAATAGCTCTTTTTCTATCAAGTTTTGATCCTAGTCGGGCGAAGCGCTCAATTTTATGATAGTCTTCATCGAGACTTGGATCTTCTGTAGTAACCAGGCCATCGGATATCGGATCTTCGGTGAATCCCAACAGATAATTCAGCGATACATTAAAGAACGCGGCAATTTTTGTAACCGTAGCCATATCGGGCGATCGCCGACCATTCTCCCACATAGCAAGTGTGCTTTGTGATAGATCAAGTCTCTTAGCCAGATCGGCTTGCGTTAAATTCCTTTTCTTCCTCAATAAAGCTAATCGTTCCTTAAATTTAATTTCGCTCAATGAAAACACCGCCTGCGAATAATCACAAATTGAAATAAAATCGTTTGACTTATCACGAATCGTAATATATATTAATTACACAACGTGATAAAAGGTGGTGGAAAATTTGAATGAAGCTCTTGTTGAGGCCCGAAAAGGTCTACAACTTACTATCTCCAATGCTGCCCGAGAAATCGGTATTTCATACGGAATGCTGGCTATGATGGAGAGTTCAAAGCGAAAAGGAAGTGATAGCACCAAAATCAAAGTATCTAAATTCTATGGTAGGTCAGTACAAGAACTTTTCTATAATGATTAAATCACATTTCGTGATAATTGGCAAGCTTTTATTAAGGGGGGAGGTCTGTTCAATTGTCGATAACAGTAACAATCAAAACCGTTCCACATCCCGATCCGAAACGAGCGATTGATGTATTCGCAAAACTTATCGTCAGCGAAATCCTAAGGCAAGAGAAGGAAGCTCAGTAGGACAACCCCAAGGAGGTCGACGCATTGATTATCGAAAAGAACGAACCGTTCAAGCACAAGATTTTTGACATCAACCCATGCGAAGACTGGGAGGTCGTGCAAGAGACGATCAAACAAGCATTCGGACACCAGATGAATGGTTGGGTGCTGTGCGAATGCTTCACGCAAGGCGTCTTCACGGTCGTTGTCCTGGCCGATGGGCAAGCGGCTGCAGATGTAAGCGGCGACGATATCAGGATGATCGATCTGCCCAGCGGCGGCGCAGTCGTTGCGATGGAAGGCGAAGTAGTGGTGCATACGGCCGAGGAAGTGGAGGACATGGAGCGGGATTATCGCAAGGCTATCGAGCGAATCGAAGGGAGGGCGCAAGAGTGCTAGTACCGTTAACCAACGACCTCGCCGTACTGACGGCCGAGATCAACAGCTATAAGCAGATCGCCGGGCAAGCCGTATTTGAGATCGGCAAGCGGCTGAAACATGTGAAGGAGAACGACCTTGTTCACGGACAGTGGATGGATTGGCTTAAGTCAGTTGATATCGACCACAGTACAGCTCAACGAATGATTCATGCTTTCGAACAGTTTGGAGAGTTGGCGACGTCGCCAAGTTTGCCAACAGGCAAAATTTTCGAAATGCTCTCGCTTCCCGAAGCAGTAGACCGCCAACAATTCATCACCGAGCCGCAGACGGTCCCGTCTACTGGCGAAGAGAAGATGGTCGACGACATGACGGTGAAAGAACTGCGCGAAGTCAAGAAGTCACTCCAGGCCGCCGAACAACGCGCCAAGCAAGCCGAAGCCGCCCGGCAGTTATCCATTAATCAGCATTCGGAGCAGCAGGACAAGCTTTTGTCGCAGATCGAGGAATTAAAACGATCCAAGACGAAGGACAGCCCGCAAACGCTGGCGCAACTCGCGGAGCTGGAGAAGCGGGAGAAGGTGGCACGGGAGGAACTGCACAAGCTGCGGACGCAGGCCGGTGAAGTCTCTCAACTCCAGAAGAAGAAGGCGCAGCTCGAAACCGATCTTGGCGACCTTATGGCGCGGCAACGAGAGATTCAAGAGAGCAGCGACCACGCAGCACAGCAGGCAGCAATCTTTAATGCCGTAGCCATACCCTTGCAGAAGATCGAACAGAAGGCGGAAGAGATCAACCAAGCATTGCGTACCGACATTCGCCTCGATCAATTCACATTAAATAAGCTCGCCCTAAAAGCTGACTTTCTAGGCAAATTGGCGGCAGACCTTTACACGTTCATCAATACTCAAAAATCTGAGGTGACCATCATTGAGCATGAACCTGCTTCCTGGCGGTAACGCTGGCCTGTTTGAAACGTTGCAAGCTCAATTGTCCCAACGGCATCTGATGCAGATCGAGAGCGACCATGAAGTCCGTTTTCTCCTTTACTACACCATGAACGACAAGGACATCCCGGCGACGGAAGAAGGGAAGGTGTTCTGTAGGAAGATCACGGCTCAGCTCCGGGAGTGGAAAGGAACGATGAGCGAGCAAGAGGCGAATTCAAACTTCACTTTTATCGGACTCGAGAACAGTATTGCAGCCTTTAGGAATTATGTCTTGAACAAGCACAAAGGGGCAAAGCGGTTGGAATGGGAGCAAGCGTTCAAGGCGCCAGGCTTCGATGGAGACGTTCGCAGGCTGCTCATCTCACGTGTTTATTCCCATAAGTCCGATCTATCGCGTCGAGGACTCACGGCTTTTATCAATGGACATGCACACAATCAAGTTGCCTTGATCGAGATGCAGAAAGCAAACCGATCGTTTATGCACGAATCCACCCACGCCGCCCTTAAATGGTTGGAGTCGCGGCCGGACAAAGAAACATCTTTGTCTGACGAAGAATGGTCGAAACTTGGGCAGATCGTGACTGAGAAAGTGAATGCGGTCCTCGGCGAGTATATGCCTCGTTGGCCCGATAACGGCTCGCCGCCTGATGGATTACTGAATTGAGAGGAGCGGACATGTCAAACCTCAAGCCAAAAGAATGGTCCTCATTCAAACTCGAATGGTCCATTATCGAGGACAAACTCGCCCAAGGAGTGAACGGCGTCGAGTGGCTGGTTCTCAGCATAATGCCCAAGCCTAGACGAGTTGAAATGCTTCCGGAATGGGTCGAGATGTTGCAGATGTACGATCATGACGTTGATAGCGCGATGCTGGACGCGCTCCGCATGGACTCGGAATCCTATTATGAGCGATATGAGTTTAACTGGTGGATGGCAGTCAGCTATACCCTGACTCACTTGCATTTGCTGCGCCAGCGTTCATATGAAGATTATTTCCGATTCATCCAACGCATTGAGAGGAGCGAGAACAATTAAAGCATACGTGAATCTATTGAAGCTCGGCAGGATTCTTGAGAACCATCGATATGCCAGCGAATTCGCGCGAGAAAACCCGCACATAGTCTTGACGATTGTGAATGCTGCTGACAAGGAACTGCGCTGGACCAAGGTTAGTGAATTCTTCAGCCTGTTTCCGCCGATCAAGCGATACGAAGATGACGGTACGTGGTGCTATAACTCCACGAAGAAAATGATACGCGAGGATTTCCGCGAGACATTCGGAAAAGGCGATATAAAGATGCTGCTCATGACCCGGTGTTATGAAAACAAGTTTTTCCATCTTGTCGGATTCGCTTACATGTGCGCGACGTCCGAACTATCGAAGCGCAAGACCGGAGAGAGTCTGGTTACAAGAATGATTCGTGAAGGAGTTCCCCATCCATGAACAAACCATTCACGCTAGAAGGCGCCGTCGCCCTTGCAGAAGACCTGACGGCCATCGTGGGACAGTACGCCCGGTTCATGCAGGAGACAGGGCAAGAAGCTGCGTTCGAGGACTGGCGAGCCCAAGGCGGCGTGCAGCACGTGCGGGAGACGAGCGCAGATCCAGAGCAGGAGATTGAGAGGACGACAGCGGCTGAAGTAGAGATCAAAATTCCGAATATTGTCTATACGCTCGAAGCCGCCCGACTGCTTGCTGGTTTCACGGAAGAACTGGCCGCCCGCTTCCTTCGAATTACGGTGGACGAGCTGCGAGAGTGCGAACGGAATCCGTCTAATACGGAATTGTATACGGCGTACCTCATGGGGAAGCTTTACGACCGGAAAATTGCCGATCTTTACTTTTCATCCGATCCCGATCTATTCAAGGAATCCGAAGCCGTTATCTCGGTGACGCGCTTATGATGGCCTTTGTACTCGGCACGGTCGCCGGCCTCATGTTGAAAGCCATCATTAAGCAAGTGGCGATCGGCATCAAAATCGTTCGCTCGACGCCCGCGGAATAATTTTAGAATATTTTCCGTCCATTCTGACAAGCGCTTCAGGAATACTTTTTGGAATAATACGCAGTCATTTTGACAACCAGGGAGGCACCACATGGAACGCACTTATACCGTAACTGAGTCGCAGCTTACCAAGCTTTTCGAACAAGCACGCACCCTTGATAAGATCGGCGACGCTATGGAAATCCTCGGGTTCGACGCTACGAAGGTAGACGACGCCGAAGGCCATATCCGTGACGTCATCGTCGATGTGATCGGCGGCCGGGATAACGACGCTTTGATGGACTTCGCGGGGCACCTCTTCCACGCCGGCCATCCGCCGAGCGTAGCCCTGAAGTTGATCGGTGATTACGCGATCGTTTCGAGGTCGCCAACCATCGGACAAGGCTGGTCCGCGGTTTGGCAGGTATCAATGGACCGGATGGAAAGAGAGAGGAGATCATGAGGCACGGTAGGGATACCGAACAAACGAAAAATCGCCTCCGCGATACCCTGGCAGGTTCGGAAGCGATTCATTAAGTACATTACGTCAGAGAACTTGACCTCATTCTACACGCTCGAGCGGAATGAGGCAAGTCCCTCGACGAACTTCGGAGGGTATACATGGGAACTCATATCGATTTTTTGTCCAAGCTCATCGACGAAGATCATGAAAATATCGATGCGTTGGTCGATGCAGACCAAGGCGTACGCGAAGCAATGGCGGAATATAAGAAACAGCTTCAGGACGTGAAAGAAGCTATGGGGATGCGCGTCTATATCGACCTCGACAATAACGTCGGTCTGGTAGCCCTTGCGCATCTGAACGCGGCCTTCCGCGTCGGCGTGGGGTACGGGATCCGCATGGCACGGGAGATTGAAGCGATCGCATACCCGGCGGCTCCGGCGACGAAGGGGGCGGCTGCAGATGTCTAATCTTAAATCTATGGTACGTCTCGACACGGTCGGGAGCATCGGCAAGAAACCTTCCGGCCAGCAGGTATACCAACAGATCGATGTATACGAAGCTGGCATGGTCGATGTGCTCACGCAAGTGGCTATGGGGCAGCTCTTGAGCTATGAGTATCAGGGGCCAAACCGCGAAGTGCAGGCAGCGGAGGAGAAGAAGGTCGAGGCGATGCACAAAGCTATCGTCGCTGACTTTCCAGAGCTTGAATCTCGCTTGGACGACCTCATTTCTCAAATTACGTTTGCTTCCGCTGCGGGCGAAGGCGCCGCCTATATCGATGGCTTCATTGCGGGATACCGCTTCTTGAAGCTTCTGTATCCATCCTGAAGGAGGTGTTCTCATGAGCGACCAGCATCCCGGGACCTTCGGGCCGGACAACCTCCAACGGTGTCCGATCTGCCAAAACGAAAACGTTCATTTGCAGGCCGTCGAGGTCAATGCAGGCGGCGTTGTAAGCCGAATCGATCACCAAATACCAAATGTGCGCAGCGGCCCTCCTTGGGGCCGTGGGACGCTCATACGCATCACGCAATGGGGTGAGTGCGGTCATTCGTGGGTGCTGCAATTCTACTTCCACAAGGGCCAGACTTGGCAGGAAATTTACGAGACGGAGCAACTGCCGGAAACTAAAACCGACATGTGGCGCGATTAGGAGGACAGCCGATGGCGCGGCCAATTAAAGAAGGACTGGACTACTTCCCGTTAGACGTCGACATTGACCAGGACGATAAATTGATCGTGCCCATCGGGAAGCATGGAACTCTAGGATTCGGCATTGTAATTCGCTTGATGATGGCGATTTATAAAAACGGATACTTTTATTTCTGGGGAGAGAAAGAGCAATATGCTTTCGCTAACCGAGTAAGTGTAGACATTAACACAATAAATGAAGTCGTAAATGAATGCTTGAAATGGGGATTTTTCCACCAAGATACATTTGACAAGCATGGGGTTTTGACTTCACGCGGATTCCAAAATCGTTACATCGGAGGATCGAAAAGACGCAAGAGTATTACCTTCATCAAGGAGTACACACTTATTGATTTGAACGATGCCGCACAAAAGGTCATTTGGCCCATTACTTTAATTAATGTCGACGGGAATTTAGTTAATGTATACAAAAACCCAGGTAATTGTAGTGCAGAAACGCCACAAAGGGAGAGGGAGATAGAGAGGGAGAATGAGAGTAAGAAAAATACTAAAGATATATCCGCAGAAATCTCCGATTTCCGCTCTCGATATTCTCCTGAACTTTTAAAAAAGATTGATAACTATTTGCAATTCATCGCCGAAACGAGGAAAAGCAAAAAGATATCCGAAAGCGTTGTGCATAAGATCATGACGTACTTCGCTAAGTATTCACCCGTACGCGTGGAATATGCGATTCTTACGCACATGGCTACGGAGAGCAAACGCAGCGCGAAGGAAGAGTACACTTTTGGAATCGTAAAAAATTCGACGGAAGAAGAGGCTACGAAAAAGCTTCAGGTTGGCATCGGTAAATCCGCACAGAAACGAACGGGTTCATGGGATCGGGAAGCATATCTCGCATCTTTGGAGGATGAATGAACATGACAAAAAGAATGAGCAAAAAGGACGCGGGTCGTCTGCTTATCATCATCGGGGACTTTACCAACTACCAACCGTCGCAAAGCGCTGCAGATCATTGGGCGGAAGCACTGGAAGGATTCGATTATGAGGAATCGCGGCTTGCATTGGTCGAACACTTCAGACGTTCGGAATTTGTGCCGAAGCCAGCCGAGGTCATCCGCATCCTAAAGGAATTGCGCGGCAATGAACCGGATACCGGAATCAGCGATGCAGAGGCCGAAAAGATCATGAAGGAGCTTGGAATTCGATGAATGATACGACAGCAGAAATGCATGTGCTGACGGGCGTCCTCGACGGCATCATGACGATCGATGAAGTTCTGGCTTATGCTGATCGGGATTGCTTCCAAGATCCGTTGTGTGCCGATATCTTCGGAATGATGCAGAGCGGAGCGACAACGGCGGTGATGCTGAAAGGCTCCACCAAAAACCCGGCAACTAAGGCATTTATCGATCAACTCTCTAAGATTGGCGTGAATCGCTCGGAAATGACGTTCTTCATTCAGAAGCTGAACGAGCTGAAATATCGGCGGGAAACGGTCGCCCGAGCTGAGAAGGCAATCGAACTTTGCAAGCGAGACGGGACCAAGACTGCCGAAATTGATCAGGTGATGAATGCGGGCATCATGGGCAAGCAGTCGAAAAAGGATATCCTGCTGCCGATGGATTATGCGCCGGCACATAAAGCGGCTTTTGAGGCTCGGATGAGGAGCCCGAAGAAAACGGTCGGCCTCTCACTGGCGCCGAACGAAGAGGGATTCGAACGGTTGAACGAAACGTTCATGGGGATACGCGGCGGCGACCTCTTGATGATCTGCGCCCAGTCCGGGCACGGCAAAACAGGGTTCGCGCTTAACCTCGCCCGCGTGCTTGGCATTGAACAGGATTATGTTACTTACTATCTCAATACGGAAATGGACGAACAAGAGCTATCCGGGCGGCTTGCAGCACAACTCAGCGGTGCGTCTTTCTCGGAGATTTACACCGGCGTCATTGAACAGGGCACATCCTGGCCGACAATCCTGAACGCATTCGACAAGTTGGCGGATTCGAAAGTCGTACTCTCGAAAATCCCGCATCTTACGGTCACGAAGGCCAAGGGGCTTGCAAGCATCGTTCGCCAGAAGATGCAGGGGCTTCAATGCTTAATTGTGGATTACATCGGGCGCATGGAGCCTGAGAACACGCGGGGCCTTCAAGAGTGGCAGCAGCTATACCAGATGATCGAGCAGCTTAAGACACTGGCCGTAGAGCTGGATATTCCGATTATCGTTCTTGGACAGCTTACCGAAGCGGGAATGCTCGAAGGAGCGAAGAAGATGAAGAACGCGTGCGACGGTGTTCTCTTCTTCCAGCCCACTACGGCCGACGATGCCGAGGGCATTGATAGAGCGATCGGCAACGCCCAAAAGCGGATGCTTGTAAACTACAAGATCGTGAAATACAAGGTTCGCCGGAATGACAATGCTACTGCGATCTATTGCCGGTTCAATAAACGGACGCAGAAGGTTGTCGAACTCGGGTGAAATATCCTGAATTCAAGTGGGTCGATATCGCGATCAACGGGGCGAACAACCGGAACAACATGGTTGAGCTTTCGAAGCTTGGCGACCCGGCAGCCAAGCGCCTGTTCGATACCTATATGACCTACTTTCGATACGATGACACGATGGCGGAATACTTCGACAATAACATCGTCACATCCAAGCGAGGAAAGCCGCACAAAAGCGTGATGGGCTTCGACGGTCCAGCATACGCCGACTTCATTCCCATCGATATCGACTCGAAAGACCTCGGACAAGCCATATACCAGACCGTACGAGCGCTGGAGATTCTGAAAAGCCACGACATCGACATGAACGTGCTGACGCTCTATTTTAGCGGCTCCAAGGGTTTTCATATCATGATTCCGTCTGAGTTGGTCGGCGCGGAGCCGGGAGCGGACATACACGACCGCTTCCGTAGCTTCGTTAAGCGCCTCATGATCGGCGTGGAATATGACAGCTCCATATACGACAAAGTCCGCATCTTCCGCGTACCGAACACCCTAAATTCTAAGAGTGGCAAATACAAAATCCAGCTTTACCCGTTCGAGCTTTACAATGCGACCTCCGAAGATATCATGACGCTTGCAACGGAGAAACGGGAGGAATGGGCGCCAGAAGAAGCGGAGCGCCACGAAGAATTGGCGGAACTGTATTGGCAGGCCGTAGACGAGAGTCGCCCGCATAGCTCCAGCCGCACAGACTCGACACGCACGGAAGGCGTTCGAACCAAGCTATGCCTGCACCAAATGATGCAAGGCGTAGGTGAGGGGGAGCGGGACAATATCGGGCTCCGTGTCGCAACGCACCTGAAGCACGCGGGGTTATCGTCCGGGATGATATGGGCGGCGCTAGTGGAATGGAACCTATTGAACCGCCCACCGCTATCGGAAAAGGATTTGGAACGCATCTATCAGCAGGGATTAAAAAGCTATGACTTCGGCTGCCGAGATCATCTGCTTGCCGCCTATTGCGATAAAAAATGCCTGTTCTACAAGGAGGGGTGATCGATGGACATCGTGGCAACGGCTATTGAGCTATACGAGGAAGGCAAATACGAAGAAGCGTACGAACTGACCGCGCAGTTTGATCGATATCAGCAAGACACATTTTTCAAAGCAACAGGCGTCGAAACGCTGGAAGATCGGATGCTTGCCCGGATCCGTGTCGGCGCCTACAAGATCGAGAAAGAGAAAGATCCTAAAAAGCGGGCGGACATGCTCAAAGTGTATGACAAACTCGTATCCGAGTTTGAGGACATGCGCAAGGAAGGGGATAGTGCATGACCATACCATTCGATCCATTCACCGCGCCGCAGCTCATCTCCGAGTTGGCCGAGAACATTGTCCGACGGGTCGAGAAGAATGACGCCGAAATAAGCCGCCTGGACAGCGAATGGAACGATCTCGCCCATTTGGTCGAGCTAACGTCCTATGACGCGCCGGAAGGCTGGCGCATCCTACGCAAGCAGAAGGAGAACCGGAGAGCCCGGCGCCGCTGCAAGGACGAGAACGCCGTCATGCGGCCGCTGTACGAATATCTCATCAAGAGCGATGAGCAGATCATGAAGGAGCTGCGCCGAAGCGGGAAGGAAGCGGGCCGCGTCGCCAGCAACCAGAAGAACCGCCAGTATTCCCCGCGCACCGATATGTTCACGAAAGAGGAATTCAACGGGCGGATAGCGGGCTGCGTAATCGACAGCAAAAAGAAGGGGGAAGCCGGATCATGATTCTATCGGAGCGGGAAGCAGAAGTGATTGAGCGCATGAGAGCAAACATGGGCACGACGGCGATTGCGGAAGACTTGGGAATCGCTAAGTCTACGGCCAGCCTAACCATACAGCGCCTTGTCAAGAAGTCGGCAGTCAAGAACGAAGGATTGCCAAACATCCCAGTCTACAAAGTGCTGATCGATACCTACGACATCGAAAAGAACCACGATACAACGCCGCAGGCGCCCGCGTCATCGCCGATCCCGGTCCACGTACCGAAGGAGCACGCCAAATTCATCCGAGCCAATTACAGCAAGATGCCACGGCGGGAGCTGGCAAAACGGCTGAACATGGACAAGGTGACGCTAAACCGGATGATACTGCAGCTCGGCTTGGGAGGTCTGTAAGCCATGTCATCGGCGCAAGTGGACAAGCAGCAGCTTATCGAACATCTGGAAGTGTGCGCCGGGATCGAAGAGAAGAAAGACGATCAGCGGACGGCGACCGTGCTGCGCAATCTCATCGAGGACGTAGAGGACGGCGCATTCGATTATGGCGTTGCAAGAGACTGAGGGGAGCGGGGGTCCGCATGGAAGACTTGATCGCAGCATACAAACATACGCGCCGTTTCCTGCGGGCTTACCGCACACTGAGCACGGACAAGTGGGAGAGATCCGTTCTCGCCGAAATGATAAGCGACCGCAACTATGATCTCCAGTGGATGCAAACCGGTCGGCAGCCGGGCATAAAACGGGGTATTGAACGGCGCGCCGCCTACCAGCGGGAAAGACCGATGGACCCGCTTCTCATGCAGGCTTTCGTAGCGAACAGCACAGCCGGCGCCGCGTCGAACATCACAGACGGCCAGCGGCAGCAGATCGAGGAAGCACTGAGCACATTGAGCCGTAGGGAGCGGGAATGCTATGAGCTTCAACATGGGCATTGTTTTACGCTAACGGAGATTGCTGATATGCTCGGAATTACGAAAAGCTCGGTCGGTACACATGTCAGGCGGGCGCAGATGAAAGTTTTGGACAGGCTCCGGCAATAATATTTTAGAACGTCAGTTCTTGTCATACGATTGCCAACTAGGTAATATGGGGCATTGTCTGCCGAACTTGTGCCGGATGAAACATGTCGGCCTATAGCGACATCGCCCTTCTTCAAAATGTGGAGTGCGCTGGATCAAAGCAACGTCGCTTCGGCGGCAGGGTGAAAAAGGATCGGAATAGCGAGCGAATGCGCAAGCTACACCACCACACCCGGACGCAAGGTTGCCCCAGGCTCCGCAAGGCCATGTGGCGGGCCGGTATGCCGCGGATATACGTTAGCAAGACCAATACGTTACAAGAGCCGGGAACGCTTAATGCGCCTCGGTTCTTTTTTATGTCGGAGGACGAAACATGAAGACAGGGTTAATAGTTACGCTAATCGGATTCGCGCTAAACGTTCTGGAAACGTGGTTATTCGGCTGGAACATGGAGGCCAATAGCGTAGCGGAGAAGTTCGCGGACAACTTCTGTATGATCGTCGTCGGCTTGGGATTAGCAATGTTCTTGGTGGCATGGGCATTCCACGTAAGGCACCCATGAAAACCATTACCAAATAGCAGCGGAGGTTACAGCGATGTACAAAGAAAGCATGTTCGATGCCAAACTGCAATACTTGCGAGAACTCATTAAGCTGACGGAGTTATTGGGTCGACAAGGGCAGCCGCAATTGGTTGACAAGCGCATCAAGAGAACACTGGATTCGATTGAACAAGATATCGGGTTGGCTCCTGAACGGGAAGTATGAAACATGCCGCTTAAGAAGTTCTGCCCCAAGGCTGGATGCACGACGCTAACAACGGGCGGATACTGTGAGGCGCATGCGCGGGCTCCCGCTCAAGTTGAGAAGGATCGAGGTACATCGGCACAGCGCGGCTACGGATCGGCATGGCGCAAGGCGCGGGCGGCGTGGCTGCTGAAGCATCCGCTATGCGTCGTATGCGAACGCAACGGACGATTGACGGCTGCGACCGACCTCGATCACATCAAGCCTCATCGCGGAGACATGACGCTATTTTGGGATCGAAGCAACTGGCAAGGACTCTGCAAGACCTGTCATAGCGCCAAGACGGCGCGAGAGGATGGAGGGTTCGGCAACGGCGGCCGCTGAAGGGGGAGGGGGGCCAAAATCCTTCAGACCTTTTGCCCCGTTGACCGCGTCGGCCTGTTTGCGCGCAAAAACTCCCCAATCAAAATTTTAGGAGGTGGATCAGGTGCCCAAGAACGCACAGCCCATAGACGTTATTCAGGCGAACGGCCGGAAGCACCTGACCAAAGCCGAGATCAGGGAGCGCCAGGAAGGCGAAGTAAAACTCGGTAAGCATGAGCTCGAGAAGCTAAAAAAGCCGGCGTTCGTCGCCAAGGACAAAACCGCGGCCAAGCTTTGGAACGACCTGATCAAGGAATACAAGAGCGCTTCGAAGCAAGGCGTTGACCTGCTGTCGAGCTCCGACATCGGCGCGCTTGCGCTTTACTGCAAGACGTACAGCGAATACGAACGGCTGCAGGAGCGCTATCAGCAGATCGACCGCATTCAGATCGACGAGGACGTGCTCTCCGATTATCTGGATCAAGCCGAAGACGTCGACGGCGCCGGTTACAAGGCGCTGAAGTACCTCTCGCAGCTCGCCAGCCTTGACGGCGCCCTGAAGATCGAAACGGCCATCAATAAGAAGATGGACATGCTGCTGAAGCTGCAAGATCGGCTATTCCTGAATCCGCTCGCCAAAATCAAGAACGTGCCGAAGCCGAAGAAGGAAGAGAAGGCGCCAAGCAAGTTCGGACGCTTCGGAGGTGCCGCAGGGGGCGGCCGCGGTGGATAGGTATCCATACGGCGTGGTCGCCGAACACGACCGCGTCACAGCGTTCGCCCTACAGGTTATAGCGGGCAAGATCATCGCGGGCGAGACGGAGCGCCAAGCCTGCGAGAGGCACATGCGCGATCTGGACAGGCAGGGCTCTGAGGAATTCCCGTTCGTGTTTGATCCGGACCGCGCGCATGAGCTCATCGAATTCGCCGAATCCTTGATGCTCGCCGAGGGTGAAGAGGAGCAGCCGTTACGGCTGGCTGGATTCCAAGACTTTATTTTTGGGAGTTGGCACGGCTGGCGGAAGCTGGACGGCTATCGCCGGTTCCGCACCTCATATGTCCAGGTCGCTCGTCAAAATGGCAAGTCAATCGGGAACGCGGTGCCGGCGCTGTATTACGGAAACTTCGATGGCTACATGTATCCGCAGATTTATTGCACGGCCACGAAGGAAGCGCAGGCTAAAATCGTCCTAAAAGAGTGCTTCAAGTTCATCAATGCTGACGAAGAGCTCGGCGGCAACGAATACGAAGATGGCTTCTTCACGATCAAGGAGTACAAGAGCACAATCGAGTGCAATTTGACCCGTGGAGAGATCCGGGCGCTTGGGCGGGACACGGACACCATCGACGGATTCCGCCCGTACTTCGCCAGCGTTGACGAGTACCACAAGCACAAGATAAATCAGATGTACAAGCTGCTGACGGGTGGTCAAAAGAAGCTGAAGCAATGCCTAACGTCAGTTATTACGACGGCCGGCTTCGATCTCAACTCGCCGTGTTACGAGCTTTACAACTATTGCAAGATGATCCTTCAAGGCGTCCACGA
>NZ_JBHUJV010000037.1:0-587 GCF_042683485.1 Cohnella sp. GCM10020058
AAAGGTGAAAAGCACCGCGGGAGCGGAGTGAAAAAGAACCTGAAACCGTGCGCTTACAAGAAGTCAGAGCCCGATCTAGGGGTGATGGCGTGCCTTTTGTAGAATGAACCGGCGAGTTACGTTTACGTGCGAGGTTAAGTCGGAGAGACGGAGCCGCAGCGAAAGCGAGTCTGAATAGGGCGCTTTAGTACGTAGTCGTAGACCCGAAACCGGGTGATCTACCCCTGTGCAGGGTGAAGGTGAGGTAACACTTACTGGAGGCCCGAACTCGTGAGCGTTGAAAAGCTCTGGGATGACGTGGGGGTAGGGGAGAAATTCCAATCGAACTCGGAGATAGCTGGTTCTCCCCGAAATAGCTTTAGGGCTAGCCTCGAGATTTAGCATCATGGAGGTAGAGCACTGATTGGGTGCGGGGCCCGCCAAGGGTTACCAAGTCCAGTCAAACTCCGAATGCCATGGATGTATGCTCGGGAGTCAGACGGCGAGTGCTAAGATCCGTCGTCAAGAGGGAAAGAGCCCAGATCATCAGCTAAGGTCCCTAAGTGTGTGTTAAGTGGGAAAGGATGTGGAGTTGCGAAGACAACCAG
>NZ_JBHUJV010000038.1:0-718 GCF_042683485.1 Cohnella sp. GCM10020058
AGCCGTCGAAGGTGGGGTAGATGATTGGGGTGAAGTCGTAACAAGGTAGCCGTATCGGAAGGTGCGGCTGGATCACCTCCTTTCTAAGGAGCCCTTCGGGGCATTACGTAAGTCCGTTGCTTTATCGCTCGAGTTCAGTTTTGAAGGAGAAATCCTTCGCGTACCGCATGAACGCGTTTCTAGCGAAACGCTAACGCTTGCGGCACGTCCGAGACGATCTTTGATCGCTCGGTAGCAATACCGGTTTGGTGATAATGGCGGAAGGGTTCCACGCGTACCCATCTCGAACACGACCGTTAAGCCTTCCAGCGCCGATGGTACTTGGACCGCAGGGTCCTGGGAGAGTAGGACGTCGCCAAGCCGGTCTTGATTCCTTCACCGGAATCGGGATCAAGCCAGCGAGACTGGCCATATCATACGGGCCTTTAGCTCAGCTGGTTAGAGCGCACCCCTGATAAGGGTGAGGTCGGTGGTTCGAGTCCACTAAGGCCCACCACTAAGCTTCAATTGAATACTTCCCATGGGGACTTAGCTCAGCTGGGAGAGCACCTGCCTTGCACGCAGGGGGTCAACGGTTCGATCCCGTTAGTCTCCACCATCTTTATTTCTCCGCACAGCCTGCTTGTCAGATGGGCGGAGGGCAGAACTTGTTCTTTGAAAACCGGATAGCGAAACGAAAATGCGCAAATTAGAAATTCTCTACAATGCCTTGTGTGGC
>NZ_JBHUJV010000039.1:0-650 GCF_042683485.1 Cohnella sp. GCM10020058
TTTGCGCCGTTCGCGCCGTTTGGGGGCTTTTTGCTTTCTGCCACTCCTCAGCATCGTTATTGCCGTGATGCATTGGATGATGGCGGTCAGCAGTGTTACCCAATCCTTCATGCCGTTTTCTCCTTTCCGGAAGACCTTGCTGCGTCTTCCTTATATTCTTATAATACAACGTTAAACGTTTATATTCAACGTAAATCGATAAATTGGTACTTGAATATTCAGCAAGTTCCGTTGTATATTTGAACGGGAGGCGTTTAACATGCTGAGACTTAAGCTACGGCAGATTATGTTCGAGAAGCGTTGGAATACCCGACAACTCAGTGAAGCGACCGGCATCCGCTGGAACAGTGTTGACGATATGGTGGAGAACCGTTCCAAGCGCTGGACGGTCGAGAACCTGGAAAAGATCATGGAAGTGCTCGGGATCGAGGACATAAGCGAGCTAATCGAATATAAGAAAGAAAGCCCTAGCGAATAATCGCCGGGGCTTTTGTTTTTATCCGATGAATGCCGCCTCTTCCTGCGCCCTCAGCTCGGCCACGGTCAAGCGCCGTACGACGGCGACAACCTTGTCCGCGACGTCGGCGTAGTCAAACCATCCGCGCGGCGCGTCGGCAGCCCTGAGCAGCCACAAGCAGTCCGGTAGCCGT
>NZ_JBHUJV010000040.1:0-4018 GCF_042683485.1 Cohnella sp. GCM10020058
TTTGCGCCGTTCGCGCCGTTTGGGGGCTTTTTGCTTTCTGCCACTCCTCAGCATCGTTATTGCCGTGATGCATTGGATGATGGCGGTCAGCAGTGTTACCCAATCCTTCATGCGGTGTTCTCCTTTCCAGAGGCCGTTCGTTCAACCTCTTTATATTTCTATTATATACTAGTACCAGTATATTGCAAGTGTTTTTGTACTTGTACCAGTATATTTATTGTGATAGGATATTGAAAATGGAGGCGAGGAGCATGGAGAAGCAGAACGCCGCGACGCGAGCAAAAGCGAAGTACAACGCCGCGAACTATGATCAGGTAAAATTTACGGTTCGCAAGGGCGGTCGCGACCTAATTGATGAAGCTGCAGGACGAGCAAATAAAAGCCGCAACGCTTATATACTGGAAGCAGTGAGGGAGAGAATGCGGCGCGATGGGTTCGAGTACGACGAAGACAGCCTCGGCGAATAGATGCCGGGGCTTCGTTTTTAAAAAAAAAGAGAGCCCGGATGGCCCTCTTCATAATTTATTAGTTATTAATGCAAGCTGGTCAGTTTGTCCGCCCAACTTGTTTTTTACAGTGAACTTTCCGACTGTATAAGCAGTAATTTTTATTTCGTCGCCAACTTGGATATCTCCACTATTTGATGTTGAAAGTATATCGAGTATGGTCCCATCATCAGCAGTGCCTACAACTTGAGCATTTATGCCATTCTTTCCGTAGTCACTCTTTGGAGGGTAGTCTTCAACAATTGTCACGGTTACGGTATAAGCAATTGGCGTGCCGTAATAATTCCACGGAGCCTTGAATACAGATCCTGCTTTAACATTTTTCGGAGTTACAGGTTGATTGCCGATTGCTTCAAGCATCTTAATTCCGAGCGGTAGATTTCCGCTTTCCGTTGCATCTACCTCAGCCATGTCCCATTTTGGATTCTTAGCGGCTTCTTTTGCAGCGATTTCTTTTTGCTTCTCTTCTTCTGCAGCCTTTGCTTTTGCTGCAGCTGCTTCTTCCGCCTTGGCTTTTTCTTCTGCTTCCTTTTTGGCCTTCTTGTCTGCTTCCTTCTTTGCTTTCTCCTCATCCTTAGCAGAAGCTTCCTTTATTGAGCTTGGCGAGGATGCGTTGGATATTGCGGGCTTATCTGTTCTAGAAGCAGCCTCATCTAAAGTGTCCGTGTCAGGAGTAGAGACCAATATAAGAATGAAAAAGACAACAGTAGCAACAATGTAGACCCAGCGCTTAAAAACTCTCCTCACTATCTTTTTGTAAATCCGAGGATAAATAATTCCAACAATAGACAAGAGAAACAGCAGAGTGAAAAGAACCAACATAGTTATGAAATCCCCTTTATTTAATCGTTCATTAAGTTAAAAAATAACATACTTGTCGACATATGACGATAATAAATTTCCATAACTTATATATTTTTTTGTGCCGACATAATCGGCGAAGGAATCGACAAGCCCGCCTGTTGAAGTAATGGGCGAGGTGATTGGGATGGATTGGGAATGGACCTGCCACATTAAAATAGCGTTGGTTCAGGTGAACGCTTCTCAGTTGGAATTGTCCGAAGCAATCGGCGTAAGCAGGAACACCATAACGGATTTGGCGAGAAACAAGACGCGTCCGCATTTATCGATCGCATATGACGTCGTGGATTGGTTAAACGATCGGGGCGAACAAATGGATATTCCGAAACGCTGGACCGTGAATGACATATGGGAAAGAAAAATATCCAAGTCGGACGTGCAAGATACAAGGTAACTATGCATATACATAGACCATCATCCACAAGAGGAGATGGTACAGTTGGGAGACAAAACGGTTTATCGTTTCCGCTATACGCTAGACAACCGCATCAAGTCTGTTGAGGCTTCGCAGGAGGCCGCAGGACAACGCAAAGACAGCATGGCAGCCGGATGGATCGTCATCGCGGCCGGCGCCGTGCTGTGCCTCATATGGTGGCTAATATGGTAAAGTCCTTTCACCAACGTATGGCCGAACTATGGACGATCAACAAGCAACGCCCACTTACGCCGCCTGAAATGGAAGAGATGCAGCATGTCCTGCAGCTTAACGCGGCGTATTGCTGGGATATGGCCAGCCTCGAAAACCTATCCCTCATTGCCTCCTTGATCGACGACACTCGCGAACAACTCGCTATCTGCGCCCTCATCGATGACCTTGAAAGAAACCCCCATTATACAAAGAAAAAGACGGACCCAAAGAGTCCGCCAAGTGCCTGATGTAATGTATGCGCAAGCCCTGGTGAATACTACTGGGGCTTTAGGTTAAATTTATGCGAACGTACGTTCCTAATTCGATTCACAAATTCGCCGCAGACTGTTAGAATGGGAGCAAATGTTCTTATTTTGACGAATCGAGGCGAGCAGCATGTACTCACCGAGCGACGCCATTTTAAAGTCAATCAGCGCTTTAACACGGAAATATGGGTTTGCGCCTACAGTTCGCGAGATAGCGGAGGCATCCGGGTTAGGACTAGGAAATACGCACCGATACTTGGAGAAGCTGCGAGAGAGTGGACAGATTGAATGGACTCCGCGCACTTCACGAACAATACGTATAGTGAAGGAGACTCGTTCATGAAACTCGATAAGCACATCGGCCGAACCGTCGTACTGATCTATGAGGACAGCAAAGGCACCATCACCCAGCGTCGTGTAACCGTCTCCAGCGTGTCGAATGGTCATGCCAAGGTATTTGACCACGACAAGCGCCAACCCCGCACACTATGCCTTGAACGCGTCTTGGCATGCCGCCCTGAGAAATCCCATGCCGGATGAGTTTAAGGGCCACGCCAGCGTCGGAGAGCTGACCATGATTCGCGATCTCGTCATCATGCCGTATATGCTTGATACGTTGGAGCTAGCGAAGAATGAGGTCGAATGGTCAGGCGGCATTCTCAAGAATCTATCTAAGAACTTCGGGGAACTTCTCATGGACATCATCACGGGGAATCTAGCGGACCTCCGGAGCGAGCTGCGCCGGCGCCAGATCAAAACGTGGGACATGGACCAGGACGACTTTGCCCTTTGGCTGGGATACAGCGCCCGCGGATACGAAACTAAATTCGGCATCACCAAGGAAGCCGCCCGATCGCAGATAAAAATAATGCTCGGTACATACATGGGACAAATCATCCAGAGCATGCGGCAGGTTCCACAGAACAGAAGGAAGACATAACAAAGCCCCGGCGAGGGTGGGTTCCGGGGCTGTATCTATAGAATATCAACATCGCCATTTTTTATGCGAATTTCCGAACGATTTAATTCTTTGCCCGTTTCGGCACAGTTCGACACATTTCGTGCAATATCTGCGTTTACAATTAGGTTCAGAAACAATAGTTACTCTTTTATCCCGAGGGAGCGCGGTAATTACCGCCGCAACCGGCTTAATCCTCCTCGTCCCACTCACAGATCTCTTCCATGTGAATGCCGAGAATAAAGGAGATGGTATACATCGCTTCCGGTGACATCTTGCTAGCGTCAGTACAAAAGAAAGAGATCATCCGGGGCGACCAACCCTTTTCTGGATTTTGTTTTGACCATCCTGTTCGTCGCGACAAGTCCACTTGTTTCATACCTCGAACAGTTAGCCAATACTTAAGCCGGCTTCTCCCAGGGGAGAAAGCCAATGATTATCCTCCTTACAGATTTTTTTACCATTATAACAAAGAGGAGCGTATAGTGACATGGCGATTATGGAATGGCTGGAGCAGTCAATTGCTGCCGGATCTGATACTACGCTTATGGAGTTAGATAAGCAGTACCGTGAGACTAGACTAAAAATTTCGGCACTAATTGCTGAAATTCAAAAGGGTTCATCTAATAGTGAACATTTGGTCGTACTTTTGGAGAACACTGTTGATGAGTACATGTTCACGATCGGGACGGCTTCATATAGACAAGGTTTTATTGCTGGTCATGAAAAATGAGGATGAACCGTACTTCGGGTAAGCCCCGGTACGGTTCATTGTTGATCGCCCACATCCTGCCCACAA
>NZ_JBHUJV010000041.1:0-1394 GCF_042683485.1 Cohnella sp. GCM10020058
AAGATCGTCGTTGTGGGTACGACGGGGCAGTACGGATATGTTGACGGAGTCCGAGTCTACGAAATCAGCTCCGCCGACTACTCCGCCATTGACTCCATGACCGCCGCCCAAGTAGCCGCAAAGTGGCCGTATGTAGACGATGCCAAGCATGTCAATGCGGTGTATGTCCATAACGCGGGAAAGAATCTGCTCCCCGGATCGCCTGACTCGCTGCATGCCAATGCTGTTGTGACGAGCCAGTATTCGTTGATGCTCAACGCCACGGCAACCTTTCAGGACAGCGCTATGGTTATCCCGGTTCTCCCAAGCCAATCGTACAAATTTTTGGGCAACACTTCGTCGTCTAACTGCGGATTTGTTGGCGCATTTTTGGACGATAAGCAGGCCAGCATCTCAGGGATTGCGGGGGGAGGCTGGTTACAAGGACTGACGTTTACCACGCCGTCGAATTGCAGTTATGTTCGAATCGTCTTCACCAATAATGCAGTTGGGTCGTTCGTGCTTTCTAACTGGCAACTTGAACTAGGCTCCGTGGCCACCACGTTCGAGACCAAACGCGGCAGCCATTTGTACCTACCCGACGCCCAGCTCCGCAGCAACGTAGACGGCTCCGTTGCCGACTCGCTGTATACGGATGGAGAGGGTAAGCCGAGAGTGACGCGGAGGCTTAGGGAACAAATAGAAGATGGCACCCAAGCATGGATTTTTGTCGAGGGCTTAACAGGATATAAAAGAGTAAAGACTGTATTTTCGGGATTACCTACTGGTTCTACAAATATGTATGCGATTAAGTATGACGGCAAGTTAATCAAAGCAGTTTCCATTTATAGCGTCATCCTCGCGGATACTTGCTATGTAGAGAATGGAAGTATTTTTATCGGGGTTTCCTCCACCGATTCCGGTTGGGCCGATGCCTACACGCCAAGCGCTGCGGAGATCGCGGCGTATTTTTATGGCTGGAAGATGTATCCCTCCGATACGGATAGCACCGGTACAGCAGCTTACACGGGTACAGGTACCAAACGTTGGATGGCTCGTAAGGCGGACGGGTCACTTGACCTTGGAAACTTATCCACGGCCAACACGGTTCCAACTTCACAAGCGCCTTTATTTACGCCGTACCGCCTAATCTATCAGCTCGCCGCAAGTGTCGATGAAGCGCTGAACTACGAGGGCGATCTCGTCTTACATGAGGGCGGAAATCAAATCGAGGTTGGGACCGGTATTGTGGTACGGGAGGCAGCAAAGCCGGCATTGGCGTCGCAATGGTATGTGTTTAATGACACGACGACGAGTGTCAGCACATCCCTTAAATATCGAACAGACCGCATCAGAGCCATCTATCGTAATCAGTTGCAAGACAATCAGTGGATGATCGATGGAACTAACGCGTA
>NZ_JBHUJV010000042.1:0-1289 GCF_042683485.1 Cohnella sp. GCM10020058
AAGATCGTCGTTGTGGGTACGACGGGGCAGTACGGATATGTTGACGGAGTCCGAGTCTACGAAATCAGCTCCGCCGACTACTCCGCCATTGACTCCATGACCGCCGCCCAAGTCGCCGCTAAGTGGCCGTATGTAGACGATGCCAAGCATGTCAATGCGGTGTATATGGGCAACGCGGGAAAGAATCTGCTTCCCGGGTCGCCGGACTCGCTGCACGCCAATGCTGTTGTGACGAGCCAGTATTCGTTGATGCTCAACGCGACGGCAACCTTCCAGGACAGCGCTATGGTTATCCCGGTTCTCCCAAGCCAATCGTACAAATTTTCGGGCAACACTTCGTCGGCTAACTGTGGATTTGTTGGCGCATTTTTGGACGATAAGCAGGCCAGCATCTCAGGGATTGCGGGAGGAGGCTGGTTACAAGGACTGACGTTTACCACGCCGTCGAATTGCAATTATGTTCGAATCGTCTTCACCAATAATGCAGTTGGGTCGTTCGTGCTTTCTAACTGGCAGCTCGAACTAGGATCAGCAGCTACAACGTTCGAGCCCAAACGCGGCAGCTATTTGTACTTCCCCGGCGCCCAACTCCGCAGCAACGTAGACGTCTCCGTCGCCGACACTCTGTATACGGATGGAGATGGCAAGCCGAGGGTGACGCGGAGATTGTGGGAGATGGTACTAGATGGATCGCTGACGTGGACGTTTTTCGCCGACTACACGGGTTTCAAATCTGTCTACGCCGGATCCATCCAAGCTACAAACAATAACCACAATGCCGTAGGAATAAAATACGACGGAAAGATTCTGAAAACAGAAAATAGCGGCAGTGCTCCATCATCTGCCGATGTTCTAAAAATGTACTACTCATATTCATCGGCGGTTCACGTTTCAATTTCTGACGCAGATTCCGGATGGGGCGAGACATACACGCCAAGCGCTGCGGAGATCGCGGCATATTTTTACGGTTGGAAAATGAACAACGGCACCTTCGGTACGGCCTACAACGGCAGCGGAACGAAGACGTGGACGCGCTGGGACGCAACGAGCAATACGGGCGCTGTAACGACCGTCCCTTCGGATTACGCCGCATCCACATTCACGCCGTATCGCCTGATCTACCAGCTCGCGGCCAGCGTAGACGAGGCGGTAAATTACGAAGGCGATCTCGTCCTCCATGAGGGCGGCAATCAGATCGAGGTGGGGACCGGAGTAGTCGTGCGGGAGGCGGCTAAACCTGCGTTGGCGTCACAATGGTATGTATTTAACGACACGACGACGAGTGTCAG
>NZ_JBHUJV010000043.1:0-1018 GCF_042683485.1 Cohnella sp. GCM10020058
CGGCAAGATGCGACCGCTGGGCATTCCGGCGATCCGGGACAGAGTCGTGCAAATGGCGACGAAAATCGTGGTGGAGCCGATCTTCGAAGCTGACTTCAAAGACTGCTCGTACGAATTCAGACCCAAGCGCAGCCAGCACGGTGCGATCCGGCATATCCGTCGAGCGGTGAAGAAAGGCGTCTACTGGGTGGTCGACATCGATATTTGCGGCTACTTTGACAACATTGCCCATGACAAACTGATGCAACTGGTGGAGCAGCGGATCAGTAACCGAAGGGTGCTGAAGCTGATCCGACAGTGGCTGAAAGCAGGATTCGTGAAAGATGATCAGCTTCACGAAACCGACTTGGGAAGTCCGCAGGGCGGCGTCATTTCACCCTTACTTTCGAATCTGTACTTGAATTACCTGGATACCATCTGGGAGAAGAAGTTCGCAGAGACGGGAACGATGGTGAGATATGCCGATGATCTTGTGATCCTGTGCAAAACCAAGGAACAAGCGCTAAGAGCGATTGACGTGCTCAAGGCGGTATTCGGAAAGCTGGAAGTCGAGATGAACAGGGAAAAGTCGAAGCTCATCAACCTGTGGGACGATAAGCAGGGGTTCGATTTTCTGGGGATGCATCACCGGAAAATACCGAAGAAGCTGAAAGGGAACAAAACGGTGTCTATCCTCCGCAGTTACCCGTCTAAGAAAGCGATGCAGAGCATGAGGCAGAAGGTGAAGGAAGCGACCGAGCCGAGAAATCGCCTGTACTGGACGATGAACCAGATGGTGGCGGAACTGAACCCCAAGATACAGGGGTGGAAGAACTACTACGCGCTTGATTCCTTTGCCGACCCATTCCTGAACAAAATCGACTGGTACATCCGAAAATGCCTCATGCTGTTCTGGAACAAGAAGCGCAACCGTCGTAAGAAACACAGCAAGTCCAGGGAAGCCGCCATGGCGGCACAGTCAGCAGGACTAAAGAAACTCGCCAGCTAAAGAAAGTACCGTAACGCTGAAGGACGAAGA